>JANPIP010000012.1:0-96674 GCA_031424995.1 Chitinophagales bacterium | reverse complement strand
AGTGGAAGGCGTAGACAACATTCTTGCAGGCGT
Source organism: Chitinophagales bacterium (assembly GCA_031424995.1). GTDB lineage: Bacteria > Bacteroidota > Bacteroidia > Chitinophagales > Chitinophagaceae > Parasediminibacterium. The sequence goes on along the minus strand of JANPIP010000012.1, from coordinate 96,641 downwards.
TATTGGTGGAAAAACCAAAACGATGTATGAAAAAAGAAAAGCAGCCCTTACGCTGCGCCAGTTAATACTGGTAGAAAAAAAGAAACAGTATGGCGTGGTTGCCCAATTGGAGAATGAGTTTGAAAAAGCACAGGTTGAACTGGCAATTACAGAAGCTGCTACGCTTTTGGCCACCCTTGCAACAAGAAAAGCAGAACTACCTGCGTAAGTAACTAGCTAAAAATCCTGTGTAAAAATCTTAAAGCTGCCAATGGCGGCTTTTTTTATGGCCTAAAAAACAGGCTGACTGATGTTATTGGTGAAATATTCATCCGGGCTTTTGTTTAATTTCCAGATGCCATCCCGCTCTTTTGTGTAATCACGGGTGATGCTTTTGAACAGCCGCGCCAGTTGAGAAAAAATATATTAATTTATTTTTTATAATTAAAGACACTACCTAACTACCTTTTAGTTTCTTTCCTTCTTTGGCTAATAAAGTAATTTCCAAAATTCGTTTTGCCCTAGTTTCTGGGGTTTTGGCTATTTTGATGTAACGAAGCATAAATCGTTTGCTTGCTGCAGCAATTGTATCAAAATTGTTCGTTGCAGGATAATGTTGATTTAAACATTCAATAAAATCTTTGGGTTTTATGAGTGCATCAACATCGTCCATAAAGTCCCAAAGCCCTTTTTGCTTTGAAATGATTACAGATTGTTTTCCTGCTTCCGCAACAAGACCTTGCTCTTCTAATTTTGCAAATCGGTCTTTGTAGGTTTTTGTCCAATGCTGCACTTGCCGTGGTGATATTAATTGCATTGTTTTTTGTTCGTCTAATTTTCTTCTTATGCCATCTATCCAACCAAAACAAAGCAATTGATCTAAAACTTCTTGTACTGAAACGTATTTTTCTTTTACTTCCTTTTTATACGTTACCAACCAAATACTTTCTTTTTGTGTATGATTTTTTTGTAGCCATTCTCTTAACTGTGAGGCAGCAGTTATTTCTACTTGTATAAAGTTTTCCGTTTTTACCATTTTATAAATCGATGGTTTGTTTAATTAGGTCTTCAACATATTGCCAATCAATAAAGTTGCCGTTTTCTATCTCTAAATTTTGAGAATGAATAGTTTGACCCCAACGTTGTAACTTATCTAACTTAATAGTTGGGTTATTAAAGAAGCAAAATTTGATTTGATTTTTTCCAAATACCAAACAAACAATTATCCGTTCGTTTATATGCCACATCGTTTGCTTCCATTTATTCTCGGCTTTTAACTTTGGAAATGAATTTTTCAATAATTTATGGAAATGCTGGTCTACTTCGTCTTGCCATTGCATTACTTGTAAATTGGTAGCGGGCATAAATTTTATTTTTCATTTTTTAGTGTGCAGCTGCAACATCTACTTTTTCGCCTTTATTTATTTTTGCTAAAAATACTAAGGGTAATAAAACTGCACAGATAATGCCTACCAATAAAAAACCTTCTGAATAACTAATGATTGCAGACTGGGTAGAAACTGCACCTTCCATTGCCCCTGCTGCCATTTGTTGGGCCTCTTGTAATGATTTGCCGCTGTTTTGAAAACCTTTTACCAAACCATAAAAACGTTCATTGGACTCTGGATTGTATAACGATATATTTCCTATTAATTCTCCCCGGTGTATTGCAAAACGCCTTGTTACAAACGTGTTGGTAATAGCTATACCTATTGCACCACCCAATAAACGAAGCATATTAGAAAGCCCTGATGCCTGTGCGATTGCATTACCCTTTAACCCCGATAATGTAAGCCCTGCAACAGGCACAAAAATAAATCCAAACCCAAACCCTCTAATCATTTGCGGCCAAAACCAATCCCATTCACCAGAAGTTGGCGTTGCCAGAAAGTAGGTTATTACCTCGTAACTAATTACCGCAAAAAAACCTATGAATACTAAAATTTTAGGACTAATTCCTTTTTGTAAAAGTGTAGCATTCAATCCCATTAACATACCTGTTAAAAAAGAGCTAGGCAAAATTAATAATCCTGTTCTTGTTGCGTTCCAACCCAAAAAGCCTTGTACAAAAACTGGATATAAAAAAACCGACACATAGATAGCCATACCAAAAGCCAAGCTTAGTGCTGCGCCTACAACCACGTTTCTATTTTTAAGAACTCTCAAGTCTACAACAGGATTTTTTATTGTTAATTCTCTAATGATAAAAGCGATAATACCTGCGATAGATACAATGGATAAAATAGTTATTACATCACTATTAAACCAATCTTTTCTTTCCCCTTCTTCCAATACCATTTGAAGCCCACCGATGCCAACTATTAAAAACAAAATGCCCAAGTAATCTATCTTACCTTCTGTTTTTTTCTTTGTGCCTTTTACATATTTCCAAGATAGATATGCGGCAATAATACCAATAGGAATGTTCACGTAAAATATCCAGCCCCACGAAAAATTATCTGTTAAGTAGCCGCCTAAAACTGGACCTAAAGTTGGGCCCATTACAATACCAGCACCAAATATGCCATTTGCTTTATCTACTTCTTCTGGTGGAAAGGTTTCTACTAAAATAGTTTGTGCAGTTGCTAATAAAGCTCCACCACCAATACCTTGTATGAAACGCCAAAAAACCAACATCCAAATTGAATTGGAAGCACCACAGAGCAATGATGCGACTGTAAATAATATTACAGATGCGGTAAAATAAATTTTTCTGCCAAAGATGTTACTTAAAAAACCTGTTAAGGGAATAATGATAATATTTGAAATGGCATAAGCTGTAATAACCCAAGCTGTTTCTTCGATGGTAGCGCCTAAGTTACCTGCTATTTGACGGGTTGCTACGTTTACAATTGATGTGTCAATCAATTCCATAATGGCACAAGTAATTACCGTAATAGTAATAAGCCATTTTCTTGCCCCTACTTCGTAAGTAGGCTGCAATTGCATTGCATTATCCATAATTACTTCGTTTTTACATTTACCGATACGCTCATGCCTGCTCTTAATGGGTATTCGTTACTACTATCTGTTATCACAATTTTTACAGGAATTCTTTGTGTAACTTTTACAAAATTGCCTGTTGCATTATCGGCTGGTAATAAAGAAAATTTTGAACCCGTTGCTTGTGAAAATGATTCTACTTTACCTTTAAATGTTTTGTCATAAGCTTCTACTTCAATTTCCGCTTCTTGCCCAACTTTCATATTTTTTATTTGGGTTTCTTTAAAGTTTGCTACCACCCAAACCTTTGTATTATTGGTAATAGCCATCAGTGGCTGACCCACGGAAACAACTTGCCCTTTTTGTACATTCTTTTTAGAAACTACACCATTACAAGGGGCTGTAACTACACAATAAGAAAGTTGTAATTGTGCTGCTTCTAAATTGGTTTCAGCTTGTCTTACATTTAATTCTGCCAAGCCAATACCCTCATTCAATGGACTTGCATTTGCGGCAGTACTTTTTATTTGTGTTTTGGATGCTGCTATTTGTTGTTGCAGTGCTGTTACTTGTCCTTCTGCAATTTTTAATAGCTGTTCGTTGGCATCTCTTTCTGCTTTTATCCCATCAAATTGCTGCTGGGTAGTAGATTTTTGTTCTAGGAGGGTTTTAAAACGTTGATAATTTTTATTACTAACTTCTAACTTAACTTTTGCAGCATTTACCCCTGCTTGGGCAGAAGATAAGTTTGCTGCAACTGCATTTGAATTAGCCGTTACAGAACTAATATTTGCGCCAATTACATCTTTATTACTTCTTGCTAACGATGTATTTTTTTTAGCACTTAACACCGCAATCTCAGCTTGCTTTACTGCTATTTTGTAAGTTGCATCGTCTAATACTAAAATCGTATCACCTTCTTTTACTACCTGATTATCTTCTACAAATATTTTACTAACTATGCCGTTTATTTTTGGAATTACAGGGCTAATATCTGTTTCTAATTGAGCATTGTCTGTACTTTGCTTGCCACCACAACTGGCTAAAAAAATGATTGCTAAAATGGAAATGTATGGTAATGAATTTTTCATTTTTAATTATTTAAAGTGTTATTTACCTGTTGTTTTATTTAATTTTTTTAATGCTAATTGGGCATTTGCATTTGCTGCACTCAAATTCAATTTTGATTGTAGTAATTTGTTATTTGCATCTAAAAAATCTGTTGTAGTTATTACCGAAGCAGTTAATTTATTTTGCTCAACCCTAAAGTTTTCTGTTGCTTGCGCTACTGTTTTTTTGGCAATAATTATTTTTTGTGTCGCTTGCAAATAATCGGTAAGAGCAGAATTTACTTCCATCATTATTCCCTCTTCAACTTGATGATACAATGCATTGGTTTTAGTAATTGCCTGCTTACTCTCATTAATCTTTTCAGGATTTTTATAAAAATTAGAAATTGCCCAATTAACATTTATACCTGCAAACCATGTAGGTGTAAATGTGTTTTGATTTGGAAAAAGCCTTTGTTCAGGTAAATTAAGGTTGCCACTTCCAATGGCGCTCACTGTAGGTAAATAGTTTGATTTAGAAATTTTTAACCCCAAAGTTGCAATGTCTTTATAGGTGTTTATACTTTTCAATTCGGCTCTATTACTAACAGCAGTTGCTATGTAAGTATCCATTTTATCCGCTACTATATTATCTGTTTCAGTTAATTCTGGTAACGCTATAATAGTGGTTGTTGGTAGCCCAGTTAACACACATAAATTAAAATTCAGGGCATTAATTGAGTTAGTAATATCAATTAAATTAGACTGTAAATTGGTTACGGCTAAATCAATTTTTAAGGCTTCATTTTGTAAAGTAACTCCTTGCTTTACAAAGTTATTAACGTCTTGCTGGCTTTGGATGAGTGTTGTAATATTGGCTTCAATAATTTTCTTTGAGGTTTTTAAAACATATAAATTATACCACAAGGCAGAAATATTATAAACCGTATTTGCCTTATTTTTTTCTAAATCAAACTTTACTGCCTCTAACTCTTTTTTAGAAATTTCTATACCGTAATTTACTTTACCGCCACTCCAAATAAGCTGTTTTAATTGTAAGGAATTATAAGACTGATTTAAAATTTGCGGGTTGAGTGTAACGTCACCTGTAGGAAAGGAAACTCTAAAAGGGGTTATGTTGTCACTAATTCTAGTGTAGTTTACATTTAATCCAATATCAGGCAAATTTGATTTTTTGCTCTGGTTTAGTCTTGAATTAAGCATACTTATTTGCGCAGTATCTACTTTTAGTTGTAAGTCGTGGTTAAGGGCCAATTGGGTTGCTTCTTCTAAGCTAAGTTGCTTTACTTCTTGTGCTTGTGTGTTGGTAATAAAAATGGTTAGTAAAATACAAGCCATACAATGTAGCAGTTTCCTTCTCAGTGTTTTTCGTTTCATCTTTTATTAAATTTTGGTTATTAAATTTTAGTTTATTCTCCCTGGCTGTATGTGTATGTTTAGGGGGCATTTTTTATGGTCGGTGACTCTTTCTATTAAAACGCTGATATGATTTTTGTATGGGTTTTATCTTTACTGAACCGTATATCTCAATAAATATGGGTTGCGTATTTTTTTAAGTCTTTTTCAAAAATGGTATCAATCTTTCTTATCTCGGGCAGCAGATTATTTATAAATTCTTAAAGTCATCTTGAGCAGCTAAATAACGAGGTTTGTTTTCTTCAAACCAAGGCTTGTTATTGTTTTGCTCTATCTCTTCAAAAAAGTGGAGCGTTTCTTTTTTTATCATTTCACAAAAAGTTTGGTTTCTTTTCGCAAATGTATAGAACTTTAATTCACAAAATGAACAGCGTTCATTTATTTTAAAAAAAAAATTAGTTTCTCATACCCATTTCTAACTGTTGAATAAAGGTATTAACGATGTCTTTTTCTGTAAACCCAAGATAGCTTTTCATTACAGCACCTCTTACTTTTACAAGCTGTGCCATTCCTATCAACATACCCCAAAGGCAAAAAGTATATTGTACTGGGTCAAGTTTAGGGTTTAATAAGCCTTGCTTTTTTGCTTCAATAGTTATTTCGTTTACGAAATGGATAAGATTGTTTATTGAAGATTGTATTGCTTCTGTTTCTTCTAATTTATTATTTACTTCATAAATAGCAATTAGTTCAAAATAAAATGGATACTTTTTATAAAAATCAAAGCTGGCGTGGGCTATGGCTTTAAGTTTTTCTATTGGGTTATCAACTTTTTGGGTCGCTTTTTGAAAATATTTTAATAAAAGAGTTCTTGATTTTATACTCAATGCCCCAATAAGTTCCTCTTTGTTTTTGAAATACAAATAGAGTGTTCCTTTTGCAAGTTCTGTTTCTTTTGCAACCAATTCTATATTCAGGCTATTTAAGCCATTTTCCTTTAAAATCTTTTCAGCAGCCTCTAATATTGCGTTGTAACGCTGTAGTTTTTCTTTTTGTTTTCTATCTATTATTGCCATTATTACCTTTTTGCAAAAGTAGATTTATAATTTTAAAAAATAAAAGCGGTACTAATGTAAATGTTTTGGATTGTGGGTGGGCTTGGTTGCTGGGGGTTAAAGTACTTGTTGATGTTTTATTCTTTCGCTCAATTGAAATACTACTGCTGCAAGAAGTGTAGGTGTTAAGGCTCACTGGTGATGCTTTTGAACACCCGCGCCAGTTAGTAAAATAACCATAGTTTTATTATCTGTAAAGCAGGTTATTTTCTGCAACCAAAAACCTAAGAACAACTATGCCATTAAGCTGGAATGAGATAAAAGACAGAGCCTTGGCCTTTTCTAAAGAATGGGTTGGAACACATAACGAAGAAGCAGATTAAATGGAAAACGAAATAAAAAAATTCATTCTATATACAGCCCCTTCAGGCGAAGTAAGGGTAGATGTATTGTTAGAAAATGAAACAATATGGCTTACACAAAAGGCAATGGCAGAATTGTTTGGGGTGGTAAAATCTACCATAAGCGAACATTTGACCAATATTTTTGAAACCAATGAATTAGATGCACAGGCAACTGTTCGGAATTTCCGAACAGTTCAAAAAGAAGGGGAAAGACTGGTAAACAGGGATTTGGATTATTACAATCTTGATGCTATTATTTCGGTGGGTTATAGGGTAAATTCATCTAAAGCAACGCAGTTTAGAATATGGGCTACCAATGCCCTTAAAGAATACATTGTAAAGGGTTTTGTGTTAGATGATACAAGGTTAAAGCAGGGCCAAACAGTGTTTGGCAAAGACTACTTTAAAGAGTTGCTGCAAAGGGTACGTTCCATACGTGCCAGTGAGCGCAGAATTTACCAACAGGTAACAGACATTTTTGCTGAATGTAGCATTGATTACAATAAAAATGCAGACATAACAAAACAGTTTTACGCAACCGTACAAAACAAATTTCACTTTGCTATTACAGGTAAAACAGCAGCAGAAATTATCTTTAAAGCAGCCGATAACACCAAAGAAAACATGGGCTTAACCACATGGAAAAATGCACCCGATGGCAGGGTATTAAAGCAGGATGTAATTGTAGCCAAAAATTATTTAGAAGAAAAGGAAATAAAGCAACTGGAAAGAACGGTAACAGGTTATTTTGATTACATAGAAGGGCTGATAGAGCGTGAAAATACTTTTTCCATGCTGCAATTGGCAGAAAGCGTAAACAAATTCCTTGCCTTTAACGATTATAAAATATTAGATGGCAAAGGGAGGGTTTCAAAACTGCAGGCTGATAAAAAAGCAGTTAAGGAATATGAGAGCTTTAATAAAACACAAAAGATAATTTCAGACTTTGATAAGCAGGTAAATAAATTAAATTGACGCGCTGAAAGCATATTAAAATAAAAAAAGGGTTTCAAAAAATTGAAACCCTTTTCTATTCCGCTCCCGAATCCCGACTTGAACGGGAGACCCTCTGATTAACAGAAGGTGACGCAAGCACGTTCTACATTGATATTCAACTACATACATTTTCAGTAAGTGTGCAAATTCAAGCATTTTAAAGCAAAAAGGCACTCAATAAGTACACTCTAATATAAGCGCAGGTACACCTAAAAAAAAGTTCACAGATTTTTGCCGTAGGTATTTACATTTTTGGTTGCACTACTATATTTATTACTGAAGTTTCTACAAAGCTGGGTGCTGAAGGAGTAATGACCTTCAGCTTCTGCCCCAGCATAAACAAAGCAGAACACCAATAACATATAAAGCAGAATACTATGACCAATGAACCACAGTACAACATCCTCTTGGAAACCACTAAATATTTCTCAAGGCATTTATTATTTTAACGGAGTTAATAATAATGAACACCATTACCATAAAGTAGATTTATTTGAAAGAAATTTTAAATTATCTGACAACAACATTGTAGTAAATACAAATAATAATAAAAGTTTAGTTTATTATACTTCTTCTCATTCCTCTTTTACTTCTTCTACTTTATCAAATTTATATTTTAATGACTGTTCCTCTTTCATTAATGATGTACAAGATAGGAGTGCATATATAGATAAAGAATTTGTTGAGTTTACGTCTATTTCAGAAAGTATAGATGGTAATTCCATATCTCAAATTCATACACAGTTTCCACTATGCTATGACTATATTAAGATACCAACCAAAGTAGCCACAACAGTTAAAAGACACACACCCAGAAAACTACTTTATGCAATACATGCCGATTTGGATGTGGCAGTAGAAATGTGTTTGCTTTTTGTGTCGCAATTAACATGCACTTATTTTTCAGTGAAAGACGGAAGTAACCCCGATGGTTGGAAACCTTTAAAATCTAAATATCTAAGAGAGCTTATAACGGTAAGTTCTACAGCATATAAAAAGACCAGACTTGCATTAGAATATCCATTATCGAATGGACCAATCATAGAATGTGACCATACATCATGCAAAGGTGAAAAAAGCTACAATCATCGCTTAGGAGCCAGTTATATTGGTAATGGGATAGTTAGTTATCAATTGAAGACAGACGAGGCCAAAACAGCCCTTAACAGCCATTATAACAAATGTTTGAACCGTTGGGCAAAGAATCCTATTGTAGATAACCTGATGAAGATTTATCCCAAGACAACTTTACCAACTGATAATGAAATAATTGAAGAAGCAAATAGGTTGGTGGGAGAGGGATACAGAACCCGTAACCAGAAGAAATTAAAATTTCTAAACAAAAAAGCAAAAAGCTATTACCATAATCCTGGCCAATATTGCTTTGTTGAAGATGCAACAGAGATATATGGTTACTTGAAAGGAAGCTATGGCAGGATATTAAACAATGGCACACCAGAAAGTGGAGGCCGTATAGTAGACATGTTCACTTTAATGCCTTCATGGATTCGTAAGATGGTTAAGATTGATGGAGAACTTTGTACGGAATGTGATTACTCTGCCTTGCATCCAAACATTGCAAGTTGCTTATATGGCGGCAGTACAGATTATATTACCCATGACCAGTTAGCTACAACATTGGGTGTAGATGTTAGTCTCGTAAAAACAGAACACCTTTCATTCTTTAACAAAAAGGTAAGGGATATGAAAAAGTCACCACTTTTTCAATACTACAATACAACAGAACCAAAGATGTTGCAAGACATTATCACAGAAAAACAGACAAGCAAATACAAACATAAAATAACGTCAAGGCGAATGTTTGAGAAAGAAGTGCAGATAATGAAAGATGTTATTGGCAGGCTGAATAGTGAAGGCATTTATGTTCTATATGTGTATGATGCCTTATTATGTAAACCAAAATATGCAGAGAGGGTTATTGAAGTTATGAATTCGACTATACTTGAACATTCTGTTAAGACCAAAGCTAAGTGTACCCCGCCCCCCTTGTCTCTACAGAATCAGTAATTGAAATCTCTGTTGCCCACCTTACATATGCAAATTTTCAAGCAATAAAAAGGCCCGTCAATCGTATCTTTTAAATTTCTATCTGCCTTGATAAGAAATTCAAAAAGCCCCATGTCAAAAAAGTAAGAAAGGAAATATTGTTAGGGTTTTTGAAAAAAAATTTCTGATAAAATTGGTCGCAAATATTGGCTCCTTTATTGTGTTTTATTGTTCCTTATCGTACCTGATTTAACCGCATATAACAAGTTTATGCTGTGAGGCTATAAGCGGTTTTGTATTCTAAAACCTACCAGCAAGTAATGTTGCGAGTGAAGCATTAAGTAAAACGATACCAAAATTCATTTTAGGGCTCATTAATGGATTATTAGTGCCTGAATAAGCAAGAACCAACCATTACTAATGCGAGGCCCATTACATGCCTTTATAGAGACCGTATGGTAAGATAACAAATTAACTATTTTACAAGAGGTGATATTTATTAGCATGGAAAACACAATACAAGATTTAGACCACCAAATACAAATTGCTACCCAACAAATGGCGTATGAAAAAGATAGCTTAGCAAAGCAGAAATTGAACAAAAGAATTCAAAAATTGAGGTTGCGAAAAGAGATTGAACTAATCAGGAAAAGAATAGAGGCATTGGGATGAATTTTCTTAAAACATTACCTGTCTGAAAATTGCCTATACTGCGGTTTAAATATGGTGTTCACACAAAACTTCAATAAGAAATAGTGTCGATTAATAAAGTTTATGTCAGTATCAGACAAAGTTTATTAGTGTTGAGATAAAATTGAATTTTAATCCACTGGTTTGAATTTTATTGTATGAAACTAAACGCTTTAATAGTAGATGATGAGCATAGCGGCAGAACGTCGATGAAAATTCTTTTAAGCAAAAACTATTACTACTTATTCGCCAATATTACAACTGCCAATTCATTGGATGATGCTATCCTGCTTTTATCAAAAAATCATTTTCATATTTGCTTTTTGGACATTCAGTTACACACCAAATCAGGATTTGAATTACTGCCTTACCTGCCTGTGCAAACCAAGGTTATTTTTGTTACTGCATTTTCAGAATATGCCATTAATGCCATTCGGGAAAAAGCTTTTGATTATTTGCTGAAGCCATTAAATCCATTAGAACTTAAAACTTGCATTGGCAGGTATGAAAGAGAATACTTAACAGAAGAAAACACAAGTCAGTACTTGCCAATAAAAATACAAGGAGCAACAACCCCTTTGAGAATTGAAGAAATTGAATACATAGAAGCGGCAGGGGCTTATTGTTGCATTCATGTGGCAGCTAACAGGCAACACACAACAGCAAAAACCTTAAAGACAATGGCTGACATCTTAGGAGCTAATTTTATACGGATACATAAATCATACATTGTCAATAAGGGAATGGTTAAATCGTTCAAAAAAGACATCCTTACCACAACAAAAAATACATGCCTACCAGTAAGCAGGGTTGGTGCAAAAGAATTGTCCAAACACTTTTAACCCTATTATTTATTATAAATGTTAATGCACAGGCCGAATCTCTTCAGCCTGAATTTGATATTGCTACAGGCTTGCCCTCTAACTCTGTTAGATGCTTAAAAATGGATAAATCCAGTCGGTTATGGATTGGAACGGACAATGGTTTAAGCATCATTAACAGTAATGAAGCTGCCAACAAAAAAATAGTTGATGCCATGAACCAAAAAAGTATACGGGCATTGGCTTTTTTAGATTCGTTGGTGTTTGTAGGTTCACGTTATAATGGGCTATTTGTTTTTAACCAATTTACAGGCAACCTCCTGAAATCCTATCCAGCAAATGCAATTAACCAAATAAGAAAGATTAAAGTATTAGAAAATAGTGTTTATATTTTAACGAATGAAGGTGCCTATAAATGGGGAAAGAATGCCTTAACTAAACTGACGTTAGAAGATGATGGAAGTAAGGATTTTCTGCTGGAAATTTTTCAATGGAACAATAAAATCTATGGCTTTACCAACCTTTACCGACAAATGGTACTCACAGATAAAAATGTTTTTGCGCTGTATAAAAAATATTCATACAAGGCGGGATGTTTTTCTGCTCTTAGTGTAAATAATGCTCTTTATGTTGGTAGAGCAGGAAACACAAACACCATAGCAGTTGATAAGCAAAATAACGCGACCAAATATTTCAATTTTCCAAAGGAAATTGATTACACATTTGTTGTATGGGATATGGCATATTATAACGAGAAATTCATTCTCGCATTTGGTGACACCCGCACAAATGAAACGGGTGCATTATGTATTCTGGATTCAAACTTTAATGCAAGAGAAATAAAAGTTACAGACTACGTTTCTTGCCTTGAGGTAGATACTGCCACCAATACTTTGTATTATGGAACGTTGAACAAAGGTGTTTATATGCAAAAAGGGCTTGCTTCAAGCCAAATGTTCAATAAGCCATTGAACACAGGTATTATAGCCAACGACAAATACATTTTCAACTATAACAGTACATCGTTTCACAAAGTTGATGCAATGATTGTCGCTAATTCTTTTAAAAAAAATATTGGTGTTGGCTCTATCACATCTTTAAGTATTGAGGGCGACACATTGGTATCGGTCACCAAACAAAACGTGAATGTATATAGAGCCAATGACTTGAAACTTATACAAACCTTTAGGTACGATAATCCATTAGGTAATGTGCTGCACAATTGCAGGATTAACAACACAATATTTACGTTTGAAAATTATGGGAATGTAAAAAGATATGATTTAGCAAATCCATATAGCACGTTAAAAAATTATGTTTCATTCCTGCCTTATCCCTTAAAGTTTGGTAATCGAATTTTTTGTTTGAATAAGGAAAAGGGTTTTAGCGTGATTGAGAATGAGACGTATTACCAACTGGAATGCACCGATAGCTCTATTGCTTTTGCTAATGACTTCACCGTTATAAAAGACAGGCTTTATACACTATCCAATAGTGAATTGAAGGTTTTTAAAATAGACTATAATTCCAATGAACTATTATTGAAAAGTACTACCAAAGTTACTTATCAGATAGAAGGTTTTGTGCCAAAGTGGATACTGTCGCATAAAGGCAACCTTTACATGCTGAATGACAAGGGGATAGTAAGTTTCAATATAGAAACCATAACACCCACACAATACTTCTATTATGGGAACTACAACCAAATAAACAAGCCAATTATTGCAGGTGATTCCTTACTTGTGGTAAGCAATAGCTACTTGACAAAATTTTCGTTTTGTGATATTGAGAAGCAAGCCTATCACTTGGAAAATACAGATTGGAACATTTCAATCCCAGAATCAATAAACGAAAATTTGGGCTTTCAGGTAAGCATCTATTCACCAAACTATTTACTGCAAAGCCATAGCCTAAAACAGTTAGAAGTTTGGCAAAATGGCAAGCTGGTTAAAACCTTATATACAGTTACAGAACAGTTTCCTTTTACCGATGGGTTAAAGTATGGTGATTATGAGTTTAGAATATCTATTGGAAAAATTGTTAAGACTAAAAAATTAAGCATTACACTACCCCTTAATAGGAATCCATACTTTTTTGGTGCAATCCTGTTCCTTGTTTTGGTTATAGCATTCATTCTATTTAAAACAATGTTGGACAAACGGAAAACAAAAAAACAGCTACTTCAAAACAGGTTGGAAATACTTAAACAGAACCTTAACCCACATTTTATTTACAATTCAATGAACCTGATTAGTTCCCTAATTCTTGAAGGCAAGAACGATGAAGCGGTACAGGTTGTAGCGGATTTTTCCAGCCTGCAAAGAAGCTATTTGGAAACAAATAACAAACCCTTCATAAGCTTAAACGAGGAGCTGAATTTTTTAAATGCTTACCTTGTTTTGCAACAAAAAAGATTCCTGTACGATAACGAGTTTATAAACGTTGTAAACATTGATAAGGATATAAACATTGATTCTATTTTAGTTCCACCATTGATACTTCAACCAATTGCAGAAAATGCCATAAAGTATGGGATTGTTGGCAGCGATGCTACTAACAAAAAGATAACCATTGACATAAAAGGTATTAATCCAACCATCATCAGTATTGAAGATAATGGCAATTATGCCGCACAAAATGGCGGCTTAGGCATGGGGCAAAGGCTTGTGAAGGAACGGCTGGAAATATTTACCAAAACAAACCATAAAAACATAACTGTTTCTTTTGCAGAACAGGCAAAATACAGCAACAAGGGTTACAGGGTTGAGATAATAGTTTACTAACAAATTCCTGTGTCGTTAAATAAGTTTCTGTGTCGTTAAGTAAGGAAAGCTAAAGGGTGGTTTTTAATAAAATTTCTTTGTTCATAAATAAAACTATTATGAGCAAGACCCTTATATCATCCATTACCTTTTTGAAACCGAAAAGAAGTTGCATTTTAATTATTGTGATTATTCTAATTGCAATTTCAGATATTAAAGCCCAAATTCCTACAAATGGTTTAGTGGCTTGGTATTCATTTGCTGGCAATGCTTATGATAGCACGGGTAATGGAAACGATGGTGTAGTTTATGGAGCGTCTTTAACAGTTGATAGATTCGGAAAATCTAATGCAGCATATTCCTTTAATGGAACAAATAGTTACATAAAAATACCCAACTCTACAACGCTACAAAACATCACTTCGCTTACAATTTCAACTTGGGTTAATATCAATAGTTGGTATAATAATGGGGGAGAATCTTTTTTCCCAATTTTACATAAATCCGACCAACAATTTCAATATGGTCAATATGCTTTAAATCTGAAATCCACAGGTGCAATATGTCATCTTAATACTAAAGAAACGGGATTAAGCTATTCAAGTTGGGGACTAAATTCGTGGATTCATGTCGTATTTATTTTAACCACGGATTCAACAACATTTTATGTTAATGGAACTAAAATATTTAAAGCAGCAGCGGGTGTATTCCCTAATTCTACCAACACAAATTTGCCGTTGATAATTGGTTGTGACTATCTTGGTTTGGCAGAATATTCTAATGGTAAACTTGATGACATCAGAATTTATAATCGTTCTATAACTGATGCTGAAATACAAGCTTTATATCACGAAGGTGGATATGCTACAGCATCAATACCCTCAAATGGTTTAGTAGCATGGTATCCATTTTCAGGCAATGCAAATGATAGTAGTGGCAATGGTAATAATGGTACTGTTAATCGTGCAACTCTCACTACAGACAGGTTTGGCAAAGCGAATTGTGCGTATAGTTTTAATGCAAATGATAGTAACTACATTTCATCACCAAGTAATTCTTTCCCTACCAAGGCAGGTACAATTTCATCTTGGGTTAATTTTTCAGGTGCGATAAAAAACGGAACACCGCCTTATGATTGGTCAACTATCTTAGCCTATGGAACAAGGGGTGGATTATTAGTTAATGGGAATATTAATGACTCCCAATACAATAAATTTTTGCAAAATTTTGTTTTAAATAATAGTCCAACCTCAAATTCTGCAATAACTCAAAATGTTTGGACACATGTAGTTGAAACAATTGACGGTTTGGGTAATTGTACTTTTTATTTCAATTCTGTCAATGTAGGTGGTGGAAAAATTTCAAACTTTACACCTGCTTCTTTAAATGGGGTTTGCAATATTGGAAAATCCAATAATGACTTAATATACCCTTGGTATTTTAATGGTAAACTCGACGATATACGTATTTACAATCGTGCTTTGGATAGTTCTGAAATATATGCTCTCTATCGCGAGGGTGGATATAATGGAAACACGTTGCCAGTAATGATTACTAATATCGTTGCAATCAACAAAGAGAATAATGTTGAAGTTAATTGGCACACTACTACCGAACTAAACATTAGCCACTTTAGTATCCAACACAGCACAGATGGTACTTCCTTTACAGATATTAGCACGGTAAAAGCTATAGGTAGTGGTGCAAATAGCTATAGTTTCACAGATAATAACCCAATCAATACACCTGTACTATATTATCGCTTAGGAATAACTGATAAAGATGGAAAAGTAACGTACTCTCAAGCTGTATTAGTCACCCTAAAAAGAAAATCAACTATTTCATTGTCACCAAATCCCACACACGGGTTGATGACTGTACAATTAAAAACAAATGTGTTGTTTGAGGATGTGGCAATCTTCATTTATGACCTAAAGGGCAAGAATGTCTTTCAACGGAATTTAAAACTTCAAAGAGGTAATACTTCGCTATCCTTAAATATATCGTACTTGCAAAAGGGTCTTTATCATTTAAAGGTAAGTAGCAACATAAGAAACGAAATATTGAAATTCATTAAAGATTAAAAAACTATAAGCCTATAGATTTTAGCAAATGAGCTATTACATCAACCGTAAAACTCAGCCCTAAAATCTTGTTCTTTTCAGTCTTACTAACGTTGGGTACGTCGGAAATGTATCCATCTGGTATGGTCATCATTCTTTCTCGCTCTAACACAGAAGGAAGCCTGTAACAGCCATTTGGAAACTCGTATTCGTTAGCTTTCAACCTTAGCTTGCCATTGTATCCGCATTCTTTTAAAATAGTAGGATACAGTAATAGCTTTTCATCTGGTGGAAGTGCTGCAAAGTCCTTGTCTTTAAAGACGATGTTGCCCATGCCCATTTTATAATATCTGTGTATACCATTGGTTGCTGTTACGTTTGAAGACAATAATACATTGGCTTTCTCTTTGTCCACATAACCATTAACAACAATGTCCTGATAGTTCTTTCCACTTGTTTTTGGTGTGCTGACGTTGGGAATATTCGTCCAGTAAAGCCTGCGCCTGTGTGCTGGAGCCAAAAGTGCTGAATCAATCTTTAGCATTTTAGTATTCGGAATAATTTCTTTTAGGGAATTGGTAATAATATCTCTGTTTACTTTGCTCATGCTTGCAACGTTTTCTGCAAGAAAATAAAGCTTCTTGCTTGTATGAAACACTGCTATCATTTCGATTACTTTTAAAGCATCAAAGAACAGCTTTGAATCTGGCCCATCAAGACCAGAACGGTCTTTAGTGTTAACACTTGATAGCTGTGTACATGGACTGCCCATGATTATAAGGTCTACATGGAAATAATCTGGAGATGAGTATACTAAATCCCGCACATCGCCAATTTGATGAAAATTGGTATTGCCACTATAATGATAGTTCTGGACCGCCAAAGCATTTTTATCAATCTCACAACTATAGTAGTCTTTTATTTTAAAGCCTGCTTTTTCTAAGGCTAAGTAAGCAGCAGAGCAGCCATCAAATAAGCTCAAAACTGTTATTCCGTCGTTTTCATAGGGGTTCATATTTATTAGTTTTTTAATAAATATTTCCCTATGTCAAGAAAACCTGGATTTGCGATGGAAAATGCAAATAATTTTTTTGTGCGCTGTACCCGCTGGCTGTATTAAATTGGAGTAATTGTGCCATTTTCAAAATGCACACTTCTTATAAAAGTGAACATTTTGAATTATGGAAGCATAACTAATTGATTTTCAATGCTTTTTAAATAGGTGATTAATTTTTGTAAAAAATAATGTTCACTTATGAGAATTAAAATTGTTAGTGTGTATTATTCCTTATACACTTGCACTATAACTAATCCACCTAATCATGTCGACAAAAGGAACATCAACTAAAACAGACTATATCGAATTTTCAAAAGTGGCATCAACTGCACAAAGGCTATTGAAGGATAGCAAGACACAACTTTTGGGTTTGTACATCATCATGGGTGCAAATACAGGGCTGAGAATTTCCGATATATTAAACCTGACTTGGGAGCAGGTTCAGGAAGATTTAGTTACCATCACTGAAAAGAAGACAGGTAAGAAAAAAACTTTTAAAATAAATTCCGCTGTTCGTGAAGCGTTAAACAGTTTTAATACAAATTCTACTGGTCACATTTTTATCAGTCAGAAAAAAACAGTTTATAGTCGACAGGCAATTAACCGCCTATTGAAGGCGGTATTTGCTAAAGAAGCAAAAAAGTCCAATATCTCAAGCCATTCGCTCCGCAAGAGTTTTGGCAGAAGGGTTTTTGAAAACAACAATGAATCAGAAAAAAGCTTGACGTACTTATCCGAGCTTTTTAATCATGCAAGTGCTGCAACTACAAGAAGGTATCTTGGTTTAAGACAAGAAGAACTGAATGACATTTATGATAACTTATAAAATTTATACTCTTGCTGGTAAAGGGTTTCAGAGGATTTTGAATAGCCTCACTTGCACTTTTTTAATCTATTTAGTATATTTGTTTAGATACAAAAAAATATGAAAGTTAAAGTGAACAGAAAAAATGTAGCCGAACAAATAGCTGCTTTTACGAGTGAAAAAAAGTGGAAAGAATCTTTAAACCTTATAAAAAGATTTAAGGTCAGGAATCAAACTGTAACAAAAGATACCGTTAGAAGGAAATGGCATGTTTCTGAAAAACAGATGCAGCAACTAAACTTTATCGAAGTCCCCAACCCTTACTATAGTAGTGTATCAGCACCAATGAAGCTATATTTAATAGCTGAAATTAATGATGCCTTCCTGCCTACAACATCAGCAAACTAATAACTGAATCCTTTCAGAACCATTAGTTACGATTCAGATTTTACTTCAATTTGTCTGTGGCTCGTTTAACAATTAGCCTCATGACCTAAAACTTAGCAAACCACCCACAAAACTTGTTTTAGACGTAAACCTTATAGGTTATGGCATTGCTATGTTTATTGGTCGCAAATTGAATAAAATTAAAAATCAGCGTATGGAAAATGCTACTTGAATGCTATTATAAGGCACATAAGCCTTTTGCCCATCCAATAGCGTTAGGGCATAACCCATTATTTACTGCTTTATAAAATTGACCAATGGTCAACAGGGAATCTATTGTGTTTTCTAAAGCAATTAATAAGCAACAATAAGCTGGCTTGTAATTAATTCCAATACGATTTTGGTTGAGTTGGCACCGATTTAAAGAATTTAATAAATGGACTCGAATGAAAATGTCGAATTCAATAACGGATACAATGGCTCAAGTAGGGTAAGTAGGTTGTACCTAACGAAAATTATAAAAAATGGAATGCTAAATAAAAAGGACTTGAGAACCGTTCGTAAGTGGTTGGCTGAAAACAATGTTCCGATAATAAAAGACACTACTGGCGAATTTGTAATTGAGCAAGATTTTAATTTGGCTTACGACGCTCCCATAATTAAAAAATTGATGGGTCAATATGGCAATGATTGGAAAACCTATTATCCTTATTATACCCATAATGAAGCTTATAAAGTAATTGAAATTAAAAAATCACCAGAGCCGACGGCAAGGTATCAACCGAAAGGAAATATTGCCTTAAAATATAAAAATAGGTAAGTACAGCGACCATGTCGCACAGATTATTTACACTCGCATAACATAAAAAACAAAAACATGAAACAACTGAAGTATAAAAAATTCTCTGGGCTGCATATTGTATGCAAAGGCTGCAACAGAAACATAGAAGTAACACAAACACCTTACCAAGGATGTAACCACCCCATTGAGAAACAGAGATACAAAGGTCTTTATCGCATAAATGGTAAACGAACTACAAAAGACCTTAGCAGCAAGACTTATGATGATGCAATCAGCGAGTTACTGGATTGGAAAAAGCAATTGGATAACCCAATTCAATTTAAGCTTACAGAACCAAAGAAAGAAAAAAAGGTAGAGTTATTTGAGGATTGTATTTTAATGTATAGCGATTGGCTTGAAAATATAGATGTGGCAGCACATGAACAAAAGCATCGTTCAAAGAAATACATTGACGAAACTGTTAGGTATGTTCATAAGTTCAAACACCTTTTAACCTCTAAGGGCCACAACCTCAATAAACTAACTATTCAGCAAATTGATAAAAAAATATTTGGAGAATACTATGGGCATGTAAAGGAAAAAACAAATTCCCCCTCAACCTTTAACCATCATATTAGAGCTCTTAAAAACTTTTTTAAGTTCATTGTTGATGTAAAGGAATACCCAATCTTAAATGTTGCAAAAAAAGCTACATTAATGTACGAGAACCCGAATCCTTTTAGTATTGATGATAAAGACTTTATTATGTTGCTGTCTGTGGTAACGGAAAATGATTCCATACAAATAATGAAAGACGGTAAAAAAAGGAACAGATATAGAACCTGGACGAAAGATAGCTTTGAATTAGCCGCATATACAGGTATGAGACTTGAAGAGGTAGCACAGCTAAAATATTCGGATATTAAATTAGATGACAACGAAACCTTAGATTACTTGGAGGGTACAGACTTAAAATTTTTTAGGGCGCACAATTGGGATAATACTCAAGCCCCTAAAACTGTTCCAATACCAATAACTCCAGAGTTAGAAAATCTATTGCATCGGTTAGATTATAAAAATAATTTGGGTGCCGATAGGTATTTGATTGATGGTGATTGCAAAATGAGTAGAAAAAGTTTAGCAAAGGAAATGAGCCATGCGTTTACTTTTTTTAGAAGAAAAGCAGGTCTTCCGAATAATTTCAGCATCAAACACCTACGAAAAACATTCTTAACAAAATTGGACATCCAAACGGGGTTGGTTGAATCTGCGGGTTATCAAAAAACCATTAGCGTGATTAGAAAAAACTACATTAATGCAAGGGCTGTTTCAAGAGAAATAAAAAATAAAGGGTTTAGTTACTTTGGAAGTACAGCCCCAACTTTAAAAACAGTATAAATGAAAAAGACACTTAGAAATGACACTCTAATAAACTCTAATAAACAAAAAGGGCTCCAATTACTTGAAACCCTTTACTGTTGTAGCTCCCGAATCTGGACTTGAACCAGAGACCCTCTGATTAACAGTCAGATGCTCTAACCAACTGAGCTATTCGGGAATTCCTTTTTCCCTTTCGGGGTTGCAAAAATAGGGGAATATTTATTCTGGCAAAAAAAATTATAGCCACCCAAAAATTGTTTTTTCTTCCATCCCCACAAACACGCCCTCAGGTCTTTCTTCTACTGGGTAACTCTTTAAATAATAGCCTTCGCCTGTTGTGTTACGGCCGTTTTGTATATTAAATTTATAGCGGTGCAACGGACAAACTGCATTGCCCACTGCATCTAAAAATCCATCTGCCATAATACCGCTTGCATGGGGGCATTTGTGGGCAAAAGCAAATACTTTGTTGTTGTAGCGTGCAAATGTTATTGCTTTTCCATCAACCTCAACAATACACATATTATTTGCCTGAAAAACAATGTCTGCAATACTTTCAGCAACTTTAAACCAATTAATTTTTTTACCGCTCATTGGTTTGCCTGCTAAAAATGGATGGTTTTATAAGGGTAGCGTATGCCATACACTTCCCTTACTTTTTCCATAATGGTTTCACGTAAAAGATCAATATTCTGGCGTTCAGATGCAGATATAAACACACAATTTTTATCTGTCTCTTCTTCCCAGCGTTCTTTTAATTCGCGCAACAGGTCATCTTTAACACTGTCTTCCAGCCAGTCATCAAAATACTTTTCCTGGTAAAGGTCCATTTTGTTAAAAATGGTAATAATTGGCTTTTCAAATGCTTTTAAATCCTGCAGGGTTTTGTTTACCACACCAATCTGCTCCTCGTATTTTGGGTGAGAGGTATCTACTACGTGCAACAGAATATCTGCTTCCCTAACCTCATCAAGTGTGCTTTTAAAACTCTCTACCAAATGGTGTGGAAGTTTGCGTATAAAACCAACGGTGTCGCTTAACAGGAAAGGAGTGTTTTCAAAAACCACTTTTCGTGTGGTAGTATCAAGCGTCGCAAAAAGTTTGTTTTCGGCAAATACTTCGCTCTTACTAAGCAGGGTCATTAGTGTGCTTTTGCCAACATTAGTATAGCCTACCAACGCCACACGAATAAACTCACCACGTTCTTTACGCTGTGTAAAAGATTGCTTGTCAATTTCCTGTAAACGCTTGCGCAGCAACGATATTTTATCTTTTACAATACGCCTGTCGGTTTCAATTTCAGTTTCACCAGGCCCTCTTGATCCAATACCGCCGCCCTGTCTTTCCAAGTGTTTCCACATGCCTTTAAGGCGTGGTAAAATGTATTGGTATTGTGCCAGTTCCACCTGCACTTTTGCCTGTGCTGTTCTTGCACGGCGTGCAAAAATGTCAAGTATCAAATCGCTCCTGTCAAGCGTTTTGGTTTTAAGTTCTGTTTCAATATTTATTATCTGCGAACCTGTAAGTTCATCATCAAACACAACAATACCAATGTCTTTACCCTGCAGGTAATTCTTAATTTCTTCCAGCTTTCCTTTACCTACAAAGGTTTTACTGTCTGGCCGTAATAATTTTTGTGTAAAACGTTTTATGGTTGTGGCACCGGCTGTTTCTGCAAGAAAAGCCAGTTCATCCAGGTATTCATCCACCTGTTCCTGTGTCTGGTCTTTTTGTACAACTCCCACTAAAATGGCGCGCTCGTCTGACCTGATTTTTTGTTTCTCTATCAAATGAAAATAATTTGTACAAAAGTAGGTTAGTTTAACCTTGTACGTTGGTTGATTTTAGTATGCCTGTTACCGCTTTAAAACCCATCAAAACGGCTATTCATCTGCATCTTCTGCAGGTTGTTGTTTAGCTGCAATTACTGGTTCTTCAACAGCTTCTTTTTCTGCGGCAACAATTGCCGGCGTTGCCGCCAAAGCAATACCATTGGTAGCAAGCATCTGCACAATTTCAATATTTACCTGTTCTCTTAACAAGTTAAACATGGCAACTGCCTGATCCATTGACGTGTAATAATTCACCTCGTACACATGGGCATTTTTACCCGTTTCTCTAAAAAAAACGGTGCTGTTTTCTACACCTGGTTTTTGCAGTATTTTTTTTATGGCAGGGGTTAAAAGCAACAGTTTTTCTGGTGGTGTTGCCAAGTTAATTTCCAGTTGTAAAAAACCTTTTCGTTCTGTTCGTAAACTTATGTTGTCTACTATACTATCTACCATTTGTTTGTTTGGCACAGAGATATAAGTCTTATCATCCGTTCTTATTCTTGTACTGCGCAACCCAATTTTTTCAATGGTTCCACCAAACGATTGCACTTTTACCACATCACCAACGGTAAAGGGTTTATCGAAGAAAATGATAAATGAAGCAATCAGATTTTCAAGGCTTTCTTTGGTTGATAATGCAATGGCTGCACCCGCAATACTTAACCCTGTAATAAGGTTGCCAATATTTTTATTGAATGAGAACCTTAGGATCAGCAACAAGCCAATCAGCATTAGTATCACTTTAAAAAAGTCTTTAAAAAAGATGACAAGCTGATTGTCTGTCTGGTCCTGTGTTTCAATGGCCCTTTCTTGTAAAACCATGGCCATAAAATCTATCACACGCAGGCAAAGCCAGGTAAACGCAAGTATTAAAGCCATATTGGTTAAGCCATCTACCACCTGGAACAATGATACCTTGTACACCGTTACATTCAGCCATAATGGATAGGTAAGTTTGTCTAAAGCAATAAATGCAATGAACAGGAAAAGGAAAATATCAAGCGGTGGAATAATAAGATTTACAAATGCCTGCTTATGAAAATTTCTGTTTGTTTTTGAGATGAACCTGTATAAAACAGAGGCGAGGTATCGTGAAATAATACGCTTAACCAAAAGGGCAACTACAATAGTTGCAACAACACTGAGATAGGTGCCGATGGTGTTGCCAAAAAAGCTGCGCTGCAAAAAATCATTCATGCCCGCAATTTACATTACCTTATAAATTATAAGCCCCTGTTTGGTAAGAACGTAACATTTGTTTTGAACTATTTGTGTTTTGATGGCCTGCATTAAATTAATACCTGCGCCTGCTTTTATAAACTGCAGTTGTTTTGGGTTGGAGGCATAAAAATAACTACTGTCGCGGCCGCGAAGAAAGTTATCTGTTACCTGTACATCTTGCCAGTTAGGTATTGGGTATTGATTTTTTAAACCACCGTAGTAGTCAAAAACAGTAAAGCCTTTTTTGGTATTGTACAGGTATAGCAGGCCATTCATATCAATAATGGTTACGGGGTTCAGCGTATCATCAAACAGCAGCCTGAAGTCTGCCGATTGCGATAAAAGCTTACCAGTTTCATCAATTTTTTTTAGCTTGTTTTCCATTTCATCAAACAGCCAGATATTGTTATCATAACTCTGCGCAATGGCTTTTACCTGTAATATATTTTGCTGGCGAAGGTTGATGGTGTTGCGGTTATTCAACTGCCTGTCAAGCATTATTATCGTTGCAAAATCTTTGTAGTACACCAGCACTTTTAAGGGGTTGCTTACATCAATAGAAAAGATGCTTCCATAACGTTTTACATCATTAAAAACTGCCACGCTATCAAAATTTGCATTTAGTTTTTTTATTTGGTTGGATGATGTAATTAGAAAAATATTGCCAAGATTGTCTACAGAAAAATTACTGAACTCACCAGTAATTATTTTTGTTTGCTGAAGCTGCAAAGTGGTATCTGACGTCGCTTTGGCATAAAAGCCACAGCAAAATAAAAGAAATATTATGGTGAGCTTTAATCCTGCCATTGGTGTAGTTGAATGTCAGTTCCATCGTAACTGGCATAAGTAAAGTTATGTATCCAGTCGCCAATATTTATGTAACGGCTGTTACCTGGCAGTTTAAAATCTATAGGAAAATGGCGGTGGCCAAAAATAAAATAATCGTAGTGTTGTTTTTGCAATATTTCCTTGCAGTGAATAATCAGCCATTCTTTGTCTTCACCAAAAAAACGCTGGTCATCTTTATCAGAATTGTCTTTACTTTTTTGGCTGAAATAACCCGCTAATCCCATACCCCAACTTGGGTGTAACTGGCCAAATGCCCACTGGCATAAGGGGTTACGAAATACTTTTTTTATAAACTTATAACCATGATCACCAGGACCTAAACCATCACCGTGACCAATATAAAACTGCTTGCTGTTGAATTCAAAAACCTTTGGCTCACAATACACAGGAATATTCAATTCTTTTTCAAAATAACCATCCATCCACATATCGTGGTTGCCTACAAAAAAATGTATGGCAATGCCACTGTCAGTAAGTTCTGCAAGCTTGCCCAAAATTCTTGTAAAGCCTTTGGGTACAACAGTTTTGTATTCGTACCAAAAGTCAAACATATCTCCCACTACAAAAATTACCTGAGCATCGTGGCGTATACTTTCAAGAAAACGGACCACCTTTTTTTCACGTACAAGGCTTTGTTCGTAGTTGGGAACGCCAAGGTGAAAGTCAGATAGAAAGTAGATTTTTTTAGAAGGGAGCAGTTGCATTAAGAAACTTATTACTTACCGTTGGGATTGTTTAATATGTAGAAGCTGCTGTTTTAAGATTGGTAAGTCTTCATGTATTATTACCAATATAATAGC
The DNA here is from genome assembly GCA_031424995.1 of Chitinophagales bacterium. Classification (GTDB taxonomy): domain Bacteria; phylum Bacteroidota; class Bacteroidia; order Chitinophagales; family Chitinophagaceae; genus Parasediminibacterium. Next base: position 71,383 of record JANPIP010000012.1, on the reverse strand, counting down.
TGGTGTAATACCAAAATAATCGTGTACCAATTTGTTTCTGAAATCTTTTAATTCAAGCCAGTTAACTGAAGAAAAACTTTCTTTAAACCAAGTGGAAATTCTGGATGCTGCTTCACCTATGATAGTAAAATTCCTAGATACGGCATCCTGTGTTTTGCGGTCACAAAGAAAAAAGTCCTCCTCTAAATCAAAAACATACAATTCAGCCTGTTGAATTGCATCAAGAATATCATCCAGCAATATGTCATCAGACCGTTCAGACATATTGCAGGTTTTTTTGAATAAGTTCCATGAGTTGCGGCTTAACACCAGGTTTGGAAACCAGATCAACTTTTTTTTGAAAAATATCTTCCAGCTCGTGAGCAAGCCTTATGAAACCCAATCCTATTGGTTTTGAAAATTCCACCATAATATCTACATCACTCTCTTGTGTAAAATCGGTGCGACTTTGCGAACCAAACAATGCCATGCTTTTGATAGGATACCTATCAAAAAGGGTTTGTTTGTGTTGTTTTAATATTGATAATATGTGATGGTTCATCACGGTAAAAATAAGCAAATCTTCAGGTTATCCATCCACTAAAAAACAGTACACTTCTTTTGGGCCATGTACACCCACTACCAATGTTTTTTCAATGTCAGCAGTACGGCTTGGGCCTGTTGCTAACGTAATTAATGAGGGCAGATTATTGCCATATTTAGCTTTAATCAACTGTAAGCCCTGTTTAATATCGTACACCAGTTGACTGGTAAACGCAATGCAAATGTGCACAGGTGCATAAACACTTGTTCTACGCCCACTTTGCAGCGCAGAACTTAATACCATGCTTCCTGTTCTGGCCACAAGATATTCGCAGGTGGTAACAGAGGCATCACAGTTTTTTAAATCTACAGTAGTAAAATTGGTAAAGCCCTCTGTTGAAAGGTTTTGTTTTAAAGCATCTTCTTTACAGTAAATTCCATTCCATTTCATGCCTGCATTTAGTGCATTAAGGTTGGCTGCTACCTCTTTCATATCGGCACAAAACAAAAACTTACCCAGCAGTTTAGTAAAGTTTTCTGCAAACTCAATTTCCAGGTCCTGGGTTGATGGTAAAAATACCTGGTCGTTGGTATCGCCACCAGCAAATGGAACAGGCACTGGGTTTACCAGTGCCTGCCTTATTTTACTCAATATATTTTCTCTTGAATTACTCATACTTTATGCTACAGGGTTGCCGCCTTCTACAGGAACAATTGTAGTTTCAGGTGGCGCAATTACAATTTCAGGCTCTACTTCTAATAACTTTTTTTCTTCAAAAGGGCGTTTGCCTATCAAAATTTCTACATCACTTTTGTGCAAGACTTCTTTTGATAAAAGCTCTTTTGCCAACAATTCAACCTCATTTTTCTTTTCAGTTAATAAAGCAATTGTTTTTAAATAAGCCTCGTCAATAATGGCTTTCACTTCTTCATCGATAATTTTACCAGTGCCTTCGCTGAAAGGTTTGGTAAATGTATTTTCAGTGGTAGGATCGTAAAAGCTTACGTTACCAATTTTGTTGCTCATGCCGTAAGCCGTTACCATGCCATAGGCAATACGTGTTATCTGCTGAAGATCGTTGGAAGCTCCTGTAGAAATTTTGCCAAAGAAAATTTCTTCACTTGCACGGCCGCCCAGGGTCATACAAATCTGGTCCATCAACTGGTCAATATTGTACAGATATTGCTCTGTAGGTGTGTACTGGGCATAACCCAAAGCTGCGGTACCTCTTGGCACAATGGTTACTTTAAGCAAAGGATAAGCATGTTCTAAAAACCAGCCACAAACGGCATGACCTGCTTCGTGGTAAGCGATGATTTGTTTTTCGTGTGGAGCAATGATTTTATTCTTCTTTTCTAAACCACCAATAACACGGTCAATCGCATCCTGAAAGTCAATCATATCCACTGAATCCTTATCCTTACGTGCCGCTATTAAAGCCGCCTCGTTACAAACGTTGGCAATATCAGCACCCGCAAAACCAGGTGTTTGTTCTGCCAGTTTATGAACATCTAATTTTTCGGAAACCTTAATTGGTAAAAGGTGCACTTTAAATATTGCTTCACGGCCTTTAACATCTGGCTTATCAATAGTTATCTGCCTGTCAAAGCGGCCTGGCCTTAATAAGGCACTATCCAACACATCTGGCCTGTTGGTAGCAGCAAGAATAATAATGCCTGTATCACCACCAAAGCCATCCATTTCAACCAGCAACTGGTTCAGGGTATTTTCCCTTTCATCATTGCTCATCATCACGTTTTTACCGCGTGCACGACCTATCGCATCAATTTCATCAATAAAAATAATACATGGTGCTTTTTCACGTGCCTGCTTAAACAAGTCGCGCACACGGCTTGCGCCAACACCCACAAACATCTCCACAAAATCGCTACCACTTAAGCTAAAGAAAGGCACTTGTGCTTCGCCTGCCATTGCTTTTGCAAGCAAGGTTTTACCCGTACCGGGAGGACCAACCAACAATGCCCCTTTTGGTATTTTACCACCAAGTGCAGTATATTTTTTAGGATTTTTCAGGAAATCAACTATTTCCATCACCTCTACTTTCGCTTCATCCAAACCTGCCACATCAGTAAAAGTGATATTTACTTTAGCACCTTTATCAAATAAAGTAGCTTTTGATTTGCCTATATTAAATATGCCGCCTGGGCCTCCACCACCTGGGCCTCCGCCACCCATTTTGCGCATTAATAACACCCATAAAGCCACAAAAACAAGAATGGTAATAATGGTATTAATGGCAGGGAACCAATCCAGATCGTCTATGGTTTTAACCGTAATATCTGTAATGTTGTTTTTCTCAATCTCCTCAGCAAAATCTTTCTCAAAAAATTCCCAATTGGTTGCTTTAAACTGAAAAAGAGGAACATTTTTAACTTTTTCAGGATCTAGCCTTTTGCCAAATTTTTTAATGTAAAATTCTTTGTTGATACTGTCGGCTTTAATAAAAACCCGTACCATTTTTTTGTTGTCAATTTTTTCTATGCTTGTAATATCACCTGCCAGTAACATTTTTTTAAACTCATTTTCTGAGATGCCAGTTACATCAGGTTTTAAACCAGTTAGAAAGGTGGAACCTACCAGAGCTGCGAAAATGAGGGCGTATATCCAGTAAATGCTAAATTTCGGCGTTTTTCTTCCAGGCTTTTCACCACCAGCTGTTGGCGGCAATGGAAATTTAGGCTGTTGTTGCGGTTTATTATTATCGTCTTGTGCCATAATTGCTTGCTAATATATAAATAATGCTTGTGCAGTATAAAAGTTCACTTGTTTAAGTTATTCATCGTGTCCAACCAGGGGGGCATCGCTCCACATGTCTTCCAGGTTATAAAATTTGCGCTGCTCTGGGTGCATTACATGAACTACAACACTTACATAATCAATAAGTATCCAGTGAGATGTACTTTTACCTTCGTTTTTGTATGGGGTTTCGTTACAAATTTCTTTTAGCTGATGCTCAACAAAATCTGCAATTGCCCTAACCTGTGTGGTTGAAGATGCCTGGCAAACAATAAAAAAATCAGAAACAGCTTCAGGAATTTTACGCAGGTCAAGACTAACAATGTGCTCGCCTTTTTTATCCTTTATGGCATTAATAATTGTTTTAAAAATCCTGGAATTCCTGGTAAGCTTTGTAAGGCTTTTTGGACGTGTATTTAATTCAGAAAGAGGTGTCAACAATGAATAATTTTTTTGTAAGTAAGTGATGTTTTTGTTTGTAGGCTTTTGATTATTATTAAGCTTTTTGTTGTTCACAGAACACTGCGTGTGTGGCACTTACGCTTTGTACGCTTATCAGCAGCTTCTGCTTCAATAATGACGAATCAAAGTTCATCATATTGTATTTGTATGGATAAACTTATCAGGGTTTAAGAAGCAGTTAACAATCGCTATTAAATGCCATCCCTCATAAATCGCCATCAAAAAAAGAACTTATTAATCAAAAACCCAATTCTATATTCGCTTCAAAAATAATACTTCTTTGCTACCCGCGATAACCAATACCATATCTAATAATGATTTTAGTATAATAGGGCAGCCATTTACAGAATTATTGGAAATTAATAGTACCAATAGTTATGCCATGGACATGGTACAGGCTAATTTGGCTGCACATGGTGCTGCGTACTTTGCCCACCATCAAACTGCAGGCAAGGGGCAAAGGGGCAAACAATGGATGGATGAAAAGGGCAGTAATATTATTCTTTCGGTAGTGATAGATGCCTCAAAACTGATAATACACCAGCAGTTTAATTTAAGCGTAGCCATTGCACTTGCCTGCCACCGTTTTTTTTGTTGGTATGCAGGTGAAGAAACAACCATAAAATGGCCTAATGATATCTACTGGCGTGACAGAAAGGCAGCAGGCATTTTGATTGAGAACAGCATCAAAGGCAATGATTGGCTTTGGGCAATTGCAGGTGTTGGGATGAACATTAATCAAACCAGCTTTGAAGTAGCAGTTAAAAACCCTGTTTCGCTAAAGCAGATAACAGGTAAAACCTTTGAACCTGTAAACATGGCCAAAGAATTATGCAGCCATTTAAATGAATTTTATATTGAATTAGTAAAAGGCAATACAGATAAATTGCTGGAAGAATATAACCGCCTTCTCTACAAAAAAGGGCAAAACGTTAAATTGAAGTATGGTGCCATTGTGTTTGCAGGCATCATTGAAAATGTAAACAGCTATGGGCAATTAAAAGTAAGCAATGCGCCCAAAGAATATTTTGATTTTGGAGAATTGGAATGGGTTGTTTGACTGACTGAAAACTTCTATTTTTCTATTCCAGAGCTTAATTACAATACTTCTTAACCTGCTCTGCGGCACTGCCATAACCTAAAAGCTGGGCTTTGGTTAAATCCGCACAGCCACTTGTTTTATCAGTAGTAACCTTTAATAATCCACGATAATAAAAAGCATCACCTGCTTTACTATTCAGTTCAATAGCTTTATTTAAATCATCAATCGCGGTAGCGTTATTAAGTTTCATTTTTTCTGCGCCACGCCCAACATACGATAAATAAAGGTCTTCATTCAGTTCAATAGCCTTACTAAAATCTTCAATAGCACCCTGGCTGTTGTTTACTTCAACCCTTGCAACGGCACGGTTATAATATAAATTGGCAAAATCTGGTTTTAACCTTGCAGCATCGGTATAATCCTGTACGGCAGCACTATAATTCTTTAGCAGGTAGTTAGCATAAGCCCTGTTATAATAAAGGCTTGCATCATTCTGGTTTTGGCCTATTGCCTTGGTATAATCTTCTGCCGCACCTTTATAATCTTTCAACTGAAACTTTTCAAAACCACGGTTAAAAAATGCACCTGGAGTACTAACATCAAGCGATAGCGCCTTACTGTAATCCTGTATGGCACCTGAATGGTTTTTTAGCAGGCTTTTGGTATAAGCACTGTTGGCATAAATAGCTGCATTGCCTGGTGTTTGCACTGCTGCCCTTGAAAAATCCTGTAAAGCACCTGTAAAATCGCCCAGGTTTCTTTTGGCAACACCACGACTAAAATAAATGTTTTTGGCCTGTGGTTTCATAGCAACAGTTTTATCAAAATCTACCAAAGCACCAGAATAATCCTGCATATTGCTTTTAGCCACCCCACGGTTATAATACAGGTCAGCAATATCTGCTTTTTGACCAATGGCCCTGCTAAAATCATCAATGGCAGGTACATATTGTTCTATGGCATTTCTTTCAATACCACGATTAAAATACGCATTGGTAAGGCCAGGATTTAATTGAATGGCTTTTGTATAATCTTCAATAGCACCTGTACTGTTGTTTAATTTTGACCTTGCATAACCGCGGCTAAAATACAAATCTGCATTAGTGGTATCCTGCCTTACAGCAAGGTCGTAATCTTGTAAAGCCCCTGAAAAATCACCGCTTCTTGCCCTTTCAACCCCGCGGTTAAAATAAATATTGGGAGTAGCAGAATTAAGTGCTACCACCCTGTTATAATCATCAAGAGCACCTTTATAATCTTTTAAACCCGCTTTTGCAATGCCACGGTTAAAATAAATTCCTTCATCACCTTGTTTTAAAGAGGCAGCCTTATTAAAATCGGCAACTGCACCAGTATATTGTTTAAGATTGTTTTTTGCAATACCACGGTTAAAATAAATATCTGCGTTAGATGGATCTCTTATTATTGCCTGGTTAAAATCTGCAATGGCACCTGTGTTATCGTTGAGAAAAGTTTTCTCAAGCCCCCTGTTAAAATAAGCATTGGGTGTAGATGGTGCCAGTTGAATAGCACGCGTTAAATCGTTAATTGCACCTGTGTGATCCTGCGTACGCGATTTTGCCAATGCCCTGCTTTGATAAAAATCTGCCTTGGGGCTTACGCTGATGGCCATACTGTATTCGTGTATCGCACCACTAAAATCACCAGAGGCAAATTTTGCACTTCCATTACTGTAATATTCACCAGCGGTTTGCGCCCGCAAATTATTAAGTAAACTGCCTGATAAAAGAAATAAAAAGAATAAAATACGTTTCACAATAAGGTTATTTAAGGTTTGGTTTCAGTTAACAAGCAGGTTAAAAACAAAAAATGCTGTACTTTTTTATCATTACAATAGCTAAAAATAAACATTACCGCTCAATTAGGCGGTAGTAAAATCTTAAAGGCATATATATAAACAAACAAAAACATTAAATAGGAGCGGCCTGCAAACAGGCCGCTCCTATTTATACGTTATTAAGATTTCTTTTCTAATAATTTAAAGAACTGATCTAATTGCGGCAAAATTACAATTCTCGTTCTTCTGTTAGTAGCCCTTGCATCAGGGGTACTGTTATCAGTTAGAGGAATGTACTCGCTGCGCCCTGCTGCTGTCATTCGTTTTGGATCTAACCCATAGCTGCTTTGCAATAAACGTACAATTGTGGTGGCACGTTTAACGCTCAAATCCCAATTATCAATTAAAACAGGCCCACGAAAAGCAATATTGTCTGTATGGCCTTCTACCAAAAACTCAATATTAGGCTGTGCGTTTAATACTTTGGCTACTTTACCAAGCACTTCTTTAGCCCTTTCAGTTACATCGTAACTACCGCTTTTAAACAAGAGTTTGTCAGAAATATCAATAAAAACAGCACTTTTATCTACTTTAATATTAATGTCTTTATCGTCAAGGTTACCGATAGCGCCTTTTAAATTCATCACCAACGCCATATTCAAAGAATCTTTACGTGCAATGGAAGCCTGCAAATCCTGGATATACATATCCTTCATGCCAATATTTTCCATCGACTTTTTAATGCTTTCAGCTTGTGAGCCGCTTATTACAGACATGTCTTTCAGTTGGTTAAGCACCTGGTTGTTGCTTTGCTTTAAAAAGTCAATTTGTTTGTTAAGATTATCAATTTCGTTTTGCTGCGCCTTTGTTTTATTGGTAAGATTATCGTTGGTAGTGCCTTTGTTGCGCGAATCTTCAATGCAGGCATTCAGGTCCGCCTCTTTTTTAAGATAAGCCTTGTTCAGGTCCTCATATTTTGTGTCAGAAGCGGTTTGTGTTTCTATAAATTTTTTTTTGCTTACGCAGGAAAACAACATGGTTGAAGCCGCAATTACTGCTACAAACGAAAATTTCATCTTCATAGTTATATCTATTTTGTTGGGGTAAGTTTTAAAAATGATGCCAAAATGGGTAAATGCTGTAAAAAACTAGTTCTTGCGTCTTTATTTTACTACTTTTTTCGCCCCTTTTAAACGTAATAACTGCTATTTTATTTCCTGCAAAGTGATGAAAGGCAAGATTTTTTGCTTTTCATCAATGGAAACGCATAAACAATAAAATACTAACAATCGTTAGTATTTGTTCTTATTTTTGACGTTCATTGTTTCGCTATGCCGCTACCACTAAAATCTGCCATACGCATTGTTACTGCCGCCAGTCTTTTTGATGGGCATGATGCCGCTATAAATATTATGCGCCGAATTATGCAGGCGAAGGGCGCAGAAATTATTCACCTTGGCCATAATAGAAGCGTGTATGAAATTGTAGAAACTGCCATTGAAGAAGATGTTCATGCCATAGCAATTACCTCTTACCAGGGCGGGCATATTGAGTTTTTTAAATACATGAAAGATTTGCTGGATGAAAACGGCTACAATCATATAAAAATATTCGGCGGCGGCGGTGGTACTATTTTACCTGCTGAAATTAAAGAGCTGGAAGAGTATGGTATTACCAAAATATATAGTCCTGATGATGGAAGAACTATGGGGCTTGAAGGGATGATTGAAGATGTGATAGAAAAAGCAGCCCCCCCACCCCCCAACGGGGGGATAGAAGTGGATCACACTAAAGGCGATGAAAAATACTGCTTGGGGAAAGCGAATAATATAGTAACAATTGCGAAGGCGATAACATTGGCAGAAAACGGCGAAAGCTATCTGCACCTTATAAATAATACAAAAAAAGCGGCGTCTTCTTCTTTAACTCCCCCTTTGGGGGATGAGGGGGCTCCCCCTTCTGGGGGCGGGGGAGCTGCTGTGGCTGTTCTCGGCATTACTGGTACAGGCGGTGCAGGTAAAAGTTCTGTTACAGATGAAATTGTAAGACGCTTTTTACATTCCTTTACTGATAAATCCGTTGCCGTTATTTCTGTTGATCCATCTAAAAAGAAAACAGGCGGCGCTTTATTAGGCGACAGGATACGAATGAATTCCATCTCTAACAAAAGGTGTTACATGCGTTCACTTGCCACACGGGATAGCGATGTGGCATTAAGTCCGTTTGTAAAAGATGCCATCAATATCTGCAAGGCAGAAGGTTTTGATTTGATTATTGTAGAAACTGCAGGTGTGGGGCAAAGCGATGCATCTATCCTTGATTTTGCAGATGTGAGCCTGTATGTAATGACCCCTGAATATGGTGCAGCTTCGCAGCTTGAAAAAATAAACATGCTGGATTATGCAGATGTAATTGCCATTAATAAATTTGATAAAGCCGGTGCTTTGGATGCCTTTAATGATGTATGCAAACAGTATAAACGCAACCATAATTTATTCACTGCTAAAAACGAAGACCTGCCCATTGTGGGCACAGTTGCGGCACAGTTTAATGATGCAGGCGTAAATAAATTGTTTGCACTGCTGGTTAAGGCAATAACGGTTAAAACAGGTATTTCCTTTGGCGATGATGGTATAGCTGTTACAGAAACTTATACATCACAAACACAGGTAATCCCTTCTTCAAGAGTGAGGTATTTATCTGAAATTGGAAGAAGCATAAAAGAATATGATGCATGGGTTGAGCAACAGAGTAAACTTGCCACAACATTATATCAACTGGATGGTGTAATGAAACTTGCCGCCTCAAATACTGATACCCTAACTGCATTAAAAGAAGCAATTGAACAACAACTTCATCCCTCCTGCAAACAACTCATTACTAACTGGCCATCTCTCGTTCAAAAATATAAAGCCGATTTTTTTGAGTACGAAGTGCGTGGCAAAGTGATAAAGAAGCCATTGACTACACTTTCTTTAAGCGGCACCAAAGTGCCTAAAGTGGTGTTGCCAAAATATAAAGACTGGGGCGATATTCTTACCTGGCAGTTACAGGAAAATTTGCCCGGCGAATTTCCTTACACCGCAGGTGTATTTGAATTAAAGCGTGAAGGTGAGGACCCAACAAGAATGTTTGCGGGCGAAGGTGGCCCTGAACGTACCAACAAACGCTTTCATTACCTGGCACAAAATCAGCCTGCAACGCGCTTGAGCACTGCGTTTGACAGCGTTACTTTATATGGAGAAGACCCTGACATTCGCCCTGATATTTTTGGAAAAATTGGCAATGCGGGCGTAAGTATTGCCACTGTTGATGATGCCAAAAAATTGTACAGCGGCTTTGACCTTTGCGATGCCAAAACCAGTGTAAGTATGACCATCAACGGCCCTGCACCCATGATACTTGCCTTTTTTTTAAATGCAGCCATTGACCAGCAATGCGAAAAATGGATTGAAGAAAATGGTCAGTGGTCAATGGTCAATAAGTCATTCAAAGAAAAATACCCAACAGGAAATCAACCTGTTTACAATAACACTTTGGGTGATGCACTAAACCACCCTCTTTCGGGGGGCAGGGGGGCTGGCTTACATCTTCTTGGCCTTAGCGGCGATGAAGTATTACCTGCTGACATCTATCAACAAATAAAAAAAGAAACACTGGCACAGGTGCGCGGCACAGTTCAAGCAGATATTTTAAAAGAAGACCAGGCGCAGAATACCTGCATTTTTTCTACAGAGTTTGCATTGAAATTAATGGGCGATGTACAGCAGTATTTTATAGACAATGAAGTGCGTAATTTTTACAGCGTAAGCATCAGCGGTTACCATATTGCAGAGGCAGGTGCCAACCCAATAACGCAGCTTGCATTTACATTGGCCAATGGCTTTACCTACGTTGAATATTACCTAAGCCGTGGCATGAACATAGATGATTTTGCACCCAACCTTTCTTTCTTTTTCAGCAATGGTATGGATGCAGAATACAGTGTAATTGGCCGCGTGGCAAGGCGCATTTGGGCCAAGGCAATGAAGTACACATACAAGGCCAACGACCGCTCGCAAAAACTAAAATACCATATACAAACCAGTGGCCGCAGCCTGCATGCGCAGGAAATTGATTTTAATGATATACGCACCACTTTGCAGGCTTTGTATGCCATTTACGATAACTGTAGCAGCCTGCATACCAACGCTTACGATGAGGCTATTACCACTCCAACAGAAGAAAGTGTGCGCCGTGCCATGGCCATTCAGTTGATTATAAACAGGGAACTTGGCAGTGCGAGAACAGAGAATTTTATACAGGGCAGTTTTGCCATTGAAGAAATGACCGACCTGGTAGAGGAAGCTGTACTGCTTGAATTTGAACGGCTTACAGACCGTGGCGGCGTTTTAGGCGCTATGGAAAGAATGTACCAGCGCAATAAAATACAGGAAGAAAGTATGCACTACGAAATGCAGAAACATACTGGCGAACTGCCCATTATAGGCGTAAATACTTTTTTGAATAAACAGGGAAGCAAAACAGTTTTGCCAGGCGAAGTGATACGCAGTACCCCAGAAGAAAAGCAACAGCAGATAGATAACCTGCATGCTTTTTTTGAAAGAAATAAACACAAATCTGCGGCAGCTTTACAGCAACTTAAAACGGTTGCCATTAACAATGGCAACCTCTTTGAAACATTGATGGAAACAGTAAAATATTGCAGCCTGGGCCAGATTACAAATGCATTATATGAAGTGGGTGGACAGTATAGGAGGAATATGTAGTAGTGGTATGCCTAATTTAAACAGGTTTGTAAGCACTGCATTTAAGTTACGTTCTATTCAATAACTGAAAAAAAACAGAAAGTTGCGAATTTTCTGTATCCTTCATAGCTAAAGCTTACCAATATGGTTAAATCTTTCCCTTTTCCTATCTAAAACATCCACTTTGCTATCTTTTACTTAGCTGCGTCAATGTTTTACTTAGCTCGTTTCATCTTAAACATGCAAACGGCTATCTTTTACTTAGCTATTGGTATCTTAAACATAGTCTGGGCTATCTTTTAGGTAGCCCAAGGTATGTTATGCTTAGCCTTTTGCATGTTTATGTTAGCCGCAGCTATCTTATACTTTGCAATGAGGCATTGTTGTGCATTATTTATTACCTGCCGCTATCTGTAAGGAATGATTTTTATGAAATGCCTTTCATAAAAACATCCTTACCATGAAACCAAAATTTGTATTTAGAATCTACGCAATGTACAGCCTTATAGCGGCCATTTTATATTGCTTTGCAGTTGGTGTGTTTTTTATAAGGGCGGTATATGCCGATTTGTGGTGGCTGTATGTTGGTAATATACTCTTTGTAATTGCCTTACTCTTTGGCACCGTTAGGGTACATCAAAAACTAAATGATACGCCTGCCATTCTTACCATGATTTTCAGGGGGCATAAAATGATATTAAGCAGTATTGCCATGCTGCTGCCTGTCATAATTGTTATGTTTTTTGTGCTTCAAAATGCCAATGCACAAAACTCGCCCGCTAATAGTAAAGGGCTAGCCTTTATGCTGGCAATTAATGCCATCATGGTAAACTTTTTTGCAGGAAGTACGGGAATTATTTTTGGTGCAGTTGCTACTGACAGGTCAGTTAAAAAGAAAGATGAAAAGGCGAATGTAGTTATCGTAAAATAGGCGGTTATTTTATAAAGGCACAATGATTGCTTCAATTTAATGTAAACAAATTATTATGAAAAGCTTTTCAATCAATTATAACAACAGCGAGGTTAAAGTGGCGCAGCATGATGAAACCGAGTTTATTGTACATTGCGCCGACAAAGATTTGCATCTTCATCTAAAACAAGACAATGAAGGCGTCAATCACTGGTTTGAAGCAGGCACTGAAAACGCTACTGAAGAAAGTAAAAAGGCAGGTGCCGCTATTGAAGAAGCATTAAATAAACAAATAAACTAAAACCTTACAAAGGCAGCATAAATGGTTGCCCAATCCTCTTAAGAAAACAAAGTATTGTATGAAAAAATCCCTTTTTGTCATTTGCATAGCAACAGTATTGGCTACTGCATCGTTCTCTTGTAAAAAAACTTTAAGTACTATTTTTGGTGGAATAGACGCTGATGCTCCTTCAATTACGGTTCCATTGCCCGCAATTCCGGCATTTGCAGTAGGTATAGAACCTACAACTCCCATTACTTTTAGCAGCCCTTTTAAACTTGATAGTGTTATACGTGCCAATACTGCAGGCGTTTTTGGTATCAGTGCAGTAAACTCAATCACAGTTAAAAAAGTTACCATTACCAACAATAATGGTAATAATGCTAATAATCTTTCTAACCTTGAATCTTTCAGAATTTTAATAAGTTCAAAAAACAACAGTACCAAGTCAGAATTTATTAGAGCTACCTTTCCTAATACACCTGATTTATTCAGTTATACAACAACAAGCACCAGTGGTACCGAATTGTTGAATTATCTTAAAGACGATACCATTTACTATGATGTTTACGGCAAAGCAAGAAAAGAAACCACACAATCGCTTAATCTTGCCGTGGTAGTAACACTTCACGTAAAATAAAAGACGACTACATAAATTAAAAAAGCAGAACCTTGGTTCTGCTTTTTTAGTTATATAACTTTCGTAAGTTTCTTAATTGTTCAGCATTAAAGGCATTACCAGCATCAGTAAATCTTCGCCTTCTGCCTGTTCTGTTGGTTTAATTAATCCTGCTTTTGTTGGGGTAGAAAGCTCTAACCTTACTTCTGTAGTATCGGCAGCGTTCAGCATTTCAATTAAAAATTTGGCGTTAAAGGCAATCTGCAAATCCTCACCATCGTACTGGCAGTTCATGCGTTCATTACCTTCAAAACTAAAGTCAACATCCTGTGCGGCCATTTGTAATTCACTGCCTGTAATACTTAGAGCTACCTGGTTAGTACTCTTGTTACTAAAAATGCTTACACGGCGCAAGGCACTTTGAAAATCAGTTTTTGTAACAATCAGTTTATATGGATTATCAGCAGGTATTACCACTTTATAATCAGGAAAACGTGCATCTATCAAACGGCAAATCATTTGTACATCACCATGACTTACAAAAAGGTGGTTACTGTTATAACTCACAGTAATCTCATCATCATTATCAGGCAATGCACTGCGTAATAAGTTCAATGGCTTTTTAGGAACAATAAAACTGTCGGTTTTTGTGGCAAAAGTGTCTGTTCTTTTATAACGTACCAGGCGGTGTGCATCAGTAGCTACAAATTGCACACCGTTACTGGTCAGTTCAAAAAATACACCCGTCATTGCAGGCCTCAAATCATCATTGCTTACAGCAAATAATGTTTTGTTAATGGCTGTTACCAAAGCACCACTTTTCATGGTAAAGCCTGTGGTATCATCGCTTGATGGTTCTTTGGGGAAATTGTCAGGATTTTCGCCTGGAATTTTATACTTACCATTATCGCTGGTAATTTCTACTGCAAAATTCTTGTCAATATTAAACGTCAGTGGCTGGTCGGCAATATTCTTTAAACTGTCTGTCAAAATCTTGGCAGGAATACACACTTTACCACTCGTTTTACTTTCCACATCCATCTGCACGCGCATCACTGTTTCAAGATCGGTGGCCGTTATAGAAAGTTTTTTTTCTTCAATATCAAATAAAAAGTCTTCTAAAATTGGCAATACCGTATTGGCATTAATTACACCATTTATCTGCTGCAGGTGCTTTAAAAGAGACGATGAGGATACTATGAACTTCATTCCTTGAAAAATTTACGTTGGTGACAAACGTACTGCAATTTGTCAATATTATTTTGAGAAGATATTGCGCCTATGGCGATTTTGTAAGCCAATGTGTTTAACCTGTTAATTTGAAACCACGGCAACCCTTTATTTTTGAACAGAGATGTTACAAAAGCAAAGATGTACACCTGAACAGGCATTGCAAAAGCTGAAGCACTTTTGTGGCTACCAGGAGCGTAACCATTACGATGTAAAAGAAAAACTGTACAGCCTTGGCCTGTTTAAAAAAGATGTTGAAATAATATTATCGCAGCTTATTGAAGAAAATTACCTGAACGAAGAACGTTACGCCATTGCTTTTGCAGGAGGGAAATTCAGGATAAACCAATGGGGTAGAATAAAAATAAAATATGAACTGAAACAGCACCAGGTGAGTGAATACAATATTCGCAAGGGGTTAAAAGCAATAGACGAAACTGAATATAACAAAACACTTACCCAGTTGGCCACAAAAAAATGGAATAGCCTTAAAGGCGAGCATTATTTAAAAAGACAGGTAAAAACAAGCAATTATTTACTGCAAAAAGGTTTTGAGCCTAACTTAGTAAATGCAGCGGTTGCCTTACTAAAAGAAAAATAGCAGGTTGCTAAAACTTATAAAACAGGTACATGAAATTCGCCGCATCAATTATCGCCGTTGTATTACTTGCAGCATGTTCTGCTGGTAAAAAAATAAGTATTCAGCCGCAGGCTGAAACCATATCTCAATTAAAGTTTTTAAGTGAATATGATGTGCCTTATAACTTTCAATTTAAAGGCACTACGGTAGGTGGCTTATCTGGTATTGATTATGATGCAGCCAATAACCTGTACTATTTAATTTGCGATGACAGAAGCGCTATCAACCCAGCCCGGTTTTATACCGCCAAAGTTTTTATAAAAGATAAAGGCATTGATAGTGTTTCGTTTATTGATGTAAAAAATCTGCTTCAGCCCAATGGCGATGTATACCCCAACAACAAACAGGATAAAGCCAAAACCCCTGACCCAGAAGCCATAAGATATAATCCTGTTACAAAACAATTAATATGGACGAGTGAGGGAGAAAGGATTGTAAAAAAGAAAGACACTGTGCTTGCAAACCCTGCACTAACAGGCATTACAACAGGTGGCAGCTATATTGATACTTTTCCTTTACCTGCAAATCTTTTAATGCATGCAACGCCAAATGGCCCAAGACAAAACGGTGTTTTGGAGGGCTTAACTTTTGCCAATAATTACAAACACATTTTTACAAACGTAGAAGAGCCTTTGCATGAAGATGGCCCGAGTGCCTTATTATATGATACCACTGCATGGATAAGGTTGTTTAAGTACAAGGTTTCAGATAAAAAATTACTGGCAGAATATGCTTATAAATTAGATCCTGTAGCCTATCCTTCAATACCTGCTGATTCTTTTAAAATCAATGGCGTACCCGATATTCTTTCTATAAGTAAAAATAAACTGCTGGTAATGGAACGATCATTTTCAATAGGGCGGCCAGCATGTACCATAAAAGTTTTTGAAACAGATATTTCCAGTGCCACAGATATTAAGGGCAATTCTTCTTTACAAATGAATACCAATTTTACGCCTGCCACAAAAAAACTGCTGTTAAATATGGATGCGCTTGGAATTTATATTGACAATGTAGAGGGCATGACCTTTGGCCCTATTTTACCCAATGGCCATAAAACACTGCTTTTTATAAGCGATAATAATTTTGACGGGAAAGAAAAAACACAATTTTTGTTATTTGAAATTTTTCCATAGAATGCAGTAACAAAGCGGCTTTTAGGGTCTTTTGGCAATGATTAAAAATGTAGATTATAAAATTTAATGCTTAAATCACGCACCTGCCTTAAAAAATAAAAAATTATCAAGTATCTTCCCGCCAACACACACAAACCCTTTGCTAACATGTATTTTAACCGCCTTGGCCTTTATAACGACGAGTTAATCCATCTCTATAAAAACCTCCTGCTGCCAAGGATGGTAGAAGATAAAATGCTGCTGCTTTTACGGCAGGGCAAAATAAGCAAATGGTTTAGCGGTATTGGCCAGGAAGCCATAAGCGTTGGTGCTACTTTAGCACTTGAAAAAGACGAATGGATAATGCCCCTGCACCGCAACCTTGGTGTTTTTACTACAAGGCAAATGCCACTGCATAAATTATTTAAACAATGGCAGGGCAATAAAGATGGCTACAGCAAAGGCCGCGAAAGAAGTTTTCATTTTGGAAGTAAGGAACATTTTATATGCGGCATGATTTCTCATCTTGGCCCTCAAATGGCTTTGGCAGATGGTGTGGCACTTGCTTATAAACTAAAGCAGCAAAAAAAGGTTTCTCTTGCCTTTACAGGCGATGGTGGCACCAGTGAAGGCGATTTTCATGAAGCGTTAAATGTGGCTGCAGTATGGGATTTGCCCATCATATTTATCATAGAAAACAATGGTTATGGTTTAAGTACGCCCACCAGCGAACAGTACCGTTGCGAGTTGTTGTCTGACAAGGCAAAAGGATACGGCATACATGGTGCAACCATAAATGGCAACAGCATTATACAGGTATATGATGCGGTAAAAAGTGCAAGAGAATATTGCCTGCGTAAGCAAAAGCCTTACATATTGGAATGTGAAACCTTTAGAATGCGCGGCCACGAAGAAGCCAGCGGCACTAAATATGTACCTAAAGAATTAATAGAACAATGGGGCAAAAAAGACCCTGTAAAAACCTTTGAGCAATTTTTGGTGTACGAAGAGGCTTTAACAGAAATGCAGATTGCTGATATTAGAAATGATACCAAGGCATATATTGATAAAGAACTGAAACTGGCAGAACAGGTAGAAGAATTTAAGTTTGATACAGCAGAAGAATTAAGGGAAGTGTATGCACCAAAGTCTAAAATATATGTTCCTAAAACAATAACTGAACAAGCTGCTGCATCAACAGCTACCACTGATATGCGTTTTGTAGAAGCCATAAAACAGGGGCTGCACCAATCGCTGCAAAAACACAAGAACCTTATTTTAATGGGGCAGGATATTGCAGAATATGGTGGTGTTTTTAAAGTAACAGAAGGTTTTGTAAACGAGTTTAGCAAACACCGTATACGCAATACACCTTTATGCGAGAGTGCTATTATTGGTACCGCTTTAGGCTTATGCCTGGAAGGGATTAAAAGCGTGGTGGAAATGCAGTTTGCCGATTTTGTAACCGCGGGCTTTAATCAAATTGTAAACAATCTTGCCAAAATACATTACCGCTGGGGGCAGCATGCCGATGTGGTGGTGCGTATGCCAACAGGTGCGGGCGTTAGTGCAGGCCCTTTTCATAGCCAAAGCAATGAGGCGTGGTTTACACATGTACCAGGTTTAAAAGTGGTGTACCCATCTAATCCCTTTGATGCCAAAGGCTTAATGATTGCAGCCATTAACGACCCAAATCCTGTAATGTATTTTGAACATAAGGTAATGTACCGCAGTATTAGTGGTGCCGTGCCTGATGCTTATTATGAAGTGCCTATTGGTAAAGCAAAACTGGTAAAAGCAGGTAACGATATAAGCGTTATAACCTATGGTGCAGGCGTACATTGGGCAATGGAATACCAGCAGCAAAATCCATCCACATCCTTACATATACTTGATTTGCGCAGCCTGCAGCCGTTGGATTATGAGGCTATTGAAAAAGCCGTACAGCAAACAGGCAAGGTATTATTATTGCACGAAGACACTTTGATAGGCGGACTTGGTGGCGAAATAAGTGCCTGGATAAGCGAACATTGCTTTTCCTCGCTTGATGCACCAATAGTACGCTGTGCAAGCCTTGATACACCTGTTCCTTTTAATGCGGCGCTTGAGAAAAACTTTCTTGCAAAAAGCCGTTTAGGGGAATGTGTAGAGAAGCTGATGAATTTTTAATATGTACTGATGCGGCTTATTGTTTTGTTTGGGTTGATGTGTTGCTTTGCTATTATTTCCTGCCATAAGGAAAAGAAAATTCCTGTAGTTGCAGTACCGCAAAAGCCTGTTATTATATTGCAGCCATTAGATTCATTTCCCGCCGATGCCTTGTTGTTTTTGAAAGACAGTATCCCTTTATTTTATCCCGTTACTGTACATATTTCACCCAAAAGAAAAATGCCCGCCAAGGCATATTACAAACCCCGAAACCGTTACAGGGCCGATACTTTAATACATTGGCTAAGGCAAAGAAAGCCGCTTAAGTCAAGGCTTATCATGGGCTTTACCACAAAAGATATTTCAACCACCAAAGGCGACGCGGAAGATTATGGTGTAATGGGCCTGGGTTTTCAGCCCGGTGAAGCTGGTGTTGTTTCAACCCATCGCATTTATCCTTCAGCCACATCACCCGAAAATGCTTTACGCAGGTTGTTTAAAGTAGTAGTGCATGAGATGGGACATAATTTTGGCCTGCCCCATTGCCCACGTCAATACTGCATTATGGCAGATGCCGATGGCAAGATGAAACTTGACAAGGAAAGGCGATTATGCGATGACTGTAGAAAAAAATTGAAAATTTAAAGCACCAGTGTTCGATGTTTGTTCCAGCGGAACAACTAGTAGGTAGATGTTATGGATTAGGATGGTTCAGCGTTCTGTAAGAACGCATGGTGCTATTCTTTACACCAAACGTTCCTACATAACGACAATAAATCATTCCCGTTTCTACCCACCGTGTGTTCCTACGGAATAATTAAAACAGGTTTGCGAACACTTATCAGTTTAACCCTGTTACATTAATCCACATACATAATTATTCAGCTTGCTACCCACTAATTTTGGCCTGCAAAAAATTCGTAATTAAAGAAGCTTGCACATTAATATACAATCATGGAAAATCGTTCTGCCAATCTTTTATCACAGGCAACTAAACTTCATTTTATAGGCGTTGCAGGTACAGGCATGAGTGCCATTGCACAATACCTTGCAGGCAGCGGCAAACAAATTACGGGCAGCGACAGGTACTTTCATCCCAACGAAAAAAACGATACCAAAGAAAAACTGGAAGCAGAAGGCATACAATGTTTTTTGCAGGATGGAACTGCCATTGATGAAAGCACGCAACTCATTGTTATATCCACAGCAGTGGAAGAAACAAATGTTGAAATTCAGAAGGCAAGAAGCCTTAATATTCCCATTATAAAACGGTCAGAATTATTAACGCTTATCAGCAATCAAAAGCGAACCATTGCTGTTGGTGGCACCAGTGGCAAAAGCACTACAACGGCCATGCTTTTTGACATACTAGATTTTGCAGGCTTGCAGCCAGGCATTATAAGTGGTGCAGGTTTGGTACGTTTGCAGGAGCAGGGAAAAATCGGAAATGCCTTTGTTGGCAAAGGTGATTTACTGGTAATTGAGGCTGATGAAAGCGATGGTTCAATTGTAAATTATCATCCTGAAATTGGCCTGCTCTTAAACCTCGATAAAGACCATAAAGAGATAAGCGAACTTCAGGATATTTTCAACACTTTCAAAGCGCATTCACAAAAGTTTATTGTTAATGCTTCGCATGAACTGGCAGCTCCTTTTTCTGAAAATAAAGCACAGGATTTTTCTTCTACCAACGCAGATGCAGGCTTTATTGCCACTAACTTTTTACAGGATAGGTTGCATATTAGTTTTAACATAAACGGCGTTCATTTTTCATTAAACGCTATTGGTAAACACAATATGGAAAATGCACTGGCGGCCGTTTGTGTTGCCTGCCAGTTAGGTGTTGACCTGCCCACCTGCAGTAAAGCCATTGCACAATACAAAGGCATTTACCGCCGCAACCAGGTGCTTGGCAAAAAGAATAATATTTGGGTGATTGATGATTACGCCCACAACCCTGCAAAAGTGGCCGCAGCAATACACGGGGTGCAGCCTTTGGCGGGTAAAGTAATTGCCTGGTTTCAGCCGCATGGTTATGGCCCTACCCGTTTTTTACGCAACGATTTTGTAGAAGAAATTAGTAAAGCACTGCGTGCAGAGGATCAAATATGGATGAGTGAAATATTTTACGCAGGCGGCACAGCAGTTAAAGACATCAGTGCCAATGACCTGATAAAAGATATACAGGCAAATGGCAAACAGGCTTTTTTTATAGAAGACAGGAACGATTTTGTTGCTGCCATACAATCACATCTTACCAATGATAGTGTACTGCTTTTAATGGGTGCGAGGGATCCAAGCCTTGATGCCTTTGCAAAGCAGGTATACGAAATGATTTAACACCCATAAATATAGAACACGGATAACACGGGTACAATGGATACAAAACGGATCTTTCTACTGCTTTGCCGTACAAAATCAAGCAAAAAATTTCTGGGATGAAATGTTATTTCATCAAAACAAGTGTTTATTGTTAAAAAAATCTGCGAACACCAGTTATTCTGTGTTCCTGTATAGTAATTCCGGATTATAGTTGTCAAGAAATTCTTGTCAAGAAAAAAATCTTGACAAGGTTTAATTGACAATAATGTCAAGAAATCTTTGTCAAAAAAAAATTCTTGACAGATATTAATTGACAATTACTTTTTGAGGATCCTATTTATTAAAGCGTATACGCTGCTGATTTAATTAAACAGCAGCGCATTTTGTTGGCGCAAAAAAAAAATCTTATTTGCATTTTACACCACATCCCTACACATTTGCACTGTAATTGGTTCTTGGGTAATGCATTACCGCCCCCTTAGGGCAAGAGGGCTTTACCTAAAGATTAAAAGGGAAGCAGGTGAAAATCCTGAACTATCCCCGTAGCTGTAAGTTGTGTGAAAAGTGAAAAGTGAATTGTGAACATGCAGTATCTGCATTTCACTACTCACCACTCACTACTCACCTGTTGAATGTAATACCACTGTTAATGCACATTTTGGTGCATGATGGGAAGGTGTTCAACAGAAAACAAGTCAGAAGACCTGCCTTTTACATCATCATTCACGGCTTTCGGGTGAAAAGCATGGAATGTAAAAGGTTGTCTGCAGCAACCGTTTATATTTCTCCGTTTTTTGTTTTCCTGGAAGCTCATTGTTACACTTTAAACAAACAAAACAATGAGCAAAAAATTAACGCTCCTTTCTACATCGTTGCTTGGCGCAACGGTACTTCTTGCGCAGCAAGACACCATTAAAAGTAATAGCCTTGACGAGGTAATTGTTACCGCCAATAAGATTGAACAGAAACAATCGCAAACAGGTAAAGTAATTACTGTAATTGGCAAAGAACAGCTTGAAAAAAGCAGCGCTAAAACAGTAGCGCAACTTTTAAACGAGCAGGTAGGTGTTGTTGTTAATGGATCTTACAACAATGCAGGCAATGTACAAACAGTGTATATGCGTGGTGCCAGTGCCGGCAGAACGCTTATTTTAATGGACGGCATTCCCATGAACGATCCAAGTACTATTACCACAGATTATGACCTTAACCTGTTTTCTATCAACGATATTGAAAGAATTGAAGTTTGCAAAGGCGCGCAATCAACTTTATACGGCAGTGATGCTATTGCAGGCGTAATAAATATCATTACCATAAAAAAAGATATTACCAAACCTGTTAACGTTAAAGCTACCGTTGCTTTTGGAAACAAAAACACTACAAGAAGCAATGTTCAGTTGTACGGTAAAGTGAAGAAGCTTACCTATACAGCACGTTTTGCACAGTTAAAAACAGATGGTTTTTCAAGCGCTTATGACAGTACAGGCACCAGGAACATGGATGCTGATGCTTATAAAGGCAATATGGCAAATACTGCTTTGCAATACCAGGCTACAGACAAATTATCTTTTAGAACCTATCTCCAGTACAGCAACTACAAAGCTGATATTGATGCTGGTGTTTTTAGTGATAAGAAGAACTATTTTATAGATAATAAAGTATTGAACACTGGCGTTGGTTTTAATTATAAAACAAGCATTTTGAATGTTGTAGGTAACTATCAATACAGCAATACCAAAAGGTATTACGATGATGGATTTGCAATTGGTTCAACTTCTTACTCCACCAATAGTTATAGTGGTACAGGTAATTACTATGAGCTGTATGCTTCTGCAAAAATTAATACCCATTTTACTTTATTAGTTGGTAACGATTTTCGTTATGCCAATATGGATGGCCGCTTTTTTTCATCCAGCTTTGGTGCAAGCCCTTATCCTGATAGTTCAATGACGCAATATTCTGCGTATGCTTCAGTGCTGTATGCTGCGTTAAAAAACAAACTTCATATTGAGTTGGGAGGAAGGATCAATAAACATTCACGCTATGGCAATAACAGTACTTATACTTTTAACCCATCGTACAATATTAATGACCAATGGCGTGTTTTTGCAAGTTTTGCCAGTGGCTTTAAATCTCCAAGCATTTACCAGTTATACGACAAGTTTAGTGGAAACCCTGAGTTGAAAGCTGAAGAATCAGTGAACTATGAAGGCGGTGTGCAGTACGCAGATAAAAAGTTCAGTGCCAGAGCGGTGTATTTTAGCAGAGCCATTGACAATGGTATGGATTACAACTATATCAGCCGCAAGTACTTTAATTACGTTAGTCAAAAAGTAAATGGCTTAGAATTAGAAGCTTCTTTTAAGCCTACAGACAAGCTTACTATCAGTGCCAACTTCGCATCGCTTAATGCAGAAGAAGCTACCCAAAACAGGATAACGATAAAAGATACTGTTACCTACAATTACTTGTTACGCCGCCCCAAAAGCAATATTAACGCAGGTATTGCATGGCAGGCAACAAAAGGTTTATATGTTTCAGTAAATGGTAAATACGTAAGTAATAGGTTTGATGTTGGCGGTTACCAAAAAGCAGATGTAGCACTTGACGGTTATTTTTTATTGAACGCGTACGCTGAGTATGTGCTTAACGGCAACATCAAATTTTTTGCTGATGCACAGAATATTACCAACAAAAAATTCTTTGATATAAGAGGTTATAATGCAATACCCACCATGATAAGTGGCGGTATTACTTTTAACTGGTAAATTTTAACCAACTTTATGCAAAGCCTTTCAGTTAGTTATTGAAAGGCTTTGTATTTTAAAACAATTCTTACATCATGCGTAAATCATTGATATCATGGAGTGGTGGTAAAGACAGTTGTTATGCCACCATGCTGGCTATTGCCAATGGCTATACACCTGTGGCATTGCTGAATATGATGAATGAGAATGATATTTTCAGCCGCTCGCATGCTATACCAAAAGCAGTATTGAAAGCACAGGCTGCACAACTGGGTTTGCCAATAACAAACATACCTGCAACATGGGCTGAGTATGAAGAAAAATTTATTGGGGCACTTAAAGAAATAGTTGCCAATCATAAAATTGATGCAGGTATTTTTGGTGATATTGATGTTTTACCAAACCGCCAATGGGAAGAAAAAGTTTGCGCCGCTGCAGGCATTGAGGCTTACTTGCCCCTATGGCAAATGGATAGAAGGGCATTGGTTTTTGCTATGATTGATACAGGTATTGAAGCTTATATTGTAAGTTGTAACCAGCAATTGGGCAGCTACTTTTTAGGCCAGAAAATTACCAAACAACTGGTTGTAGAAATTGAAGCAGCAGGTGCTGATGCCTGTGGCGAAAATGGCGAATACCATACGCTTGTTGTTAACTGCCCCTTATTTAATAGCAGCATTGATATTGGGTTTGGTGAGATACAACGCCATGATAATTATTGGTTTATTCAGCATTATTTAAAAGAAGAAGTGTATGCCGCAACATGAAACCAAAAGCTGTCCGCGTTGTAATAACTTTTTTGAATGTAAAGTGGGTAGTATTGGCCTTTGCCAGTGCAGCAGTATTGCACTTACCATTGAAGAAAGAAGCTTAATTGAAAGCAAATACCAGGATTGTTTGTGCGTCAATTGTTTAAGGGATATGAAGAGTGGTGCCCGTCATGTCGAAGAATGAGACATCTGCCTTAAGCATAGAGAGATTTCTCGTGCCTCGAAATGACGGTGAAAAGTTCTTTAATAACGGACACTGAACATAGAAGCAGAAATTATAAAAGTCGGTTTGTTAATGGATATTCTACCGCTTAAATCTACACCTGTTCCGATGGCTATCGGAAGAAGTGGAATTGCGAGGCACTCATCGAGTCCAATTTAAAACAAAATGACCGAGATAAAGCCCACAGCACGCAGTGCGAGGTCCCGATAATTATCGGGATGCAACGAAAAGCAGGACAGGTGCTGAACAACGCATTGGCAGCTTGTGTACTACAAAAAAAATATCAAAATGGCATTTAAAAGCATTTTTAACTGGAGTGGCGGAAAGGATAGTTCACTTGCTTTGTACCATGTTTTGAGCGATAAAGATTATAGCATTGAACGCCTTGTAACCACCATAAACAATACGTATAACCGTGTTGCAATGCATGGGGTAAGGGCTGAATTACTGGAACGCCAGGCGAAGGAAATTGGACTGCCTTTGCAGCAGCTTTGTATGAATGACCAGCCAACAATGAGTGAGTATAATGAAGCAATGGCAACGATGATGAATGGGCTGAAAACGGAAGGGTTTACACATTCCATTTTTGGTGATATTTTTTTAGAAGACTTACGTAAATACAGGGAAGACAAGCTGGCTGAAGGTGGTTTTACGGCACACTTTCCGTTATGGAAAAGGGATACAACAGAACTAATACACGAGTTTATTGACCTTGGTTTTAAAACCGTGGTTTGCTGCGTAAAAAGCGACCTGCTGGATGATAGTTTTGCAGGAAGGATTATTGATAAAGATTTCTTAAAAGACCTGCCAAAGAATGTTGATCCATGTGGTGAGAACGGCGAGTTTCATACGTTTGTTTTTGATGGCCCCATCTTCGCAAACCCAATACCAATAAGCATTGGCGAAAAAGTTTTCAGGGAATATAAAGCACCGGAAAGCAAGGAAGATAATTGCTTTACTGACGATAAACCAAGGCCTTCGCAAATGGGTTTCTGGTTTTGCGATTTGCTGCTGAAGGAAGATTAAGCGGGCTCGCTTATATTAGTGCCATGGGCGCTGTACGAAGTCTCTGACTTCGTATGCCTTATGTTCTTTAAAAGTCTGTGACTTTTCATTCTTTTAAATAAAAAAATGCGAAACCGACAGCTATTGGTCAGAGACTTCACAGAGCATTTATGAAGACCAAAATCACGTTAAATTAGTGCCATGGAAATTTATCTTATTCGCCATACCACACCACAAATAGAAAAAGGAGTTTGCTATGGGCAAACAGACCTTGATGTTACAGATACTTTTTATAAAGAAGCAACTGCTATAAAAGAGCATCTTCCTAAAAACCTTGCATTGGTTTACAGCAGCCCATTGCAGCGTTGCAACAGGTTGGCTGCTGAGTTGTTTCCACAGCATGAAGTAACACATCATAACCATTTAAAAGAAATTGATTGCGGCATTTGGGAAATGCAGCATTGGGATGCCATATCCAAAGAAGAGCTTGACCCTTTTTTAAGCGACTTTGTAAACATTGCTATGCCGCAGGGCGAGAGTTATAACGACCTGTATAACCGCGTGGTAGATTATTTTACAACTATTGCTCAAAAGCCTTTACCAGCGGCCATTGTAACGCATGGCGGCGTTATAAGAAGCATTCTTTCTCACATAACAAATACTCCTTTAATTGAAGCTTTCAACAGTTTTAAATTGTACTATGGGTGCGTGGTTAAACTTTGCTTGCACGGCAATAATTTTACTTACGAAGTGTTGCATAATATTGAGCCTACTGTTAAAGAACAGCACAGGCCAACAGCAAAACAGTAGCCTTAATTTTATTTAGCCCTCAGCCATGATCGTGGGTTAAAGTATTTTCCGTTTTCGTTCGTTACCATAAATTCAAACTCGCCTTCGCCCTTAAGATTTGGCGAAACCTTTCCCAGAATGGTACCAGCTTTTACAGTTTCCTTCTTGCTTACTGTAACATCATCAATCATATTGTAAGTAGTATAATGGTCACCGTGTTTTATCATCACTGCTTTATAATCTCCCAGGTTAATGATGGTTAACACTTGTCCGTCTGCCACAGCTTTAACGGTACTGCCAACCTGTGTTTTAATAAAGATACCGTCGTTAACTACCTTAATATTTTTAGTAACTTGTTGCAGCCCAAATTCTCCACTCACTACACCGCCGCTAATGGGCCAGGGAAGGTTGCCTTTGTTGTTTTTAAAGTTTAGCGAAGCCAAAGAACCATCAGCAACAGAGCTAAAAGTGGAACCATTTTCTTTGCTGTTTTTTACGGTACCTGCCACACCTTTAGCAGCCACATCATCATTTGCAACAGGCTTTGTTTTTACTGTGTTGGGTTTATTGGCAGCTTTTATACGGGCTGCTTTCGCTTCATTAATTTCTTTTGCCCTGGCAAGGCGTTTCTTTTCGTCCTCCTCAGCTTTAAGCCTTGCCAGTCTTAGTTTTTCCCGTTTATTTTCCTCTTCAATTTCCTTACGTATGGCAAGCTCTATGGCATTTTTAAGTTTGCGTTTTTCTTTTTCACGCTTGTTTATTTCTGCCAGCAATTCTTTTTCCTGGTCTTTCAATTGTTTCACTACCTGGTCTTTCTTTTCCTTATCCTGCTGTAAGGCAGTTAATTGTGTGGTGTGCGCCGTTAAGGCTGCACTTTTTTCGTTAAGGTTATTGGTTAAAGTGGTTTTGGTTTGCTTTAAAAGGTTCTGTGTTTTTATAATCGTTTCAGCCTGGGTTGTTCTGTACTGGCGGTAACTTTTAAGATATGCCATTCGCTTAATGGCATCGTTAAAGTTGGTTGCAGAAAAAAGAAAGTTCAGGTAATGGTTACTGCCCCTGTGTTTATAGCCAAACACCATGCTTTTGGCATAATTTATTTTAAGGGTATCAAGTTCGCCACTAAGCCTGTTAATTTCTTTTTCATTTAAAGAAATGCTACCATCAAGCTGGCTTATCTCACTGCTAATATTGTTGGCCAGTTCCTCTCTGGCTTTTATTTTTTTCTCAATGGCAGTAAACGACTGCATGGCATCCTTCTCATTGTCTTTGGTTTGTTCCAGTTGTTTATTCAGGGCATCAATTTCTTTAAACAATCGCTGCTGGCGTTTTTGTAAATCATTGCGCAACTTTTGCGCAATAACACCATTGCAAACAGTAAGAGAAATAACAAACAGTAACAGCAATTTATGCAGCATCAGTGCAGGTTTAAATACTTTGATAGATATTAAACGTTAAAGCGGCTGATAAATTATAGTAGTTATGAATTTGAAGTGATATAGCGTATTGTTTAACAGTTTTTTGACAGGGAAAAGATAAACAGGCGGGTTATTTTGCTAAACAAGAAAACTGTCAATAGCATCGTGCTTTACAAGAAATTTGGTAAGGTCTTCATGCATGTGTTGAGATCCTTCAATGTTATAATAGGCAGTTACTATTTTATGGGTCTTTGTAAGCTTGTATCTTTCAAAACGTATTTTCAAATGCTTTAGGTCTTCTTCCAGGTTTTCAACAGAATAAGTATCAGAAACAAAAGAAATATTGTACAATTTTATCTGGTGCAGTTTATCAAGCTTTTCCTCAAAGTGCATTAATAAAATAAGCGTTGTTAAAACAAGCGTAAATACCAGCCCTGCTACTGCATAAAAGCCAAGCCCAATAGACATGCCAATGGCGGCAGCCATCCAAATAGTGGCAGCCGAAGTAATACCGCGAACTGTAAGCCCTTCTTTAAAAATAACCCCTGCACCAATAAAGCCCACACCTGTAATAATGTTAGATGCGATACGATCGCCATTTTCTGCAAAGCTTGTAGAAAGGATGGTAAACACAGTCGATCCCACACAAATCAATATCATTGTAGTAAAGCCAGCAGGCTCACTTCGGTATTCTCTTTCAATGCCAAGCAGGGCACCAGCAGCAAAGGCTATCAATACTTTTATAAGGTATAAGGTTTCAATGTGCATGCGACTAAATTAGCCTTTGCTTAAAACGGCGCGTGTGAATTAATTATTAAGTTTTAGATAGAGTTTACTAAGTGTTACTCAAGCCTACTTCTTTTAATCAAGCATCTATATATTTTGTTAACAGTTTGGTAACATAAGGGTAACGGTTTGTTAATACACTGGGTCGTCTTTTGCACTTCTATTTATATGCCCATGCGAACCTACATTTCCATATTCCTTTTATTCCTTGGTACAACAGCCTTTGCTCAAAATGGCAAAATAACTGGTAAGGTAATCAGCAGCAAATCTGGTGAGCCGTTAATTGGGGCAACCGTGACTATTGAGCGTATTAAGCGTTCGGTAGCCACAGATTTAAATGGTACATATACCCTGGGTGGTTTGCCTGCTGGAACTTATTCTGTAATGGTAAGTTTTATATCTTATGGTAAAAAAAGTGTGGATGATGTTGCGGTAAAAGCTGGGGAAGTGGTTTCGCTTAATATATCTCTTGATGAAGCTGCTACGGCAAGCGATGAAGTAATAGTAAAAAGCACAAGGGTTAACAGGGAAAATGCCAGTACCGTACTTACTGCGCAAAAAAATAGTGCCAGTGTAAGTGATGGTATTTCTGCCGAAGCCATACGTAAAACCCCCGACAGAAATACCAGTGATGTATTAAAAAGGGTAAGTGGTGCCAGCATCCAGGATGACCGTTTTGTTATTATTCGTGGCTTGGGGGATCGTTATAATGCTGCATTCATTAATGGGGCACCATTGCCAAGTTCTGAAAGTGACCGTAAGGCTTTTGCTTTTGATATCTTCCCATCTAACATTCTTGATAACCTTGTTATTTATAAAACAGCCACACCAGATATGTCAGGTGAGTTTGGCGGTGGTGTAATAAATATCTCTACTAAATCTATTCCATCAAAAAACTTTACATCTATCTCGTTTGGTCTTGGCTTTAATACACTCGCTACTTTTAAAGATAAAACATTTTATAAAGGGGGTAAATGGGATTTTATTGGTTTGGATGATGGTACAAGAAAATTGCCTTCTGAAATGCCTGGCATTGATGCTTTTGATGCAATTTCATCACTCCCAGAAAGAGCTAACTATGCTAAGTTTTTTAAAAATAACTGGTTATTGGAAAATAAAAAAGCTTTGCCGTACACAAGTGTTCAATTTGCAAAGGGATTAAATATCGAAAGAAAAGGTAAAGAATTTGCTGGCATGTTGTTTTCTATAAACTATAATAGAAATCCAACGTATTCAGAAGGAGAGAAACAGAGTCATGATTATGACAGAAGTTCACCTGGAGGCCTTCCTAATTTCAGGAATAATTTTTCCGATAAAATATATTCAGACAAAACTCTTTTAGGTGCCTTAGCAAATTTTTCTCTTAAACTAGGTAGTAAAAGTACCTTAAATTGGAAAAATATATTCAGCATTAATGCTGAAGACAGGGTGCTTGTAAGGCAGGGGAATAATGATTTTCAAGATGATCCAACATCAGTTTCAAAAGTAAATGGCCGTTGGTTTACTAGTAACACAATATTTTCTACACAGTTAATTGGTAACCATGTTCTCAATAAATCTAACTTAAGGCTGGATTGGACAGGCGCATTTAGCAGAGTAAAGAGATCAATACCTGATTTAAGGCAATCTGTATATAATAGTAACCAATCTACAGATTTTTATGCTGACGTTAATACTTCCCGACCCTCACCTGACAATGGGGGTACTCATTTTTATTCTACCAATGATGAAAAGATATCCAGTATAAAACTTGATTTGACACAGCCGTTTGTTTTTAAAACAAATAAACAAAACCAGTTAAAACTTGGTTTCTACTATCAAAAACGCGTAAGAGATTTCACAGCTAGATTGCTTGGTTTCTATTTAGATACTTTCGATCCGGATTTGCTTAAACTTCCTGAGGATAAAATTTTTGCACCTGAAAATCTTGGGTTCACAATAGCAGGTAACAAACGTGGTTTCGGTATAACCGATGGATCAAAACCATCATACAATTATGATGCTAGTTCGTCACTTACGGCTGGCTATGCAATGCTGGATCAACGTTTCGGAAAAAAAATAAGATTAATTTATGGTCTGCGACTTGAAAATTTCGATCAGAAATTAAACTCTTTTGATAATTCTTTCAAGAAGGTAAATATTAATACTACTCAATTTGATGTATTACCTTCTGCTAATTTAGTTTATTCATTAGACGCAAAACAGAACCTCCGGTTTTCTTATTCAAAAACTTTAAATAGGCCAGAATTTAGAGAATTGGCACCCTTCTTATTTTTTGATTTTGTAACCCGTTATAATGTGGAAGGCGACACTACCTTACAACGTGCCGTTATTAACAATTATGACTTACGCTACGAATTTTATCCCGGTCGTGCACAATTATTTTCTTTTTCCGGGTTTTACAAAAATTTCACAAATCCAATTGAATTAATTTCAAGTGCCAACTCTAATAACACTGCATCTTATCAGAATGCGCAAAGCGCAAAAATATATGGTGTGGAAGCTGAGGTAAGGAGTTTGCTTGGTACTTTGTTTCATACTTCTGAAAAAAGCATTTTTGACAAAATCACATGGTCTGCAAATGCTGCATTGATATGGTCAAAAATTGTAGTGAACGATAAGAACCTTGGCGGCGGTGGTTCTGTTGGAAAAGATGGTTTTGTTCAAAACAGGGCTTTGCAGGGGCAATCACCATATTTATTTAATACAAGTTTCGCTTATTCTAACGATGAGTCTGGAGTTTCAGCTACAATTTCAGCGAATAGGGTAGGACCCAGGTTGTATATAGTAGGCAATTTGGCTGATGTGGATATTTATGAACAAGGCAGAACAGTGCTGGATTTTCAAGCTGCTAAAATGTTTCAAAAAGGCAAATGGGAACTTCGTTTGAACATAAAAGATATTCTCGCTCAAAAACAAATATTTTTCTACGATATTAACCAAAGTAAAAAATATGAAGAGGCCGAAGACAGAAAATTTATAGTAGGAACTTTTGGACAAACGATTTCAATCAGCGCAACTTATAAATTTTAAAGAATTAGCTTAATCTTTTTGCATAAGCAATTAATTTAACAATAACCATCAAAAATTATGAAAAAAATTTTGACACTTTCCCTATTAGTTATTACAACTTTAGGCTCTTTTGCTCAAATACAGCAAGTAAATTATCGTGGTGCTTTTGCTCCTGCTCCAACTCCCATGTGGACAGGTTCGTGGGTGAACTGGGATCCCCAGACTACTGTTTATGCCCCAACTAATGTTACCCTGGTCGGTGGTTCACACATTACCACTAATACTACATGGACAAAAAACAATGTTTATTTTCTAGACGGTGTAGTTTATGTAGATACTTTAGTTACACTAACCATTGAGCCAGGTACGGTTATCCGTGCAAAAAAAACGGGTACCGGTACTGCCAACAATGCTAGCTTAGTTATTAAGCGTGGGGCGAAAATTATGGCTGCGGGTACACAAGCCGAACCGATAGTATTTACATCAAATGCTGATCCAAACTCACGCGTTAGGGGCGATTGGGGTGGTTTGATTATTTTAGGTCGTGCATCTAACAACGTTATCGGTGGAGTTGGGTTTATTGAAGGGTTAACCCAGAATGAAGATCATGCGCATGGCAGTTCTACAACTTTTAATGACGCAGACAATTCTGGTGTTTTACAATACGTACGTATTGAGTTTGCTGGATTTGCATTAGCAGTTAATAACGAGATTAATTCATTAACAATGGGTTCAGTTGGGTCAGGTACAACTATTGACCATATACAGGTTTCATTTGGTAATGATGATGCATTTGAGTGGTTTGGTGGTACTGTTAATTGTAGTCATTTAGTATCATACCGTACTTTGGATGATGATTTTGATACAGATAATGGGTACAGCGGTAAAGTTCAATTTGGGTTGGTTGTAAGGGATCCAGGAGTAGCAGATTTAGGTAATTCTACATCTGAAGGTTTTGAATCAGACAATGATGCTGGCGGTTCAGTTAGAACTCCTCAAACATCTGCAACTTTTTCTAACATAACACTTGTTGGCCCGTATAGAGGTAATGGTTTGTCAACAGTTTCAACAGGCTACCGTAGGGGTGCTAGGCTTCGCAGAAATACTGCGTTGAAAATATTCAACAGTATATTTATGGATTATGCCACTGGTTTGGGAATAAATGACGCGGCTACTATAGTTACTGCAAATGCAGGTTTGTTAAGATATAAGAACAATATCATTGCACTTGCCCCATCGGCTCCAGCTTCACACAAGGTGTCAGAAGACGCAGCGACTTTTGCAATTGTTTCAGCTCCTGTAAACAGTAATGACTCACTTGGTACAAGTTCTGGCTTGTTGGTAACTCCTTACAATTACTTAGCCCCAGATTACAGGCCAGCAGTGGGTTCTCCTGCTCTTACTGGTGCTTCTTTCGCTGACGCTGCTTTACCAGTTACTCTTACTTCTTTCTATGGTGTTAACACTAAAGATGCAAATGTTCTTTACTGGGAAACTGCTACCGAAATTAATAATGCAGGCTTTAATGTAGAGCGCAGTATTGATGGTGTTAGTTTTGGTTCTATTGGTTTTGTTGCCTCTAAAACAGGTAATAGTGCAGCAAGCTACCAGTTTACTGATGCAAAGCCTTTTGATGGTAAATCTTACTACAGATTGAAACAAGTAGATAAGGATGGTAAAACATCTTATTCTTCTATTGTTGAACTTACAAAAGCAAATACTGCAACAGTTGTAACTGCTTCAGTTTATCCAAACCCGGTTTCTGATAAATTGAATGTTGTTGTAAACGCAGTTGCTGCACAGGCCGCAACACTTGTTATCAATGATATTTATGGCCGTTCAATAAATATCAAAGCAACAAGTTTAAAAGCAGGTATCAATAAATTTGATTTTGATGTTAAAGTATTACCAGCGGGTAATTATGTAATAAGCGTAATTCTTGCCGATGGTAATAAATCAGCAGCAAGCAAGTTTGTAAAACAATAATTTAAAATTTTATGCAATGCCCGCCTGTAATAGGGCGGGCATTTTTGTTATCATTTTTTAATATAATGACCACAGCAATTATCTACCCGCTATATAGGGTAAAAAGGCTTGAAGAAATTTGTTTTACTGAACACGGGGTCATCGCTCCCAAATCTTCTTACACCGCTTCGGGCAAACAAATTCCTTATATAAGGTCTTCTGACATTGACGGTAAAAATATTAATAGCGTTAAAGCCAGTATTTCTCAGGAAGCAGTGTTAGCTGGTAATATAAAACTCGTGCAGGGTAACAATATTTTGATAGCAGTTACTGGTACTAATGCAGGCAAAATAGCAATGCTTGATCAAGAGGCAGCAATTGACTCAACTGTAATAGCGGTGATAAATCATCATAAAGTGAATCTTGATACCAGTTACTTGTATTACTATCTCTCTGGTAAAATATCTTCCCTTCTTAAAATTTCACACAGTGGTATACGTATCAGTGATTACCGCCTGGGTAAACTTGAGATCATGATGCCGTCATTGCGGCAGCAAACAATGGTTGTACAGCGAATTGAAGCACAGCTAAAGGATGTTGATGCGCTTATTGGTAACCTGAAGGTCTTGGCAAATGAACTTGATAACAAAAAAGAACAGGTACTGGAAAATGCGTTTAAAAAAATAGCAGGTAGTGAATACACGAAAAAGATTAAGATAACCGTTGTAGCAAAGGTGCAACCTGGTCTAACTCCAAGCCAGTCAATTCCGGGATATTACGGCAGTGCTTTTCCGCTTTTTAAACCTTCAGATACAGCCCAGGGCAAAGAAATGCAGGCAAGCAAAATAATGCTTTCTGATAGGGGTATTAAGATTGCAAGGTTGGTTCCTGCATTGTCGGTACTGATTGTTTTTGCAGGCAACTTGCTTGGAAAAGCAGGTATTAACAGGATACCTGCTGCATGTAACGGCCAGATGCTGGCTGTAATTCCTTTTGATACTATTGTTCCTGGCTTTATTTACTACCAATTGCAGAGTGCTTATATGCAAAGTCAGATAAAAGCTTTGTCGGTAAACGATGTTCTTACAAAGGCAAAATTTGAAGAACTGGACTTCTTGCATATGCCATTAAAAATGCAGGTGCAGTTTGTGGAAGAACTGGAAAATAATTTGAATGCGGTACAGGAAGAACTGAGTGATATTAAAGCCTCAATAGATACTGCTTTAAGAAAGCGGACTGAAATAGTAAAGACTATCCTGTAAGATCTTTATTGAGCTTCCAATACACCAGTTTTTAGAGAATAGGTAACTATAATTTTTAATTGCTTCTGTACTTTACTCCCCTGCATATTTTACAGGATAAGGTTTATTGCCTTTTGCATCAAACCATAAAATTTTATTCATGGTATCATCTTCGCCGCCATCTACTTCTTTAAAAACCGAATTGGCTGAAAGCTTTGCATAATACATCGCTTTTCCTTTCAGCATAGCCAGTGGTTTGTTCATCTCGTTCAGGGGAATTTTATTGGGAATTGATGTGTATATAATGTTAGATTTTTTCGCAGTAAAACAATCAAACATGGGCAATGCTGTTGCATCCATAATGTTCATGGGCGGTATGCCTAAAATCTGTTCAATACTGCGCACCATTGACGTTTGGTTGTAATTGGTATGTACTGTTTTATTCAAAACAGAATAGGGGCTGATAACCATGCAGGTAGTTCTGTACGAAGAGATATGATCCCATCCTCCCTGCGAGTCATCTTCCGTAACAAAAATTACTGTTGAGTCCCAAAAGCGGCTGTGGCTAATGGTTTCAACAATTCTGCCTAATGCTAAATCATTGTCTGCAACCATTGCCCTTGGTGTAGGAAAATTGGGCGAAGTACCTGCTGAGTGGTCGTTTGGCAAAGACAAAACCATCAGGTTGGGCAGACTGTCTCCCTGCATTGCTTCAAACTTTTTAAACTCGTCAATAAAAATATCGGCACGCAACTGATCAGGAAAAACAATATTGTCACAGTCTGGAAAATCGGGCGAAATAATGGGCCTTAACCTTGCAATGGTGCTGGTGTTTTTTAGTGCAATGGGTTCTTTGTTCAGGCGTTTGTTATAGAAGTCAAGCCACTTTAATTTCTTATCATATTCAGTAGTACAAGCCTCGCCATATACGCGAACTGTTTTGCCGTGATCCAGCGCATTGTTCCATATAAAACCTGTTTTGTTATACACAAGTGCATCTTCCTGGCGGTGCGGGTAACTCCTGAACCAGGCACGTACATTTTTCTCTATATAATCAGAAACCATGGCAGCATCTGTCCATTGGTGGCCTTCGGCCGATGATTTGCCTGAAGCATAATAATTATCCAGCAAAGAAAAATCCTTTACCAGTTGATGCTGGTTAGGTGTGATGCTATCGCCATAAATACAAAGCTGCTTATCGCCCCTGCCTTGTAGTATATCACCAAAAACCTGGTCGTAAGTTTTATTTTCTTTAATAATGTACACCACATGCTTAAACAATGATGGCTCGCCAATTCTTTCAGGCAAAGGTTGTGCTGCAATGTTTTTTCTTGGTGGTTGATTAGTTAATGCCATCCTGTAAAACAGGTTTAGTTGTTTTACTTTTTCGGTGTAAGTCAGCAATTTATTTTGTGATGGCACAGGAATAATACTTAGCGATGCCAGTTGCTTGTGAATACTGTAAGCATTGATGGTGCTGCTATCAGTTTGTTTAAAACTCTTTGTGTCAGAAAGTACCCTAGCGCCCTTCGCTTCAAGATTGGTAACATATAAATTGCCATTTACCAGCGCAATACCTGAAGGGTATGCTTCCGTAGGGATAAAGCCTTTTACAGTTGTTTGGCCTGTACCATTTGTTGCTACTTTGCTGCCCAGTTTTATTACTGCAAGCGCATTATCCATACCATTGGCAACATACAATACTGTACCTGAAGAATCAAGCAATAAAGCGTTGGGGCTGCTGCCATAATAAGCATATCCTTTAGAGAATAAACCAACCTGCAGTGAATCAATTACCTTCTCTTTAAGTACATCTACCACGCTAATAAAATCGCTGTTGCCGTTGGAGATGTAAAGAAATTTTTTGTTGCGGCTGCCGATAATGGCATTGGGGTGTAAGCCAAGCGGTAACTCGTTCAGATGCCTTCCATCAGTAATGTTTATTATTGATAAACTACCTTCTTTTACACCACCTGTAACAGGGTTGATATAAGCACTGCCCCAAGGTGTGCCTGCGTGTTCTTTGGTGGTATCAGTAACCAAACTACCTGCCCAATTGGTTACATAAGCTTTGTTGTTTACAATGCGTACACCAAAAGGTGCAATACCCGTAGCTGTTGACCAAACCGTGTTTTTAGTTGTAAAATTTACCTTCACCAATTGGTTGTTTCCGTTCAATACAACGTATAAAAAAGGCTGGCCGTTTTCAAAGTTTACGGCAATGTCATTGGGTATGGCGTTGGCTGCAGGTGCAAGTGTGGGCAGCTTTATTACATCTGTATTTTTAATGGTACTGCCATCCCATTCTGCCATCATCACAAAAGCATCTTTGCCTTTTCCTGCTGCACTCCAAACAATAAAACTGGTGTTGTTGTGGGTAAAACATTTAATGCCGATGTAGGTACTCATCAGGTTTTTGTAGGGTGCATTTTCTTCAAAAGCCCAACGGTATTTTAGTAGCTGTGTTTTAGTATCAAGTACCGCAATACCGTAACGGTCTTCAACTGCTATAAATTTATTTCCTGGCAAAATACAAAGGTCAAGCGTATGGTTTTCTAACTGTGGGTTGCCATAGGTTACTACTTTGCCTGCAGACTGTATCAGCCTGTTATAAGGCATCATGGTAAAAGGTGCAACGGTAGCAAGGCTGCTGTCATCACTGCTATGACGATAAGTTTTTTGCTGACTGAAGGCATTGATTGACGCGATAAAACAGGAAAGTGTTAACAGGTGAAATTTCATACTTAAGGTTATTGTGAAGTACGACAATGTATAGGTTTATACGGGTTGGTAAATGACATGAAGCAGAAATAATTATTTGATAATAGGGAATACAGTGTTGTTGTTCTGATAACTATTTTGTAACAATTGCTTAATAGCCACCCGCCATATTTACCTGCATTGCCTGGTGAATATATTCAGGTAATAAAACCAATTAAAAGCACCGTTTATGAAACCGTTTTTAGGATTCTTTCTTTTGTTTATTACCCTTTTACCAGCAGATAAAATTGATGATAACCTGCCCATCAATCAACTGCAGGTAATTGGCTCGCACAATAGTTATAAGAAGGCAATCAATCCCAACCTTTTTAAGTATTTAAGTAAGGTTGATTCTGCAGGAATGCTAACGCTTGATTACAGCCATATTGGTTTAAGCGAACAGTTAAACCTTGGATTACTGAACCTTGAAATTGATATTTATGCTGACAGCAAAGGTGGCAAATATGCACAGCCAAAGGGTTTGGACTGGATAAAAGATCAACCATCTTACAATGAAGACAGTGTTATGAACGAGCCTGGGTTTAAAGTATTTCATGTACAGGATATGGATTTTCGCAGCCATTGCCCAACGTTTAAATTATGCCTGCAGGAGTTAAAGCAATGGTCTGATGCCCACCCCAATCATTACCCCATTTTTATAACCATGAACGCTAAAGATGAAGTAATGAAAAGGCCTGGTTTTACAGTACCTGAAAAATTTACAACAGCAATTTTTAATGAGCTTGATAAAACCATATTGGAAAACCTTAGCAGCAAAAAACTGGTTAGCCCTGATAATGTGCGTGGCAGGTACAAAACCCTGGAACAGGCTGTGTTTGCAGGCAACTGGCCCAAACTGAAAGATGCCAAAGGGAAATTTATTTTTATACTTGATGAGAACGAAGAAAAGCGGGCTTTGTATAGCAAGGGCCATGCATCATTAAAAAAAAGGGTACTGTTTATGAATGCAGAACCAGGCAGCCCCGAAGCCGCAATTGTGATACGTAATAACCCTTTAAAAGATACCATCTCTCTTTTGGTAAAGCAGGGTTACATTGTAAGAACAAGAGCAGATGCTGATACAAAAGAAGCACGCAAAAACGACCGTACTAAATTTGAAGCTGCATGTAACTCAGGCGCACAAATAATTACGACTGATTATTACAAAAAATCAACCCATTTTCCATCAGAGTATGTTGTCGGTTTTGAAGGTGGAACTTATGTGCGGTTAAATCCTCTTTTTAAGCAGTAAGTTTTTCATTACTTGAATTTCGTATTTACAAACGCAATACATAAAGAAAGCGGGTTATCTGAAATTGAAGTGTTCGTTGTATAAGATACCGCGCGCCTTACGTGCAGTATCTTTCTTTGCGCTGTACGAAGTTTCTGACCACAACTGCTCGAACCCTTGTTCCAGCGGAACAATTGGTTGGTAGATGTTATGCAGTTGGAGGGCAGCGTTCTGGAAGAACGCATGGTGTTATGTTTTACACCAAACGTTCCTACTTAACGACAATGAATTGTTATTTTTTTCTACCCACCTAATGTTCCTTTGGAACAATTAAAAGACGTTTCAATACTTGGGTCCAAAATAAATGGCTGACCAGTAGAGGCATAAAAAAAGATGGCTAAAAAGCCATCTTTTTTTATGAAAGAAAATTGTATATTTAGTAACCTGGGTTTTGTACCAGGTAACCAGGTACGTTAGAGGCACCGTCAATTGCTGTTTGTGGAATAGGGAATATCCTTTTTCTTTTATCAGTGTTTGTCTTTTCTGTCCAGGTGCCTTCATATTTACCAAAACGTATCATGTCTGTTCTGCGGTTCATCTCCCAATAAAATTCAAAACCTCTTTCACGAAACAGTATATCAAGGTTAATGGCTGCAAGCGGTGTTGGTTTTACAGTATAAGCCGTTCTTGAGTTTCTTACAATATTTACATCTGCAAGTGCGCCTGCTGCATCATTTTTGCGCAGTTTGGCTTCTGCACGCATCATATAAACATCTGCAAGGCGCAGTATAGAAATATCGGCTTCGCCGAAGTTTCTACCACTTACTGATTTACGGCTGAACTCATATTTCTCTACACGGTAACCAGTTGAGTAGTTACTGCCTGCGGTAGTAAAATCAATCTGTTCTGTAAACTCAACCGGCAGGTTAGGATTACTGCGTGTGGTATTAAACAGTTTGCCTATTTTGTAATTGCCGTTGGCACATCTTTCAAACACGCCGTTTTTGCGTATTAAACCATATTGCTGGCCGCGAAGTATACCGCGGTCTATATGAAAATCTGCTACGCAGGAATCTCCTGGGTTGGTATAAATAGAAATATTTTGTTTGTAAAACCTTGGGTCTGCCTGCGCAGGATCTTTTGATAGATTTGCAGCTACCCAGCTTTGATAAAAAGTAGGTGTAATAGCCGGGCCGTCAGTTCCATTGGCACCAGGATAAGCAGGCAAAGGAAACTGATCGCCCGACAGTGAAAAGTAAGCCATACGGTTGTGGCCGTTTAAATCTGCCCGTTGATCAACTGCAAAAATCAGCTCTTTATTGCCATGATTATCATTACCAAAAATGGCAAAATAATCAGCCGACAATGCAAACTGACCAGAGGCAATAATCATATCGCAATATTTGATTACGTCGTTCATCTCCTCAGTGCTAAACTGAAAAGCATCTGCATTAATATCCTTATAAACAGGCGCATTCAGGTTCAGGCGCGCCAGCAAACCCCATACACCAGCTTTAGTTATGCGGCCTGGTGAATTGGTATTATCAAGTACAGGTTCAGCAGCTAAAAGTTCTTTTTTTATGTAATCAACAGCTTCTGCACCGCGTACAATTTTAGAAAATTCTTTTGGATCTTCTTTTATGTAAGCAATGCCAAACAAGTCTAAACTAAGCATATTATAAAATGCCCGCATAGCCCTTATTTCAGCAATATATGCCGGCGCACTTGGGTCTGTGTTTGTTTTAAGAGTTGCAATACCCGAAACACATCTTGATATCTCCTGTGTAATGTGGTTCCAGGTACTTCTAACGTTAACATCCGAAGAAGTTGTTTCATGTTTATGCATGGAAAGATAAATACCGTTATCGCCCCAGTCTGTACCCCCCCTGTAGGGTAGTATGGCTTCATCGGTAGAA
This sequence comes from Chitinophagales bacterium, assembly GCA_031424995.1. Lineage (GTDB taxonomy): Bacteria > Bacteroidota > Bacteroidia > Chitinophagales > Chitinophagaceae > Parasediminibacterium. Next base: position 30,929 of record JANPIP010000012.1, on the reverse strand, counting down.
ATTTCCTGCAGGGTAAAATAATTGGTATGCAGGTAAATATCCGGAAGACGAGCATAGGTTGGTGCAAGCAACCCATCGGCAATTTGTTTTTCTGTTAAACCGCCGGTGGTAAAGGTTTCATCAAGTACGGCTTCATTTAACTTGGTACAGCCCGTAGCCCCTGTAATTACAGCGGCAAGAAGCAGTGTTTTTATAGATACGTTTTTCATTTTGTTTAATTTTTTTGAGTTCACATTACTGCTGTGAATTGTTTTAGAATGATACGTTTAAGCCAAAAATGATGGATCTCGCTTTAGGGTAACTCAGGTAATCAATACCATAAGAAATTACACCGTCATTACTTATTCTTTCTGTATTTACTTCAGGGTCAAAACCATTATATTTTGTAATTACAAAAAGGTTTTGTCCGGTTACCGAAAGCCTTGCGGCTGTTATCCACCTGCTAATGCCAAGTTTTGTTGTGTTGAATGAATAGCCTAAAGTAAGATTGTTCAAACGCAGGTAAGCACCATCTTTTAGGTAACGGGTACTTATTGCAGCCGCATTGCTTATAGATTCTTCTTTGCTGCCTGCACCTTCTGCTGTTGTATTAATACCTTTTACCAAACGCGCTTTATAAAAGAAACTGTTGGCGGTATTGTCATAAATTTTATTGCCTGATACACCATTAAAATTTACTACAAGGTCAAAACCTTTAAAGGCAACACTTCCGTTAAAATTGTACAAGAGGTTAGGAAGTGCGGTTCCTGCTGCAATCCTGTCTTTTGGTGTAACAATTCCGTCTTTATCTGTATCACGATACTGGCTGGTACCTGCGCTGGTAAAACCAATAAAATCAAGAAGATAAAAAGTACCTATTGGTTGATTATTGATATATCCATTTAGTGTAGCAGATGTAAGCCCTGAACCTGATGCCGAACCTGATGTGATTACTTCAAAAGGAGAGTTTGTAACCTTATTTTCAAGAATTGTTACATTACCCCCAATGCTGTAAGTTAATCCCCTGCTGGTAGTGTTCTTGTATTCCAAATCAAGTTCAATCCCCTGGTTGTTTATTTTCATGTTCTCCACATTGTTGTAAATAGTGGGTTCTGGCTGTATGGGATCGGGCGGAATTGAAACAAGCAACACATTATCAGATACTTTCTTAAATATGTCAATTGATCCATTCAACTTGCCTTTTAACAAACCAAAGTCAAGACCAATATTGGTTTGTTTAGATACTTCCCATTGTAAATCTGGATTTGCTAATCTTCTAAAAGTAATTCCTGCGGGATAAGAACCTGTAGGTAACAAGGGGTAACTGGCTGAGGCTGAAGTGGTAGCCGTATAAGATGCCTGCGTAGCTTTTGAAAGGATTTCCTGATTACCTGTTTGGCCCCAACCAGCTCTCAACTTAAGATTGCTGAAGAAAGATTTTTGCATAAATGCTTCTTCAGAAATTTTCCAGCCTAACGAAACTGATGGGAAGTAACCGTACTTGTTATTACCACCAAATTTGGTAGAACCATCGGCCCTGAAATTAATAGTAGCCAGGTATTTATTCTGGTATTGATAGTTGATCCTTCCAAAAAAGGATTGTAACTCGTTAATAGTCGCATAACCGCCAGGCCTGTTGATGTTCCCTGCAAGTGTAAGTTCCTGGCCAAGACCTGGATTATACTGTGGCTCAATACCTGTAATGGCAAACCTGTTAATGCTGTAATTGCGTCCCTTAAGGAATACTTTTTGATAAGAATGTCCTGCAAGGGCAGAGACACTGTGTTTTCCTTTATTAAGAGAATAAGTAAGATAGTTCTCCACCAGTGTATTACTGTTGCTTGTGTAGAAAGTTTCTATTCGTCCATCCCTTAATGGTATCAGGTTTGGCATTGATTGAAAGTCGCGTGTGCCGTTTGAATTATCAATACCAAAATTCAATTTATATGCCAGCCCTTTTACAATTTTTAAAGAGGAACTGATATTACCCAGTATCCTGTTTATTTTGGTTATATCCTGATCAAGTGTAAATGACTGTAATGGGTTTGTGAAATTATTATACTGTGCAGGATTGCCATTGGCATCATAAGCTGCGTAAGTAGGGTTGTTTGAAATCGCATCACCCAAAACACCTAATGGCGGGCGGTTGTTGATAGTGCCGGAAGCTGTAAGATTGGCTTCAATAATAAGCCTGTCTTCCAAAAATTTTTGTGTTGCGTTAAAACGGCCTGTGTACCTGTCAAGGTCATTAAACTTAATAATACCTTCCTGTTTCTGCATTCCAAAAGATGCATAGTAAGTAAGTTTATCAGCACCACCGCTTAAAGCGAGGTTATAGTTTTGGGTAATTGCATTGCGCGTAATTTCTTTTTGCCAGTCAGTATTAGCACCCTTGTCATCTACAACACCACCCACATTTGCTACCTGTGTTTTATATTCTGCGGCTGAAAAAACAGGTAAAGGGCGGGCTAATTTTGATATACCAATACTTGTGGAAAGTGCCATGGTTGATACGCCAGCCTTACCCTTTTTAGTGGTAATAATAACAACTCCATTGGCACCACGTGAACCATAAATTGCTGTAGCAGATGCATCTTTCAAAACATCCATTGCTTCAATATCCTGCGGGTTTAAAAAGTTAAGCGGGTTACCACCGCCTGTACCTGAATTATCAAGTGCTACACCGTCTACCACAAATAAAGGAGTACTGCCAGATCTGAAACTTCCCGGCCCGCGGATAGTAATGCCTAATGCTCCACCTGGCTCACCACTTGCAGAAGTAACATTTACACCAGCTACTTTGCCCTGTAGCAATTGCTCTGGTGAGTTGATAATACCGCGGTTAAAGGCTTCGCTTTTTAAAGTTTTTACCGCACCGGTAACATCTTTTTTGCTTTGTGTGCCATAACCCACAACCACAACCTGTGCAAGGTCTGAGGCTAAGGCCTTAAGCTTTATGTTTACAACTGAGTTTGATTGTACCAGCACTTCCTGGCTGGCATAACCTACAAAACTAATTACCAGCACTGCGTTGTCATCGGCTACTTTAATAGCAAAGGTTCCGTCTGCTTTAGTAGTTGCTGTAGTGCGGCTTCCTTTAACAGCAATAACGGCACTGGCAAGCGGGCTGCCTGTTGTTTCATCAGTTATTGTACCAGTAACAGTGCGCTCTGCTTTTGCCTGTGGGTGTTTAACTGTTTTTTCCTTATTCCCTGCAAAGCAGGTGAGTGAGAAGGATGTAAAGAACGTGAAGAGAATACAGGCAAGATAGCCAGTACCTTTTGTAAAATTCTGTCTCATAAATAATTGATTTGTTGAGTAAAATCAATCGCAAATGAAAAGAATAGGTACTGGTGTAAGCAGCCGTTTACATTTGTTAAAGGTTTGTTAGCAGAAACTTAATAATAATATAACCGCTATTGCGGCTCAATAATTCATTCACCATAACGAGTAACTACTATTGGTAACCAGTGTAGTTAAAGTGGTATGTACAGCAATAGATAATTAACTACGATAAAGGATATAGAATTTGTATTATGATTTTGCTAAAGAATGCTAAAACACTGCCTTTATACTGGCCTTTAAGTGGGCTTTGGCTGCCTTTTGTATAACACTAACCGTTACGAAAAAAAGCATAAAATCCTTTGTTAAACATTTATTGGAAGAAAAAACGCTACACTTTAATGTATACCTTCTTTTTGTCCAGCATATACACTATGCTCCAGTAAAACACAATCATAAGCAAGGCGTATAAAAGGGAACCAAAGCGAAGATCTGACGGAACAATGTTTTTGCAGAGATGCTCATATAACCATGAAAAAGGGGTGATGTATTTTTTTACTCCCTGCGGATTAACACTGTCTACCCATCTTACTAAACCCAATAGTCGGGGCAAAAAACCACTAAGCACAAATATAAAAAGCGGGTTTTTGCCAAATACATCAAAAAATTTACTCCATGAGCCAGTAGCTTGTTTAAACTCAATTAAATAAATAAAAATGGCAATGGTTATTGTAGCGAGACCTGTGGTGTAAAGGGTGTAGCTGCTGGTCCATATTTTTTTGTTGATCGGAAAAATCATATCCCACCAAAAAGCTACCAATACCAGGGTGGTGCCTGCTATAAAAAGATGGGAAAGCATCTCATAAGTTTTACCTTTTAACTGTATATAACGGCCCACAAAATAACCCAGTATTACCTGCACAATAGCTGCAAAGGTGCTTGCCAAGCCTTCGGGATCGAAGGGTACGCCTTCGCCTTTATAAATATGGTTAGTGCCTAATAAACTAATGTCTGCCTTTGTGCCAAAATATCCTGAAAGACTAAACGGATCGGACGGATGGCCAAGGGCAACACATACTATCCAATAGAATAACAGCAGTACTATAGAAACAATATACGCTGCCCGGGTTTTACAGAAGTAAACAATAAGAGAAGCAAAAAAATAGCAGAGTGCAATACGCTGCAATACACCCATGATGCGTATGGTTTGCCACTGTTTAAATACAAGATGTCCGTCACTCCATTTTACAAAGGGACTCCAGTTAAGAACCAGGCCAATAAGAAAGATTAGAAGTGTACGTTTAACTACTTTTTTAAGAAAGAAAGGTGTGCCCTGAGTTTGAAAGCGCGGCATTACAAAAGCCATTGCATTGCCTACTGCAAAAAGAAAGAATGGGAAAACAAGATCTGTAGGGGTACAGCCATGCCATTCAGCATGATCCAGCGGCGGGAAGATATGTCCCCAACTACCGGGGTTGTTTACGAGGATCATTAAAGCAACGGTAGCACCGCGGAATACATCGAGGGAATAGTAGCGTTGGGGATTCATTTTGCGAGGTAATTATGGAGGGAAGGTAAGATTTGAAAATGAGTTGATTTGAAAATTTGAAGATGAGATGACGCAAATTAGTTGAATTGGTAGCGATCCTGTTGTGCGGGTACCCGTATTGGAACATGGATACACAGGTAGAATGGATTTTGAAACGGATATTTTTACTGCTTTGCAGGAGAAAAGAAAGGGAGGAGTTTCACGCGGTGCGTGGAAGAGTAGTCTCGCAGAAAATGCAGAAGGGCTGCGGCGCGGTGCTGGCAGGGTTTCACGCAGAGACGCAAAGAAAGGAAACGCAAAGAAGGCAAAGGGGCTTCACGCGGTGCGTGGAAGAGTAGGCTCGCGGAAAACGCAGAAAACGCGGAAGAAGAAGGACGTCCGATTATCGTTAACCGTCGACCGAAGAAACCTAAACTGGTTTTGTGCAGATGACGCGGATGAGCGCAGAAGAAGGTATGGCTCGCAGAAAATGCAGAAGGGCTGCGGCGCGGTGCTGGCAGGGGTTCACGCAGAGACGCAAAGAAAGGAAACGCAACGAAGGCAAAGGGGCTTCACGCGGTGCGTTGAAGAGGGGGCTCGCGGAAAACGCAGAAAACGCGGAAGAAGAAGGACGACCGATTATCGTTAACCGTCGACCGAAGAAACCTAAACTGGTTTTGCGCAGATGACGCGGATGAACGCGGAGGAGGAAGGACGGTTTCGCACAAAGACGCAAAGAAAGGAAACGCAAAGAAGGCAAAGGGGCTTCACGCGGTGCGTTGAAGAGCGGCTCGCGGAAAACGCTGAAGGCGCGGAAGGGTTTCGCGCAAAGACGCAAAGAAAGGAAACGCAAAGAAGGCAAAGGGGCTTCACGCGGTGCGTGAAGAGTAGTCTGGCAGAAAACGCTGAAATCGCGGAATAATAAGGACGACCGATTATCGCTAACCGTCGACCGAAGAAACCCAAACTGGTTTTGCGCAGATGGCGCGGATGAACGCTGAAGAGGAAGGACGGTTTCACGCAAAGAAGGCGAAGAAAGAAAATGCAAAGAAGACACCCTGGTCTGTGGCCACCCCTAAGAAGCTACAAGTATTGGAACACGGATTACACGGGCAGAACGGATATTAAACGGATTTTTTTACTGCTTTGCAGTAGAAAAGAAAAGGATGGGCTTAATGGGGAAGAAGTAATGGATAGCAGAAAACGCGGAAGGCACAGAAGGGCTGCGGCGCGGTGCTGGCAGGGGTTCACGTGAAGAGGCAAAGGAGGAAATGCAAAGAAGACACCCCGGCCTTTGGCCACCCCTCTGGAAGAGGGGAATTGAGGAAGAAGACGGTATGAACACAGTATATAAGTTACTATTGATTAAAATTGAAATAAGCATAAATTAATATGTGATAAAGGGGATTATTTTAGGTAGATTCAAATTATTTTTTCTTATATAAATTATTATCTTTTTGTAAAGGGTTGAATGGGTTTACAATAGGATAATATTGAAATTAATAAGCTTGTTTAATGAAGTGATGGAGCACATGTCAAAATCCCTATATTTGCCGCATTAGAGGTTAAGGACTTGTTAATGGATTTAATTTACTATAAAAATCTCAACCCATTAATTTAATATACCCACTTAGCGTCGATTATAAAAATAGCTGGTACAACTTGCCTTTATTGTAGAGTGTAAGTATGTGCCTTTTGCTTTTTTAATACTACCTTAGACCTTTTGTGACTAAGGGCGGCGAAGCCGTAAATACTATTTGAATGAGAAATTTTTTACTGTACTGTATAGGTTTAATTGTTTGCTTAAGTAGTTGCAAGACGCTTAAAGAAACACAGCAAGAGGTGGAGCTGTTTCAGCCAAGGCTGGACTCGACAAGTAAGATTGTGTATAAGGATTTAATTATACAGCCATTGGACCAATTAAAAATACAGGTATTTACAGAGGCTACCGGTAACCAGGAACAGGCTTTGATATTTAACTTGCCAGGGAATGGTATCAATTCTGTAAATACCAATACCAGTAACCTGGGAAATGGGGCTTATTATGAAGTAGATAAGGACAGTACTATTGTTTACCCTAAGCTTGGAAAAATTAAGGTTGCGGGGCTTAGCAGCAGGCAATTAAGAGATACGCTTACCATGCTTTTGAACCCCTATATAAAAGATGTAAGAATTGTTGCCAATATTTCGACCGTGCCTATTTATTCATTTACTTCAAGCGGGTCTTCAAAAATAATTTTTAATGAAGAGAAAGTTACCCTTCTTGATTTTATGGCCAGATCTGGAACGGCTTTTGGTGGTAACAGGTTAGATAATATACTGGTAGTTAGAGAAGATTCTGGTACGCGGCATTATTACGAGGTTGATGTACGATCGCCCAAATCTTTGTACGGTTCGCCGGTTTATCAATTACAGCAAAACGATCTGGTATATGTGCACCCTACCAAAACAAGGTTGCGGCAATTGCGGAATGCGGATAATACCACGACCGTTTCTACCTTTACTTTCTTTTCAGGCCTGTTTTCTTCTGCTATAAGCCTGGTGCTTATTATCATTACTGTTAACAATCTCTTTAAATAATAACAACGGATGCAATCAACTGAAGTTGACGAAAAGGAAATTACCGTTCCAGAGAATAAGATCAATATCAAGGAGATATTTTTTAAGTATTTATCTTATTGGCCTTATTTTATTTTATCGATAGCTGTTTGTTTTTTTATCGGGTACCTGCAAATACGTTATGCTACACCCATGTATAATGCATCGGTAAGAATGCTGATTGCAGATAAAAGCCCCCTGATAGAAAATAATAATGATGTTATTTCGAAAGCGGTATTTGGTTCGAGGGCGATTAATGTTGATAATGAGCTTCAATTTATGCGGTCAAGAAAATTGCTTGACAGGGTAGTGAAGCATGCCAATTTAAATATTTATTATTATGCCAATGGACGATTTAAGGATATGGAATTTTATGGCAATGAGCCCGTAAGTTTTGTAACCATATCTATTGCAGATTCTACCAGGGCGTATGTATATAAAATTGTGAAACCCAATGGTGCGGGTGCATTTTTTGAAGTTGGCAAGGATAAATTTATCCCTTTTAAGTGGGGTGAGACCATTTACCGTGATGGCATCCGTTTTTACCTGCGAAAAAATGTAGGAAATATTAACCTTGGTTCGGGTGATTTTTTGACCATTCAGTGGTTACCCATGAGCCAGGCATCGGGGATGGTAGCTGGCGCCCTTAATGTAGTTCCTTTCAGTGCCAGCACTTCCATTATATCTGTTTCGATGGTTACGCGAACGCCAGCCAGAGCAGTAGCGACGCTTAACTGGTTTACCGAGGAGTTTATTGCTTCTGATCTTGAAAAGAAGAAGGAAAATTCGCTGCAAATTATGCAGTTTATAGATCAGCGGCTGGCTAAAGTTGATGCGGAGCTTGATTCGATGGAGAATACACTTCGTGAATTTAAGCGGGGTAGTAATTTTATTACCGTAGAGGCGGAGTACGGATATTATAATTCTAAAGTGTTAGCGAAAGAAACCAGCCTGGATGATAATGAATTTAATCTTTTACTTGCCGATTATCTTGAGAGTTATATTAAATCTGGCAATTACCCCAATAACAAGATTATACCCATACCTCTTTTATCTGACGCTGGTGTAATAGCAAGTGTAGGCCGCTACAACAGTTTACAATTGCAAAAAGACCAGGCGGTTCCGCTAAACCAGCCCGGTAGTATTGTTTTGCGCGATATTGATAATAATTTAAAAGAGGCCCTGAAAGATCTTTATTTGACTATTGCCAATTACCGCAAGCTTATCAAGTTTAAAATAGCAGATGATGAGAAGAAAAGATTGGCAAACCTTGAAAAGCAGAAAACGATGCCCCTGAAGCAGCAGCAATATGAAGAAATGCTGCGAAAAAAACTGCTAAAGCAACAGACTTTTAATTTTCTTACCCAACGAAGGGAACAGCAGGAAATTTCTTCCGTTTCGACCAGATCGAATTATGAGAAAATGGATCCTGCGTCTTCGGGCGGTGTACCTTTTCAGCCGAAAGTAGACCAAATACGGTTAACCAGCATTTTAATCGGTTTTGCCATACCCATCCTCATTATATTTTTAATTGATTTTTTAAATGATAAAATTACGGTTAAGGATGATATTGTGAAACGTACCAACCTGCCTATTGTTGGTGAGATAAGCCATGCGGATGCTGTTGAAAGTATTGTAATAAAGGAAAGCAGGAGTGTTATTGCGGAACAATTCAGGATACTGCGAACCAACCTGCAGTATTTAGGCAGTGACCATGGCAAGCGGGCAAAAACAATCCTTGTAACTTCATCCATTAGTGGTGAGGGTAAGTCGTTCATCAGCCTTAACCTTGCCAGTGTATTATCTGTAACTGGCAAAAAAGTTGCCCTGCTTGAGTTTGATTTACGCAAACTGCATAGCCTTAAAGTTATTGTTGACGAGCGTACCGGGAAGGGTATTACCAATTACCTCATCAACCAGATCAATGATCCATCTGAACTTATACACACCATTGCCGACTACCCGAGCCTGCACCTTTTTGCGACCGGGCCTTTACCACCCAACCCGGCAGAACTGGTGATTTCTGAAAGAACAGGGGTTTTTATTAGCTGGCTTAAGGACAATTATGATTATGTAATTATGGATTCGGCGCCTGTGGGGCCAGTAAGCGATTCTTTTGCCCTTGCTGTTCACAGCGATGTTGTTTTATACGTAGTAAGGCAACTGTATACCAATAAAAAACAGATTGAGTTTATTAATGACCTTGCAAAAAGCGGTGGCAAACTAAAAAATGTTGCATTGGTAATAAATGATGTAAAGGCGCGGGGGCGTTATGCCTATTATGGTTATGGAGGTAAGTATGGTGGCAGTTATTATTATGGATACGGAGGATATAATTACTATGGCGATGTTAAAAAGAGGGGATTTTTGAAGGGAAAAAAATAATTATCAATATGAGTATACCAGCAAACGAAAACACAGCATTGCAAGAGGACAACGACTGGTCGCAGGTGATTTCACCGAAAGTGGGGTTACTGGATTTGCGTTTAACAGAAGTTTGGCATTACAGAGATCTTTTATGGTTGTTTGTGCGCAGAGATTTTGTTGCTGCCTATAAACAAACCGTATTTGGCCCTTTGTGGCATTTTATACAACCTGTGTTTACAACCATTATGTTTTTATTGGTTTTTGGAAAGATTGCCAACATACCTACGGATGGCATTGAACCTATTGTTTTTTATATGAGCGGGATTACGATCTGGAATTATTTTTCCACCAGTTTAACCAGTACAGCTGGTACCTTTTCGGCAAATGCGAGCATTTTTGGTAAAGTTTATTTTCCACGCCTTATTATACCACTATCTACTATTATCTCGAATCTTGTGAAGTTTGGAATACAACTTGTTTTGTTATTTGCTGCAATGGCATGGTATGGTTTTCATGGAAAAAATATACATTTTGGATTTAGCTGGCTGCTCATCATTCCGGTGGTAGTGCTAATGGCTTTGACTGGCCTTGGCCTGGGAATTATCATATCTTCATTAACTACAAAATACCGTGATTTTAATGTATTGATAGGTTTTGGGGTGCAGTTGTTAATGTACCTTACACCAATTGCCTACCCTTTATCTTTTTTGAGTGGTAAAAGTTATGCAAAATGGGTTTATTATAACCCTTTAACCCCTTTAACTGAACTATTCCGGTATGCCCTGTTTGGAAAAGGATCTTTTAGTATTGAAAGCCTTTGCTACAGTGGTGCATTTACGCTGATAGCTTTGTCGATTGGTCTTATACTTTTTAATAAAGTGGAAAAAAGCTTTATGGATACCGTGTAAGTGATACGTGTACGAATTGCATAATTGGTAACAATAAGTAAATTAATGTATGAGCAATTTAGTTATAAAAGCAGAACATATATCCAAACAATACCGTTTGGGAATGGTTGGTACAGGCACATTATCTGATGATATTAACCGCTTTTGGCATAAAATAAGAGGAAAAGAAGACCCTTACCTACAAATTGGCGAAACCAATGACCGAACTTTTAAAGGAAGCAGTGAGTATGTCTGGAGCCTGAAAGATATTAATTTTGAAATAAAGGAAGGAGATGCTGTTGGCATTATCGGACGTAATGGTGCCGGTAAAAGTACCCTGCTAAAAATACTATCGAAAGTAACCCAGCCAACGACCGGGGTTATAAAAACGAAAGGACGAATTGCCAGTTTGCTTGAAGTGGGAACGGGATTTCACCCAGAGTTGAGCGGGCGGGAGAATGTTTTTTTAAATGGTGCCATACTTGGTATGCGTAAACAGGAAATAGCAAGAAAGTTTGATGAGATAGTTGATTTTTCGGGGGTTGAAAGGTATATTGATACGCCTGTAAAGCGTTACAGCAGCGGCATGTATGTTCGGCTTGCATTTGCGGTTGCAGCGCATCTTGAAAGTGAAATTTTGATTGTTGACGAGGTATTGGCGGTTGGGGATGCGGAGTTTCAAAAAAAGTGCCTGGGTAAGATGGGGGATGTGAACAAAGGTGGCGGTAGAACTATACTTTTTGTGAGCCATAATATGCCAGCTATTACCAGCCTCTGCAGATCAGGAATTATACTGGAAAATGGAAGGCAGGTATTTAGCGGACCGATAAAACAAGCTTCTGATATTTATCTTGCTACCGAAAATCTTAATACCGAAAAGAAAGTGGTTTTTAGTGGTTTAACAGATGAGGAGAAACTTAACGGGAAGAAGGCAAAAATTATTTCGCTGGAAATTTTAAATGAGAAAATATACTACTCTGATACCATACGAATAAATTTGACAGTTGAGTCTGCCATTGAAGCAAATGACCTTGTGGTTGGCGTAGGGATAAATACCCTGAGTTCTGTGAGATTAATGACTGTTGAAAATTTAGACAATCTTTTAAGTATTAAGCCGGGTGAACCAGTGAATGTAACCATAGAATTACCTTCTGTTCCGCTGGCACCGGGTGGTTATACCCTGGCTGTGGGTATGCGGCAGTTAACTTATAATGTAGCACTGGATTACCTGCCAGATGTTATTAAGTTTGATGTGGAAACTACACCTTCAACCATTCATATCAGTAATAACCCCCAATTAGGTCTCCGTCCTGCTTCTAACTGGCGATATAGCTAAAATTCATAATAGAACGCAACATGTCAGCATCCTATGAATTATTGTTTGAATGATAAGTAAATCTTTTTCTTTTTACCTTGAAGTCTTGAGAGCCTTATCGGCTTTAATCGTAGTTGTGTTTCATTTTCGTTTAAAGGTGTTTTCAGGTACATTATTGTCATGGTTTACTTACGGGGATGCAGTAGTAATGATTTTTTTCGTTTTAAGTGGTTTAGTAATAAGCCTTGTTGTTGACCAAAAGGAAAAAAGTGCAAAAGTATATTTTATCAAACGAATAAGCAGACTATGTAGTGTTGCGTTGCCAGCTATTTTGTTATCTGTTATTGGTGATGCTTTAGGTCTATCAACCTTCGAAGGTCATCCTACCCCTACAAAAATTGAACTTATAACTAAGGTTAAAGATATTGGTCTATTTATATCCGAAGTTTGGACTACGCAAAATGCTTTTAATTGCAATCCGACATTTTGGTCGCTAATCTATGAGTTTTGGTATTATATATTATTTGGCTTAGCTTTTTTTTTAAAAGGGGGTATTCGGGTTTCTTTAATTACAGTATCCGCGATCTTTTTAGGAATTAAGATATTGTTGCTTTTTCCAGTTTGGCTTATGGGTTGTTTAGTTTATAAATACAGACATAAGGCTCCCAATTCTGTTTTTTTATTTTGGGTCAGCTTAACAGCTTTATTATGCATTATTGTTTTTGGTCGTGATTTGCAGTACAATTTGGCAGTTAGATTTATCCACCCAAGATATAGTTTGGGTAATGCAGCTTTTTTTAAATATCAATATATAGTTGGTATTTTAACCGCAATTCATTTATTCTTTGCTTTTGGGTATTTGGAGCATAAAAGTTTTTCTGGTAGGGTTATTACTAATGCAGTTAAGTTTTTATCTTCAATTTCTTTTTCAATTTACCTTTTTCATTTACCAGTTTTTCATCTGATACAATTTTTTATAAGCTATAATGTGAACAGCAGACTGCAAGTGTTTATAATTTTTATGTTTGGTTTGTTGTGCTTAATTCTTTTATCTTGTTTAGTGGAAAGATGGAAAAAATTCCCTTTTGCTAAAGAAAAGATATATAATTTTTTATATTATTAATGTCTATACTATATAAGAACAATGAAAATTTGTATTTTAACCCAAACTGCGACAGATATTTCAGATTACTATAAAGGCTTTTTTGAAGGGTATGATCTATATTTTGTAACTTTTAAGACACCAAATAAGAACGCCGTAGATTTTCTTCCCAAGTCAACCTGGTCAGCCGGGCGCAACAGGTTATGGGAAGAAGTGAAGGGGAAATATGATTACTATCTATTTATTGATGATGACCTTGTGTTTTACAGATCAATGTACGCGATGGTACCACAGATTCATTATCTGTTAGAAAACCGATACCAAAAGCCTATAGAAAAATTATATAAAGAAGCAAGGCCAGGTGCTTTTTTTAACCGTTTGAGTCATTACCTGAAAAAATACAGCCCTGATGTACTAACTGTAAGAAACCTAAATAACCAGGAAAATAAGCGACTTGACCTGCAAGCATTACGTGCTGGTAATGCGGCCAGGCGGCTTGGCTGGTTTGATGCGCAGTTTACGCTGTTTAGTAATTATGCTGCCCAGCGGCTGCTGCCCTATGATACCAAGATAAGTGGTTGGGCCAGTGCACAAATACTGATTTATTTATTATCGCACGAGGTATTTGGCCCGAAAGCTATGGGTTTGATTGACCTGGGAGTTAATAACTCTTTTCATACAGGGGCTTATGTTACGGATTATAAATCTAACCTGGATTGCAAAAACATGGTTGAAGAGATATGCAAAAGCACAGCTAAGGATTTTAAACATTTATTTGATACCAATTATAATCATGTAAACCTTTATTATGGTGATGAAACAATTGCACAACCATTATTAAGTAATGAAAAAATTGATTTTGCTGCAAACTTTACTAAGCGCCTTAAAGGGATAGAAACCCTTATGGACAAGAACAACCTTAGTTTTTAACTAAAGTATATTTATGAGAATAGCTGTTATGGGAGCTGGCATTTCTGGTTTGAGCATTGCCAATCTTTTAAAAAAAGAACATGAGGTGGTTGTTTATGAAAAACAAGCTTTGACCGGGGGGCTAATAAAGTGTGAACGTGTTAATGACTGTCTTTTTCATAAAGTTGGGGGACATGTTTTTAATTCAAAAAACCAGGTCGTATTTGATTGGTTCTGGTCGTTTTTTGATAAAGACAAGGAGTTTATAAAAGCAAAGCGAAATGCAAAGGTGTACTATAATGGAAAGATCATTGGTTACCCGATTGAAAATTATATTTATCACTTTGAAAGAACAATTGCGAAAAAAATCATTCATGAATTAATAGACCTTGAAAAGGAGCCTTATAAAGCGCCTTTTGATTATGAGAATTTCGAGGATTTTTTAAAAGGTAATTTTGGAGAGACACTTTTTAGTGAGTATTTTAAGCCATATAATAATAAAATATGGAGAACGGATTTAAAAGAGGTTGCCATGGAATGGCTGGAAGGAAAACTACCTATGCCAAATTTCAGGGATATTATATTGAGTAATATTATAAAGGAAGAAGAGGGGGAAATGGTACATTCCACTTTTTACTACCCTAAAGTGGACGGTTCTCAATTTATTGTAAACCGACTTTCGCAAGGATTAACAATTAAAACCACAGATGCGGGGGATTCTATTACATTGGTTAACGGAAAGATTGTTTTTAATGAAAGCGAAGTATTTGATAAGGTTGTTTTTACGGGTAATATAAAGCATTTGCCAATAGCATTTAAGAAACTACTTGATAATAAGGTGGATACAGATGGCGTTGACCGCTTAAAATCAAACGGCACATCGAACCTTTTTTGTGAAACGGATGATAATGATATTTCGTGGCTTTATATACCTGAAAATTTTACAAGGGCGCACCGAATCATTTATACAGGTAATTTTAGTGATAGCAATAACAGGGGATCTGCCAGGAAGACATGTGTTGTTGAGTTTTCTGGTGAAGTGGATTATGAAGAAATGGTAAATGAGATTAAAAAGCTGCCGGGTAATTTAACACCAATAGCTTGTAATTATGAGGCAAATTCTTATGTTGTACAGGATAAGAATACAAGAATTCTTATACAAGATGTAAAAGACACACTTGCGCCATTTGGAATTTATTTACTGGGAAGATTTGCCGAGTGGGAGTATTATAATATGGATAAGGCGATTGAGGCTGCTATGGAGCTAATTAAGACTATTAAATAAAAGAATGCCACAATTAATCGTATTAATACAACAAGCAAAGTATAATTGTATTGGTAATACTAAAAAGCAAGCGACATTTAAGAAATCCTTATCATTACTAAACAAGTCATTAAGTTGAAACCAGATCAGTATAAAATATCTATAATCGTTCCTTCTTATGCACAAGGTGCATATATTGAGAACTGTATTAAAAGTGTACTTAAGCAGTCTTATACAAACTGGGAATTAATAATACAGGACGGAGCTTCGAAGGATAATACCAAAGAAGTTTGCGATATATATGCGGCAAACGACGATCGTATCATTTTTACTTCGGAACCTGATAAGGGGTTTGCGGATGCTGTAAATAAAGGACTTGCAAAGGCCACGGGAACACTGGCAATTATTCAAAGTTCGGATGATTTTTTTGCGAATGCCCATGTTTTTGAAGATGCGGTTTCTATATATGAAGCTAATAAGCAACTTATACTAATAGCGGGGGCTTCTTTTGTTGTAGATGAGGATCTGCGGCATTTAGCGACCCAGGAACGAATTGAAAAATATGTGCCAGTGGAGAATGTTTTTACACTCCGGGATCATTTTAGCCAGGGTGCTACTTTTTTTTCTGTTAAAAGAGCCAGAGATATAGGCGGACTTGACCCCTTGCTTGATATGGTTGCAGACACAGATTTTTGGGTACGTTTATGCTGTTATGATTCTTTCAACATCAATTCGGTGTACCAAACCTCCAAAATATGGGGTGGTGTTATGGTGCAGCCAACACAACGGAGTGCAGACCTTTCAAAATTTTATCTTGGACGTGCGAGGATGGCCGCAAGCCATTTTAAAAATGATCATATACGATTTGAAAAAGCATTTAAACTACTACATGCCAACAACTTTATACATGCAGGGCTTGAACATTTTAAGGGTATTGGAATGGATGTTTTGCCATTTTACGAAATTTATGAGGCTATCAACGGCAAAGCAATGATAAATGTAGAAAATAAGCGAGCCAGAAACCCGATTAAAAATATTGCCAGGCTTTTACTAAAGAAAGTTGAAAAGAATAAATTTACGATAAACAGCAAAGAAGCCTACTATGCAAACAATTCTGCCCTTTCGTCTTTTTACAACTGTAAATGGTTTGCGTAAAATTACCACGGAACAGTATTTGTATGATAAAGTGTTATTCATTTATTTTTAACAGATATTTCAATGCGTTTTAGATTTGTACCCTTTGTAACCACTACTATTTTAGTAAGTTTTTTGCTGTTTGCGTGTAAAAAAGAATATAGCATCAGTAACCCCGATTTGCTTCCAATAATACCTGGAAATGTGGTAACGGCAGATTCAATATTGTTTCCAGCTTTAAGCCCGGCTGCTAATGATGTAATTGTTGATGTAAGAATAAATACTGATACGGCAGGTAAAACCATACCGAGTGACTTTACAGGATTAAGCTGGGAGCATTGGTCGCTAACCAGGCTAAACGATATTAACAAAAACAATATTGTACTGATGAACCTGGTAAAAAACCTTGGAAGAAACGGGGTATTACGTGTTGGTGGAACTACCTCTGAATACCTATACTGGACTAATGGTTACAGAACGGCTGCTACCAGTAAACTGGATTCTATCACCAAAGATGATGTGCAAAATTATTTTGAGTTTGCAAAGGCTGTTGGCTGGAAAACAATTTATACGCTTAATGCCCGATCAAATGCTACAAAAAGCAGCGTGCAGGAAGCGGCATTTATACTACAAATCTCAGACTCAAATTTGCTTGCCTTTGCCTACGGAAATGAGCCTGATGGGTTTATTGACCATGGATGGCAACCAAGCACATATAACTGGACAAATTACCATGATGCCTATCATCAGCTTTACAACGATATTGTAGCTTTAGGTAAAACTGTTGCGTTTGTTGGCCCCGATGCTTCGTGGGATACGGGTAATTGGGTAGTACCTTTTTCGCGTAGTTATATGGGTAGCAAAATGAAACTACTTACACAACATTATTATATGATGGGACCAGCCTGGGACCCTTCTGTAACGCTGCCGAGGTTGTTAAACGATGACCCCAAGCTTGGGCAACAGGCAGAAGCAATGCGTAATGCAGCCTCGCAAAGCCGTATACCCGGTTACAGGATTACGGAAACAAATTCTGTATGGGGTGGGGGTACAAAAAGAATAAGCAACACTTTTGGGTCTGCATTATGGGCTGTAGATGTAATGTACGACCTGGTGCTTCGTGGATGTGCGGGTGTAAACTTTCATGGGGGATGGTTTGTTCAAGCCCCAACAAATTATTCGGCCATTGACTTTGATTCTACTACAAACAAATATTATGCACACCCAATTTATTATGGTATGATGCTTTTTAACCTGGCATCTGAAGGTAAAGCGGTGCCTGTTGCGATGAGCAAGCAAAGTGCTATAAATTTAAAAACATATGCTGTGATAGGCAAAGACAGTAGTGTAAACATAATTGCGATTAACAAAGATTTTACCAAAGCGGGTTTTATAACTGTTAACGGTGTACCCGGTTATTCCAAGACCCTTGTTACCCGGCTTAATGGCCCAAGTATGGATGCGCTTTCGGGGGTAACCTTAGGTGAAAATATGGTTAATGACGGTGGTAACTGGAGCAACGTGGCCAAAGAGAAGGCTGGTTTTTATCAAAATAAAACAGAAAGCTACCAGGTAAGAATTCCTGCGGGAAGCGCCTTGCTTCTCAAGCTTATGAAATAACATAAACTAGTTGTTACATATTTTTTAGAAAAGAATGGCATATAAAGATCTTGCACCGATTGTATTATTTGTTTATAATAGGCCAGAACACACTGAAACTACATTGGAGGCACTTGCTGACAACGAATTAGCCAGTGACTCTATTCTATATATATATGCTGATGGTTTAAAAGCGGGAGGTAACAGTGAGGACATAAAGAATGTTGCTTTGACCCGTGAGATAATAAGAAAAAGGCAATGGTGTAAACAAGTTAATATAATTGAGAGTTCCAAAAACAAAGGATTGGCTAATTCAATTGTTGACGGAGTTACTACCATTGTGAACAAATATGGAAAGGTAATAGTTCTTGAAGATGATATTTTGACTGCCAAAGGATTTCTGAGTTACATGAATAATGCTTTAAGCACTTTTGAAAACGAAGAGCAGATTATGCATATATCAGCATATATGTATCCTGTAAATAGAACATATGAACCAGGTGTATGCTTTTTGAAGATTTTATCATGTTGGGGTTGGGCAACATGGAAGAGGGCATGGCATAACTACTCCGATGACCTCGAAGGATTTATGCTTAAACTTACTTCTGATGAAAGTATAAATAAATTTAATATCCTTGGTAATGGTCCCTTCTATGATCAGTTGCATGGAAACTTTATGGGCACTATTAAAACATGGGCTGTAAGATGGTATGCATCTTGGTATTTTAAGGGTGGATATTCTTTATTTCCTAAAACTACTTTGGTTAAGAATATTGGGCATGATGGAAGTGGTATACATTGTGGTGATACTAATATTTATGATGACAGCCTTATTGCCGAAAAAGTTGAAATAAGTAAGTATAATGAAGTAGTAGAAGATTTAAATTATAAAACCTTAATTGATACATTTTATGCAAATGAACGTGCCGAAGCAATAAGAGTAAGCCAAATAAATATTAAACAGCCTACTCTTCAAGGCAGGTTACGTGGTAAATTTAATTTAACTGTTGCTAAATTCTCGCAATACTTACTTAATAAATATATTGTATTCATTAAAAATGATAACCTTTTTTCACTCAAACCCCGAGTTATCGTTAGTAGTTCGATTGGAATGAATGTAAATATTGTAGCACCTTGTGAAATACAACATTGTACTATTAAAGATTATACTTATGTGGCAAAAAACAGTCACATACAATTTGCAAGGATTGGGAAGTTTTGTTCAATTGGACCGAATTTAATGTGCGGCTTCGGAATACACCCTTTACATGGCATATCTACTTCACCAATGTTCTATTCAACGCGTAAGCAAAATGGTATTTCGCTTACAGACGCTGACAAAATAATTGAGTTAAAACCAATTAATATTGGCAATGATGTTTTCATTGGCATGAATGTAACAATACTTGATGGAATATCTATTGGTGATGGTGCTGTAATTGGTGCGGGAACTGTAGTTACAAAAAATGTTCCCCCATATACGATTGCAGTTGGTGCGCCTATGCGCTTTATTAAAAAAAGATTTACCGATGAACAAATTGAGAAACTCCTTCAAATTGAATGGTGGAATTTTTCACAAGAGGATCTAAAGTCTATAGAAAGAGACTTTTTTGACATTGATGCATTTATTGCTAAACACAGTAATAATCTTTAAGAGTGCTTTTTACCAGTCCTGAATTCTTACTTCTTTTTTTAATTACTTTTTCCATTTATTACCTGCCTTTTATTAAGCAGTTACAAGTGTATTTACTTATAGTTGCGAGCCTTATTTTTTATGCTTACAGCCAGCCTTTTTTGCTGTTACTTCTTGTGTTTTCTATATTTATAAATGCGTACACCAGTTATGCAATAGTATACCAAGCAAATGTTAACCGAAAGATGCTTGCTACTGCTGGGGTAGTGTTAAATCTAGCTGTTATTGCTTTTTTTAAATACAGCGGGATGCTGGCCAATACTTTAAGTGCCGAATCTGGTTCCGTTGGTGCCTTTCTAGTTTCACTTCCTCTGCCCCTGGGCATTTCATTTTTTACTTTTGAGGGTATCAGCCTGCTGGTAGATACCTACAAGGATAAAACACCGAACAACAATAACAGTTTTGTAGTAACATCTTTCAGACAGCATATTGCCAATACTTTTTTGTTTGTTTCTTTTTTTCCGCATTTGATAGCAGGGCCAATACTTAAAGCACATGAGTTTTACCCACAAATAAAAATCAAGGTATTTGCAAGAATAGACTGGGATGGTGCTTTCCGCCAGCTTGTTACGGGCTATTTTTTAAAAATGGTTATAGCTGATAATCTTAAAGACCAAACTTTCTGGATCAGTTATCCTTATTTTCTTAAAATGTCGTCTGAGACGCTGCTATGTATGCTGTTTGGTTATTCAATGCAGATATTTGCAGATTTTGCCGGCTATTCGCTAATTGCACTTGGACTTGCGCGACTATTTGGCTATGAGTTAAAACAAAATTTCAGGTATCCTTATATTTCTGCAACGTTTGCTGATTTCTGGAAAAGGTGGCATATTTCGCTGTCAAGTTTTTTGCGAGAATATTTGTACATACCGCTTGGAGGTAACAGGCGCGGTAAGGGAAGAACTTACCTTAACCTTTTTATTACGATGTTTTTAGGGGGATTATGGCATGGTGCTGCCTGGAGTTATGCTATTTGGGGCAGTGCGCACGGTTTGTTTCTTGGCCTGGAAAGGCTTACTAATGATAAGTTTACGTTTAACAATACGCGGTTATTAAGAATTGCGAGAGGAACACTGGTTTTTACAGCGGTTACCTTCACATGGCTTTTGTTTAAGCTACCAGAATTTGGACAGGTTATTAAATATGTTGCTGCAATATTTAATAACTACAGCATTTATGCTGACATAAGAAAGATTACCCTGATTTTTTGTTACTCTTTGCCAGTTGTTATTTACCATTTTGCTGGATATTTGAAGGAGGGGGAAAAAGGATATTTAATTGAAAAGGGTGAGTGGGCCTTGTATGGGTTAATGCTTTTTTTACTACTAACCAATAAAGGCACTTCGGCTGATTTTATTTACTTCCAGTTTTAAATGAAAATAAAATCTATTTTATTTAGTGTTTTATTAACTGGCGGTTATTATTTTTTATGTAATTACTGGGAAGATATACGTTTTAGATACGAGGCCAACCAAGGCCAGTGGTCGGAGAATGCCATGAAGGCACAGGAGTTTTTATATGATTTAAATACACCTCATTACAGTTGTATTACAGGAAGTTCGCTGGGATTTAACTTAGCTGGAAATGTATTACCTAATAATTATTTTAACCTTTGTTTCAGGGGGCAAAGCGTAATTGATGGCCTTGAATTACTAGAATATAAAGAGAGATTGCCAGATACTGTTTTTGTAGAGATTAATTATGTGAGCAGAGGCCGGAGTAAGGATTTTAAAAGGAAAATAGCCAGTAATAGGTATGAAGTAAACTTAAAAAAACATTTGATTTTTTTAAGAGATAAATATATGCCTGTTGGAATTGTTGCCAATTATATGGAAGGAAAAATAAATTTCTGGCGACAACGCTATAAGAGCCTAACTATAAAACCATCGGCAAATGCCCCAGTTAAGGAAATTGCCAATGGGTTACCTAAAATTGATAAAGTAAGAGAAGACATAATACGTCTTTCAGTTAAAACAATGCGGATTGTACCGGATACAGCAAGTATAAATACTACTTTTTCGAGAACGGGCAGCTTACTTAAAGCATTGGAAGCAAAGGGAGTTACGATTGTATTTTTTGAGATGCCTATAGATTGTGCATTGGTGAACAGTAACCTGCTAAACAAAAACCGCAAAGAGATGGAACAACGTTTTACAAAGCAACATTATTTTTATATAGCGCATGAAGGGTGTGGTGCTTATTATACGGTTGACGGACTGCATCTTGACCATGAAAGTGCGGTACGCTACACCAATTACTTTGTTAAACAACTGCAAACGGGGCATTAAAGCATGGCACCATTTATAAGCATCATTATACCTACTTATAATTCTTCAGCAACTATTGGTGCTTGCCTGGAAAGTATTGTGATACAGGAATATAAAAACTATGAAGTACTGCTAATTGATGGAAAATCAAATGACACGACGATAGATATTATAAAATCATTTGCAGAGGGTATCAAGAACCTTTCTATAGTTTCAGAGCCAGATAAGGGTATTTATGATGCTATGAACAAGGGTATAGCTATGAGCAAGGGGAGTTGGCTTTATTTTTTAGGCAGTGATGATGAATTATACGATGCGGCGGCATTAACAACCGTGTACGAATACATACAAAAATACCCAGATGGGAAACTCATGTATGGAAATGTTCTTACATCGTTAAACCAGGTGGTGGGCTATGATGGATATACCTATGAAAAGCTACTTCAGTTTAATATTTGTCATCAGACAATTTTTTACAACAGGAGTTTGTTTGAAAAATTGCGCTATGATTTAAAATTTAAAATTTGTGCAGACTGGGACTTAAACTTAAAGGTTTTTGCCAGCAGTAATCCAATACATATTAACAAAACAATTGCAAAGTATAATCTTAACGGTACCAGCAGCGATTGGGAAAGCCATGCCGAATTTCTGCATTATTTTTTTGATAAGGGAGCCGTAATGCTGAGGTACCGGGGGCCTTTTATTTTTTTTAAATATAAAATAATGCAATTATTACGCAGAATAGAAAATAAGCTTAAGCGGCTTTTTGCATCTGTTTATTAGATGCTACTTTTTGTTATAGCTACGTCAAAATATTAACCAGCCAGGTTAGTAAATAGTTTTTTTATTATGAATAAAATATTATTTGTATCTACCAATGGGGGATATGGTGGAAGTGAGGTATTGTGGATAAACGTAATGAGTGAGTTAAAGAACAGGGGGATGGATGTGTGTTGCCTGATTAATTTTTGGGAAAGATTACCTGAAAAACTATTAGAAATTGGGGCAGATAAAATTTATCAAAAGCAATGGTTATTTCATAAAGGCTTAAAAAAAATAGAGTCTGTTATTAAACGCCAGCCCAGACAATATGAGTCTGTAACCCTTGAGTCAATCGTTCAAAAAAATAAACCGGATCTTGTTGTAATTTCGGTTGGAGACCATTCGGACCATCAACTTACTGTTTATTGTTCTATATTAATTTTACTGAAGATTCCTTATATAATACTTGTGCAGCTTGCAACAGATTACCGTGTTATTACAGACCATCTTTCTCTAAAATTGCTTGATAGTTATGTAAACGCGAAAAGAAATTATTTTTTATGTGATGATAATAAACGAATTGTTGAAACACATATCGGGCATCGTTTAACTAATGCCGCTTATTTTCAAAGCCCTTTTAATACTACTCAACTTTCCACCCCCCAACTGGCATATACGGGCGATAATAGTGTTTATTCCATAGGCATGGTGGCGAACTGTATTCTTTTTCATAAGGGGCATGAATTGTTGTTAGAGGCATTAGCAGCACCACAATGGAAAGCTAGAAATATACGTGTGAATATTTATGGCAATGGAATAAACCTTGACCTGGTAAAAAGACTTATAGCGATGTATGGCCTGGAAGAGAAAGTGTATTTAATGGGGCATGTATCAAACCCTGCAGATATTTGGAAAAACAACCATGCCTGTATATTCGTTTCAAGGATGGAGGGCCAATCATTGGCAATGCTTGATGCAATGTCGATGGGACGAATGGTGATTGCGACTGATGTTGGTGATGCTGTTAATCTTATAAAAGACAAAGTTTCAGGATTTATTATTCCTTATCCAAAAGCTTCGTCTATTCTACACATACTAGAAGAAGCATGGTTGAGAAGGGAAGATTGGTTAAATATGGGTGTTTACTCAAAAGAGGTGCTGAAACAAGTATTTCGTGAAGACCCGGTGATAAGTTTTTGTGAAGAACTCACGCAATACGTTGCGGGCGAATAGTATTACATGAACAGCAATTACTATGAGACAAGCTAATAAAAAAATACTTTTTATTTCGCACAATGCCTCACGCAGTGGTGCACCAATGGTATTGTTATACCTGCTAAAATGGTTAAAGAAAAACACTACTTTGAAATTTGATGTGCTGGTGCTATATGATGGTGCACTACTACCGGATTTTAAAGCGTTGACAGATACCTATGTGGCCACAGAAATATTTAATGAATTGGATATTTTAAACCGTTTGAAAAGAAAAAGGATACCACAGGGTGATTGGGAAACGTATAAGATGCGTTATATAATTGGTAAGCTGCCGGTAAATGAATATGGGTTGATTTACGGTAATACCGTTTTAAGCCTTCCATGGCTGGATGCACTTAAAGAAATATATAAGATTAAAACTGTTTGCGCCATACATGAATTAAGCTATGTAATGGAACGTTTTTTTGCAAAGGATTATCTTGAAAAACAACTGGCAAACCTTGACCACATTTTTGCAGGCTCGGAAGCGGTAGCCCAAAATATTACCCTCAATTTACAAATACCTACCAGCAAAGTAAGTATAGCCCATGCTTTTATTGAACCGGGTGTTAAACCGACACAGCCAGCCAGCGCAATGAGGAAAAGACTTGGGATACCTGATGGTGTATTTGTGATTGGCGGGGCAGGCACCCCTGAATGGCGAAAAGGAACGGATTTGATTGTTTTGCTGGTAAAGCAATTGAAGAAGAAATATGTTGATTTACCTTTTAAATTAATTTGGGTGGGGGGTAATAACAATGATTTGCCTATAGTTGAAAGTAAATATGACCTTGCAAAATGCGGCTTGCAAGATGATGTTATTTTTGTAAGTGCTACGAAAGAATACCTTGATTATATTAATGCATTTGATGTATTTGTTTTACTGTCAAGAGAAGACCCTTTTCCCTTGGTAAACCTGGAAGCGTCGTTCCTGGAAAAATTAATTGTTGCGTTTGATAAATCGGGTGGAGCACAGGAGTTACTTACCAATGGGGGCGGTGTTTTAGTACCCTATTTGGATATTGATGCCATGGCAGATACTTTATGGCGGGTTTATAATGATGAGGCGTTTAGAAAAGAGGCCGGAAGAAAAGGAAAGGCAGTTGTAGAAGATAAATTTTGTCCAGACATAATTGTTAGCCGGATGGTGAGTGAATTAGACCCTTTTTTAAACTGAATTGAACTTTTTCATGAGTAATAATATTTCTTTTTTACTAATTGGTGGCGGTGGATTTATAGGGAAAGCCCTTTCGGATTTTCTGGATCGAAAAGGATTTGATGTAACTGCAATACTTAGAGGCCAAATATCCAATGCAGCAAATGATCATTCATTAAAAGACAAATCTTATTACAATTTATTATTAGAGAACGCAAAATTTAATAAAAACGTTGTTATTGACCTTGCCTATACTTCAGTGCCCGGTACAAGTTTTAGTGATCCTGTAAAGGACTTTTCTGAAAACCTTTATAATGTTATCAGTCATCTTGAATTTGCGAGGCAACTTCCAAATGTTACTTATGTTTATATCTCGTCAGGCGGTACAGTTTATGGTAATTCGGCTGTTACATTGCCTATAAAAGAATCATCGGCAAATAATCCCCTGTCACCTTATGGTATAACTAAACTAGCCTGCGAAAAGTATGTATTAATGTACAAAGAAGTTTATGGAATGGATGTACGCATCGTCCGGCCTTCGAACGTATATGGCAATGGGCAGCTTCCGTTTAGGGGACAAGGTTTTATTGCGACAGCTATTGCAAAAATACTTGGGGGAGAAACCATACAGATATTTGGTGACGGGGGGGCTATAAGGGATTATCTTCATGTGGATGATTTTAGCAGTGCTGTTATGGATGTAATAACATATGGCAGCAACGGCGAAGTATATAACGTTGGTTCTGGTATTGGCTTGTCAATTAATGAAGTATTGTCTGAAATAGGTAATCATATTACCGGGTACCCAGTAAATGTTGATTTTTTGCCTTTAAGACCATTTGATGTTGCTTACAATGTACTTGACAACAAGAAAATAAGCGAAATAAATAGTTGGCAACCCAGCATTGCTTTTCCGCAAGGTTTATCATCTACCATTGCCTGGATCCACACTTTCCTTAATAAGCAGAGTTAGTTTTATTCTAAACATTCAGTATACCAAGGATATTAGATAATTAATGATTTCTATAATTGTATGTTCGGCTAAGGAAAGTGTTTTTAAAAAGCTGGAGAAGAATATTGCCCAGACCTTACAGAATATAGTGTTTGAAATTATTGTTATTAATAATTCGGATGCTAAAATGGGAATTTGCAGTGCCTATAACAAGGGTGCAAAACAAGCGAAATACCCCTACCTATGTTTTGTGCACGAAGATGTTGAATTTATAAGTACAGGGTGGGGTGAAAAAATTATAGATTTTTTTAAGAACAATAGCAATGTTGGTATTGCCGGGTTAGCCGGCAGCAAATACAAATCGAAATACGTGACTGGCTGGGGCAATGGCAATGTATTGCTTGAAAGGACTCACTTATTTCACAGGTTTTCTGACGGTAGAGTAATGGACTTTACCAATAACCCAGAAAATGAGACTGCTGCTAAAGTAACAGTTTTGGATGGTGTTTTCTTATTTATGCCGTTAGCCGTTTGGCAACAGTTTCCTTTTAACGAGGCTATTGATGGGTTTCATTTTTATGATATAGATATTTCTTTGAGGATTACGGGTGGTGGTTATGATGCAGTAGTATTATATTTTGTTGACCTTATACATTTTTCAGGTGGTGGTTTTAATACTAGCTGGCTACGAAGCGGATTTACCTTTCATAGACGAAAAGATATACAGGTATTGATACAAAACCAAGAACTTCAAAAACCTTACGAGACTTTAGATAAACAGATGAGGCAGTTTTGGAGTCAAAGGCTTACTAATGAATCAATTGATATACAGGAAAGACTTAAACTATTAGTTTATGATTATAAAATGCCTATTGCCTTTATTAAAGCCTTTTTGCGGTTTTTAAAATCGAAATTGGCATTATAAAAATTTCTGTAGCACTGTTGTACTTACAATGATGAAATTTTTTTGATGAAACATTTAGATGATTCAACCAGTTTGATTCATCCCATCCAATTCTGTTGTTAAGAATACGGCCAACCTTTCCATACATCAGTATTAATATGTAAATTTTTAATGGAAAAAAACAGGCTTAACCTACTTTTTGTATTGCCCAACGCATCCAGGACTGGTGCCCCTATTGTAGCCCTTCATTTTTTTAAATGGTTAAAAAAAGTTGATTGCTGTGATTTTTCGATTATTGTAAAAGCAGATGGCCCTTTAATGGAAGCATATAGTGCCGTGGCACCCGCTTTTGTGTGGAACCCACAATTGCCTTATTCATCTATAGTAAAAAGGGCAGTTTTAAAAGCTTTGCGGGGAGTGAAAGTTGCCTATAAACGCCCTTTACCAAAAGCGTTGGCAGAAAAGAAATTTGATTTAATTTATGGGCATACCGTAGTTACTACTGATGTATTTGATTTTTTACATGCACATTATAAATGTAAAATCATTTGCCATGTACATGAAAACGGGTTTTCTACAAAAAATTATTTTCCTGCTTTTCTTGAAGCATCGAAGTTGAAACTTATTGATCACTTTATAGCTGTTTCTGATACCACTATTGACAATTTAGTGTACAACTACGGAATAGAAAGAAGCCATATTAGTAAGTGCTATGAGTTTATTGATACAAAAGAACTTGTAACAATTACAAAAACGCCATCTTCCATAAGAGAGGAACTAAATATACAACCAGGCGATTTTGTTGTTGGTGCGTGTGGTGTTACCACCTGGCGAAAAGGAGTTGACCTTTTTGCCTACCTGGTAAGTTATATCGACCGGAAAATTCCAGGAAATAACATACAATTTATCTGGCTTGGAACTATTGACGATGGCTTTATATGTTATTATGAATATGAGATTGCGATGCTTGGATTGGAAAAGCGAATTCTATTTACAGGGGCTAAGCCAGACCCCAATAATTATTTTCAAATTTTTGATGTATTTGCATTAACCTCAAGAGAAGATCCCTTCCCCCTTGTATGTTTAGAAGCTGCGTCGCTAGGAGTACCCGTTTTATGTTTTGATAATGCAGGTGGTATACCAGAAGTTATTAATAACGGGTTGGGCCATTCCTTTCCTTATGGTGCCATTGATGTTATGGGCGAAAAGATTATTGGGATGTACACTACCCGTAACAGCACCCTTACTAATGCGGGCAATTCAAGCGATATTGTAAAGGCTTTTGATGTTGCGGTGGCGGGGAGGCAGATAATAGAGATAATTGAGGCAATAGTTTAAAATGAATATAGTAAGTGGGGAATAAATCTTTTATTACGCATTAAGCGGCTACAGGTAATAGAAGTTAAGCTGTATATACGGCCTTAGTACTGTAAAAGCAAAAGCATGAAAGTAACTGTAGCACTTTGTACTTATAATGGTGAAAAATACTTGATTGAGCAACTTGACAGTATTTTTAATCAAACGTGTGCTATTGATGAAGTTATTATTTGCGATGATGGATCTACTGATAAAACCATCGAAATAATTACGCAATATCAAATTCACTATCCCAGTATTATTCATCTTGTAAAGAATGGTGAGAACCTTGGGTATGCTAAAAACTTTGAAAAAGCATTGTCCCTCGCCACTGGTGATATGATTTTTTTATCAGACCAGGACGACAAATGGCTACCCAATAAAGTAGAGCGATTTAAAGAAATTTTTGACACGCAACCTAAGATAGATGGCATTTTTTGCGATGCTTTTGTAATGAACGAAAACGGCGAACCATCAGGCTATTCTATCTGGGAATCAATTGCATTTAAACACAGGATTGATTTACAGGAAAGCAATGAACTGTTGTATGATTATATTTTGAAGACATACAATGTGGCTACAGGGTGCTGTATAGCCCTCAGAAGCAAAGCTTTACACCCATTGTTGCCCTTTAATTTTACATATTGTGGTATACATGATGAATATTTAGCGTTAGCCTTATCTGCAAAAAATAGTTTTTTTGCTTTAAACGAGTGCCTTGGTTATTACAGGGCGCATCAAAACCAAAATGTTGGTGTTCCATCTAAAGCGCAATGGGCTTCTATTGAAGCAATGAAAAACAGCATGTACCAGCATTTTTTTGAACCAACTGAAAATGCAGATGCCATGGTGCGGCTTTGGATGTATTATAATAAATTAGTACAGTTTTCTCCTGTTTGTAAACAACAAGCCAGCCAGATTGACAATGCCTATACACATTTTTTAAAGTTCAGGAGTACGTACCTTTCTTCAATCGGTTTTTTTGAAAGAAAAAGAATATTGCTAAGCTGGTGGCGAAATAAACTTTACGGAACAACCCTGCTATCGGCATTGAAGAATTAAATAAAGTGTTGTGTTAAGTTGTTGATTTGACGGTAGAAATTTGTAGGGCAAAGCATTAAAAAGGGTTTTTTGCTATTAAAAAAGAAGTTAAGACAAGTGTAACAAGTTTGAACATGGATATATCCCAAAACTTACTACCTGAATACATTGCCCTTAATAATTCTTTTAAAAAGAAGCTTGTGTTCAGGTTGGGTGCTGATTCGGGTTTTTTTTCGGAATATAATAATATGGTATTGGGCATGCTTTATTGCCTTAAACATAAAATACGTTTTGTTTTAAATTCCAATTTTGCCAATTTTAAAATAGAACAGGGTTATACTGATTTTTTTACCCCGTTTTGTGAAGAAGACAGCCGCTGGATACATGATTATTATAACTACAGGCCACATATGCAGCAGGGACGGCGGCAAGCCTTTACCGCTCAATTTTTGAAGCATTTGTACCAGGTTGATTATTTAACGCAGGATTTATGGGATTTTTTTCATGAAAGGGTGTTTGAAAAAGAAACGTTTGCTATTCCTGAATTAGGAATAAGTGGTAACCTGTTAGATGCGACCCAAGTAATTATTAATAATGTAGTATGGAAATATAATGAGGAGGTAAGCCAGGCGGTAACTACTATTACAGCAAAACTTAAGCTGCCTGAAAATTATGTTGGGCTGCATATAAGGGCTGGTGACAAGTTTATGGAGGGTGAAATATTAAGCCCCAGCCTTTATATGACAGCCGCAATGGAACAATCAGACTGCCGTAATGCCTTTATACTTACTGATGACTATGCCGTAATCAGGCAAACAAAGACAGCATTTCCTGATTGGAAGCTATACACCCTTTGCCGTGAAGAAGAAGCAGGTTTTTCAAATGCTGCTTTTGTAAAAGCTACCCCTGCTTTTCGCAAAGAAAAAATGGTAAACCTTTTTGCAAGTATGGATATTCTTGCATCGGCTGAAAAGTTTATAGGAACCTTCAGCTCAAACCCTGGTATGTTTTTAGGAATGCGCATGGGGCAAACAAAATGTGTGGGAATGGATTTAAAAGAATGGCTGATCTGGTAAACCAATGTTGAATGTAACTTTATGGAACGAAGAAAAATAATTTGCCTTACGCCTGTAAAAAATGAAGCCTGGATACTTGAAACATTTTTACAATGCACCAGTGTATGGGCTGATTATATTATAATAGCAGATCAAGGCTCGACAGATACATCGGTTGAAATTGCAAAAAAATTTGAGAAAGTAATTTTAATAGAAAACAAGAGTGGTGAATACAATGAAGAAGCCAGGCAAAAATTACTTTTAGAAGAAGCCAGAAAAATTGAGGGTGTTAATAATATTTTTTTAGCACTTGATGCGGATGAAATTATTACCAATTTTGAGGATGAGCCTCAATGGACGGAACTATATACCGCAAAAGCCGGCACGGGTATATTTATGCCTTCATTAAATGTTCTTCCCGGAATGGATACCTATTATTTAATGAGTGATAAAATTCTTTACGGCTATATTGATAATGGTAAGCCACATAAAGGCAAGCTTATTCATAGTTACCGTGTTCCTTTT
>JANPIP010000011.1:0-36106 GCA_031424995.1 Chitinophagales bacterium | reverse complement strand
TTCTGCCGCTGTCATATCTGGTAAAGATAAAACCAGAGAAGAGGCATATTTCTCGCGCCAAGAACCAATGAGTGCATGCCCATTTTTGGGATTGAAATTGAACCGTTCTATAGCTTGCCAAACAGTCATTTTTTGCTCCTCGATTTCTCTCACCAACCAACGCCTAAAGGCTGGCTCGTAACTACATTGTTCGTCCGTTCTATCAAAAGCATCTGATACTTGGGTCGTGTAAGCTTTTAGCACTTTGTCTTGACTCATTTTGAAAATTGTTGTTCAAAATGTGACAAGTTTTTTTAGGAGAAGACAATGGGCTTATACACAGTTAATGCACTAAAAAATTAACCATATGGTTAATTTTTTACTCAAAATGTGGGTTTTTGAAAATATTTAATATTTTAGGTGCATTAAATCATCTAAAAACCTTTTACCAAATGACTGCGAGACAAGAAAACCTGCTGTCGATGGCCAAAGCTGCACAGCTTACACTTACCAGTTTTAAATTGCTGCTTACAGGCAAAGCTTTTACCAAGGCCAGTAAAGACCTTGACAATATTATTGCCGCTATTGACGGGCTGGCACAGGCACAAAGCAAAAAGCTAACGGGTACCGCCCAGGACAAAGAACAGGCAGAAGATGCCGCCATTGCTGCTGCCATAAAACTTGTTGGCCCCACACGCAGCTATGCGCTGGAAGAAAAGAACAATACCCTGTACGCTGCGCTTGATTATACGCCCAACGGGTTAAAGAAATTACGCGACACCACTTTAAGCAATACACTTACGCTGATACGCGATACCGTACAGGATGAAATTGATAACCTTGCAGATTATGAGCTATTGCCTGCTGATGTGAACCAGCTTACCACACTTATAAGCCTTTATGCACCGCTGGTTGCTGCACCAAGGGCTGCCATTAGTGTTAAGGCCGCTGCTACCGAAGCCTTAGTACCTGCTTTTGATGAACTCAATACTACACTTGACAAACTTGACGGATTGGCCGAAGCTAAAAAGGATACTGACTTTTACGCCACTTACCAAAGTGCGCGGATTGTGGTTGATACGAGGGGTGGTGGCGAGGATGAAGAAGAGCCGAAGGTGTAAATGTGCGTAGACCTGAGTTGCAAAAACTCAGGCCAGCAATTGCGAAGGTTTAGGACGACTGAGGATAGCTGGATAGCTGGCAGCTGTTACTAAGTTTTAAGGAAGATTAAGGATAGCAAGATGACAATCCCTAAATAAGCAAAACTAACAAAAATCATAAAATGGCTATTTGGAAAACTTACAGAATCGCAGACGCAGTTACAGAAATTGACGAAGAAAAATTTGTTCTTCCCGTTATTCAACGTTCATTAGTTTGGACTGAAGATAAAATGGAACTTCTCTTTGACACACTTTTAAAAGGTGACAGTTTTGGTGGTGTTATGGTGATTGAAGAAGAAAAAGATACCAAGCCTTTGTTCAATTATAGACAATTTACAAAAGATGGTTACTTCATACCTTCAGGACAAGTTGACAAGCTCAAGCAACTTCAGTTTTTTGTAATTGACGGACAGCAAAGGCTTCAAACATTTTACATCGGTTTAAAAGGAAGTATTAACGGAAAGAGTTTATACTTTGACTTATTTAGTGATTTTAATTCAGAATACGAATTCAAATTTGAAAAAGAAGAAAATAAACTTCCCAAAATTTCAAAAGAAAATGTTGATAGAAAAATTCAAGAACATTTTTGGTATCCTGCAAAAGAGCTATTGCGAAGATTGAAAGATACCAATGATGAAGACCAAGTTGCTGATGAAATAATAAAAAAGAGTTTAATAGATGGTGATATCAAAAAAACGCATGTAGCCAAAAACGTAAAATCATTTTATAAAAACGTAATCACTGCAGAAACTCTTGGTATTTCAAAAGTAGTTATCAACAAAAGCTTGCTTGAGATTGACAACAGACAAAGAATTGTTGAACTTTTTAGAAGGCTCAACGATGGTGGAACGAGGCTATCATCTTTTGACCTTGTTGCTTCAATATTGAAAGGCTTTGCTTGGGAAATGGAAGGTTTTTTAAGTGAAATGCTGGAAAAATATCAAGACATAGGATTGACACAAGAGAACTTAATCAAGTTAATTTTCTTGTTGCAAGACAACTACAACAAAGAAATGTCGTCTATTGAAGGTTCAGACGCAGATTTTGCTATTAATCATCGTGAAAGAATAAAATCAACTATCAAAGCACTCAAAGATTTTCTAGAGTGCTCAAAACTATACGATTATTACAAAGACAATAATCGTTCCTTCATTCCTTTATTCTTTATTGCCTATCAACTATTCCACAAGCAAATTGACAATAACAGATTAGAACATTACTTTGACAATTATGAAGCAGGCAATCCCGACTTTCCATTGATGAAACGTTGGCTTTATCATTCTTTAATCAACGGCGTTTTTAGAAGTAAAGGTGCTGGTTGGATACCTTACAAAACAGGCATCAAAAAGATATTGGAAGCTATTAAAAATTACAAAGACAAACCTTTTCCAATTGACCAACTCTTTCAGGTATATATAAATCATCCAATAACATTTACACGAACATACACCAGTGACAACCTAGACCAACTCGATAGTTCGTTTGTGTATTACCTGATGTATGATAGAGGAAGAACAACAAGAACAAATGATGTTGACCACATAATGCCAAAATCTATTCTAGAGAGCAAAGCTTTTGATTGGGTAAACATCAATAGCATCAAAAATTTTCAATTAATTGACTACGGAACAAATCGTGGCACTAAAAACGGAAAGCCCTTTTCAGAGTGGGTTAATAATCCAGAATATGTAAAAGACAAACCAGCTTTTGTTTCTTTACATCTTATTCCAACAGACGAAATCTTATGGACAGAGGACAAGTTTATGGACTTTATTGCTAAAAGAGCAAAACTTATTCTTAGCAAGTTAACAACCTATGCAACATAAGAAAGAGCGCACAACAAAAGTATTTGCAAAAGTAGGGCTGAACATTGTAACATCAGCTATGTGCAAGCATCAGCAGCGGTGCGGACTCGACGAATAAATCTAAAGGTGGCAAGCTTATTTGACACACACTGCTAATAAAAACAAGTTACAATGGAG
The DNA here is from genome assembly GCA_031424995.1 of Chitinophagales bacterium. GTDB lineage: Bacteria > Bacteroidota > Bacteroidia > Chitinophagales > Chitinophagaceae > Parasediminibacterium. The sequence goes on along the minus strand of JANPIP010000011.1, from coordinate 32,985 downwards.
AAATTTTTAGAAAAGCTATTTGACATAAAAAAGATTCCAACAAAATTACTCTTTGTAATATGGTTGAGTTCTGCATTGATACTATTTGTCCCACAGAGATTTTTGACAAAACTCAATCTGACAGACTTTCTAAAGGACTACGGAAAATATTTAGGAATTGCCTTTTTAATAAGTTCAGCTTTTCTATTAGTCACTCTTATTAATTATTTAGGCAGACTTATCTCAAGAAAAAGATTGACCAAGAAAATCAAAAACTCAATTTTGAAAGACATCAAATATCTTGACATTCACGAAAAAGGATTGCTACGAGAATTTTATATAAATGGCAAGCAAACTTTACAAATGCCTTTAGACAATGACACAGTAGTTGGACTTATAAACAAACACATTATATATCAAGCATCAAGCACTGGATTTACTTATTTACACGGTGTTTACTTTCCATATTCAATGACAGAAATAGTATTAGATAATTTGACACCAGAACTAATTGACTTACCACAAAATCCGAGTGAAGAAGACAAACAGAGAATAATATCTCAAAGACCTAATTGGGCGAAAGAGAAAAGTAGAATAGAAGATTTATTCAACTCAAGGTGGTAAATCCTGCCACCAGCATTAGGTTTGGCATTATTGGGGCTTGACGAATATACCCTCAACCCGCTATGCGAAGTCTCAGACTTCGCATTTTTTATGTTCTTACGGGTTTGCAAACCAGCACGGTTTTAAAGTAAAAGCCACAGGCTTTAAAGAACATAGGGCATACGAAGTCAGAGACTTCGTACAGCATATAAAGCCCCTCTCACTCGCGCAGGCCTCCCAGCCTGTGTGTAGCCGTCACTTCATTTGCAATAAACGTTTCAAGTAATAAACAAGTAACGCGCAGGCACAGGCCAGAGGCCATGCGCCAGTATAATAAACAAAACCTTGAAGATCTTTTGGGAGACCTTCAAGGTTTGGGGGGCACCTCGCAATGACGGAACCTGCTGAATAAAGAACAAAGCGTACATGCTGATAGCTATCGGAAGTGCAACGGCCACAGAGTCCTGCGATGCAACAATGCTCAATTAATAACCAAAAGCCCGCCCCCTCACACGCGCAGGCCTCCCGGCCTGTGCTTAGCCGTCACTTCATTTGCAGTAAACGTTTCAAGTAATAAACAAGTAACATGCAGGCACAGGCCAGAGGCCATGCGCCAGTTTAGCTTCGCTATTTCTTTTAACACATAGATACATAGGCACATAGATTTGAGCCGAACTCTTCCTATGTTTCTATGTGCCTATGTGTTTCAATTGGCAATTAATAACCAAAAGCCCGTAACCCAAAAAAACTATTAACCTTCATTAACGTTACACATAGGTTCATTAACCGCTATTGCAATGGGGGGCTTCTACTTTTGACCCCATAAAATATAGCTGTTATGAAGTATTTATTACTCCTCTTAATTATTATTCTTTTAGCCACTCAATTTGCAGATGCACAAACCAAAAATGCCACGGTAAAGGGTACTGTGTTTGATACTGCTACCAATAAAGGACTTGCGTATGCGACTGTATCTGTAGTGAATGCAAAAGATTCAACGCTGGTAAGTTTTACAAGGGCAGATTCATCGGGTAAATTCAGCTTAGCACAATTAACTAAGGGCAGCTATATTTTATCTGCATCGTATATTGGGTTTGGCACTGCATGGAAACCTTTTGAAGCAAGGGAAGGCGAGACCATCAATGCAGGCAACATCATTTTAACCGATGTAAAAAAACTGGCCGATGTAACCGTTAATACCAAAAGGCCGCCAGTTACCATTAACAACGATACCCTTGAATTTAATACAGAAAATTTTCGCACTGCACCCAATGCCGTTGTAGAAGACCTGCTTAAAAAGCTGCCCGGCGTTGTAATTGATGCCGATGGTACGGTGCGTGTAAATGGTCAGGTAGTAAGGCGTGTATTGGTGGATGGCAAAGAATTTTTTACAGGCGACCCAAAAATTGCCACGCAGAATTTAGATGCATCTGCCGTTGATAAGGTACAGGTATTTGACCGCAAAAGCGACCGCTCTCAGTTTACGGGTATTGATGATGGCAACAGCGAAAAAGCCATTAACCTGAAGTTGAAAAAAGACCGCAAGAATGCCACTTTTGGTAAGGTAACAGCAGGCGCAGGTACAGAAGGCCGCTATGATGCACAAACCAATATTAACAGGTTTAATGGCGAGCAGCAACTAAGCGCCATTGGCATGGCCAATAATACCAACCGCCAGGGCTTTAGCATTAGCGATGTAATGAATTTTACAGGCGAAATGAGCCGCAATATGCGCAACGGTGGCGGCATTACCATAAGGGTAAATGATGGCAGCAACGATAATGGTTTGCCAACTACAGGGCTTGGGCAAAACCAGCAGGGCGTTGCAGAAACTTATGCAGGTGGTATAAATTACAATGATAATTACAACAAAAAAACCGACCTTAATACCAATGCATTGTTCAGTGATATAAACCTGAATACACAACGCAATACCAGCCGCCAAAACTTTTTACAGGATGGTACAAAAAATACCTACAACGCAGTAAGTAATGCGGTAAGACGCAGCCAGCAACAACGTTTAAACTTTATTGTAGACCAAAAGATAGACAGCTTTACGTCGTTTAAACTTACCCCACAACTTACCTTTCAGCAGAACAATAACAGGAGCAGTAATAACTACACATCACTAAACAACAGTAATGTTAAACTGAATGATGGTTTTACCAATACTACCAGTAATTCCAATGCCTTCAACTTTACCAATACCGCTTTATTCAGGCACCGTTTTGCAAGGAAGGGAAGGACTATTTCTGCAACCATTACCAATGCCTATAACGATAGCAAACAGGATGGCACACAATACACCAAAAACAGTTTTTACACCAATGGAACGCTTGACAGGGATTCTATTCTTAACCAGCAAAACAACAGGGAAGCACTTAGCAGAAGCTTTGGATCTTTACTTACTTACACAGAACCTTTGGGCAAAAAATCTTTATTGGAACTGAGTGCTTTTTACAATACCAGCAGTGGCGAAAGCAACCGTAAAACCATGGACTTTAACGGTACTTCAGGTAAGTTTGATGCGCTGAACACCACGCTCACCAACGATTTCAGCAATAATTATTCGTACAGTGGAGGCACGGTAAATGTGCGTACCAATCTTGCAAAATTCAATTATGGTTTTGGTACTTCACTGCAAGCATCAACCCTAAAAAGTATTAACAACAGCAAGGGTACAGAAGTACAGCAAAGCTTTACTGATTTACTTCCATCTGCCAATTTGCAATACCGTCCCAATCAAAGCAGCAGCATTAATTTTAATTACAACACTACTACACAGCAGCCAACCACCACGCAGTTACAGCCTATTGCAGACATTAGCGACCCATTGAATATTGTGTATGGAAATCCTGGTTTAAAACGCAGCTACCAGCAGTCAGTAACGCTTAATTTTTTCAGCACCAATATTTATACGCAGCGCAACCTGTTTGCTTTTGTAAGTGCCAATTTTACCAATAACGCTATTGTAAATTCTGACAGCATATTCGCCAACGGCGCAAGAAGTACCAGGCCTGTAAATGCCAATGGCAATTACTTTTTGTTTGGCAACATCAATTACGGTTTTACCTTAAAGAAACTGAAAAGCCGTGTAGACATGGGCATCAGCACCAACATTACCCGCAATATTGGTTTTGTAAACGGCGTGATGAATACCATTAATAACAGCAGCATTGGCCCATCGTTAAACTACAATTTTGGTATTGATAACCTGATTGATGCGAGGGCCACCGGCAGGATAAATTTCAGCAGTGCAAAAAACAGCCTGCAGCCACAGCTTAACAACAATTATGTACAGCAGGTATATGGTTTTGAAATGACCAACTACCTGCCCCTTGGCATCATCTTCAACAACAACCTTAATTATACCATTAACAGTGGTCGTGCCGATGGATACAACACCAACATCCCATTATGGAATGCCTCCGTTGCCAAAAGCTTTCTTAAAAACAAACGTGCAGAAATAAAACTAAGTGCTTTTGACCTGTTGAACCAAAACCTTGGTATTAACCGTAATGCCAACCAAAACTATATTGAAGATGTACGCTACAATGTGCTGCAGCGTTACTTTTTGTTGAGCTTTACTTTTAGTCTTAATAAGGCTGGGAATACAGGTGGCGGGCCAAGGGTAGTGATGCGGAGTTTTAATTAACCAGTTTTAGTTTTTTCATTTTCCTTATGAGGATTATTTATTTCTCCCCACGGGATTATTTACTTCTCCCCACGGGATTATTCACTTCTCCCTACGGGATTATTTGATTCTCCCCACGGGATTATTCACTTCGCCCCACGGGATTATTTGATTCTCCCGTGCGGATTTTTCTTCTACACACGATGTTGCAACAAAAAAAGGCGGCCAATTTTTATTGGCCGCCTTTACAATTGCTAATTGCTACCGTATATTTCTTGAATTAATACTGGCTACACCTACCAATGCATCGTGCCTTTCGCTGTAGCTGCGGTAATAAATAAAAATGGTGTAATCGTTTTCTGTTTCCCAATAATCGCCATCGGTAACGTATGTTTCAGTTGGGGCAGTAATTTTAACGGCATCTTTGGTTGCATAAGTATAATTATAATAGCCCTGTTTTAAGTAAAGCGACTTTTCATAAATACCCCGCGTAGCATTGTACTCCATTTTACCATTATTATTTATGGTATTACCTGTTAATTCGCCCAGCAGGTACAGGTCTTTGCCTGCATAAGGCTGGTTATTTTCTGGGATATAAATAAAATGCACATTGGCATACTCAACCTGCCACCAATTGTTTACATTTTCAGTGGTAAGAATATCCATCCAGCCATTATAATCTTTAAAAAAAAGATAACGCTGGCTGATACGTGAAGCTTCGGGTTTTAACAGCACTTCATTAGGCTGTACGGTTTTATCAATACCTGCTACACGGTCGCTTTCAAAACGATAGCTACGCAAATCTGCCCATCGGTATTCCTTCCCGCCAGGGAAAATACATGCCCTTTCACCATCATACTCAAGCAGGTTGCCACGTATAAATGCAATAGGAATGTTAGCCACCCTGTTATCCCAACGGTGGTTTTGCATAACACTTGCCGTTACCTGCTGCGCAGGATTTTGTGCATTCAGTTGGGTAACATCAACACTAAACTGTAATTTCTGGTGCGTTCTGCCAAGCGAATTATCAAATGGCTGCATGATCCTTCCACCAACGTTTGCCTTACTATTCAGCACATAAAAAGCTTTGGTAAAAGCAAGCTTTGTGGTATCGCCATTAAGAAACACTTTTAAAATATAATTACCTGCTTTTGTGGGAATACAGTTTCTCTCAGGCAAAAAAGCCTGGTAATGTACATACTTACTTAGTGCTATAGATGATGGCCTGTACTGGCTTATACGCTGCTGCTGATAGCCTTTGATATAATCGAAACTGCTGAGGTTGGCTGGCTTCCAGTCGGCATTGCAAAGCACAAAAGTGTAGGAATAATTTTTAACATAGCCATCGGTATCATCAAAATGAAGTTCGATCATATCAGAAGAATTCAGGTTTAAAATGGGTAGGCTTTCCTGGTTATTTTGCTGAAACAATTTTATTGTTTTGATACTGGGCATCACCGTTACTTCAGGCGAAGTTTGTGCAGAAGCCATCACAACAAAAGCAATAAGGAAAGAGGAGAAAAGATATTTCATAACCGTAAATGTAAAGTTTTGTTCAACAGTACAATATGCTTTATGGCAAAGACAAATACAATGCCTGTAACATCAAACTACTTATTTTCACGCTGGTTATCTATCTTAAACCTTGTAATTACTATTATAAATTAAATGATTGCCATGATTACAAAATATGTTTCCGTTATTGGTGCAGGAACTATGGGCAATGGCATTGCCCATGTGTTTGCACAATATGGCTTTAAAGTGAGCCTTATAGATGTCAATACAGGTCAGCTTGAAAAAGCAATTGCAACCATTAGTAAAAACCTTGACAGGCAGCTTTCCAAGGGCCTGATTACAGAAGAATTAAAGCAGGGAACGCTTGCCAACATCACCCCTTTTTCAAGTATTAGCGCCGGAGTAAAAGATGCAGAACTTGTAATAGAAGCAGCTACTGAAAACCTTGAATTAAAGCTTAAGATATTTAAAGAGATAGATGAATTTGCTCCGCCGCAAGCGATACTTGCCAGCAATACTTCTTCTATCTCAATTACCAAAATTGCAAGTGTTACCAAACGCCCTGAACTTGTAATTGGAATGCACTTTATGAACCCTGTTCCTGTAATGAAACTGGTGGAAATAATTAACGGCTATGCCACATCAAACACAGTAACAGCAACCATTACAGAGCTTAGCAAAGTACTTGATAAAGTACCGTGCGTTGTAAACGATTACCCTGGTTTTATTGCCAACAGGATACTGATGCCCATGATTAACGAAGCCATTTACAGTTTATACGAAGGCATTGCGGGCGTTGAAGAAATTGATACCATTATGAAGCTTGGCATGGCACACCCAATGGGGCCTTTGCAACTGGCAGACTTTATTGGTTTGGATGTTTGCCTGAGCATTTTAAAGGTGTTGCATGATGGTTTTGGAAACCCAAAATATGCCCCCTGCCCTTTGCTGGTAAATATGGTTACCGCAGGCAGACTGGGCATAAAAAGCGGGGAAGGATTTTATATTTACACGCCAGGTATAAAAGAACTGGTAGCAAGTAACAGGCTAAAACATTAAACAACTACTAAGGATAACTATGTTCTTTATAGTCTCAAAAATGCTGGCATTTTTACTGGTTCCTTTTAACTGGATAATACTGCTGTTCGTTACGTTTTTAATTGTAAAGAACAAAAAAATAAAGAAGCGTTTAGTGGTAGCCATGGCAGTGATATTTGTCGTTTTCAGCAATCCATTCTTATATAAAAAAGCTGTCTACGCTTGGCAAATAAATGAGCCAACAATTACAAAAGGCAGGCAATACGAAGCTGGTATTGTTTTAGGTGGCATGACCATGTTTGACAAAAACGACAAAGGTTATTTGAATGAAAGAAGCGACAGGTTTACAGAGACTTTAAAGCTATATCATCTTGGCATTATTAAGAAAATAGTGGTTAGTGGCGGCAGCGGTTTGCTTACAGGAAAAGAGCCACCTGAAGCCAATTTTTTACAGCAACAATTTATTGCCAATAAGGTGAATCCTGCCGATATAATTGTTGAGAATAAATCAAGAAGCACTTATGAGAACGCTGTTTTTAGCAAGCAGAAATTAGACAGCCTGAATTTAAAAGGGCCTTACGTGCTTGTTACTTCTGCTACCCATTTAAGAAGATCAATAAAAGTATTTAACAAGGCGGGTATGCCTGTGGTTGTTTATCCATCATCATTTGATGTTATTGATGATAAGAATAGCTGGAGTGATTTTATATGGCCGAACCTGAAATATATGGCAGACTGGACAGCCATTATAAAAGAGATGGTGGGTATTCTTGCTTACAGCGTTAGTGGTAAGGCTTAACGTAGTAAAATTGATTGCAATTGACGGAAGTTTTACTTTTTAAGGTATAATAGAATAAAACCAAAAGTGGCCGCTAACTGCCCTATCCAAAAAATAAACATCCACTTAATAATATCAGATTTGGTTTCTGATAGATCCTGCTTAGTCGCTAAAATGTCTTTCTTTTCTAAATATTTTTGTTCAGCTTTTGCTTCAAAATACTCAAGTACTACGGTAGCTTCCTGTTCGGAAAACTTTGACTTGAATATTTCATAAACTTTTAGCTCTAAAGCACTCATAATTAAAAGTTGTTTAACGAATGTAATGCAAATTTAAAAAACTGCTTGTTTTACAGGAATAAAATTTCGTAATCACACACGCCTTACATCAACAGTGTGAAAATCTTTCAGCTTACTTAATACTTCTTCAAGCCTTGATTTTGGAACACCAGTTTGCACCAGGTTAAACAACTGGCTTTCCTGTTTAATTATACTGCAGTTGCATTGTTTAAGCAGGGTCATTACATCATTCATCATGGTATAATCAAACTGAAGCTCATAAGTTACTTCTACCTGTTTTTGAATAGATGGTGTTAATTGCAAAGCCATTGCAGCGGTTGACCTGTACGCATTTATTAAACCAGGCACACCCAATAAAGTTCCGCCAAAATACCTTACCACAACTACCAATACATTGGTAAGCTGCTTACTGTCAATAGCATTTAAAATGGGTTTACCAGCAGAGCCTGAGGGTTCGCCATCATCGCTTACACGGAAATTATTACCATCTAAACCAAGCCTGTAGGCAAAGCAATGATGCACAGCTTTGGGATGCTCTTTCTTTAATTCCTGCAATATCTTTTTAAAATCATCAACAGCAGTAATAGGATAAGCAAAGGCTATAAAACGGCTGCCCCTGTCTTTAAATTCAGCAGTGGTTGTTTTATCAATAGTAAAATAATAGAGGTCGGTTGGGGACATTAAAAGAGAAGAAAAGGATGTCAAAAATTTACCCTGTAAACTATACATCCATGTAAAGAAAATAACTATGAAGCTTTTGGAAGTCCGACAGTTTTTAGAATATAATTTGCCCTGTCGATCTTGTCTTTGAACAAAGGTTGATCAGAATACTTATTAGTTAAAGTTGGGTCAACCTTAAAGCCTTTGGGAAGGTTTTTGTTATCTGATACTAATTTTTTTGTCTTCATAATGGCAAATTTATATTTTTCTCGTCACTAAAAATGCACCGTAAGCTATGTTTTTCTGAAAAGGCTCCCACGCCGAATTGGTCAATCCAAGAACCAGAAAATCCTTTTCAATTGCATTCAGGTTATTGGAAATTCCCATTTGGTAAAGTCGTGTTCTTGCCTGGGTACTACCTGTCAAGATAATTGTTGAACCAATGTTTTTTTCTGTAAAAGCATAAAGGGTGGCAGCCATTGTCGTCAATACTTTTTGGCTGTCGCCGTTATTGGTTATTGATAAGTCACTTAAATAACCTGTTATTGGATCTTTGTCGCCAAAGCCAAGGTTATAAAATCCTTTTATATTGATTTCGGTATAGCTAACAACTTTTGTAATATTTCCTTTGGGGCCAACACTTACAAACTCAAAAGTTTGAAAATCAGGAGCAATCCTAACTGCATAAAGATCGTTAAGCATATAATGACAATTAAGCTTCGGCACTTGTCTCTGCAACATAATTGGCACTGTCTAAAACCTTGCCTCTTTCTGTTTTTAACATGCGTGATGGGTAACGATTAATCACAATAAAATCGTGTGTAGCCATTACTATTGTGGTACCATAATCTTTCGCAATCTGAAACAGCAATTGCATAATTTCATCGCTTGTTTCAGGGTCAAGGTTACCGGTAGGTTCATCTGCAAGTATCAGTTTTGGCGAATTGAGCAACGCCCTCGCAATATCCACACGCTGCTGTTCGCCACCACTCATTTCAAAAGGCATTTTAAAGCCCTTGCTTTTAAGGCCTACTTTATCAAGAACATCGTTTATTTTTTCTTCAATCAAACGTTCATCTTTCCAGCCAGTTGCTTTAAGTACAAACTTCAGGTTTTCATGCACATTTCTATCAGTCAATAATTGAAAATCCTGAAATACCACACCAAGGTTGCGGCGCAGAAAGGGTACTTTTTTCCAGTCCATGGCACGTATATCAAAACCAACAACAGAAGCATCGCCTTCTGTTAAAGTCAATTCGCCATACAATGTTTTTAAAAGGCTGCTTTTACCAGTACCTGTTTTACCAACAAGGTATACAAACTCACCTTTTTCAACGGTAAAGTTTACATCCTGTAAAATAAGGTTGCTGCCCTGGTATATGTTTACGTTCTTTAGAGAAATAACGGTTTCTGCCATACTTGAAAATTAAGTTACAAAGTAACATGATAAGCTGTAACCAGCCAATCCATCAACACAAAAGGCTGTTAATAATGTATCTCACCAAAATCGCCCTTTAATATCAGCTCTTTCTTTTTACCTGCTTTTTCTACCCTGCCAATTATTTGTGCATCAATGCCCAGCTTTTTGGCAATGGCTATCATACCTTCTGCTGCCTTTTCTGTAGTAAAAACTTCCAGGCGGTGACCCATATTAAACACCTCGTACATTTCTTTGTTGGATGAATTGGACGACTCTTTTATAATATTAAATATCGGTGGCGGAATAAAAAGGTTATCCTTAATCACCTTCAATGGCTTTGGCAAATACTTCATGCACTTGGTTTGGCCCCCACCACTGCAGTGTATCATTCCTTTAATGTCATCAAATTGATTTTCCAGCAGTTGTTTTACCAGGGGCGCATAAGTTCTTGTAGGGCTCAATAAAAGTTTGGCAGTATTAGTTTGTATTGTTTTACTGCCCTTGGTAATTTTAATCTTATCTGTTAAACCGTAATTGCCAATGTATACCACTTTATCTTTTAAACTTGGCTCATAGCTTTCAGGGTACTTTTCTGCGTAATACTTGGTAAGCACATCATGCCTTGCACTGGTCAATCCATTACTGCCAATACCGCTGTTATAATCTTCTTCATACACTGTTTTACCACTGCTTGCAAAACCAACAATCACATTGCCGGATGCAATTTTATCATTGGTAATAAGTCTGTCTTTTGGCCACCTTGCTGTCATGGTTCCGTTAACTGCAATGGTTCTTACTACATCACCAACATCAGCCGTTTCGCCGCCCAGGTAATGAATATTTACACCGTACTTTTTCAGCATTTCAAAATAAGCCTGTGTTCCATCAATAATGGCTTTCAGCACTTCGCCTGGTATCAATTTCTTGTTCCTGTCAATGGTAGATGAGAACAGCATATTATCATGAATACCCACGCATAACAAATCATCCAGGTTCATGGCAACTGCATCCTGCGCAATACCTGCCCAAACACTGGCATCGCCAGTTTCCTGCCAGTACAGGTATGCAATAATACTTTTGGTACCCGCACCATCGGCATGGCTAAGGTTTACCCAGTTTGCATCACCACCCAAATAATCGGGATACATTTTACAGAAAGCATGTTTGTACAAACCCTGGTCAAGGTTTTTAATGGCAGCATGTACTTCTTCTTTTTGAGCAGAAACACCTCGTTGAGCGTAAAGGGACATTGTGATTCTAATATGGGGTTAGATAGTTGGTTTCCGGCTGCAGGATCATATGGCATCTTCGTTGTCCATTGGACCCCGTGGGCGTCGCACACTTCAGGGGTTTGTTCTTTAATGGGCTGGCTTACACACGCTTTATCACCTGCAATTTGCTGCTAAAGTAAGCAATGCACATCAACACATGGCACAAGTATTCCACAACTTTATTCTTCACTGTTAACACCTAAATTTGCCGCAGTTTATGATGCAGGTACACAGAGATTTAGCGCAGCTTCCCCCCTTTAAAAATGCAGTGGTTACCATTGGCACATTTGATGGCGTTCATAAAGGCCACCAGCAAATCATCAGCCAGTTAAAATCAACGGCAGCAATGGTTTCAGGCGAAACGGTTATTATTACTTTCCATCCGCATCCACGCAAAATCGTGGGTACCTATGCAGGTAATGTGCCTTTGCTTAACACCCCTGAAGAAAAAATCACTCTTCTTGACAAGGCTGGAATTGACCATTTGGTCGTCGTTCCTTTCACCAGCGAATTTGCAAATCAAACCGCTGAAGAATACTGCAGCACCTTTTTATATAAGTATTTTAACCCTCATACCATCATTATTGGTTACGACCACCGCTTTGGTAAAGGTCGCATTGGCGACTATCATTTACTGGAAAAAATGGGCGATGAACTTGGTTTTGCCGTAACAGAAATTGATGAACAAATATTAAACACTGTAACCGTTAGCAGCACCAAAATAAGAAAGGCGCTACTGGAAAACGATATTGCCACCGCCAATACATTTTTAGGTTACCCATATTTTTTTGAAGGTTCTGTAATAAAAGGCAACCAGCTTGGCAGAACCATCGGCTACCCTACTGCCAATATTCAAATTAATAACGATGATAAACTGGTACCAGCCAATGGGGTTTATGCAGTTACCGTTATGGTGAAACGTGAAACGGAAAAAGGAAAACAGGGTTCTTCCCTTTCACCTTTCACCTTTCACCTTTCACTCCTAAAGGGCATGATGAACATAGGCGTTCGCCCCACCATTAACGGTACCACAAGGGTTATTGAGGTAAATATTTTTGACTTTGAGGAAGATATTTACAACCAAACATTACAAGTGCATGTACACGCTTATATACGCGGCGAAGTAAAATTCAATGGACTTGATGCATTGAAAGAGCAATTGAAAAACGACGCTGCAAAAGCGAAAGAACTACTGCACCCACTTTAACAACCTTAACAGAAGTTCTTATTTTCTTATACGCCCTACTACGGCATAAAAAAAGCGGCAGTGTTTTCTGCCGCTTTTTTTAAAGTTTTGCACCTATTGATAAAAAGAAAGTCCTTCCATCTGCTGGTAAGGCACCAGGGCCAGGATAACCGCCAGCACGACGGGTAAAGTACCTTTCATCTAATAGATTATTGATACCAGCCTTTACGTTTATGCCCTTCGGGAGTTTATAAGTGGCCGTTACATCTGTTACGGTGTAAGAAGGTATTAACCCTGTATTTCCATTGGCAGAAGCGGTAACGGTATTATTGGCATCGCTGAATGTTTCGCCAACGTAACTTAATTGTGCTGTAAACAAAAACCCTTTATGCCCTGCTGAAATACCGCTACGTAAAATTGTAGTTGGCGCGTTCTCTACTTTTTTGCCTTTGGTGTTGGCATCTTTATGGTCGCCGCTGTATTCTGCGTTGGTATAGCCATAAGAAGCAAAAACAATTACATCTGTATGTTTGTTTTGGGTGAATGCTTTTACAGGATTAAATTCCGCATATCCTTCAAACCCTTTACTGGTACTGGCCCCAACATTGGTTATTAAACGATAGGTTGCGCCTGTTGGCGTAATTGTGCCAACACGGTTATTGTATTGAAGGTAAAAGCCACTAATATCAAATTGAAGGAAATTTTTTACTTTACCACGATAGCCCAAGTCGATATTATAGCCTTTGGCATCATTTAAATCAGGGTCAACCACATCTGTTGTTGGCGGGGCTTGCAGGTTGGCAAACTGAATGGGGCGGTACGCTTGTGAAATATTGCCGTATACTTCTGTAGCTTTTGTAACATGGTATTCTGCACCCACACCAGCCAATACAAAGCTGCGGCTACGGGTAATATTCTGTAATGTAATTTCCCCACCACCAGAAGTGTACCCATTGCGGCCTGACGATGAGCCTTCCAGCCACTCATATCTTATACCGGGGATCACTAAGAATTTATCTGTAAGCCGAAATATATTTTCTACAAAAGCCGCAATGTTCTTGGAATCAAATTTTATATCCCTCGGATAATTTCCTGTAACTGTTACATCATAGCCTGTGCCCGTGGTACCTTTTCCATCTGCTTGCCTTGTAGTGGTACCAGTGTACAAACGCACACCACCTGAAAAAGTATTTGTCATTTTGCCTATATGGTATGCGGTAAGTATGCGGCTTTCTAAGCCATAGTTCCTGTATTGGTCAAGGTTTACAACCCTCTCATTATAGTTAAGTGTTGTTGCATTGATGCTGTCTTTAGTTGTGATGGATTGTAAAAAACCTACACTGTTCCTATCGCCAATGGTACCAAAGAGTTTTGTGTTCCAACGGGTGTTGTCATTTATTTGATAATTGGCTATCAACGCAGGTGTTGTCCAGGTGATATCAAACCAGTTCCTGCTGCGGAAGCTTTGTTGTGCATCTTGTTGTATCTGTGCATCGGTAAGCCCACCAGGTTGTTGGCTCCTGATGTTTGAATGCGTGATTTCGGTAGTAAGCGAAAACTTGTTACTAAAATGATAAGTTACCGTACCATGGCCTGCATTAGTATAATATTTACTGTTTTCCCTCCAGCCATTGCCGTTGCGGTGGTCGAAAAAAGTATAATAATTTATCTTCCCTTTTTTGCCACCAATTGCATTAAAGCTGTTGAACAACCCGTTGCTACCAACAGTTTGCTGTGTTTCAAACTCAAATGGTTTGTTTATCTCACTGCCATTGCGTAAAATATAATTGATCAAACCACCAAACTGAGGGCCGTATTGTAAAGAACCCTGACCCCTTACAATTTCTATACGTTGCACGGCTTGTAATTGGGGATTATAATATGCTTCAGGATAGCCGAATGGGTCGGCGGCAATATCGTAACCATTTTGCCTAACGTTAAATTCCCAACTGCGGTTGGGGCTTAACCCGCGGGCTGCAACCCCAATCTGTATACCACTTGGGTCGCTTTCCCAAATGTGTATGCCTGGTACTTTTGCCAACACCTGCCGCATGGTATTGGTAACCACATTTCCCTGAACATTATCCAACACTATCAATGCACTCTTCTTGCCTGCATAAATGTTTGTCCCAACAATTTCTGGCATTTGCTGATAATCGCTTTTGCTGTTTACGCCCACCACGGTAATATCTGGCAAAGACCTACTAATTGTATCAACAGGGGTTTGGGGTGTGCTTTTTTGAGCCTTAACATCACCAATAGTTACCAGACCAATCACTAAGAAAAACAGTATCCTCATTCGTTCATTTTTAGACCGCGAATGTGGACTGATTTTATTATTGAGGCTTTTACAATCGGGAAATACAACTAACGCAATCGGGAAAACATAGGTTGGCAACATGTAAACCTGTGAAAATTCTTTACAAAGTAATTGTTTTCATGGATTGATATTGTTTAACTCGCTGCCATGTGTGGGCATTGTACATAATCCGCCGACAGGTATAATTTGACATATTAGCGTTGGTATGTCATCCGCAGGGCAGACTATTTTGTATCTGCTAAAACTAAAGAACTGCTGCCATAAGCTTCCCCATCCATCGCTACATAAAAATATTTACAGGTGGTAAAATTGATAACCTTTTGCTTTGTATATTCATGGCAATACAAAAGCAATTATGAGAAAACTTCTATTGGCGTTCATCGCCATTACCCCAATTCTTGCATCGGCACAATCCATCGACAAAAATGTGGCTGCGGTTAATGATTCTGTTATTGCATGGCGCAGGCATTTGCACCAGTACCCTGAACTGAGCAACCGCGAATTTAAAACAGCACAGTATGTTGCTGCAAACCTTACCAAACTTGGTATTGAAGTAAAAATAGGCATTGGTAAAACAGGCGTTGTTGGTATATTAAAGGGTGGAAAGCCTGGGCCAGTTATCGCACTGCGTGCAGATATGGATGCACTGCCTGTAATTGAACGCGTTAAACTGCCTTTTGCTTCTAAAGCAACCAGTGAATATGCAGGCCAACAAGTTGGCGTGATGCATGCCTGCGGCCACGATTCGCATGTGGCTATTTTACTTGGTACTGCCACGGTTTTAAAACAAATGCAAAAAGATGTTGCTGGTACCGTAGTATTTATTTTTCAACCTGCAGAGGAAGGGCCGCCAGCCAACGAAGAAGGCGGCGCACCGTTAATGATTAAAGAAGGTGTAATGGATAACCCAAAAGTGGAAGCTGTATTTGGTTTGCACATTAATTCTCAAACAGAAGTTGGTACCATAAAATACAAGTACGGAGCTACTATGGCATCTAGTGATTGGTTTACTGTTAAAGTAAAAGGCAAGCAAAGTCATGGTTCACAACCATGGTCTGGCATCGACCCAATTGTGGTTGCTTCACAGATAATCACAGGCTTTCAAACCATTGTAAGCAGGCAAATGGAATTGACCAAAGCCCCAGTTGTTATTACAGTTGGTAAGATAAATGCTGGTGTAAGAAGCAATATTATTCCTGAAGAACTGACCATGGATGGTACCATACGAACGCTTGACAGCAGGATGCAAAAAGATGTTCATGAACGTATGAAAATAACTGCTTCTAAAATAGCAGAAGCAAGTGGTGCCTCTGCCGAAGTAACGATTGATACAAAAACACTGGTAACTTTTAATAATCATGCACTGGTAAAACAAATGCTGCCAAGCCTGGAAGCTGCTGCTGGTAAAGGAAAGGTTGTGGAAGGCGACTGGACTACTGGTGCAGAAGACTTTTCTTTTTTTGGTGAAAAAGCACCAGCTTTCTTCTTCTTTTTAGGTGGTATGCCAAAGGGCGGTAATCCATCAAAAGCAGCACCACATCATACCCCTGATTTTTATATTGATGACAGTATGCTTGATGTAGGCGTAAAAGCCTTTTGTAATATTGTATTTGATTATGCAAAAACGAAGAAGTAGAGGAATTCAACACATAGAAGCATATCTAAAATCGAGAACACATAGGGAATACAAAACACTTACGGTTCTATGCTTTCTTTTCTTTACTATGTACCTATGTGTTAAACGGATGAAGACATGAGCACAGGAATGTGATAAAGAAGGTTTACAAAGAGGATGAATTTTATATATGCCTATGTAATCTATCTGTTTAAAGTTAATTCTCATCCACAACAAATAGCATCATAGCCTTCGGGCCATGGGCACCAAGTACAAGGCTCTGTTCTATATCTGCCGTTTTGGATGGGCCTGCAATAAAGGCCGCAAAGTCATAAGAAGTATTGGCAATTTTTTCATAAGCCTGGTGCATATTGGCAACAATATGGCCTCGCTTAACTATAACAATCAACTGTTGTGCAATAAAAGGTAATACACGATATTTTACCAGATCTTCTGTAATCCACACTGCACCATTTTCTGCCACGCCAAAATGTGCAGGTATAATTGCGGCCTGTACATCTTCCAGGCTGTGGGGTATTTCTGTGGAATGTTCTATCAGCGTAGCCATATCCCTGAATTCAGAAATAGTGGTAACAAACCTGCCGCCATTGGTTTCTCTGTGAATAATGTCTTTCACATCATCATATTCATTGGCAAGAAAAGCTGCTATATGCAGCATTTCAAGCTTGCTTAAAAACTGGTTTAATATGGCAGTTTCGTCCATAGTCACCGTTATATCAATAACAGGCAATGGCGATAATAATGGTTGATTTTCCTTTACCTGCTGTAATATTTTTTCTCTGCTCAAGGGAGATCAATTTGTAATTTGAAATTTGAAGTTACTGACCAATGACTTACTGCCCTATTGACTCCTATTCTTCTTATACCACTCTTTAAAAGACTCTTTTGGTGCTTCAGGCATTTCCCTTTCTTTGAACCATGGATTCATTTTATTGCTTATTGCAAAAGGGGTGTTGCGCAGCGTCCACCTTGCAGCTTTGCCAGCCATATCATACACTTTTGGTGATGACAACACCCATCCCATCATATTCATACTTACCTTCTTCGCCGCAGGCGCATAACCTTCCTGTACCAGCACCTGCCGCCATTTATATAGCTGGTCGTGTATATCTATTTTAACAGGACAAACATTGGTGCAACTGCCGCAAAGCGTAGATGCAAAAGGCAGGTCGGCATTCTTTTTCATATCCATATTTGGAGTAAGGATAGAACCTATTGGCCCTGCAACTGCATTGTGGTAACTATGCCCGCCACTTCTTCTGTACACAGGGCAGGTGTTCATACAGGCACCGCAACGTATACACTTCAGTGCATTTCTAAAATCTTCTTTGCCAAGGTGAATACTTCTTCCATTATCCACCAAAACAATATGCATCTCCTGACCTGACCTTGGCTTTTTAAAGTGACTTGAATAAGTTGTAATTGGTTGGCCTGTGGCACTTCTTGCCAGTAATCGTAAAAAAACGCCCAAATGCTTCCGCTCAGGTATTAGTTTTTCAATACCCATACTTGCAATGTGCACATCAGCCAAATGAGCACCCATATCAGCATTGCCTTCATTGGTACAAACAACGAACTCGCCTGTTTCTGCAATAGCAAAGTTTACTCCCGTTAAGGCTGCTTTTCTTGTTAGGAAGGTTTCCCTTAAATGTGCTCTTGCAGCAGCAGTAAGGTATTCGGGATTTGAGGCACCCTTTTCTGTACCCAAATGCTCGTGAAACAATTCCCCTATTTCTTCTTTCTTTTTATGGATACATGGCAGCACAATATGGCTTGGCGGTTCTTTTGCGAGCTGAACAATTCTTTCGCCTAAATCAGTATCAATTACTTCAATGCCATGTTCATCCAAATACTCATTCAGGCCACATTCTTCTGTGAGCATGCTTTTGCTTTTGCTCATACGTGTTACATTTTGCTGGTGCAAAATGCTATACACAATATGGTTATGCTGTTTGGCATCAGAAGCCCAGTGAACAATAATACCGTTCTCCTTGGCCTTCCCTTCAAATTCAATCAGGTATTCGCTTAAGCGGCTTAAAGTATTGTTTTTTATTTGCGAAGCGTACTCACGTAACTGCTCCCACTCATCGATTCCATGACTTGCTTTGTCGCGCTTTTCACGTATAAACCATAAGGTTTTATCATGCCAGTCTACCCTTGGTTCATCTTTGTTAAAATCAACCGACGCATCTGCATGATTGGTTACTTCAGTGTGCATAATATTATTTAATTGTCTGAACCATGATTTGGAATGATTAGATTGATTGATGTGATTTTGCACTTCATTATCAAATTAGCAAATCACCCCGCGTTTAATATTTCAGCAATATGTATCACTTTCGTTTTGCTCTGCTGTCTTTTCAATATTCCTTCAAGGTGCATTAAACAACTCATATCAGCAGCAGTAATATATTCGGCCTGGTTTTTTACATGATCTGCTACACGATCTTTACCCATCTTGGCACTTATCGCTTCTTCCGCTACGCAGAAGGTACCTCCAAAACCACAGCATTCATCAGGCCTGTCAAGGGTTATAATCTCAATACCTTCTACCATATTTAATAACTCACCTGGTTTTGAATAGTAAGGTGCGTTCAACTCTGTCATCTGACTCAACTTTAATCCACGCTGACCGTGGCAGCTTTGGTGCATACCTACTTTATGTGGGAATTTAGCCTTGATGTTTTTCACCTTCAATACATCTGTTAAAAACTCTGTAAGCTCATACACACGCTGCCGTATCTGTGTTTCAGCTTCTGTGTGTGCTTTGGTGTGAAGATGGTCTTTAATGTGCAGCGTACAACTGCCTGAAGGCGAAACGATGTAGTCATAGCCTGCAAAGTTCTCAACAAACAAAGTGTTACAGGCATTTGAAACATGCTCAAAACCACTGTTCGCCATGGGCTGGCCGCAACAGGTTTGTTTTAAAGGATAGGAAACTTTACAGCCAAATTTTTCTAATAATTCAAGGGTAGCGATTGCCACCTGCGGGTAAAACTGGTCTACATAACAAGGTATAAAAAGGGCTACGTTCATGTTAATACGTTATGCGAAACGGTGTACTTTTTAAGCTGAATGATATCTGGCGGCAAATTACTGCTATTCCACTGTTTGTGTACTGCCATGGCTGCACCAATTGCCGTGGCCTGTGCAATTTCTGATGCATAAATTTCTACATCAGGATAAGCATTGGCTAGTAAATTCATGTAGATAGGATTTTTACTAAAGCCCCCATCTACAAATAATTTCTTGGTTGTTTTTTGCAATACAAGATTGGTAGAAACTACCTGCTGACTTATAAGATCAGCAATCAACTGGTGATATGCTTCATCATAAGTAGAGAAACTTTCAAGGTTTCTTTCTCCAAACAAAGACTGCTGCATCATTGCCTCGGCCTCATCTGTGGTATCACCGGATGCCAATGCTTCAATTATATCAGAATTATAAACAACCGTTTTGTAATAGTGTTCATCTACACCAAAATATTCAGCCAAACGTTTTGTTTGCTGTTCGTGTTCATATCCTGCAAACAATCTTGATGCTTTTACAGGCTTGCCGCGAAACTCCATATAACAAAGGCAATCCTGCTCAAGTTCTTTAACGGTAAGGCTTACGGCATTAAAGGGGTTCATGGTTATACACCATGTACCTGTAGATATTAATACAAATGGCTCTGAGAAATTAGCCAGATAAGGTATTAATGCGGCAGAACTGTCATGCAAACCTGTACCACACAGCAAAGGCCTGTTGTTGATATTTATGTTCATCAGTTGATTAGACGGATAAATCGGTGCCAGCTTCTCACTGATGCCTTCTTTATACACCCAGTCATGGTAACGGTATTCAGGAAAATTCCATAAACCTGTATGGCATCCAATGCTGGTAATATCAGAGAAACATCGGCCCGTGATAAGATAGCTCATGTACTGTGGCAAATGCAGCGCATACTTTACCTGGCTAAACAATTCCGGCTTCTCATACTTTAAACGGTATATCTGCAAACCAGAATTTAGATTGCCTAATATGGGTGATGCTGTTTTAACTGCAAACTGTTTTTCACCACCGTAATCCTGGTAAAATTTCTCCTTTAAATTATCGGCAAACGGCTTCAGGTAATTATACAGCGGCGCTATTGTTTGCCCTGAATTATTAATGTAAACAAAGCTGGCACCATAAGTAGAAAAGTTAATGGCTTTCAGCTCTACATCTTCTCGAATCAAAATCTCCTGCAACGATTGCTGTACCCATTTTGTAAGCGCCTGCACATCGTCACATGCAAAGCCATCTTCATCACTAATCTCTTCAAACTGTTGCTGCTGTTCAAGAACAATATTATATTGTTCATCAAAAAGAAAGAGTTTTTTGTTCGTTTTTCCAATATCAAAAATGGCAATCACAGGCAGTTTGTTCATGGACTTAAAGCATCTGTTTGTTATAAAATAATTGTAGCACAACTTAAGGAAAATAATTCTATTATATAGTGAGCCACTCTTTGAGAGTGGCTCACTATATAATACCCCTACAACCCTGTAGCCACGGTCTTTTCACCACGTTCTTTAATCAGTTGTTGCCTTACTTTAAGGTTACGGTACAGTTGTAGTGGTTGTAAGGCACCACCTGTTTGTAACCTTGCTTCTGCTACCAAACTGCGTACATCGGTGCGATATGCCGTTTGCAGTATTTCCTGTGCCTTTACCACATCGTTGATGTCCTGTGCGGCTTTCAGGGCTTTGGTATCTACCAGCAATGCCTGTGCATACGCTATCATGATCGCTTCTACGGATTGCAATAAATCTTCCAGCGGGTCTTTTACATTATGGC
The DNA here is from genome assembly GCA_031424995.1 of Chitinophagales bacterium. GTDB lineage: Bacteria > Bacteroidota > Bacteroidia > Chitinophagales > Chitinophagaceae > Parasediminibacterium. Next base: position 11,825 of record JANPIP010000011.1, on the reverse strand, counting down.
TTGCATCTATCATCCACCCAAGGTCGTTGGCATGGTCCATGCCTTTGGCATCCATTCCTTCTACCAACTCATTGAAGATGAGGAACAACTGGTAGGGGTTGATACTACCTACCGTTAAATCATCATCGCCATATTTGCTGTCATTGAAGTGGAAGCCGGCCAACTTGTCTTCCATCATCAGTAAACTTACAATCTGTTCTATATTGGCATTGGGTAAATGGTGACCAAGGTCTACCAGCGTGTATGCCTTGGGGCCAAGTTTGCTGGCATACAGGTACGACTGTCCCCAGTCGCCTACGCTCATACTGTAAAAATTGGGCTCGAAGGCTTTGTATTCTACAAACACTTTCCAGTCGTCGGGCAGTGCTGCATATATTTCCTGTAAGCTTTCATAAGTCCTTTGCCAGGCACCCCTAAAGTTTAACTGACCGGGGAAGCAGGATCCATCGGCTAACCATACGGTCAACGCTTTACTGCCTAAGGCTACGCCTTGTTTTATTACTTCTATATTATGGTCTATGGCCTGTTGCCTTACTGCTTTGTCTACATGCTGCAAAGAACCAAATTTGTAGCTGTGTTCCTGTGTGGCCTGGTCCTGGAAGGTGTTTGAGTTTACCGCATCAAACTTTAACCCATGGCTGGCGGCCAGTTGCTTGATGGCCGCGGCATCTTGTGGGATGTCCCATGGTATGTGCAGGGATATGGCACCACTGCTTTGGTTTAACGCATGCAGCAGTCCTACATCGCCTATCTTTTCTTCGAGGTTACGTGGCTCGCCACCACCGCTGAACCTGCCAAACCTTGTTCCGCCTGTTCCCAATGCCCAACTGGGTATGGCTACCTGGAAGGCTTTGAGTTTCCTGAGTATGTCTTCTTTATTGCTGATGGTTTCAGCAGTAAAGTTGTATTGCCTTTCATGCTGCTTTGCAAGCGTTTCATTGTGCTGCCCTATCGTGTTCTTGTCTAATAACATTGCTTTCGTTTGCCCCAGCCCCTTAGGGTTGGGAATGTTTTTTGTTTATTGTTAACTATTTAATGTCACGGCCATTTTCTTCGTTTCCCTTCAGGGGTAGGGGGTTTTTATTCCCGCCTTGCGGGAATATTTGTCTCTCGCAGAAGGAGCGGAAAACGCAGAAGAAAACCAAGTTTGAAAATATTCCTTTTCTGCGCTTTTTGTGTTTTCTGCGAGCGGTTTTTCCTTTCACTTCTCACTCTTCACTGAGTTACTGACCTCTGGCTCACTGACTTTTCAGGGCATATAAAACACTTCTTTCAATGGTACTCTTACTGGTGAGTTGTCAGGGTTGCTGGCCATGATAACGCCCATGTATGCCCACCACTTTTGCATGACCGCATGGTTGGGTAAATCATCCAGTGCCTTCGGGTCTTCTGCTTTCAGGACACCAAACAAACTGTTCGTTGTTCCATCCAGAAAGATGGAATACTCACTGATGCCTATTTGTTTGAGCAATGCTTCCAGTTCGGGCCACAGCGCATCATGCCGCTTTTGTATTCTTCTTCCTGTCCTGCAAACAACTGCATCTTAAAAGCTACTATTGCCATGGTTCCTTTTGTTCCTTTCAAAGTTTGTTTTATTCCCGCTGCGCGGGAATATTTGTCTCTCGCAGAAGGCGCAGAAAACGCAGAAGAAAGCCCTGTTTGTAAATGTTCCTTTTCTGCGCTTTCTGTGTTTTCTGCGAGAGGTTTTGTATTTCACATTTCACTTCTCACTTCTCACCTTTCACTTAATGACCACTGACTTACTGACTTTCCTGACCCTGCCTTCTACCTCACAAAGCCCATGGCTACACCACCATCTACGTTCAGTACATTGCCCGTAGATTTGCCCAGCAGCCCACCTACAAAGGCGAAGCAGGCATTGGCGATATCGGCCGGTAGTATGATCTCGTTTAACAGCGTGCGTTTGGCATAGTAGGCGGGCAGTTCTGCTACCGTAATACCATAAGCTTTGGCCCTGCCTTCGGCCCAGCCACCTGCCCAGATATTGCTGTCGCTGATGACTGCATCGGGATTGATGACGTTGACCCTGATCTTATCACCACCAAGTTCTGCTGCATTGAGCCTGCTTAAGTGCAGTTGTGCTGCCTTGGCACTGCCGTAGCCTGCATTGTTGGGGCCGCTTACCAGTGCATTCTTGCTTACAATGTTGATCACATCACCACCCGTTCCCTGTTTGCGCATTACATCTACTGCTGCCTGGGTTACAAAGAACTGCCCTTTTACTAGTACATCATATAATAAATCCCAATCCTTTTCTGTATGGTCGGGGATGGATTTAGAGATAGAGAGGCCTGCATTGTTGATAATGATGTCCACACCGCCAAAGGCTAATGCTGCTACATCCATCGCTGCTTTTATCTGGTCTGCATTGGTCACGTCCAGTAAGGCGGTGGCGCAGGTGTCTTTGCCATATTGTTGTACAAATTCTTCACCTGCACCTTCGAGTCTTTCTGCGTTCATATCATTGAGGATAACACAGGCGCCTTCATCTGCAAACTTCTTGGCTATTGCTTTGCCTATACCGCCGGCACTGCCGGTGATAAGGGCAATACGGCCGCTTAATGCTTTTGGCTTTGGCATCCTTTGAAGCTTGGCTTCTTCTAACAACCAGTATTCTATATTGAAGGCTTCCTGCCTTGGCAGTGAAGTATATTCACTGATGGCTTCAGCGCCTTTCATTACGTTGATGGCATTGATGTAGAACTCTGCTGCTACCCTTGCTGTTTGCTTGTCTTTGGCAAAGGTGAACATACCTACGCCCTTGAACAGTATTACCACGGGATTGGCATCCCTGATGGCGGGGCTGTTGGGGTGTTTGCAGGTATTGTAATAATCCGTGTACATCTGCCTGTAGGCTTCGAACTGCGGGGTTAGTGTTGCTTTGATGGCTGCGGTGTCGCTTAGGTCGTCCGTGGCTGTGATGTCCAGTACCAGGGGGCTGATCTTGGTGCGTAAAAAGTGGTCGGGGCAACTGGTACCTAATGGGGCCAACCTGTCAAGGTCGTTGCTGTTGATAAATTCTAATACCCTGTCATCATCGGTGAAGTGGCCAATGGCCCCCCTGCCCCCCGAAGGGGGGTTCTGTGCCAAATCGCCGTTTGAGCACAGTCCGCGTAATATGGGTGCCAATGCTGCTGCCTGGCTGATGCGTTGTTCTTTGGGTAAGGACTGTATTTTCTGGCCACCGAATACGGGGGCTTTTTTGACTATGTTTTCCTGTAAATATTCTGCGCAGCGCTCTATTACTTCTAATGTGTTGATATAACTTTCATAAGCGGTATCGCCCCAGGTGAACAGGCCGTGCGAGCCTAACATGATGCCGCGGATGCCGGGGTTTTCATCAAGGCACTGCTTTAATTGCAAGCCAAGGTCGAAGCCTGGCTTCTGCCATTCTACCCAGCCTATCGTGCCGCTGAAGAGTTCCTGGGTGATTTTTTTTCCATCTTTTGCTGCAGCGATGGCTATCGCTGCATCGGGGTGAAGGTGGTCGATATGTTTGAACGGTAAGAAGCCGTGCAGTGCGGTGTCTATGGATGGTGCTTTTGAGGCAAGGTCGTAGATGCAGTGGTTGAACAGTTCTACCATCTCGTCTTCATGTTCTATACCACGGTACACGTTTTTAAGGCTTAGTAACCTGTCCATGTACAAAGCGGCTAGGCCGCTCTTTTTAATGGAACCAAGGTCACCACCGCTGCCTTTTACCCACATTACTTCAGTATCCTCACCTGTTAATACATTCCTGGTAATGGCTTTGCATGAGGTGTTGCCGCCGCCATAGTTGGTGAGACGTAAATCTGCGCCCAATAAATTGGAACGGTAGATGAGCAGGGCTACTTCATCGCCTGCCATAGATGCTGCCTTCGCATCGTCCCATAAATAACTTACATGCTTGAACTCTGATACTGCTGTTGACATAACTAAATATATTTTGATATTCTTTTTTTTGTTGCTGGTTGCCTGTTACCAGTTATCGGTTTGTTGTTTCCTGTTTGTTCTTTCCGCGATTTCTGCGTTTTCTGCGAGATGTCTTTTTATTCCCGCTGCGCGGGAATTTCTTTGGCTCGCGCAGATAACGCGGATGAACGCAGAAAAAGAACTTGGGTATGCTTTGGTTCTACTTGAATTATTAATGCCTTCTTCTTTGCTCTTCAGTGCTTTCTGCGTTTTCTGCGAGAACCTTTTCTTTTCCCCGCTGCGCGGGAATGTTTTCTCGCGCAAATAACGCGGATGAACGCAGAAAAAGAACTTGGGTATGCTTTTCTCTTTTACTTTCCGCTTATCTGCGACATTTGCGCGAACCTTTTTTATTCCCGCTGCGCGGGATTATTTTTGGCTCGCAGAAGGCGCGGAATACGCAGAAAAAGAACTTAATTATTGAATATCCTTTTTACATTCATTTTTCACCTCTGACTTACTGACTCTCTGACCCTTCCTCATCCCCCTTTCGGGGGTTAGGGAGCCACAGGCTTCAACGAGTTGCCGTACCCTACCAGTATTACTGACAATATGATGGTTACAATGCCTATTATAATTGTTGTTCTTGTTTTGCTGCTTACGCCTTTCCACTCTTTTAAAAGTATGCCCCACATATTGGCAATGAGTATAATGAAGGACATGTGCAGTATCCAGCTGCTGGCACCGTTGCCCATCTTGCTTTCGCCCATGCCGTAAAAGAAGAACTGTAAAAACCACATGGTGCCGCCAAGGGCGCACAACAAATAGTTTTTTGCCAGTGGCGCTGTTTTGTTGGTATAGTCGCCAAAGGTTTTGTTGCGGGCATTTAATATCATGCACCAGATGAAGTTGGTGGTGAGGCCGCCCCAGAGTATGACTACAAAAATGACGTTGTTGCGATACAGGAACTCGCCCTGGCCGGGGTTGGCGGCTTTCCAGATATCGTTGGCGGTATTGCCCATGCTGGTGCCGGCTTCGATACCAAAACTGAAACAGGCACTTAGTACGCCGGATACGATGGCAAGGATCAGGCCTTTGCCGAGCTCAAACTCGCTGCCCGATGCATCTGTATGGCTGCCGCCTAATTCTTTGTCTTTCATGCCACCTGCTTTGCCGCAGATGATGATGCCAAGTATACAGAGGAATAATCCTGCAATGACCGTTAACCCCCAACTGCTGCCCGTGAGGACCGAGATAGTGTCTTTGCCTTCTGTAGGATGGTACTGGTACCAGATGGATGGTATGAGTGCGCCGAATACGGAACATAATCCTAAAATAATGGAACTGCCGAGTGACACGCCTAAATACCTTACGCCAAGGCCATAAGTGAGCCCGCCAATGCCCCACAGTAAACCCATTACATAGGTGGCCAATAATGTTGAGGTGGGGGTGTTTTTGATGATATCGCCAAAACCGGGAATGGTTAAGTACGCTGCAATGGGGGGTACGATGAGCCATGAGAACAACCCGCCCACAATCCAGAAACTTTCCCAGCTCCAGCCTTTTACTTTTTTATACGGTATGTAGAAACTGCCCGAGGCAAACCCACCAATAAAATGAAACAACACGCCTAAAATAATACCCATAATCTCGTTTTTCTAATATAGCAAAGCAAATAAGGCTTTAAATGTAGAAACACTATAACCTTTAGCTGTCATGCACTGTCATGGGGGCGGGAAATCAGGGAAGTCAGTAAGACAGTATAGTCAGTGAGACGGGGAGTCGGGGAAGACAGTTAAAACGGGGAGTCAGTATAGTCAGTGAGTAAGTGAGTCAGTAAAACAGTGAGACGGGGAAGACAACAGGGATGGCCTATGAAGCATTGCCGGCCATGTACTGCTTTATCATTTCACGGTATACAACCGCACCTTCGGGAAGTTTTGCCTGCCATGCGGCTTTGAGTATAGGGTCTTTAATAATGCGTTTGGCATACACCTGTGCATTTTTGAATTTTGCTACCGTTTCCAACTGCTTTTTAGTTTGTTTTACTTTACTCATATCTGGATAACGGGAAACGACAGTACCATACTTGTACTGTTTAATTACCACCTGTTTGCCCAATTGCCCGTTAAGGCCATCCAGCAGGATATTTCCATTTGATTTTGCCATAGCGTAAATATAAGGATGAAATATTAAAACATCCTTCATCCTCCGTTCATCCTCCGTTCATCTTCCGTTTATCTTCCGTTATAGTTATGCAACGGATATACTAACGGAAAGGTGCAGACTGTAACAGGAAAGAACTTATTATTGTACCTGATTAATTCTTTGCTGAGCTCCTGATGAAAAAAAATGCCCTTTTAGATTACCTCTACATAGATTATTATTCTTCAACCCCTAAGTACCTGCAACTTGCGAATGCTATTATTAAAGCCATAAGTGAAGGCAAACTGAAAAAGGATGAAGTAGTGCCATCTATAAATGAGCTGAGCTTTGAATTTGAAATATCACGCGATACCGCTGAAAAGGGATACAAGCATTTAAAGCAAATTGGGGTATTAGGCTCTGTACCTGGTAAAGGCTATTTTATTAAGACTACTGAACTTGATAGTCAACTTAAAATATTATTACTCTTTAATAAATTAAGTCCGCATAAGAAGATTGTATATGATGCTTTTGTGGCTACAATTGGTAATACCGCAGCTATTGATCTTTACATATACAATAACGATTTTGCTTTTTTTAAAAAGCTTTTGGCCAATAAGCTTGACGATTACACCCATTACGTGGTACTGCCCCATTTTATGGAAGGCGGTGAAAATGTACATGACATTATTAACAACATACCCAAGCATAAACTGGTGCTTTTAGATAAGCTGGTACCTGGGGTTACAGGCAGCTTTGCTGCTATTTATGAAAACTTTGAAAAGGATATTTATAATGCCCTTGAAGAGGCACTGGAACCACTGAAGAAATATCATACACTCAAAATCATTTTTCCTGAATATACCCATTTTCCTAAAGAGATACTGAAGGGCTTTTACCAGTTTTGCCACCAGTATGCTTTTGCTTACAAGGTGGTACGCAACCTGCAGGATGAGCCAATTGCAGCAGGTGAGGTATTTATTAACCTGATGGAAAATGACCTGGTTGTGTTAATAGAAAAAATACTACAGACAAAGCTAAAAGTGGGTAAACAGGTGGGTGTTATTTCTTATAACGAATCGCCACTAAAAAAGATTATTCTTAATGGTATCACAACCATGTCTACAGATTTTCAATTAATGGGGGAAAAGGCTGCGCTTGCCATTCTTAACTTTAGTACCAAACATGAGGAAGTTCCTTTTCGACTGGCGCTGAGGGCTTCTTTGTAAGGAAATGAATGGAGGGCATAGTGAATTGTGAATACAAAAGATTGCCTGATAAATTAAAGTGATGAATGCGTGAGGGGATAGCAGCGGAAAGCCCGCAAGCCATCCTGAAAGGTGGCGGGGAGCCTACAGTCATTGGCTTGGAGCAGATACGGCCTAAGGGACACGCCTTGGTGAGTGGCACTGCGATTATTGTTTTTTAATAAGAACAGGTAGTTACGTTTTTTCTAAAAAGCTTAATTCATATCTTTTCGCCTCATGGCCGGCAGGCCTCCGTTGCCTCAACACCACTGCATTTTATCCCTTACAAAAAATAACCTTCGGATTTTTTGAAATAAGTCTGCGGCTTACCGGATAAAACGAAGGTGGCTTGTGGGGCAACGCGTGACGGTGGGGAGCGAGTGCGAGTCCGTTGCGGATCGCTTTTGGAAGAAGACAAAGTACAGATTAACAACTGGTGAATTATGCGAAGATGACAGCATTACATCAAAACTTATAATACTTAAAATTACATTTACACAATGCGGTGCAAGACAAGCGCATCTAATATATTTTAAGAAAAAATGTTACCAGTTTACAGGAAAGTTCAATTCATATCTTTTCGCCTCATGGTCGGCAGGCCTCCGTTGCCCCACAACCACTGTATTTTATCCTTTCCAAAAAATGTCCTACGTATTTTTTGAAATAAGCCTGCGGCTTACCGGCTAAAAAGATGTGGTATGCAGGACAGCCGATTATTAACTGAGTAAGACAATTAAGAGTTAATAAAAAGTCTGAAAATTTAGCTATGGTTGATTTTACTACTAAATAAGGGTATATACTGATGGATATTTAACAAGAAGTTTATAACTATTAACTGCCTGACGGACTACATAGTAATAAGAGAGCCTCAATGTACAAATGCATTGAGGCTCTCTTATTATTAGATTTTTTTAAATAACTATTGATACGCTTTTGCTGTTTGTTTGCTGGTTCCTAAACCATCAATTCCTAACTCTACCACATCGCCTGGTTTTAGGTAAATGGGTTCTGGTTTTTGGCCAAGGCCTACGCCTGCGGGGGTGCCTGTTGAAATGACATCGCCTGGAAGCAGGGTCATGAACTGGCTGAGGTAGGATACGACGTGAGGCACATTAAAGATGAAGTTTTTGGTATTGCCATCCTGGTAGGTTTTACCATTTACAGTTAGCCAAAGACGCAGGTTGTTGATGTCTTCATCAAGTGTTGATACCCACGGGCCCAGCGGTGCAAAGGTATCGCAGCTTTTACCCTTTACCCACTGACCACCACGCTCTAACTGAAAAGCCCTTTCGCTATAGTCGTTATGCAATGCAAAACCTGCTACATAATCCAGCGCATCTGCTTCATCAACATAGGTTGCTTTTTTACCAATAACAATGGCAAGCTCTACTTCCCAATCTGTTTTAACGCTGTTTTTTGGTATTACAAGTTCATCGTTGGGACCAACGATTGAAGAGGTTGATTTAAAGAAGACGATAGGCTCAACAGGAATGGCCATATTGCTTTCTTTTGCATGGTCGGCATAGTTTAAGCCTATGCAAACAATTTTTGAAGGGCGTGCTATACATGGTGCCCATCTTACACTTTCATCTATCACTTTACAAGTTGCCCTGCTGGCCTCAAACCATTGCTGCAACTGCGTTATACCATCACTGCCAAAAAATTTTTCATCGTAATCGTGGCCAAAGGCACTAACATCGTAACGTATATTATTTACCACAACAGCAGGTAATTCATTGCCGGGGTTGCCGTATCTGCAAAGTTTCATCTTATATATTTTTAGTTGTTTAACGTTGTAAAACCACCATCAATAGGATAATCGCAACCTGTTATAAAAGCTGCTTCATCACTGCATAAGTAAAGCGCCAGCGAAGCAATTTCTTCTGGCTCGGCCATGCGGCCGATGGGTTGTGATTTAGAAAGTTTCTCAAACATTTCTGCTTCCTTTCCTGCATAATTATTTTTTAAAAATCCATCTACAAAAGGGGTATGTACCCTTGCAGGGGAAATGGAATTGCAGCGTATATTCTGGCTGATGTAATCTCTCGCAACGCTCATGGTCATTGCCTTGATGGCACCTTTGGAAGTACTGTACACAAACCTGTCTGCAATGCCCACATTTGAACCAATGGATGCCATATTAATAATAACGCCACCATGCTCTTTCATAGCAGGTATAGCAACATGAATACAGTTGTAAGCACCCTTTACGTTCACGTTCATAACGCGGTCAAAATCTTCTTCAGGTGTAGTGTCGGCCTTACCAATATGGGCAATGCCTGCATTGTTGATGAGGATGTGAAGGTGGCCTATCTTTTCGATGGTTGCTACTACCTGCTGTTGAACAGCGACGTTGCAGCTATGGGCTGTTGCTTTGCCGCCATCAGCAATAATTTCCTCTACTGTTTGGCTGGCATTTTCTTCGTTTAGTTCTATAATATGAACGTTGGCGCCCTGCTTAGCAAAGAGGATGGCCATGGCTTTACCAATGCCGCTTCCACCACCGGTAATGAGTGCTGTTTTATTGTCTAATCGAAACATGGAGTATATGGTTTGCAATTAAGCTGTAATGATAGGGCAAATATTTAAAGCCACAGGCAGGCGATAACTATTTTTATTGTTTTGGAATATATTGCTTGGTACATGGATAAATTAGTTAAATGCCTGAACGGATTTTTTGCTATTCTGATGGCTATAGGTATTACAGCAACTAATGTATGAGATTTATTTTCTGCCCCTGCCAGCTACAAGGTTTATACTGCCTGCTGCTGCAAAGGAAGTGAAACAATAAAGGTGGCACCTTCGTTTAAACGGCTTAGTGCAGAGATAAAACCATTGTGTTTTTCTAATATTTTTTTGCATAATGCAAGGCCAATACCAGTGCCTTCAAACTCGCCGCTTACGTGCAGCCGTTTAAACATATCGAAGATTTGTTCAGCATATTTCTGGTCAAAGCCAATGCCATTGTCTTCAATAAAAATACGGCAGTATTTATTGCCGTTATTAAGATCTGCATTCATTTCGCAGTGAATGGTAACCACTGGCTTTGTTTCTTTTTTGGCGTATTTTAAAGAGTTGCTGATGAGGTTAAAAAACAATGGCCCCATTAAACCAGGAATTACATCGAGCGAAGGCAATTTCTCAACAATAATATGGGCACTTTTTTCCTGGATGGTACTGTCAAGGTCAGCAAGTACATCTTTAATCAAGATATTAAGATCGGTAGTTACAAACGCATCTGACTCGTTTGAAACTTTAGAAAAGGTAAGGATATCATGTATCAGCGTTTGCATCCGCTCTGCGGCACTTTGTATACGGGCGATATGTTTTCTGGCATCCTCGTCCAGTGAATTTTTGTACTTAACAGACAAGAGATCGCTGAAAGTACGGATTTTTCGCAGCGGCTCCTGCAAATCGTGGCTGGCCATAAAGGCAAAGCGGTCAAGGTCTTTATTGGCAGTTTCAAGCCGCTCAATATTATCCAATAGCTGGTGGTTAAGCTCTTTTACCCTTTCCTCTGATGCGATGCGTTCGCTTATCTCATTTTCAAGGTTTTTATTAATGGCTTTCAGCTTTTGTTCCTGCAATAAAAGCTGGTGGTTTTTCTTATACAAATCAACAAAAACCGCCACTTTAGCCCTTAACAACTCTGGGTTTACAGGCTTTGAAATATAGTCTACCGCACCTGTTTTATAGCCTTTAAAAATATTGTCTTCATCGTAATTATTGGCGGTTATAAAGATGATGGGAATATGCTTCAGCTTTTCTCTTTCGTAAATTAATGCCGCCGTTTCAAAACCATTCAGGTTGGGCATTTTTACATCCATCAATATCAGCGCAAAGTCAAATTCATTCAGTAACACCTTTAATGCATCACGACCAGACCTGGCTTTTACAAGCTGGTAGCCACCTGCCTCCAATATCGTCTCCATTGAGAAAAGGTTATCTTCTCTATCATCAACCAAAAGAATTTTTTGCTGCATTATGTGGTCATTTATTTAGCCCGTTTAACCTGTTGATTAATGTAAAATCGTTGATCGTCAATCGACCATCGTTTGTAGTCCATTGTTTATCGTTGATCGTCCATTATTTATCGTTGATCGTCCATTGTCCATCGTTTGTCGTGAATAGTTAATGGTCTTGTCTTAACGATGGACTATCAACGATTGACGATTAACACCTCCTATTTATAAAACCATACCCGCATTAAAGATAATAACTGGTCAATTTTTAAAGGCTTGGTAATATAGTCAGAAGCACCTGCTTCAATACATTTTTGCCTGTCGCCTTTCATTGCTTTAGCAGTAACTGCAATAATAGGCAAGTTGTTATTTTTACTTTCCCTTCTTATCTTTTGAGTCGTCTCATAACCGTCCATTTCTGGCATCATGATATCCATTAAAATTAAATCAATATTCTTCGCTTCATTTAAGATACTGATTGCTTCTTTACCGCTTTCCGCAGTAATGGCATTGATTTTATAACGTTCGAACACGGTAGTGAGCGCAAACAAATTAC
>JANPIP010000010.1:0-135530 GCA_031424995.1 Chitinophagales bacterium | reverse complement strand
GAAGGCAAGATTTGCAGAGGGCTTTGCCAGGTGCAGGTACACCATGGTGGTATCTATATGGGCATGGCCCAGCAGTTCTTTGATGGTAAGTATGTTCACCCCCTGTTCCAGCAGGTGGGTGGCATAGGTATGGCGCAGGGTATGCATGGTTACTTCCTTTACAATACCCGCTTTTTTTACTGCCTGTGTGATGGCCCATTGTGCGCCACGCTGTGAGTATACATTGCCGTCATTACCTTCAAAGAGGTAGTAACGGGGCTTTTCGGCCGCTATATAATCGCGGATGCCGCGCTGGAGCATGATGCTCAGCTATCCGTAGTGTTCCTGCATAATGCTGGACTGAGTTTGCAACTCAGGTCTGCTTATCTTTATTTAATTGGCTACAAGTTTTAAGACATTTCTTTATTAAAATATAAACCTGCTATGACAAAGTATTTTCCTGTATTCTTATGCTTTATATTTTTTGGAAACAGTTTATTTGGATAAAATGTATTTATTTCCAGTATAAAACTGGGCGAATTAAGGCTTAATGCACCAATAGATACTGTAAACAAGTTTCTTGAGACAAAAATTAAATTGAAGCCTTTTAAAAAGGAATATGAAACAAAAATTGATACAGTAAATGCTACTTACAAAAGCATTTCGATACAACTTGTTTTCCTAAATTATTACGACACTGAAAAAGGCAAGCAAGTAATTACACTTTTTAAAATCTATACTGACGACAATAGAATTATAACGAAAAGTGGTATTAAAACAGGAGATAATAAATTTGACATAGTAAGAAAATTAGATGGCAGCTTTTTAAATTTAAGCTCGCATACAGAAAAAGGGAAGCCCTATTCAACACTTGTTTTGCAAGACGCAACAGCAGGCACCATGATGACTTTCTATTTTAAAGACAATTTGTTATATGCCATTGCATTAGAGTATCAGGATGAGGGTTGTTAAAAACGGTGTTCAATATGTTCAGGAAAATCACCTGTGACTCCAGCTCTGCGGAACTTGCAGTTCCGCAGGCACTTTATGTTGCTTGCAGCAACAAATAATAAACAATAGCCAAAGGCTGTATAATACTGCTGCGAAACTGCAAGTTTCGGCAGAGCAGGTCGGCCTGCTCACATTACCTTTTTTACAGCGACGCCAGTTGAGTTACTGCATTCGGATCATACAAAATCAAAACATTTTAAGTAAGTTGCTTTTTGAAAAATACACATGAAACAAATCCTGACAACTGCAATTCTTACCCTGCTCTTTCTTAACCAGGTATATGCCTGTTTAAATGGCGATAGTAAGATTTTAAAAGACGGAACATATCTTTATGAAGACAGGGAAGGCAATGTTCCGTACGGTCATTTTTTTATTAATGAGCCGGATTTTAAAAATGGCTTAACACAACTTGACAGCTTATATAAAGCAACAAAAGATCTCGATTATCTTTCAGACAAGGGGCTTCTATTAATCTTGCTAAAGAGGTATAAAGAAGCAATTAAACTCTATCTTGAAATAGAGAAGATACAACCCAACAGGTATTCAACAGCTTCGAATATTGGAACAGCGTATGAACTAAACGGCGACAATGAAAATGCTTTAAAATGGATACAAAAAGCAGTACAAGTTGACCATACATCTCATAAAAATTCTTAGTGGATACACGTTAAGATTTTAGAAGCCAAACTAAAGGGAGAACAATTTTATAACACCAAATTTTTGCTTAATACTGAGTTTGGTTTAGACGTTAGACCGGTTTCAACGTTGAGTAGAGACGAACTTTATAATTTACTCCATGCTTTATATTATCAATTAAACGAGCGGGTTTCTTTTGTTAAGCCAAAAGAACCAATTGTGGCCCAACTTCTTTTTGACTTTGGAAACATTGCTTTTCTTTTGGGTTATTATCCTGATGCTTTAAAAGATTATGAACGGGCAAAAGAATATGGCTTTGAAGATCAATTAATTGAACTGCGTATAAAAGAAGCCAATCGCCTTTCAAACTTACCTAAAACAGTAAGCAAGGCTTTAACCGAAAACAAAGTACAATCAGTATATTTTAAATATGGGTGCTGGATAGTAGGAATAGTTTTAACTGGAGTTTTGATAGCATTAATATATAAACGAAAGAAGAGAACATCAACTGATCAGAATGCTTTGTAGAAATTGTATAAACAGGCGGGTGTTCCAGAGTATCACTCGTGACTTAATAGTATAGCCGGACTGTGCCCGGAATCCAGTGTTACAAAAGTTTAAGTTTCCTACAGCGCTAAGCCTCTATTCATAGCTATGTGCTTGCCACGCCCCTGACGTTCAAAATATGCAATTAAGTATCTAATCCGTAGCCGCAGGTTGAGACAGTTAGATATGTTGTAGCCTATAGGGTTATTTTATAATAGACTATCTCAGTAATAGCATCGCTCAAAATAAAAAACTATTTTTATTTGCACAAAGTTGCAATGTATGATCAGTATTATTATCCCCACCTACAACGAGCAAGAAACCATTCAGGTCTTAATAAAATACCTTCAGTCTGTTGTAATTGTAAATACGGTTGAAATCATTATAGCTGATGGCGGTAGCACAGATAAAACCCTTGAGTTTGCCGATGCAACTGGTGCCAAAACAATCCTGTCGCCCCATAAAGGCAGGGCTGCCCAAATGAACTTTGGTGCTTCAATAGCAACGGGTGATGTACTTTATTTTATACATGCAGATTCTTTGCCACCCATTTCATTTGTAGCGGACATAAACAATGCTGTTAGATGCGGTTACGGTTTTGGGCGGTATCGTACCAGGTTTACAAGTAACAGCAAATTATTACTTATCAACGCTTTTTTTACCAGGTTTGATTTATTTGTATGCTACGGTGGCGATCAGACTTTTTTTATTACCAAAAGGCTTTTTGATGCTATAGGTGGTTTTGATGCCTCTATGCTGATAATGGAAGATTATGATATTGTAACCAGGGCAAAGAAGCTGGCAAAGTACAAAATCATCCAAAAAAACGCCTCCGTATCTGCACGTAAATACGAAGGCAATGGCTGGTTAAAGGTACAAAAAGCAAACTTCACTATTATAAAGATGTTTAAAAAAGGGGCTTCTCAGCAAGAGATGGTTGCCAGGTACAAAACAATGCTTGATTACCGCTAATGTTGCAACCAGATCATATTTTTTAACGTAGATTCAACAAAATTTATCACAGCAATGGAGGAACTGATCACTGGTATTCAACAGGTTGGCATTGGTGTAACCGATGCGAGCCAAGCCAAGCTGCTATACAGGGATCTTTTTGGTATGGATGTGCTGATTTTTGATGATAAGGCCGAAGCATCTCTTATGACAGCTTATACAGGCAAACAAATACATAACCGTAGAGCCATTCTTTCTATGAATATGTCAGGTGGTGGTGGTTTCGAGATCTGGCAGTTTACCAGTCGCAAAGCTAGCATGGCTGCTGCCTCATCGCATATTGGCGATATAGGCATTTTTGCCACAAAAATAAAGGCTTCAAATATTGAAATTGCACACAGGCATTTTAGCACCCAACAGGGATTGAGCATTACGCCAGTATATGACAGCCCTGATGATAGGAAACATTTTTGGTTGACCGACACCTATGGTAACCATTTTAATATTGTAGAAGGCGATGAATGGTTTAAAACTGGCAAAAAAATTTGTGGGGGCGTTACAGGGGCAGTAATTGGGGTAAGCGATATGGATAAAGCATTACATTTTTATAAAGAGGTGATGGGGATAAACGAAACAGTTTACAGTGGCACCGCACCCATGGTTGATATGCCCTGTGAAAGTGTTAAAGGCCAGGTGTTCAGGCGTGTATTGCTTAAAAAGAAAATGGGCAAAAAAGGGGCTTTTAGCAACCTGCTAGGATCTATACAAATTGAGTTGATAGAAGCAAAAGAAAGGATACCTAAAAAAATTTACCAAGACCGTTTTTGGGGTGATTGTGGTTTTATACACCTATGTTTTGATGTACTGAACATGAAAAAGCTAAAAGAACTTTGTACAAATACAGGGTATCCGTTTACAGTAGATAGTGCCAACTCTTTTGCTATGGGTGAAAGTGCAGGAAGGTTCTGCTATGTAGAAGACCCGGATGGTACTTTGATAGAGCTTGTAGAAACGCATAAAGTGCCCATTCTTAAAAAAATTGGATGGTACATTGACCTTACAAAGCGAAAACAAGATAGGCCATTACCAAGCTGGATGATAGGCATGCTAGCTTTTAGTAAGGTTCGTTGAGCAATAGTTTTCTTACGGATCTTCTTTCACTGTGAGACAGCCTAAAGTAATTGATTGCCCTTTGCAATACATCGCAACTATAAATATGCACCCATGCCATTATTGGGGTTAATAAAACAATACATCTTACCAAAGTATTTTGGGTAATAAAGCAAACAGAAGCAACTAACAGCAACCAATAAAAAGGGTACACCAACAACAGTATGCCAAATAAAACACTGTCATAAAAAACAGTACCAACCGTTTTTCTTTTCACAAAAAACCTTATTGGCACATATAACGGTGCATGTACAGCAAACGAAATAAGTGCAAACGGCAAAACCGCTAAAAGTTTCAGTAGGTCTGTTATAAACCCCATTAATGATGTTTGTACTTGCCCGGGTGGGGTAAGTTTTTTTATAGCAACTGTTTTTTCTGCTAAAAAAAGATTTTTTTTCAATCGCACTATCAAACTTTTGGTAGGTGCTGCCACTTGTGCGTGGTTGCTTAGTAATACCTGCACTGCTTCAGCATCATCTAGTTGCTGAAGAATCCCTTCTAATAATGCCACCCCAAGAAGTGAATTAAAATCGGCCACACTTTGCCCTTCATTAACAAAGCCGGGCATACTTTTTTTGTATATGGGTGCCGCAGCATGTACCAGCACATTTTTGCCAAGCCTGTTAAAAGAATTATAGTTAATACCCACTGGTACTACTGCAAGGTTGGTGGCTATAGAGGGCTGCCCCCATGCAGCAAGGGCAATACGAGCTGTGCCTTTTTTTAAAGGCCTTAGTTGCCAACCATTTACACAAAGCCCTTCAGAGAATATAAGCACTATTCCTTTTTTAAGCAATACTTCCCTGCATTTTTCAAAAGTTACATCGTTAAGCGCCAAATATTCCCTCCCTTCACTTAAACGGTATATTGGTATCATCTTTAAGGCGGTGAGCAAACTTCTTATTAGTGGGTTCCTGAACGCATCCCCCCTGGCTAAAAAATGTACAGGATACTTACAATGGCTACCTATTATAATTGCATCCAAAAAAGAATTTGGATGGTTGCAGGCCAGTATCATAGGGCCATGACTTTCAAGAAAATCTGTGCGATTAAAGGTTACACGCCTGCAAAAAAGTTTTAGGGCAAGCCTTACCAGTATTTTAACGGTGGTGTAGAACAAGGGGCAGAATTTATATCTATTTTAGAGCAAATACTGCTTGCTTAGGTTGTATAAAACATTGAAATTGTTTAGAATTATTCTTAACCGCAAAGAACACAAAGTATTTGCGCAGCGAAGACGCAAAGATTATATAAACCCTCTGTGTGCTTTTCGTTTTCTCATTGCGTTCTTTGCTGTTAAGTAAATTACTTTTGCAGAATTGTATTGAAATAATGTTAAACAGCTTTATTAACAACAGCCGCCACCATCGTAAAACCATGTAGATGGTGAGATGAAAATATCGTTCCTTCCCAAAGCGTTAAGTTTAGCGGCTGTTTTGTCGCACACCGCAAGTGGTTGGTCGGGTACCAATATATGGCCTTTGTTGTCATCAAAATATTCTTCCTTGCCAAAATAAATGGCGGTTTTACCTGTAAAAACACATGGCCCGTCTGTGGGCATGGGGTCTTTAATGGCACATACTTCTACGCTTTCTATATATATCAATTTGCTGGTGTTGTAATGGTTGGGGCTAAGTATCCGGTAAGGCCTTTTTGCCCTAACCTCGATAGTGCCAAAACCAATGTCGGTAATCATTTTTATATACTCTTCCAGGGGCACTGCACCGCTTAGGCATAGTGCCCTCATTCGCTCATCTTCTTGCAAGGCAACAGGCATATCCATTTCACATGTTGGATCGCTAAGTACCAGCCTGCCATGCGGTTTTAGTACACGGTACATTTCTTTTAATGCCTGCATCAGTTCTTCTTTTTTAAATATATTGAATAGGCAATTCTGTGCGACCACATCTATAATTTCATCTTCTACTGGCAGGTTAAGAGCGTCACCTTTTCTCAATTCAACAAAATCGGTATTAAACCATGGGTTCAGGGATTCTGCCAACACAAAATTATCCTTACTAGCTGTTAGCATCTCATCCACCACATCAATGCCTATAACACCACCAATTTGCCTGCTGAAGTAAGCAAACTGCAGCAGTTCCATACCGCCGCCAACACCTACATACAATATTTTGGGGTTATGCACAAGGTCGCGTGGGTTAACCGTGCTGCCGCAACCATAATTCATCTCTAACATTTTTTGGGGAATATTGAGACCTGGCAATTGCCATACTGGTGTGGTGGTGCAGCAAAGGCCTTTTTGTGGGTTTTCGGCAGCTTCTTTATATACGTTTTTTGTGGTTTCCAGATAGCTCATATTTTATTGTTTTGATTGATAGGTAATCCAGTCCTCTTCGGTGTCAATGTCCTGCAAAACAGGCAATAGGCAATAGGATAGGTTTAAAAGTTTTGCATCGTTGATGGTAGCTGTACAAACGCTAGAGGTACTCCATTGTTTGTTTGTGAAAAAAAGCGTTTGGAACTGTTTCATGCCCAACAGATAGTAACCTCCATCAAAGGTGGGGCCTATAACCATATCGTTGTTTTCAAGTGCAAAGAAGGCATTGCGAATATAGTCTTCGGTTAAATCTGCACAGTCGCTTCCAATAATACAAACCTTTTCGTATTGTTTATGAAAGATATGGTCAAAAGCATTTTCCATCCTTTCGCCCAAATTGTTGCCCCACTGTTCGCATAATGTATAATTACCATCGCTATTAGCCCAAATATTAAAAGATGCTCCGCCAAAGGTTTCGGCAAAAAAAACATATTTATCTACCGATAAATTTTTAGTGATGCCTTCTGTGTGCAATAAAAGATGTTTGTAAATATCCAATGCTTTTTGATTGCCCATTGTTTTTGCCAAACGGGTTTTTACTTTACCCAAAACAGGCTCCCGTACAAATAAAATAAGCGCTTGTTTCAATATTATAAAATATGTATTGAATGAATTTATTCTGCCACTGCACCACCGCAACTGCTACCTGCCCCAGCCGTACAGCCGTAGCAGTGTTGGTTTATTACAATAGAACGGTTGTTGATGTCATTAATATTAAAAGTTGATAAATGTTGTGCATTGCAATCTAATTTCAGGTCTAGCATCTGGTTAAAATCGCAATCGTATAAATAACCATCCCACCCAACAGAAACAGTGTTGCGGCACATGACACTTTTTGCGGCAATTGGGTTAAAGGCGTCTACCAACTTTTCCATGTATTTTTCGTAATTGCCACTTACAAGAAGATAATCTAAATAACGGCTAATGGGCATATTGGTGATTACATATAGGCTATTGAAAACGATACCAAAATCGTTCATCAATGCCTCTTTGTATTCCTGCTCAAGTGCGGTTTGCGATGGTGGCAAAAAAGCACCTGCAGGATTATAAACCAAATTGAGCAGAAGCCCTGAGTCTTTGGTGCCATAGCCCACTTTGTTCAACATTTTTAGTGCTGTTATACTGTCGTTAAACACACCATCGCCCCGTTGTCTGTCTGTCCTGTCCTGTGTATAGGACGGTAATGAAGAAACTACTTCTACACCATGCTCCTTAAAAAATTCAGGCAGGCTGTTGAAGCGTTTGTTGGCCAATATGATTGTAAGGTTGCAGCGCACAATAATATGCTTGCCCAACAATTTTACCTGTTGTACAAACCACCTGAAATCTGGGTTTAGTTCTGGTGCCCCACCTGTAAGATCAACTGTAGTAAAAGATGGGTTAGCTTCAAGTACATCAAGGCACAATTGCATTGTTTGCCTGGTCATAATTTCCTTACGGTCTGGCCCTGCATCTACATGGCAATGCTTGCACACCTGGTTGCACATTTTACCAAGGTTTATTTGAAATATCTCAACAGCGGTGGGGCGTAAGGGAAGCAGGCCAATGGGTTTAAGCTTATCGGCAAAATGAGCAAATAGATGCTGGTGTTCTAAAATATCCACTTGGTGGCCTGCATCTGCAAGTACACTTTTTAATGCTTTTAATGATTTCAACGGTTTGTTTTTATTTAATTGACTTGTGAGCCTGTAATAAAATACTAATCGGTATAGCATTCGCTTTTACATGGCTATCTCATTCACTTTGTTCATCATTTGTACCCCATGTACCAAGGCAGCACCACCTTTTATGGCTGCGGCAATGTGTACAGCTTCCATCATTTGTGCTTCGTTCCATCCTTTTTCGTAGGCATCGCTGCTATACGCATCTATGCAATAGGGGCATTGTACCGCATGTGCCACTGCAAGGGCAATCAAAGATTTTTCTTTGGCCGATAATGCACTATCTGCAAAAGCAGCACCGTACCATGCAAAAAATTTATCTGCAAGGTCTTTTTGGTATTGGCCAATGTTGCCAAATTTTTTCAGGTCGTCAGCGTTGTAATAGTTGTTAGACATTGTTAATTGGTTTTAGTAGTTATTATAATTATCAAGGTAAATATCCCAGTTGTAATCATTAAATGCAATGGAAGGGTTTTTATCCTGCGGCACAATACCAAACTGTTTGGCCAATAACTTCATTTGCTTCTTCCCACCAAAATCGCCCCTGAACCAACTCATTATTTTTGGCAGCTTTAAAATATTGGTGGCCACATCGTAGCGGGCCTCGCTGCTAAGGTAAGCCTTGGTGGCTATGGTTAATTGTTTGTCAATGTCATCAGGATTGTAAAAGGCAATTGGTGGACAACTTTCTGCACCACAATTTAAAGCAAAGTGAATTCTATAGTCAAGTGTGTTTACCCTTAACTCTTTTTCTGTGGCCGAAGGAAACCATTTGCCCAAATAACCTTCGGCCCATTTTATTTTTGAGCGTCTTAAAAAACCATGTTCTACATCATCAAGGCTAAATAATTTGCCAGCTATGTTCAATTGCTTTTTTTTGTAAAACGCACCCCTGCTTTTAAATATGCCTTTATTGCTTTTTAAAAAGTATTGCGTAAACCCATTGTAGGCATTTATCCAAAAGGCTTTTTTTTCATCATCGTTGTTCAATTGGTTTTTTAGCTCATCATAGGGTATGTCTTTCAACTGTTCAAGTAAAATGGCAACGGGGCTACTGGTTTTTGCAGCATACATAAAATCTTGTGATAATAGTACAAGCCTATTATTACTTTTTTTGATTGATATTGTTTTAGCAACCAATACCGGTGCCGTGGTTACAGTATCTATTGCCACGTTTGGTTCAACTTTTTTTTCGTTAGTTGGTTTTAGTAATGCTTCAAATTGTGCTTCTGTAAGGGCTGCTGCATTGGAAGCAGTTACCAATTTGTTGTTTTGGTCAAGTACAATAGTGTAAGGTAGCGATGGTGGTTGGAACAATGTGGTAATTACATTGCCCTTATCAATAATAATTGGCAAAGAAAGAGATGGTCTTTTTTTTATAAAAGCTGTAAGCATCGTTTCTTCCTCATTTGATACCAGCACTATTTTTATATTATTACCAAACTTATTTTGTAGTTCTTCAAGGTGGGGTAGTGCCTTTAGGCAGGGGGCACACCATGTAGCAAAAAAATCTATTACGGTGATGGTTTTGTTAGGAAGAAAATTAAGGGTGGTTTTGTTGTTGAGGCTTTTGCTAATCTCAAATTCTTTTACTGTGCTGCCTACCTTATATCCATTTTGTGCAAATACAGAAAGTGGAAATATGGGTATCAATATTATCAGTTTAATGACCAGTTTAGCCTTCATGCAATTAAACATACAGTAAAAAAGTTGAAAAAATGTACGTCCAAAAAAATAAAATAGTTTGTTGATGCGATAACAATTGCCATTCGATAACAATTCATAAAACACATGTATTAAAGCCTTTTGTGGCTTTTGATTTTTGTATTAGTTTTACCAAATAACTCTCCATAATGCAGTATATGCTTGAAAAAATAAGGCAAACAGCAACTTTTCTTAATGAAAAAGGATTTGCAGGTGCAGATACTGGTATTGTACTTGGTACAGGTTTGGGGGCTTTGGTAAAATTACTGAAGGTAGAAAATACTATTGACTATGAGGACATTCCAAATTTCCCGGTTGCCACCGTTGAGTTTCACAAAGGGCGGCTTATTATTGGTAGTATTGGTAACCATAAAGTAATTGCCATGCAAGGGCGTTTTCATTATTACGAAGGCTACAGTATGCAGCAGATAACCTTTCCGATAAGGGTAATGAAAGAGCTTGGTATTAGCTCTCTGCTTTTAAGCAACGCTGCTGGAGGCATCAATAATAGTTATAAAAAAGGTGACCTTGTTTTGATAAATGACCATATTAATCTGTTGCCTGAAAACCCTTTACGTGGGTTGAACGATGCTGCTTTTGGTAACAGGTTTGTGGATATGAGCAACCCCTACAGCAGTTACCTGAACGATAGGATTATTATGGCTGCAAAAGGCTTGGGCATAGCAATAAAAACCGGGGTTTATGCGGCCGTGCAAGGGCCCAACCTTGAAACAAGGGCAGAATATAGACACCTTCGTGGTATTGGTGCCGATATGGTTGGCATGAGTACTGTGCCAGAAGTTATCGTTGCCAATCATATTGCACTGCCTTGTGCTGCTATAAGTGTAATAACTGATGAGTGTGACCCTGATAACCTGCAACCAGTAAATATTGCTGAAATTATTGAAGTAGCAGGAAGGGCCGATGAGAAATTAAGCCTACTGTTTGCTACAGTTATAGCGTAAGCTGGCTTGGTTAGATTCGTCCTTTAGTTTATTGGTAATGCTGGTTGCCATATCTACTACCAAAATAGAATTACTAACAAACAAAAATGTTCCAAAAGAACACCCTTGACTAATTAGTGTAACTGCACTGTATGCGGAAGGATACATAATAAACTAAAGCGCAGCCATCCATCGTATCCCCAATAAATTAGCAGTTGCAGGCCTTTGTTTGCAACAAAGGTTTGTCGGGTATAAAAAGCAAAGAGGTTTAGTACAACTCCTTAAAACTAAAATCCCTTGCAGGTATTTAAATAAAGTGTTAATTGCATATTTATAAATGCCGCCATTAGCATTGCAAGAAAATTACTCTTTGTTTCCCTCTTTATTTCGCTTACCACTTTCGCGCAGCAAAAAACGGAGTTCTTTCCTAAGAAAGACCTGATGACTATTGGTTCTTATTATTATCCTGAACAATGGCCGCATGAATACTGGAGCCGTGACCTTAAAAAGATGGCAGAACTGGGTTTTGACTTTACCTATTTTGGAGAATTTGCCCTGGGCTTTATTGAACCAGAGGAAGGTAAGTTTGACTTTGCGTGGCTGGATGAAGCGGTAGCACTGGCACATCAAAATGGTATTAAGGTAATTATGTGTACCTCAACACCAACGCCACCCGCATGGCTGGCGCAAAAACATCCTGAAATATTAATGGTAAATGCAGAAGGAAGAACGATGCAACATGGTTAACGCCAGCAAATTTCACGGTCAAGCCCTTTGTACCGCGAATACGTGGCTAAAATGGTAGAAGCTATTGGCAGCCATTATGCGAACGATAGCCGTATTTGGGGTTGGCAAATGGATAATGAGCCATCGCATTATGGTCAGTACGATTATAGTGCTGCTGCGCAGGAAAGTTTTCGTAAATGGCTTGCAGTAAAATATAAAACCATTTAAGAACTCAACAAAACCTGGGGCACGGCTTTCTGGCGCATCCGTGATTGGTGCTAAAATTCCTTTTTACGACCTGTTGCCAGACAGCGTTATAGGCATCATAAAATTGGGTACTCAAAATTATAAATGGAACAACTGGGCAGATATGATTGAACCTTTTGCCGACACAGAAACCTGAGCCACTTACACTAACCAGTTTTATGCGGGTAAAGCTGCTATTGTTTAAAGAAAACTTGGCAAGGGTACAGTTACTTATGTAGGTCCAGACACTGACGATGGCACACATGAAAAAGCAGTATTTGAAAAAGTATATAAACAAGCCGGTATTGGTACTGATAATTTGCCTGAAGATGTTATGATTGAATGGCGCGATGGCTTTTGGGTGGGTGTTATTTATTCAGGCAAACCTTATAATGTACCTGTCAACGCCAAAATTTTTATCGGTTCTAAAGTGTTGAAACCTGCTGATGTTGTGGTTTGGAAAGAATAAAAAGTATCGGTATTTTTTGCAGATGGTAAGGTTTATAAAAAAGTAAGGGCCGTGGGAAACCACAGCCCCTTTTTTCAACCCTAAACCCTTAAAAAACATTTTATTGAAAGTAAATATCGTGCCAAGACATAATTTAAGAGGGGCTGGTAAAAATTTTAATTTAATAGCGTTCCAACTTCGAAAAAAAGAAGTCACCTTCAATCTGGGCATTCTCGTCACTATCACTTCCATGAACTGCATTTTCGCCAATAGAAGCTGCAAAGTTTTTGCGGATAGTGCCTTCTTCTGCCTGTGCAGGGTTGGTTGCACCAATCAGTTTCCTGAAATCTGCCACTGCATTTTCTTTCTCTAAAATAGCCGCTACTATTGGGCCACTGCTCATAAAATCAACCAATTCGCCGTAAAAAGGGCGTTCACGGTGCACATCGTAAAACAGGCCTGCCTGCTCTTTACTTAGTTTTATCCACTTCATAGCTTTAACATCAAAGCCCGCTTTAATAATCTGGTCTAAGATAGCACCTGTATAACCTTTGCCCGTAGCATCAGGTTTAATCATGGTAAATGTTCTGTTGCTCATAAATCTAAATGTTTCGCGGCAAAAGTAAAAGAATCGCCTACCTCAACAAATTAATAATTGTTAACAGGCAATATTTGTTTAATTCATTTTGGGCAATCACTTACACTATTTTGTGGTACCTTTTTTAATTATGTAGAAATTATGTAAAATGGGGATTATGTTTTACAGTTTATTATAGTAAGTTATTTTTAGTTTCTTACCATCCAAAAGGCACCTGGCTCGCGTGTGGGCTGGGTTTTAAAAACAGGGCATTTATCTGTAAGTTTTGTACGGTGGTGGTGCGACAAGTAGTTAAGCGCACCAATAATTCTGAAATGGGTGTTAAAAGAAAGAAAGGCTTCCAGCAAGTACTGTTCATTCCATAAAATATGTTTTTCCACCCATTCGTTAAGGTAATCTTTTGGGGTAAAAATATCATGTACATGTACCAGTACACCAGTTTTTATTACAGGTAATAGCTGCAAGTATTCAAAAAGTACATCACCCTGCGGGCGTATAATATGAGAAGAGTCAATAAATAATATATCATTTGCTTCAAGCTGTAGAAAAATATCAGTATTAACCTTTTCCACTCTTTCTCTTATCACTTCTACACCCAATTTTTCCAGCCAGGGTTGTTCATAAGGTTCAATGCAGGTATGGCGGCAGGTGTAGTTGGTATCTTCTGCCATATTTTGCTGTATAGCTTTAGCTGCCATAAGTGTTGAGGAGCCGCAGCCTATTTCTATAAAGCGTTTTGGTTTAAAGTATCTAATAATATTGTACAGGTATTCAGCATCGCCGCTTTGGTAAGCGCCATTATTATAATAAAACTCAGTTTTTTCAGTTTTTTCTAAAGGAAGGTTTTCCAATTCATGATTATAATTGAATTTTTGCAAAAGTTGTAGTTGCTCCGTTACATTCAAATCAATACCTGGTAAATCGCGGTCTTCTCTTAGAGATTTTGTAAGGTGTTTTTTGGGGTTGATCATGGGCTGGTAATACTGGTCAAGCATGGGTAAAATGCCAAGGTGCATGAAAATGTCATCACCAATGCGTGTGCGTTTTGAGTCTAATTCTTCGTCATTTACTTTTAAAACCGCTTTTAGCCACAGGGAAGACAGGTACGTAAATGGTGCGCCCAGTGCCACAATAGGCCTGAGGATTGGCTTAATCATTTGTTTCATGAGATTTTTTGTTTGATGAGGAAATTCAGAAAGCTTGAACACAAAAAATATTCCCACCAAAAACAAAAAAGCCGTTTGTAAAAACAAACGGCTAACTAAAACTAATTGTGTATGAGAAATGATTAAAAACACTTTGTAAAAAAGCCCCGGAAAAATCCGGGACTTTACCCTTGTAACCCTTAAAACCAATGCAAGGGTAACACAATAATTATGGCTGCTTTGTAGTAAACCATTTATTTTTTTAGCGCATAATATTGTTTATAAAGCCATTGCATGGGTGAAAATTTATACTAAGAATAGGGCTATATTGGCATTTTAATTTGTAACTGTTTCAATACATAAAAAATGAAATTCACTATTTCCCAAATTAATGCCATACTAAAAGGCGAGTTGGTGGGCAGCACCGATTGTGAAATTACAGGCCCTGAACAATTAGAACTGGCAAACGATACGCAGATAACCTTTATAGGCAGCAAAAAATATGTAAAACTGTGGGCTGAATCAAAAGCCTGTGCAGCTATAATAAATGAAGATCTTGCGGTTGAGCCTGGTGAAAACAGAGCTTTAATTAAAGTAAAAAATGCAGACCTGGCAATGGCGCAATTGCTTGAGATGTTTAATCCAGAGCCTCCTATATTTGAAGAAGAGATACACACCACTGCTGTAATACATGCCACTGCAAAAATTGGCGAACGCTGTAAAATAGGTGCTGGCTGTTATATTGGTAAAGATGTGGTGCTTGGCAATGATGTTACCATTTACCCCAACGTTACTATTCTTGACCTTACTACTATTGGTAAAAACACAACTATCTGGTCTGGCACTGTAATTCGCGAACGTTGTATTATTGGCATGTACTGCATACTTCATGCAAACGTAACTATTGGTGCAGATGGCTTTGGCTACAGGCCAAGCGAAGATGGAAGGGGATTGGTTAAAATTCCACAGATAGGAAATGTGGTGATTGGCAATGGCGTTGAAATTGGTTCAGGTACCTGTATTGACCGTGGCAAATTCAGCTCTACGATTGTTGGTGATGGCTGTAAAATTGATAACCTGGTACAAATAGGCCACAACAGTAAAATGGGGCGGTGCTGCTTGATGGCAGGAAGCAGTGGACTTGCAGGTTCTGTAACATTGGGTGATGGAGTAATAGTTGGCGGTGGCGCCTGTATCTCAGACCATGTAACACTTGGCAGTGGGGTATTGGTTGGCGGACAGTCTGGTGTTATTAATGATTTCCCCGCAGGAAAAAAAATTCTTGGTTACCCCGCCATTGATGCAAGGGATGCATTGAAACAATGGGTAATACTTAGAAAGCTGGTAAAAGAATCTAAATAATAAACACATCCGATAGCGGATCAGGTTTGCAACAAAGAATATATAACCACATAGGCACATAGATACATAGGAAAGCCACGTTGGTAAAGTTTTTTTAACTATGTGCCTATGTGTCTATGTGGTATAAAAAAGCGCAGATCTAATTAGTCTTTGTTATAACTGGTGCCTTATATTGCGGTAAAATAATTTACAATGCCTGATTTTATTCATGGTACAGAACTTAACCTGGTTCTTGAGAAAGTAATACAAGGTGCCAATACTTACCTGTGATTAATCAACCCCCAAATACAACTGCATGAACGTATAAAAGCAGAACTGAAAAAGAAACAGTACAATCCTGCACTTGAAATTGTGGTTGTATTTGGTGATAGTGAAAAGGGAAGTGGTATAAATAAAGAAGATGTGAACTTTCTTAAAGACTTTGCCTCTGTAAAAATATGTTTTGAAAAGAACCTCCACGCTATATTTTACGCAAGTGAAAACGGTTGTTTAATAACCTCGTTAAACCTGCATGATTATCTTAAAAATACAAATATTGAAACCGGTATTTATGCAGAAGCCAAAGGGGCTTTATCAAAAATAGCCACTAATCTTGCGCAGCAAATAACCGATAATACTGACTTTGGTGAAACCGCTACCAACTTTTATGCAGCTATAATTGCGCACAGCGAAGTGCTGTATAAAAAAACAGCAGCGTTTGATAATGGCATTTTAGGATTTAATAAAAAATACACAGGTTCAACTGTTGAGAAAGATAAACTACAGGCTTTTTTTGATGCCGCTACACCTGTCGCAGCTATAGAACCATCAATAGCTGAATCTGGAGTAACGGAAGAAAAACCCGTGCAGGAAACGGAGCCTGTTAGAAACAGCAGCTTTGGTACTTATGTACAAAAACCTGCGCAGCCCGTACAGCAAAGTGGCTACTGTATAAGAACAGGTGTTGAGGTGCCTTTCAATCCTTCAAAGCCTTACAGTGATGATGCTTACAAAGACTGGCTCAACTACCGCAATTGGGATTCGCCTGAAAACTACTGCCATAAAACAGGTAAACAATCTTTTGGTAAAACAAGTATGCGGGTACCTGTATTGTAACTATAATTAAAAATCAAAACAACCTACGATGAGATTTCTTTCACTGATAATTATTTGTCTTTTTTTGAATACTATTTCATGCTTTGCGCAAAAGGACACTGTTTATAAATACTTCGATAATAATGATTCGGTAACAAGTATAAAAGCCTTTTCAGAATATTACACAAAATCTTATATGACTGCTGATGGTTGGCATGCAGTTGTCTTTCTTACTGCTAAGAATCTTCCTTCTGTACATCGGGTATACGCAGATACGTCTGAGAAAACACCAGTGGGTAACTGGAATTATTATACGGATAGTGGTTTATTAAAAAGGCGTGTTGATTACAACAATGGTAAAGCCACCCGTTCCACATTTTATTATGAGAATGGAAAAAGAAACGGTGAGGCTACTTTTGATACTACAGGCAATACCATTACTCAAAAAGGATGGGATGAAAATGGTAAAGAAATACCAGGCTATATTTTTGAGCAAGAAGCTGAATTCCCTGGCGGCAAAAAAGGCTGGCAGCAGTTTCTGGAACGAGTTTTAAGGCCAGATGTGCCTGCAAAAAAAAGGTCGCCGGAAGGATATTACAGGGTGATAGCTTCTTTTATTGTAAATAAAGATGGAAAGCTATCAGATATTACTACAGAGAACGACCCTGGTTATGGAACTAAAGAGGAAGTGATAAGGGTGCTAAAGAAAAGTCCATTATAGACACCAGCCATTCAGAATAATAAAAATGTAACCTACCGCGCAAGGCAGCAGATAACATTTGTTGTAAGCAAAGAATGATGATGACCGTGGTAACATAATTGCTTCTCTATTTTTAAATAAGCAATTATGATACAGGTATTACATGGATTGCCGCGCGAGTAAGGTTTAATAATAAAACTCAAATCTTATTTAGCAACAGTGCATATAGCAACATTATTTTTGTTGCTATGGTAAGTGTTGCTAAGCTTGGCAACAGTCGGGCTAGCAACGTTTTTTTTGTTGCTATAGTAAGTGTTGCTAACTTTATTTTCTAATGAGGCCAGATTATCCATATAAAATCTTCTTTGATGAGCGTACCAGCTACGTTTTCCTGCTGGTCGCTCTTGCCACAGATTCGGCCATATAATATCCTCCCTTTTTCTTAATTAATGCCAGCTTATTTTATTGTTTTACCACAGTAACGTAAGGCTTAAGTACTCCCCTTTATGGGTTGGGGGCATCACCATTATTCATTTAATTGTTTGATTTTATATGGAAACGATAGCAGCATCTTACCAAAAAAAAGAAATGGTAACAGACTTTCTTCCCCTGCATGGAACGGATTACGTAGAATTTTTTGTAGGCAATGCCAAACAGGCTGCCCATTTTTATAAAACCGCTTTTGGTTTTCAAAGCCTGGCCTATGCAGGCCCTGAAACTGGTGTAAAGGACAAGGTTAGTTATGTAGTGCGGCAAAACAAATTGACTTTTGTTTTTACCACTGCATTACGGTCAAACCATGCTATTGCAGCGCATGTACACCAGCATGGTGATGGCGTAAAATTCCTTGCTTTAAAAGTTAATGATGCCACAGATGCGTGGGAACAAACTACGCAACGCAGCGGTAAAAGCTATCTTGAGCCAACGGTTTTAAAAGATGAAGATGGCGAACTTATCATGAGCGGTATACACACTTATGGCGAAACGGTACACCTGTTTATTGAACGTAAAAACTATAATGGCGCATTTATGCCAGGCTTCCGCGAATGGAAATCGGTATACAATCCCACTTCAACAGGCTTGTTGTATGTAGATCATTGTGTAGGCAATGTGGGCTGGAACCAAATGAACCCTTGGGTAAATTTTTATGAAGAAGTGATGGGCTTCAGGAATATCCTAACCTTTGATGATAATGATATTTCTACTGAATATTCTGCCTTAATGAGTAAAGTGATGAGCAATGGTAATGGCTTTGTAAAATTCCCAATTAACGAACCTGCCGAGGGCAAAAAAAAATCGCAGGTAGAAGAATACCTTGACTTTTACGACGGCGAAGGCGTACAGCATGTGGCATTGGCAACAGCCAATATTATAGAAACCGTAACAGCACTGCAAAACCGCGGCGTTGAATTTTTAAAAGTGCCGGGTAGTTATTACGAAACCGTGCTTGACAGGGTAGGGCATATAGATGAAGAACTTGCACCACTTCGCGAACTTGGTATTTTAATTGATAAAGATGAAGAGGGTTATTTGTTGCAGATATTTACAAAACCTGTAGAAGACAGGCCAACTTTATTCTTTGAGATAATACAACGCAAAGGCGCCAAAAGCTTTGGTAAGGGTAACTTTAAAGCATTGTTTGAAGCGATAGAAAGAGAACAGGAACTAAGAGGAAATTTATAAAGATCGACCATCGACCATCGGTTATTGTCCATCGACGATGGACAATAGACTATTAACAATTCACAACCATTCACCATATGAAACTAGTTTCTTACCTCAACAACGGTCACGACCAGCTTGCCTTTTTGGTAGATGGTTTATTATATGATTGCGATTTGGTGCACCCTGAATTGCCCAACAGCATGACTATGTTCTTGCAGTATTGGGATGAAAATTTTGCCATTGCACAAAAAGTAAATGACGCTATAAAAGAAGGCCGTATCAGTAAAGATAAAGGTGTTGCAATCGCTAATGTTGCAGTAATGGCACCTGTGCCATTTCCACCAAGCTGTAGGGATGCTTATGCTTTTCGCCAGCACGTAGCAGCGGCAAGACGCAACCGTAAAGTGCCTATGATTGAAGAGTTTGACCAGTATCCCATTTTCTATTTTACCAATCACCATAGCATACAGGGGCCTGGTGAAATACACTGTATGCCAGACCATTTTGAAAAGCTTGACTTTGAGCTGGAAGCGGCCATAGTTGTTTGTAAACAAGGTAAAAACATTACAGCAGAAGAAGCAGATAGTTACATTGGTGGCCTTATGATAATGAACGATATGAGCGCCAGACGTTTGCAGATGGAAGAAATGCTTCTGAACCTTGGTCCTGCAAAAGGCAAGGATTTTTCTACCGTTATTGGCCCATGCCTTGTTACACTTGATGAACTGGAAGCTTTTGAAATTCCCGCCAAAGAAGGCCATACAGGCAAAGCCTGGAATTTAAAAATGACATGCACTGTAAACGGTGTGCAGGTAAGCGCAGGTAACCTTGTCGATATGGACTGGACATTCGCTGAAATTTTAGAACGCTGTGCTTATGGCGTAAACATATATCCTGGTGATGTAATTGGCAGCGGCACCGTTGGCACAGGTTGTTTCCTGGAGCTGAACGGTACTGGCAAGCTGAATGACCCTGCGTATAAAGAACAGTGGTTGCAGCCTGGCGATATTGTAGAAATGGAAATTGATGGGCTTGGTAAACTCAGTAATACCATCATAAAAGAAGACACTGATTTTTCTATCTTAAAAAAGAAAAAGAATGTTTATTGATCTTAAAAATATTACTCCGCTTGAAAGACAACATTGGCTGCAGCATGCTATTGCGCCAAGGCCCATTTGCTTTGCTTCAACTATTGATGCTGCTGGCAATGTTAACCTCAGTCCCTTTAGCTTCTTCAATTTGTTTTCGATAGAACCGCCCATTGTAATCTTTTCGCCATCAAGAAGACTGCGTGACAATACGACTAAGCATACTTTACAAAATGTGATAGAAGTTCCGCAGGTGGTGATTAATATTTGTGATTATGACATGGTGCAGCAACTTAGCCTTGCATCTTGCGAGTTTGCCAAAGAAGTGAACGAATTTGTGAAAGCAGGATTTACCATGGAAGCAGCAACCATGGTAAAATCACCCATGGTAAAAGAAGCGAAGATTAAGTTTGAATGTGAAGTGATAGAGATAAAGGCATTGGGCGAAAATGGTGGTGCCGGCAACCTTGTTATTTGTAAAGTTTTATGTATGCATGTGGCTGATGAAATACTGAATGCCACAGGCGGCATGATAGACCAGCAAAAAATACAGCATGTAGCAAGGTTGGGGGGCGACTGGTACAGCGTAGCTAACAATAGCAGTTTGTTTAAAGTGAACAAACCAACTACGCAGATTGCTATTGGTATTGATGCTTTGCCTGAAGCTATACGCCACAGCAAAGTCTTAACTGGAAACGATTTAGCAATGCTTGCAGGCGTTACCAGCTTTCCAGTAAAAGATGCAAGCTTTTTGGATGCCAGAATGGAAGCTGTGCTAAATGTTGAAAGCCTCAACAGACAACAGTTGGTGCATGAATATGTAAAAGAATTACTAGATGAAAATAAGATTACAGAAGCATGGCAGGTATTGCTTGGATGTGAACACTGAATAACTAATGGGAACACGGATGACACAGATGAAGCGGATTTAAAAGGATAAATAAAAAATCATTTTAATCATGACGATTTGAATCTTCTGCATTCCAATTTTAATAAAAACTAATGAGAACACAGGAACATAGACGACACAGATGTGACTAATTTATACGGATAAAAAAATCATTTTAATCTTAACTGTGAACACTGAATAACTAATGGGAACACGGATGACACTGATCAGCGGATTTAAAAGGATAAATACAAATCATTTTAATCATGACAATTTGAGTCTTCTGCACTCCAATTTTAATAAAAACTAATGAAAACACAGGAACATAGACGACACAGATGTGACTAATTTATACGGATAAAAAAATCATTTTAATCCTAACAATCCGTGTTATCCGTGTTCCAATTAATACGATAAGCCACATGAAACAGGATTACAGCAAATACACTACAGAAGACCAGCAGGTATGGCACGAGCTGTACCAGCGGCAGATAGAACAAATTAATTTATACGCTTCAGAAGCTTACCTGCGTGGTATGCAGCAATGCGGTTTTACCGCAGATAGTATACCCGTTATTGATGAAGTAAATAAAAAGTTGCTGGCAATAACAGGCTGGCAAATTGAGATTGTCGCTGGTCTTATAGACAATAAATCTTTCTTTGAATTGTTGGGGCAAAAGCGCTTTCCTGCAAGTACCTGGCTGCGTAAAATGGAGCAGTTAGATTACCTGGAAGAGCCTGATATGTTTCATGATGTTTTAGGTCACGTACCGCTGCTTGCCACGAAAGATTTCTGTGGGTTTTTAGAGAAACTTGCAATCGTTGCTTTGCAGCATATTGAAGACGATACCGTTATCGAAGCCATCAGCCGCTTGTACTGGTACACTGTTGAGTTTGGGTTGATTGAAGAGAATGGTGTGCTTAAAATTTATGGTGCGGGTATCCTTTCATCCAAAGGCGAAACCTATTACGCACTGCATTCAGATGTGCCGCAAAGATTGCCTTATAACGTGGCTGAAATTCTTGATATTCCTTACATTAAAGACAAATACCAGTTGCAGTATTTTGTAATACCTTCCTATAAACATTTGTATGAAAGCATTGAAGAACTGGAAGCTGTGTTACATACAAAGGAATTATGCTGATAAATTAAATTGCTATGCCACACTATCAATCACGGGGAACCCTCCCTCACAAACGCCATACACAGTTTCGAAAAGCAGACGGCAGCTTATATTCTGAGCAGTTGTTTTCTACCGAAGGTTTTAGTAACGATTCTTCCCTGCTGTACCATTGTCACCCGCCAACACAAATAATTAGTACAGATAGACCTGTTGATGTTTCACCAAAAGTGGTGGAAGAGAAAATGCTAAAACACCGCAGCCTGGAAGGCTTTAAAATTAAGCCTGAAGCTGATTATCTGCAAAGCAGGAAAGCTGTTTTAGTAAACAGGGATTGCCATATTGTTTTGGCAGCACCACAGCAGAGCATGAAGGATTATTTCTATAAAAATGCTGATGCTGATGAACTGATTTTTATACATGAAGGCAGTGGTAAACTGTTAACGCAGTATGGCGAACTTGCCTTTGCCTATGGCGATTATCTTGTGATACCAAGGGGCTGCATTTATCAAATTGTTTTTGATGATAGTAATAACCGTTTGTTTATTGTAGAATCTTTCAGCCCTATACGTTACCCTAAAAGATACCTCAGCAAATATGGCCAACTGCTGGAGCATGCCCCTTATTGCGAACGTGATATACGTACCCCGCAAAACCTGCGGGGCATTGATGAAGCAGGCGATTTTATCATTAAAACAAAAAAGCAAGGGGTGCTCTACGGCATCCATTATGGCCATCATCCTTTTGACGTAGCGGGTTGGGATGGATGTTGCTATCCATTCGCCTTTAGCATCCACGATTTTGAGCCTATTACAGGCCGTGTGCACCAGCCGCCGCCTGTACACCAAACCTTTGAAGCAAATAATTTTGTGGTATGCAGTTTTGTACCAAGATTGTACGATTATCATCCTCAATCCATTCCTGCGCCTTACAACCACAGTAATATTGACAGCGATGAACTATTGTATTATGTGGATGGTGATTTTATGAGCCGTAAACATGTAACAAGAGGCATGATAACACTGCATCCTGCAGGTATACCACATGGCCCTCATCCAGGCACGGTTGAAAAAAGTATTGGTAAAAAAGATACGCAGGAGTTGGCTGTTATGGTAGATACCTTTCATCCATTACAACTAACACAAACTGCCATTGAAATAGAAGATGAAAATTATATGATGAGCTGGGCGGAATAATTATCAGAAGCAGGTATCCAACAAAAAGCCCCTTATTAAAAAATGAAGGGCGATACCAAAACTAACTGCATGAAAAGTTTCCCCAGGGAAACTAAATTTTATAGTCAATCATTCATTAAACTGTTTACCTGTACAATCACATCATCAACTGTGTGGTGCTAAAAGTCTTTATCTATCACAAATAAAGAGGCGGCCATTAATAAAAACAGGCAAAAAATATCTTTTAAAATCTTCATACACTGCATTTTACTGTTTATATAAAATCTGTACCTCACTATAAAAGATGTTAATAGCTTTGAAATAGTTGGCTGCAATAAAAATAATTTTCAGCCAACCATTTATAATCGTTTTGCATCTATCATTTTAACTGAATCAGCCTGGTGGATCTTATTAAAGAGATTATACTTAATTGTATCAAGAGAGACAGAAACTCTCAAACAAAACTGTACAACCTGCTTTCGCCCAAAATGTATGTTGTGTGCCAGCGTTATGCCCCTAATAAAGAGGAAGCAGAAGATATTTTGCAGGAAGGTTTTATAAAGGTTTTTGAAAACCTTTACCAGTTTAAATTCGATGGCTCGTTTGAAGGATGGGTACGTAAAATAATGGTAAACCGCGCCCTGCAGAAATACCGCTCAAAAGCGCAACTGCACATAGTTTCTAACCATAACTACCATGATGCGTTTGGTTTTGATGAAGATATAACTACTAAAATTGAGGTGAAGGAATTAATAAAAATGGTGCAGCAATTGTCGCCTGCTTACCGCATGGTGTTTAACCTGTATGTTTTTGAGGGAATGAAACATAAAGATATTGCCGCAGAATTGGGCATCAGCGAAGGCACATCAAAATCTAACTTGTACGATGCAAGAATGTTTTTGCAAAAGCAATTGGTAAAGCGCAGCGAAACAGCACTGCTTAAAGTAAATGCAATATGAAAAGAAATATACAAAAGATAGATTCACTATTTAACAAAAGCATTGAGGCTTTTGAAGAAGCACCACCATTGCGTGTGCTGGATGCACTGAACAATCATCTGGATAAACAAACGGCAATTGAAAACAGTAGCAAAAGAAAACGCTGGCTGGTAGCTGCATTGCTGCTTTTAATAGCTGGCAGCAGCATATTGGCTACTTATAACATGGTTAATCATACTGAAAAGAAGCTGGCTGGTACGCCGCAAAATGTATCATCTTCAACTACTAAAAAAATCGAAAACATTACTGGTGTTAATAATAATAAAAAGGAATTACAAGCCACTTTAAAAAACACAGATACAAAAAATGAGGTTATAGTTGACAGTAAACTTTCATCAGTGCAAAGCGCTATAAATAACAACATATACAGCCTTAATGCAAGTACAAAAAAAGAATTGGCAGTTGCAAGTATTGGTTTTGGTAATAATAGTGAGTTACTAAAGAAGGTTAGTGAAGCAAATACGAAGAACAGCAAAGCAAATGCTGCCGCAAATAACAACATTGAAAAGGGTAGTGCTGCTTTTTTAAATACAAAAGATGATAATAAAAGCAATGTTTTTGCAACTGAAAATATATCTGCAAATAACGCTTTAGTTAACGAGAACGTTTTTACTCCACGCAGGGAAAAAGGGGAACTTGCAACGTCGCGGCCATTGGTTTTGGCAGAAGCAGGAACTATACCTCAGCAGCCAGCAAGTAATATTAAGCTTTCTAAAACGGCACTGGTTAAATATGCACGCCCCAGCCGCTGGGCATTTACTTTATTTGTTTCGCCTGAAATAAGTTCAAGAACTATTGAGAACGACCCTATTTACTACCGTGCAGGTTTTATTGATGAAAGTAAAGATGCAATTTCACGTACAGAAACACCCCAGGTAGATGTAACCAGCGGTTTACTGGCAGAGTATAAACTAGATAAACACTTTAGTATTCAGTCTGGTATTAGTTTTTCAAATATTACCATAGGCATAAAACCCAAAACCATTTTTGCCAGGTACGATGCTGATGGAATTGTAAAATTTCGTTTTAACTGTTCTTCAGGCTACGGATTTTTTACACCTAGAACCATGAATTCACCAGCACTTGGCGATAGCCTCAAGTCGTTTGAGTCAACCAATAATTTGCAATATATTGGTATTCCTTTATCGTTTAAGTATTACGTGCAGTACAAAAAAGTCAGCTTTTTTTTACATGCAGGTATTACAGCAAAATTTGTGGTTGATCAAACCATTGAAACAGGTTATGCCGTTGGCGGATTTAAAGAAAAAAGAGTGTTAAAGGCTATTAAGGGATTGAAAACCAATTATTTTAATGGTCAAATTGGTGTGGGGGCCGATTATAATTTATCTAAACATTTTGCCGTAACAATTGCGCCAACCATCAATTTTGCCATATCTTCTTTAAACGAAAATTCGCCCGTAAAATCTTACCAGCACAATTTTGGTGTTACATCTGGCATAAAATTCAAACTGTAAAAATGGTTTTGCAATAAAATATATTAGTCGTAGAAAAATGGTGGTGAACTGTTTTATCCGCGAAAGCAAAAACCTTAAATCGCTTGCCAGAATGCCAACATTATGTGTAGAACTTGTAAAGCAAATTTAAATGTTGCGTTGTTATTGTTTAAAATTGCTATAAAATTTATTGGTATTACCTATTGCACAATTACCTGTTTTAACTTGCACTGTAGTTACAGGTACAGCTATGGAAAATGATGATTTTTTAATTGATACTGAAGTAAATTGTAAGCTTGATGGTATGCTTGAGTGGGTGTGTGCAGGGCTGGCAGCAGCAGATGAAAACCAACGGTTTTGCATTATGAAAGATATGCAACCCGCTTTTAAACAGCGCTTATACGATGTAGCACTTGAAAACGAAGATTATGAAGTTTGCGCAACACTGCTTAAAATAAAAGAAAACGAATCACTTCATTTAAACTGATACCCTATTATTTTTTAAGAGAAGCCGCTGTAGTTTTATAACCGCAGCGGCTTTTTATATTCTGTCAATCTAATTAATAAATAAACTCGCTAACGAGCTTATTAACGATTTTTTGGTAGTCAAGTGTTAATGGTACTATAAAAAAGTAGCCCCTCATGGAAATGAAGGGCGTTACCAAAACTAACTGCATTTATGAAGGTCTCCCTTCACTATGGGGTTAAGACACAAAAATAAATGGTTTAAGTTACAAATTGATAATTATCATAAAAAAAATTGAAAAAAAGTTTACAATTCCGCTTTGCGAAATTGCAAAGCCTGCTTTTGTTTTTTACGCTGCAAGCATATTTGGGCTTGGTTTTCTTTTCAGCAATAAAGCACTGATAAGTGAGATTATCAAACCTATTGGCAATACTTCAGCATAAGTTAATAGAATTACCATTAGTGGGTTTTGATACATAGATTTATAGGTTTCCATTTCTGCCATTTGGTTGGTCATCTCAGCTTGTGTAGCCCCTTCACTTTTTAATTTGCCCAGCATATGCTCAGTATATTTATCCATAAAGTCAGGAATAAATAAATAATACTCCACCAGCCAAACACCTACATAAATGGTAGAAGCCAAAAGAGAAATATACAGGCCAATGGTAAATGCTTTGCCAAAAGTTACTGTGCCACCATTAAGTTTATCCCTAAAATTTTTCACTGCAACAAAAATCAGCGAAAAGGCAATAATCATAGAGGCATAGCCTACCAGCATACTGCCTTCATAATTGCCGTTACGGTAACACATAAATACAGATACCGTTAGCATCATTGCAAAAATGGCCCCTGCTATCAGGCCGCATACAAGTACATTCTTTTTCATTTTTTATGTTGTTTAATACATTGCAAACATGAAAGTTTACAACGTATTTTCACTGATACCAAAGTATGATTTATGCTGTAAAGCGTAAGTATTCATACTAAAGAATGAAAAATTTACGCTACAAGCCCCATTTTTTTTGCTTTTTCAATTGCCTGGGTTCTTCTTTTGGCATCCAGTTTTTCAAATATGGTTGAGGCGTGTGTTTTAATAGTAGGCAGCGATACAAATAACTTCTCTGCAATTTCCTGGTTGCTCATACCTGTAGCTATTAGTTGCAGCACTTCAAGTTCACGTTTACTTAAACCAGATTGTTGCAGGGCATTTTGATTGATAGAAAAATCCTGTATTGGGGCAGGAAGAAAGACTTCTTTTTCAACCAGTTTATCTATAAATACTTCCTTTTCAACCACTACAGTTTTTACTTTTGGGTTGGTAAGTTTTAATGCCAGCCAAATGCCAAGCGATGTAAATATTACCGCAATGCTGCCGATATAAATTTCCATGGCATGGTCAATAATAAGAAATTTAAGTTCAAGCCATTTTAACAGGAAAAGTAATGCTGCAAGCGAAAAACCATAAAAAATAACCTGTTTGTTTTTTCCTAATATTTTATTCAAAGCCATTTACAGTTTGTTATTTTAGAAGTATGAATATACAACTTGCACATGCAATTGCACAGCATTCAAAATTTATAAAAAGCAACAAACGGTTGTTTAAAAACTGACAAAAGTGCTCCTTTTATTGCTTCTTACCGTGCGTTTGTTGCTTCTTAGCTTGCTTTCATTGCTTCTTACTGCCCTTTTGTCCCTTCTTAACGCACGTAAATTACTTCTTGCCATGCTTTCATTCCTTCTTAGCTTGCTTTTGTCCATTCTTATTATGCGCTTACAGCTTCTTAGTAAGCGTAAATTGCTTCTTACGGGGCTTTTATGGCTTCTTATAAAGCATTTACTTTCTTTCTATAAAATTTGGTAACGTGTTGCTTTAAATGCCGTAGTTTTTAATGCTGCGCAACGAACAAAGCGTATAAGAGTGAAGATGCCTCGCTTACTCGGCACAGGTTACACGAAGTTCAATTTGTATTCCTAAGCCCGCTACCATACACTTCTTTATCCCTACTTTTGCCGCCCAAGAAAAAGGTCAATCAGTCAGTGGTCAATCAGTCAATATATATACTAATGACTCCCCATGACTCAATGACTTAATGACCCAGTGTACCAATGACCATTTTATGATGAAGTTTGAAAAAGAAATAAACAGGCGTAAAACATTTGCCATCATCTCTCACCCCGATGCTGGTAAAACAACGCTTACAGAAAAATTGCTGTTGTTTGGCGGTGCGATACAAACTGCGGGCGCCGTTAAAAGTAATAAGATAAAGAAACATGCTACCAGCGATTTCATGGAAATTGAGCGCCAGCGTGGTATAAGTGTAGCTACCAGCGTTATGACCTTTGAATATGAAGGATTTTTAATTAATCTATTGG
The DNA here is from genome assembly GCA_031424995.1 of Chitinophagales bacterium. Classification (GTDB taxonomy): domain Bacteria; phylum Bacteroidota; class Bacteroidia; order Chitinophagales; family Chitinophagaceae; genus Parasediminibacterium. Next base: position 107,062 of record JANPIP010000010.1, on the reverse strand, counting down.
ATACTCCTGGCCACAAAGACTTTGCAGAAGATACTTACCGTACACTTACTGCAGTGGATTCTGTAATTCTGGTGATTGACAGCGTGAATGGTGTGGAAGACCAGACACGCCGCCTGATGGAAGTGTGCCGTATGCGTGATACGCCTGTAATTGTTTTTGTTAACAAAATGGACCGTGACGGTAAAAACCGATTTGATCTGCTGGAAGAAATTGAGAACGAATTGAAATTATCGCTGCACCCAATGACCTGGCCCATAAACAGTGGTAAAGATTTTAAAGGAGTATATAATCTTGACAAAAAAAGCCTGCGCCTTTTTACCGCCAGCACAAAGGCTGATGATGACGATGAAGACACTTTTGCCATTGCAGATATTAATGACCCATTACTTGATAATAAAGTAGGCGAGAGGGATGCTGCCCAACTGCGTGAAGATGTGGAATTGATTGATGGTGTATATGGTGAATTGAATGGCGATGATTACCTGAGCGGCAAAGTAGCACCTGTATTTTTTGGTAGTGCTGTAAATAATTTTGGCGTACAGGAAATGCTGGATACTTTCATACGCATTGCACCTGTACCAAGAAGCCGCGAAACTTCGGTAAGAACTTTGGGTGTTGGCGAAGATAAATTCAGTGGTTTTATATTTAAGATACATGCCAACCTTGATCCCAAACACCGTGACCGTATTGCGTTTTTGCGTGTATGCAGCGGCAGATTTGAGCGCAACAAATATTTTCACCATGTGCGCTTAAATAAAGACATCAGGTTTAGCAACCCTTATTCTTTTTTGGCAAGAAGTAAAGACGTAATTGATGATGCTTACCCTGGCGATGTGGTTGGTTTATTTGATACAGGATCTTTTAAAATTGGCGATACCCTTACTGAAGGTGAAGATTTTTATTTTACAGGAATTCCTACTTTTTCACCTGAGATATTTAAAGAGCTGGTGAACAAAGACCCTATGAAAACCAAGCAGTTAGAAAAGGGGGTAAGCCAGTTAACTGATGAAGGTGTGGCGCAGTTGTTTACGCAGTTTGGCGGAAATAAAAAAATTATTGGTTGCGTGGGCGACCTACAGTTTGAAGTGATACAATATCGTTTGTTACAGGAATATGGCGCGGCTTGTGAGTTTAGAACTTTACCTTTTTACAAAGCCTGCTGGCTTACCAGTAAAGACCCCAAAAAGCTGGAAGACTTTTTACGTTTTAAACAACAGAATAGTGCTGAGGATAAAGATGGCAACCCTGTTTATTTAGCGCAAAGCGAATGGTTTTTAAACACAGAAATCAGCAATAATCCTGATATACAATTTCATTTTACAAGTGAGGTACATAAGTGAGTTTGAGGTTTGAAGTTGAAATGATGTAACCGCAAAGAGCACAAAGTTTTTTTCAGAGGCAGGGGAGTTAGAACTCTATTTCTAATCCTTCTGCCTTTTTTATTATTCAGCAGACGGAACTGCCTGAACATTAAACTTTTAAACTCTACACCTCAAATCCAAAACTTCAAACTTAATCATGTCTCATTCCTTGTGCTACATGAAAAACATGCAGCAGGTAAGGAAATAGTGCATCCATTGTTTCTGTTGCACCACGTGTTGAGCCTGGTAAAGTAAGCACCAATGTGTTTTCAATAAAACCAGCTATGCCACGTGAAAGCATCGCATAGGGTGTACGCTGGCCACCGTAATTTCTTGCTGCCTCCATAATGCCTGGAATCTCTCTTGTAAGTAAAGGCGTGATGGCTTCAGGTGTTACATCACGCGGCGATAAACCTGTGCCGCCGCAGAATAGCACCAGATCGTATTTTTCTTCGCTTAATTGTTTTGCCATCAACTGTATATCTTCCACTTCATCAGGAATGATTTGGTAAAAAGCGGTTTCCAGCAAAAGCTGCTGTAATTTATCTATGATGGCTTTACCTGCAAAATCCTGTTTGGGGCCATTGCTGATACTATCGCTGCAAACAATAACTGCAACTTTTAATTGCATAGAAAGGTTGTTTTTAAAATCACTCTTACCACCTTTCTTTTCCTCCAGCTTAATGGTTGAAATTTCAACCTGTTTGTCAATTGGCTTCAGCATATCGTACATGGTTAATGCAGTAATAGCCGCACCATGCATCGCTTCTACTTCAACGCCTGTTTTGTAAATGGTATGTACTTCAACCGTTACAATTATGTTCAGGCCATCAATAGTGTGCGTAATTGCAGTGTACTCAACAGGCAGTGGGTGGCAATCAGGAATTACATCGCTTGTCTTTTTCACAGCTAATAAACCAGCCGCCCTTGAAAATTCAAATACATCACCTTTTGGTACCTGTTTATTAATAACTGCGTCAATGGTTTGCTGCGCAGATGTTTTTACAATAGCCGTTGCAATGGCTTTACGCAGGGTAGTAGATTTATGAGTGATGTTGACCATGTGGCTACAAAGTTTAAGAAGTTCAGGAAGAAGTTTAATGGTTTAGTGAAGTTTAAGCAGTATAAAAAGTGTGGCAGTTCAATGGAAGTCTAAAAGTTTAAGTATTTGAAGTTAGCGAGATTCTTAAACTCTTAAATCCTAAACTTCCCAAACTTTATAAACTCCTAAACGCCTAAACTATTTTCTTTCCACTGATATCCTTCACCTTCAAACAATTCTTTGCCCCAAATCGGCAGTTCTGCTTTTATGCGTTCTACTGTTTCTTCACAGGCATCAATGGCGGCTTTGCGGTGTGCAGATGAAGTGAATACGAACAAACAAATTTCACCTGCGGCAACGGTGCCAAGGCTGTGGTACACATGCATACAGGTTAAGGAATATTTAGAAAAGATGCTTTCGCGTATTTCGTGCATTTTCTCAAGTGCCATTGCCTCGTAAGATGTGTATTCTATGGCTGTAACGGTTTTGTTGTCAATTACATCAGACCTTACCTGGCCTAAAAAAATGCTGTGCGCGCCAATGTTTTTTTGTGTTTGATGTTTGTAAATGCTTTCACCAATAAACGATGCTGCAATGGCGCCCTGTACAAATATATTTTTAGGTTTTTTGTCTGTCATAGTAATAGATGTTTGAGAGGAATAACTTCCTTATAAAAGTCAGATGTCTCGTGCCTCGACATGACGCCTGTTATCCTCCTGAAAACGGTGGCAGCAAAGCCACTGTTGATGAAGCATTCAGCAAAGTGTTTTCTGAAACAATTTGTTCATCAACTGCAATAGCATATTTCCTGTTTTTTAACAGGGGATATTGTTCTTCCAGCTGAATTTTTAAGGTATTAGTGTCTATGATATTATCAATCGTAAAACGGTTGCCTGTAATATCAGTTAACTGGCCAAAAGCTATAATTGTTATTTGTGTCATTATACAAGCATCAATTTTATGGCTGCGATAAGTAATCCTGTTGCTAAAATATTTCTTAATACTGACTGGTTAAAACGTTGGGCACCATAGTAAGCACCAAAAATACCGCCTGAAAAAGCAATTATCACATACAGGTACATATCACTTGTAAAATGTATGCCCTTACTTAACTGGCCTGCAAGCCCTGCAACCGAATTTACAAAAATAAAAAATGCACTTATTGCGGCTGTTTGTTTTTGATTGGTCCATTGTAGTAGCAACAGTATGGGTGACAATAAAATGCCGCCACCAATCCCAATCATGCCAGACAATAAACCAATGCTGCCACCAATCAATAAAGAAATTGCGGTATTGGATGGCTTTGTTTCCTGGTTGTCCATTTTGCTGAAAAACGCAAAGCGTATGATTGGCAGTAACAGCAATATGCCAAGAATTTTTTTATACATATTCCCATCAATCACCATAAGGCCGCCAATATAACTTGCTGGTATAGAGGCGAGAGCGAGGGGTAAAAATATTTTCAAGTTAAAATACTTTGCCCTGTAATACTGTATAAATGAAGTAAGCGATACGAAAAGATTAAGCAATAATGCAGTGGGTTTCATTACAGCAGGTGAAATGGCAAAAATGGCCATTAAAGCAAGGTAACCGCTGGCACCACCATGACCTACAGAGGCATACATAAATGCAATTACAAAAAGCAAAACGTAAAAAATAATTAGCGATAATGCCATAGTGCAATTTTATTCTTAAAAAGAAAACCTTCACTAATTAAGCGAAGGTTACAGAATAAACCGTTTACTATACAAGAATTATACAGCCCGTAAGTTCCTTCTTAAAAGTGCATTTATAATTTGTATGTGTTCTTCTGTTAAGCCAATATAAGAACTGGTTTGAACTAAATTTACTTTTAAAAAAGAAGGCAGCTCATTAAGTGACTTATCATCATCAATAATAATAAACTCTTCTACAACATTATTTGTGGTAAACCAATTCAGTATTTCCTCTTTACGGGTAAGGTGATTTTTGTTAGGTGGAAGGCAATCTAAATTCTCAACATGAATATTTCTGTTTTTGAAAATATCTTTCCATCCATCAATTGTAAAATTTGATTTATGAGATGTTGTAAGCATAATTTTAGTATGCTTATTAATCAAACTATTGAGTGCAGAAACAGCTTTTGCGCCAAAGGCAGGAAAGCCGTCATTTAAAAGTTCAGGACTCTTCCAGCCTTTGGCTGGCAACATAACACCATCTATATCTAATAATATTAACACAATGCAAATTTAAAGTTTATTTCAACAAGTCAACCAGTTTGTCAAGGGGTAGGTCGTTGTATTCTGCATCCTGCCTGTTCCACATATCAATTTTTGCTTGCGTATCATAGTCTTCTTCAATAAATTCAACGAAGCTCCAATCTCTTATAACAGATCCCTTTGCAACAACATAATCTATAATCTCAATTGAATAATTCGCTAAAAGTGATGCCAAATACCTATGATGACCATCGCAAATAATGCCGTTCTCAACTTTAATTCCAGCGAATTTTATTCCTGAAATCATTTTTTTATAAATCCTGTCAACAATAGGCACACATATTCTTAACTGTGAACATTTGAGGTTGACTTTATTTTCGTTGAGAAACTGAATAAGTAATTCTTTAGTTATCTTTTCCAAGGCAGTAAGTTGTACAATAAAGATAAAAGAAAATATACCTAAAAACTTAATAAGATGGCAATATATGTACTTCTACTACATCGCCTTTTTTGTACACCATTCCTTCTTCTTCAAGGCAAACAAGGCAGTTGGCTACAGCGTATGAATTCATTTTGTAAGATTCCTGCGCTGTTAATGCTGTTACTTTATCGCCTTTGTACATGCCTTTTAAAAAATGGGTAAGAGCTGCTTTTTTTGTGTAATCGTTGGTTAAAGCAAGACTTCTTTTTTGTATTGATGGATATTGTTCTTTGCCCATCATTTTTTCTGCCGCAGGCAAAACATACTGGTAAAAGCAGGTGAGGGTAGAAGATGGGTTACCAGGTAACCCAAATACCAGTTGATTGCCGTTGGTGCCAAAATATAATGGCTTGCCGGGCTTTTGTTTTACTTTATGAAAAACCTTTTGCACACCGCATTGCTGCAAAGTTTCAGCAACAAAATCGTAATCGCCAACACTTACGCCGCCTGTAACTAAAAGCATATCGCAACTACTTAAAGCATTCTGTAAGATTTGTAAAAGAATGGCTTTATCATCCACCACAAAACTTACCTCTAAATTTTGAATGCCAAGCTGGGTAAGGGCTGCACGCAGTGCAAATGAGTTGGATTCGTACACCTGCCCATAAGTTAACGGGGTGCCGGGCTGCTGTAGTTCATTGCCTGTTATTACAATATTTATTTTGGGTGATGGATAAACTTTTACTTCATTCACACCAATGCCAGCTAAAAAACCAATAGTAGATGGTGATAGTTTTAAACCTTTTGGTAAAGCTGTTGCGCCTGCATTTATTTCAGAACCTACAGGTCTTACATTACTTCCAATTGCTAACTCATGATTATTAATTACAAGCTGGTCGCCTTGTAAGCTCACCTGTTCCTGCATTACAACAGTATCTGCACCAGCAGGCATAGCCGCACCTGTAAAAATTCTTACTGCCTGTTTTGGCTGCAAAGAAATATTGGTAGATGAACCTGCCGCCATTTCATCTTTTACAAATAATGGTTCCCCTATTTGCCAGTCGTTGAAACGAAAAGCATAGCCATCCATTGATGATTGCGGGAATGCAGGAATATTGTAAGCTGCAGTAATCTCTTCTGCCAATACCAACCTCAAAGATTGGTTAAGAGGTAAAATAACGGGTGCTAATAATGGTGTATTTGCTGCAATTAATTCTTTGGCCTGCTGTACAGAAATCATGTGAAGCAATTATTTTTTATCAGAATGGCCAAGGCTTTTGCCTGGATTAACTACATCGCGTACAATTTGTTTAATCTCTTTTATTTCAAGGAATCCGCCAGATTCTTTGCGGTCAAAAACCTGCGAATGGTTAATGAAAATTTTGTAAGCACCGCTTGTTTCACTGGGTTGCAGGGTAACCGCTTTTATGTCGCCATCAAATGTGGTTAACAGTTCCTGTGCCATATAAGCTGCGCGAAGTAACCAGTTGCATTTGGGGCAATATTCAATAGTTATGGTTGGTTTCATGCTTGGTTGTTTTAGTTGAAATTAATGGTTTAAACAGGGCATTAACCACCAATCGCAATCATGCTGCGATTATGCAGGGTATCAGCATGTAGTTGTTCAAAATCAGGTACAAACTGGCCACCCTGTGCTTCTTTCTTATCTGAAATATTTTGTTGTATCAAAGGAATAATGTCTTTTCCCTGGCGTAAAGCACTTAAAATATCTGTTTCATCTTGTGAGAAAAGACAGTTTTTCATTTTACCATCAGCCGTTAAACGCATACGGTTACAGGTGCTGCAAAAAGGCTGGCTCATGGTACTTATAATAGCAAACGTGCCTTCATGGTTGAGTACTTTGTACTTTTTTGCCGTAGCATTTGCTTCGCTTTTTAATGGAATGAAATCATACCTGCTTTCTATAGTTTCAAGTATTTGCTGCCATGTAATTACTTTATTGCTAATCCATTTATTACCGCTGAATGGCATAAATTCTATAAAGCGTATGTGTATTGGTGTGGCTTTCGTCCATTCAATAAAATCAAGTATTTCATGCTCATTAATGCCCTTCATTACCACCACATTTATTTTAGGATGGATATTGTTTTGCAGAAGCAAATCAATATTGTTTTTTACCTGTGCAAACTGGTCACGTTTGGTAATGAGGTGAAATTTTTCTTGTTGTAAAGTATCAAGACTAACATTTATTGAAGTAATGCCAGCATTTAAAAGCGTGGGCAAAAATTCATGCAGCCTTGTACCGTTGGTAGTAATAGCAAGTTCAACAGGTAGGCTGCCAAGTGTGCGGATAATTTTTGCTGCATCTTTTCTTACCAAAGGTTCTCCGCCTGTAAGGCGAATTTTATTTACCCCAAGTGCAACAAAAGTTTTGGCAATGGTAAAAATTTCATCTGCCTGCATTAACTGTGCGTTAGGCATGAATTTGTATTCTTCTTCAGGCATGCAATAAGAGCAGCGCAGGTTACAGTTGTCTGTAAGCGATATTCTTAAATAGTTATGCAGCCTTCCAAAAGAATCATTGAGCATTTAGAGGAATTATAGCTGTAAAAATACGTGGTTGAAAGTTATGCAACCGTGTTTTGATAATACCAATAAAAAAGCCCTGTAGCATAATAGCTACAGGGCTTTTCTACAGATTTTATAAAAGCTTACATTAACCTTAATCCTTTTGCAAAAGAAGTACAAACGAAAGGTAAAATAGTCCAGAAATATTTACGGGTGCTACCGTTAAAATCGTACAACATAAATATCATAATAGCTAATGAAATGAAAAAAATAAGCCAGTATTTAGATGTTGATTGGGTTGTTTCCATTACGTGTTTTTTTTGCAAATATAGGCGGGCAATTTTTAGTTACCAACCCGTTGTTTTAAGGTTTTAAATTATTTATACTACTGTTGGTAGATTTTGCCTGTGCCTTTGTTTTATCAACAAATAACATTTTTAATGCTGTTAAAAGCATCATGATAGCGAACACTTTTTTTATGGTATTTTCTGACAAGTGATATACTGCCAGTTTACTGCCAAAATAGCCACCCACCAAAAAGCCCAGAGAAACCATTAGTACTACTTTGATATCTATATAACCGCCTTTGTAATAGTGCATTACTGCAAGTATACCTACGGGCAGCAATAAAATACCAAGTGATGTACCCTGTGCCTGTTTTTGCGAAAATGCTAAAAAATAAACCAATGCAGGTACTATAATAAGCCCGCCACCAACCCCAACAAGGCCACTTAGCATGCCTGCTGCCACCCCAATAATGAGTAGTATAATAATGGTGGTAATGGTCATTTTTTTCAATTGAAATTATTTAACAAAGTTCTCTTTGTAAAACTCAATCGCTTCTTTTACAATGGTTACGGCTTTTGTTTTATCGCCAAACTCTTCTACTTTAACTGATTTCTTTTCCAGGGCTTTATACTCTTCAAAAAAGTGCCTCAACTCATTAAAAAAGTGCTCAGGTAATTGGTCTACATTTTTTATGTGCCTAACACTTGGGTCGTTAATTGCCACAGAAATAATTTTGTCATCTGCTTCGCCGCCATCAATCATTTGCATAACACCTATAACCCTTGCTTCTACCAAAGTTAAAGGAACTAATGGAAGTGAAGTGATTACCAAAATATCAAGCGGATCTTTATCGCCACCATAGGTTTGCGGTATAAAACCATAGTTGCAAGGGTAGTGGAAGGATGAATATATAATCCTGTCTAATTTTAAAAGTCCGCTGGGTTTGTCAATTTCGTATTTGCACCTGCTGCCCTGTGGTATTTCAATAATCGCGTTTACTACTTCTGGTGCGTTTTCTCCAAAACTTACGCCATGCCATGGATGTGAAACTTTTGTTGTCGTCATTTTAGTTCTTTGGTTATTTAATTGGTTCGAATTTTAAGCTTCTTATAAATTTGGGTTGAATGTATATTTAAAATCAACCACCCATTTGTTATTTTTTTGTAACACTTTAATCTTATGGCCAACTTTATCGTATGAGTTGCTGTAGTTAATAATTGTTTCGTCTTCTGTAACTTCTTTTATTTCGCCAATGTTAATGGAAGCTTCCCTGTACTGTTCACGACCATCACGATCGTTTTTGCGGTAATCGTTTTCAGCTTTGTCGAGAAATTTTTTGTTTTCAGCATCATCAAGCATGTAGAAGTATGCTTTTGCAAAATCGCCTTTTAATGTAGCGTCTATAAACTCGCGCCCTGCATCTAAAGCATTGGCCGCCTCAGGATAACTGTTGTTTTTAGTTGCGCAGCTACAGAGAAATATCAGTAAAACGAATAAGGTTTTCTTCATTAAAGCACCCATGTTGGATTGTTGCGAAGATAGGTGCAGGCGTTAATATAACCGCTTTAATGAAAACTAATTTAAAAATTATGCAAACGTTGTCGGTGCATGGTTTTAAGCACCTTGAAAAGTATTTTCTATTTTTTTTACACTTTACAAAACCAAAATTTATAAGCTGTCGTATTTGTTTGTGGAACAAAATCCAAAAAACATAAAACAAAAAGTATGAAAAAAATCACTTTCTTATTGATCACAGCATTGGTTATTAACGCATCTATGGCGCAAAAAACAGAAAAAACGGTTGAAGTAGGTGGTGCTGCTATGTACCCATCAAAAAACATTGTTGAAAATGCAGTAAATTCTAAAGATCACACTACGCTTGTAGCTGCAGTTAAAGCTGCTGGTTTGGTTGATGTACTTTCAAGCGCTGGTCCTTTTACCGTTTTTGCACCAACAAACGAAGCATTTGATAAATTACCTGCAGGTACAGTTGGTACTCTTGTTAAACCAGAAAACAAAGCCACATTAACGAAAATTCTTACTTATCATGTAGTTGCAGGCAAGTTTGATGCAAAGGCAATTGCTGCTAAGATTAAAGAAGGTAATGGTACTGCTGAATTTAAAACAGTTCAGGGTGGTACTTTAAAAGCAACAATGAAAGGCGGCAACTTGGTACTAACTGACGAAAAAGGCGGTACAAGTACAGTTACTATTAAAAATGTTTACCAAAGTAATGGCGTAATACATGTAATTGATACTGTAGTAATGCCTGGATAATTATTAATCAATTTTACAAAAAACGGTTAGTGAATTTCACTAACCGTTTTTTATTTAACCTATCCTTGATCCTACCTGAAAAAATCTTTTTTATTAAAATACTTTTATTTCTTATCAAACCATGACTAATCTTTATGAAGCTGACTCCTTCTTTTATTAACTAAAGCCTGATTTTTATTAAACTAATTGTTTTTCTTATTAACCAAAGCCTTAATTCTTATTAAACTAACTCTTTTTTTTAGTAAAATACTTCCAATATTTTTATTAAACCATCTTACTTTTTATTGAATTACTTCATTTCACTAATTTGATTATCAATTATTAAATTAAAAAAAAGTATTAAAACTTAAAACCTAAAGTCAGCATTGCATTGCCTGTACTGCCAGTTTGTACAGCATAAGTATTGGCAACATCATTTAAACGGTAAGGGAAATTAGCATCTTTATTAAGTGCATGGCTATAACTTAAATCAACAAAAAAACCGTAGTTGCGGTAGCCAATACCTGTTGTTAAAAGCAACTTGTTGCCACTGATGTTTTCATCTGCATAAGGGCTGCCATAAAAAGCACCACCTAAGCGAACCATAAACGTGTTAAACTTTAATTCGCCGCCAAGGCGGATGTTTACATTGCCTTTGTAATAATCTTTTACACCATCATTTACACGGTCTAAATAATCAACCCTGTCGTAATCTTCCACATCCTGTGAGCTGAACCTGGCACCACGATAGTTTACAAATTCAATATCACCACTTAAAAAGCCACGCTGCCTGGTTACATCTTTATCTTCACTAAAAACATAGCTTAAACTGCCAATTAAACGATAGGGAGTAACAAGATTGTATTTACGCTGGCCAGCCCTGCCACTGTTAAGATTATCGCTACTTTCTTCAGTAAAGCCAGCATAGCCTTCTGTTTGGGTTTTCATACTGCTTCGTATTCTGTCTGTTACCGCCATTAACTGTGGGGTATGTATGGCAAAACCTAACCGCCATGAAGGTTGTGGTTTGTAAATGAAACCAAGTTTAACGCCAACACCTACAGCACTTGTGCGTACACTTTCTTTATATTCCATTCTTGCAAAGTTGTTATTTGCATTGCTGGTGGCATCTGTTTCAATAAAAGTCAGGTCTTTTTCATAAGTCATTATTGGTATGGTAAGGCTACCACCTATGTACAGTTTGTCTTCCATATTGCCTGCATAGCCAATGGCAATTTCATGGTAGCCACCTCTTGTAATAGCATTGTATTCCTGATTTATACCAGTATTTAAGGGCACCAGGCTTTGAAAACCTGCAACGCTGCCATTTGCTGCTCTTATCGTATCAATATAATAAGTACGAAAAGCAAGGGAAGAGCCAAAAATATAATTGCTTAACGCTGATAATGTATCTGCACCATCTTTAGCAAGTTCTTCCAGGTATTGTTCTGAAAAAGAGCTTTGGTTATTAAAACCACGATAACTTATTTTGTTATTGTAACTGGCTAACTGATTTACAGAAATAGAGAATGCGCTGCTTTTCCAGCCGTTGTTGTAGCGTGAACGGTTGGGTGTGCCAAATACAAATCCTGTTGCACCATAGTTAAAAACAGATTTTGAACTGCTGGTATCCTTGCCGCGGTAATTGAGTTTATTGTTATTCATTAAAAAGCCGGGGCTTAAAACAAACTCACTTGTTTTGTACATACCCAAACCTGCAGGATTAACGTTGGCACTGGTTAAATCGCCCCCAAGGCTGCCCATCACACCACCAGTTGCAATATTACGTGCTGTGCCATTGCCTGTAAACCAGCTTGCTTTTAAAGCATCATCTGGGGCCTGCGCTTTTGATTGCATGGCTGCAAAAAGGCTTATAAAAAGTATATATTTTTTCATGTGTGGATTGTTATTGATGAGTTTTGAATTGAAATTGTGCTAATGTTTTTTTGAAATAGTAAAATCATTCCCTGCTTGTACACTATAGCCCAGTAATGAACAAAGCGTACATACCGATAGCTATCGGTAGTGCGACACAACAAAAGCATCATAATAGTACTTCCGTCTGTCAAACAAAAACTTCTTTAAAATTTATCCTCTTGGTTTTCTTGGTGCAGTGCTGCTGCTGCCAGAACTTTTGTATCCACCACTGCTGCCACCAGTGTTACTGTTTGGTGTAGTTGATGGTGAGTAGGTTCTTGAAGGCCTTTCAACTGTAGTTGATGGTGTATTTGGTGCACTGTTGGCAGGTGGCGTAACCGTGCGCCTTATAAGATTGCCCAGGCTGTTATTGTTTGATGTTCTATTGGAAGGATTGCTGTTGGTATTATTGTAGTTTCTGTTATTGAAAGATGAAATGTTGCTGCCAAAAGTAGAACCTCTTGAAACAGGATTTTTATAATAACGAACGGTGTACCAAGGATTGTAATAGCCGCCATTATAGCCATAATAAGAGCCAAAATTTCCGCCATAATAAGAAGGGTAGAAGCTGTTGAAACCCCAGCCCCAATTGTTGTACAACGAGTAAGGGTTGTAACCATAATTATTAAAGCCACCCCAGTGGTTGTTTGAGTATAAATTCCAGTTATTGTAAAAACCTGAGCCATAATAATCGTAACGGCTGTCGTTCCAGTAAGTATAATCATCAATGGCATTCCAGCGGTAGTGGTTGGCAACTTTCATACGCAGGTAGCGATCATCGCTGCTGCTAACGTATTCATCATAACGTGCATTATTATTACTGCCTGTTGTTACTTCTTCTTTAGGTAACTCTTTGGCAGGCGAATAATAAAGGTCATCAGGGGTTTGCCCTGTTTTATAAACAGAGGAACAGCCTGTGAAAATAAAAGCTGTAATTAAAGCAGACAGTAAAAAAGTGCTTTTCATGACGGGCAGGTTTTAGCTTTTAGATAATGTGAAGTTACTACTTTTACCGCCGCAACTTCATTTGAATAATTAACAAAAATTTTGCCGTACAACGTTTTAAAAGAAATTATTTAGTTAAAAGAAACATAAGAATTAATGAGTAAAGAAATTACTTCAAGGGCGCAGGATTACAGTCAGTGGTATAATGACCTTGTTATTAAAGGTGGATTGGCTGACCATAGTGGTGTTAAAGGTTGTATGGTGATTAAGCCTTATGGTTTTGGCCTTTGGGAAAACATGCGTGATGTATTGGACAAAATGTTTAAAGATACAGGCCACCAGAATGCTTACTTTCCTTTGTTTGTGCCTAAAAGTTTATTTGAAGCTGAAGAGAAAAATGCAGAAGGTTTTGCCAAAGAGTGTGCTGTTGTTACGCATTACCGTTTAAAAAATGATCCGAACAATAAGGGCAAACTAATGGTTGACCCTGAAGCAAAACTGGAAGAAGAACTGATCGTTCGCCCAACCAGTGAAGCTATTATTTGGAGTACTTATAAAAGCTGGGTACAATCTTACCGCGACCTTCCCATACTTGTAAACCAATGGGCCAACGTTGTACGTTGGGAAATGCGTACCCGTTTATTTCTGCGTACCGCAGAGTTTTTATGGCAGGAAGGCCATACGGCTCATGCTACAAAACAAGAAGCAATTGAAGAAAGCGAAAAAATGCTGCACGTGTATGCTGACTTTGTAGAGAACTATATGGCATTGCCTGTAATACGTGGTATAAAATCGCCCAATGAGCGTTTTGCTGGTGCAGAAGAAACCTATTGCATTGAAGCCCTGATGCAGGATGGTAAAGCATTACAAGCAGGTACATCGCATTTTTTAGGACAGAATTTTGCCAAAGCATTTGATGTAAAATTCAGTGATAAAGAAAACAAGTTGGATTATGTTTGGGGTACCAGTTGGGGGGTTAGTACCCGTTTAATTGGTGGTTTGGTAATGGCACATAGTGATGATGATGGTTTGATATTGCCACCAAGAATTGCGCCTTTGCAGGTGGTAATTGTACCTATTTATAAAGGTGACGAGCAAAAGGCAATGATTGATCATAAAGTAAAGGAAATACTTGGCCAGCTAAAAGATCTTGGCATTCGTGTTAAGTACGATGATAATGATAACACAAGACCAGGCTGGAAATTTGCGCAGTACGAGTTACAGGGCGTGCCTGTACGTTTGGCAATTGGCGCCAGGGATCTTGAAAAAAATGTAGTGGAGATTGCAAGAAGGGATACCAAAGAAAAAATGACTGTTGACATTAATGGTATTTCCTTCTACATAAAGACTTTGCTTGATGAAATTCAGCAGCATATGTTTAATAAAGCCCTTACTTACAGGGATGAGCATATTACACCTGCTGACACCTGGGATGAGTTTGTTGAACTGCTTGACAGTAAAACAGGTTTTATTTCAGCGCATTGGGATGGCACCCCTGAAACGGAAGAGAAGATAAAGGAACTTACAAAAGCCACCATACGCTGTATCCCCTTAAATAATGTTTTGGAAGATGGTACCTGTATTTTAACAGGGGCTGCATCAACCCAAAGGGTTTTATTTGCAAGGGCATATTAATTAAACGTAAAATAAAGTGGGCCACTCTTCAAGAGTGGCCCACTTTATTTTAAAATGCCTTTTGCTATCACAAATAAGGGTATTTCTTGTGTAACACAACGGCTGCATCAATTTCTACCCATATATCTGGTTCAATAAGCCCGCTAAATGAACCCCACCTTTTAACAACTGTTCGTTAACTGTTTTTATATGATCAAAACTATAGCGGTAGCTTAATTTTTGATCAGGTTCTTTTATTTCTGCATACAATGTTTGTGCTATTGCATACGATTCGTAAAACCAATGCGTTATGGGTTGCTTTATTAGTTTTGCCCTTTGTGCTTTTGTGGTAAAATTGATGGCTCTTGCATATTCAGTAAAACTTAATTTTTGTTCATCAATAAGTTTATCATCCCAAACACTGTGCAGGTTGGCAGGCTGGTAAAACCACATTACTTTAATACGGTTTCCACCCAAATCTTCTTCACGGCCAAGGTGCATAGGCTGGTGTACATCGCCCACAATATGCACCAATAAACGCAGGTACATTATTTTCTTTTGCTTATCCAATGCCTTATTTTTTAACTGCTTAATTAAAAAATTAATTTTCGTATAGGCATTGGTCATTGTGTCTGTAGCCAGTTTTGCAGCCATATCTGCTTCAGTAAAACCATCTTTAAAATTGGCATAGTGCCAATTGTTCAGGTAATTGTAAGCAGGATCGCTTTTGATAAAATCGGCCCAGTTGGCACTCATTGCCAAACTTTCGTTGCCAAGTATTTGTTTTATGGCCAGCCTTGCTTTTGCGGTTAAGTAACTTTGTGCTATCTCGCCAACAACCCTGTGACCTGTCATGCTCCATGCCATAGAAGCGTAGGGCAAATAAATAAATAATACAAGCAGTAAAAACTGTTTAATTCTCTTAATCATAATTTGGGGATTTTTCTCGAATAAGCGTCCAAAATAATCAAATGAAACGCAGCACCTACATTACACAGTTTAATTGGTGATTAATTTTTATAAGAGGTAATACATAAACGCTTTATTTTTAAACCATGTACCTGTTATCAACCTGGCAAAACCTTATTAATTGGCTTAAAAGCTTTATGCTAAGCTGCCCATTAAAAAAGTTTTTACATATGGATTGCCCCGGCTGCGGTTTTCAAAGAAGTTTTTTTGCAATGTTAAGCGGCGATATAAAATTGAGCCTTCAATTATATCCAGCCATGTTGCCCATTGTTTTTATCATGGTTTTTACAGCCGTTCATATTCGTTATAAATTAAGTTTTGGTGCCGCTGTAATAAAATTTGCTTATATATTCACTGCAATTATTATCTTGACGTCGTATATCATTAAAATCATAAACCATAAAATTTTCTGCTAATGCAAAACGAGCCAAATCAATTTCAAAATTTCCAGGTACAACAATCTTTACCCAATGCAACCGCTGTACTGGTGCTTGGCATCCTGTCTATTGTAGGATGTTGTTTTTATGGCGGCGGCTTAATATTTGGTATTATAGCTTTAGTGCTGGCGGGTAAAGACAAAAAGTTGTACGCCGCAAGCCCCGATTTTTACACATTAGCCTCTTATAAAAATGTTAAGGCGGGTAGTATTTGTGCATGGATAGGTTTATCCCTTTCTATTTTAAGCATCATAATGATTATAGTTGCCATAGCAACTATAGGTATTGCAGGCTTATCAGATCCTGAAGCCATTAAACGTGCAATGGGGCAATAGCATAGATCGTTTTTAGTTATTAATTAACAAAGGCCACAATATTGTGGCCTTTGTTAATTAATAAAGTAGTTGGATGGTTTATAAATCAAGCTCCATGATATAATCATTCATATAATAATCGTTGCCAAAATAAAAGTCTTGTTCTTTTATAATTGCAAAGCCCATCTTTTCATAAAATCCAACTGATTTATTTTTCCTGTTTACCTGTAACTGTAATTTTTTACCACCAAGGTTTATTACCCTCGCAATTACTTCTTTTAATAAAGCTTTGCCTGCACCAACCTGTTGTTTTTCAGGATTTACATACAGTTTATGCAGTTTGTACGTGTAACCTTCAAGTATACTAAATGATGCAAAACCAACTGCTTCTTCTTCAACATCTGCTATTAAAAACTGGACTCCTTCGTAAAACTGGTGTTCCAGCGATTCCTGGCTGTACATCTTATCTAGCATGTATTCTATCTGGTCAGACGAAATAACTTTTCTGTATGCTACAGGCCATGTAACATAAGCCAGGTTTTGTATCAGGTGAATATCATGAATTGTTGCTTTACGAATATCGGCAATCATTTGGGTTGAGTTTATATACTTAAGTGGCAAGCCCTGGTAAATCATATGTATAGGCAATGTTAAACCCAAATATAAGTGGGAAGCTTGTTACATAAAACCTTAAATGTTTTATAGGCAGGTTTGGGGATATTTATTAATAACATGGAAGCATACAGAATAGATTGTGCACATTATTTACTGTTTTTTCCAAATAGCTTTTTGTTTAAATAATGGCTTAGCCATGCACTGCCTGCGCCAACTGCGGCACCTGCAATAACATCAGTAGGGTAGTGCTCGCCAAGGTATAAACGTGAGTAGCCAACCCCTGCAGCCCATGTGTACGCTGGTACTGCAACATACCATTTTTTATATTGTATGGTTAAAGAGGTTGCCACAGAAAATGCAGTAGATGTATGGCCTGAAGGAAATGATTTATCGTTTTCTATTTTATAGGGATTGATAAGAAGGGGATATTTCTCATATGGCCTAACTCTTTGAATTGAGTATTTTAAACCCTGCGTTATCGCTGTATTTATTGCAAGCGCGCCTGCCGTTTCCCAGCCTTGACGCTGTAATTTTTTATCTTTTTTTATAAACCCTGCAACTAATTGTGTGGCAGGTACACCAATAGCTACAGCATATGTGGCAGAAGATGTTTTTTGCCAGAAAGAAGAAGTTGGTGTTGAAGGATTGATATTATCCAGCAATCTTACTTCCCAGGGTTGGGCATTAATTGTTGTAATTGAAAAGAGGAAGGCAACGATGAACAAGACTGTAAAAAAATATTTTTGCATTTTGCGAAGGTGACAGGAAAGATAATCTGTACAAAAAAGAATATCAAAAGCCTTTTTTGAGCTGCGCTGAAATCATTCCCCTTATTATTACAACCAACTTGTTGGTAATACCTGTAGGCTGTGTAAATATTGGTTCAGCTTAATTTATACATTTGTGTGGTTTGGGCAACCTGTTTATTAGCACTTTATGTTCTCAGAATCTATTTATGGAAACGAATAAAACATCTTTACCTATATTACCAACGCCTGCTAACGCGGGTGTGCTTACGGCATTGCAGAATGCTAATGAAAAATTGCTGGTGAGTAACAGCGAATGGCAAAACCTGAATGAAGAACTTGCAGCCAGTAAAGAAGCCCTGCAAAAGTTAAATGAGCAGCTTACCGTTTTAAACGGTGCCATGCTGCAAATGGAGGAAGAAAATTTTGTAGCCAGGAAATATGCTGCAGCAATTGTAACAACTATACGTGAACCGTTGCTGGTGCTTGATAAACACCTGCGTATAAAAACGGCAAACAAAGCTTTTTACGACACTTTTAATATTGCTGAAAAAGATACAGAAGGCGTTTTGATATACGACCTTGCAAACAGGCAATGGAATATTGCTGCTTTAAGAACATTGCTGGAAGAAATTTTACCCACAGAAAAAAGCTTTACAGATTTTGAAGTAACACATACGTTTCCTTTAATTGGCGAGCGGGTTATTTTATTGAATGCAAGTGAAATAATGGTGGAAAAAGGCGATGAAAAATTGATACTGCTTGCCATAAAAGACATTACTGATGTAACTGTAAATGCGAGGGAAATAAAGGATAGGGAAGGGCAACTGCTGGCTATAATGAACTATAAAAGCGAGGCTGAAAAAGAACTGCTTCAAAATGCTGTTGATGCTGCTACAGGTGAACTGAGGGAAGCAAACAGTCAACTTCTTTTTCAAAATAGTGAAAAAGAAAAACGTGCCGCAGAATTGGCAATTGCAAACCAAGAACTTGCTTTTCAAAATGAAGAGAAAGAGAAGCGTGCCGCAGAACTTTCGCTGGCAAATACTGAACTTATGTTTCAGTATGTAGAAAAAGGAAGGCGTGCCGCAGAACTGGTAATTGCCAATAACGAGTTGAAGTTTGAAAATGAAGAAAAAGAAAAACGTGCCGCCGAATTAATCATCGCCAATACTGAACTTGCTTTTCAAAATGTAGATAAAGAGAAGCGTGCCGCAGAATTGGCTACCGCCAATACAGAATTGCTTTTTCAAAATGCAGAAAGAAAAGACCGTGCATTAGAACTTATTGCCGCAAACATAGAGTTGGCTTTTCAAAGTGAAGAAAAGGAAAAGCGTGCTGCCGAACTTATTATTGCCAATAATGAATTGATTTTTCAGAACAGTGAAAAGGAAAAGCGTGCCGCCGAATTAACTGCCGCCAATAAAGAACTTGCATCATTCAATTATCTATCAAGTCACGATTTACAAGAGCCACTGCGTAAAATACAAACCTTTACAAGTTTGATATTTGAAAATGAATATCCAGGCTTATCTGTAGAGGTAAAAAAGTATTTTCAACGTATAAGCAGTGCGGCAGAACGTATGCAGGCACTTATTAACGGCCTGCTTGTTTATTCCCACACAGATGTGCATGAAAGGGTATTTGAGCAAACAAGTTTAAATAACATTATAGCAGATGTAAAAAGCGAATTAGCCGAAATTATACTTGAAAAAAAGGCAGATATAAAGGTTGGTAAGGATGTAGAACTAACTGTAAACCGCTTTCAGTTAAAGCAGTTGGTAAGTAATCTTTTAACCAATGCGCTTAAATTTTCAAGAACTGGTGTACCACCAAAAATAATATTAGAATGTAATGAGACTGCAACGTCTGTGCATGGCACGATAGATGAAATTAAATATTTTCAAATCACCTGTAGTGATAATGGAATTGGGTTTGACATGCAGTATAAAGACAGAATTTTTGAAATATTCCGTCGCCTTCATTCAAAAGAAGCCTATCCTGGTACTGGTATAGGTTTAGCTGTTGTTAAAAAAATTGTAGAAAATCATAATGGTTTTATATCTGCCAGCGGCGAGCTGAATAAAGGCGCTACTTTTCATGTTTATTTGCCTTGTTCACAAACAGCGCAGCAAGTTGGCAAGTAGACTCAATCACTTTTGTTAACAATATTTATGGTTGTACAAATGCAGTAAGATCTATGCGTTTTATTAGCCCGATGTGATTAAATATTTATAAAGAGCGTTTATTATTGATTTGTACATTTAAAATTATTTAAAAATATTGTGGAAATTGGTAAATGATTTTTCATTTAATGCAGCATTTTATGCCTTTTTGTGTCTATTTTTTATAGTTGAACGCATTTTTTGCTTAAAAGGTACAAACTGTAATTTGTTAATATGGTTAACATTTTCTTTATTTACAAATCTCCTAAGTTTAAAATCAAGTATCAAACACAACACATGCACTATTAATTTCCCAGGGTATTCTTTTTTTCAAATTGTTTTAAGTTTTAATTTCTAAATTCCCACGAATGACAAAAGAAAAATTCAACAATTTTGTTGGATCCGTCTCCACCAAATTATTAAAAACGGTCGCCTTTTTGCTTTTAGCGGCGGGTAGTCTGGCTTTAAATAGTGCAAATGCCCAAACAGCAGAAGCTGATATTACAGGAACTGTACAAAGCGATAAAAATATTGCTTTAGCAGGTGTTTCTGTTACTGTAAAAGGTACCAATAAAGGTGCTGTTACAAACGCAAAAGGTGAGTTTGAGTTGAAGCGTATAAGTGGAACAGCTACTCTTGTAATAACACTTGTAGGATATAATACACTTGAATACAAATTAACAGCAGGAAAAACAAATGTTAGTATCAGGCTATCTGAATTGGTGAGTACACTTGACGATGTTGTGGTAACTGGTTTTCAAACAATTAATAAGAAAAAATTTACGGGTGCCTCAGTTAAATTAAAAGCAGATGACATTAAAATAGATGGCGTTGCAGATGTAAGCCGTATGCTTGAGGGACGTGCTGCAGGTGTATCGGTTCAAAACGTATCAAGTACGTTTGGTAGTGCGCCAAAGCTTCGTATAAGGGGTGCTACGTCAATTAGCGGTGATAATAAGCCATTGTGGGTTGTTGATGGTGTTGTTTTAGAAGACCTAATCAATATATCAAATGATCAGTTGTCGAGCGGAGATCCGGCTACCTTGTTGGGCTCTGCAGTTGCTGGTCTTAACGTAAATGATATTGAAACCTTTGACATTTTAAAAGATGCCGCTGCTACAGCTTTGTACGGGGCCAGGGCTATGAATGGTGTTGTTGTAATTACCACAAAAAAGGGTAAAGCTGGCAAAACACAGGTTTCTTATACGGGTAATTTCAGTACACAATTAAAGCCAACCTACAATGAGTATAATATTTTAAACTCTGCGCAGCAAATGTCTGTTTGGGGAGAACTGGAACGAAAAGGCAACTTGGGCCCCAGTTTGTTAAGTCAATCTAATTTTGGTGTATATGGTAAGATGTACGATTTAATGTCTGCTGATGCCAACGGTAATTTTGCTCTGGAAAATACAGTAGAGGCGAGGAAAGCATTTCTGTTAAGATATGCAAAAGAGAATACTGATTGGTTTGATATTTTATTCAGGAATTCTTTTGTTCAGGAACATTCCATCAGTATTTCAACAGGTACTGATAAATCCCAATCTTTTTTCTCAGCAAGTTATTATAACGATAATGGCTGGACCGTTGCAGATAATGTAAAAAGGTATACTTTAAATTTCCGTAACAATTATACTCTCTCCAATAAACTAAATGTTGGGTTTTTAACAACGGCTTCTTACAGAGACCAATTGGCACCAGGCACTTTAAGCCGTACCAGTAACCCTGTTTCAGGATCATTTGACCGTGACTTTGACCTTAATCCATTTAGCTTTTCATTAAATACAAGTAGGGCAATTACAGCCTATGATGAAAATGGAAACAGGGAGTTTTTCAGAAGAAATTTTGCACCTTTTAATGTTTTAACAGAGCTTGAAAATAACAGGTTACGCATTAACGTAATTGACCTTAAACTACAGGGCGAACTGGGGTATAAGTTTACCAAGAATTTCAAGTATGATTTTATAGGTTCTGTACGTTATGTAAGATCTACAAGACAGCATGAAATTTCTGAGCAGGCCAACATGGCCAATGCCTACAGGGCAAATGGAAACTCAACTATTGCAGAAAATAATAAATTTCTATACAGAGATCCTGATAAGCCAGAATCTATTCCAGAAGTAGTATTACCTTATGGTGGCTTTTTAAATAGAACAGAAAACCAGTTATTGTCTTTTGATATAAGAAATACTGTTTCTTATACCCAAACATTTAACAGCAAACATGTGGTTACTGCTTTGGCAGGACAACAGGTGAGGCTTGCTGACAGACAAAACTTTTCTAACACTGGTTATGGATACCAATATGATAATGGTGGTGTTCCATTTACAGACCCAAGAATTTTAAAGCAAACCATTGAAAGTAATTTTCCTTATTACGAGTTTACAAAAACAGCAGACCGCTTTGTAGGTTTTTATGGAAATGTAGATTACCTGTATGATAGAAGATATTCCATTTCTGTTGTTGGACGTTATGATGGATCAAACCAATTGGGTTCATCAAAAACTGCACGCTGGTTGCCTACAGGTACCGTAAGTGCAGCGTGGAATATTGACGAAGAAAATTTTATGCAGCATATTGATGCTGTTGACTATTTAAAATTAAGAGTGAGTTACGGCCTTACTGCGTCTTTGGGGCCAGCCAGAAACTCGAATATTGTACTAAGAAATAAAACACCTAACAGGCCTTATTCAACTGAACGTGAATCAGTTATAGACCTTGTGAATCTCGAAAATTCAGAGATTACATGGGAGAAAAATTACCAGTTAAATTTTGGAATTGACTATTCTATGTTCAAAAACCGGTTAAGTGTTACTGTTGAACCCTGGTTCAGAAAAAGTTTTGATTTAATTGGTTCTTTTAAAACTTCTGGTATTGGCGGCGAAGCTTATAAACTTGCAAACTATGCCGATATGAAAGCCAACGGTATTGATTTATTGGTAAGCGGGCAAATTATTAAGAAGAAAGATTGGGGCTGGAAATCAACTGTTACGTTTGGATACAGTACCACAAAAATTACGAGAATTAAAAACGAACCGCTTGTTTTTGATCTTGTAAAGCCTGAAGGCGGTAACATGGAAGGTTATCCTGTAAACGGCCTTTTCTCAATTGATTATTTAAGGTTGATAAGCACAAATGGAACCCCCATTTTTGTGAATGAAAATGATCAACCAAATCAGGCTGTTTATCTGCAGGCAACAGGCAGTGATACATTCCTTATATACCAGGGGCAGGTTGATCCAAAATTTACAGGGGGTTTTAATAATTCATTTACCTATAAAAACTTTACACTTAACGCTTTTTTAACTTATCAGGCTGGTAACATGATAAGGTTAAATCCATCTTTTAAAAATGGATATACAGATTATGATGCAATGCCTAAAGAGTTTTATGACAGGTTTTCTGTACTGGGTGAAAGCTTTGTGAATGGTGTTCAACCTGCAATTGTTGATCGCGTAACTGCTGCTCAGCTTTCAGGTACTTATGCTTACAATAATTACAATTACTCTACAGCCAGGGTTGCAAAAGGAGATTTTATCAGGTTAAAGTCTGTTTCACTTTCCTATAGCCTGCCAATTGTGAAGGCCAATAAAATAGGCTTCAATGCTTTATCGTTTACCGTTACTGCAATAAATCCGTGGCTTATTTATGCCGATAAAAAGCTGGAAGGGCAGGATCCTGAATTTTTTAATGCAGGCGGTGTGGCGCAACCAATACAAAAGCAAATAAATTTTTCAATTAAGGCAGGTTTATAATATTTAAAAGAAGATAAATTTATGAAGAATACGATATTATATCTTTCATTGTTGTTGCTTACTGCCATGGCAGGATGTAACAAATTCTTGGACAAAGAGCCCGATAACCGGGCTAAACTTAATTCGCCGGAAAAAGTATCACAGCTTTTGGCAACAGCTTACCCTGGTGCTAATTACATGGCATTTGCGGAATCAAGTACAGATAATGTAGCTGATAGGGCAAACAGTAATACACCGCCTAATGAAACCAGAGATCCTTACATGTTCAAAAATGTGCGGAGTACTTTTGAAGACTCCCCCGAATTTTACTGGCATGGATGTTACAAAGCCATAGCTGCATCAAATCTGGCTTTACAAGCAATTGAAGCAGCACCTGACAAGCAAAATTATGCTTCTCAAAAAGGTGAGGCCTTGGTTACAAGGGCTTATGCACACTTTATGCTGGTTAACTTTTTTTCTAAGTTTTATGATCCTTCAACAGATAATTCTTCTCCCGGCATACCGTATGTTACAGAGCCTGAAAATGTTGTTATAAAGCAGTACGAAAGAAAAACCGTAAAGTATGTGTATGATATGATTGAAAAAGATCTTTTAGAAGGGTTGCCTTTAATAAAAGACGAAGCATATGTAGTGCCTGCTTATCACTTTACACGTATTGCAACTAATGCTTTTGCAGCAAGATTTTACCTTTTTAAAAAAGATTATGCAAAAGTGCTAAGCTATACTTCGCAGGTAGTACCAACAACTGCGGTTGCTTCAAAATTACGCCCATGGAATACAAGTTATGCTGCAATGACAAGGCTGGAACTATTTAATATATACACCAGAGCTATAGAGCCTGCTAACCTTTTACTATGCGAAACAACTTCAGTTTACGGACGTTTTATATATGACAGGTTTGGTTATCATGTAAATACATTTCGTGCAATAGGTATTGAAGTTCCTGTAATTACAACAAATACGGTAACTGCACAATGGCAGTTTGCATACCAGAGTTATGGCGGTGATAATCTAGTTTACATCCCAAAACTTAACGAATATTTTGTAAGGGTCTCTGTTAATGCAGAAATTGGTAATGCTTACATTATGGCACCGCTGTTTACAATGGAAGAGGCTTTGTTCAACCGCGCAGAAGCACTTACTTATACAGGCAATGCAACAGAAGCAATTTCATTGCTCAACAATTATTTAAGCACGCGGGTTTATTTTTATACTTCTTCACTACATACCCTTACAGCAGCTAAAATTACAGCCGCATACCCTGGTACTTTGCAGAATGGTTTAATTAATACCATTCTTGCCTATAAACGAATGGAATTTATACATGAAGGTATGCGCTGGTTTGATATATTACGTTACAATATACCTGTTACGCATTTTGTTGCAGGGGATACTTCCCCATACTCGCTTACTGAAGAGAAAAAAGTATTTCAATTGCCACAAACAGCAGTATTGTCTGGTTTACAATTAAACCCAAGAAAAGATTAAATATGAAAAGATATAGATTATTGATAATTACCGCAATTGTATTTATTGCTTTTTCCTGTAAAAAAGACAGTTCACTTGAAGTAGAAGATATACCAGGTTTAGGCGGTGATACCTGGACACAAACCAGTATTGATAAATGGATTTATGACAGCCTTACAAAGCCATTTAATATTGCCGTTAAATACAAATGGGATCCTCACGAAGTATCTGATAATTTTATTTTGAGGGATTTTGTTCCTCCAAAAGAAGAAGTCGTAATTCCATTACTTACTTCAATAAAAAAAGTATGGGCTGATCCTTATATCACTTCTAAAGATTCACTTTTCTTTAAACAATACGCGCCAAAATTTTTTACCTTATTTGGAAGTGCCATTTATAACACGTCAAATGGCACTAAGGTGTTGGGTATTGCCGAAGGCGGAAAAAAAATAAACCTTTTAGAAATAAATACTTTTAAAGTAAAGCAGATGGCAGGCTATACTGCCGCTAAAGATTCTTTCCAGGCAAAAGAAGTTTTTCATACCACGCATCATGAAGCAGCGCACATACTGCATCAAACGGTTTTATACCCCTTGGAATTTAAAAGAATTAATGTAGGCATGTACACAACCAACTGGGTAAACGATACAGACTCCACTGCCAATCAAGACGGTTTTATTACTGCTTACTCGAAAGCCGACCCTAACGAAGATTTTGTAGAAATGGTTTCTATGATGTTGATAGAGGGTAAAGCAGGTTTTGAAGCCACACTTAATAAAATCAATAAACCAAGTGTAATTGGCACAACGCCAGCCCAGGCACGTGATAAACTTCATCAAAAAGAACAGATTGTAGTAAATTATTTTAAAACCGTTTGGAACATTGATTTTTATGCGCTACAAACCAGAGTAAGGGCGTCTGTTGAATTCTACATTAGATAATTTAATAAGTATACTATAATGAAAAATATCATAGGTTTTATTTTGGGCGTTATTGTTTTTAGTGCGTGTTCCAAAACAAACGACCGTGCTTTTGATCAATCACCAGATCAAAGGGTCAAAGCTGTGTTGGATAAATACCAAAAGCAGATTGAAGGGGCGCAATATGGGTGGATGGCCACTGTTGAAACGAAATTGGCAGGTAACTATATTTTTCATTTTAAGTTCAGTAACGATAATAGGGTTACTATGTATTCCTCGTTCGACTCAACAGCTTCATCTACACCTAAAGAAAGCAGTTACCGCTTAAAAGCCCTGCAGCAGGTAAGCCTTTTATTTGATACTTATTCTTATATACATCTTTTGTCAGATCCCGACCCCTCAGTAGCTAATGGCGAACTTGGTTCAGGTTATGGTGCAGACTTTGAATATTATTTTGACGATGCATCTACAACGGATACAATTAAACTTGTAGGCAGGAAAAATGGAACACATGCTACCTTAATAAGGGCAACACAGCAGGAAGCGCTGGCGGTACAAAACAAACAGCTTGCAGGTGCTTATCGTTTCGATAACCTGAATGCCAATATTTTAAATTACTGGAAACAGTTTACAATAGCAGGAACAACCTATGAAATGGATATTTATGCAATTAATCAGATGCGTGATAGCGTTACCATTTCATGGAAAAATGGAACGGCTTTGCAGGCACACACAGCAGGGTTTAAATATAATTTAAATGGCGGTTTAAATATTGTGCTTAATAAACCTCTTGTTAATGGTAGTGCCACTATCAGTGAGTTTAAAAATGTAACATTCAACACCACTACAAGTCAATTTACCGCAACTATAAATGGAACTGCAATTACGTTTGCAGGTGCAATAAAAGGGATAAATATTGACAATAATGCACCAACAGCATGGCGTGATGCTGCCCGTAATTTAAGAACCTTTTGGGCTGCTAACTGGTTTCATGTGAATGGCGTAGATGACCCACATAATCTTACATCAATAAATGTAAATGGCTACACTTATTATTACTTAATGTACTGGCCATCTTTTGGCGGCAACTATGATTTATTTGGCCCTGCTTTTCTTGATCCAACCCAATCTTTTTTAGACTTATTGTACGGGTATGCTGTATTTAATTCCCCTATATCAAATATTCTTGGTACATCAGGTGTGGCTACATTTGTAAATGGTGGAACGCCAGGATTAACATCACCAGCAACACCAATACCCGCCAACAGTCCTTTTTTTAATGCAAGAGCACAACTAAGAATTCCTCAAGGATATTATCTTGTAAGGCTTGACAGTGAAACTTATGATATGGTTTCAGCAAATGATGCTAAAGCATGGATTACATGGTATCTTCAATAAAATAATTTATTTGTCTATTAAATCAGTTCCCTTATTTTTACGCCGTATATGATAAACGCAATTACAAATACCCGATTTTATTTTTTCTTTTATTTCTATTTTAACACAAAGTAGCCGGGTAGTATTTGTAAAAACGTATCGCAAAACGAACAGAAACAAACTAACATACAATCCCGGCTAAAAGACCGGGATTTTTTATTTTATGGCAACAAAAGTTTCAATTCAGGGTTACGAAGGCAGCTTTCACCAAGCTGCAGCACAGCAATATTTTGGCAAAGAAGTAGAAGTAATACCATGTGCCACTTTCAGAGATGTAATTAAAATTGCTTCCAACAAAAAGCAAAGTGACGGTGCTGTTATGGCCATTGAAAATTCCATTGCAGGTAGCATCCTTCCCAATTACACATTGCTGCAAAACGGTAAACTAACTATTGTTGGTGAGGTTTACCTGCCTATTCGCCAGCATTTGCTGGTAAATCCTGGTGTTAAACTGGAAGATATTCATGAAGTTCATTCCCACCATATGGCCATACAGCAGTGTATGCAGTACCTGGATAAATTTCACTGGAAATTGGTGGAAACAGAAGATACTGCATTAAGTGCCAAGCATGTGCATCAACGCAAAAGCAAACATATTGCAGCAGTAGCAAGTAAGCTGGCGGCAGAAATGTTTGAGCTTGAAATTGCAGCCGCCAATATTCACACTCAAAAGAGTAATTACACCCGTTTTTTAATACTGCAACGATCCAGTGAAGTAGCGGTGATAGCTAATGCAGATAAGGCTTCCATCAATTTTGTAACAGACCATACCAAAGGCAGCCTTGCCAATGTATTAAGTATGTTGGCAACAGAGAATATCAATTTAAGCAAGCTACAAAGCATGCCTATTGCAGGTACTAATTTCAAATACAGCTTTCATGCAGATCTTGAATTTGAAAGTGTTGAACAGTTTAATAAAGTGATGAGTAAGATAAAAACCTGTACTGAGCAACTGGCTGTGTATGGTGTGTACAGGAACGGGAATACCCCTAACCCCTAAAGAGGAACAAGAATATACTCAAGATTACTCGGGCAAAACCACAAAACGAATAACCAACATGGAAAATAAAATAGAAAACTTAGCGTCTTCACAAGCACCCTTTAGGGCGGGGGGTATGGGGACCATCACTACTTCAAAAAGACTGGAAGGTATTGGTGAATACTATTTCTCTCAAAAACTTAGAGAGATAGAGCAACTGAATAAGGATGGTAAAAATATTATTAACCTTGGTATTGGTAGTCCTGATTTGCCACCGCACCCAGAGGTGATAAAAGTGCTGCAGGAAGAAAGTGCAAAAGCCAATGTTCACGCTTATCAAAATTATAAAGGTTCGCCCGTTTTGCGTAAAGCCATTAGTGAATGGTACAACAAATGGTATGGTGTTGATGTAGATGCAGATACTGAAATATTGCCATTGATAGGCAGTAAAGAAGGTATTATGCATATCTGTATGACCTACCTTAACGAAAGTGATATTGCCCTTGTTCCCAATCCTGGGTATCCAACGTATTCAAGTGCAGTTAAGCTTTCAGGTGGAACGCCCGTTTATTACAGTCTTACAGAAAACAATAACTATCAGCCTGATTTTGATGCTTTGCAGCAACTCGTTTCTCAGGCAGGCAATGTGAAGCTAATGTTTGTAAATTATCCGCACATGCCCACAGGTCAGTTACCTGATGTTGATGTGCTAAAAAAATTGATAACTTTTGCCAAACAGAATAATATACTGCTGGTACATGATAATCCTTACAGTTTTATATTGAATGAGGAGCCTATGAGCCTGTTGAGCTTAGAAGGTGCAAAGGATATTGTTCTTGAGTTGAATTCACTGAGTAAAAGTCAGAATATGGCAGGGTGGCGCGTAGGCATGCTGGTTGCTGCGAAAGAAAGAATTGATGAAGTAATACGCTTTAAAAGCAATATGGACAGTGGTATGTTCTTGCCCGTACAACTGGCTGCAGCAAAGGCTTTGGGGCTTGGCAAAGATTGGTACGACAGTGTGAATGCTATATACAAACAACGCCGCGAAAAAGTGTTTGAATTGCTGGATGTACTTGGATGTATTTACGCTAAGCGACAGGCTGGAATGTTTGTTTGGGCAAAGATTCCGGCACAATATAAAGACGGTTATGAACTTGCAGATAAAGTGCTCTATGGTTCTAATGTGTTCATTACACCTGGTGGCATATTTGGCAGTGAGGGCAATGGTTTTATACGTGTCAGTTTATGCGGCAGTATTGAAAAATTTGAAGAAGCGATAAGCAGAATTAAAAATTAGTAATTAATAATAAGTGATGAGCGAAATCAATAGTAGCAATTTTGACGCCTTCGGTTCTAAATCCCCCCTTTGGGGGGTGGGGGGGCTTGGTGGCGAGGCTGGCTTCACCCTTTGCATCGTTGGTGTTGGTCTTATCAGCGGGTCATTTGCTTTGGCTTTAAAGGATAAGGGTTTTGCTAAACATGTTATTGGTGTAAGCCGTACAGAAGCCAGTGCAAAAAAAGCTTTGGAACTTAGTATTATAGATGAAGCATTGCCATTGCTGGAAGCCATAAAAAAGGCCGACCTTATTTATGTAGCCATACCTGTAGACACCACCATTGATGTAATGAAAATCATCATGGATAATATTACAGAAAAGCAGTTGGTAGCAGATGCAGGTAGTACCAAATTTGCTTTGTGCGATGCGTTAAAAAATCATCCAATGCGCCACCGTTTTGTAGCTACACACCCTATGTGGGGTACAGAGTACAGCGGCCCTGAAGCTGCGGTACACAACGCTTTTAAAGGCAGGGCCTGCGTTATTTGCGAGAAAGAAAAAAGTGATAAGGATATAGTGGATACCGTAGAAACAATTTATAAAGAACTGGGTATGCATATTATTTATATGGAAAGCGAAGCGCATGATATGCATGCAGCTTATGTAAGCCATATCTCGCATATTACATCCTTTGCATTGGCCAATACGGTGCTTGAAAAAGAGAAAGAAGAAGATACCATTTTTGAACTTGCTGGTGGTGGTTTTGAAAGTACAGTGCGTTTGGCAAAAAGTAGTCCAGCTATGTGGGCACCTATTTTTATGCAGAACAGGGAGAATGTACTAGATGTGCTGAACGAACACATTACTCAGCTAAGAAAGTTTAAAAGTGCACTGGAAAAAGAGAACCTGCCTTACTTACAGGAACTGATGCAGAATGCGAATAAGATTAATCGAATTCTGAAGTAGGTAATTTGAAGATGTGCTGATTTGAAGATTTGAAAATGACTAATCTAATAATCTTTTTAATCATCCCAAATCATAGTTCAGCCAGTTGCTCAACAAAGTATCCAACCGCCGCAGTGTGCGACGCAACGATGTTTAATAGCAATTCAAAAGCTGGTAAACAAAAAAGAAAAACACAAAACAACGGGACAATAAATAGGGAAGAAGCGGGTTGAAATTTGGAACAGAATCCCGTAAACCCCTCCATCATTCCAAATCATGGGTCAGAAGGTAAAGTATTATAGTTACCTTTGCGCCAAATTTAGAAAAATTAGTATGATAACATTCAGTGAGTTAGGCTTGGATGAGCGCTTGGTTCAGGCTACACAAGAGTTGGGGTATGTGAACCCAACGCAGATACAGGAAAAGGCAATACCGGTATTGCTTTCAGGCACCAAAGACTTTATAGGTCTTGCACAAACAGGTACAGGTAAAACCGCGGCATTTGGCTTGCCGTTGCTGCATATTATAAGTGCAGAAGATAAGTTTCCGCAAGCATTAATTGTTTGCCCTACAAGGGAACTTTGTTTACAAATTGTAAGCGAACTGGAACTGTTTAAGAAACACATGAAAGGCTTATCAGTGGTGGCCGTTTATGGCGGTGCCAGCATTGGTTTACAAATAAGAGACTTGAAACGTGGTGTTCAGATTGTAGTAGCTACACCTGGCCGTTTAATTGATTTGATAGAAAGAAAAGCCATTAATCTTGAGCAGATTAAATACGTAGTGCTTGATGAGGCAGATGAGATGCTGAACATGGGCTTTAAAGATGATATTGAATTCATTTTACAGAATACACCAAAACGCGAAAGCACCTGGTTGTTCAGTGCTACCATGCCTCCTGAAATTCGTCGTGTAAGTAAAAAATACATGAAAGAGCCAATGGAAGTAACTGTTGGTAAAATGAACAGCAGCAACAAAAGTATTGACCACCAATATTATATTACACAGGCGCAGCACCGTTATGCAACGTTAAAGCGTTTGATAGATTTTAATCCTGGTATCTACGGTATCATCTTTACAAGAACTAAAATTGATGCACAGGATATTGCTGAAAAATTAACGCGTGAAGGTTATGATATTGATGCTTTGCATGGTGACCTTACACAGGCGCAGCGTGATAAAGTAATGGGTGAATTTCGTGATAAAACATTGCAGTTATTAATAGCTACAGACGTTGCAGCACGTGGTATTGACGTTAAAGAAATTACACACGTTATCAATTACGAATTACCTGACGATACAGAAGTGTACACACACCGAAGTGGCCGTACAGGCCGTGCAGGCAGCACCGGTATTTGTATGAGCATTGTTCACTCACGTGAGCTATTCAAGTTAAAGTCAATTGAGCGTATGGTTCAGGCGCCTTTTACCCGTGTTGATATTCCAAGTGGTAAAGATGTTTGCCGCAAGCAGTTTGTTTCTGTAATGGATAACCTCTTGAAAACAGACATCAGTCATGGTGATTATGATACCTACCTGCCTATGTTGCAGGATAAATTTGCCGATGTAAGCAAGGAAGAAATTCTTCAGCGTATGGCGGCATTAGAGTTTGACCGTTTTCTTAAATATTACGAGAACGCAGAAGATCTTAATATTCGTGACAATGGCCGTCAGCCACGTACACGCGATTATGCTCCAAGCGACAGAAGCGCAGCACCTGGCCGCGACAGGGAAAGGCGTGAACCACGCAGCGAAAGAGGTGGTGGTGAAAGAAGTGGCGGCGGTAGTGGAAACTATGCCCGTTTGTTTGTAAACCTTGGCACCAAAGATGGTTTTTATAAAGCCAGTTTCCTGCAGTTTATACTTGATATGAGCGATCTTAAAAAAGACGTTCTTGGCCGTATAGATATGAAGGATATGAACAGTTGGGTTGAAGTAGAAACCAGTGCAGCACAACAAATGATACGTTCTCTTGATGGTAAAAATTACAATGGCAGAAGGATACGCATGAACGATGCCAATAGCCGTTAGGGTAATTTGATAATGAGGTGATTTGAAAATGTGATACTGAGGATTCACAATTCATCTAACCGTACAATATTTTTTTGGTGGCCAGCTTAGAAACGAACATCGTTAAAGTTTCGTTGCGTCGCACTTCCATGAGCTATCGGAATGTACGGTTAGATACTTTAGTCGTCTTTTACAACTTTGCGCACTTGGCTTCTTTGCGCCTTTGCGTGAAATATATTCATAACATCCCTAACGTTCTAGACCTAATGAGTCGTCGTTAACGGAACAAAACAAAACGAGATGCAAGCAACAACAAACGCAGCACTGAGTATGAAAGAGGTAACACAAAATGCATGGAACAAGCGTCCATTAATCATTAGTGGCCCGTGCAGCGCAGAAACAGAAGAACAGGTAATTGCTACTGCTACACAACTGGCAGAAACAGGTAAAGTAGATGTACTTCGTGCAGGAATCTGGAAACCACGTACACGTCCCGGAAGTTTTGAAGGTATTGGTACCAAAGGTTTACCATGGTTACAGGCTGCTAAAAAAATCACAGGTCTGCCTGTAGCTGTAGAAGTTGCTACCGCAAAACAGGTAGAAGATGCTTTGCACTTTGATGTAGACATTCTTTGGTTGGGTGCAAGAACAACCGTTAACCCTTTTAGTGTTCAGGAAATTGCCGACGCATTGCGTGGCGTTGATGTTCCTGTACTTATTAAAAACCCTTTGAATCCTGACCTTGAGCTATGGTTGGGTGCTGTAGAGCGTGTTGCAAAAGCAGGCATTAAACAAATTGGTTTAATACACCGCGGTTTCAGCAGCTATGGCAACACAGAATACCGCAATGCGCCTATGTGGCACCTTGCTATTGAAATGAAACGCCGTAACCCTGAGTTGATGATGATCAATGATCCATCACATATCTGTGGACGCCGCGATATTTTAATGGATGTTGCCCAAAAAGCCATTGACCTTGATTATGATGGTTTGATCATTGAAAGCCATGTTGACCCTGACAATGCCTGGAGCGATGCAAAGCAACAGGTTACACCTGCCAAACTTGGCGAAATGTTAAGCAGCATCAAATGGCGTAAAGAAGAAATCAGTTCCGAAGAACTTCATGCCAATATGGAAAAAATGCGCCAGCAAATTAACCAGTTGGATGATGAACTGATGCAGATATTGGGTCAGCGTATGAAGGTTGCAGAAAAGATTGGCCAATACAAAAAAGAAAACAATATCACCATCCTGCAAACCAATCGCTGGAACGAAATACTGGAACGTGCATTTGCCAAAGGCGACAAGCTTGGCCTTAGCAAAGAGTTCGTTACCAAATACTTTGATGCCGTACACATGGAAAGCATCAATCGTCAGAACAAAATAATGAATTCGTAAGAATAATCCGTCATGTCGAGGGACGAGACATCTGATTTTTTATATTTCAGATTCCTCGTACCTCGGAATGACGTTTTTTATGTGACCAGCTTCCTGTTACTAATTGACCGCCTGTTGCGTCGCACACTTGTACGTTCATCTCTTTTTTCAGCAAGCTCAGCAACCAAATCATCATTGTGTGCTTTGCCTTCTTTGTTGCTTTGCGTGAAATTTTCTTAATGAAAAAGCAAACCTTTCAATTTACTGTTGCATCTGTTGATTATTATTTCGATGCTTCCATAAAGCAACTAAAAGAAATAGTTGATCCTTCTCATGTCATCATCATTACAGATGAAAATATCAATGCCCTTCATCAGTCAAAATTCAAAGGCTTTAAAACCATTGTATTACCTGCCGGTGAAAAGTATAAAAACCAGGCTACCATTGATTCTGTTATCAATCAATTAATAGCATTACAGGCAGACCGTAAAACAACTTTAATTGGTATTGGCGGCGGTGTAATTACAGATATGACTGGCTATGCAGCTAGCGTTTACATGCGCGGTATTGCTTTTGGTTTTGTGCCAACTACCTTACTTGCCATGGTTGATGCCAGCATTGGCGGCAAAAATGGTATTGATGTTGGTGTTTATAAAAATATGGTAGGCATCATTCGCCAGCCAAAGTTTTTGCTGTACGATGTAAGCCTTTTAAAAACCTTACCACAGGAAGACTGGAGCAATGGTTTTGCTGAAATTATTAAACATGCCTGCATAAAAGATGCGGCTATGTTTAAGTTGCTGCAGGCGAATACACTGGCTAAATTCCAAAAAGATAAAGTACTGCTTGCAGAACTTGTAAAACGCAATGCAAAGCTTAAAACCAAAGTGGTGCAGGGTGATGAGTTTGAACAGGGTGACAGGAAACTGTTAAATCTTGGTCACACTTTAGGCCATGCTTTAGAAAACCAGTATGAGCTGTATCATGGCCAGGCTGTGGCAATAGGTATGGTATATGCAGCAGTTATTTCTAAGCAGTTACTAAAGTTTAAACAAACAGCAGCTATTGAAGAAGTATTGAAAAAATACGGTCTTCCAACAGCCATGCAGTTTGACAAAGCCAAGGCCATGGAAGTACTTAAAATGGACAAGAAAAGGGAAAGAAACACTATGAATTATGTGCTGCTTGAAAGGATTGGCAAAGGTGTTATCAAACAAATCCCTCTTGCTGAAATAGAAAATATTATTTTATCTTTTTAGAAACAAGATTAAATTTGATTCATGAAAACTGTGATAGCAATAAAGCAAAAGGGAATGCACAGTGCAAAAGCACAGAAAAAAGCTAATAGCTTACCTGCTATTATTTCTATAAAAACTGAAAAAGGTAATTTTGCTGCCATGCGCATTATTTCTGATGAAGAAATAAAAAATAAAAGAAACCCTGCCTATAACTATTTAGCCTAATTCATGTTCGATAAAAGTTTTGATTACCGCCTTTTACAAAAGCGGGCAAGCAAAGAATATGGTGTAATCACAGAGTCAGTTTACAGCTTTAATTCTTCAAAACGTAGGTATATTGTAATTGTAGAAGAGTATGATTTCAATGTGTTTGTTCCCAAATTTTTTCCGTCTGCATTTCGCAATAGTCAATTCAAATACAATATAATTTTAAACGATTTTGAAGCATCAAGAATAGTAAGAACTTGTATAAACATTACACTGCAAATTTTAAAAGAACATGATGATGCTTCCTTTGCATTTATGGGTTCTTATACAGTAAGCGGTACAAAAAAGGAAAGTAAAATATTGACACAAAGGTTTAGGATTTACCGTTTATTGATGTACAATTTTTTCTCAAAAGAAAATTGGGTGCATTTGGATGATGAAGTAACAAGCACCTATTTATTAGTTCCCGTTTCAAAAACTGATATTGAAGGGTTTGTTCAAAAAGTCATTAGGATGTTCACTCATGTTTATCCTGATTTAGAAACTATAAATTTATGATCGCTACCATACAACCATCACAACTTAAAGGAACCATCACTGCTGCTGCTTCAAAAAGCTCTATGCAGCGTGCCTGTGCAGCGGCTTTGCTGCATGTTGGCGAAACTATTATACATAATCCCGGCACTTCTAACGATGACAAGGCTGCCGTAAAAATGATACAGGATTTAGGTGCAAATGTTGAATATAAAGACGATACACTTATTGTCACAAGTAAAGGCATTCAGCCCTTAGAGGCTACTGTATTTTGCGGTGAAAGCGGTCTTGGTATAAGAATGTTCACGCCCATTACATCACTGTCTCAAAAAGAGATTACCATTAATGGTGCAGGTAGTTTATTAATCCGCCCAATGGATTTTTTCGACGAAGTATTACCACAGCTTGGCGTAAAAATTACATCCAACAATGGTAAACTTCCTTTAAAAGTACAAGGACCATTGCAACCCCAGAATATTACTGTTGATGGTAGCTTAAGTTCACAATTTCTCACAGGTTTGCTGTTTGCTTTTGCAGCATCTGCCGAAGAAGAAGTAACTATTACTGTAACAAACCTAAAGAGTAAACCATATATAGACCTATCCCTAAAAGTATTGCAGGATTTTGGCTACAGGATCATCAACAATAATTACGAAAGCTTTACTATCGTTCCTTTTTATGATGAATTGCCAACCATTCATTACACGGTAGAAGGCGATTGGAGCGGTGCTGCATTTTTGCTTGTTGCAGGTGCTGTAGCTGGTGATATTACTGTAAAAGGTCTTGATATAAACTCAACGCAGGCCGATAAAAAAATACTGGAAGCTTTGCAGGATTGCGGTTGCAGACTATCAATCAGCGATAATGCAATTGAAGTTTCTTATCCCCCTTCAGGGGTTAGGGGCTTTCATTTTAACGCCACTGACTGCCCTGACCTTTTTCCTCCTCTTGTAGCTTTAGCTGCTTTTTGCGAAGGGAAAACTGTGATTGAAGGCGTAAGCCGTTTGGCACATAAAGAAAGTGACCGCGGTATTACTTTACAGGATGAGTTTGGTAAGATGGGTATTAAAATAGATTTACAGGATGACATTATGATTGTACATGGCGGTGGTGGGCTGAAAGGTACAAAAGTGCATTCAAGGCACGACCACCGAATTGCTATGGCCTGTGCTGTGGCTGCATTAAAGGCAGATGGTGAAGTGGTGATTGAAGAAGCAGAAGCCATCAATAAATCTTACCCCGATTTTTATAAGCATATTGAGAAGTTGGGGGCAGGAGTTACCATTTCGTAACTTATTCTGTAAATTTGAACAAACAAAATTTTATGTCAGTTGAAATATTGGAAGACGAAATTGTAATCAGGATACCAAAATCACGTTATAACGATGACGTACAAAAATTAATTGATGCAGTTGAAGCACCCGTAAAAGAATCTAAGCTTTTTTATGATGTGGAAGAAGGATCGGAGATGGAGGCTTTGTTGTTAGAGGTAAAAAAAGGAAGAAGTTCATACACAAAAGAACTTTTAAAGAAAGCTGGAATAAATCATAAATGAAAATTGTAGCCGATACAAATATCCTTTTCAGTATTCTCTTAAAACCTGCTGGTAAAACTTATGCTTTGTTCAATGCCTTAGCTGCACAACATACCATATGTATAGCTGAAAGAACACTTACAGAACTTTTGAAGCACCATGAAAGAATCTTGAAAATTTCACGCTTACCTGAAGAAGAATTATTGTCGGTTAAAGAAGCTTTGATAAATCGAACACAAATAATTTATGGAAGTGAATTGCCGTCACAGGCAATTTCTATGGGATACAATCTTGTGTTCGATATTGATGTTGATGATACTGCTTTTGTTGCTACAACTATTTACCTAAACGCCATACTTTGGTCAGGCGATAAGCCTTTAAATGATGGTTTAAGGGCAAAAGGTTTTACTAATATTTACGATTCTTTAGCCATACAAACACTACTATTATAACAATGAATTCATTTGGTCGCATATTCAGGGTAAACATTTTTGGAGAATCGCATGGCGAATGCGCAGGTGTTAATATTGATGGTTGCCCTGCTGGCCTACCATTAAGTGTAGATGATTTTTTGGCAGATATTGAACGCCGTAAAGGTGGTACACAAAAAGGCACCACACCACGCCAGGAAACAGATTTGCCCATTTTTAAAAGCGGCATTTTTAATGGCTATACTACGGGTGCGCCTATCACAATTATTTTTGAGAACAATAATACCCGATCTTCTGATTATCAAAAGCAGCGTGATTTCCCTCGTCCTGGACATGCTGATTTTGTAGCCCAACATAAATATGGCGGCTTTGAAGATTTTCGTGGTGGCGGGCATTTCAGTGGGCGATTAACGGTTTGCCTTGTGGCCGTTGGTGTTATCTGTAAAAAATTGCTACAGGATATTTCTATAAAAAGCACCATTCTTGAAATTGGTGGCGAAGCCGATCTTGAAAAAGGCTTGCAAAAAGCGATTGGCCAGAAAGACAGCATTGGCGGTATTGTGGACTGTAAAGTAAATGGCCTGCCCATTGGTTTGGGCGAACATTTTTTTGATTCTGTTGAGTCGCTGATTGCCCATGCAGTGTTTGCTATTCCTGCTATAAAAGGCATTGAGTTTGGTGCAGGTTTTGCCGCCGCCAAAATGTTTGGCGTAGAACACAATGATGTCATCGTTAAAAACTCTGGTACTACTGCAACCAATCATGCGGGCGGTATTGTTGGCGGTATTACTAATGGTAATGAAATCAATTTCCGCATAGCGGTAAAGCCAACTTCTTCTACACCAAAAGAACAAAAATCACTTAACTGGACGAACAATACCGTAGAAAAATTCTCTGTTAAAGGCCGCCACGATTTGTGCATTGCATTACGCGTACCTGTTGTGTTAGAAGCAGTAACAGCAATGGTTTTAACAGATTTAATGTTACTTGAAAACCGCATACCGCGCAGGTGGCCTCATTTGCCAAAAGAAGAAACTATTTACCACGTTACTACACGCGAAGAGTGGGAGAGTGCCCAGCTTACAGGTTATTATGAAGCCGCCTCTTTGCCCGTTGAAGGCTTTACACATTGCAGTACTGAAAAACAGGTAGATGGCGTTTTACAGCGTTATTTTAAAGATAAAACTGACCTTGTAAAATTGGTTATTGAGCCATCAAAACTTACACATGAATTAAAGTATGAGTTGGCACCATCTATCAACGAAAATTTTCCGCATGTGTATGGCGGCATTAATATAAATGCAGTAGTTGATGTAGTTAATCTATGATTTATTGACTAAATTTTTAAGTTCTTAATTAAGGAGGAGATGAAAGGCATCATAATTTTATAAACTTCATAAACTCCAAACTTTTAAACTGTTATTCTATGCACGCTTTCATCATCAACGCCAGTATACAAATTATTCCAGTTGTTACCGATAAACATCCTTACGAGTGGGTGGATGAAGCAATTGCCATTATTCAGCAATCAAATGTTAAGTATGAAGTTGGCCCTTTTGCGACAGTGTTAGAAGGCACTTACGGTGAAGTAATGCAACTGATACATGATGTTAATGAATTCCTGTACAACCGTGGTTGCAGCGAATGGATTACCAACCTTCAAATTCAGATACGCAGTAAAGGCGATATAACTGGTGATGAAAAAACTGATAAGTTTAAAATTTAAGTAGTTTTTGCAAAGTATTATAATAGGGTGGGCAGTTGTGTCCACCCTTTTTGCATTATTAACTTTCTAAAAGGTGGAGTTATTTTTCATTATTTCAAACTGAAATAGTTGTTACAAAAAATCTGTTACAAATAATTTGTAACAGAAATTTTGTAACAGATTTTTTATGGAACTAAAAACGCAGCCAAAGAAAGGCACAGGCCGCTTTGGCACAAGGATGCAAACCCGATATTATTTTAAAACACTTCAATTATTTAAAGCTTGATTTGAATAAAATCAAGCTTTCTTTATTATATTTCACTCATAAATCAGTCTCACAAATTCATCACGCCATTAAACAGTCATTTATGAAAAAAATTGGTATCCTTCACGGAAAAGAAAGAAGTTTTCCTGATGCTTTTGTAGAACGTGTAAACAGTAAAAATATAGAGGGTATTATAGCCGAACCTGTACGCATTGATAAAGTAATACAGGGCGAAGCCACAGAATATGCAGTTATTATAGACCGTATCAGCCAGGATGTTCCTTTTTACCGCGCCTATTTAAAAAACGCCGCCATTTGCGGCACTGCAGTTATCAACAATCCATTTTGGTGGAGCGCAGATGAGAAGTTTTTTAATAACTGCCTTGCAGTGAAGATTGGCGTGCCTGTTCCAAAAACAGCTATTCTTCCATCTTATCAATTACCAGATGATACCACGGGTGAATCATTCAGTAACCTTGCTTACCCCATGGACTGGAAGGGCATTTTTGAGTACACTGGTTTTCCCGCATACATGAAACCATTTTCAGGTGGCGGCTGGAAAAATGTGTACCGCCTTGACAGTATAGAAGACTTTTACGCCAAACACCAGGAAACCAACCAGCTTGTAATGTTATTGCAGGAAGAAATTGTTTTTACCGAATATTACCGCTGTTACTGCATTGGCGGAAAGCATGTTCGTATCATGCCTTACGAGCCACGCAACCCGCATCACTTGCGTTATGTAGCCGATTTTTCTCCATCGCCTGAAAGGCTGAAACAAATGGAGGAAATAGTACTTAAAATAAATCACTTTTTGGGTTATGATTTTAACACCGTAGAACTTGCCATACGTGATGGAATACCTTATGCCATTGACTTTTGTAACCCTGCACCAGATGCTGAACGCAGTGGTGTAGGCGAAGAAAATTTTGCATGGGTAGTTGAAACTGCTGCCAATTACGCCATAGAAAAAGCCCTTGACCATGTACCTGGTGCTGATAACCTTACCTGGGGCGAGTATGTAAAAAGAGGGAGTGCTAAAGTGCCGCTGATTTAGAATCATTATTGTTACAGCTAAACTTATTTTTTGGTTTTATGAAGAAATTAATTGCTTTTCTATTTATAATATTTGTTACTACTGAATCCGGCGCACAGTTATTCGAAGTAAAATTTGGTGATAAACTGGCAGAGGAGTCAGGAAGGAACAAGGGTAACTTTGTTAAATATGTGACAGATTTAGATGGTGGTATTTTGGCACTTTACCAGCGTACTCATTTGCAAAAAGGCAAAATAATTACTATTAACAACGATAATACAATCGTAAGTACTTACGATATCGTAAAGATTAATAAAGACCTCACTGTAGTTAATAAGGTTGACCTCGAAAAAGTTCCGGTTAAAAATGCTTCATTTATTGATTTTATTAAGCTGCAGAATAAGTATTACCTGCTTTACCAGGAGTTTGACAAACAAACCGCAACGCTGACTATTTACAGTCATGAATTTGATACCAAAACCCTTGTTGCGTCTGCTGCCCATAAGGTTACAGCGTTTGATGTATCTGGTGATGAAAACAGTAAAATGGGGTTATTCGGTAGCGAAAATTTATTCAGGTCAAAAATGTTCAACGTTGAGATGTCATACGCTAGAGACTCATTGGTATTTTGTATGTCGTACTTAAAAAAAGGAAAGTCGAAGGAAAATAAGTCAATCCAGTTTATTACGTTAGATAAAAACTTTAATAAACTTGTTGCACGCGATTATGATTTCGGAATTCCTGAAAATAAAATGGAAATGACTGGTTTTGATATCGATATAGCAGGTAAACTCTATGTTTCGTATGATGAATATGACGAAAAAGATACTAAATCATTTAAAAAAGAGAATGGGGAAAAAGTAGCTGCATACACAACACACCTGGTAATTCTTGACAGCCGCACCCAGAAGAATATAATTTTGAATAATGATGGAAAGTTTTTAAAGAAGATAAACATTGGTTACAAGGCTAATGATGATGTTATTGTTTTTGGGTTATATAAAAACTCGTACAAGGGCAATTATATTGGTATCTGTCAGGCCGATTTGAAGGATGTTTTAACAAACAAAAAGAGCCTGCAGTTTAAATTCAATGATTTTCCCCAAGATATACTTGACAGAATAAGTCAGGATGGGTTCGGTAAAAAGGATGGAGATAAAAAAGGTATTGACCTGTCATTTTATTTCCGTAATATGATAACTGTGTCTGATGGATATATGCAT
Source organism: Chitinophagales bacterium (assembly GCA_031424995.1). Taxonomy (GTDB): domain Bacteria; phylum Bacteroidota; class Bacteroidia; order Chitinophagales; family Chitinophagaceae; genus Parasediminibacterium. Next base: position 64,905 of record JANPIP010000010.1, on the reverse strand, counting down.
GTCATTTTGGAATATATCGAGCGTACCTCTAACACCATATTTGGTGATATTCTTGTTATTACTTACCTTCCTGATGGCAAAATAAATTATACCTGTATCCCCAAAAAGCAGGTTAATGCCTTTGGTTCTGATTTTTATATTTATGAATATAGTCCGGTTAAGCAATATACCTTCTCTTTTCAGTGCCTTTATTTTGGCGATAAACTTTTGTTTTTTTATAATGATGATGAGGATAATATAAAAAAATCAAAAGCAGATAAAGTAACTCCAATGTATTATACAGAAAGGTCTTCACTAATGTGTGCATCTCTGGAACATGATGGAAGTTTTATTACAAAGCAAACCGTTTATAACCATAGAAAAATGAACGGGTATGTAACAAACGCAACATTTTATGAAATTGCTCCTGACAGCTATGCAATAAGCTGCCTAAAGCTTGGGGGCTCTTCTTATGGAATAAAGTTTGGTATATTAACTATTAAATAATTAATCATGCCCTATAAACATTTTACCCTTGGTGTTGAAGAAGAATACATGGTACTTGATCCGCTTACGCGTGAGCTAAAAAGCCATGAACAGCGTATTGTTATTGAAGGTCAGAAACTGCTGCGCGATAAAGTGAAAGCAGAAATGCACCAAGCCGTGGTGGAAGTAGGTACTGATATTTGTAAAGATGTGCATGAAGCATTTAATGATGTGGCATCGCTGCGGGGAAATATTGCAAAGATTGCTGGTGATATGGGTTTATGGGTTGGTGCCAGTGGTACGCACCCTTTTAGTCATTGGAGCAGCCAGTTAATTACAGACCATGTACGTTACCACCAGATTGTAGATGAATTGCAGGAAGCTGCACGCAGCAACCTTATTTTTGGCCTGCACGTACATGTAGGCATGGAAGACAGGAAGATGGCCATTCACCTAGCCAATAGTGCCAGGTATTTTTTGCCGCATGTGTATGCTTTAAGTACCAATAGTCCTTTTTGGGAAGGACGTACAACTGGCTATAAGTCTTTCCGTACAAAAATTTTTGATAAGTTTCCACGTACCGGTATTCCTGATTATTTTGAAAGTATTGAAGCTTATGAGAATTATGTAAACCTGCTGATAAAGACTAATTGTATTGATAATGCCAAGAAGATTTGGTGGGATTTGCGTGTACATCCCTTCTTTAATACGGTGGAATTTCGTATTTGCGATGTACCAATGACCATTAACGAAACCATTGCCATTGCTGCATTGTTCCAGGCAATATGTGCCAAGCTTTATAAACTGTGGAGCCAGAACCTGAATTTTATGAGTTATCAAAGGGCTTTGATAAACGAGAACAAATGGCGCGCCAGCCGTTATGGACTTGATGGAAGCCTGATTGATTTTGGCAAAGAAGCAGAAATGCCTACAAGGGTTTTAATACTTGAACTGCTTGACTTTGTTGATGATGTGGTAGATGAACTTGGCAGCCGCTCTTATATTGACTTTGTACATACCATGCTTGAACGTGGTACAGGGGCAGACAGGCAACTAAAAGTATTTGAAGAGACCAAGGATCTTGTAAAAGTGGTAGATTATATCAACGGCCAGTTTTTAACTGCCGATTGATGTACCGTCAGTAATATCAACAGGTTTTACTTCACTTAAACTGCTGAAGCTGTAACGCAGACCTGTCTTAACTTCTGTGCATTCAATACGCTTTCTGCGTTTGGCACCTTTTTTAAATATGCGGCCTTTGTCTGTAATAAAATAAGTGCTTTCAGGCAAGGTATCAATTAATACAAAACCCGGCCTTTGCTGGTGGGTGTTATACCTTCTCAAAACAATCATCAAATCGGTTTCGCCATTGGCTGTAGCCGCAGGATTGATGATGCTTTTCTGCAAAGCCTGTTCAATATCTTCAGGAAAAACTTTTCGTTGTACAAAATCAACCAGCAGTTTGCTGTAATAATTTTTCCATTCTTTACCGTGTGGTTCTACCTTGTTACGGTATTGTTCAAACGTAAGCAGGTGAGCCAGCTCATGCAACAGCGTAATTAAAAACTCGTACTTGTTAAGGTTGCCGTTAACGCTTATTTTATGGTTGGCACCCCATCCGCCTGCATGGCGGTAATCGCCCAAAACACTTTTTCTTTTTTTGCTTACCGTAAGGTGCACTTTGTAATGGTGAATGTATTTCACCACAGGTTCAAATGTATTATCAGGCAGGTAGGCTGCCAGTGCCTGCATGGGATGTTCAGTTACTGGCATTCTTCTTTTTATTCAACTGTAAGGCAATCATAACTTCCATAAAAGTATACACAAGATAAAGCCCCATACTTATTATAACAGCTACAGCACTCTTGTTTTTGCCAGCTATTGTAACATAGGCCAATACACAGCTTCCAACAATCACAAGCTTAAGCATGGTAGCACCCATAACGCTGTTGGTAAACATATTGGGGTTGCTGCTTTTTATTGATTTCAGGTGAAGTGCAAGTGTGATTAAGGCGATAAAGAAAAGAACACCATTTGCAACAAGAATAACGTTTTGATCAATTTTAGCAGTTTCTAATCTTCTGCCACAAATGAGTGTAACAGCATTTACAATCACAAACAGTAATGTAAATGGGGAGGCTTTTTTTAAGAAACTATCTGAATTCATGAATCTTTCTTTGATGATGCGTCTTTAATCAATTTAAACAACATTCCAAAAATAAACAGCAGTGGCATTATCCAGGTAAGCAGCGGGTTTTTAAAAGCAAAATGTTCATCAAGCCATAGGCCGCCATATACCATAATTACAAGACCCACAATTAACTGCGTACCAAGCCCAGCATACTTTAGTAAAAGATTGTTATTGCTTTTCGCCATTATTCTTTTGAAGTTTCTGCCTGCGGAACTTTTATGGCAACGGTATCTCTCTGGTCAGTTACGCCGCCGCTTAATACTTTTTTTACACCATCAAGGTATTGGTCTTTGTATTTAATGGCCTGTTCCAGCGAATCTGTTCTTATTTTAAGTACCTGCAGCTCTGTTCTGCTCTGGCGGTTACCATAGCCCGGTATATAATATTTAAGTGGCGTAAACACCAGTAAAGCAACGGTACAGCTTATCAGTATCACAAACAAAGTACTCATGGCAATATACACGCTAAGGCGGCTAAGCTTGAAGGTTACCACTTCTTCATAAGTATCATCGTTCATAACCACCAAACGGTAGCGGTTTTGAAGGCGTTTAAGCGTGGATGAAGTATCTAATCTTTCCATGAATCAATTAAAAAATAAAGGTAAGGTTTTAGAGTGGGGAAAGAGGGGAAGATGGTTAACGCCGTCAATATAGCAATGTGAGGTTAGCAGCTTTGTTATTACTCTTCCACTATATAATTCAGTTCAAAAATTTCCTGGTCAACTTTAATCTAGTTCATTTCTTCATTTGGCTCTGCTACAAAATCGTCAAGCGATATGTGCATAAATGAAATTATTTTTCTCATATAGGGTATTTTTATAGGTGAGTTTTTGTGGTTGTCATTTTGGGAATAAAGGTTTATGTCAAACTACTTTAAAGAAGTAGCGGTATCGGCGATTCTGTCGTTTGTTACAGTTCTATAGTAAACAAAATATTTTCCTGCTTCATAAATTTTGTCTGTACAGGTGGCTAGAGAGATTAAATTCGCAAAAAAAACAAATGTCGGAAGTTTTCGTCTCTTATTCTTGGGATTCAAATGAGCATAATAACAGTGTTTTGTCATTTACTGATTATTTACGAAAGAAAGGGTTCCACGCAAATGTTGACCGAATGATAAGTCAAAAAGAAACTGCGACGAACTTTTTGAAAATGATGCATATTGCAATGCAGCAGCATGAAAAAATAATTATCGTTTTATCTGAAGGATATAAGCAGAAAGCTGATGCATTTAAAGGAGGAGTCGGAGAAGAATATCAAATGATGATAAATGATATTGGAAATAACCTTCAAAAATATATATTAGTTTCCTTTGCTGGTCGGAATGAGAACATAATACCATTTGGGCTGAAAGGAAGAGACATAATAGACTTCTCTCAACATGGGGAGGAGGAACGGCTATTTAGAAAATTACTCAACGAGCCAGAATTTGAATTCTCTCCAGTTTCTCCAAATAAGCCTCAGCTAAAGTCGCAATCAATTGAAGCCTTTTCACCAATTCAAGAAAAACCTAAACTCGAAATTGTTAATATAGCTGCAAAAGAGGATAATTCCGGAACTAGAGGAGGATTATATCATACAGTAGAATTTGATGTCTGGTTTCAAGTAAGAAATGCATCGCAATCACCATTGCAAGAATATGCTTATGAACTTAGGTTGCATAAGCTTTTAGATCCTGAATATTATCAAAAGCATGTTGAAGGTGATGAAGTAATTTACTCAGACACTATAAATGAGAAACTATTCCCTAATCAGAGTAAGAATTCAAAGTTGTTCAGAATTCGTGTAACAGACGGGAATATCGGCTATATTCTCAATTCCAAAGTAACCTTAAAATTATTTTCAGATTTGGGAACAGTAGAACAAAGTTTGCCTATTGTTGATATAGCTAAAGTCCGGCCGAATATGTACGGAGGAGACTTTACACATTTAAGGAGAGATTTGTTCGTTTAATTTTTGCAATAGGGATTTATTTGTACTCAATTGGTTCAACTTGGCAGTCAGTCGATCGGACATTTGAAAAAAATATGCCGATACCAAGCTGAATATTCCTCCCAGCAGAGTCCACCCCGCACTCATAGCTTTGCTTCGTGAGACTCTGAGGCGAAGGACAGCTGTGTACATTCAAACTTATGCTTTACTATTTTAACTGCTCAGCTTTTCAATAAATTTTTGTTGGCTGTTTTTCTACTACCACCCAAGAAATCTCTGCGACCACTCAAGGTAACGCTACTACCGCCCAAGAAAGCCCTGCGAACGGTCAAGGTAAGCCTACTACCGCCCAAGAAAGCCCTGCGAACGGTCAAGGTAAAGCTACTACCGCCCAAGAAAGCCCCGCGACTGGTAAGAGTAAGCCAGCGACCACTCAAGAAAGTACAGCGAACGGTTAAGGTAAAGCTACTACCGCCCAAGAAAGCCCTGCGACTGGAGAAGATAAAGCTACTACAGCAAAAACAGGTTAGTATTTTATTGTAATAACATCTTTAAAAAGCTACTGATCCAGCAAATCTGCAAGTTGAATTAATTCTTTCTGCTTGTATTCATTACTCGGCAAGTCAAAACATTTGCTCAGTTCTTCAATTAAAATTTGTAACGCCCTTTTGTTGCTAATGGGTTTGTAGTATGATTTTGTTGGGGGTACAGAGATGCGTTTGAAATAATTTTCAATATCGTTGTGCGAATGTGCCTGCCCTGTAATCCCATCTACAAAAAAATGTATTTTATTTTGAGGATGACCTATATAAGTAGCAGCGTCATAATCATCATGAAAAAAAGCGATAATAAAATGCTTGGGTATATTAATAATGCGGGCATTAATATCTAACAAATTACATAACACCTGGTATATAATACCATTGCTGATGGCGTTGCCCTTTTTGGTAGCCAGTACTTTGTGCAGAAAAAATTCATCAGGGTTATTATAAGAAATCTCTACACCTTTTAGGTTATAATAATTGTACACAATGCTTGAAAGTACATTGGCTTGTTCCAGTGGTGTTAAAAAGCTGTTCAGTTCAAGCCAGATATTGCGGCGTATTTTTTCAATTTCCTGTAAAACAGGTGTGGCATGTAAATCTGGGTATTGGTATTTTGCAACCAGCATAGCGCCAAACAATAAATCCTGGTGGCCACCATTGCGCCATTCAGTTAAGTCTGTTACAAGGTCGGTAAACCGCAGGCGGTGTATCAAATCTTCAATACGTTCCTGTACTTCTTCGCTTAGTGTATTTTCCCACAGGTCTTCCAGGTTGGGAATGATGGCTTTGCCAAAATCAACTATCCTGTTACTAACGGTTGAAAAAACTTCCTGGTCAGGGTCGTCAATTAAAGTAAACAAAGCATTAATTTCTTTTGTTTGTTGCATAGCCGAGGGTTTGCAGGATTAGAGATTTTGGCACACAGTTTAAAAGCGTACAGTAATTGAACGTTAAGTTAAGTTAAAAATTATATTGATGCCCTGTTATAGTTATACCCACTGTTGTGGAAATATTATTTTTTCACTCTGTGCAATAAATACAGCAAATGTTCGTGTTTTTGTGATGGGATGATTGTTGTCATGTTTTAAAATTATTAGGCTTTAATGTTTGTTATGACTTTATCTTGCACCCAATTTTAAAATTATTTTATGGCTGAGTTTATAAGCCCCAAATTTCCTGTAGTAAAACAATCCCTCCATGCCGAATTAAGGCAAAGAGTACAGGCTTATTTTGATGAAAAGGGTATTACTTCTACTGGTACTACTACACTGTTTACCAAGGCAATTTTGATGATCAGTGCTTTAATTGTGGTTTACCTGCACTTAATATTATTTACACCAGTATGGTATATTGGTGTGTTTGAATGTATTATTATGGGTGGTCTTGTTGCAGGTATAGGGTTTAATGTAATGCACGATGGGAGTCACGGTAGTTTCAGTAACAAAAAATTAGTAAATAAAATAGCTGCTACAAGTATTAATATGCTTGGCGCCGATCATTTTATGTGGAACATGAAACATAATATGATTCACCACACTTATACCAATGTAGATGGGGTGGATGATGATATTGAAATAGGGGTTATGATGCGTATGGCACCTACCCAAAAACGTTTAAAGCTGCATAAGTTTCAGCATTTTTATTTTTGGTTTTTGTATATGTTGCTTTATTTTTTCTGGATATTTTTTACAGATTACAAAAAATATTTCTCGCAAAAAATTGGTAATGTGCCTTTAAAAACAATGACGTTAAAAGACCATTTTGTTTTTTGGGGGGTTAAAATATACCATGCTGCCGTTTTTATAGTAATACCACTTTATACCGTTGGCTGGTTGGCGTGGCTGGTAGGATTTATAGTAGTGGGCGCAGTGGCTGGATTTGTTTTAAGCATCGTTTTTCAATTGGCACATACAGTAGAACATACTGCATTTCCTTTGGCTGATATTGAAAGCCATAAACTGCCTGATGAATTTGCAGCCCATCAAATAAAAACAACTGCAAACTTTGCTACTAAAAATAAACTTATAAGCTGGCTGGTAGGTGGTTTAAATTTTCAAATTGAACACCATTTGTTCCCTAAAATTTCTCACGTACATTATCCTGCTATTAGTGAGATTGTAAAGAGCGTTTGCCGCGAATATCAACTTCAATACATCGAATATCCTACCATGCGTAAAGCTGTTCGGGCGCATGTAAGGTTTTTGAGGGATATGGGTAGGTACGATTAAGATTTAACACATAGCTGCAATAGGGAAGAGAGAGAACACATAGATTTTAGTATCACGCCCAAATACGCAGGTATTATCCAATGCTAAATATAAAGGCCACATAGAAAATTTTCTATGTGGCCTTTCTTTATAACTATGTTTCTATCTGTTTAAACTAAGCGTTCCTGTTAATACAGTTTAAATCTTCAAAAGCAACTTCTAAACGCTTGCTGAAGTTTTCTTCTGCCTTACGTAACCAAACACGTGGGTCATAGTATTTTTTGTTTGGACTATCAGCACCTGTTGGGTTGCCTAATTGCCCTTGCAAATAGCCTTCGTTCTTTTGGTAGAATTGGTGGATGCCTTCCCAGAAACTCCATTGTAAGTCTGTATCAATATTCATTTTAATAGCACCATAACCAATCGCTTCCCGTATCTGGCTTTGCGGCGAGCCGCTACCACCATGAAATACGAAGTACACTGGCTTTTCGCCTGTACCAAATTTTGCCTGAATATAGTCCTGGCTATTTTTCAAAATCTCTGGCCTTAACTCAACATTACCTGGTTTGTACACACCGTGTACGTTACCAAATGCAGCAGCTACCGTAAAAAGGTTCCCAACTTTGCCCAACTCTTCGTAAGCATAAGCTACATCAGCAGGTTGCGTATATAATTTATCGTTTTCTACATCACTGTTATCTACACCATCTTCTTCACCACCAGTAACCCCAAGTTCAATTTCAATGGCCATACCAAGTGGCTTCATCCTCTTGTAAAACTCAACAGAAGTGCCAATGTTTTCTTCAATAGGTTCTTCGCTTAAATCCAGCATGTGAGAGCTGAACAAAGGCTGGCCTTTTTCTTTATAAAACTGTTCGCCAGCATCAATTAAACCACTAATCCATGGCAACCATTTGTGCGAAGCATGATCTGTGTGCAACACTACAGGCACACCATAAGCTTTCGCTACATTATGAATATGCAATGCACCAGAAATACCACCCAAAATATTACCCTGTAAGTTATCGTTGGGCATGCCCTTACCAGCTATAAACTGTGCGCCGCCATTTGAAAACTGGATAATTACTGGAGAGTTAACTTTTGCGGCGGTTTCCAATACGGCATTAATGGTATTGGTACCAATTGTATTAACTGCGGGCAAAGCAAACTGGTTATCTTTTGCATCCTGCAAAAGCGCTGCTAATTCATCGCCAAAAACAACGCCTGGTTGGTATTTTTTCATGATTAGATGTTTAGAATGGTTGTTTATTAAATGGAAGGCGAATATACAGGATTAAGGTTAAGGCTGTTTGAACACAAGTACATTAATCTTCGCCTCAACAGTATTTGCAATACGATGCTTCGCCACCTACCATCTCAACATCTTTTAAAAACGAGGTAAAATAATTTGCGTAACCGAAATGTTACACATATATTTGTAACCGTTTAGTTACTTAAATATTTACAAATGAGACGAGATGTATTTCAAGCAATATCTGACCCAACAAGGAGGGAAATAATTCATCTTCTTGCAGCCAAAACAATGAATTTAAATGCAGTGGCAGAAAAATTTACGATAAGCCGACCTGCAATTTCTAAGCATATAAAAATTTTGACAGAGTGTGGGCTTATTAGAGTAAGAACAGAGGGCAGAGAACGCTATTGTGAAGCAAGATTAGAAACTCTTGCCAAGGTTTCAGAATGGACGAATCAATACAAACATTTTTGGACTAATAAACTGGATGCACTTGAAGTGCATTTGGGTAAAAAAAAATAGAAGAGAACCAAAAAAATAATATAATGAGCGATAATTCTATTGTTTTAGAAAGATTATTTAATGTGCCTGCAAAGCGGGTTTGGAAGGCACTGACAGACAAAGATGAAATGAAAAGCTGGTATTTTGATCTGCAGGATTTTAAAGCTGAAGTAGGCTTCAAGTTTCAGTTTACAGGTGAAAGTGAAAACGGTACTCAATACCTTCACTTATGCGAAATAACAGAAGTGGTTAGTGCTAAAAAACTTGCTTATAGCTGGAAGTATGATGGATACCCAGGGGTTTCTTTGGTAACCTTTGAACTATTTGAACAAGGCGCCAAAACTTTATTAAGGCTAACCCATACTGGCATTGAAAATTTTCCACTTGAGAATACTGACTTTGCACTACATAATTTTGAAAGTGGTTGGAATAAAATCCTCAACAACTCACTAAAAAGTCATTTAGGCAAAGACAATTTCCAATACGAAATATCTGTAAACGCTTCAACTGAAAAAGTTTATACAAGCATTACGCAAGAAATTCCTTTTTGGTGGACAGAGATGTTTGAAGGAGTATCAAACAAAACAGGCGAATCGTTTACAGTACGCTTTGGACCTGGTGTTTTTAAAACAATGCGAATTGAAGAATTAATTCCAAATGAAAGGATTGCCTGGCTGGTAACTGATACACTAATTGATATTCCTGAACTGAATAATAAAAAGGAATGGATGAATACGAGCATAATTTGGAAGCTAAAAACCGAAAATGCCAATACGAAAATACAAGTAACGCATATTGGATTAAACCCTGACATTGAGTGTTACGGTATTTGCTCAACAGGCTGGCAACAGTTTTGTAACAGTTTAAAATCTCATGTAGAAAATGGCAACGGTACGCCCTATAAAATTGACTCTACTGATAAATAGTAATCAACGTATAGCTAAAAGTAGTTTACATAATGGAACATATGTTATTCATAGCACTTTGTATTATGTGTAAACTGCATACCTTATATCAACTTCAGTGCTGTGAATCTACCCTAAACCTAAATACTCCAAAAAGTAATATAATCTACAAAAAAAGTGCAGGTTGTAAGCCTGCACTTTTTCTATCTTGTTCCTGGCTTTTTAGGCATTACCGCTTTGGGTTGTGGCTTGTCTGCAGGATGTGTGGTTGTTTTTATTTCAGGAAGTTTTGCAGGTGGTGTAACAGGTTTTTGCAATGGTTTATCCACAGGTTTTTCCTGGGGTAAAGCTTGAGATTCTGGTGCAATGTCCTCTGGTTTAATATCAGCAGGTATTTCATAGTCTTTTGATGTGCCGTTGCCTACATCTTCACCCTCTGCACCAAGTGGTGCGGCGGTACCGTTTATCTGGTCAAATGTAATATCGTTGGCCATTACTTCAGGCTTTACAAATGTGGCTTTGGGGTCAATACCTACCAGCTTTTGATCGCGCAGCACCTTCTCGTAAAAATAAGCCCATATTGGTAATGCAACAGAAGAACCCTGCCCAATATCTGTTGACTTAAAGCGTATAAACCTGTCATCGCAACCCACCCATGAGCCACAAAGCAACTGAGGTGTATAGCCCATAAACCAACCATCACTATTGTCGTTTGTGGTACCTGTTTTACCTGCAATTTCACCTTCCACATCATAACTCCACATGCGGCGGCCCGTGCCAAATTGCATTACGCCCTGCATCATTTTTATTACAGAATAGGCGGTAACATCGCTTATTACTTCACGGCGTAACGGTGTAAAACTTTGCAATGTATTTCCATTTCTGTCTTCAATACGTGCAATAAACATAGGCTTTACGTTAAAACCACGGCCAGGCAACATACTGTAGGCCTGCATCATTTCATACAACGAAATTTCGCAAGCACCCAATGCAATAGAAGGATTGGGGTCTATCTTGGTTTGAAGCCCGCATTTGTTATTTAAGAAATCTACAAAACGCTTTGCTGCATTGTTGCCTGTGCCATCCAGTTGCTTCATAATATATGCGGTGGCGCAGTTTTTTGAAAATGCAAGCGCATTACTCATTGGCATTGCGTTACCATTACAGCTTCGGGTGGTGGCTGGTACCAATCCATAGCTTCCAAAACTTTGCTGCTGGTCGTAAACTGTGGTGTTAGGGGTGAAACCAGCTTCTTCAATGGCAAGGCTGTACAGCAATGGCTTCATGGTACTGCCCACCTGGCGCTTGGTATTAAAATTAACGTGATCGAATTTGAAGGTTTTAAAATCAATGCCACCCACCCATGCACGTACTTCACCGCTTTGTGCATCCATGGCCATAAAGCCACTTTGCAGCATTTGCCTGTGGTATTTTATGGAATCCATCGGCGTCATAACCGTGTCTTTGTTACGGGCATTATTCCATGCAAAAATTTTCATGCGCACAGGCTTGTAAAAACTCTTTTCTATTTCTTCATCCTTGTTGCCATCTTTTTTCATAGCACGCCAGCGTTCACTTTGCTTCATGGCGGCTTCAAGAACGTTAGGATAATCTTTCCAAACGGTTCCTTTTTTTACATCTTCTTGCCTGTCAAGAATTTTTTGCATATAGCTTAAATGCTTGGCTACGGCTTCTTCTGCATACAACTGCATACGCGGGTTGATTGTTGTGTATATTTTCAAACCATCCCTGTACAGGTCGTAATTTTCACCATCAGCTTTTTGATGTTCTTTACACCACTTTTTCATTTCTTCGCCCAAAATCATCCTGAAATAAGGACCAAGGCCTGCCGTTTCATCTAACTTTTTATAGTTAAGTTCAATAGGTTTTATTTTCAGTTTTGTGGCTTCTGCTGGTTTTAAAAAGTTGTTTCGCACCATCTGGTCAAGCACTACATTGCGCCTGTCTAAAGCCTTTTTTGGGTTAACCCTTGGGTTGTACAGGTTTGATCCTTTTAACATGCCTACCAACACTGCGGCTTCTTCTACATTAAGCCTGTCTGGTTCTTTTTGAAAGAAAGTTTTTGCCGCGTTGCGGATGCCGTACACATTATCACCAAAAGGCACGGTATTAAGATAAAGCGTTGAAATTTCGTCTTTTGTAAAATTTTGTTCCAGCTTAATGGCAATGATACATTCTTTTATTTTTTGAAGGATACGAATTACTTTATTGCGCTTGTAATCAGTAAAAAGGTTTTTGGCGGTTTGCATAGTAATGGTACTTGCCCCACCTTCGCGCCCCATATAAACAACAGCCCTTAATAACGATTTTCCATCAATGCCGCTATGTTTGTAAAAACGCTCATCTTCTGTAGCAACAAGGGCGTTTACTACATGCTTGCTGATGTCTTTAAACTCAACATTCACGCGGTCTTCAAGGTAATATTTACCCATCATTGTTCCATCCTGCGCATATACCTGGCTTGAGAGATTTGCAGTAGGATTTTCAATATCGCTTATAGATGGCATTTCGCCCAAAGCACCCCAGCCTGCCAAGAGAAAAAGCAAAACAACAAAGGCTATTCCGCCAAAAAATATGCGCCAGAAGTATTTTACAAAACGGTTCATTGGTAGTTGTGTTTGTTGTTATTGTTTAAATATTTCCTGTTTTAATAATTGCGATAAAACGCCTTGGTGATTTAAAATTTATCAGGAAAAATTTGTTTTAAAAACTGGTTATAACCTGTAATATCTTTTGTTGATTTTAGCAGGTCTAAATTTTTATTACTAATAATGCTGAATGAGTATTTGTTTGCCTGCAACCAAGGTACAATACGCCCAGCAACTGATGGTTTTGTTTTATCAATATAATCCACAGCTTCACCAGCATTTGCAAATGGGCCAAAAAGAACTAGGTTGTATTGTGCATCAATTTTTACAGCATTCATATCAATTTTTTGATTGTAGTACCGCTCTTTGTTAAAACGGTTGAACGCATTTCTTGCCTCACTTGCGTAAGTCTCATCTACTTTATCCAGCAATAAAACCACATAGTGGGCATCTGTTGGTACAAACTGAAATATTTTTTTGTTTACTTCAACCGTTGCAGCAGGTTTAATTTCTGGTGCCTTGGTGATAGGTGTTAAAGCTTTACTTGCCGTATCTTTTGCTATCACTACTGCTTTTACTTTATTGGCATCTGTGTTATTTAAATCAACTCTTTTTACAACTGCATCCTCTTTTCTTTCTTCGTTGTAGTTGGTAAGATGTGCCTCAATACTTGACCTTCTTTTCAGCACATCAATCATGGTATTGGCTTTTTCCGCCAGCGGCGAAGTTGGAAACGAAGAGGCCAGGTTTTGAAGGCGGTTAATGGCAGTACTGTCATCTTTTTGTTTTACATAGTAGATGGCTTCCATGTAAAGCAGTTGTGGTGTCCAGTAAGATTTACCAAACATAGCATCAGCCTGCATTTTAGCTTCTTTCGCTTTTTCAAAATCGCCTGTAATAAACAGGTTGTACACGTTTTGGTAGGCATTGGTCAATGCATCTTTACCTGTATTTCCATTCACCAGCATGCTGGTGAATTTACCTTTGGGGTATGTTTTTTTAAGTAATGCAGTGGCAGAATCTACACGTGTATTCATGCCTAAAGTATTGTAACAAAAAATAAGATTGTACAAAGCTTGTTCAGCATTTTTATCAGCAGGAAAACGGCGTAACAAACTGTCGTAAGCTGCAATGGCAGAAGGGTAGTCTTTCAATTCATTTTGAAAAGTAATACCATTGCCAAAATAGGCTTCAGCAATCATTTTGTTAGAAGAATCCATTTGTTCAGGGCGTAAAGGAATATCGCCCATTAATGTTTCAAAACTCAGGTCTTTCTTTTGTTCAGGCAGTGCTGCGTTATTGGTAACAATATTATCCATTGGCACATCATCTACATTGGCCATCATCATATTGTTTACAGGTGCCGTTTGTTTGGCTATCGCTTCCTGGCGTTGCCAGTTATCTATATTGGTTCTTGAACCCCACTTGCTTTTAAATTCGTTGTAACCTTTTTGTTTAAGGCTGGCATTGTTAAAATAAAAATCACCTGAGGCGTTTTCACCAAAAAGGCTGGTTGGTGCAGTGGCTTCTGATGGTAGACTGCCATTGCCAAAATCGGTAATATTCTCGTCTTTTAAACCCTGCGCCTTACGTAAACGCCTTAATGTTTTACGTACAAAAGCATTGCGCTCGCTTTCTGCCATGGCTGCTATATGTTGCACACTGTCTTCTTTATTTATAGCTGCAAAATTGGTGGTGATTTTTTTCAGTGCAGGCTTTCTTTCATCTACCCTGTATTTTTCTGTAGGCAAAAGGGTAGCGGTTGCAGTACTATCGTAAAAATTATAAGATGGCTGGTAGTTTTTGGTATCAAAATCAATATCTGCCATTAATAAAAAGCTTTTATTTTTTTGATTGATATTAATGGTGCTGTTGGTGATACTCTTTTGCAGTGCGGCTTTTGCAGCAGGAATATTTTTTTGCTGAAGTTCAAGCGTAGCGGCTGCATAATAAATAATATCACGAAAGTCTTCGTACTTGTCGCGCCTTGCAAGCTTATAAAGTTCATCAAGATTATCCTGTAATGAGTAGCCCTTTTTATTGGTAGCAAGGCTTACAATATTCAGCCGTGCATATACTTCCATTAAAGGGTCAGTGGTGTGTTTAACGCTTCTTTCAAACATAGCAACAGCAGCATCTTTATTGTTGGCAAGCTGGTACAATTGGCCGCATAAAAATTCCCAGCGCGATTTCTCCAGCCTGTTTTCAGCATTGTCTAATGCCTTGTTCAAATGCCATGAAGCACTGTCATATACGTGTTGTTTATAAAAGTTGTAAGCAATCAATTCATGCAGGTCTGTTTGCAAACGTTGCGGAAAAACAGGATCACTGGCAAGTATTGAAAGCAGGCCTGTGGCATCGCCAATTCTGTTTTGCTCAAGATAATTCCTGGCTTCCCATAACAAACTTTCGTTGCGGCTAGGGTTAGAGGAAAGTAGTTTTTTTACTATGCTTTTCTTTTCGGTTGTAGCAACTGTAAAAATGCCGTTGGTATTGCTGGTATTGCTTCCCAGTAAAATATCGTAACCATCATCTTTAGGTGCCCATGCATAGTTAATATATTGAAAAACATATCCTGCACTGTCATAATTCTTGCCAAGCAAATAAGCCTTACCCAGCAGCAGGTATAAGTCGTCAATCCAGCTATTGCGCAGGTCGTGCAGTAAAATGCCTGCCGTGCATTTGTAAATTACAGAATCAAGATCGCCTTTGCTTTGGGCCGTGGCATCCAGGTTATAGTTGTAAAAGGGGAGAAGTTGGGTGTAATCATCTTTGTATGACAATTTTGCCCGTTCTACAACCTCGTTTACCTTGTTATTAGCGTTGAAATAATAGTTGTAATGGGTAAAAGTGTTTTGAAAAAAACGCTTAGGGGCAGTAAGTGCTTTCTCGCCTGTTTTTTCTGAACGAAGCCTGCGGTTCTCGTATTTTTCTGGCTTTTTGCCATCAAGGTCAACCGTTGCGTAAGGTTGGGCTTTAATGCCACACAAACCCATCAGCAACGATGCAGGTATTAAGAAAGATAATAAATAATTTTTCATGCGTAAAACCTCATTCCAATAGGCACAAACATAAATTAATTACTGCCAGCAAAAGGCAATAAAATATTAAAGATTTAAATAGGTAAATGTACGCAAATGGCTAAAAAAGGTAAATTAATATATCTGTCAGTGAATGCCGTAATCTTTAAGCAAAAAGAAGTAAGACATTTTTCCTAAAAATGATGACAGCTTTTTAAAAACTTTAACATTTTAATGTACTACCAAACGCAATAAACTGTTGTTTGAAGGGGTCATAATTAGTGCTTACAGAATATAGAGCATTATCATTTTTTTAATTAAGCCTCAATGGCTTTTTGTTTATTATGACACATGGTTATGAGGCGACTTATATTTTTTTTGATATTTTTTATTGGGATAAGTTTCTTAAAAAGTTATGCTCAAAACGGATGCAGTACCATTGGCCAAACGCCATCTACTGCATTTCCTGTTTGTGGTACAGATACTTTCTCTCAAAGCACTGTACCTTTTTGCGGTGGTAAAAAAATTCCTGTACCACCATGTGTAAACAGCGGCAATTCCTATAATGATATCAATCCCTTTTGGTACAAGTTTACCTGTTTTAAAAGCGGTACTCTGGGTTTTACAATCACGCCCACCAGTAATAACGATGATTATGACTGGCAGATTTTTGATATAACAAATCGCAACCCTGATGATGTTTATACAGATGGATCACTGTTTATTAGTTGCAACTGGTCAGGTTTAAAAGGAGTTACTGGAACCAATAGCACTGCGGCAAATATTAGTGAGTGCGGTTCTTTTGGAAGTAATAATCCACCCATTTTCAGTAAAATGCCATCACTGGTTCAGGGGCGTAATTATTTGTTGATGATCAGCAATTTTTCGCAATCGCAACAGGGGTATAAACTTGAGTTCAGCAAAGGCACGGCAAGCATTACAGATACAGCATCTCCCGCAATGACCACTGCAAAAGCCGCCTGTGATGGTACATTGATAAGAATTAAACTGAACAAAAAGATGAAATGTGCATCGCTTGCAGCCAATGGAAGCGATTTTGCAATTAACTATCCTTTATCGTCTGTAATAAAAGCTGTTGGTAATAAATGCACTACCAGTTTTGATATGGATTCGGTAACCATTTATCTCAATAATCCTTTGCCTTTTGGTAACTACCAAATAACTGCCAAAATTGGTAATGACAGCAACACGCTGCTTGACAATTGTGGTACCGCCATGCCTGTTAGCAGTTCTGTTGCTGTAACTATTTTTCCTGTAACGGTTACCCCTATGGATAGCCTTACCAAGCCTGGCTGTAGCCCTAAGCAATTGCAGCTTGTTTTTAAAAAGCCCATGCGCTGTAATTCTGTTGCAGCAAACGGCAGCGACTTTGAAGTTACTGGTACAGGGGGCAATAAACTTATTAAAGAAGCTAGAGGATACCAATGCAATGCCGATGGAGTAAGTGATATAATATTGGTCACATTAAATAACCCCATACAAACTGAAGGTAGCTTTGCCATCGTTTTAAAAAAAGGAACAGATGGTAATACCATTATAGATGAATGTGGACAGGAAACACCACCTGGTGCTTCTTTGCCTTTTACAACAGTTGATACAGTAAACGCAATATTTAATTACACTATTAATTATGGTTGCACCAGCGATACGGTTCGTTTTACCCATGATGGGCGAAACAAAGTAACAGCCTGGAACTGGGGCTTTGAAGACAAAACAAATTATAGCCAACAGCAATTTGTAAAAATATTTACAACATTAGGAAAGCAAAAAGCAACTTTAAAAGTAACAAATGGCGTATGCATTGACAGTGTATCGCAAAACCTTTTATTAGATTATGATACTTTAAAATCATCGTTTCAAATACCACCTTATCTCTGCCCAAATGATACACTTACTATACAAAATGTAAGTACAGGTAAGAATTTGAGTTACTTATGGAATTTAAATAATGGCTCTATTAACAGAAGTCAATCTCCTGAAAATATAAAGTATGCCATTCCTTTAGATGTGAGTAAAAAGTATGACATATCACTTACTGTTGTTAATGGTATTGGTTGTGTTAACAAATCAACGGAAAGCTTTACAGCATTACGTTCTTGCTTTATTGCCGTACCAACAGCATTTACACCAAATAACGATGGCATTAATGATTATCTGTACCCACTGAATGCATACAAAGCCGATAAGCTCATGTTCAGAATATACAATCGTTTTGGGCAACTGCTTTTTGAAACCAGAGACTGGACAAAAAAATGGGATGGTAAAATAAACGGCCAGCTACAACCTTCTGGCACTTATGTTTGGATGCTGTATTATATAAACAGGGATACTGGTAAGGAAGCTTCGCAAAAGGGTACTACGGTTTTGATAAGATAGTGAATGGTGAAAAGTGAAAAGTTGATTATTAAGGGGCAAAATTTAGCTAAACTTCACTTCATTATTCATAATTCAGCACTTATAATCTACAAACTTACCATTCACCACTCACCACCTAAAACTTCAAATGTCTCACAGTAGCACCGTTATTAATCAACTGCTTTAGAGAATCAATACCGATCTTTAAGTGATTATCAACAAATTCTGAGGTTACTTTTTTATCGCTGGCATCGGTTTTAACACCTTCAGGAATCATTGGGCTATCGCTCACAAGTAGCAAAGCACCAGTAGGAATATGGTTGTAAAAACCAACGGTAAATATGGTGGCTGTTTCCATATCAATGGCGTAGGCACGTACTTTTTGCAGGTGGGATTTAAAGTCATCATCATGCTCCCATACGCGGCGGTTGGTAGTGTACACGGTACCTGTCCAGTAATCAATATTGTAATCGCGTATAGTGGTTGAGATGGCTTTCTGCAAAGCAAAGGCTGGCATGGCAGGTACCTCAGGCGGCAGATAATCGTTACTGGTACCTTCGCCCCTTATGGCTGCAATAGGCAGTACAAGATCGCCAATTTTGTTACGTTTTTTCAGGCCGCCGCATTTACCAAGAAACAAAACTGCTTTTGGTTCTATGGCACTCAACAAATCCATAACAGTGGCGGCACCAGGACTGCCCATACCAAAATTAATAATGGTAATGCCATGTGCCGTTGCACATTGAAAAGGTCTGTCGGCACCAACAACTTCCACTCCATTCCACTCAGCAAACATTCTTACATAGTTACTAAAGTTGGTAAGAAGGATGTACTTGCCAAAATTTTCGAGTTTCTCTCCCGTATAACGCGGAAGCCAATTCTGCACAATTTCTTCTTTTGTCTTCATAAGCTTGTCTTTTTTATCAAATTTGTAATCAATAAAAATAATCTTTTTATTTTTATCAGATGATAAAAATTGTGTACCCTGCTTTTGACTATAAAATAAAGGAAGAAAAAAACAAGCCTTTTATATTTGATGAAGCAAGGAAACAGTGGGTGGTACTAACACCTGAAGAGTGGGTACGGCAGAATACCTTTCAATATCTTATACAAACAATGCAGTACCCTGCCTCTTTAATTGCGGTTGAGAAAGAATTGCATTTGGGTGAATTAAAAAAGCGGTTTGATGTTTTGGTATACGATGCACAGCACAAACCCTGCCTGATGATTGAATGTAAAGCGATAGATGTAGTTTTAAATGAGAAAGTTTTGCAGCAAGTGCTTCGTTATAATATAACCATCCCTGTGCCTTACCTGTGTATTACCAATGGCAACGAAGTGTACCTGTACCAAAAATTGGCAAGAAGCCTGAAAGAGATGGACGCTTTTCCTGCAATTATTTTTTAAATGAGAAAATTTTATGGAGAAATATAGTCGTTTCTTGTATTTATATATGCGTTTTCTATCTTTAAGTAATCGTATTCGTTTTTAAAGCCACAGTTTCTTAAAATAAAGTGGCCGTTTTCTAATGTTAATGGGGCGTTTTCTCTGTTTGCATCGCAGTTTCTTAAATTATACCAGTCGTTTTCTCTGTTTGCATTACAGTTTCCTAAATTACACAACTCGTTTTCTTCATCAAACACACAGTTTCTTTAAACAGGCAGGGAGTTTTCTAAAAAAAGTGGTCGTTTCCTAAAAAAACGGCAGTTGCTTCAATTTTATGCCCTAACTTATTGGTTAAAAGCAGTATATCCATACATCCATTCATATCGCCTAATTTCTGTAGCCTTTTAAAAATTCCTCCATCAATATCCTTTTCTTACCTTCCAACTGAACATCAAGCAAGTGTATGAAACCATTGCAGCAACTGAATTTAAGATATGTTTTGTGGTCGGTAAAAACCTGGCCTGTAGTGTGAGTATGTACAACTGTTTCTTTGCTGCTTCTAAATACTTTTAGCTTTTTATTATTAAGCGTTGTAAAAGCCGCAGGGTGTGGCGAAAGGCCACGGATATGGTTGTGAATTTCATCACAGGTTTTATCCCAGTCAATAATGCAGGTTTCTGTAAATATTTTAGGCGCATGTTTTAATTCTACCGAAGGCAAGGCATTGTTTTGACTAATTTCTTTTATGGTTGCATCTGCTAGCCCTTGCATGGTTTTAACAAGGGTTGCAGCACCAAGCTCTTTCATACGGTCGTGCACTTCGCCTGTAGTTTCATTATTGCCAATAGGCATGGTTGCCTGTAATAAAATATTACCGGTATCAATAGCATGCTGTAGTTTAAAAGTAGTAACGCCTGTTTCTTGCTCACCATTAATTACTGCCCAATGTATAGGTGCAGCACCGCGGTATTGCGGCAGTAAAGAGCCATGCACATTAATGGTACCAAGTGGCGGCATATTCCACACCACTTCAGGCAGCATGCGAAATGCAACTACCACCTGCACATCGGCATGTAATTGTTTTAAATCTGCAGTAAATATTTCGTTCTTTAGTTTTTCTGGCTGCAGCAAGTGCAAACCTTTTTCAACCGCATATTTTTTTACGGCACTTTCTGTTAGTTTCATGCCACGGCCAGCAGGTTTATCAGGTGCTGTAATAACACCAACAATATTGCAGCCTGCTTGTACCAATGCGTTTAATGAAGCCACGGCAAACTCAGGCGTACCCAAAAATACAATGCGAAGATCCTGTAATGTCATGCGGCAAATGTAGTAGTGTTTGCAACAATCAGCCTTGCTTGAAATACTGTGTTCATCAGTATAATAACTGATGCTTTTATGCATGATTATAGTTTAAGTTGTTAATAAACCAACCTTATACACATCATACAGCCGCAATGCCCTCAAATTCTTTACATTTGGCGGCTCAATAAAGTGCCATTTTGACTAATTTTTTTTGTAGCACTTAATTTGACAAATAGTAACATCTTAAATCATACAACTCTGTTTTATATATGTTGAAATTTATCAGTAAGTTATTAGGCGGTAATAAAAGCGAAAAAGACGTTGCCCAGATAAAGCCCATTGTTGAAAAAATTAATCAATATTTTCAGGAATACCAAAGCCTTAGCAACGATGAGTTGCGGAACAAGACCCAGGAATTTAAAAACCGCATAAAAGATTTTTTAAAGGATATAGATGCACAGGTAGCTGAAAAACAAACTGAAGCCGATGCACTACCTGCTTCTGAAATTCATGTAAAAGACGCTATTTACCAGGAAGTTGACAAGCTAAAAAAAGAGCGTGATAAACTGATTGAAGAAGCCCTGAAATCTATACAGGCTGAAGCTTTTGCAGTAATAAAAGAAACTGCAAGACGTTTTAAAGAAAACGAAGAACTGGTTTCTAACGCTACTGATCTTGACAGGGAATTGAGTGTTAAGAAGGATTATATTTCTATTAATGGCGATAAAAGCATTTTTAAAAATACATGGACTGCCGCAGGCGGTAAAGTAACCTGGAACATGGTGCATTACGATGTGCAGTTAATTGGTGGCAGTGTGCTGCACAGCGGTAAAATTGCTGAAATGGCAACAGGTGAAGGTAAAACATTGGTAAGTACTTTGCCTGCTTACCTGAATGCATTGTCTGGCGAAGGTGTGCATATTGTAACGGTGAATGATTACCTGGCCAAACGTGATAGTGAGTGGAATGGTACTTTGTTTGAATGGCTGGGCCTTACAGTAGATTGCATTGATAAACATCAACCCAACACTACAGAACGCAGAAATGCATACCTGGCAGATATAACCTATGGTACCAACAACGAATTTGGTTTTGATTACCTGCGGGATAACATGGTACATAATCCTGATGAAATGGTACAGCGCAAGCACCATTTTGCAATGGTAGATGAGGTGGATAGTGTATTGATAGATGATGCGAGAACTCCATTAATTATAAGTGGGCCAATTGGCAGGCAGGATAATATTGAACAGTTTTTTGAACTGAAACCTAGAATTGAAAAACTGGTAGACGCACAGAAACGTGCCGTTAACCAGTTTTTGAACGAAGCCAAAAAGAAGATTGCAGACAATAATGACGATCCTAAAGATGGTGGACTTGCATTGTTTCGTGCACACCGCGGCTTGCCAAAAAGCAGTGCTACAATTAAGTTTTTAAGTGAGCCTGGTATACGTGTTAAATTGCAGAAAGCAGAAAACTATTACCTGGCCGATCAGCAACGCGAAATGCCAAAAGCTGATGAAGAATTGTACTTCTATATAGATGAGAAGAACAATTCTGTAGAGCTTACTGATAAAGGCATTCACCTGATTACAAAAGCGGGTGAAGACCCTAATTTCTTTGTACTTCCTGATATAAGCGTAGGTCTTGGCACTGTTGATAAAAGCACTGCTGACGCTGATGAAAAACTACGCCAGAAAGAAGCCATCATTAATGATTATTCTGTAAAGGCAGACCGTATCCACACGGTTCAGCAATTGCTAAAGGCTTACACTTTATTTGATAAAGATGTTGAGTATGTAGTAATGGATGGTTCAGTTAAAATTGTTGATGAGCAAACAGGCCGTATACTTGATGGCCGTCGTTATTCTGATGGTTTGCACCAGGCAATTGAAGCAAAAGAAAATGTACAGATTGAAGCAACCACTCAAACTTATGCAACTGTAACATTGCAAAATTATTTCCGTATGTACCACAAGCTTTGCGGCATGACGGGTACTGCAGAAACTGAAGCCGGTGAGTTTTGGGATATTTATAAACTGGATGTGGTTACCATACCAACCAATATTACTGCTATAAGAAAAGATGAGCAGGATTTGGTGTACAAAACCAAACGTGAAAAATTTGGTGCCGTTATAGAAGAGGTAAGCAAACTTCGCGAAGCAGGAAGACCAGTACTTGTGGGTACAACTTCCGTTGAGGTGAGTGAATTGTTGAGCCGTATGCTAAGGCAGAAACAAATTCCGCATAATGTATTAAACGCCAAGCAACATGCCCGTGAAGCACAGGTGGTTGCAGAAGCAGGTTTGGCAGGTGCAATAACAATTGCTACCAATATGGCAGGCCGTGGTACCGATATTAAACTTGGGCCAGGCGTTAAAGAAGCGGGTGGGTTGGCTATTGTTGGTACAGAGCGCCACGAAAGCCGCCGTGTAGACAGGCAGTTGCGTGGCCGTGCTGGTCGCCAGGGCGATCCAGGAAGTACACAGTTTTTTGTTACGCTTGAAGATGACCTGATGCGTATGTTTGGTAGCGAGCGTATTGCAAAAGTGATGGACTTTGCAGGTTATAAAGAAGGCGAAGTGATACAGCACAACATGATTACCAAGAGTATTGAACGTGCGCAGAAGAAAGTAGAAGAAAACAACTTTGGTATAAGAAAACGTTTGCTGGAATACGATGATGTAATGAACAAGCAGCGTACGGTTATTTACACCAAACGTAACCATGCTTTGTTTGGTGAAAGGCTGGCACTTGACCTTGATAATGCTTTTTATTCTGTAGCTGAAGGGTTGGTAAATTCATTTAAAGAGCAGGACGATTATGAAGGTTTCCGTTTGGCTGTAATTGTAAATTTTGGGGTTGATTCTGTTATTACAGCAGAAGAACTGAACAAGTTATCTGAACAGCAACTGGCAGAAAAATTATACCAGGAAGCCATCAGCAATTACCAGCGTAAAAAAGAAGAACTGGCAGCACAGGCAGTTCCTGTATTTCAGAACATCCGTAAACAGCAGGGCAATCATATTGAAAATGTAATTGTACCTTTTACTGATGGTAAACGTGGTTTGCAGGTTCTGGCCAATATGGATAAAACCCTTGCCAGTAATGGTTTTGAGTTGATGAACAGCCTTGAAAAAACTGTAACCTTAAACCTGATTGACGATGAGTGGAAAGAGCATTTAAGGGCAATGGACGATTTGAAGCAGAGTGTACAAACAGCCACATACGAACAGAAAGACCCATTGGTAATTTATAAGGTAGAAGCTTTCACTTTATTTAAAAATATGGATGCGGAAGTGAACAAGAATATTGTTGAGTTTTTATGCCATGCCAATATTCCAATTGAAAATGAAGGGCAGGTAAGGGAAGGCCACCAGGAAAAAACTGACCTTAGCCACATGCAAACCCGTAAGCAGGAAGTAGATGCCGCAGGCCAGGCCATGGCACCAACAGAAGAAGATTATTATGATCCTTCACCTGTGAAACAGCAGCCCATTATTGTAGGCCCAAAAATTGGTCGTAACGATCCCTGCCCTTGTGGTAGCGGCAAGAAGTTTAAAGCTTGCCATGGAAGGGATTAAGAGAAATTATTACAACATAATAAGAGCCAACCAGAAAAAGGTTGGCTCTTATTTACAGCTAAAATTTAGCATGCGGTTTATGAAGGGTATAGTAAATTTATTTGAATGGTGGTGAAGTTTCAAAAATTTAAATGCGTTTGCCCTGTCATTCACCAGCAATGCCTTTAAGAAACCATATTCTTTAAATCAATCCACCTTTACCCTTTGCAATAAAATATCGTACACATCACTATAACTGGTACCTATTGGCAATTCTTTTCCTGCCACAAAAACCTTGGTTTTACTAAACTTTTCAACCTTGGCTAAAGGGATAATATAGGACCTGTGGATGCGTATAAATTCTTTGGCAGGCAGTTTTTCCTGTATGCCTTTTAAGGTCATTAAAGTGAGTATTGGCGTGGGTTTGATGTAGATTTTTATATAATCATCCAGTGCTTCAACAAGGTCAATGTCTTTTAAATTAATCTTCATCATTTCGTAATTGGCCTTGATGAAAATAGAACTCATCTGCAAATCCTGTGAAGACAAAAACTCAATGTATTCCTTGGCTTTATAAACGGCTTTTAAAAACCTGTCAAATTCAAATGGCTTTAATAAATAATCCACTGCATCAACATTAAAGCCTTCTACAGCATAATCTTTAAATGCAGTAGTAAAAATTACTTGCGGCTTATTAGAAAGCGATAAGCTTTTATAAAACTGCAAGCCACTAATGTCAGGCATTTGTATATCTAAAAAAATAAGATCCACATCGTTTTGATGCAGGTAAACTGTGGCTTCGTCTGGGTTTGTAAATACCTTCTTCAATTGTAAAAAAGGAACTTTGCTGCAGTATTGCGTTACCAGTTGCAATGCCAGCGGCTCATCATCAATTGCTATACAGTTTATCATTTAATAGTTATATCAAGCGTTATAAAAAAGTTATTGCCATTGTTGCTTATTACCAGGTTATGCTTTCCTGCATATAGCAAATCTAAGCGTCGCTTTACATTGTTTATGCCAATGCCTGTTGTGTCAAGTATACCGTTGTCTGCCTTAACAATGGTATTGCTTGTTTTAAGTAGAACGGTATTTTCAGTAGCTGTAATAAGAATAGTTATCACAGAATTTTCCTTAGTACTTACCCCATATTTAAAAGCATTTTCTACAAAAGGGATGAATAGTAGAGGTGCAATTTGCTGGCTACTGATAACACCTTCTGTATTAAAGTTTACGGTTACTTTATCTGTAAGGCGAACGAGTTGCAGATCGATAAAATTCTTTATAAAATTTACTTCATTCTCCAATGGCACCGTATCGCTGTTGGTATCGGTAAGAATGTAACGCATGATGGCAGAGAGCTTCATAATGGCGGGTGCTGTTTTTTCGCTTCCTATCACCGCCAGGGAATAAATATTATTAAGTGTATTAAAGAAAAAATGAGGGTTGATTTGTGATTTAAGAAACGATAATTCAGTATTTAGTTTTTCTGTTTCTACCTCTTTTTTTACTTCTTCACTTTTAAGCCATTCCTGTGTTACTGTAATGCAACTGCTTACTGTAAACACCAAAAAGAAAAGTGCATAAGAGCCTGGGAAAAAGGAAAATTTAGATGACCTTCTTCCACCTTTATATGAGTGTTTTTTTATTGCATTTAATGTGTCGGATAAAAATTTTTTGCGCTGTAGCTGCATGGCCTCAAACTTACCCTGCATATCTTCTGGTGCCACAAATAAGTTGGCAATTTCTCTTGGTATATAAATGAAAAAAGTAAGGCACGCAGCTACTGATAAAAAGTACCAGAGCCATCTTTTTTTAAGTAATAATTTGGGAATGAGAACCAGTGTATTAAGGTAGTAAAAACCAATTAGTGTAATACTATGCGTTATAAAAAGTGCTAAAAAGCGGTTGCTCATTGGTGGGGTGTCTCTTCCCTGCGGCCTGAAAATATAGGGCAGTAAAAAGAAACAAGACCAAACTGCTATATGAATAATTACCTGTAAAACTTTTTTATTTTTCTTCAAAACGGAAGGGGTTTTTCTGTTGCTTTAATGTAAGGAACAAACATAAACTTATGCAATTACTGCATTTGTAATTTATGGGTGAAGCAAACCACGCAATCGGTAAAAGAAAAAATCCCCTTTCAAATTGGTTTTTGAAAGGGGATGAAGAATTAAATTGTATTGTTTTAGATGATTAGTAACGCATCACCATAACTAAAGAAACGGTATTTGTCTTTAATAGCTTTTTGATAAGCTGCCATTGCAAGATCGTAACCCGCAAAAGCACAGGTCATAATCAACAGGCTTGTTTTAGGAAGGTGAAAGTTGGTAACCAAACTGTCTGCAACACTAAATTGGTATGGCGGGTGAATAAAATGGTTGGTCCATCCTTCACTTGGCTTTAACAGTTTTTGTGCAGTAAAACTTGTTTCCATAGCACGCATGGTAGTTGTGCCAATGCTGCAAATACGGTGATTGGTTTGCTTTGCCTTGTTTACTATGTTGGCTGCTTCTTCAGTAATCTGGTAGTATTCAGCATCCATTTTGTGTTTGCTCAAATCTTCTACTTCAATTGGTCTGAAAGTTCCCAAACCTGTATGCAGGGTAACTTCCGCGAAGCGGATACCTAAAATTTCGCAACGTTTAATCAGCTCTTTACTAAAGTGCAAACCAGCCGTTGGGGCAGCTACCGCACCTTCGTGCTTGGCATAAACCGTTTGGTAACGTTCTTTATCTTCTTCGTTGGGTGTACGCTTAATGTACTTAGGCAAAGGTGTTTCGCCTAAATGCTCAAGCATTGCTTTAAAACTATCTTCATCATCATCCCATAAAAAACGGATGGTACGGCCACGGCTTGTAGTGTTATCAATTACTTCAGCAACCAGTTCTTCATTATCACCAAAATATAATTTATTGCCCACACGTATTTTTCTTGCGGGATCAACAATTACATCCCATAAACGGTTTGGTTTGTTTAGTTCACGCAGTAAAAAAACTTCAATTTTTGCACCTGTTTTTTCTTTACGGCCATACATACGGGCACTGAAAACTTTTGTGTTGTTCACCACAAAAACATCTTTGTCATCAAAATAATCAAGAATGTCTTTAAAATGTTTGTTTTCCATGGTTCCCGTTTTACGGTTCACCACCATCATACGGGCATCTTCTCTCTGTTTTGTAGGATTTTGAGCGATGAGGTTTAGCGGAAGATCGAACCTGAATTGTGATAATTTCATCTGTTTATTTTTATTTCTTCTTTTGCCAGATGGAATTCGCCAGGAACATTTTTAGTTGAAAACAACTTTTGTTACGGCTCATTTCATGTGTCTATTTAAAGTTTAACCAATAGGCCACATTAAGTTCATTCCAAGTTATTGGATTTGTTTGGAATTCGCTTGATGTTACGGCATCAAAATTTATGAAGTGTGCAAAAGTAAGGGTAAACAGCCAATATGCCAATTGCGATTTGGCGTAAGTAACAGGAGAGCGTTCAGGCGAAGTTTAATAAGCCTTGTAAGATGTTGTGCCGCTTATTTTATTATCAATGCTGTACCTCCCACTGCCGCTAATCAGCAGTACCAAATACACCAGCAAATAAAAAACCGATACTTCTATTTTTGCAAATGGATCTGCCGCATGAACTATAAAAATAATTACCAGCATATTTATTATTAGCGGAATAGTAGCAAGCCTTGTGGCAAGACCAATCAGTATTAATGCTGAACAAACGGCTTCTGCAAAAACAACCAGGATAAAAGAAATTTTACTGCCAATGCCCAATGGATCGGGAAATTTAATTTCGCCACCTGATAAAAGTTTTGCCAATTTTGGTAAGCCATGGCTTAGCATTAAAAATGCAACACCAGCCCTTAAAATTAGCAGGGCTATATCCATATATTTTTGATTATGGTTAGCAGTAAGCAAATTTTTCATGATGAATTTAGTTTAATCATCACTAACAGTTAAATAATTGTACCGCAGTTGATGCAGGTTGTTTACTAATAAGCGCCAGGGCTTTAAAACCATATAACTCTCACAATAAAATTCACTCACTACATTTGACCAACCACAAGTATTACAATGGCTGCAATTTTATTAATCGTATCAATGGGTTGGCTGGTAAGTTTTTTAGGGCAACTGCCCCTTGGCAGTATGAGCCTCACTGCTACGCAAATAGCTGTACAAGAAAACCTTAAAGCAGCATGGCTTTACTGTTTTGGGGTAGCCATTGTAGAAATTATTTACCTGCGTGCCGCTTTATCAGGCATAGATTGGGTGTACCAGCACCATACTTTTTTTGCTGTACTTGGCTGGGTAACGGTAGTATTTTTTCTTATACTTGGTGTGGTTAGTTTTAAAACCGCTTTTTCTCAGCAAGCTGAAAAAAAGGGATTACTAATTGACAATAAGGTTAACCGTTTTGTACTTGGCCTTAGTTTAAGTGCATTAAACCCTGCACAAATACCTTTTTGGTTGTTGTGGAGCAGTTACATGCTTGAGTTAAAAGTGCTCCATTCCAACGCAGTTGATTATAATTTTTTTACAGTTGGCGCAGGGCTTGGCACTTTATCAGGGCTTGTTGTGTATATGTATGGTGGTAATTATCTTGTAACCAAAATGAACATGAGCAACAAAACATTGAATAAAGTAATGGGTGTTATATTTTTCATTGCTGGAATTGCGCAGTTATGGCGCATGGTAACAAAGTAATACATATCATCACTTGTCTTTTTTAGTATCCTTCTTTTCAGGCACACAATCAGGAACCAGTTTGCCATTTTTTGTTTTCATGCCAACCTGTTCATAGCCATCCCAGCAGGGGTTTTTCGTTTTGCGCTTAGCCGATTTTTTAGGAACTGCTTTTTTAAATGTTGCCATAATTTTTAGAAACAGCCTAAAAAAATGATACCTTCAAAAAATGTTTAATCATTTAGGCAATAGCCTGATTATTTTTAAAACAATAGCATTTCTCTACCACCCACTTTCTTTTTTGCCCCCATACTTGGGCGTATATTGTAGGTAAAAGTGGCCATAAAATATTGGGCTAAAACATTCTGGCTCCTGGTGGTTACCATATTGCGCGTGGCATAACGGCTTACGCTATTGTTTTGGTTGAGTATATCAAAAACACTCAACTTTAAAACACCTCTTTCGTCTTTAAGCATGGTAAAGTTTATAGCAGCATTCCAGCGTATAACATCTTTAGGCAAACCCGTAGGTATATTGCTGTTAAAGTTATAATTGCAGTTGGTTTCAATAATTATGTGCTTTATATAGCGTAGTACAAATTCTGTATTAGCATAGTGGCCAACGGTTTCCAGCCTTGTAAAAGCGGTATTGGTATAATCAGTAAAATTATAACTAATGCTGTAGCTGTTATTCCATTCAAGTTTATCGTTCCAGTTCATATTAAAGCCACACCACTGGTTCATTTCCCAGGTGCTTTGCCAACTGCTTTCGCTGTTAAATAAAAGTTTGCTACGGTTATAGCCATAATAGGCACCTGTGTTCCACTGGTAAGTAAATTTTGGGTTGCTTTTGTACTGGCGAGAGATGTTATAATTAATGTAAGAATTAGCACTTCCATCAGCATTTACAGGGGTTGTTGTTTGTACACCTCTGTTATCAAGCGTTATATCCTGTATCACATCGTTCTTTGTAAAATTGGCATTTGCATACAGGCTAACATTCAGGTTCTTTTTT
Source organism: Chitinophagales bacterium (assembly GCA_031424995.1). Lineage (GTDB taxonomy): Bacteria > Bacteroidota > Bacteroidia > Chitinophagales > Chitinophagaceae > Parasediminibacterium. Next base: position 34,944 of record JANPIP010000010.1, on the reverse strand, counting down.
GGGTTGTTAAAATAATAATTAACCGATAAGCTATGCCTTTCAGAAGGCAGCAATCCTGTATTTCCCCTTACAATATAATATGGATTGGTGTTGTCTGATACAGGCAGCAGGTAGTTAAACGCAGGCAGTACAATACCTTTATCGTAGTTAAAATTAAATTGTTTATACACTACACTCAATGCTGGTAAAAAATTAAACTGTTCCTGCAAAAGCGGCAAAGGCAGCGATGCCAGGTTATTATCAGCCTTTTGCCATAACGCACGTAGGGTAGGGGTAATGGTCAGGTCTTGCAGTTTAAAATCAATGCCAATGCTTGAATTTAAGCGGTGCGATATTCTGCTGAAGTTGCTGCTGAGGAAGTTGTTTATTTTATCAAATTCCTGGTTAATGCCTTTGTTGTAAGTGCTAATGCCATTGCCCAGCTTGCCATATTCGTAACGGCTGCCAAAACGCAATATCCATTTTTTGCTCAGTGGCTCAGTATAAGTTAGGCCAGCCACTACATCAGTTCTTGGTAAACCTTCATTACGCAATTGCTGAATAATACTGTCGTAAGGATTTGGGTTTACATAATGTGTGGTGGCATCAGTATAATAATCAGTAAACCTGTTGTTAACATCAAGGTTATGGTTAAAAGAAAAACGCCTGCCCTTTTTGTTTTTTGATAATTGCGTGTAGCTTATGCCATGCCTGTAATAATAGCTGCTTAAATCGTTTATCTGTGCAATATTGCCATAGCTCAGGCTACCATTTTTATTGCTGTTGCTATTGATGTTGCTGTTTCTTACATCATCAGTTAAACCTATGCTGTAGTTAGCATTCAGCAATATATTGGTAAGTGTATCAGGCTTTAATCTTGCACCAATACCAATATTGTGAGAGTTGGTAATAACGCTGCCAATAAGATCAGTATTATTAGTAATGATGGTATCGTTGCTGTACTGGCTTACATTGGTTTGTATGCGCCTGTCAACATTTACATTGCCATAAAAATATTGGCCAAAGAAAGATTTTTTTGCATTGGGCGCATGGTTAAGATTAATGCCTGCACCCTTGCTGGTAGATATACCTCCATAGTTTTGAAGGCCGCCAAAATTTACACCATTAATTGAGATGCTGCTGCCTGAACCATTGTTCCAGATGCTGGTATTGCTGCTGATACTGTTACCCCTGCTGCGGTCGAGGCCACCAGCCTGCATTAGTTCTGAATAGCTAAAACCAGGTTTGTTTAAATTGTTTGCATAGCCCAAAACACTTACCTGTAATGTATCTCTAAAAATATTTGCAATACCGCCTGCTTCGTAACGGCTATCACTGCCGCCGCCTGCATAAAATTTACCAAACATGCCTTTCTTAACACCTTTTTTTAAAGTGATGTTAACTACTTTGCCAACGTTATTAAGGTTATCATCTCCGTTACGCTGCATCTGCTCTTTATCATCTGTAACCTGTATTTTATCAATTACGTTTGAAGGAAGATTTCTCGTGGCCATTTTAGGATCATCCCCAAAAAAGTTTTTGCCATCAACCGTTAAACGGTTTACTGGCTTGCCATTTACGGTGATGTTGCCATCAGCATCTACCTGTACGCCAGGCAGTTTTTTCAAAAGGTCTTCTACCAAAGCATTTGGCAATGTTTTAAAGGCACTGGCATTAAATTCAATGGTATCCTGCTTTATAACCACAGGTGGCCTTTCTGCAATTACCATTACTTCATCAAGCTGTTTATAAGTAGGGTAGAGCATAACTGAATCGAACTGTAAACTGCTCTTCACCGCAGATAAGACGAAATCTTTTCTAAAGGCTTCATAACCTGAAAAACTTACCATAAAACGTAGCGGTACATCAAACGGAAGACTTGGTATTTTAAACTCACCCTGCTGGTTACTTAAACGGTAAGTAACAATGGTGGTATCTGTTGCTTTAAATACGGTAACAGTTGCCAATGGCATTATTTTCTTTAAAGACGTATCGGTTATTTTGCCTGAAATACTGCCACCTTGCCCATAAACGGTTGCATACAAAAACAATACTGCCAGTAAGGTAAACGTTGGTTTCATGATGTGTTGTTGATTTTGCGTGCCAATGCATACTGATATTTCATAAGCTGCATGGCTTAATTACATAAGTGTTAATTGTTGTGGGCAGGCAACCGAAAGTTGTACAATTAACACTAAGAGGCAGGAAATGAAAAAAGGTTGGAAAAAAGTTAAAGATTTTTTTCAGGAAGGAATTTTAGTGGACTTTACCTCTTATGATTTTAAAAATTAGAATCACTTTTATTTTGAATTCTGTGCTTGGCCGTTTTGATGCTGTACAATATTTTTTACAATCATGTTTGCATGTACACGAGAGTTTTCAATAAACCATTTATGGGTATTCATGCCGCCGCAAACAACGCCTGCCAGGTAAATACCAGCCTGATTGGTTTGCATAGTTTCAGCATTATAAAGAGGGCAAAAGGCATCATCATCGCTTAATTGAATGCCAAGATTTTTGAGTAGTTGAAAATTGGGTTTATAACCTGTCATGGCAAGTACAAAATCGTTGTCAATTTCTACTTCTCCTTCAGGTGTTTTTATGGTAACAGTATTGGCGGTTATAGCTGTAACAGCACTATCGTAATAAGCTTTAATACTGCCTTCCGTAATACGGTTAATGATGTCTGGCCTTGCCCAATATTTTACCCTTTCGCCAATTTCATTACCTTTTATCACCATGGTTACTTCTGCGCCCTTGCGCCATGTTTCCAAAGCGGCATCTACGGCAGAATTATTGGCACCTATCACCAATACTTTTTGAAAGGAATAAAAATGTGGGTCAAGATAATAGTGCCTTACTTTAGCTAGTTCTTCGCCTGGTATGTTAAGCAATACTGGAACATCGTAAAATCCTGTAGAAAGAATAATATTTTTTGCCTGGTAAACGGCCTTTGCGGTGGTAATGGTAAAACTACCGTCAATGTTGCGTTCCGCTTTCTCGTAAGTTTCAAAAAGTTTAATATTCAGTTGATGCATTTGCGTAACACGGCGATAATATTCACTGGCTTCCTGCCTGTTGGGTTTGGCATTAAGGCTCATAAAAGGCACATTTCCAATTTCCAGTTTTTCTGAAGTGGAAAAAAAGGTCATGTTAATGGGGTAGTTGTACAGGCTATTGGTAAGGCACCCCTTTTCAATAATTACGTAATTTAAGCCAGCCTCTTTTGCAGCAATGCCACATGCCAGGCCAATGGGGCCACCACCAATTATAAGTATATCAAACACTTGCATACATGCTTTGTAAAAGGGTAAAGGTAACCAGTTGTTATATGCTGCTATGCTTCTTAATCTGCTTTAATAGTTATTTCTTAGTGCTATCCCTTATAATCAATTCGGCAGGTAATACAATATTAGAAACCGGAATTATTTTCTTCTTCTTTTCCAACTGCCTGAACAATTCTTTGGCAGTTTGTTTGCCAAGTTCAAACGCTGGCTGTTTAATGGCTGTAAGCGATGGCGTTAAAAGCCCAGCCACCTGCATATTTGAGAAGCTGATGAATTTAAGGTCTCTGGGAATTTGTATGCCAAGCTGCGGACAAATTGCATAAGGTATCAGCGAAAGTTTTTCTGTAGCGGCAAATAAACCATCAGGTTTGTTTTTGCCAGTAAGCAAAGCCGTTAATTGCTGTTCTGTTTTATCATCTTCATTACATTCTAAAACCAGGGCGTCAGATACTGGCAGGTTATAATCGGCGCAAGCCTTAATATATCCTTCTTTTCTTTTTTTTGTGGTAGATAAATGAAGTGAAGATGTAAGGTGTGCAATTCTCTTGCAACCCTGTTTTATTAAATGTTCTGTGGCTTTGTAGCCGCTTTCAAAATCGTTGATGGTAACTTTTGATGCACTGATTTCTTCGCAAACCCTATCAAAAAAAACAACCTGTATGTCAGCATCAATCAGGTTTTGAATATGTTTAAAATCTTTTGTTTCTGCGGCAACGCTCATAATCACACCATCAACACGGCCACCCTGTAAGTGTTTTAAAACCGAAGCTTCTTTTTCGTAACTCTCATGTGTAAGATAAATGAGGGCGTGGTAATTGTTGTTTTGCGCCTCGCTTTCTATGCCATTAAACACATTGGCAAAAAGGCTGTTAGCAACTTCTGGTACAATAATGCCAATGGTTTTGGTTTTGCTTTGGCGCAAACTGCTGGCATAGGGATGTGGTTGATAGTTCAGTTTTTCTGCCAGGTCTTTTACCCTTTTTATAGTAGCCTGGCTTATTTCGTGGCTATCCCTTAAAGCCCGTGAAACAGTGGATGCTGAAATGTTTAATTCTCTTGCAAGGCCTTTAATATCAATCTTATCCATAAGTATACAGTAACAATGGCTTCAAAGTAACGATATACCAGTGAAAGGCGAAAACGTTTCCGTAAAAAAACAGCTATTTAAATTGCAACGCCGTTTTTTTTTACTCAATTTACGCCTTCAAATTGGCTTGTCATTAATTCGCTTGCGCGGTAAATGAACGCCGTAAAACCTCCTCAAAAAATTACGATTCATGAGTGTCACTTCTTTAAAAACTTTGCACAGCGTGCATTATAACGATGCCAAAAATTATACTACACAACAGTTAAGAGAGCAGTTTTTGCTACAGCAACTTGAAAAAGATGATGCCATTGAACTGGTGTATATACATTACGACAGAATGATTGCAGGTATTGCAAAGCCTGTTGCTGCAACATTAAGCTTGCCAACCTATGTTAATTTAAAGAGCGAATATTTTTTAGAAAGAAGGGAGCTGGGTATCATTAACACTGGTGGCAAAGGCACTGTAACCGTTGATGGTAAAGCTTTTGAGCTTGAGAAACTCGATTGCGTTTACGCAGGTAAAGGTGTTAAGGAAGTTAGCTTTAGCAGTGCAGATGCTGCAAGCCCTGCTATCTTTTTCTTATTATCAGCACCAGCGCACCAGGCTTATCCAACTGTATTTGCCAAAGCTGCTGATGTATCTCCTTTAGAACTTGGTTCAAAAGAAACCAGTAACGAAAGACAATTGTTTAAATACATTCATAACGATGGTATACAAAGTTGCCAGTTGGTAATGGGTGTTACCAGCCTAAAAACAGGAAGTGTATGGAACAGTGTTCCACCACACACCCACGACAGAAGAAGCGAAGTATATTTTTATTTTGATGTAGCTGCCGACCAGCGTGTATTTCATATGATGGGCGAACCACAGGAAACCAGGCATTTAATAGTTGCAAATAATGAAGCAATTGTTTCAGCAAGCTGGGGTGTACACTTTGGTTGTGGTACAGGTAATTACAGCTTTATATGGGCAATGGCTGGTGAGAACAAAGAGTTTACCGATATGGATCCTACGCCAATTGCAACATTGTTATAAGATTATAAACACAGAAATAAATTAAACCACATAGATACATAGGCACATAGGAAATAAGGCAATAATATGTGCCTATGTGTCTATGTGTTGAAAAACAAAAACCATGAATATTTTAGAAACATTCTCACTAAAAGATAAAGTAATTGTAGTTACAGGTGGTACCGGCATTTTAGGTGGCGCTTTTATAGATGCCATTGTAGAAGCAGGTGGTACTGTAGGTATTTTGGGTCGTAAAAAAGAAGTAGCTGAAGAACGTGCAGCAGCCATCAACGCCAAAGGCGGTAAAGCAATTGCACTTGTTGCAGATGTTTTGGACGAGGCGCAACTAAAAGTTTGTAAGCAGCAGGTACTGGATGCTTTTGGCCGCATTGATGGTCTTGTAAATGCAGCAGGCGGTAATATGCCTGATGGTGTTTTACAACCCAATGAAGATGTGTTTAACATGAGCATTGAAGGTATGCGCCGCACCACTGATATTAACCTTTGGGGTACCATTATACCAACACAGGTTTTTGGTGATGCAATTGCTAAAAGTGGCAATGGCAGTATCGTTAATATTTCTTCAATGAACTCAAAACGCGCTATTACAAAAGTATTGGGCTACAATATGGGTAAGGCTGCGGTAGATTGTTACAATCAATGGTTTGCTGTTGAAATGGCTAACCGTTATGGTGATAAAATTCGCATGAATGCGCTTGCACCAGGTTTCTTTTTAACTGAGCAAAACCGTTACCTGTTAACTAAAAGAGAAGGTGGTTATACTGAGCGTGGTGAATCTGTAATTAAGCAAACACCTTTCAAGCGTTTTGGTAATCCTGATGAATTACAAGGTGCTATTGTTTGGCTGTTAAGTGATGCAAGTAAGTTTGTTACAGGTGCCATGATTTGTGTTGATGGTGGATTCTCTATATTTGGTGGAGTTTAAATGTAAAGGTGGAAAAGTAAAAAGTAAAAATGGAAACATCTGTTTAAACTGCTGAATAAAACGAACCATCCGGATCTGCCTAAATAATTACCATTTCTTTTGTTATAACGATTTCATAAATAATTCTTTCATTGCCAACCAAACCATTAAAATGAGTGCAACCATTGGTAAATACCGCTGGACAATTTGCGGCCTTGTATTTTTTGCTACAACTATTAACTACCTGGATAGAACAGTTATTGCTTTTTTAAGGCCTTACATCTCTGCTTCTTTTAACTGGACTCCCGTTGAAGAGATAGCTAACTATGCTGACCTTGAAATGGCGTTTAAATTATCTTATGCTATTGGTTTCATTTTCGCAGGAAGGGTAATTGACAAGCTGGGCACTAAAATTGGTTATGGCCTTGCCACAGGTTTATGGAGCCTTGCTGCCATTTGCCATGCGTTTGCAAAAAGTACACTTGGTTTTGGTGTTGCAAGGGTATTTTTAGGTTTAACAGAAGCGGGTAATTTTCCTGCGGCTATTAAAACAACTGCAGAATGGTTCCCTAAAAAAGAAAGGGCTTTAGCTACAGGTATCTTCAACTCAGGTTCTAATATAGGTGCTATTGCGGTGCCGTTTATTATTCCGCCTTTGGCGAGAAATTATGGATGGCAGGCAGCATTTATTATTACAGGTGCTATTGGTTTTGTTTGGCTGATTTTATGGTTGATTGTTTATGAGGTTCCTAAAAAACATAAACGCCTTTCGCCTGATGAGCTATTGTACATCAACAGCGATAGGGACGAAGTAGCTGAAACAGCAGAAGTTGGGCCAAAACTTTCATGGGGTTCATTGCTTAAGTTCAGGCAAACATGGGCATTCGTACTTGGTAAATTTTTAACCGATCCTATCTGGTGGTTTTATATTTTTTGGTTGCCCGATTTTTTAAGAAAAGAATATAAACTTAGCGAGCCTGATCTTATTTGGCCTTCTGCAGTTCCATTAATTATTGCAAGCTTTGGTAGTGTTTTTGGCGGCTGGCTACCAATGAAATTCATTAACAATAACTGGCCAGTGTTTAAAGCACGCAAAACCAGTATGCTTATTTACGCTTTCTGTGTAATACCCATTGTATTTTCTCAGCAATTAGGGGCTGTAAATATGTGGCTGGCAGTTTGTATTATCGGCCTTGCAATGGCTGGTCACCAGGCTTGGAGTGCTAATATCTTCACAACCGTTTCTGACATGTTCCCTAAAAGTTCTACAGCTTCTGTTACAGGGCTTGGTGGTTTAGCTGGTGGTATGGGTGGATTACTACTTTCTTTTTTGGTACAAAAGAGAATGTTTGTTTATTATCAAAGTATTGGTGAATTGAAAACAGGTTACTTTATCATGTTCCTGATATGCGGTGGTGCCTATATAACTGCATGGTTAATTATGCACTTTTTAGTACCTAAAATGAAGAGGGTAGAAGCTTAGTAAAAACGCCCCACGATGAATAAGAAAGTACTGTGCTTTGGCGAATTACTGTTACGCATTTCACCTGCATACAGCGAGGATATTGCCGACAAGCAACCTATGACCTTGTACATGGGTGGCGCAGAAGCTAATGCTGCTACTGCATTGGCTGGCTGGCAGGTGCCAGTAAAATATTGCACGGTATTGCCAGATAACTTTATGAGCAGGCATGTAACAGAGTATCTTGAATACAAAGGCATTTTTACTTCTTCTATTTTATATGCCGGTAATCGTATTGGGGTTTATTATTTAGAGCGTGGTGCCGATTTAAAAGGCAGTATGGTGTACGACCGTGACCGTTCTTCTTTTTCTGAATTAAAAACAGGAATGATTGATTGGGATCGTGTGCTGCGCGATGTTTCCTGGTTTAATTTTACAGCCATAAGCCCTGCCTTAAACCAGAATGTGGCAGATGTTTGCATGGAAGCTGTAGAAGCTGCGTCACGTAAAAATATCACCATTTCCGTTGATCTTAATTACCGCGCACGCTTATGGAAATATGGCAAACAACCCATTGAAATAATGCCCAAACTCGCAGAATATTGCGATGTTATTATGGGTAATATCTGGAGTGCCAATACTTTATTAGGTACGCACATTGACGAAAATATTCACGACAAAAAAAGCAAACAGGCTTATATGGATCATGCAAAGGCAACATCTCTTGAAATAATGAAGATGTTCCCTAAATGCAAAACCGTAGCCAATACTTTTCGTTTCGACAGCCAGGCAGACCTGCTGTACTACACCACTTTATTTAAAGACAATCAGTTATACATTTCACCTGAATTTACCGCAGAGCAGGTAATAGACCGCAGTGGCAGTGGCGATTGTTTTATGGCAGGTCTTATTTACGGTCTTTACCATAACAACCAACCACAGGAAGTACTTGATTATGCAACTGCCGCAGCATTTGGTAAACTGCAGGAACATGGCGACTCCACAGGGCAAGATGTATTAACAGTTAAAAAGATAAAAACATCATAAGAAGAGGATAGAAACACGGAAGACACTGATTAAAAAGATAAAAGCGGATTTTTTATAGAATGCAGAATGTCAACCTTCAATTCAAAAAAGGCAAAAGCTTTAAAATAGTAAAATGAAACCTTTGCATAAAAATTCAGCGAGCATCTTCACAAATCTGTTTCATCCGTGTTCCCTTCCTCCGCAAACGATACCGTTTTTTTTGCAGGATAGTTTATAGGTCTATCCTACATTTGAAAACTTTTTAAAAGCCTATCAACAAAAACCATTTAAACAATCATTTTAAACTAACGACAAATGTCAAAAAAAGTAGTAACGCTGGGTGAGATCATGCTCCGTTTATCAACACCTGATTTCAAGCGTTTTGTACAGTCAGACACTTTCGATATCACTTACGGTGGTGGAGAAGCAAACGTTGCAGCCGCTCTTTGTAACTATGGTCTTAACGGTACATTCGTTACCAAAGTTCCAAACAATCCAATTGGCCAGGCAGCTATTAACCATGTACGCCGTTATGGTGTAGATACGCAGTTCATTGCCCGTGGTGGTGAACGTCTTGGTATCTATTTCCTTGAAACTGGTGCTTCTATGCGTGCTTCTCAAGTAGTTTACGACCGTGCAGGTGCTTCTATTTCAGATGTTGATGCAAGCGAATTTGACTGGGATAAAATATTTGATGGTGCTGAGTGGTTTCACACAACAGGTATTACACCAGCCCTTAGCGATAAAGCTGCTGCTTTAACTTTAGCTGCTTTAAAAGCTGCAAAAGCAAAAGGTATCACTACTAGTATTGATCTTAACTTCCGTAAAAAATTATGGACCAAAGAAAAGGCCCGTGAAGTAATGACAGGCCTTTGCGAATTTGTAGACGTTTGCATTGGTAACGAAGAAGATGCTGATTTATGCTTAGGCTTTAAAGCTGCAAATACAGATGTTACAAAAGGCGAATTGAACCTTGATGGTTTCAAAGACGTGTTCAAACAAATGCAGGCAAAATTCGGTTTCAAATTCATCGCTTCCTCACTTCGTGAAAGCTACAGTGCTTCTGACAATGGTTGGAGTGCTTTGGTATACGATGGAACTGATTTCTACCACACCAAAGAATACAAAGTGCGTATCGTTGACCGCGTAGGTAGCGGTGATAGCTTTGCAAGCGGCCTTATCTTCGGGTTGGTTACAGGTTTGCCAATGGCTGATGCTGCTGAATTTGGTGTAGCTGCTTCTGCTATCAAACACACCATTCCGGGCGATCTTAACCACGCTACTTTAACCGAGGTTAAAGAGTTGGTAAAAGGCGATGGCAGCGGACGTGTTCAGAGATAAACCCCTAACCCCTAAAGGGGGATTACCATACTATCCGCCTTACAATTTGTACGGCGGATTTTTTTCTTTTTGGTAACTGGCTTTTGAACATCTATTGAACTTCGTTGCGTCCCACACTGCGGCGGTTGGATACTTTGTTCAGCTACCATTACACCAGTTTTAAATAGTTCTTTTCTTTCAATAATATTAAATCAATTTCTCAACTCCCTTCAGGGTTAGGGGTAACACTTCCTTAACTCTCCTTTAGGGGTTGGGGGTAAAACTTCATTATGGTATTAGATTCGCTTGCATCCGCACAAAAATACACCAGCCTTCACCCGCTCTTCGCAAAGGCATTTGAATACATTGCCAGCCAGGATCTTGCTGCAATGGAAGTGGGCAAATACGAAATTGACGGCGAAAATTTACGCGCCATCGTTTCAGACAAAGAAGGTGTAACAGCAGAAGCTTCTCTTGCAAAGTTTGAATGCCACGACAAACACATTGACATCCAGGTTTGTGTTCGTGGTAACGAAAAAATTGGCTGGGTATCACGCACCAAATGCACACAGCAAAAAGGTGAATACAATCCTGAAAAAGACGTTGTATTTTACGCAGACGCACCAGATACTTTCTTCACACTAACAGACAATCAGTTTGTTATCTTCTATCCTGAAGATGTACATGCACCAATGATAGCTGTTGACGGTGCGCCAATCAAAAAAATGGTTGTTAAGGTTAAAATATAATCTTCGCATTTTAGTATCGGTCGGTGAGACACCGACCGATAGATGCAAATGGTGGGTGTCTTCACCCACCATGTTTTAAAGAGGAGAAGGAATTTCACCTTTCACTTTTCACCTTTCACTTTTCACCATCAAAATCATATTATCATGTCACAACAAAATACAGTAGAGCAACTGGTAAAGTATCCAATTGTTCCCGTGTTCTATCATGCAGACCCTGAAGTTTGCCAAAATGTTTTCGATGCCTGCTACAAAGGCGGTATCCGTTTGTTTGAGTTTACCAACCGTGGTGCCAATGCACTGGAAACTTTCAAAATACTTGCTTCTAAAGTAGGTGGTTACGAAGGTTATATTTTAGGTATTGGTACTATTCTTACAGCTGGTGATGCACAAACATTTATTGATGCCGGTGCACAGTTTGTAGTAAGTCCATGTTTTAGTGCAGATGTATTTGACGTTTGTTATCAAAACAAAATACCGTACATGCCAGGTTGTATGACAGTTAAAGAAATTTTTGATGCAGCACAGGCCGGTTGTGAAGTTGCTAAAATCTTCCCTGGTGAAGTAGTTGGTCAAAAATTCGTGAAGAGCATTAAAGCCGTATTCCCTAAACAAAAAATGATGGTTACCGGTGGTGTAGAACCAACCAAAGAAAGCCTTGACGCATGGTTTGGCGCTGGCGTAACTGCAGTGGGTATGGGTAGCCAGTTGTTTAAAAAAGATTGGTTAGATAATGGTAAGTGGGATGAGATTGTAAATGTTGCTAAAGCAGCTTTCAGTTATTTGCCAAAATAATTTAAGAATTGACTTATAAAAAAGTCGGCTCATAGAAAGCCGGCTTTTTTGTTGAGCTTATATTTTATAAAAAGTGTGGGCAAAAAACAAACAGGTAAAAAATCCCCACAATTTTGGATGGCGAAAATATTGCGCAATAAAAAGCCCCCTTTTTACAGGGGGCCTTTGTACTTACTAATCCGTATTATTTATAAATGCGCCTGAATTTTTTTATCCAGAACACTTTTTGGTACTGCGCCGATTTGTTTGTCAACCACTTTACCACCTTTTACAAAAAGAATTGCAGGGATAGAAGTAATGCCATAGTTCATACTTGTATTTGGGTTTACATCCACGTTCACTTTACCAATCTTCACTTTACCTTCATACTCTTTGCTCAGTTCTTCAATAACTGGCCCGATAGCGCGGCAAGGGCCACACCATTCTGCCCAAAAGTCAATAACACTTAATTGTTCGCTTTCCAAAACTTCGCTCTGGAAGTTGGCGTCTGTAAATTCTAAAGCCATTGTTGTAAGTTTTAATTTATAATTGAGATGATTCTCCGTTTTCTTGATAAGTGAATATCAAATATACCTCCAAAAAAAATCTCATGCTTATTTGACTTTTCCACTTATGTTATTACTGACGAAATATGTATAAGAACCTGACATTACAGCGCAGTTATTTTTGCTGTGCAGAAGGTGATTTATATTCAAGAATTACTTTGGCGTTTTTTTTATCGTCAGATGTAATAGTTACTTCATAACGCTTTTTACCAGCTTTCACCACCATCAATGCAGTATTTGGTGCCACGTCCCCTAAGTTTTCAGCTACCGTAATCAGTTCATAAAAGGGGTTCGCTTCATCAAGATGTACATTTATTGAAATGGGTTTACTGTCAAGCCTGCCCTTATTTATCAAAATTTGATTATTGTGATATACCGTGATGGTATCGTTGTCAATTTGTCCGTTATCAAAAAAATCAATTTGAATATCCTTGCTCTCAACTACAAGGGTATTCTGCAGGTCGTTTTTCCTGTCAATAAGCACCTGTGGCACAGGTAAAGTTGGCTCAGTAATTTTTTTGGGTATTTCTGTAAGTGAAGGGATGGTATCTTTCTTTAGTTGGGGCTGCCCTGCATTTTGCTTAGGCTTTTCTTTCGTTACCATAAAACCTTCAGCACCAGGCTTAAAAGCTGGTTGTTTAACAGAAGGCGTGGAGGGTAATTTAGTAGTGGGTTTTTTTAATGTGGAAGTAGCATTACCTTCTTTATTTACTTTATTTTCAGGAGCTTTAGCCAGCGGGGCTGGTTTTTCAGGAAGGGCTTCTTTTTTTTTCTTTAAAAGAAATGGTTCTTTTTCAAAGTCGGTAGTAATAACCCTTTCAAGGTAAACAATACCGTTGCCGCAATCGGCTTTTTTTTCGTTAACGCTGGTATAAGTACCCTGCAAAATTTCTTTTTTACCTTCTTTTGAATAATCAAGGTAGCAGGTCATTAAGCATGGCGATGAATTATCACTTATTTTCAGTTCCAACATTTTTAGTTCCCTTACAATAAGGTTTTTGGTTGCTTTTGTAAAAAGCCCCTGTAACGATGCCTTACCATAAAAAACAGTGTTTTTGTAAGAGTACGTAACACCTTCAATGCCATTATTGTGCAGGTTGTTCAGTTGTAATTCGTATTTGTATTTGTCTTCAATTTTCTGACCACGCAACATGTCAAAATCATTCTGTATAAAATAGCCCCGCCAAATGCCTGTAAGGCTTTGAGACATGCAGGTGGTAGAAAGTAACAGTAAGATCACAGGGGTAATAAATCTCATCTTCATAATTAACTATCGTGCAAATTAGTTAACAGGTTTTAAAAAAAGCGTTAAAGCTTTAGCAGGTGGTATAAAAAGTTTTCATTTTGTATGGTAAAATGAAAACTTTTTAATACATAAATCAATATTGATGATGTTAATGAGACAACAGTATAAAAGAATTTTTAAAATAAAGCAAGCTGGATATTATTGATAAAAAATAGTTTTCTTCAAAAACACAAAAGCCTTGAAATCTTTCGATTATCAAGGCTTTTTGGTTGGGTTACCAGGATTCGAACCTAGACAGACAGAACCAAAAACTGTAGTGCTACCATTACACAATAACCCAATCCGCGTGAACCATTTGATTGATTCGGGTTGCAAAAATAGGGGCGGTGTTGTGATGTGCCAAATTTTTTTAAAAAAAATTTGTTCGCGCCAATTAAGCCGGTGTGCATAAAAACAATTTTAAATTTTCTGCTTTGCAGGATTTTTTTCTTTAGTAGAAAGTGTTAAAAATTTCCTAACGCTAAAAGGGAATGAAGAAAGAAGGGCTCGCGCAGATGAACACAGCAGAATGAAGTGTCTCGCAGAAAGCGCGGAAATCGCAGAATAAGAATTTTTTAGTAATGGGTGAGACACCCGCCACTAAAAAATTACAGAATAGCATTTTTCACCAGCCGCATCATTGGCTACGGTAAGCCGCAGGCTTTTCCGATTGCTATCGGAAACAAAAAATCTAAAGGTTATTTTTTGGGAAGCAGCGCATGTAAGTGGCATCGGCGTTGCTGCAATAATGGTATAAACTTCGCCATGGTACGTGTTTCATTTACCGTATTCATTCTGTTGCATGCAAACGTACCATAGCTTTAGAAAAGTTTAGCCAAAACATTTTAGCTGACAGGTGCCATATCATTAATCATTTCGTGCGCCTGCTACATCTGAAATTTCAGCGCATTTATTTTAAGTCGTATTATATGCTGGGCAGCAAGCCCATAGGTTTCCAGCTTTGTTATTGCAATGCGGCCATACAGTTAAAGCCATTCATAATCACTATTACTCAGGGTATTATCATTGGGCAAAACAGCAGCTTCTGTTTCCTTTATAAAGCCCGCAACCTGCATCATATTATAACAGGTTGCAGTTGTTGCCTGCAGCTTTGCTAGCTTACGCTTTTCACGTGTAATCAGCCATTCGCATCTATATGCTTCATTCAAGAAAAAACTAAAATTTGTTTTTATATAGCAATTGTAGATAAGCGGCAATTTTCTAATTGCTGCTTTTTTTGTGAAGAAGTAGGGTGTATTTGTTGTTTTGGTAGTGATATGGCTTGTTGCTATTTTAATACTCCTTTTCTGATAGATACACTTATTAATTTATAACCCTCATTAGTTCGTAAAAATTCAAAGTGGTCTTGCTGTAAAACCTTTTTGTCTTTGTAATTTATGACTATAGTTTTTATAGGATAAAGCCAATCTTTCGACTCCCCACAATTATTGAAATATTTTTTGTATTCGTCACACTCGTAAATGTATGGATTGAGCCCTTCGCTAAAAATATTGTAGTTACTATCTTTGGAGTTTAATTCTAATAGTGTTGTTTTTAAAAGCTCAAAGTTTCGTTCAATAAAAGCGTTTGTTGGTTCACTTGTCCATCCATCTTGTTTTTTCCAATATGTTATTTCTTTATTGGCAGATTTAAGCAGTTTGTTTTTTGTGAGGTTATTTAGAAAAGAGGATTTTAACCATTCCTGAAATTCTTTATTAAAGTCAGTAAAGGAGTAGTACTGTCCATTAACCCCTTTAAAATTTTGTCGTGTTGAATCTGTTGTAGGTTGAGGTGAAATAAGGACTGAAAAGAAATTTATGTTATCACTGAATGTGAAATCATCAATAAGAATTTTATTATTCGTGTCAATTAATGTTGTTTTACCACCCTGCCAGCTATAATGCTCACCCCATTGTTTTTTCATAGCGCCTGCAAGTGCTGTAATCATTCCGTTTCTAACTCTTGTTAAGTCATTATATATTGCTGGAATTACAATATCTCCATTCCTGTTAAACATACCTGCTTTGTCGCTTTTTCGGTCACGAAAGCGAATATAACCTTCACTTTCACAGTCGGCTCCATTGTCAAATATGTGCAGGCTGTCTTTGCCAACAATCCGCCCACTTTTAGTAAGGTAGTAACGATGCCATTTATCATTTATTTCTTCAGTAACGGCCATAATATCATCAAACTTATTGGCACGTGTGAAGCCCTGAAATTTTGGTTCGATTTTTATAATACCGTTCACGTCTTTAAAACCGACCAAAGTAGAATCTCTATTCCAAAATGAAATCCAGGTACTGCTGCTTTGTGCGAATGATGTAAGACCCGTTAAAGTCATTAGGTATGTCAAAAGTAAATTTCTCATTGATGTTTCTAAGAGTGGAGATAGCAAACATAGTTAATGATGTTCCAAATCGGAGTATTAATGATAGGTGATTAAAGAGACAACCGACAGGTTGCCATCACTCATCATTCAATCCCTTGCCCTCTAAAATTTGCGGTATACATTTTTCAATTCTTGACTCACGGGTTTTGGATTGTTTGGGTTGAGAGAAGTGAAGCAGGTAGGCTCTTTGACGCCCCGGTGTTAATGCCTTAAATGCAGTTTTAAGGGCAGGCATGTTGTCTAATTTATGTTGAAATTCTTCTGGAGTTGCAAACTCAGCAGTCTTTTTAATAGGTACTTTTAAACCGGCTTCTTCCACTTCCACAGCTTCAAAAATATAGGCTTTTAAAATGGGTGCTAACTCTTCTATTTGCTGCAGACTGGAAAAGCGCATCTGCCGTGCGGCCTGCACATTTTCTGTTTGCTGTATCAGGATCTTATTGGCATCTTTTAATAAAGCACCTTTAAAAAACAGCACAGCGTTATATTCTTTAAACACATGTATTAAAACAATATTGCTTTTCTGAAACCTATAACATGGGCAGCCCCATTTCAACTCTTCGCTAAGATGGCAGTCAAGAATGATTGTTCTCAACTTTATAATTTCTTCCTGCCACTTTTTGGCTTTGGTAAAATAAAAATCAACTTTATCATTCATTGCGTTCATTATTTTGATTCATCTTTTCAAACCAGTATTCATGTAAATCTTACACTCTTAACAAACCACGAAATCCTCTTGCCCCATAATAAGATTCAGCACCGTTGTGGTACATAAAAACAGTATCGTAACGGCGGTCACAAAAAATGGCACCACCAAGTTTTCTAATAGCAGGCGGCGTTGTTACCCAGCTTGATGTTTTTGTGTCAAAAATCCCCAATTGCTGTAACGCTCTGTATTGTTCTTCTGTTAAAAGTTCAATGCCCATGCCTGCGGTATTCGCCAGTTTTTTATCAAAGCCAATAACATCAGGCTCTCCACCAGTTTCTTCCATTTCATTTAACGACCATAGTTTTTCCGTAGCAGCCTCCAACTTAGCCTGTACATCTGCCCATTCAATACTTTTATTGCGGGCTTTTTTTTTTCAAAACAGGTTTTTAATGTGCTGAGCAATGCGGATTGTTGTTCTGCTGACAATTTCTTTTTCATACTAATTCGTTTATGAATTAATTGACTTTTTTTTATTCGCATGAAATGCCACACCACAATAGTAAGTAGTAATAACAAAGCGGTGCCGTACTTACAAAGTTCTGATAGCAATGATATTTCACGGTAATTTAAAGGCTGTTAATAAAACTATCCACAAGTTTTTCTACTAATTTTTTCTAAAGCCTGTAAACAGCATAAAAGGTTGTTACAGGTAAATGCTTTTGTTTACTTTTATCTTTCGTCAACTACTATACTTTTAAATATTTACCATTATGATTAAGCTTAACGTTATTGGCCATTTGGGAAAAGATGCGGTTGTAAATAATGCCAACGGAAAATCGGTGATTAACTTTTCAATTGCGCATACTGAAAAACTTAAAGATGCACAGGGCAACAGTAAAGACAAAACTATTTGGGTTGATTGCGCTTACTGGACTGACAGAACAGCCATTGCCCCATATCTTAAAAAGGGCACTCAGGTATACGCAGAGGGTAGCCCTGATATAAGAACCTATACCACTGCCGATGGAAGAAATGGTGCCACACTTACATTGCGCATTCAAAGTGTACAACTGTTAGGCGGCAAAGCAGAAGGTGATAATGGCGGCAACTATAACAGTAACCCAGGTTATAATAATGGCGGCAACAACTATCAGCCACAACAGCCGGCACCACAGCAGAATTACAACAGGCCTGCGGTTTCTTCGCCAACGGCACAGGAAATTACAGAGCCACTGGATGATCTTCCATTCTAATAAAATAAAGAATACAATGGTTGCTGAAAAGCAACCATTTTTGTTTACATCAACAATTAAATATGGGTCTTACATTTAACTACGCCACTATTGATGACCTGCTTTTTATTGTAGCAGTGTATAACAGCACCATAAAAGGGCGTATGGTAACTGCTGATACTGAAGAAGTAACGGTAGAAAGCCGTATTGGTTGGTTTACAGCGCATAACAGGCAAACAAGGCCATTATTTATTGTAAATGATAATGATAAACAAGTTGGTTGGCTTAGTTACCAGGACTTTTATGGCAGACCTGCCTACAATGCCACCGCTGAAATAAGTATTTATATAGAGGAACAATACAGGGGTAAAGGTTATGGAAGAAAGATACTGCAATACATTATTGATACTGCTGAGGAGTATGGTATAAAAACCTTGCTGGGTTTTGTTTTCTCTCACAATGCACCAAGTCTTAAACTATTTTACAGTATGGGTTTTACAGATTTTGGCAATCTTAAAAACATTGCTGTTTTAGATGGCATTGAAAGAAGTTTGACAATTGTTGGTAAACGTGTTGGGTGAGTTTTAACATATAGAATCATAGGGTATAAGCAAGAACACATAGATTTTTGCTTTCTTCCTATGTTTCCTTTTCCTAACTTATGTTCCTATGTGTTTCAATTAATATCTTGCGCCGATGGAACAGACTTTTTCTTACACTCAATTATACCAGTTTACTTCTTCTGTTTTTAAAGCCATTGGTTGCAATGATGAACATGCTGCCACTGCTACAAAAGCCTTACTGTCAGCAGATGTACGTGGTATTGATAGCCATGGTGTGGCACGTTTAAGCGGCTACGTGCGTTTGTGGGAAGCAAAGCGAATCAATGCCAATCCTGCTATAAAAATTGTTCATGAAACCCCTTCTACCGCTGTTGTTGATGGTGATGCAGGTTTGGGGCTAGTGGTAGCACCTTATGCTATGCAGGTAGCTATTGATAAAGCGAAAATTGCAGGTACTGGCTGGGTTAGCGTTAAGAACAGCAACCATTTTGGTATTGCTGGTTACCATGCCATGATGGCTTTGGATAATGATATGATAGGCATGGCCATGACCAATGCCAGTGCATTGGTAGCCCCCACTTTTAGTATAGAAAAAATGCTGGGCACCAATCCCATTGCTGTGGCGATACCTGCAAATGAGCAACCCGCTTTTGTGGCCGATTTCGCAACCACTACAGCAGCCAATGGCAAACTTGAAATTCTGCAACGCAAGAATGCTGATACCCCTTTGGGTTGGGTGCAGGATGAAGATGGCAATGAAACCACTGATGCCAATATTTTAAAAAAGCAGGGGGCATTGCTGCCTTTGGGCAGCGATAGAGAGCATGGCAGCCACAAGGGTTACGCGTTGGGAAGTATTGTTGATATATTTTCGGCTGTACTGAGCGGTGCTAGTTATGGGCCATGGGCGCCGCCTTTTCCTGCGTACATTGCCATGCCTGACAATCAACCAGGGCAGGGGCTTGGCCATTTTTTTGGGGCGATGCGGGTAGATGCTTTTCGCCCTGCGGATGAATTTAAGCAGCATATGGATAACTGGATACAGCGTTTCAGGAATGCAAAACCTGCACCAGGCCACGAAAAAGTTTTAATACCCGGCGATCCTGAACGCGAAATGGAAGCAATTCGTATGGCAGATGGAATTCCCTTATTACAAACTGTAGTGGATGATTTAAAAACGGTGGGTGAAAGGTTTGGGGTGGGGTTGTAAATATTTATTCAATAGGTAATGATTCCCAACCTGGTAGTTATGGATATTGTTTACTTACATCATTTATTCTTTATTTTTACAATAGCACTATCAAAAGCTGACTTATTACAAGAGTCTTAATAAATAAAAGAGAAATTATGGTACGTACCACTTTAATACCCAAAACACAAACGGTTTTTTTTGATATACCTAAAGATTATGTCGGCAAAGAACTGGAAGTAATTGCATTTGCAAAGAACGAGGGGATGGTGACCAGTGAACTGCCAAAAAAGCAAGTATCATTCACCGCGCTTTCTCTTGATACAAGGAATTTAAAATTCAACAGAGACGAAGTAAATGAACGATAATATTTTTTTGGACAGTAATATACTCATATACAGTTACTCAAACTCTGAACAGGTAAAACAGGCTGTTGCACAACGTTTAATCACAGAAAACAATTCTTTTATAAGCACACAGGTTATTCAGGAACTTACCAACACTGTTACCCGTAAGTTCAAATTTAGTTTTGCTAGTGCGTCAGAAGCCATTAAAGAATGTTGCCAGAATAATATACTCCACATCAATACAAGCAATACTATTTTGCAAGCTTGTATCATAGCTGAACGCTATCTCTTTTTCCTTTTATGACAGCTTGATTATTGCCGCAGCCTTAGAATGCAAGTGCACCATTTTATATTCAGAAGATTTAAAACATAATCAAATTATTTTAGGCAGCTTAACGATTATTAACCCTTTTGTTGGATAAGTTTTTTTCTTGAGTTATCATAGTATCATTTCATCACCTCTTCCACAACATTTCCAACACTGCCGCTTGGCATTTGTACATGAAGTAAAGCAGTAATAGTGGGTGCAATATCTGTCATGTAAGTTTCTTTGTTAGTATGGCCGTGTTTAATGCCCCAGCCATAAAAAACCATGGGTATGTGCGCATCGTAAGGTGCCCACAAGCCATGCGTAGTACCTGTTTTGCCACCATCAATATAGCCGGGTTTTAAAATAATCTGTATATCGCCACAATGCGGGGCGTAAAAACCATTGGCAAACATGGTCTTAACTTTTACGGGTAAAGGTGTTTCCATCAATTCATTTATTTCAAACACCTGCGATATCGCTTCCTGCTTTTGTAAATAACCAATAATCCATTTTGTCATTGCAGCTTCATCAGCCTTGGAAGAATCAATGAGAATATGGTTTAAATGCACCTGGTAATTTACCATGCTTACAATGGCTTTATCAAATCCAAATTTTTCTTTCAACCCTGCATTCATTTGCTTCAGTGCATCGGTTTCGTTAAATACACCACCTGGTAATTTGTTCTCTTTCATAAACCCTGGCACATGCGCCACGCCATGGTCGGCCGATAAAAAAACAGTGTACTGGCCCTTACCCACTTTTGCATCAAGATAATTTAAAAAATCGCCAAGGTCTTTATCCAAACGCAAATAGGTGTCTTCTGTTTCTATAGAATTTGGCCCAAAACTATGCCCCACATAATCAGTAGATGAAAGGCTTACACATAGCATATCTGTTTCTTTTCCTTTGCCCAATTGCTCGTTGTCCAAAGCCGCTTTGGCTATATCAAAAGTCATGGCATTGCCATAAGGGGTAGTGGCAATATAACTATAGTTTTTGCCTGCAAACTGTTTCAGGCTATAGGGGAATTTTGTTTGTTCTGCTCCAAATACTTTACTCTCATAAGATTTTTCGTCAGCCGTGCTTTGGGTGTAACTATTGGCAGGGTATAAAGTGTTCCAGTCCTTTGCATAATATTTATCCACTACTTTTTGGGCATTAAAATCACTTACCCATTTTGGTAATTCGTTCATGTAATAAGTACTGGTAATCCAGTTGCCGCTGTTAACATCGTACCAGTAAGCAGCATTGGCACTATGGCCTGCGGGCAAAATTGAACCGCGATCTTTTAATGCCACACCAATTACTTTACTGCGAAAATTGCTTGCAAGCCTCAGCTCATCACCAATGGTGGTAACCAGCATATTTTTTGGACTTTGTTTGCCATTGATACCGTTGCTGCCCACGGTGCTTACACTATTGTCCTCGCTGCAGTACACCATGCGCTGCTGCTGTTTATCAAACCAGTTATTGCCAACAATGCCGTGTATGGCGGGTACAGAGCCAGTGTAAATGCAGGTATGCCCCGCTGCTGTAACTGTTGGTGTATATGGAATAAAAGCATTTTCGCAGGTAAACCCTTCGCCCAGTAAACGCTTAAAACCATTGGCTGAATAACGGTTGGTATAGCGGTATAAAAAATCCCAACGCATTTGGTCAACTACAATGCCTACCACAAGCTTGGGGCGTTGTATGCCGCTTGTTGTTGCTACAGGTTTTTGTGCCGAAAGAAGGGTTACCAAAAAAAGGGCTATTGTTGCTGAAAAGAGTCGCTTCATTGGGGGTGATTGTTTGTGGACAAATGTAACGGTTGTGATTATTCGTTACGGTTAAAGAATGATGAACTAACACCCGTTAATAATTAGCATTGTGCCATAAGCCCGTAAACCTTATTTTTGCTCACTTTTTTGTGTGAAGATGGCAACGCGGACTAAACGGATTTAACGGATTTTATATGCCGCGCAGAATAGAAATAATCAGTTGAAGGAAATAAAGATACTGTACTTTTTAGTTGAGTAAACGTCATTGCTGCCATAATGCGCTGGTTGTGTCTCCGATAGTTACTGGAATATTTGTACGTTCAGGAAGTACAGGGGCAACGATGCTAAATTTTTATCCTTCACAAACAGGTTTTGGTAATGTACAGCAGTGTATCAAACCGCCGCAGTGTGCGACGCAACGATGCTCAACAGACGTTTCAAAAGCTGGCGGCCAAAAAGAAAATATACATAACAACAACATCATAAACTGTAGATAAATGGCAGATATTTTTGAAAAGTTAGTGAAGAATTACGGGCCTATTGGCCAGCACAGGGAAAGGGCGCACGGTTATTTTGCGTTTCCAAAACTGGAAGGCGAAATTGGTAACCGTATGAAGTTTCGTGGTAAAGAAATGGTGGTTTGGAGCCTGAACAATTATTTAGGTTTGGCCAATCACCCTGAAATAAGAAAAGCAGATGCCGATGCTTCTGCACAATATGGTTTGGCTATGCCAATGGGTGCCAGGATGATGAGCGGCAACAGTAATTTTCACGAGCAACTGGAAGCTGAACTTGCTGCTTTTGAAAGCAAGGAAGATGCAATACTGATGAACTTTGGCTACCAGGGCATTATGAGTGCTATTGACGCAGTTTGCGGCAGGCACGATGTAATTGTATATGATGCCGAAAGTCATGCATGTATTATCGATGGTTTGCGTTTGCATCCAGGCCACCGTTATGTGTACAAGCACAACGATATAGAAGACCTGGAAAAACAATTGCAGCGTTCAACCGCTTTAGTTGAAAAACAAAAAGCTGGTGGTATTCTGGTAATTACAGAAGGTGTTTTTGGTATGGCTGGCGACCAGGGCAAACTAAAAGAAATTGCTGCGCTGAAAGGCACTTATGACTTCCGTTTAATGGTAGATGATGCACATGGTTTTGGTACACTTGGTAAAACAGGTGCTGGTGCCGGTGAAGAACAGGATTGCCAGGATGCGATTGACCTTTACTTCAGCACATTTGCAAAAAGTATGGCAAGTATTGGTGCATTTTTAGCAGGGCCAAGGGTTATTATAGATTATATCCGTTACAATATCCGTTCTCAAATATTTGCCAAGAGCTTACCAATGCCACTGGTAATTGGTAACCTTAAACGTTTGGACATGCTGCGTACCATGCCTGAACTTAAAGAAAAGCTATGGAGCAATGCATTGAAATTACAGGCTGGTTTGCGTGAGCGTGCTTTTGATATTGGTAAAACAGACAGTGTTGTTACACCAATTTACATGAAGGGAGGGGTAGAAGAAGCCACTGCCATGGTAATGGATTTGCGTGAGAATTACCATATTTTCTGTTCCATTGTTGTGTACCCTGTTATTCCTAAAGGACATATCATTTACCGTTTAATTCCTACAGCCGCGCATACTGATGCTGATATTGAGGAAACACTAAAGGCATTGAGCGAAACAAAAGCCAAGCTGGATGAAGGTGCTTACAAAGTAGAAGCTATACCGCATATGGCTGATGCGAGAGTGTAGGAGTTTAGAATAGTTTTAGAATTTTAAGAAGTTTAACGCCACCCGTTTGGGTGGCGTTTTTGTATGGATTAGGTTTTATGATTAGAAGATAAAAGGATTTTTCTACATTTCATTTGCAAGATAAATCTCCCGTTTTTATCCTCCTTTACTTATTAAATACAAATAGGCCACACTCACATGCAGCCTATTTACATATATAAATACCCAAAAACTAATCTTTACCGCTGATAGCTTTTACGGTTTCAAGATGCTTTTTTAACGCAGGTAAAGTATTGGCAGCAAAACCTTTAATGGCAGCATCCGTACCATCACTGGCCTGTTTTTCAAACAGGTCAATATCTTCTTTATGGTCGTCAAGCATCATGTCAATATAAGCTTTGTCAAAATCTTTTCCCTTTTTTTTACCCAGGTCATCAATATGTTTCTGGTGCATTTCATCAATAGTGGCAGGCAGTACAATGTTTTTTGCAGCAGCAATACTTTTTAATTCTTCATTGACTTTGCTGTGGTCTTCTACCATCAATGCACCCAAACTTTTAACCCTTTCATCTTCACCGTTCTGTTGTGCAAGCCTTCCCATTTCTACTTCCATCATCCCGCCACTGGCGGCTTTTGCTATAAACTCAGCGGTTTTGCCATCTGCGACTCCCGTTTCTTTGTTTACTTCTTTGGTACTGTCAACACTGTCAGATTTGTTTTCGCTGTTACTGCAAGCATAAAAGGTAAGGCTACCAGCCGCGAGTAAAATTAATGTGTACTTTTTCATTTGATGTTTTGTTTAGTTATGCCAACCGCAGTACAAAAGCCAAGCCCGGTACATAAACCTGCTGCTAAGCCCGCACCTGTTTTATTGTTGAGTATTATTTTCATCAAAGCGCAGCAAAAACAAATAATTAGCATCAGGTAAAAAAATTGTGTAGCGTATATAAACCAACCTGTATCAATGATTACACCATCTGCCACCTACCGTATTCAGTTCAACAATCAATTTACCTTTAAACAATTGCAACCTGTTATACCTTACCTGCACAAGCTGAGTATTACTGCTATTTATGCATCGCCCATATTAACGGCCATACAAGACAGCAGCCATGGTTATGATGTGTGCGATTACGAAACCATCAGCGAATCGATAGGTACCTTAAACGGCCTGGAGCAACTCCACAAAAACCTGGAAGAAAAGGGAATGGGTTGGATACAGGATATTGTACCCAACCATATGGCATTGGTAACCAGTAATTTACTTGTTTGGGATATTTTACAGAGAGGTAGGGAATCTGCTTACGCTGATTTTTTCGATATTAACTGGCAGCACGAAAGCTTTACCAATAAAATGATGCTGCCTGTTTTAGAATGTTCAGCAGCAGACGGTATTAAGCAAAAAAAATTGCAACTGGCACTAACTGGTAAAGGGTTGGTAGTAAAGTATTACAGCAATGAATATCCATTGGCTATTAGCAGTTATCCTGCTCTTTTTGAAACAGAATACTTGAATAAAAATTTTAAAAATGAGCTGCTGCAGTTGCAGCAAAATCATTCATCTTCTTTTAAAAAATGGAGCAACCTGCAACAGAAATTTAATAGCAGGCTTAACAAACCAAAGAACAGGAAATGTATTGAGGCGATACTGGCAAGCCTTAACAATGATGGGGCTTTACTGGAAAATGTTATCAATAATCAGCACTATTGTTTTGGGGCTTATTACGATACCAACAGCCATATTAATTACCGCCGCTTTTTTAACATTAACACCTTAATTGGTGTACGTATGGAAGACGAAAAAGTGTTTGATGACTACCATTGTTTTATACAGAAATTATACAAGAAAAAACTGTTACATGGCCTGCGTATTGACCATATTGACGGCCTTAAAAATCCTGTAGATTATTTTGAAAAGATGCGTGCCACTTTTGGTAAAGACTGCTATATAGTGGCTGAAAAAATACTGGCTCATGGCGAAGAGCTGCCTGCTAAAATGAATATACAGGGTACTACGGGTTATGATTTTTTGGCTATGATTAACCGGCTTCTCACCCATGAAGATGGCGGCAAAAAACTGGCCCATTTTTATCATAAGCTTTCACCTGAAAACAGCAATTATACCAGGCTTGTATTTGATAAAAAATGGAGCTATTTAAGCAATTACCTTAATGGCGAATGGGAAAATATGGTGCAGTTGTTTAGTAAAACCATTACTGTAAAACCTGCCATAAAAAAAGAGGTACTTAAAGAAGCATTGGGTGTATTTATGAGCAGCTTTTCAGTATACAGGATTTATGCAGAAAATTTGCCACTGGATGCTATGGCCAATAAAATTCTAGCACAGGCATTGGCACAAGCAGTAACGTTAAAACCAACACTAAAGGCTGCTTTTAAGGCAATAGAAAAGCTGTTTGCGCCGGGCGGCGATGAAGTGGCAAAGCTGCACTGCATACAAAAAATGATGCAACTTGTTAGCCCGTTAACTGCGAAAGGGGTAGAGGACACAACGTTTTATAACTACAATGCATTGATTTCTCATAACGAAGTTGGTGATGATCCTGCCGTATTGAGCGGCAGCATAGATGAGTTTCATGCAGCCATGCAGCAACGCCAGGCAAACATGCCATTAACGCAAAATACAACCAGCACGCATGATACAAAAAGAGGCGAAGATGCCCGTGCAAGAATAAATGTGCTGGCAGAAATGGCAGACGATTGGCTGGCATTGGTAAAGCAACTAGATGAAGCCGCAACACCTTTTTTGAAAAAAAATATACCATCGCGCAATGAAGTATATATGCTGTACCAATCGCTGGTGGGCAGTTTTCCTGAAAACGGAAAAGTAGAAAAAGATTTCATACAAAGAACGCAGGATTTTTTTCAGAAATCGCTTCGCGAAGCAAGCCTGCATACCAGCCATTACAACAACAATACTGCCTATGAAGAAGCATGTATGATTTTTATTGAACACCTGCTGACCAGCAAAGCCTTCCTGAAATTGTTTACACCTTTTATTAAACAAGTGTTACAATATGCAAATGTTTACAGTCTTGCGCAGGTGGTAATAAAAGTTACCTCACCAGGTATTCCTGATTTTTACCAGGGCAATGAATTGTTTAATACCTGTTATGTTGACCCAGATAACCGCAGGCAGGTAGATTATAAGCATGCAATTGAAATGCTGAAAAGTATAGAAACGTTTAATAAAAAGCAAAGGCCGCAATTGCTGCAATTGCTGGAAGAACAGAAAATATCAGGCATCCAAAAACTGTTTGTAACAAAAGAGGTTCTTGCACTAAGAAAGCGTTTGAACCATTTATTTATTACAGGTAATTACATGCCCGTAACCATATACCAGCAAAGCAAAATAGCTTTTGCTTATTGCAGGCATTTTCAAGGCAAATGGGTGCTGGTTATTGCGCCACTGGCATTAGTGGGTAATAAAAAAGAGCTTACAAATATTGTATTGCAATTGCCTAAACAAGCACCAACAAAATGGGTTAATATTTTTACACTCGAAAAGCTAACAATAAAAGAAAGTGTGGCTGGAGATGTGTTTGCACATTTTCCTGTAGCTGTTTTTGAGAGTGCATAACACAAAAGCAGGTGAACAATTGTTTTATTTAAAATACTCCATCAGCATTTATCCGCTCAATCCTTGTCATCTGCGTTCCTATCTCTCAACTGCCAATTTTTCCCTTTTCTTTGCGTGGCAAAAAAATTGAACAGTACCAC
Organism: Chitinophagales bacterium; assembly: GCA_031424995.1. Lineage (GTDB taxonomy): Bacteria > Bacteroidota > Bacteroidia > Chitinophagales > Chitinophagaceae > Parasediminibacterium. Next base: position 7,556 of record JANPIP010000010.1, on the reverse strand, counting down.
AATCAATTAAAATACTATGGAATCAACACAAAATAACCAGCAACAAGACATTTTAGACGATATTTTGAATATTAATGCTGACGAAAGTGCAGCCGGCTCTACACATTTGAACGAACCTGTAGAAGAAGAAAACGAGTTGGAAAAGCTTAATACAGAATTGCAGGAGCAAAAAGACAAGTATTTAAGGTTGATGGCCGAGTTTGATAATTTCCGCCGCCGCACCGCTAAAGAAAGACTTGAGTTGATACAAACCGCGGGAAAAGACATTGTGGTTAGTTTATTAGATGTTTTAGACGATTGTGACAGGGCTGAGAAACAATTACAAACTTCAGAAGATATTGCTTTACAAAAAGAAGGCATTCAACTGGTGTTTAATAAATTACGCAGCAGCCTGCAGGCCAAAGGCGTAAAAGCAATGGAAAGCATTAATACCGATTTTGATGTTGAAAAACATGAAGCTATCACTGAAATTCCTGCACCAACAGAAGATTTAAAAGGTAAAGTGCTGGATGAAGTAACCAAAGGTTATTACCTGAATGATAAAATTATCCGTTTTGCAAAAGTGGTGGTAGGTAACTGAGGGGATAGTTCAAAACAAAGCAATAAGTTTAAAAATTTTTTTACCAATAAAATGACCAAACCTTTCAAAAGGTTTCGGTAGCAATCCTTAGAAGGACAGGGTGTTATGAAAAGAGATTATTACGAAATACTGGGAGTAAGCAAAAGTTCATCTGCTGAGGAAATTAAGAAGGCATACCGTAAAGTAGCCATGCAGTTTCACCCAGACAGAAACCCTGGCGACAAAGCTGCGGAAGATAAATTTAAAGAAGCAGCAGAAGCGTATGATGTACTGAGCGATGCGGATAAAAAAGCCAAGTACGATCGTTTTGGTCACCAGGCTTTTAGTCCTGGTGCTGGCGGCGGCGGTTTCCGTGGTGCTTCTAATATGGAAGATATTTTCAGCCAGTTTGGTGATATTTTTGGCGATGATGGCGGCGGTGGTTTCAGCAGCTTTTTTGGCGGCGGTGGTGCACGCAGAGGCGGCGGAAGAGGCGGTGGACAGCGTGGTAGCAACCTTCGTATAAAAATGAAACTTACGTTTGAGGAAATCGCCAAAGGCGTTACCAAAAACGTTAAGGTAAAAAAGAACGTGGTTTGTACTACCTGTAGTGGCAGTGGTGCAAAAGATAAAAGCAGCGTACAAACCTGCAATACCTGTGGCGGCAGCGGCCAGGTAAAAAGGGTAACCAATACTTTTTTGGGTCAGATGCAAACCGTAACCACTTGTCCTACCTGTAATGGCGAAGGACAAACCATCACTGCAAAATGCCCACCATGTAAAGGTGAAGGAAGGGTATATGGAGAAGAAACCATCAGCATTGAGATACCTGCAGGTGTGCAGGAAGGAATGCAGTTGAGCATGGGCGGTAAAGGCAACGCTGGCGAAAGAGGCGGTGCACCTGGTGACCTGATTATACAGATTGAGGAAGAACCACATGTAGAATTACAGCGCGATGGATTGAACGTTGCGTATGACCTTCATATCTCTTTTCCTGATGCGGCTTTTGGCACCAGTGCCGAAGTGCCCACCATTGATGGCAGGGCTAAAATTAAAATTCCCGCAGGTACACAAAGTGGTAAGATATTCCGTTTAAAAGGCAAGGGTTTTCCTGAAGTGCAGGGCTATACCCGCGGCGACCAACTGGTGTATGTAAATGTTTGGACACCACAGGATTTGAACAGCGAAGAAAAAGCAATGCTTGAAAAATTAAGCAACAGTAGCAACTTTAAACCAAAGCCTGATAAAAATAATAAAAGCTTTTTTGAACGTGTAAAAGAAGCGTTCAATTAAAAATATAAAGCCCCGAAACTTCGGGGCTTTTTTGTTGATATGATTCACTCATTTTAATGTCATCATCTGCGTTTATCCGCGAAATCTGCGCGCCACTTTCTCTGAAAATCTGTGCAACCTTTCTCGCTCATCATATTTTTTCCCGTTCATAACTGCTGAAGAAATATCTTTAAAATGCAACATGATACTATCACCAAACTTAATGCTATGCGTTTGTTTTTTACCTTCCTTTTTTGCGCAAATTTATTTGCGGCTTCTGCCCAAACCAGTTCAAAAATTGCCGACAAAACAAAGAACTTTAAAAAGTATGATGGCTACTTTCCCTTTTGGTGGGATGCCGCCAACGGAAAAATATGGTTGCTGGTAGATAAGCTGGACAAAGAATTTCTCTACATAAACTCATTGCCCGCAGGCCTTGGCAGTAACGATATTGGCCTTGACAGGGGATTGATTGGCGGCCAGAAAATTGTTTACTTTAACAAGGTAGGTAAAAAGGTATTGCTCGTTCAACCCAATTACTCCTACAGGGCAAGCAATGCTGATGCCAACGAGAAAAGGGCTGTGAAAGAAAGCTTTGCACAATCTGTAATTGCATCTTTTATTGTGGATGAAGATGAAGGCGATCAAGTGTTGGTAGATGCCACCAGTTTCTTTTTACGCGATGCACAGGGCGTTGCAGACAGGATTAAAAACCTTCGCCAGGGAACCTATCTTTTCAGCGAAGCCCGCTCTGCTATTTATATTCAGAATACAAAAAACTTTCCTTTAAACAGCGAGTTTGAAGCCACCATCACTTTTACAGGCGGCAGCGATGCAGGCCGTTTTGTAACAACAGTTACGCCTTCGGCGGAAGCCATAACAGTGCGCATGCACCATTCATTTGTGCAGTTGCCTGATAGCAATTTTCATCCACGCAGGTACGATATACGCAGCGGCTATTTTGGTATTTCGTATTTCGATTACAGCACACCTTTCACAGAGCCTGTTGAACAGATGTTTATTGCGCACCATCGCCTGCAAAAAAAAGACCCAACTGCTGCCACAAGCGAACCTGTTGAACCAATCGTTTATTATCTTGATAACGGCACGCCTGAACCCATCCGTTCTGCTTTGCTGGATGGTGCCAAATGGTGGAACCAGGCTTATGAAGCCGCAGGTTATATCAATGCCTTTCGTGTTGAAATATTGCCCGACACTGCCGATGCAATGGACATTCGTTACAACGTGGTTAACTGGGTACACCGCAGTACACGTGGCTGGAGTTACGGCGCTTCTATCACTGACCCAAGAACTGGCGAAATTATTAAAGGCCAGGTTACGCTTGGCTCTTTACGTGTGCGGCAGGATTACTTAATTTTTACAGGATTATTATCGCCCTACGAAACCGGCAAGCCCGTACCTGAAACCATGAAGCAGGCTGCTTTACAGCGTTTGCGCCAGCTTGCCGCACATGAAATTGGTCACACCCTTGGCCTGCAACACAACTATGCTTCCAGCTTTAACAACAGGGCTTCCGTAATGGATTATCCGCATCCCAACGTAGTGTTGAATGCCAAAGGCGAAGTTGATTTTAGTGATGTGTACACCAATGAAATAGGAGAGTGGGACAAGCGTGCGATTATTTATGGTTACCAGGAATTTCCCGCAGGTACCAATGAAGAAGAAGCATTAAAAAAGTTGCTGGAAGAAAACTCTGCCAAAGGCTTATTATTTATTGCAGATGCTGATGCCCGTGCAGCCAGTGGTTTTCACCCTTATGCGCACTTATGGGATAATGGTAAAGATGTTGCGGATGAATTTAAAAATGTGCTGGCTGTGCGTAAGAAAGCATTGACCAATTTTGGTGAGAACGCAATAAGAGAGAATGCACCCATGACAAAACTGGAAGATGCATTGGTACCCGTGTACAATTACCATCGCTACCAGTTAGAAGCTGTTTGTAAACTGATTGGTGGCATGAATTATAGTTACAGTGTTCGTGGTGATAAAAACCAGCAGCAGCCCATGCCTTTGCCAAATGCCCTGCAAAAAAAGGCATTGCAAACCGCGCTGGATTGTTTATCGCCTGAAGTGCTTACGCTACCTGAAAATATTATAAAGCTGCTACCACCACGGCCGCCTTTATATTACAATAATGGTGAGCTTTTTGCCAAACGTACAGGTTTAAGTTTTGATGCGTTGGCTGCCGCAGAAGCACTTACTGATTATGAACTTGCTTTTTTGTTTAATGCAGAAAGGGCCAACAGGCTGGTGCAGCAAAAAGCCAGGGCTAACACCATTGGTTTTGATGATGTGGTAAATGATATTTTGTTCAGCACCTGGTTTATGGCCAATAATCAAAAAGGGCTTGCGTTTGAAGTGCAGCTGCAAACCCAGCAAATGGTGTTAACCTGGCTGTTAAGCCTCAGCATGAATGAAACTGCGAACTACAGGGTAAAAGCCATCTGTTACAGCAAACTACAGCAACTGAAAAGTTTTTGCGAAAGACAAATGATTATGAACCGTGCATTAGAATCGCACTATGCCTACGCCATTGAAAGAATCAATAAACCAAAAGATATTGCATTGCCTGCGGCAAAAGAAATGGCACCTGGAGCACCTATTGGTTGTGATGAAGGTTGGTGATGAATTCCCTGCTTCGCAGGAAAGAAGAAGAAGGGTGTCGCGCAGATAACGCGGATGAACGCAGAGAATAAAAAGGTGTCTCGCAGATGAACGCAGAAAAGAAAAAGGTGTCTCGCAGAAAGCACGGAAAACGCGGAATTGCAGAATAGCATTTTTCACCAGCCACATCATTCGCTACGGTAAGCCGCAGGCTTGTCACAAAAAATCCGCAGGACATTTTTTGGGAAGCAGCGAATGGGAGTGGCATCGGGGTTTCTGGAATTATACTATAAACTAAACATCTGTGTAAGTAATTGGTAAAACTGTATTAGAAGGCGGGTGGCCGGGACAAACGGCGGGACGCTTCGGGTTGTCCTAGCGTTTTTTGTTTCTTTTTTTGGCAATGAAAAAAAGAAAAAGAAGCAAGCCTAACCCTCACGGAGTCTGCGACCTAAAGGGGAATGAAGAAAGAAGGGTTCGCGCAGATAACACAGATGAACGCAGAGAAAAAGGGTATCTCGCAGAAAGCGCGGAAAACGCAGAAGAATAAACCGTCATTTCGAGGCACGAGAAATTTCATCAAAATTGGTTGAACTTTTTTAGTAGCGGGTGTCTCACCCGCCACTAAAAAATTACAGAATAGCATTTTTCACCAGCCACATCATTCGCTACGGTAAGCCGCAGGCTTGTCACAAAAAATCCGCAGGACATTTTTTGGGAAGCAGCGAATGGGAGTGGCATCGGCGTTCCTGGAACATTACTATAAACTAAACATCTGTGTAAGTAATTGGTAAAACTGTATTAGAAGGCGCGTGGCCGGGACAAACGGCGGGACGCTTCGGGTTGTCCTAGCGTTTTTTGTTTCTTTTTTTGGCAATGAAAAATCGAAGATTCACGAACACTTAAAACAATAAAAGATAACGTGAGCTAAAAAGAAAAAGAAGAAAGCCCTTAACCCTCACGGAGTCTGCGACCTAAAGGGAATGAAGAAAAAAGGTGTCTCGCAGAAAGCGCAGAAAACGCGGAAAAAAAATCTCAGTTCTTCATACTTCTTCTTCGCGAAAATTCGCGCCATCAGCGGGAGATTTTGTTCGCGCAGATAACGCAGATGAACGCAGAGAAAAAGGTGTCTCGCGGAAAGCGCGGAAATCGCAGAATGAAAGCCCCTACCCCCTAAAGGGGAATGAAGAAAGATGGGCTCGCGCAGATGAACGCAGAGAAAAAAGGTATCTCGCAGAAAGCGCGGAAAACGCAGAAGAATAAACCGTCATTTCGAGGCACGAGAAATCTCATCAAAATTGGTTGAACTTTCTTAGTGGTCTGGTGTTTCACCTGCCACTATTTTTTTCAGAATAGCCGTTCTCACCAGTCACATCATTCGCTACGGTAAGCCGCAGGCTTGTCACAAAAAATCAGAAAGATATTTTTTGGGAAGCAGCGAATGGGAGTGGCATCGGCGTTCCTGGAACATTACTATAAACTAAACATCTGTGTAAGTAATTGGTAAAACTGTATTAGAAGGCGCGTGGCCGGGGCAAACGGCGGGACGCTTCGGGTTGTCCTAGCGTTTTTTGTTTCTTTTTTTGGCAATGAAAAAAAGAAAAAGAAGCAAGCCTAACCCTCACGGAGTCTGCGACCTAAAGGGGAATGAAGAAAAAAGGTGTCTCGCAGAAAGCGCAGATGAACGCAGAAAAATTATGAAAACTTCTCTGCGAAAATTCGCGCCATCAGCGGGAGATTTTGTTCGCGCAGATAACACAGATGAACGCAGAGAAGAAAAAAGTGTCTCGCAGAAAGCGCGGAAAACGCGGAATTGCAGAATAGCCTCTCTCACCAGCCACATCATTCGCTACGGTAAGCCGCAGGCTTATCACAAAAAATCAGAAAGATATTTTTTGGGAAGCAGCGAATGGGAGTGGCATCGGCGTTCCTGGAACAAAACTAAACATCTGTATAAGTAATTGGTAAAACTGTATTAGAAGGCGCGTGGCCGGGACAACCGGCGGGACGCTTCGGGTTGTCCTAGCGTTTTTTGTTTCTTTTTTTGGCAATGAAAAAAAGAAAAAGAAGAAAGCCTAACCCTCACGGAGTCTGCGACCTAAAGGGGAATGAAGAAAAAAGGGCTCGCGCAGAAAGCGCGGAAAACGCAGAATGAAAATAATTCTTCTCACAACTCCATCACCTTATCCTCCACCAAATCCACAGCATAGGTAAGTACTGCAATCTTTACCAGTAAAGGCTCCTGCGCTTCAGGGCCATAAGCTTTTAATTTTTCAAGGGCATCTGCCTGCTGGGCATTTACCCAGCCCTGGTTAATGGCCATTGCTTCTAAACGAAGTGCCGTAATTATTTTAAGTTTATTAGTTGCCCGCTGGTATTTGTGCTGCATCAACTGCAACTGCTCTTGCAATGGTACCAGTTGCTGGTTACATTCTGCCAGGTAACTGTGTAATGCAAGTTGTGCTTTTTGTTTTGGGTAACTGGTATCTGCCGTTGGCAGGTTGGGCAATGCTTCCTGCAATAGTTGTTGCAGTGCTTCCAGTTGTAAGTCTGCTGCGGTTGGCAATAGCCGCATATTGCTTTCTGCCATCGATAAAACAGATATGGGAATGCGCAGCAGGGCTGCAAGGTCGGCCAGTGTAAAGTCAATTGACAGCCGAAATTGTTTAATGTCGTTCGTTTCGTTTGCCATAACAATTAGTATTGAGGTTGTTTAAACTTTTCAAAAACCGCTGAGTACGCTAAGAAAAGAGAGCGCAAAGTTTAAGACAAGCATTTAAAGATGCCTTATTTCTTCCTTTGCGGAAGAATTTTGCGGGCTTTGCGGTTACATCAGATCATTATGGCTTCAGCCATAATAAGTTTAAACAACTTCATTGGTAAATTTTAAAAATGTTTTTGTGTTGTGTAACTATGCCTTGTGTAAAATTGCTTTTTACACCAACTGTTTTTACACAGCTTGACCCGTCCTGAAAATAGTTGACACTTTTTAGAGGTAATCCTGTATTTGGTTTACAGGAAGGTGTTAATCCTACAATGGCTTTACAAAGAAGTTCAAAAATAGGGAACATGCGGGTTTGATTGATTTTGTTGTCCTTAA
>JANPIP010000009.1:0-256202 GCA_031424995.1 Chitinophagales bacterium | reverse complement strand
CAAGAAAGTATACAGGAAAAAATGGCAGTATAAAATTAGTGGGCTAATGAAATCAACCCACTAAACAGGCTGGCTTAAAAAACCGCCTAAAACACAAAAATAATGCAAAAACTTTTTGGTGCTTAACACAGAATCTATCGGATCCCCGTTTAGACAATTAACAAAAACTAAAAATTTCCAATGAAGAAACTTGTCTTCTTTTCTTTTTTATTGATAAGCATTTTTATTAGCAAGGCCCAGGAAAGTAAGGCTACTGCAAGGCCATTATCCATGACTGAATATGAAAAAGCAAAGGCATTTTCAGTGGCTGATCTGGATAAAGACACTTATGTAAAGTTTGAAAATACTTATATACTTGACCGATACGAAGCCAAAAAACCTTATTTTATTACAGGTGATGACAGCCTGCGTAAAAGAATGGACTTATACAGGTTAGTAGCTAAAGAAGGTATGCTTGATTTGGGCTTGATGGTATTTTATACTACCGAAAAAGGCAAAGTGTACAAGGCTTTAATGCCCAATTTTTTAACCGATGGGAAAGTATGGGAAAGGTATTTTGAGGACATTCATGCTATAGACAAAACTGAAAAAAACTTTGTGCTTAAGCTTTCTTATGTATTGTCAAAAGAGTTAGGCTATCAGTTATACAAAGGCATGAACCAGGGCAAAGACCTAAGCAAAGATGCAGGTAATTATGGTAGCGATATTTGTTTTCCTGGCACTGATGAAGTAGCCATGGCTGATGGAAGTGTAAAATTATTGAGAGATATAAAAGCTGGCGACGAAGTAATTACTGCTGATGTAAATACAGGTAAATCTATTGCAGTAAAGGTGAAAGCACTAACAGAACATGAGGCCAAAAACTATGCTATTACTACATTGGTTTTGCTGGCTGCAAAAGAGCAATCAACAGTTAATGAAACCACTGTAACCCTTTCCAGCAAAGTCTTACAGGCCACACCCAACCATCCGCTACAAACATCCAAACAGATAAAATCAATCGGCAGCATTACTGTTGGCGAGCAGGTTTATTGTCTAGATGAATCCACTAAAACCTATCAATTGTTTACTGTTTGGCATAAAACAGAACAGGCTGGCGGCACACAAAAAGTATACAACATTGTTGCTGAAAGTGGCACTACTTTTATCATGAACAATGTTGTGGTAAGGCAAAAATTGTAGTCGTATAATTTGGTAAACTTTATAGCTTACATAAAAGAGTTTCACGCAAAACGTATCTTCCTTTGCGTGAAGCTCTTTCCTTTTGCGCCTTTGCCCCTTCGCCTCTTTGCGTGAACCTTCTTTGCTTCTGCCACTTCTTCCATCCTGTTAACAAAACCCTTAAAAGTTAAAACAGTTACAATTTTATACACAGCAATCGCAGCCTTGTTGCAAAGGGGTTATTTTAGCCCATAACAATAAAACACATCCATGATATATTTATTGCAGGCTGGTACTGCCCTTGCAGATACACTTAACAAAGCTGTTACAGCCAACGGTGTTGAAGAAAAAATTTCTATGTGGGATCTGCTGCAGAAAGGCGGCTTTATTATGTACCCATTATATCTTTTGCTGGCGGGTGCCGTTTACGTTTTTGTTGAACGCCTTATTGCTATAAGCAAGGCTTCAAAAATTGATCCCAGCTTTATGAATATTGTACGCGACAATATTATTACAGGCAATATTTCTGCGGCACGCAGCCTTGCCAAAAACACCAACAACCCCGTGGCACGCATGATTGACAAAGGCATACAACGCATAGGCAAACCTATTGATGCCATTGAAAAAAGCATGGAAAATGTGGGCAAGCTTGAGATGTATAAAATGGAGCGCAACCTTAATATTCTATCATTAATTGCAGGCATTGCACCCATGTTTGGCTTTTTAGGAACCATCATTGGTATGGTACAGTTGTTCTACGGCATCGCATCAACAGGCGAGTATACATTGGGTACCATTGCAGGCGGTATTTATACAAAAATGGTCACCTCTGCCACAGGCTTAATTATTGGTTTGATAGCTTATGTAGGCCACAACTTTTTAAGCACTCAAATTGATAAAACGGCAAATAAAATGGAAGGTGCCAGTGCAGAGTTTATTGATATTTTACAGGAGCCAACGAGGTAGTGAGATTGTGAGTAGTGAGTAGTGAGTGGTGAATAGTCAGTGGTCAATGAGTCAATAGGGTTAAAAAGGTTTTTTGGTGACCAGCTTTAGATTATTAATTAAGCATCGTTGCGTCGCACACTGGAGCGTTTAGATACTTTATTCAGCTACTGGCTTCCTTAACAGGAAACTTTAAACAGGAAACCTGAAACAATTTGTAACATGAATATCCGCAAAAGATTAAAAGCACATCCTGAGGTACATACCGGTGCCCTTAACGATATATTATTCATACTATTATTGTTCTTCCTTATCGTGTCTACATTGGCCAATCCCAATGTAATAAAGGTATCAAACCCCAAAGCCAAAAGCGATACCAAGGCCAAGCAAACTGTAGTTATTACAGTTGACAAAAACCAGATGCTGTATATCGGCCAAAAGCAAATACCCATCTCTCAACTAGAAACGGAATTAAAAGAATACTTAGCCAAAGAAACAGATAAACCTTCTGTTGTAATTAATGGCGATAGTACTTCTCATCTTGGCACTGCCATTAAAGTAATGCAGGTAATTAAAAAGCTAGGTGCTACACCTGTAATGGCTGTAGATAATAATGGGGCACAGTAAAATCATTTCATAAACTACAGCGAATTGTTACATCTAAGTAGATAAATTTTTCTATTCACCTGCTTTTGCTTTGTACAAATCACCGTTCGCAGTATCCCCAATTAAGTAATATACTTCGTAGATTTTTTTATACGACGGGCTCATTTCTTTAGCAGGCTGCGCATTGGCAATGCGGGTTTGCAATGCCTTATTAAAATATTCCAGCGAAGTACTGTAGGCTTTCTTTTCCCTGTAAGCATTGCCAAGATTGGTGTAACTCTGTATTAATTCTGTCCCTGTTTTACCAAACAATTTTTCTCTTACCTGTAATGCTTTTAAATGTGCTTCTATAGCACGGTCATAGTCTTTGCTGCGGTGGTAAATATTGCCGATATTACCATAGCTGGTAGCTACGTCTGAATGATTTTCGCCCAGCTTTAACAACCGTATTGCGAGGGCTTTGTTATGATACAATAGCGACTGGCTGTAATTTTCTTCAGCGCCAAACACAACCCCAAGGCTTATATAAGTTGTTGCCACAAGCAGATTATTGGTATCGGTCAATGAAAGACCCATAGTCAATGCATTGAATAGATAAGCCTTTGCTTTTTCATACTTATCCTGGCGTGTTAGAAGTACGGCAGCCTGGTTATAACTATTGGCCAAACCTTCTGTATTATTTGATTTCTTAAATTCTTTTGCTGCCAGTTCAAAATAAAAAATGGCACTATCAGACTTAGCACTCTTCCTGAAACTTTCAGCTAAAACAGTGTATTGCTCACCAGCATTGTTCTGTGCATTTACAAAGAGTGACGAAACACAGAGAAGAATAATAAATGTTGTTTTCATAAACAGGTGCTTTAAAAATTATTTACATATAATCTCTAAAGTAGCTCTATTTACTTGTTTAGTTGCTGTTTGCATAAACCGCATTTACCAAAATATTATAATTAGCTGATGAAGTACTATGCCAGGCGTTTAAGACATTACAAGGCTGTTTAAATCAACCTCGCCCACCACAAATACACTACCGCAAACCAGTATCAGGTCTTCTTTTTTTGCATGGTCAACAGCAGATTGTAAAGCCTCATTAACTGTTGCAAAACTTTTACCCTCTAGCTTATAAGCAGCAGCCTTTTCCATCAGTTCATCTTCATGCAATGCCCTTGGTATTTGCGCTTTGGTAAAATAGTAAGCAGCGTTGCGCGGCAGCAATTGCAGCACATTATCAATGGCCTTATCTTTTGCCATGCCTATTACAATATGCAGGTGCTTATAGTCAGTCAGTTCCAACTGTTCAACAATTTGTTTTATGCCATCTTCATTATGGCCAACATCTGTAATAATGTTGGGATGCTGATGTATAAGTTCCCACCTGCCATGAAGGCCTGTTAGTTTTTTAACCTGCGCCAATGCTTTTTGAATTACTGAAACAGGCGTATTCCATCCCTGTAAATGCAGTTGCTGTGCGGCTTCCAGCACGGTAAGCAGGTTTTTAGTTTGATAGATGCCTGTAATATCCAGCAAATATTTATTCCTTTCATCACTGGCATGATTAGCAACATCAACCACCAGTTGGTGATGTTCGTTCTTAAATTCAGCCACATATCTTTTTTCCTGCGCAAATGTGATAAGTGCATTTACCGAAGCTGCTTTTCCTTCAAACACTTTTCTTGTTTCAGGTAATGCTTCACCAATAATTACAGGAATATTTTGTTTGATGATACCAGCCTTTTCGCCCGCAATTTCTTCAAGTGTATTGCCTAGCATATTCATATGGTCGTAACCAATATTGGTAATGATGCTCAGCTCTGGAATAATGATATTCGTGCTGTCAAGCCTTCCACCCAAACCTACTTCAATTACAGCTATATCAACATTCTGTTGTACAAAATAATCAAAAGCCATCGCCACAGTAATCTCAAAAAAAGAAGGCTCAAGTTGTTCTATTAAAGGCTGAATGCGTTGTGTAAAATCAATTACAAAGGCTTCCTCACACAGCTTTCCATCAATCTTAATCCTTTCCCTGAAATCGTGCAAATGTGGTGACGTGTACAAGCCGGTTTTATACCCCGCAGTTTGAAGAACAGCCGCCAACATATGGCTGGTACTGCCTTTCCCATTAGTGCCTGCAATATGTATGGTCTTAAATTTTTTATGGGGATTGCCTAATGCTTCACAAAGCGCAATGGTATTGGTGAGGTCTTTTTTAAAAGCTGCTGCACCAATTTTGGTAAACATGGGCAGCTTGGCAAAAAGATAATCAAGCGTTTGCTGGTAGGTCATTTAGCATGTACGATTTATGATGTACGAAGTACGAGCAGTAAATTGTAAATGCAAAGTTTTATCCCCGCAGCTTAAAATTAAATACAATTGTTCCACTTTGCTCATCATCATTACCAGCATTCAGTTTTAGCTGTCGTGCTTTGCGTAAGGCAATGCCACGAATATTTTGATTGGTAGTGGTAGTGCCTTTGGGGTTAATTGCGGCCGCAGTAACATTACCACTTTTATCTACCGTAATATCAACAGCTACTTTTGCGGGTTCATTAAATTCATCTTCAAAAGAAGGCAGTCTTGCAAAACGCCTTCCATTTAAGCCATTGCGAATACTTACACCACTATTTCCTGTGCCACCATTGCCTTTATAGCTGTCACTATTAGGATTGCCATTGGGACTTCCCTGGTCACCTGTACCACCTGCAATACCCTGGTTTTTTACACCATTGTAAGTATCTGCATTGTTACCACCATTACCGTTGCCACCAGTGTATTTACCCATGGTTGCTTTTGGCCTTGGGGCAGGCGGCGCTGGCGTTGCCGCTGGTGCAGGCTTTTTAGTTACAGAAGGAGATTTAACATCAGGCTTTGCCTTTATGATTGGCTTTGATGGTTTATTTATAGCTGCAGCTTCGTCAGTTTCATTATCATCGGTAGCTATGTTTTGAGGTTGTGCTATAGGTTGTGCAGGTGGCGGCGTTGATTCTTTTACAGGCTCTGCCTCTTTTGATGGCTCGCCTGGTAGTTGTGGTGCAATATCACCAAGACCAGTTTCGCTGTTACCAAGATTAACTTCTATACCATCTTCCAGCACAGGTGGCGGTATAACGGGCAATGTCCATTGAACAAAAAAGAAAACAATAAACAGCAATGCACAAATCATCAGCGTTATAGCCGATGCCTTTAGGTTTTTATCCCGCTCAAAATTTGACTGCATTGTGTGGTAGTGATTCATACAAACTTACGCTGCTGTGGTGCTTAACTTTTTGAATGTTGAAAATTACTACTCTAACGTTAATGTTGTAAAGAATGTTGTGTTAAAGATTTTATAGGAACACGGATGATACTGATTGAGCGGATAAAAATGATTTAGAACAGACGTAATTCTTTTGAAGAACCAATTCACTCGTATCGAGTGTGTATCTTATCATTTCTTCAAAGCTTGCGCATATACTTCCAATGCCCTTTTCCTGGCTTCTTCATGCACTACTACTGGCTTTACATATCCAAAACCTTCAAATTCTGGCACCCATTTTCTAATGTATTTTAGCTCTTTATCAAATTTTTCTGTTTGCAGTGTGGGGTTAAATACCCTGAAATATGGCGCAGCATCGCAGCCACTTCCCGCCGCCCATTGCCAGCCGCCATTATTGGCAGCATAATCAAAATCTAACAGCTTCTTTGCAAAATAAGCTTCGCCCCAACGCCAGTCTATTAACAAATGCTTGGTAAGAAAAGAAGCTACAATCATTCTAACCCTGTTGTGCATAAAACCTGTGATGTTCAGTTCACGCATACCTGCATCAACAATTGGGTAACCAGTTTGTCCATCACACCATAATTGAAATTCTTTTTCGTTGTTACGCCAGTTGATTAAATCATATTCTTTTCTAAAAGAATGCCCTGTACGTACATGCGGAAATTGCCACAGTATCATATGGTAAAAATCCCGCCATATCAACTCATTTAAAAATGTTTCGTTCATATCTTTTACATGCGCCGCCAAGTGCCTTATGCTAATGGTGCCAAAACGCAGGTGCAGGCCAAGATGAGACGTGCCGTTAATTGAAGGAAAATTTCGTTGTTCAGTATAATTCCTTACAACATTATCTTTTACTTCTTTTGCGGGGAATACACCTTCAACAGCTATAAAACCAATTTCTTGCAATGATGGCAAGGGTTTTGGTGGCTGCTGATAAAAGTTTGAGAAGTACTTTTCTGTAAGATAAGGCTTTAGATGAAAGTTGGTAAGCGCCGCTTTCCATCGCCTGCTGTAAGGCGTAAAAACGGTGTAGGGTTTGCCATCATCTTTAACTACTTCATCTTTTTCAAGAATCACCTGGTCTTTAAATGTATATAAAGCCGCAGCATATTTTTTAAGCAGTTGTGTAATTTCATGATCCCTGTCAATGGCATATTGTTCATAATCATGATTGGTAAAAACACTGTTGATAGTATAGGTTTCAAGCAGCTTTTCAAAAGCTTTTACTGGGGTTGAATAAAACACTTCAAGGCTGCTTTGCAAGGCAGTTAATTCATGCTGCATTTCTGAAATGGTGTTATGAATAAACGCAACACGCCTGTCAGCTTTATCCTCCAACCGATCTAGAATATTAGTATCAAAAATAAAAACTGGAACTACAGGAAAACTGCTTTTTAAAGCATGATAAAGGGCAGCGTTATCAGTTAATCTGAGGTCTCTCCTGAACCATATAATATTTACAGTTGGCTTCATATGTTTGTGAAAACAGCTAACAAGTACAAAAGTTTAATAGTTTAAATAAGTTTGAACAGTTTAACCGAAAATGGTTCTAACAAACTTTTTATGCAGCAGTACACTTAAGCTGTTTTGATAACTGTTTTCCTTCAACTGTTTTACCCAGCGTAGCCCCTGTATGGCATTGGTTAAAAAGATTTCATTGGCCTGTAACAACTCATCAACTTCTATTGTGGTTTCTTCAACAGGCATGTTTTCATCGCGTAAGCATTTAAGCAGGTGCCTTTTCATTACACCATTTACGCCGCCTTCAAACAGGTTGGGAGTTTTAATAATCCCATCTTTTACAATAAACACATTGGCAATGGTAGCATCTGCAACACGGTCGTAAGCATTCAGTAAAATGGCGTCATTCAATTGTTGCTTTTTTGCCCACAATGCAGCCATTGCATAGCTTAAATAATTATTGCTTTTTACATGCGAATAGCTATCACATGCTTTCCTTGCATCTTTAAAAACATCTATAACGAGGCCATTCTCATTAAAGAGGTTATTGGCAGGATTTAAATCCCAGGTTTGAATAATATAGTTTGGGAAATTGCTTACTGTATCATACAAACCACCATCACCACGATGAATGGTAAGGCGAATTCTTGCCAGTTTACTATGACCATTTTTCTGTGCAACTTCCTGTACCTGTACTTTTAAATAATCAGCCGTTAAGTAAGAAGGCACTTCAAACTGAAGCAAAGCAAGAGATGCAAACAAGCGTTCAAAATGGCAATTGCTCAGTATAATATTACCATTAACCATTCTCATGGTTTCAAAGCAACCATCGCCATAACGAAAAGAGC
Source organism: Chitinophagales bacterium (assembly GCA_031424995.1). GTDB lineage: Bacteria > Bacteroidota > Bacteroidia > Chitinophagales > Chitinophagaceae > Parasediminibacterium. The sequence continues at coordinate 247,919 of JANPIP010000009.1, read as the reverse complement.
GGCTGTTGGGAGAAATTACAGCTTTGGTTTCTCGTATAATTTTTCCATTCATATTAAGGTAAACGGCTTGCGACATAGCGCGAAAATAAGGTATCGCAAATGGTTAATACGGGGTGAGGGCAGGGGAATGTGAAAGAGCAGAAAGGTGAGTAGTAATAATGGTGAGAGAGTGATAGGCTCGCGCTATGCAAATAATTATGGTGTTTTTTAATGAATTAATACACTTCTAATACACCTCCTATACTGCTGGTATACTTCAGCTATACCCCTCCTATACTGCTGGTATGCTTTTGACTGGCTTGTCTTACATTTGACTATGCTTATTGCCGATATTATTAAAGTTCTTGAATTTGTTGCGCCGCCTGCTTTACAGGAAAGTTATGATAACTGCGGCCTGCTTACAGGCAACCCAGGTTGGGAATGCAAAGGCATTATCTGCAGCCTTGATGCTACTGAAGATGTAATTTTTGAAGCTGTTGCCAAAGGCTGTAACGTAGTGGTGGCGCACCACCCCATTATTTTTAGCGGGCTTAAAAAGTTAAATGGCAAAAACTATATTGAAAAGACGGTTATAGCAGCCATAAAAAACGATGTAGCTATTTATGCCATACATACCAACCTTGATAATGTACTGCATGGTGTAAATAATAAAATTGCTGATGCTTTAGGTTTGATAAACAGGCAAATATTATTGCCTAAACAAAACCAGTTGATGAAGCTGTTTGCCTACGTGCCTTATGGTTATGTTGACCAGGTTCGTGATGCCATTTTTAACGCCGGTGGCGGAAAAATTGGCGACTATGGCGAATGCAGTTTTAGCGTTGAAGGTTTTGGCACTTTTAAAGGAAATGATGATACAAACCCATTTGTTGGCGAACCTGGCAAACGCCATGAAGAAAAGGAAATGAAATTGGAGATTGTGTTTCCCCTTTATTTACAAAGAGATATTGTAACTGCTTTGCAGGAAAATCATCCCTACGAGGAAGTAGCTTACGATATTATTTCGCTTGCCAATGAACATGCACACACAGGCAGTGGATTAATTGGCGAGCTGCCTGAAGCAATGGAAGAAGCCGATTTTCTTTATTTAATGAAGAAAGCTTTTGGCCTACAGGTGATAAAACATACACCCCTGCTTAATAAGCCTGTTAAAAAAGTAGCGCTTTGCGGCGGCGCAGGCAGCTTTTTAATTGGCAAGGCACTTGCAACAGGGGCAGATTTTTATATTACAGGAGACGTAAAATATCATGAGTTTTTTGATGCGAATAACCGCCTTGTAATTGCCGATATTGGCCATTGGGAAAGCGAACAGTTTACACCTGATTTAATAATTGATGTTTTGCGGGGTAAATTTCCTACTTTTGCCGTCCTCAAAAGTGAGGTGATTACCAATCCTGTGCGGTATTTTGTGTGAGAAGGAAATGGTGAAAAGTGAAAAAAATTGACGGGATTTAAAAGGCTGAATAAGTAATCGTACAAGTGTCCGCCTAAGGCGGAACATAAGCCCAATAAGGGTTTCAGCAGTTGGTAACCAAAAAAATCATACAATAATAAACAGTATATAAATTATGGCCGCAGTTAAAGATTATTCTGTTGAAGAAAAATTAGTAGGCTTAATTAAGCTTCAGAAAATTGACAGCAAACTGGATGAAATCCAGATTTTGAAAGGTGAATTACCGATGGAAGTGAGTGACCTGGAGGACGAAATTCAAGGTTTGCATGCACGCCGTACCCGTATTGAAGAAGAAATCAACGGCATGACCGAATTTATTGAAGGCAAAAAAACCTTTATTAAAGATGGTGAAGCTGCTTTGAAAAAATACGAAAAACAAAGCGATAACGTAAAAAACAGCCGCGAATTTGAAGCTCTTAACAAAGAGATTGAGATGATGCAGCTTGAAAACAAACTTGCTGAAAAACACATTCGCGATGCAAACGAAGAACTTGCTGAAAAAGCAAAAGCGCTGGAAGCTTCTAAAAAGCAAATTGCAAGCAAAGAAGGTGTTTTAAACCACAAGAAAAGCGAGCTTGATAAAATTATTGCAGATACTGAAAAAGAAGAAACCCATTTCAGGGAAATTTCTGCTGGTTCACGCGCTGCTGTTGACGAAAGGTTGTTGTACAGTTACGACAGGATTCGCAAGAACTACCGTAACGGCTTAGGTGTGGTACCTGTTGAACGTGATGCCTGTGGCGGTTGTTTTAACTCGATACCACCACAACGCCAGAGCGAAATTCGTTTACACAAAAAGATTATAGTTTGCGAAAACTGTGGTCGTATTTTAACTGATGCTGATTTGAACGACAGCATTGAAATAAAATAAGCCGTTAATTAAATTACAAAATATAAAAGAAAGAGCTGCGTTTCGCGGCTCTTTTTTATTTTCGGCACATTATGAAAAAAGTTATAGCCTGGATTATATTTTTACTGACCGGATTTATTGCAAAAGCTGAGAAGGTATACGAATTTAACAGCACCTGCCAGCAGGCTTACCAACAAATTACTATGCTGAAACTAAATGCAGGCCTGGCTTTAATTGAAAAGGCAAAACAACAGAATCCTGACAATTTGATTCCCATTGCTTTAGAAAATTATGTTGATTTTTTCATCCTGTTTTTTAACGAAAACGCTGCTGAATATGCCATTCGTAAACCAAAGATTGACCAGCGTATTGCACTACTGGAACAGGGCCCGCAAACCTCACCTTTTTACAAGTTTTATTTAAGCGAGATGCATTTGCAAAAGGCTGCGATAGCCATAAAATTTGGTGAGAATTTTCGTGCTGGCTTTGCAGTACGCAAGGCTTTTCAACTGATAAAAGAGAACAAAAAAACCTTCCCCACATTTGCGCCCAACGATTTAATTTATGGAAGCCTGCAGGCCGTTGTTGGCACCATACCCAGCGGTTATACTTTTTTGGCAAGCATACTTGGCCTTAAAGGTTCTGTGGCAGAAGGCATGAAAACGCTTCGTGGTTTTGTTAACAGCAGCGATCCCTTCGCCAAACTTTTAAGTAACGACAGCTACTTTATTTACTGCTATCTGCTGTTTCATATTGAGAATAAAAAAGACGATGTTTTTAAGTTCATCAACACCAAAAAACTTGACCTTGTAAACAACCAGGCTTTTACCTACATGGCCGCCAATCTAGCTATTAATGATAAGCAACTTGACTATGCCAAAAGCATCATCAACAACAGGAACAAATCGCTCGAATATTTTGACACACACGTGTGGGAATACGAGATGGCATTTATAAAACTCTACCATCTTGAAACACAGGAAGCCATTAAAAACTTTGAAACCTACCTTGCCAATTTTAAAGGCAAATTTTATGTAAAAGATGTGTACCAAAAACTAAGCTGGTGCTATTATTTGCAGGGCAATACAGGAGCCGCAGAGGCTGCAAGGGCCAACGCCATTAAAAAGGGAAGTACAGATACAGACGCCGACAAACAGGCTTTAAAAGAAGCTAAAAGCGGCATTTGGCCAAACCATATTTTATTAAAAGCCAGGCTTTTAAATGATGGCGGTTATAACAGAGAAGCACTTGCAACGCTTGCAGGCAAAACCGTTGCAGGCTTTGCAAAAGAAGAAGAAAAATTAGAGTTTACCTACCGTTTGGCAAGGATAAATGATGACCTTGGCAAGTACGATGAAGCGATAAAAAACTACCAGGAAGCCATTAATATCGGCACCAACCGCAAAGAATATTACGCCGCACGTGCCGCCCTGCAAACCGCTGAAATTTATGAGCACCAGGGCAAAAAGCAGCAGGCCATTACCTACTACGAGAAATGCCTTGCCATGCAGGATCATGAGTATAAAAATTCGCTTGACCAAAAAGCTAAAACAGGTATTGCGAGGTGCAGTGGTGAGTAGTTTATACTATTAAACCAGTTAAATTTTTCATTGCAAAACGGCTAAGTGTTTACAATTTGCTATTCCACCTTTTGCCTGTTAAGTAACTTGCCTGTTAACGGCGGTAATCACTAAGTTTTCACTACCATACTATTCCACCTTTTGTCTTGGAAACAAAAGGTGGAGCCAAAAATTCATGGCAAACGCGATGCTACCGCCGCTTTGCCTGGCCAACGCACAGTTTAGTGCAGGCGGGATAAGTATTTGCAAAGCTACTCAATCCACAATATGATCTCAGGTTTAGAGTGTCTCTACCACTCCCTTTTTAACCTTACAAAAAATAACCTTCGGATTTTTTGTATCAGCCTGTGGCTGACCGTCTAAAAAGATGTGGTGCACAGGATGGCTGATTGTTATAAAGTAAGAATGATAAATGGTATCTATGAGAAATCTTCTAACGTAAGTTGATATTACTTATACAAAAGGCTATGTAAGTGGTTCACAATGTATGGTCATAAATTATGCAGCTTTTATTGCAGCATTGCGTTGCCCCGTTCTATATTTGCTACAGGCATTAGCATATCAGCTAATTATCCCATTAGCATATTGTTTTATGATCAGGAAACTGCACATTCAGAATTACGCCATTATAGATGAAATTGAGATACAGTTCTCAAATCAGCTGAATATTATTACAGGCGAAACAGGTGCCGGTAAAAGTATTTTAATGGGCGCTTTAAGCCTTATACTGGGCGAACGTGCAGATACCAATGTGTTGCTTAAGAACGACAAAAAATGTTTTATAGAAGGCACTTTTGCCGTAAGCGAAAACCCATCTGTCAAACAGTTTTTACAGGATAATGAACTTGATGTGGAAGAAGAATTGGTGGTAAGAAGGGAAATAACCACCAATGGTAAATCAAGGGCTTTTATAAATGATACACCTGCCACCATTCAGCAATTGCGTTCACTGGCAAAACAACTGGTTGACCTGCACCAGCAGTTTGACACTTTAGAACTTGGCGATACTGATTTTCAGCGTGAAGTTTTAGATGCTTTAGCCAGTAATAAAGCCGTGCTGCAAACCTATCAAATACAATACAGGCAATGGCAGCAAACTGCCAAAGCATTGCAGCAGTTGCAGCAGCAAAAAGCCTCTTTTAATAAAGAAATTGATTACCACCAGTTTTTGTTTGATGAATTAAACGAGGTCGGCCTAAAAGAAAACGAACTTGAGGATATTGATAACGAACTTAAAATGCTGAGCAACAGCGAAGGCATAAAAACTACGCTAACCAAAACTTATTTTGAATTAAAGGAAAGTGAACAGCCAATAACCACCAGTTTAAAACAACTTATAAACCAGCTAAACAGCTATGCTGCTTATCATCCTGAACTTCCTGCATTGATAGAAAGGCTGCAAAGCACCCATATAGAATTACAGGACATTGCAGAAGAAACTGAACGCATAAACGATAGTGTAAACTATGATGAACAGCGCATCAATTTAATTAATGAACGTTTGGCCGCAGGTTATAAACTGCTAAAAAAGCATGGCGTAAAAACCACCAATGAGCTTTTGAAAATACAGGCCGAACTTGAACAAAAACTACAGGCCGTTTTACATATTGATGATGCCATTGTAGCCAAAGAAAAAGAAGTATTGCAACTGTTTAAACAGGCTACAGCAACCGCTGAAACACTTGCAGAAAAAAGGTTACAGCAATCGCAACCTTTAGAAAATCATGTAAATAATTTATTGTTACAGGTAGGCATGCCCAATGCCAGGCTAAAAGTTGAGATTAAAGAAACGGCACTCAATAATTTTGGTAAAAACGAAATAGAATTTTTATTTGATGCCAATAAAAGCAACCGCTTTGAACCCATACGCAAAGTAGCCAGCGGTGGTGAGTTGAGCCGTTTAATGCTTTGTATAAAATCGCTGGTAGCCCAAAGCATTGACCTGCCCACCATGATATTTGATGAGATTGATACAGGCATCAGCGGCGAAGCCGCAAAGCAGGTAGGTGCTATTATGAAAGGACTTGCCAGCAGCCGCCAAATTATCTGCATCACCCACCAGCCACAAATTGCAGGCAAGGCCAATGCCCATTATTTTGTGTACAAAGAAATAAAAGGCGAAGCCGTAAAAACCAATATCCGCTTACTTACAGAAAACGAACGCATTACCGCCATTGCACAAATGCTTAGTGGTGAAAAACCTACTGCCGCAGCTTTGGAAAATGCGAGAGAGATGGTGATGAATTGATATTTACTTACGCTTTGTTTTGTTTTCTTCTGAAGAATTGGAATTTACCCCATGTTACATAGGATTATATCATTTCTGCGTGGGATTTACCCCACGATACATGGGATTATACCATTTTTGCATGGTCTTCAGTCATTTCTGCGTGGGATTTACCCCATGATACATGGGATTTTATCATTTCTGCATGGTCTTCATCCATTTATGCGTGGAATTCATCCTTCTTTATTAAGATGGCGTTAACAAAATAATTAAATTAAATATTTTGTTTTTTTGTTGCTATGTTTTAAATTGGCTGTATTATTTACCATCAAAAAAAACTTATGGAACCAACAACTTCTGCACCCGCAAAAGGGGCATCCGCACCACAACGTTATGTTAGCCTAACCGATTTTTTAAGCACCCACAAAAAATCACTTACCAATGCTTTGTTGCCCGATGTGCTGCCGCTGTTAAAAAAACGAGGTTACACAGAAGCCATTATTAACAGTAAGCTGGCAGACCTTGAAGCACTAAAAGAATTTGACCAGGCACAAAAAAAGGAGTATGGTGAGCAGTACGAAGCCACCGAAAAATACCACCTGCTTGAGGATAGCTTGCACCAGGACTATATTGACCATATTAAGCTGGCACGTATGGTATTTAAAAACAACCCCGCCGCTAAAACAGCCCTGGGGCTAAAGGGTAAACGCAAACAAAGTGCAGGCGGATACTGCCTGCAGGCGTTGGATTTTTACGATGGTGCTTTAGCCGATACTGATTACCAAACCGCGCTTGCCACCAAGGGCACTATGGTAGAAGAACTTACTGCCGGTAAAACAGGCTTTGATGCACTTACGCCGCTTGCCGCTAAACAATTAAAAGAAACCGGCGAGGCACAGGCCGCTACCAAAACCCGCGATGCCAAGTGGGATGAACTGGACGAATGGATGGGCGAGTTTAAGGATACCGCTATTATTGCCCTACGCAAACACCCGCAGCTAAGGGAAAAGCTGGGGTATGTGGAGGAATAAATGATTGATTTGAAATTTAAACCCCTGTAAGGTTGAAAGACTTTGCGGGGGTATTGTTTGCTCTGCTGAAACTTGCAGTTTCGCAACACAATTGTTTGGCTTTTGGCTATTGCTACATGTTGCTGCAAGCAACAGAATGAGCCTGCGGAATTACAAGTTGCCGGAGAGCGAGATTGTTTTGTAATGTATATATTGAAATTGGATAAATTACAAAAGCTAAAGCAGTAAACAATAAATTAGCACACTTATCAATCATCTATGGCACTTAGTTGGAACGAAATAAAAGAAAGGGCAGTAACATTTTCTAAAGAATGGGAAAACGAAATACATGAAGAAGCAGAAGCCAAATCATTCTTAGAGAGCTTCTTTAATGTGTTTGGCATCAACAGACGAAAGTTTGCCACTTTTGAGCATAAAGTAAAAAAACTAAATGAGCAAGATGGCTATATAGACCTGCTTTGGAAAGGCAATATTGTTATTGAAATGAAAAGCAGGGGGAAAGACCTTGCCAAAGCTTACACTCAAGCAAAAGATTATTTGCACGGGTTAAAAGATTTTGAGCTACCTAAATACATTCTTGTTTCCGATTTTGAGCATTTTTATTTATACGATTTAGAAGAAGGAAAGCAAACAAAGTTTGAGTTGAAAAGCTTTGTTCATAATGTGCAGCATTTTGGCTTTTTATTAGGCTACCAAAAAAAGATATACAAAGAGCAAGATCCTGCAAACATAACCGCAGCAGAGTTAATGGGCAAACTGCACGACAGGCTTGAAGACATTGGCTATACAGGTCACCCTTTAGAAGTGTACTTGGTGAGGTTATTGTTTTGCCTTTTTGCAGAAGACACCACTATTTTTAACAAACAGCAATTTCAAGATTTTATTGAGCAGCGCACGCATGTTGATGGTAGCGACCTTGCAGCAAAACTGCAGGAACTCTTTCAGGTACTCAACACACCCCAGGAAAAACGCTTTAAAAATATTGATGAGCAACTGGCAGCCTTTCCTTATGTAAACGGTAAACTCTTTGAAGAACTTTTGCCAACTGCAAGTTTTGACAGTAAAATGCGGCAGGCATTGCTAAACTGCTGTTATATCGATTGGAGTAAAATTTCGCCTGCCATTTTCGGTTCTATGTTTCAAAGTGTAATGAACCCAAAAGAGCGAAGGAACCTGGGTGCACATTACACCAGCGAAACCAATATACTCAAACTAATTAAACCACTTTTTCTGGATGAACTATGGAAAGAATTTGAAAGCATTAAAGACAACAAGAACAAACTACCGGAATTTCATAAAAAAATAAGCACACTCAGGTTTTTAGATCCTGCTTGTGGTTGCGGGAATTTTCTTGTAATCACCTATCGGGAATTACGCTTACTGGAAATAGAAATATTGAGGGCAATGAACCGCAGCGGGCAAGGCTTTTTAGATGTGCGTGAAATTATTTGGCTTGATGTAGATATGATGCACGGCATAGAGTATGAAGAATTTCCTGCCCGTATTGCCGAGGTAGCTATGTGGTTGATAGACCACCAGATGAACATGCTGATAAGTAACGAATTTGGACAATACTTTGTGCGTTTGCCATTAAAGAAAGCCGCTAAAATTGTGCATGGCGATGCTTTAGAAACTGATTGGCAAAGCTTGTTGAACCCTGTAAATGAAATGAATGTAATAGCACAGCATACCAATATTTATTTGCTTGCAGAACCCCAAACTGAATATGGTACAGTGAACGTACAAACTAAAACATTTGAAATACACAAAGGAAAAAATACACAAGAAAAAGAAGTAATAAAGTTCGATTATATTATCGGCAATCCCCCATTCATCGGCTCTAGGATAATGCAACAAAACCAACGCGACCAAATAGTTAAACAGTTTGATAACGCAGATGGTAGCGGTGTTTTAGACTATGTAACTGGTTGGTATATTAAAGCAGCCAAGTATATCAAAGACACAAAAATCAAAGTGGCGTTTGTTTCTACGAACTCTATTGTACAAGGTGAACAAACAAGTATTCTTTGGGGGCAAATGCTTAACAAGTACAATATCAAAATTCATTTTGCACACCGAACTTTTAAATGGAGTAACGAAGCTAAAGGTAATGCAGCAGTTTATTGTGTTGTTATTGGTTTTGCTAACTATGATACAACTAACAAAAGAATTTTTGAATACGAAGATATTAAGGGCGAAGCCCACGAAATAAAGGCTAAAAACATCAACCCATATTTGGTTGATGCAAAAGATTTTTTAATCCTCAAAAGCTCAAAACCAATATGTAAAGTTCCAAGCCTTATCAGAGGAAGCATACCATATGATGATGGTCATTTATTATTGTCAGAAAGCGATGCGTTGGAGGTTAAACATAAATATCCAGCATTAGCAGACTATATCAGAGTTTATGGCGGGGCATATGAACTTATAAATGATAAATGGCGTTATTGTCTTTGGCTTGTCGATGCCAATCCTGAAATAATTAGAACCAACCCTTTTCTCAAACAAAGAATAGAAAGTGTTTCTACTTTCCGTTTAAATAGTAAGGGGCAATCTGTAAAAAGCAAAGCTCGTACACCAAGTATATTTGGAGATATTAGACAACCAACTGGCTCTAATTACTTATTAATACCAAGACATTCATCTGAAAAAAGGAAATTCATTCCAATTGGATATGTTGATCAATCAGTGATTTTAGCTGATTCAGCTTATGGTTTACCTAATGCAACTCTTTATCATTTTGGCATATTAACATCTTTAATGCATATGAGTTGGGTTAATAACGTTTCTGGCAGGATAAAAAGCGATTTTAGATATTCAGGAACTATTGTTTACAACAACTACCCTTGGCCAGAAAGCCCTACTGAAAAACAAGTAAAAACCATTGAAACCGCAGCACAAAAAGTATTAGATACAAGGGTATTATTCCCCAACAGTTCTTTAGCCGATTTGTATGACCCTTTAACCATGCCACCAGCTTTAGTAAAAGCACACAACGAATTAGATAAGGCAGTTGATTTATCTTATCGCCCTCAGCCATTTATCACCGAAGCCAACCGCATGGAATTTTTGTTTGGGCTTTATGAAAAATACACAGCTAATTTATTTACAGAAATAAAACTAAAAAAGCGTAAGTTGTAATATTAGATAACTACTCACGCAAGCCTTACAGACGGGGTTTAGTCGTCATTTTAATAACATTAAAACAAGTATGATGCTATCATGTGCCAGCATCATACGCCATTTCCTACAAACTCTTTAACGCTTCCTCAATAGTAGCATACTCATATTTAAACCCAAAATTCAATACTTTCTGGTTACTTACAGTGGCGCTTTTAAGTACTTCAATGCTCATTTCGCCAAGCATTAATTTAAGTACAAATTCAGGCACATGAATGGGTATACAAAACTTACCACGTTTTATATTGGCAAGGGTTAAAGTGAGGGCTTTATTGGTAACAGGGTTTGTGGCGACTGCGTTATAAATGCCTACGCTCTGTGGAACTTACAGTTCCATAGGCAGATTATGTTTGCTTGCAGCAGCTATCTATATATAATATTTTTGCGAAACTGCAAGTTTTAGCAGAACAGGCTATAATTTCAACCCAGTATTTATAAAATGATTAAAATAAATTTTGAAGATACATATGACCCTATAGAAGTTGGGGAGGATTTATCTTTCATGACCTTTCATTCAGAGGTAAAAGATACAGCAGACATACTTCTTAAAATAATTATTTCGCCACTGGGTGACCCACTTTTACCAAATGTATATAATATGGCATTTGGTCCGTTACTTGAAAATGGTGACATTGACGATAGGGCAAAAATAAATCACCATAACAAAGACAAAATTTTTTCAACAATTTTACTATTCTCTTTGGTGTATTTGCAAAGTAATCCTCAAATGATCATTGGGATTGATGGTTCAAATGACGTAAGAGCATATTTATACCATAGAATGTTTCTAACAAATAGAGAATATCTAATCGAGTATTTTGTTACAATTGGTGTTGATTGGTACGTAAAATTACTTCGGAATGGTGCTGTTGAAGTAGACGGCAATGGATTGCCCTACTTCAAACCCAAACCAGAACCATTTGATTATCAAAGACCTGCAACTAATCTTTATAGGTACTATATGTATCAATTAAAACAATGACACGGTTTAAATTAAATAATTTTAATTAATTTCACAAAATGAAAGAAAAAATACAGCAACGAATCAATCAAGTAAGGCACTTGGCTACAGCTTCTGTAAAAGGTCATGCTGTCAAGTCTGTTGAATCATTGCGTGCAAATGATAGTCTTTCAAAATCTATCAGAAACTCTACAGAAGCCAGTATTTTTTTAGCTGAACTAGATGCCGCTGTCAAAGTTGCTAAAACTAAAAAAGATTAGAACATAAAATTCATTAAGACTTGACTACATCAAGTCTTTTTTATTTCCACTAAACTTCCGCTAACATTAGGTTTATGCAAGTTGGGTGTAACGTTATACTATCAAAATACTAACCTGAATAATGCTTTGTCTATAGAAAATAAATTTTATTGTAATTAAACAAATGCATTAAAGCAGGTGACTATGTTTCATAGTGGCTTTTATGATAACCATTATTATGCTTTAAAGGCAATAAGCTACAAACATTACAAACTCTTCAACGCTTCTTCAATAGTTGGGTATTCATATTTAAAGCCAAAATTCAATACTTTCTGATTGCTTACAGTGGCACTTTTTAATACTTCAATACTCATTTCGCCAAGCATTATTTTAAGTACAAATTCAGGCACATGAATGGGTATATAAAACTTACCACGTTTAATATTGGCAAGGGTTAAGGTGAGGGTTTTATTTGTAACAGGGTTTGTGGCTACTGCGTTATAAACACCCTGCATATTTTCATGCTGTATGGCATGCAGAAACATCCTGCAAAGGTCATCAATATGTATCCAGCTTATTACCTGCTTGCCACTGCCTAAAATGGCTGCAATGCCGCCCAACAATGGCTTTTTAAATTCTGCCAAAGCACCTCCATCATTACTCAATACAATACCAATCCTCAATTTCACCAATCGCTTATCTAACACAGTAACGGGCGCTATACTTTCTTCCCAAAGCCTGCAGGTGTCACCCAAAAATGCTGTGTCGGCGGGTTCATTTTCTTTAAAGCCGTTCTGTTTGCTTTCAACAGTATCTGCACCATACCAGCCAATGGCAGAAGCACTTATAACGGCCTGTACATTATTGGTGGTTTCCTTTAAAGCCTTTACAATAGTTGCACTGCTTTTGGTACGGCTTTCTACAATCTCTTTCTTGCGTTCTTTACTCCATCTTTTATCTGCAACGCCAGCACCTGCCAGGTGAACAATATAATCTGCCTTTGCTATGGCATCAGCATCAATCGTTTGCTTTTCAATATCCCAAACGGCGTAAGCAACATTGGTACGCAAGTGTTTAGCAGAAGCCTTGCGGCTAACAATAATTACACTGTATCCATTCAGCAACAGCAGTTCTGTAAGCTGTTTGCCAACCATTCCTGTACCGCCTGTTATTAATACTGTGGGCATGTTATAGCATTTGTTATAGTAACAAAATTGCGGGTGTATGGTTGCAATAAAAAATCCCCGGCCAAAAACTGCCGGGGAATGTATGGGTTAGTAGTAAGAAACGTTATTAAGAACCAAATAACTAATCTGGTTTTTTACCATCTAAAAAAGTGTTGATGGTAGAAATATGTGTGTTGTTGTTCTCGTCTTTGTTTACCGTGTATTTGCTGTAAAAATTTTCTGCCGATGTAAAAGCATTACCAAACAGGTCCATCTTCTGGCGAATGTAGGCAGGCACGGTTTCAAAGTCATTATTGCCATCAGTGCTGTTCATGTTAAAGCTCAGGTTGCGCAGTTTTTGAATACGCTCCTGTGCCCTGCGGCGTTGATCTTCAGCTTCATCATATTCTGCAAAATCAGGCTGTGCATTCATTACAGGCTGTGCAGGCATTGATGTTTTTTCATGCACTTCAAAAGATGGCTGTTCTTCTTCCTCTCTTTCTTCCATTTTAATTTCAAAGCGTGGGGCTGGTGCAGGCTGCTCAGCTTTTGGCTGTACAGGTGCCTGTGCTTTAGGCTCTTCATTTAACCAGGAAGAAAAAGGTTTTGCTTCTGCATAAATATTGGAAGGCTTGCTCAACGCTGCATTAACTGCCGGCCTTTCAGTCATAATAAACTGTAAAGTTTCATCAACAACTGGCTCTTCTTTTTTCTCTTCAGCAACGGGTTGCGGTGCTGCATATTCATCAGTAATAGTTGTACTCAACTCAAAATGCAATACTTCGCTGTTATCAACTACTTCTTCTTTTTGCTCTAATGAAGCAAGGTACCTTTCAGTAGCTGTAAGCATCGCAATGGGCTGCACTTCTTCTACCTCTTCCTGCATACGCGGTGCAAAAGGATCTTTATCAACAAAAGGTAAAGTGGCTTGCGGCGCTGCCACTATTCTCTTTTCTTCTGTATCAACACCCAAAGTCATTACTATTTTTTCAGGCTTTGGTTCAGGCTTCTTTTCTACCACTGGTTTTGCAAAAGGGTTCTTTGCATCAAAACCGGTAGCAACTAAGGTGATACCAATTTTCTTGTCAAGTGTGTTATCGTAACCCATACCAACAATCACATCAGTATCATCACCAGCCTGCATACGCAAATAGCTGTTGATGACCTCAAGTTCATCCATGGTACACTCATCATCACCTTCTGCACTGTTAATGTTTATCAGTATCCATTTAGCACCTTTAATGTCATTGTCATTTAATAATGGAGAAGCCAAAGCTTCTTCAATAGCGCGCTGTGCACGGTCTTCACCTTCTACCTCAGCTTTACCAAGTATGGCAACGCCACCATTTTTCATTACTGTACAAACGTCAGCAAAGTCAACGATGATATGGCCACGGCTATTGATAATATCTGTGATACATTTTGCTGCAGTAGCAAGCACATTATCTGCTTTACCAAAGGCTTCCTTCATTTTAAGGTTACCATATTGCATACGCAATTTATCGTTGCTAATAACAAGCAAGGTATCTACAAAAGGTTTCAGTTGCTTGATACCTTCCTCAGCCTGGGTTTGCCTGCGCGGGCCTTCAAAGGCGAAAGGGGTAGTAACAATACCGACAGTAAGAATGCCAAGGTCGCGGCAGATTTGCGCAATAATTGGCGCACCACCAGTACCAGTACCACCACCCATGCCTACAGTAATGAAGGCCATTTTGGTGTTTACTTCCAGTATCTTTTTTATTTCTTCCAAACTTTCCTCAGTTGCCTTTTTACCAACTTCAGGGTTCGCACCAGCACCCAAGCCTTGTGTAAGGTATGGCCCTAATTGTATTTTATTGGGAACTTTACTTTGCTCAATTGCTTTTGCATCGGTATTGCACACGATGAAATCTACACCTTCAACATCCTGGTTGAACATGAAGTTTACTGCATTACTGCCACCACCGCCAACACCAATAACCTTGATGATGGAAGACTTCTGTTTCGGCAAATCAAAATGAATCATAGAGTAACGGTTTTGCTATTAGTAAGTAGGAGTACGTGTGTTCAATTGTAGTTTAAAAGTTTGGTAGTTTGGAGTTTAGGAATTTGATTTAATAAACTACCTGAACTCTTAAACTTTAATAAACTTCTCTTCAAACTATTTAATCATTTTATCTTCTTCTTCCTTGAACAATTCAATCAGGTTGTCTTTGAATTTATCCCAGAATTTGAGTTTGTTTCTTTCTTTGATTGCTACCTTTTCAACTGGTGTAACCACTGTTTCTTCAACAACAGGTGCTATAGCTTCTGCTTTTAAAGTACGCGGCACTTCTACCCTTTTAAAGGTTTCAGTAAACTGTTTGTATTGATGCTCGTAGTCACTGTATCCTTTTAAAATCAGGCCAATACAAGTTGCGTACATTGGCTTCTTTAATTCCTCAATATGGTTAGGAGCCAAATGCTCGTTTGGCAAGCCAATACGTGCATTTAAACCAGTTGTATATTCCGTTAACTGAATTAAGTATTTTAGCTGAGAGCCGCCACCAGTAAGTATTACACCGCCATTCAACGCCCTGTTATCAAGACCAATCTGTTTAAGATGATAGCTTACAAAATCAAGTATCTCACTCATTCTCGCCTGTATAATCTGCGCAAGATTCTTCACACTTATTTCCTTGGCCGGCATACCTTTTAAACCAGGGATAGTAATAAATGCATTGGCTTTTGCTTCATCAGCCAAAGCACTGCCAAACTGTACTTTCATTGCTTCAGCCTGGCTCTTTAAAACACCTAGGCCCATGCGTATATCGTTGGTAATATTCTCGCCACCAAAAGGTATCACAGCGGTATGTTTTAAGATGCCTTCGTAAAACACAGCAAGGTCACTGGTACCACCACCAATATCAAGAATAGCAACGCCTGCTTCCATATCCACATCGCTCATTACAGCGCTGGCACTGGCCAATGGCTGAAGTACCAAATCTTTAGTAGTTAAAGAGCTGCGGTTAACGGCACGTTTAATATTTTTAATGGCATTCCTGTCACCTGTAATAATGTGAAAATTGGCACCAACTTTCACACCATTATAACCCACAGGGTCTTTAATGTTCTGTATATTATCTACATGAAAATCCTGTGGAATTACTTCAATAATTTCATCACCAGCAGGTATAAAAGTTTTGCGTTGGTTGCTTATTAACTGGTCAATTTCACTACGCTGAATTTCAGTATCCGCATCATGCCTAACCATATCGCCGCGGGTTTGCAGGCTCTTGATATGATGGCCCGCAATACCAACATACACCTCTGTAATTTCAAGCTCAGGATTGCTTTCATAACAACTCTGCAAAGCCTGGTGAATAGCCTTAATGGTCTGGTCAATATTCAACACCTGGCCATGCTGCACACCATTACTGTTGGCACGCCCAAAGCCAAGAATATCAAGCTTCCCGTATTCATTTTTACGGCCCGCTATTGCAGCAATTTTAGTGGTTCCAATATCCAGTCCTACAATAATCGGTGCCTCGTTGTTATTCATAAGGTTATTTTTCTTTTGTTCGCCAGCTACTCCCGGTAGCTATTGGGATTCAATGTTCCCCAGTTGCCCACAGGGCCTTGTTCTTTTATCAGCTTTTATAAGATACCGCTCCTACGGAGCGAAAAATATTTGCTGTTCGTTTCTATTAAGATATTACACCTACGGCGCAAGCTTAATTTTTGTTTTCAACTCTTTAATTCAAACCCATCAAGGCTTATCTTTAAGAGCTCCAGCCACTTTCACCTTTCACCTTTCACCTTTCACCTTTCACCTTTCACCTTTCACCTTTCACCTTTCACCTTTCACCTTTCACCTTTCACCTTTCACCTTTCACCTTTCACCTTTCACTTTCACCTTTCACCTTTCACCTTTCACCTTTCACCTCTCACCTATCACCTCTCACCTATCACCTCTCACCTCTCACCTATCACCTATCACCTCTCACCTATCACCTGCCTTTCTTCATCACAGCCTTTGGCTTTTTCTTTATATCCACTATTGATAACGGATTTGTTTTCTTTTTATTATTGTTTAACTGCTTTAAGGGTAACTTTTTTTTCTGTATAACAGCAGCAACAGGCTTTTTAACTTTTTTAACAACAGGCTTTGCAGCCTTTACGGAATCTTTAACAGTAGCTACAACAGGCAACACTCTAAATTCAGGTGTTACCGCAATTGAAGTATCGGTAAGCGATGCAAGCGAACCCTGCATCACATTTGCCAGCATTTGCTTTGCTTTCGCAGAATCCTCTATAGCTTTTGAAGTACCCCGTTTTACAGCCACTACCTGGTTATTAAATTGTACATCCAGCTTCTCGTAGGTGTTGATGCCATTCTGCATCCATGCCCTACTGTAAAAAGTGTACAGGCGTTTAAACTTAGCATCCAAATTATCAATGCTGCAAAGCACAACAATATGGTCTCCAATGGTTGGCAGCAGTTCAAATGTTGATTGCGGCGTAATAGCTATCTGTGCAGTTTGCGCCATCCAGAAACTGTCGGCCATAATATATTTCCCAAGCGTCACCACATTCTGCAGTAACAAACTATCAGGCGCAGCCATTACTTTTTTATCACTGGGAAAATCAGTAAACATGGGAACCCTTGCACTTAGCTTTTCACTTAAAGGCAAACGCAGACCAGTGCTGTCTAAATAAAAAGAAGTGCCCTCTTTTGTAAATACCCTTGCAATGGGCTGGCGTTCTTCAATTTTTATCTGTAGTACCTGGTTGTTATCAAAGAACAGTTCGGCCTTTTTAACCCAAGGCGTACTTTCCAAAGCAGCTTCAATGTTTCTTAATTCCACCGTCTCTAAAGCGCGGCTTACAATCATTTCGTTGCTATGAATGATTTGCTTTACATCATTTTCATCAATGAATAAGTGTTCTTCTGCACCAGAAATTTCCACCTTCACATCAGCACATAATTTATGGTTCTTCTGTTGCATGGCAGCGCCAAACAGAACAATAGTTCCTGCGCCAATCAACAGCCATAAGGCTTGTACCAATTTCTTTTTCCAGTTCAATTATTTCAGTTTAAACCTATAAGATTTTTGAAACCTTATAAATCCTGTTCCAATATTTCCTTTGCAGGCATTAATAAAGTATCTATATCACCTGCACCTGCCATTACAAGCAGTGATGGCTTATTCGTTTTTATATAATCAAGCATTGCTTCTTTAGCAAGTACCTGCTTGTTTTCAATTGCCATTTTATTCAGTATCATTTCACTGTTCACGCCTTCCATGGGCAATTCCCTTGCAGGATAAATGGGCAACAAAATCACTTCATCTGCAAGGCTTAAACTTGCAGCAAATTCATCTGCCAAATCATTTGTTCTGCTAAATAAATGTGGCTGAAAAACCAGCGTCAATTTCTTATCGCCAAACAAACTGCGTACACCAGATATCAAAGCCTTTAACTCTTCAGGATGATGGGCATAGTCATCAATCAACACATGTTCACTATTCTTCAACACGTATTCAAACCTTCTTTTTACACCTTTAAAATCTCCAACAGCAGCCTTTACTTTTTCATTATCAATATTCAAATGCTTGGCTACAGTTATCGCGGCAATGGCATTTTCTATATTGTGCAGGCCGCCCATATGCAGTACCACTTCTTTTATTATCCAATCTTTACTTACTACATCAAACTGGTAACAACCATTTAATACTTGAAGGTTTGCTATATGCACATCTGCCACATCGTCTTTAAAACTATAGGTATAATGATGTGCTGCATTTAACTCATCGGCTCTTTCCAAACCATATTTTGTTATGAGACAGCCACCTGGTTTTACTTTTTGAGAGAACTGTACAAAAGCATTTTCTACTTCTTCAGCCGTGCCATAAATATCCAGGTGGTCAGCATCCATAGAAGTTATAATGGCAACATCAGGAACCAGTTTTAAAAAGCTTCTGTCGTACTCATCAGCTTCTACTACCACCACGTTGTTTTCACTGCTCCAAAAATTGGTATTGTAGTTGGCAGCAATGCCACCTAAAAAGGCGTTGCAACCATACCCGCTGTGACGCAGAATATGCGCCGTCATTGAAGTTGTGGTAGTTTTACCATGTGTGCCAGCAATGCAGACATTAAAAGAATTTTCTGTAATTATCTGTAGTATGTCGCTGCGTTTAACCACTTTATATCCATTGGTTTGATAATACACCAATTCTGCATGTTCTTTAGGAACTGCAGGTGTGTACACTACTATATCAACATCTTTTGGAATTACGTTTACATCTTCATTATAGTGAATAGGTATCCCGCTTTCTTCCAGTGTTTTTGTAAGTGCTGTTTGTGTTTTATCGTAGCCACTAACCAATACCTTTTTTGAATGAAAGTATCTTGCAAGCGCACTCATCCCAATGCCACCAATACCAATAAAGTAGATGCCCCCAATATCGCCCCCTGCCCCTGAAGGGGGGTTAAGAAAGTTGCCGCTATTTTGATAACCTGTATTCATTTTATACTCGCTTTAATAGTTCCCCTTAGGGGTTAGGGGCTAATATTTCCTTCGCTATTACCTCATCTGCATTTGTAATAGCCAATGCCTTAATATTTGTTCTTAATTTTTGCTGTAGGCCTTCATCACCAGCCAGTTCAAATACTTTATTCATCAACATAATAGTTGTGTCGGCATCTTTTACCATTAAGGCTGCATCTTTATTAACCAGTGCCATTGCATTTGCAGTTTGGTGGTCTTCTGCCGCAAAAGGAAAAGGCACAAATACCGTTGGCTTACCTGCTACGCACAACTCTGTAACAGCCATTGCACCCGCACGACTTATAACAATGTCTGCTGCTGCATAACCCATTTCCATTTGGGTTATAAACTCATCTATCCAAATACTACCTTTACCAGCGGCAGCCTGTTTATATTTATCTGCTGTTGTTTTACCTGTTTGCCAAATTAGCTGAAGGCCTTTCTTTTCAAAGGTTTCAATGCTGTGTGAAATTGCTTCGTTAATGCTTTTGGCACCAAGACTGCCACCAACTGCGAGTATTGTTTTTTTATTAGCATCCAATCCGAAAAATTGTAAAGCTTCGCTTTGAGTTATTGCAGATTGAGCGATTGATTTACGTACAGGATTGCCTGTTATAACAATCTTATCAGCAGGAAAGAACTTTTCCATTCCACTGCCCGCTACAAATATTTTGGTTGCCTTTTTGCCAAGCAACATATTGCTTTTACCAGCGAAAGAATTGCTCTCATGGATATAAGTAGGTATGCCTTTGCTTTGTGCAAAACGCAGCACAGGAAAACTTGAATAGCCACCAACACCAATTACTGCTGTTGGCTCGTATGTTTTAAATATGCTTCTTACTTGAAAAAAGCTTTTTATTAGTTTGAAAGGAAGACTAATGTTTTTTATCAAAGAACTCCTATTGAACCCAGCTATTGTTAAGCCTTTTATGGTATACCCAGCCTGCGGCACTTTCTCCATTTCCATTTTACCAGTAGCACCAATGAATAAAATTTCAATGCCGGGTTGCTGCTGCTTTAAAGCATTAGCAATGGCAATAGCAGGGAAAATATGTCCCCCTGTTCCGCCACCTGCGATGATGATTTTTTTAGTCATTAGTCAAATAGTCATTGTGTCAATTGCTGAATAAAGTATCCAACCGTACAAGTGTCCGCCTTAGGCGGAACGATGCTATATAGCAGCACCAATACCCGTCCCCAAATTATTCTCTTCTCCAACAGCCACTTGTGGCTGCAAATAATCTACTGGTGCTACGGGTTCTCTACCCTCTGTTATCTCAACATTTCTTGCTACACTTAATATGATGCCAATTGCTGCACAGGTGAATAAAAATGAACTACCACCCATACTTACCAAGGGCAGTGTTACACCTGTTACTGGCACTATGTTTACGTTTACCGCCATGTTTGCAATGGCTTGTATGGCAAGCGTAAAACTCAATGCCAGTGCAAGAAAGGCACCAAAAGCATAAGGGCATTTTCTGAACACACGTATACCGCGAAACAAAAAAGCCATGTAAATAAATATGATAAAAGCCCCACCCAAGAGCCCGTATTCTTCTATGATAATTGCATAGATGAAATCGGAATATGGGTGTGGTAAAAAGTTTCTCTGTTGACTGTTTCCTGGACCAAGACCCACCAATATGCCGCCATTGGCAATGGCTATTTTAGCCTGTTGTACCTGGTAAGGAACTTCCTCGTTTTTGGCATATATAAAATCCTGCACACGCTTTACCCATGTACCTACACGGCCAAGGCCTGCATACCTTTCATTGCCTGTAGTACCTGCGTTTGCCACAGTTGTCTCCTGCTTTTTTGAATCGTGCGTTAGCACTGCCACAGTAATTAATATTGCGATTGGAATTGCTGCAATACCCACTGCAAGCATTATGTGCTTGGTACTTATACGCCCAATAAACATGAGCAACAAAGAGGTTGCACCTGTAAGTAATGCGGTTGACAAATTTGCTGGTGCAATCAATACACAAATAATTGCAACAGGTATAATGGCTGGTAAAAATCCTTTCTTAAAATCTTTAATTACTTCCTGCTTTTTACTAAGCACTCTTGATATGTACATGAACAGTGCAAGCCTTGCATAGTCACTTGTTTGTACTGTCATGTTTATTACAGGAAGTTTAATCCAGCGGCTGCCTTCATTTATTTTGGCACCAAAAAATAAAGTGTATATAAGCAAAGGAATTGCCGTTAAAAACAACATCCACGCCACTTTGCTATAAATACTATAATTAACCCTGTGAAGAAAATAAATTAATGTTAAACCCACCATCATAAAGGCCACCTGCTTAAACAGGTACACTTCATTATTGCCTTTATTCATTTTATATGCCAAAGAACCTGTGGCACTATACACCACTAAAACTGATATTACAGCCAGTAAAATCACAATTCCCCAGATGAATTTATCACCCCGTGTACGCAGCATTAACTGGCTGCGCATTCCTTCTACTGAAGGCATTTGAGAGAATAAAGTATCGGAAGAATTCATTGCTGATTTATTGATTTTGAGATTTAATGATTTATGCAGGACAATCTCAAAATCCATGCATACCCAAATCAGAAATCACACTACAGTTCCTTCACTGCTTCTTTAAACTGTTTACCCCTGTCTTCATAGTTTTTAAACAAATCAAAACTTGCACAAGCAGGACTTAACAATACCACATCACCTTTTGTTGCCAGTTTGAAACACGCTTTTACACAATCACCCGCATTGGCAGTTTCAACAATAGTTGGCACTATGTTTTTAAAAGCCGCGATGATTTTTTTGTTGTCTAACCCCATACATACAATTGCCTTGACTTTCTCCTTTACAAGGTCTTCAATCAAACCATAATCATTACCCTTATCAACACCACCAAGTATTAAAATTGTTGGCTTGCGCACACTCTCAAGTGCATACCAGGCGCTGTTTACATTGGTCGCTTTGCTGTCGTTAATAAACTCAACGCCGCGTACCGATGCCACAAATTCATTACGGTGCTCCAGGCTCTGCATGTCGGCTACAGCCTCTCTAATCTTCTCTTTTCTTATACCCAAGGTACAAGCTGCAATACCTGCTGCCATTGTGTTTGCCTGGTTGTGTTTGCCTTTTAAAGCAAAGTCGTAAATACTCATGCTTACTCTTTCTTCCTGGATGCGCAGCATCATCTGGTCGCCCTTGATGTAGCCGCCTTTTTTGATTTCGTGTTTCATTGAGAATGGTAATGGGTTTGTATGTATGGTTAGTAATCCCAGCTTTTGTGTAATGACCTCATCGTCATCATTGTAAATAAAATAATCGTCCTTCGTTTGGTTCTCTATCACCCTGAACTTGCTGTTGATATAGTTTTCAAACTTGTAATCGTACCTGTCCAGATGATCTTCTGTTATGTTCAGCAGCACTGCTATATCGGGCCTGAAATCATGTATATCATCCAGTTGAAAAGAGCTTATCTCAGCCACATAAATCTCTACAGGCCTTTCTGCTACCTGCTTTGCAAACGAGTAACCAATATTGCCAACCAATGCACAATCCAACCCTGCAGTTTTGCAGATATGATATATTAAACTGGTTGTAGTACTCTTGCCATTACTGCCTGTAATGGCAATCACTTTTGCATTGCCTTTAAATCTGTACGCCAGTTCAATTTCACTTATCACTTTAATGCCCTTTGCCCTTATGGCTTTTACCAGTGCATTCTTTTCAGGAATGCCGGGACTCTTCATCACTTCGTTTGCGTTCAGAATTTTCTCTTCTGTATGACCACCTTCCTCAAATTCAATTCCGTTATCAAGCAGTTCTTTTTTATAGTTTTCTTTTATCAAACCACCATCGCTTACAAACACTTCATAGCCTTTCTGCTTGCCCAACAATGCAGCACCTACGCCACTTTCGCCACTACCAAGAATAACAAGACGATACCCCCCCGCCCCTAAAGGGGAGCTAAGAAACACGCTACTATTTTTATTATCCTCGTTCATTTTATACTCACTTTAATATCCCCTTTAGGGGTTAGGGGCTACTACCTTATCTTCAGCGTTACAATACTTGCTACTACTAACAACACTGTAACAATCCAGAACCTTATAGCTATTTTATTTTCATGAAATCCTTTCTTTTGATAATGATGATGCAGTGGGCTCATCAAAAACACCCGCCGGCCTTCGCCATATTTTTTCTTTGTGTATTTGAAATAACTTACTTGTATCATTACGCTTAATGTTTCTACAAAAAACACTGCGCAGAAAATTGGAATCAACCACTCCTTACGAACTATAATCGCAAGTGATGCAATGATACCACCCAATGCCAGGCTACCTGTATCGCCCATGAAAACCTGCGCAGGGTAAGCATTGTACCATAAAAAGCCAACACAGGCACCTACAAATGCGCCTACAAAAATCGAAAGCTCACCAAGGTTAGGGATGTACATCACATTGAAATAATCGGCAAAAATGTAGTTACCGCTTACATACACAAACACACCTATTGCAATACCAATAATAGCACTAACACCTGCGGCTAATCCATCAAGCCCATCGGTTAAGTTTGCACCATTAGAGACGGCAGTGATAATAAGTGTTACAATAATGATGTAAACAATCCATGTATAATCTTCTGCACCTTTACCCATCCAGCTAATAAGCTTGCTATAATTAAACTCATGGTTTTTGATGAAAGGAATAGTTGTAATTGGTGTTTTTACTTTTATAAATTTCTTATCAACACCATTTATTTTACGCACTACAATGTTAGAGTCTTTTGTAAGTCGTTCGCCTAACTGTAATTGTGCCTGGGGCGATGTAAGCACCTCTCTTTCTACAGTAACTGCACTGCTAAAATAAAGTGTAACCCCAATGATGATGCCCAGGCCAACCTGGCCAATAATTTTAGTGATACCTGCTAAACCATCACTATCCTTTTTCTTATACGTCTCGCCCTTTGCTTTGGCTACCTGCCTTGCTTTAATTTTAAAGTAATCATCCAGAAAGCCAATAACACCAAGCCATACCGTACAAAGTATCATCAGGCGTATGTACACTTTATCTAAATTGGCAAACAATAAAGTGGGTATTAAGATACTTAGCAGGATAATAATTCCACCCATTGTAGGTGTGCCTTTTTTTTGTGCCTGCCCCTCTAATCCAAGGTCGCGTACACTTTCGCCTATTTGCTTTTTTTGAAGGAATAAAATAATACGCTTACCAAATACTGTTGCAATAATCAGCGACAATAACACAGCCATCGCAATGCGAAAAGTGAGAAACTGAAACAACCCGGCACCAGGTATTTCAAAGTTCTTTCCAAGCCATGTAAATAAGTGGTATAGCATAATATAACGCCGGCCCCCTAAATCCCCCAAAGGGGGAGTTGGGATGCCTATTTTTAATTAAGTGATTATCAGTTTGAACATTCCTTTTTATATTTCACGATCAGTCTTTATTACAATCTTCTCCATCTAAACTTTCCCCTTCGGGGAATCGAGGGGGCTGCATCACTTTTCTAATAACTCAAACATTTCCTTTAAAACCTGTTTGTCATCAAACGGATATTTTATCCCCCGTATATCCTGGTATTTTTCATGCCCTTTTCCTGCTACCAGTATAATATCATCAGCGTTGGCAAGGCTTACAGCCGTTTTAATGGCTTCTCGCCTATCTGCTATGGTGATTGATTTTCGCCTGCCTGCACTATCCAATCCCTGTTCCATTTCACTGAGTATTACAGCAGGATCTTCAGTGCGTGGGTTATCACTTGTAAGTATTACCCTATCGCTTAACGTACATGCTGCTGCCGCCATAACAGGACGTTTTGTTTTATCTCTATCACCACCACAACCCACCACAGTAATTACCTGCTCATGGCCTTTTCTTAGTTTTTTTATCGTAGAAAGAACGTTTTCCAAAGCATCAGGCGTATGCGCATAATCTACAATGCCAATAATAAGCTGCGCACTTATGATGTAATCGAACCTTCCCTCTGCACCGCTTAACATACTCAATGCAGTAAGCACCGTATTTTTATCTTCCCCAAGGCAAATAGCAGCTCCATAAACGGCCAGTAAATTATAAGCATTAAACTCACCTATCAGCCTGAAATGCACTTCCATTTCGTTCACCATCATTTGAAGGCCAGTAAGTGCATTGTCAAGTATTTTACCTTTAAAATCAGCTACCGTTTTAAGACTATAGAAATGCTTTTTTGCGTGTGTATTCTGTAGCATTACAGCACCGCGTTTATCATCTGCATTGCTTATTGCAAAAGCAGTAGAAGGCAAATCATCAAAGAACTTTTTCTTAACCTTTATATACTCATCAAAGGTTTTATGGTAATCAAGATGGTCATGTGTTATGTTGCTGAACAACCCACCTGTAAACCTTAATCCTGTTATGCGATGCTGGTGAATGGCGTGACTGCTGCATTCCATAAAAACATGCGTACAATTTTCATCAACCATTTGCTGCAACAAAGCATTAAGGCTAACAGCATCAGGTGTTGTAAGCGTTGCAGGAATTACAGTATCAGCAATCTGGTTTTGCACCGTACTTATCAAACCACATTTATAACCCAACTGCGTAAAGAGCTTAAATAAAACCGTGGCAATGGTCGTTTTGCCATTGGTACCAGTTACACCAACAAGCTTCAGTTTTGAAGATGGCTCGTTATAAAGGTTATGTGCCATTAACGCCACTGCTTCATTAGTACTTGTAACTTGTATATATGTAATGCCTTCCTTTTTCTTCTTAGGCATTTTTTCACAGATAATGGCTACTGCACCCTGTTCAATCACCTTATCTATATAGCTATGACCATCGCTCTGCGCGCCAGTAATAGCTACAAACACAGAACCATCTGACACTTTACGGCTATCTATCTGAATGTCTTTTACAACAGCACTTGTATTGCCATACACCTGCAGCAGGTGTACTTTATACAATATGTTTAAAAGCGTTTGACCACCAGCCCCTAAAGGCGAGTGATTGCTACTTATGTCATTAGAATTATTCATTCAACCGTTAAGGTTTAATTATTTAGATTAATTCAGTTCTACGTTTACCATCTGCCCCATGGCTACTGACTGGCCTGCAACAATTGATTGTGCCGCTACCCTGCCCTTGCCTTTAGCGTTTACTTTCAATCCTATATTTTCACACATTACTACCACATCTTTAAGACCAAGCCCCTTTAATTGTGGCATCACCTTATTACTTACAGGCCGCTCAATCAAAGCCACAGAACCCTTATCACCATTCACGTTCACCCATTCATCTATATTATTTTTATTGTCGTTGTAATTAACTTTCAAGGCGTTCATTACCTTCTTTACATCCTGCTTTGCAGCAGCATAATTAAAATAAGCACTATCAGTTTTCTTTATTGTTCTTGCTGCATAACTGCCTTCCTTTACATAGGTAGTGTACAACCTGTCTGCAATTTCTTTAAACACAGGCCCTGCAACGGTTGCGCCATAATGCAGCAACGCAGAAGGTTTGTTTTTTATCACCACCACGATTGTGTACTGCGGATTTTCAGCAGGAAAATAACCTGCAAAAGACGTTTGGTAAACCTTATCTGCATAGGTATAAACTCCATCTGCCACCAACGCTGTTCCTGTTTTACCTGCTGCTTTATATGCTGAATTTTTAAACAACTTTTTTGCTGTACCATCTATACAAACGCCTTCCAGGCAAGCCTGTAACTGTTTAATGGTTGCATCGCTGCAAACCTTATCCAGTAGCACTTTAGGCTGATTCTCTCTTATAACTTCACCTTCGCTTTTTACTGAATTTAACAGGTAAGGTTTCATCATTTTACCGTGATTGGCAACGGCATTATAAAACATTGCTGTTTGCAGAGGCGTTACCTTCAGGTTATAGCCAAAAGCCATCCAGGGTAATGTAGTTGCACTCCATAACCTGCTACCAGGTTTTGGTATCAATGGGTTTCTTTCGCCGGTAATATCAATGCCCGTTAATGTATCCATCTTCATATCATGCAGGTGCTTTAAAAACTGCCTTGGCGTACTACTATAATACTGCCATGCAAGCTTGGCCATACCTACGTTACTACTTAATTCAAAAGCCTGTTTAACCGTAACATCAGTTCTTCCATGCTGCTCACTATCGTACACTGTTTGGCCATTTACCTGCCATGTACCACCATTAAGGTTTACGATAGAACCAAGCGATATTTTTTTGTCTTCCAGCAAACTCATTATTGTTGCCAGCTTAAATGTTGAGCCAGGTTCTGAAGGACTTATGGCATAATTAAAATCTTCAGAATAGCTGCCATCACTGCGTTTACCAAGATTTGCTATCGCTTTTATCTTGCCTGTTTTAACTTCCATTACAATGGCACAACCATTTGCAGCTTCATTCAGCAGCATCATTTTCATCAGGGCATTTTCTGTTACCTCCTGTATAAAAACATCAAGCGTTGTTACAATGTCTTTTCCATTTTCAGGCTCTATCTGAAAATCATCTACAGGTACGCTTACACCACCTGCTATATACCTTACCAAACGCCTGCCACTGCTGCCTTTCAGCAAAGTATCGTAGGTTTGTTCAAGACCAATTTTTTGCGCATTTTCCCTATCTAAACCAATGGTTCTGTAAGCCAGTAATTTGTAGGGATTTAAACGGATGGTTTTATCATCTGTAATAAAACCACTTTTATTTTTACCTAAGCGCACCAGTGGGAAGTTTTTCAACTCCTGGTATTGCCTGTAAGAAATATTTTTTTGCAGGGCAAAATACCTGTCTTTGTTTTTAAAGCCCTGCTGTAACAGTTGCTTATACTCACTTCTTGACCTGTCTTTAAAAAGGTTAGCCAAGCATAAACTCAAACTGTCAATATTATCCCTGAAACGTACGCCACTCTTTTCTCTCAGGCCATCAGCCGCAAAATCTATATAAATGTCAAACTGCGGAATACTGGTACTCAACATCTGTCCATCTTCGCTAAAAATAGTACCGCGTTCTGCTGCTATTTCTTCAATTTTTTGGTGCAGGCTGTCACTCATGCTGCGCCATTTGGCGCCTTCGTATTGCTGTACATAAACCGCTTTGCCAAAAATGATAAGACATACCACTACCATTGCTATGTAGCATACGTAAACACGCCATAATATGTCTTTTTTTACTTCCATTTGCCTACGCCCCAACCCTAAAGGGAGCTATTACATTTTTTAATTTGTTAGATGTCTCGTTCCTCGACATGACGGGAACTTTCACTTTTCACCATTCACTTTTCACTTGTCTGCAACCTTTGCGGCACTTCTTTACTCACCTTTAAACCCAATGGTTCTGCGGCTTTCAGCACCTGCGCTTCTTCGCTCTTAAACATCACTTCGCTCTTTAAGGTCTTGTATTCAAACTGTAATTCCTTTATTTCTTTCTGCGTTTTATTAATGTTTCGGATGGTCTTATCTGCCATGTGGCCGTTGGCTATATACAATACCGCAAGCACAGACAAAAACAAAAAGAAATTTAGGTTTTTGGTAATCCATTGACCACCTGCAAGACTGTTGCGTACCTCTTTCAAGGTTTGCTTTTTTGTCTTTGCTTCTTTAATATTTTCCTTTTGTTCGGCCATTGTTGTCTGAACTATGATTTAGTATGATTTGTTTGATTCAAATGATTCGTTCTTTAATCCTTTTCATCGTGCAAGGCTTAGTTTATACTTTTTCTGCCACTCTCAACTTTGCACTTCTGCTTCTGCTATTTCTTTTTAATTCCTCATCTGCTGCCGTTATTGGCTTTTTTGTAACCAGCTTCCAAGTAAGTGGTTTTGATGTTTGAACAAACGGGTTGTCATCTTCTACTTCATCTAAATTTCCATTACGGAAAAAGTTTTTTGCTAGTCTGTCCTCTAATGAATGAAAGGTGATGATGGCCGCCCTGCCGCCAGGTTTTACAACTTCATTCAGCTGTAGCAGCATTTCTTTTAAAGCTTCCATTTCTGCATTTACTTCAATCCTCAAAGCCTGAAAAACCTGCGCTAAATATTTATTAGGATTACCCTTTACCACAGGGCTAATCAATCCTTTAAACTGTGTTATGTTCTGCACCTGCATTTGCCTACGCGCTTCTACAATATGTTTGGCCAGGGTTTTTGAGTTGCTTACTTCGCCAAATTGCTCAAACAGTTTATGCAACTGCGCTTCGCTGTAAGTGGCTACAATGCCCGCTGCTGTTAACTCCTGGCGTTGATCCATCCGCATATCCAAAGGTCCTTCAAAGCGTGTGGAAAAACCGCGTTCGCCTTCATCAAATTGGTGACTACTTACGCCTAAGTCTGCAAGTACGCCATCCACCTTCGCTTTTTTATGCAGCTTTAAAAACCGCTGTAGGTGACGAAAATTGTGTGGTATAAATGTTACACGTTTATCATCGGCAGGAATATTTTTTACAGCATCTGCATCCTGGTCAAAAGCAATTAATTTTCCTTCCTTGCCCAACTTTTCAAGAATACCACGACTGTGGCCACCACCACCAAAAGTGCAGTCAACATACACGCCATTTGGCTGAATATTAAGCGCATCAATGGTTTCGTGAAAAAGAACGGGAACATGGTATTGGTGAGTTGTGAGTGGTGAGTTGTGAGATACGTCCACATTTGTACTATCGTGGGACATTTCTCTTTTGTTCACTTTACTCATAATTCATTCATTTATATACCAGTCATTACTTCTTTAGCCAAATCGCTGAAAGCTTCTGATGAAAGACTGTCAAAGAGCTGTTTGTATTTTTCAGCATCCCATATTTCAAAGCGGTCAAGCGTTGCGGCTATCACTACATCTTTTGTGATGGATGCATATTCTTTAAACGATGCGGGCAATAACATACGGCCTGCGGTATCCAGTTCTACTTCTGTGGCACCACCCAAAAACTGGCGGGTAAACTGCCTTACCTTTGGATCGAACTGGTTTAACTGGTTAAATTTTTCAAGAATTTTTTCCCAGGTTTTTATTGGATACAGGGTGATACATTTTTCAAAACCTCTTGAGAGAATGAAACGTGAACCACCTTCAGGCAACTGTTTTTTCAGGGCGCCAGGCAACAGGAAGCGACCTTTCGCGTCCACTGTTGCTTCGTATTCACCGTGAAAACCTGTCATTTGAAAAGATTAGTGATTAATTTACCATTTATTACCACAAAATAACACTTTTTCCCACTTTAAATGCGAATCTCAACGGTTTGTATTTATCCACAGTATTTTATGCCCTGAAAGTCAATACTGTATTGCCTTTCAGGCGAATTTGCTATAAGCGACACTGCTTTAACAGTGGATATACTGTGGATAAGTGTGATTTAGCTGTGAAACAAGCAAACAATGGCCTGAATTAAGAAGGAATACAGGTTGAAAACCTGATTTTCTGCAGTTCTTGTTTAAATATTTGCAAACATGAATGAAGTGCATCCTAAAAATTTGTCGATAAAAGACTTCACTTACGAACTGCCAGAAGGTAAAATTGCGAAGTATCCTTTACAAAAAAGGGATGAAAGCAGGCTTTTGGTGTATAAAAGTGGGAATATTGAAGAGGGCCAGTACAAAAATCTTGATGCCCATCTGCCAGAAAATTCTTTACTGATTTTCAATAACACAAAAGTGGTTGAGGCAAGGATGCTGTTTACCAAAAGTACAGGAGGCGTGATTGAAATTTTTTGCCTTGAACCGCATGAACAATATGCTGATATAACCACCGCTATGCTGCAAAAAGGTAAAGTGTGGTGGAAATGTTTAGTAGGTGGAGCAAAGAAATGGAAAGAGGAACTACTGACAAAAGTGATTGAGAATGAAGGGCATGAAACGATTTTAACTGCAAAAAGAATTGTTCCATTAAGTGATTGTGTTGTAATTGAATTTACATGGAATGATAGTGCAACTTTTGCAGAAGTATTGCATCATGCAGGATTAATTCCATTACCGCCATATTTAAACAGGGATGCCAGCGAAGAAGACAAAGCAACTTATCAAACCATTTATGCCAAACATGATGGCAGCGTTGCCGCACCAACGGCTGGACTGCATTTTACAGATGAATTATTTGAAAAACTGGGAGCAAAAAACATTAAGCATGATTTTGTTACACTGCATGTTGGAGCAGGCACTTTTAAGCCTGTAAAAGCAGCCACCATGCAGGAACACGAAATGCACGCTGAGTTTATTGATGTGCGGATTGAGTTAATTGAAAAACTTCGTGACAATCTTGAAAACAATATTATTGCCGTAGGCACCACATCAATGAGAACTATTGAAAGCTTGTACTGGATGGGAGTTAAAGCAGGTGAAAAACAGATGACGGATTACAGAAAAGAGTTGACAGAAAACGAGTTGACAATCCATCAGTGGGATGCTTATGAGTTGCCGCAAAACATCAGCGCCAGCGATGCTTTAAAAAGTTTGGTTGAATGGATGAAAACAAATGGACAAACAAGACTCATTACCAAAACACAAATTATTATAGCACCTGGTTATGAACTTAAAATAGCTAAAGGATTGATTACCAATTTTCATCAGCCACAATCTACTTTACTGCTTTTGGTAGCTTCAATTATTGGTGATGATTGGCGTAAGGTGTACGATTATGCTTTAGAAAATGATTTCAGGTTTTTGAGTTATGGAGATGGGAGTTTGATTATGAAGTCAATAGGTCAGTGAGTCATTGGGCCATTGAGTCATTGAGATTAAAGTTACTTATTGACTTAATGACTTTTCTGACCAATGACTTATGCCTTTGCAAGCGGCACTTCAACCGTAAACATGGTTCCTTTACCTAAAGAACTGTCTACTTTTATACGGCTTTTATGTGCATCAAGCACGGTTTTTACATAACTCATACCAAGGCCAAAACCTTTTACATTATGCACGTTGCCAGTATGGGCACGATAAAATTTTTCAAACACACGTTTTACACTTTCCTTACTCATACCAATGCCATTATCCTGTACTCCCATAACAAAAAATTTGCTGGTACTATGGGTAGTTATTTTAATCAACACATTATCGTTACTGTATTTAATGGCATTATCTACAAGATTAGAAATAAGGTTGGTAAAATGAACTTCATCAGCTTCTATCAAATCATTTTTAGCATTTAACTGCAATTCTATTTTACCATTTTTATCATCAAGCTGCAACGTATAATTGTCCATAATCTGTTCAATTATTTCATGCACATTCAGTTTTTTTATGGTTAACTGCAACTCCTGTTTTTCAAGCAAAGCGGCCTGCAGTATGGTTTCTACATGCTTGTTCATGCGTTTGTTCTCTTCCTTTATAATGCCAGTAAAATAGCTCATCTTCTCTTTATCGTTCTGCACTTTCTCATTACGCACTGCATCAACGGCAAGCGAAATAGTAGCCAGCGGCGTTTTAAACTCATGCGTCATATTATTGATGAAATCGCTCTTTATCTCACTTAATTTTTTCTGGTTGTAAAGTGTACGCAGTGTTACATAAAAGGCAGCAATAATAACAAGTGTAAATAAAGCAGCGGCAACCAACAGCCATTTTAATGACCCCCAAACCTGCTTTTTAAAATCAGGTATAATAAGAAAAAGATGTTCAAAAGGGCCAATTCCTTCCAGATCACTGGCACTTTCAGGAACAATGGCTATCACATCAAGTTTATTGTTTAGGGTATCCAGAATTTCTGTTTCAAAATTCTTGGTACACATTTCAATATTGTTAGCACTATTTACAATTGCAAATTCTAATTTTATTTTACCAAGGTCTTCATCTGCAAGCGAAGCCTGTAGTTTATTTTGTATATCGGCAAGCGTAAATTTTTCTTCAACAGTTGGTGGTTTTATCAAACGGGAAATATCATAATTATACCTGCCAAAGCCAAAGCGCCTTGGCTTAATTATTGGGCCTGCACCAAGGCCTTCACTTAATTCAACAGCTACATTGGTTCCTGTGGTATGTACCTTATATTCCAATTGTGCCTGCCTTAATGTAGCCAGGTTTTTAAGCCATGATGCCTGTAGTACCAACAAACCTGTTAGCGACAAAGTAATAAGTACAACAATAGCCGGCAATGCTTTTTTCATCATGCCCAAATATAACAGTTAGTATTATCTGTTAATGCGCGGGTATTGAGGTTTATCATCATTTTAACGGCACAATTTCTTGAGCATTTTATTGGATAATTTACTATTTTACAATTATGAATGAAATTTTAACCCCTGGTTTATTGCTGGTTTCTGACCCGTTTTTAAAAGATGCGAATTTTTTAAGAACAGCAGTTTTATTATGCGAGCACCAGTTTGAAGGCAGCCTTGGCTTTGTATTAAATAAGCCTTACCAATATACTTTAGGGAAATTGATTTCAGGCCTGGATGGTTCTGATTTTCCTGTTTATTACGGTGGGCCTGTACAAACTGATACCATTCATTTTTTGCATAACAAACCAGATTTGATACATAATGGCATACAAATAAAAAGCGGTATTTACTGGGGTGGCGAATTTGATGAAGTGGTAGCACTGATGAAGAAGAACAAACTCACAGAAAAAGACATTCGTTTTTTTATTGGTTACAGCGGGTGGGGCGAAGGCCAGTTACAAAGAGAATTGAAAGATAAAAGCTGGATACCTGCTGAATGCAATGCAGGTATGGTGTTTAATAAAAAGGCCGAACAAATTTGGAAAGATGCACTTACGAACCTAGGTGGTGAATATGAGTTGATGCCCGATTATCCTATTGATCCTCAATTGAATTAATTGTCTGAACTGTGATTTTGTATGATTAAAGTGATGTAATGATTTAACCTTACAAGATGGTTTTGAGACTATCATGTTGTAAATGTTTTTATGTTATGTCAACTTTCAGACTATCATGTTGTAAATGTTTTTATGCTATGCTAACTTTCAGACTATGATGTTGTAAATGTTTTTGCCTTATCCCTAAATTCAGGGATATCTGTTGAAAATGTTTTTATGGCATCCTTGCTTTCAGGATAAAAATTCGCCTTATTCGCCAGCAGTTACCACTACTGCATAATGCTGCTGCAAGGTTTGGCTGCGTGTTTTATAATTTAAAAATTCGCCCGTTAACTGGCTGGCATGGTAAAAAGGAAAAGCTTTACTACTGTTGATTTTAAAGCCTGTTTTCTGCAGGCTGTCAACACCATTTTTTGTAGTATAAATAAGTAAAGGCTGCTGTTTGGCATAGCTTTTTAGCTGGTTAATATCGCCAAAAACCAGCGGCTGCTTTGTGTAAAAAGCAAAAGAATAAGAAGCCGTTAAAAAATCAGTGGTATTTATCGTATTCATGTTATTTGAATAAACTGCTGCAACGCTGCCACTTTGGTATTGCATAAACGAAGGATAAATAAAAATATTCAGAAAGCCATACACGCCTGCCGCTGCAATAAAACTTTTACCAATCATATCAGTAATATCCTGCTTAAAAAATAACAGCATACTTATACCTAAAAGAACCACAGCATAAGCAATGGCTGCAACTAAATGCTCAGGTCTGTAAAAATAAATTAACAAACCTACCAGCGCAAACATGGCAAAGAGGATGAAATACTGCATGCCCCTTATTACTAAAAACATTTTCGCTTGCTGCAACTGGTACAGGTATTGTGCCGTTATAATGCAGAAAAAAGGAAACAAAATATTTAAGTAATGGGGCAACTGAAATTTGGATAATGAAAATATCAGCAGCATTATTAAACCATTGCCAAGCGTAATGTATTCATGAGGCTGTGATAATTTTTTAGCCGCAAAAGTCTTCCAGAAAAGCGCAATGTAAAACACCAGGCTCCAGGGCAAAAAAGCCCACAGCATGGTATGCAGGTAAAAGAAAGGATCACCATCACCACGTATAGGCCCATTGTTAAAAAAGCGGCCAAACTGGCTATCCCAAAAAAAGAATTTAAGACCAGACACATGCGTTGTACCAAACACCACTTTTTCAGGATGTTTATCAAACTGCATATATAAACAGTAAATCTCAGGCAGCGAAAACAAGGCAATCAATACAATTGCCAGCAACCATTTGTAACTTATAAACTGCTTCCACTGCTTCTTTACCATCCATTCAATTACAAAACCTGCGGCAATGGCAATCAGTACAAAAGAGCCCTTGGTCATCACAGCAAAAGCAGCTAACAATGCACCACCAATTAAATGAAAACTAAATTTCTTTTCCCGCGAAGCGATATAAAAATGATACACACTGCCAATAATTAAACCCGTTAAATAAGG
The DNA here is from genome assembly GCA_031424995.1 of Chitinophagales bacterium. Lineage (GTDB taxonomy): Bacteria > Bacteroidota > Bacteroidia > Chitinophagales > Chitinophagaceae > Parasediminibacterium. The sequence continues at coordinate 212,492 of JANPIP010000009.1, read as the reverse complement.
CTCTGCACGCACATCGTTATTAGAAATTACAAGATGCGCCGCCGTCAAAAAAAACAAAACACTAAGCTGTGCAACACCTTTTCCATACGCTTTTAACGCAAAAAGATAAGTGTATAAAGCACCCAACAACCAGCACAAAAAAGCAGGAAATTTATAGGCAAAAGTATTTATTCCAAATATTTTATAGCTTATTGCCGCCAGCCAAAACGGAAAATGCGGTTTATCCAGCCAATCTTTGCCCTCTACTTTCAGGTTTACAAAATCTCCGCTTTGTGCAATGGTTTTTGCAATGGAGGCATACAAGGTACCATCAGAATCTAAAATAGTAATAAAAAGCCCTGTAGCATTTACCGCAACACCAATAAAAAGCAGTATATAAAACCACTGCGCAAGCCATTTCTTCCACAACAAATTTTCCGAAAAAAACATAGTCAGCTATTTGGGTTTAACCGTTTGCAATATAGGCGTAACCGTTTACCAAATAGTACGCCAAAATAAATTTCAACAGTGTACTACAGGCTATAACGTATTAAAGAAAGAATTATTTGGGGGCGTGATGCGCCGCGGCGCACCGGGCTATCCGTTACTACACCGCCACAAAGCCCGGCTGCCAAAGCCTCAGCGGGGTATCCACTGCTATCCCTCACGCATAGTGCAGTCATGCTGTGTTTTTAAAATCATTTCAAAGCATTTAAAAAATACGGCTCGTGGTGCGATATCTTATTAACTGAACACCATTTACAACATTTGCAATTATCATCCCTGCTTAATTACTTTGCACTTCTTTACTTTACAAAAATTGTTGTACAAAATGCCTGCACCTGAACTCACATGGATTTGCAAACCTTTTAATCAACTTACCAACCACGAATTATACGCCATGCTGCGCCTGCGCAGCGAGGTTTTTGTGGTTGAACAAAACTGTGTGTTTTTAGACATGGACAATAAAGACCAGGATTGCTGGCATTTACTGGGTTATATTAATGGTGACCTTGCAGCAGCAGCAAGGCTTTTAGCACCAGGAAAACCATACGCCGAAATGAGCATTGGGCGCGTGGTAAGTTCACCAGTATACCGCAAAAGTGGCTTTGGCAGGGCTTTGATGGAAACGGCGATTGAAAAATGTTATGAATTGTTTGGTAAAGACGCTATAAAAATAGGCGGGCAACTTTATCTTAAAAAATTCTACGAAAGCCTTGGCTTTGTGCAAACCAGTGAAATATATTTAGAAGATGATATTGAACATATTGAGATGGTAAAATTGGTCTGAACTATGATTTGTTTGATGATAGTGATTGTTATGATTGATTGAAAATTATAAACTCGTAAGTTCCTTTTTAGCTGCTTCAAATTCTGCCATCATTTCTTTAACCACATCTGCCGCAGGCATAATATTATTTATTAACGCACTTACCTGCCCTATTTCAAGCTCACCTTCTGTTAAGTCACCTTCAAACATGCCTTTTTTTGCACGGCCTTTACCAAGTATTTGTTTTAATTCTTCTTCTGTAGCACCACGCAGTTCGGCTGCTTTTATAGCATCATAAAAAGGGTTCTTCAATAAACGAACAGGTACTGTTTTCTTCATGCTCAATAAAGTATCACCTTCTTTTGCATCAACAACTGCCTGCTTAAAATTCATATGAGATGAAGCTTCATTTGTACAAACAAATCTGCTACCCACCTGCACTGCATCTGCACCCAACACCATTGCAGCAAGCATTTGCCTTCCTGTTGCAATACCACCAGCCGCAATTACAGGTATGGTTACAACATTCTTTACCGCAGGTATCAATACCAGCGTTGTTGTTTCTTCCCTGCCGTTATGGCCACCAGCTTCAAAGCCTTCTGCAACCACAGCATCGCAACCAGCTTCCTGCGCTTTAAGCGCAAACTTGCTGCTGCTTACCACATGCACTACTGTAATACCATGTTGTTTTAATAAAGAAGTATAAGTTTTAGGATTACCTGCACTTGTAAAAACAACAGGTATTTTTTCGTCAATAATAGTTTGAATATGCTTATCAATATCAGGGTATAGCAAAGGCAGGTTTACACCAAAAGGCTTGCTGGTAGCGGCTTTACATTTAATGATGTGTTCCTTTAAAACATCAGGGTACATGCTGCCTGCCCCAAGCAAACCAAGGCATCCAGCATTGCTTACCGCACTTGCCAAACGCCAGCCACTTGCCCAAACCATACCAGCCTGTATAATAGGAAACTGTATATTAAAAAGCTGTGTGATTTTATTGGAAGGCATAAATAGGGTTTTTACAAATCAATATTAAGTGCTAATTTTAAAAAAAGAACAAGTATGAACAGTGTAATAGAAGAAGCTTTAAAACTTTCACGTGAAGAAAAGATAGCACTGTATTATCAATTACAGGAAGATCTTGATTTTGAAGATGAAGCATTACAAGAAGATGATTTAACACCTGAGCAATGGAAGGAATTGAATAAGAGAGAAGAAGCTATAAAGAATGGAACTATGAAAATGATTACCAGGGACGAGTTTAATGAATTCTTAAATAAGAGAAGGCATGGACTACCAAATGATTAAAGCAGAAGTTATTAAGTATGATGTTATTGAAGCTTTAGACTATTATGACAGCGTTTCAAGTACATTAGGAATACGATTTGAAAATGAATTGAATATTGCATTTGACAATCTTGAGAAACATCCACATCACTATTTTAACCTCAAAAAAGATTACAGGCGAATTCCATTAAAATCATTTCCTTATATGGTTGTTTACAGAATTGAACAGCAAACTGTTATAGTTGTTGCTGTATTTCATTAAAGAAAAAATCCAAAATTGTTAGCTCAAAGAATGCTATAATATCTATCCAAAATCAATTTCTGTATTATCGCCAATATTCAAACTCCTGCTTAAGCCCTTAACAGAAGCATCGCTGCCAATTAAAGAATTGTCAAGTACAACTTCAAAAAGATTGGTATAAGAACCAATAATACTATCGCGAACTATGGAATGTTTAATGGAAGTATTGGCACCAATTGCCACATGCGGGCCAATAATTGAGTTAGAAATATTGCAACCAGGAGCAATACTTACAGGCGGTATAATAATGGTGTCTTTATAATCATGGCTACCAATAACATTGCCGCCAAACTTCTTCAGCAATGTAGCATTGCTTTCTAATAGGGTTTCTTTCTTGCCGCAATCAAACCAGTTCTTTACTTTAAACGATTGAAATTTTGCACCCTTCTTTATCATGCAATCAAGTGCATCGGTTAAAGTGTATTCGCCATGGCTTTTAATGTTTTGGCTAAACAAATGGTGCAGGCATTCATACAAAAAATGGCTTTCCTTTATTTTATACAATCCAACCAACGCCATATTACTTTTTGGTATAGAGGGTTTTTCTACCACCTGTTCTATAAAACCTTCTTCATTAATACTTGCCAAGCCAAAGTTGCGTGGGTCATCTACCTTTTTTATACCAAGCATACTAAAAGGGCTTTCCATTACCTCTTTTATGTCATACTCACAAATGGTATCTCCCAATGTTATAAACACTTCATCGTTACCAACAATTTCACGTGTAAGTTCTATAGCATGCCCTGTACCCTGCCGCTCGTTCTGGTAAACAAAATGCGTAGTAAGGTTGGGATAAGTATTTTTTACATAGTCCTGAATCTTCTCACCCAGGTATCCAACTATAAAAATAAATTCGGTAATGCCTGCTTCATGCAACTGGTCAACAATAAAGCTGAGGATGGTTTTACCTGCAATAGGAATAAGAGCCTTGGGTTGCGTATATGTATGTGGCCTTAACTTGGCACCTGCGCCAGCCACTGGTATGATTGCTTTCATTGGGGATGTGTTTTTGATGAATTTATCTTTTCACATATTCGTGCCAAACATCACTATTCAAAATTGCACTTCACTTTCATCAGGCGTGAAAGTAGTAAAATCCCCCGTTTTGCCAAGTTAAACGTTTAATTCTTAAAAAATAGTTTACAAATCGTTTTTATTGATATATCTACCATACCATAAACCAATGCATTATTAGTAGTTAAGAGGCTATTGTGATTTTTTTACTTTATTGAATGATATAACAAAATAGTTGTTTTTCAGTACGTAATGGTACATGAAATAAAAAATCAGGCATCTGTAACTTGAAAGGAAGCGAGGTTATTGTCAAGATAAAAAGGCAATTTAACCAGGCCATTCTTTATACAAAAAGTGGTAAGCTCTTTACGGTTGCCAAGGTTAAAGCGTACAGACAATTGGTTGTAGTAATTTTTTATTGATGCTTTGCTAAGGTTCATAATAGCAGCAATTTCAGCAAAAGTAAGTTCAGCGGCATTAAGCAATGCAAACTGTACCAACTCTTGTTTTAACTGTTTAAAATGCGAGGTGATAACCTGGTGTGTTGAGATGGATAATTTAATTTGAGCGGGGTGATTGGTAAGCAGTTTATCAATATAATTATTGCCATTAAAAACATTGTGTATAGCCTCGCCCAAAAAGTCTGTTTGCCTGTAATGATCCATAAAAAGAATGGATTGTTTGTACAAAAAATACTTTGTTATAAACCCATTTGCCCCTTCACTTAAAACAGCCCGTATAAGGTTTTCGCTACAGTGAGATGAAACGCCTATAATTCTTATTTCAGGATAAATTAAATGAAGGTAAGAAGTTACAAGTAAGCCATCTACCTTGGGCATATTAATATCAAGCAGTAAAATATCGGGTAATATTTTTGCTTTATGTATTTGCTGTAAAAGATCAAAACCATCTACCGCAGTAATAATCAAATTATAAGCAGGGTTAGTTATAATTTCTTTTATCAGTAAATCCCTTTCTAACGAATCGTCCTCTGCAAGGGCTACGTTAATCATACCCAATTAATTTTGCTTAAAGCTAATAATATTAACGCATAAGCTGTGGCGAGATATTAAAATAAAATAAAAAATATATGCCTTCTTTAAACATAATTTTCTATACATCAACCAGTGATGGTGACTTAATAAAAAATGGCAAGCCTAAATTAGGCTTGCCTGTGAACCCTTAACGATTGCTACTACAGGCCATTAAAATAACCCGTCAATTAAAACACTCTTGCTATGAAAAAAAAGAGTTTAGAAAACAAGCTTTTACAATTTCATTACACACAATAAACATAACCGTCACCTTTACATTTATACCAAATAAATAAAAGAATATGGCAAAATGCTTTGAAGCAAAAAAACGCATTATCAAGCTGTACTATTGATGAACACCTTGGATCATAAAAAACGAAAGTGTTTTTACAGTAGAATATTCATGGGCGTATGTAGTCATAAAATAGCATAGACAATCGTTTTTTGATGCGTCAATTAGCATTAATACGCAATAAGAACGCTAATATCGGATTATTATCCAAATACGTAACCGATTGCATTAATTTTTTGTAAAAAAAAATATACTTTGCGCAAGCCCATATGGGCTTTTGATATGAATCAGGATAAAGAAGTTACCATTTATGATATTGCTGCCCGGTTAAACATCTCACCTGCAACCGTAAGCAGAGGCTTAAAAAACTATCGCCACATAAGCAAAAACACCACCAAAAAAATTCATGAAGCTGCCAAAGAAATGGGTTACCGTTCTAACAGTTTTGCAAGTAACCTGCGTACAAAGCGTTCTAATACACTTGGTGTTATTGTGCCAAGATTAAACAGCTATTTTATGTCGGGTGTATTAGCAGGTATGGAAAATGTGGCACAGGACGCAGGGTATAACTTAATTATATCCCAATCGTTAGAAACCCTAAAAAAAGAAACCGCCAATGCTGATACCATGTTTAACAGCAGGGTGGATGGTTTATTGGTTTCGCTATCATACGATACCAAAAATATTAACCACCTGCAACAATATATAAATAAGAAAGTACCCCTTGTTTTTTTTGACCGTGTATTTGAAACTGACCAATGCACAAGCATTGTAATTGACAATGTAAAAGCAGGTTACGAAATTACAAAACACCTTATAGAGCAGGGCTGTAAAAGAATAGTGCATATTACAGCAAAAACAGAACTGGCCACGTATACCGACCGCCTTGAAGGTTTTAAACAAGCTTTATTAGAAGCAGGGTTACCGTTTACAAAAGACAGTATTATAAATACCAATCTTAGTGAGAACGATGGTATTACTGCCGCAGAAATTATTCTTAAAATGAACCCCATGCCCGATGCTGTTTTTGCTGCCAATGACAGTGCAGCAGTTGGCTGCATGGCCAAATTAATACAGGAAGGCATTAAAATACCTGGCGATATTGCAGTTGCGGGTTTTAATAATGATCCTATTTCGCGTATAATACAGCCTAATTTAACCACCATAAATTATCCTGCGTATGATATGGGGCAACTGGCAGCCAAAAGCCTTATTGACCATCTAGACAAACAAACCAGTATACATACCACCAACTCAATCATACTTAAATCAGAGTTGATAATAAGGGCATCTTCCCAAAAAACGAATTGATATTTTTAGCGTAGTAAAAACGTTACTGCTTTAGTGAGTTTGATTTAAAGTGCGATCTAATGTATATTACAATCTGAAAAAAGCTGGGCCTTTTTGTTCTAAAATAAAATGATTAATCAAAAAAAAACATATGAAATGTAATGTTTTTTTAAGCTTCTAAAACATTTATATTTATCTCATAATAACACTTTTATTATGACCAGAAAAGTTACACTACTCGTTGCTTTAATTTTATTTATTACAGTAGCCAAAGCGCAAAAAAAATCAATTGAGTATGGTGTTAGTGGGGGTGTTAACATTAATAATGCTACAGGAAACATTACTGCAAAAAACATTACAGGGTTTAATATTGGTGGGCTTTTCAAAATAAATACTTCAGCAAAATTCGGCATTAAAACAGGGTTATTTTACGATCAAATGGGCTGGTCGTACCGTTCATTGGTGCTGGAAGACTTTAATGGCAATTTGGTAAATGGCGATGTATTTTTCAAATTAAATTACCTCAATTTGCCTTTTGTTGCCGTAGTAACTTTTGGAAATAAAATTAAAATAAATATAGAAGGTGGTGTGTTTGGTGGGCTTCTTTTAAACAATAAATTTATTACTGAACTGCACGATGTTACAACGCCTGGCCGCATCAATAAAACAGAAACCAGTTCCAGCTCTTACAAATCTACCAACTGGGGTTTTTTGTTAGGAACAGGTTTACAAATACCGATTGGCCATAAATTAAAAATTGATGTTGGCATACAAAATAAGCTTGGAATGTCTGGTATATACAAACAAAATTTGGGTAATACAAAACAAAAACTAAACAGCCTTTGCATTTCTTCTGGCCTTACATATGTTATATAACCTTCGGGAAAAAACACACTTCAAAAAAATTATCCGAAGAAATTTTATTGTTATTAAATCTAACTTAAAGCAAATTTCGTTCATGATGTTTCAAATAATCCGTCATGAAACAAATACGATCAACAAAATTCCTTTCTTTTATTGCTTCTTCTTTATTCACAGCAATGCTGTTTACTGCTTGCAAAAAAGATGATACGCCTGTTGCTGCAACAAGGCCAGATATTAATTTTTATGCCCTAACAGACGACAATAAAGTAATAAGGTACAATGCCAAAACACCTGAAATGGCAACTTCAACCGTAACAATTATGGGTTTGCAGGCTGGTGAAAAGTTGTTAAGTATTGACTTTCGCCCCGCTACTGGCCAGCTTTATGGTCTTGGAAGTACCAGCAGGTTATATGTGATAAATTATGAAACAGGAGCGACCGCCGCAGTAGGTACTGCAGGATTTACACCTGCATTGGCATCGCAAATTGCCAATATAGATTTTAACCCAACGGTAGACAGGATAAGGATGGTAACAAGCACTGGCCAAAACCTGAGGCTGCACCCAGAAACAGGTGCCGTAGCTGCCACAGATAGCAGTATCAGGGGTGGTGCATCGCCATCCATTTCTTCCATTGCATACACTGAAAACAAGGCAGGCGCAGCAACCACCATTCTTTTCGATATTGACGTTACTACAAAAAAATTATACAAACAAGACCCGCCCAACAATGGCAACTTAGTTGAAGTAGGCAACCTGAATGTAAACTTTACAGGAAAGGGTGGCTTTGACATTAACAGCGATAACAGTATTGCTTTGGCCACATTTACGGTTGACGGTAAATCTAAACTTTACCAGGTTGATTTAACCACTGCGAATGCTACGTACCTGGCTGATTTTGGTGTAAATATTGTTGACATTGCTATACCTACAGATGCTGTGGCCTATGCAGTTGATGAAAGCAATAACCTGCAGATATTTAACCCAACCAAACCACAAACAGTTATAAGCAAGCCAATAACCACTTTGGCGATGGGCGAAAACATTGTTGGCCTTGATTTCAGGCCAGCTACAGGGCAGCTAGTTGCATTAAGCAGTATGAGCCGCCTGTATAATATAAACGCTTCTTCTGGTGTTGCAACTATGATTGGTAGTGCAGGTGCATTTACGTTGATGGGTACTTCTTTTGCCTTTGATTTTAACCCCACGGTTGACAGGATAAGAGTGGTAAGCAATACTGGTCAAAACCTGCGTTTAAACCCGAATGATGGTGCTTTAGTAGCTGCCGACGGCATGATAAACCCAGGTACGCCTGCAATATCATCAGCAGCTTATACCAATAATTTTGCTGGCGCCACCACTACCGTTTTATTTGTAATGGATGGCAGTACAGGCAAACTATTTAAACAAGACCCGCCAAACGCAGGAACTTTGGTTGAAGTGGGTGCTTTAGGCGTTACTATTGATGCAAGTAACGGTTTTGATATTGGCAGTAAAAGCGGCATGGCTTATGCCATGCTTACTACCGGCACAACTACAAAATTGTACACCATTAATTTAACTACAGGTGCGGCAACAGCAGTTGGCGATTATCCTAATAAAACAAGAGCATTTACGCTGGGGTTAGGGTTTTAGAGATTTATTTTATGGAAGTTATAAGAAATGGTTGCCAATTGGCAACCATTTCTTATTGTCATATTTTCCACGTTCTAATTTATACTAAGCTTGTTGATTAATAATTTATTGATACATTCTTCTTATCATAAGAGGAAACGCCTTTGAAAGAAAAAATATTTATTACTGGTCTGTTGTACGTTGTGCCAATAGTCTATTTATAAGTCCCATCTTTAATCATTGAATTGAAAACATTCTGACTAAAAATCATCTATAAGGTTATACTCATCATGCGTCTTACCCAATTTGACCTTATCATGAGAAACCTGGATTAACAGTTAATAGACAGTCTTTTTGTCATGCAACGTTAACATAAGTTACTCTATCAAAAAAAGTAAACATGACTTTAGTATAATTTCTTAAATGGATAACGTAAACAACATGAAAACAACTAAAAAGGCTGTCCTAAACCGGACAGCCTTCTCTATTATGCTTTAAACAATTTTTTATAAAATACTAATAACCGTTGTTTTGAGTCAAGTTTTTGTTAATGTCTCTTTCTCTTTGTGGTATAGGTAAGATGGTTTTATTAGCACCTGGAACAGAAACTGCGGCTAAAGAACCAGTAGCTAACGCCTTTCCATTACGCAATAAATCCATTCTTCTATGTCCTTCAAAACAAAGCTCTTTTCTTCTTTCATTCAAAATTGCATCAATCAAAGCTCCCTTTGAAGTAAACGATAGCAAAGTTAGAGCGGTTAAACCTGCCCTTACCCTTAAAGCGTTCATTAAATCAACAGATGTTTGGTTTAAACCATCTCTTTGTGCTATTGCTTCTGCCCTATTTAACATTACTTCCGGCAAACGGATTAATGGAGAATTATCAGTATTATTAGATGCATCTGGATATTTTAAAGTAAATCTTTTACTTAAACCATCAGCCGCAACACCATTTGCCGATAAAGCGTATCGTCTATCACCAGCTTCTTGCTGAAAAGCAGCATCTAAATCAGCAGTCATAGGGCAATCACCTCTACCGCCTACAGCAGCTGGTCTGTAGTAAGAAGCCCATCCGCCAGAACCAGTTCTAGAGTTGTCAGTAGCAGTCATTTGTAAGGAAAAAATATCTTCTGTTGTATTTCTTCCAAAATTGTAAGTAGCTGCTAATGAGTAAATAGCAGTATTGTTTATTACCAAATTAGCAGCATCAGCAGCAGCCGTCCACTCACCTCTGTATAAGGCAAGTCTTGATAAAAGTGCTCTGGCTGCACCAATGGTTATTCTTCCTCTAGTATCTACAGCGGCTGTATAAGTTGCTGGCAAAGGAGCAGCAATTGCCTCGTCTAAATCTTTCTTTATCTGTGCATGTACTTGATTTAAAGTAGCTCTTTCAGGAAAAGTAGCCACACCAGAAAATGCATCAGTAACTAAAGGCACAGATAAATTGGTACCATTAGACACTTGAAATGGATGCGAAAATAAATTTGCAAGCTGGAAATAAGCCATTGCTCTTAAAACCTTAGCTTCCGCAACCATTTGATTTCTCTCTGTTGCTGTAAAAGTTGGATCAACAAGACCAGGTACCCTACTAATAATTGTATTTGCACGGGATATCATTTGATAATGTACTTGCCACCATCCAGCAACACTTACGTTGGTTGATAAAGTGTTGTACAACTTAATATCCTGTAAAGTAGGGAAAGAACCAACAAAATCTACGTTATCTGCTTGATAATCACCAACAATTTGCGGACCTGCACCAAATGCATCTAAACTTTGGGCAGTACTATAAACACCTAACAATACACTTTGTGCGGTTATTTTACTTGATAAAGCAACGTCTTCAGAAAGTGACTGCTCAGCTACAAGATCTAATTTTTCTTTTGTACAGCTAATTAAAATAACTGCCATTGAAAGAAAAACGATTAATTTATTGTATTTCATATTAAAAATTTTAACTTAATTAGAATGTTATATTAACACCTACTGTAACTGTTTTAGATTGTGGTAATGCAAAGAATGACTCACCTTGAATTTGATTGCTACCACCATTTGCTGACACTTCAGCATCTGGCCCTCTAAAGTCTTTATTTTGTAGTATCCATAAATTTTGCCCTAGAACATAGAAACGGAAGCCTTGAATAAAGTTGGTTTTACCTAAAACAGATTTTGGAACGTTATAACCAAATGACACTGTTTTAAGCCTTAAATATGAACCATCCTGCACTTGTAAAGTAGACAATTGGTTAAAGATTAATGCAGTTGAGCTATTTAAAGCAGGTGCAAAACTTACATCACCAGCCTTTCTCCAAAAATTGGCAACATTGGTAGATTTGTTAAAACCAGCCGCTGCATTTAAATTCTCAGTAAACCTTAAACCATCAATTAATACTTTATTACCTGAAGAAAAATTAAAGAAAGCCGATACATCAAAGTTTCTATATTTAAAATTATTGGTAAACCCACCGGTAAACTTAGGGATAGCACTACCAGCTACAACTCTATCATTTGCAATTGGTGCATTTGTTGTGGCACCATCACGATTTAACCATTCGGCATTACCAGTTTGTGAATTAATACCTGAATATCTTATTACATAAAAAGTATTCAAAGACTCACCTACTATTGCCCTTTGAGCAGCAGAACCAGCCAAGAAATTTCTTCCTTCCGGATCCCTGTTTTCAGGTAAAGACAAAATAGTATTTTTAAGGAACCCTATGTTCAAATTTGTACTCCATGTAAAGTCTTTGCCTTGCACGTTAACAGTGTTTATAGATAGATCAACACCCTTATTTTCAACCTCACCAATATTTCTGGTTTGCGAAGCAAAACCAGTTGTAAATGGTAATGGGACGTTTACTAGATTGTTTACTGTTCTTTTGTTGTACACATCAACACTAATATTTAACCTTGATTTAAACATATTTAATGTTAAACCAACATTCCATTGCTTACTTTCTTCCCATTGTAAATCCGGGTTAGGCACCTGAGTAGGAATTAAACCTGCAGCACTATTGTAATCTGCACCTGTACCACCACCATAAAATGCTTGATAGGGGAAATTACCAATACGATCATTGCCTGAGGTACCATAGCTGGCATTCAGTTTTAGAAGGTCTATAAACTTCACTTTTTGAAAGAAAGCTTCATCCGAAATAATCCATCCACCAGCAACTGACCAGAAATTACCATATTTATTATTTGGACCAAAACGAGAAGATCCATCACTTCTTGCGGTAACTTCTAAGTTATATTTAGAATTATAACTGTATGACGCTCTGCCAAAATAAGATGTAAGTGCCCAAACTGATCTACTTGCAAAAGTTGTAGTTGGTGTAGAAGCAGACCCTACGTTTGGTAAAGCATCACTAGCAAAACCAGAACCCGCAACTTGAATAGCATCATAAGTAGAGGTTTCAAAACTTTGAGCTACAAAAGCATTAATACTATGCTTATTAAACTTCTTGTCATAGGTTAATGTGTTAGTTGTCAACCATTTTTGATCTTGTTGAACAGTTCTAAAACCAGAACCACCTGGTAGAAATAAACTATTAGTTCTACCTCTTTCCTCAGTTTGAACTAAGTCAATACCCCAATCTGTCTTAAAAGTAAAATCTTTTAATAACTTGATTTCTGTGTAGATATTACCATAAGTACGTCTAGATAAGAAATCGTTAATATTTAAAGCCTCTAACCCTAGCACATTTTGAATAAATCCAGTATTTACAAAGTTTCCAGACGCATCGTATGGCTGCACGTATGGCAATTGTAAATACGAAGATGTCAATACCGCATTAGTATTATTCTCAACTCCTATCCTATCGCTTCTAGTGTTAGAAATATTAAAGTTGGTACCAACCCTAACATTTTTACTTACTTCATGATCTAAATTTATTCTACCAGATAATCTGTTTAAATCATTACCGATGGTATAACTTGACTCTTTGTAATAATTTGCACCCAAGTAAAACTTTGTTTTGTCCGTTCCACCAATAGCAGATGCAGATACAGAATTTGTTTTACCAGTTCTAACAACTGCATCAATCCAATCAAAACTACCCGTAGGTTGTGTTATTGGTGCCTGACCACGAATGCTTCTGAAATCAGTAACATATTGTCTGTATTGATCCGCATCCATCATATCTATCAAATCTGTTGGGTTAGACTGACCACTGAATGCATCAACATTAATTCTAGTTTTTTGACCGTTTTTACCTTTTTTAGTTTTAATGATAATAACACCGTTAGTACCTCTAGAACCATAAATAGCAACAGCACCTGCATCTTTTAATACAGAAATACTTTCAATATCATTTGGGTTAATATCTATTAATGGGTTTAAACCAGCACCACCACCTTGGGCAGCAGATAAAGTACCATCATTTAACGGAACACCATCAACAACATAAAGTGGTTGTCCACCACCTAAAATTGAAGCAGTACCTCTTACTCTTACGTTAGATGCAGCACCCAATACACCAGAAGAGTTTGTCATTTGTACACCAGCAACCTGACCTTGTAAAGCCTGGGTAGCACTGATTATCGGCTGATTTTGAAATGCTTCTGATTTAATCACGCCGATAGACTGCAGACTAGTTTTTTTAGACTGTACACCATAGCCTACTACTACAACTTCACTTAAATCAGAGGATGTAGGCGCGAGTGTAATACTTAATGTGCTTTTGTTGCCAATTGCTACATCTTGAGAAATAAAATTAATAGAGGAAATTAATAATACCTTAGCTGTGGATGTAACAGCCAAAGAAAAGCTACCATCGTTGCTTGTTGTGGTACCACTTGTTGTCCCTTTTACTACTACTGTGGCATTCGCAACAGGGTTACCTTTTTCATCCGTAACCTTACCTGTAACAGTTTTGTTTTGTGCCATCAACTGACCAGCAGTTAATACAACGCACAAAAAAAGCGTAAGAAATTTTCTCATGAATATATTGTTTAGTTAAAAATGAAGAGGCGCAAAATAGTTAAAGAAATCATAACACGCCACGTGTAAGACAAAAATTTATCAAAAAAGGTTGCATAAACGTAAAAAAAAGCATTTTAATGTATTTTTTTTGTACATTATTCAATAATATTAAAAGAAATGACCGAGGTATTAAATAATTGCTAATTTTTTTTAAAAAAATAGAATATTTGAAAAATACCCTAAAAATGCAACCCTATGTTGGATGGTTTTTTTTACTACAACATTTTACTCTACAGTGGATTTTGTTCCATTGCTTTGTTTGCGTTAAATTCATCCTGTGAAAACAGGTCATAACTTATCGCCAGCTGGTATGCTAGATACCATGATAAGGACAGGCAGGGTAAGATATCCCTCCGCTTTCCATTGAGTGAACTAGTACGTTTTAAATCGGTAATACGGAAACCTTCGCCCCAAAACTCAATTCTCCTGTTCAGCATTATTTAATTAATCAATGTAGTACCCACATTGGTTGATAATACATTAAGTGGGATTCCTATTTTTTAAAACTGTAAAAAGTGCATTTTTTGCAGCAGCATTTTACCCCTGACGTGCACGTGCTTCATCTTCAATAAAATACATTTCGCCGGCGCGCATGTAAGGCAGGTCACCCGTACTTAAAGCGTCACTTTTAGCAAGGTATTTTTTGTTTTGATACGGCTCTCTCTTGCACTCCTAGGTGGGATAGGAACGTTGGTCCTGGTTAACTTCCAGCATGGTTTTCTAATATCTGTTGCCGGTAGGCCAGTCCATAAAGTTGAATTAATTGATCTGGGTCGGATTCTGAAAAAAGTAAGGTTGTAGTTTGCAAAAATATAAGCAAAGTAAAAGATAACATCCATTATGATGAAAAAAAAGAGGCTGCCTAACTTTTTAGACAGCCTCAGAAATAATAAGAAATGATTACCCCATTATCGTTGATCAATAACTAAACCTATTGTTCTATAATTTAGAGATGGAAGAATTGTTCCAGAAGAATCGAGTTGAATTCCTAAAAACCTAGCTTGTCCTACACTTGCAGCAGGATTTAGAAGTTGAATTTGTATGTTTCCATAAGAAGAATTCGCTGGAATAGTTACTTTACCAGTTAGTGCGGTGTACTCAACACCAGGTGTAGCATTTGTTACATTTAACGTTGCAGCAGCCGCAACAGGAACTTGTCCAGGGAATGTACGAGCCAAGGCACCACACGATGCGGTAGTAGTAGTTACAGCAGCAACAGTTGCCGGGAAAGCAAAAGTAGTAATTGGGGAAGCAGTTAAGATACGATAACCAACTACTCGATCTTCGCTAGACTGAGCACCTATTAAATTTACCCTAATGGAAACAGTTCTGGCTGCAACTAGTCTTCTCAAGGTAGAATCTGCTTGTGGAATGCTACAAGAAGTAGTACTATTAGTTGTATTTATAGGAAAACCAGGTCTAGGATACCTAGCAATAATTGGATAATTTACACCGGTTGCTACTGAATTAAGCACAGCAGCGTCAATTTCAGCTAAAGGCACTTCTGAATATTGCTTTTCTATCTGCTTTATGCAACCTAAAAAAAACAATAGACTAGTTAAGCATAAACCTATTTTAAGGAATGTATTTTTCATTATAGTTATAATTATTAATTATTAATATCCAAAATTTTGTACCATATTGGGGTTGCCATCAATTTCCGAAACTGGAATTCTTGGCAATATTCTAAAGTCGTTTGAAGGAAGATTTACTGTTGGATTACTTTTTGTGATTGCTAGTCCGTATCTTTTTAAGTCATAAAATCTGTACCCTTCAAAAGCAAACTCTAACATTCTTTGCCTTAAAATTTCATTTAATAATGCTTGCCCAGTTAATGGTGTTACTGGTGGTACAAAACCAACAATTCTATTTGATCGAATAAAATTTAAATCTGCCCAAGCACCTGGTTCATCGCTGTTACGATATCTCGCTTCAGCTCTATTAAGATATAGTTCTGGAACACGAAAAACAACTGTATTGTCCCAATTCGGCCCACCTGCTTTACCCATCCATTTAGTACATTCAACATATCTTCCACTAGCATTTGCACCCCATTCAAATAGAGTATTTCTAACATCTGCACTATATGTAAGAGCAGGTGGCGGATTATTAGATGTAACTAAAGCTGCAGGAAATCCAGATATGCCTAATTCGGCAAGTAAAAAATTATTTGGCACTAAATCGCCTTGACCTTGCCTAACACCAGCGAAAGCACCTAAAGCAGATAACGTTGTATGGGTTGCTGCTAAAGAAGTGTTAACCCCTAGATTTTCCGCTAATATAGAATACCAAACCTGGAAAATAGCTTCCGGGTGATCTTTTGCTCGCCAGCCGCTGTTATAATTAAGTGTTGATGTCATAACACCTACGCCTGTAGCTGCAATAGCCGCGGTTGCAAAAGAATCAGATCTAGCCCATCGACCTTCGTAAAGAGATACCCTTGAACCCAGTGTTAATGCAGCTCGCTTATTAGCATAGTTTAAACCTCTATTTGAATTGCTTAATAATAATGAGCTTGTATATACATCAGACATTATTTGGTTGTAACACTCCAATATACTAGCGCGTTTAGGAAAATATGCCTTGGCAGAATCTGAGTTATTAAAACCCTTCAGGCTAAGTATGATTCCACCTCTATCTTGTGATGGTACCATTGCTGTTGGAATGTAGGCGTAATTTTTTACTAAATCAAAGTGATAAAGAGCTCTAAGAAATTTCAACTCACCTTCATATATTTTTTTTTCAGCATCTGTTGCGTCAGTAATATTTGGTAAAGCTTCTAAAATAAGATTAATCTCATTTAGAGCAAGATATGCTGTAGCCCAATTTGCCATATTTGACAGTGCTGTATTTCTATTTTCGCCAAGCAACCTACTTGAACGACCATTTGCAAATGCCACATCTGCCATAGCCTCAGATACTGATAGCATATCCCTACCATATAATCTTTCACTTTTTAATACAGAATAAACAGAGTTTATAGCAGAATTTATACCTGTTTTATTAACTAATACTAAAGACGCATCTAATGAATTTCGTGACTGTATATCTAGCTGCTTGCTACAAGCTATTAAAAACAAAGCAGCAAACATGAATATAAACGACTTGATAAAATAATTTTTCATTCTTTTATTTTTTAGAATCTTAATTGAAGGCCTACTGTAATATTTTTTGATTGTGGAATAATGCCAAAATTATCACCAGTAAATTCTGGATCATAACCTTTCCATTCAGTATAAGTCCATAAATTAAAGCCTTGTACATATACTCTAGCACCTTCAAGTTTTAACTTTTTAAAAGTAATAGGCTGAAAATCGTAGGTAATGGTTACTTGCTTTAGCCTTATATAATCTGTTTTATAAAGATATCTGGAACCAGTTCCCCATGCCGCACTATTAAAATCTTGAAGACCATTAAAAGGTCTTGGTGCAGAAGCTACATCACCAGGTTTTTGCCATCTTTCATCAAAACCAGACTGCAATTGGTTTACTGTTGCACCACCCATACGCATCATTTGAGCATACTGACCGTCTTGTCTAGTTCTTCCATATTCATATTGAAGAAATGCTTCAATACTAAAGCCTTTGTAAGAAAAGCTATTTGTCCAACCGCCAAAAGCCTTTGGATATATGCTACCAATAATTTTTCTATCATCGGCAACTGGATTGTAGGTTAAAATGCCGTTTTTATCATACCACATCCCCATACCAGTTGCGGGATTCACACCAGCCCATTCGCTAGTAAAAAACGATCCTAATGGCTCACCAATTCTAATTGATGGATCACTCGGTAAGAAACTTAATCCATCATATAACTTTAATACCTTATTTTCTTGAAAAGATATATTAAAACTAGTTTTCCATTTAAAGTTTTTGGTACTAATTGGTGTACCCTCTAACAAAATTTCAATACCTCTATTTTGTATTGTTCCAAAATTCTGTGTAATAGAGCTATATCCACTTGCTACATAAAGTGGTCTGCTTAATAATAAATCTCTATTTTCTCTTGTATACAAATCAACCGTTAAGCCGAATCTGTTATTAAACATAGATAAATCTATACCTAAATTTGATTCTACTCTAGTTTCCCAAGTTAAATCGGGGTTTGGTAACTGAGAAGGATTTAATGCTGATTGGCTGCCATAAATTCTTGCTGGGCTATATAATGCGGACGACAAATTATTTCCAATTTGATCATTACCAGTTTGACCATACGAATACCTAACTTTTAAATCAGTAATACTTCTGTTATTTTTAAGAAAAGCCTCTTCTTTAATATTCCAAGCTAATTGTGCAGAATTAAATATTGCATACTTTTTATTCTCGCCAAATCTGCTAGAGCCATCTCTACGAATAGTGTAATTGAAAATATATTTATTATTGTACTTATACCCAATTTTTCCAAATTGCGAAAAATTAGCACTAGCAGCCCACTGACCTGAAACAGATACAGGAACTGCAGATGCACTCAAGTATTGTAATTGATATGATGGAAAAGTTTGTCCATCTGCTTGAAACCACTCATTAACATCTTTTCTATACTCTATACCAAGCAATGCATCAAAATCATGTACGCCATTTATTTTTTTCTTATACGTTATAGTATTAGTATTGATGAAATTATTATTCCAATCAGATTGTGAAGATAATCTGCCATTTACTGCGAACCCATCATTAACCCTAGGATCTTGATAGCGTTGATCTTGCGTTAAGCGATAATCTAAACCAAGTAAAGCTCTAATAGTTATGTCGGCATTAACTTTATAGGTTAATACAGTGCTACCAATAATTTGCTTTGTTACTGTTTTATATTTTACATAATCGCCAACAGCTAAAACATTATGGTTAAATGTTCCTACCATCGGCGTAGTGCTAGATGGTAAGCCAAAATAGTTACCAGTACTGTCATAAAAAGGATTTATCGGTAAAATCATCCCAGCAGCATAAGCAGGATTCCCAAAACCAGTATTACCCAAACTATAGGGTGCATTTTGCACAGCATTACTTAAACTTATAGATTGATCTAATGTTAATTTATCGGTGATTTTGTAACTAATTTTAGAAAGTAGTGCCGCACGGCTAAGATTGGTTGGCTTAATAAATGCTTCGTTGTTAAAATAAGATGCTGATAAATAATAAGAAAGGTTTGTGCCGCCACCTGACATAGACATATCTACATTATTAACTTTACCAGTACTAAAGGTTTCTTTCTGCCAATCATATGTAGGTAAGCTATCTAATTTGCCTTGAGTTGTTGTTGATGGTAATCCTAAATTACTTATTACAGTTGCTCGTATTACAGCAGGATCAAGCCTTGGATTTGCATTTGCTAAAGCTTCGTACCTAACATTGTACCAGTCTTTTGTACTAAGCACATCTAAAACACGTAGACTAGAGGTTTGGCCAGCATAAGCATTAAATGTAAATTTTGGTTTTCCAGACTTACCTTTTTTTGTAGTTACTAAAACTACCCCATTGCCAGCCTTTGCACCGTAAATAGATGCCGCTGCCGCATCTTTTAAAACTTCAATAGATTCAATATCATTTGGGTTAAGAAAATTCAGCGGATTATTTTGTGTATTTATAGAACCAGTACCAGTATTTAATTGAATGCCATCTACTACATACAGAGGTGTAGTTCCAGCAGAAATAGACCCAACACCACGTATTACTACACTTAAAGAGCCACCTGGCACGCCATTCGCTGCTGAAATGGCAACACCAGCAACCCTACCTTGTATAGCTTGTGCAAAATTTGCCACTGGCAAATTATCAATCTCAGAACCAGCAATTTTTGTTATAGCAGCCGCTATATCTCTTTTTCGTGTTACCGTATAGCCTGTTACTACTACATCTTCTAGTTCTGTTGAAATGGAAGTTAAACCAACATTAATAACTGTAGCATTAACAATAGATTTTTCTACCGCGGCAAAGCCTACGTATGAAATAGTTAAAACCTTAGAAGTGTTAGGAACAGAAATACTAAAACTACCATCTGAAGAAGTAGTAGTTCCTTTTGTACTTCCTTTTATAGTAACCGATGCATTAGCAACCGGATTACCTTTTTCATCAGTTACTTTACCTGTAACGGTTTTGTTTTGTGCCATTAACTGGCTGCTGGCCAGAAGCAAACAAAACATGAACGTAAAAAATTTTCTCATGTTTGGGGGGTTTAATTAATAAATCAAACCCTAAAATAGAGAGGATACTTTCTAACCAACTACCAGTTATAGAAATTAATGTCATTTAAATTAATAAATACTGTGTTATTTGTATTTTTTAATGAATTTTAATGCAAAAAATTAAAAAGATAATTTTTCGCAATTTTTGTAAAAAGTTTTATTGACATTCACATTTAGCAGGATCAAAATCCCGAAATCAACTGTGCATTAGTTTTTTACTAGTTTTTTTCGTTTTCTCAAATAATCCTGTAGCTTGTGTTGTCTAATTATTCACTAACCCATGCTTGCATAAAATTGAAAGCATAAAAAAGTAACAAAATGGATACAACTAAAATGATCAAAGCATATTGCTTAAAAACAAAAGAAAAAAATGTTCCAATGCAGGACGCAGTGATCACTAAAACCGCTAAAGGTGGTTATATGGCGGGTGGCCATGATGGTAAAGGCAATAAAATGGCCGCTATTTTGGGTGAAGCAAAAGCTTTACAAGCTATCGCTGATGGCGTTGCCACAAAAGGTTTCTAAAAACGATTGTATAAAGATTTTGGTCCGGCTGTTTATTGCAGCCGGATTTTTTATGCAGGCACCTGTTCCTTAATCACAGCATTTTTCATAAGGGTTAAAAAGCGAAGCATTTCATTCATATCCCTTACATCATCTACTACTAATAAAAAGTTTTTGCCGGTTTGTTTAAGCCTTGCTTTATTGGTACCTGTTTGCAGGTAGCCCAGTATATTTTTAAACAATTCAGATTCAAAATAAGGAGAGTCATTTTTATTGATGAAGTAGCAACGCATGGTGTTTTCTTTCAGCGTCATTTTCTCAAAACCCAATGATACCGCGGCCCAGCGGCATCGTACTGTAGTAAACAAGTCTTCCACCTGCGAAGGTATGGGACCAAAACGGTCTACCATTTCATCATGAAAATATTGCAGTTCTTCTTCATTACCACAACTGTCTAAACGGGTGTATAACGATAATCTTTCCGTGATACTTTCTACATAACTGTCAGGCAATAAAATCTCCAGGTCAGTATCAATAGTACAGTCACTTACATAATCATCCTGCTTGGCAATCTCATCTTTAAACAGATCTTTAAAGGCGGTACGCTTCAGTTCTCTTACAGCTTCTTCCAGAATTTTCTGGTACATTTCAAAGCCAATCTCTGCCATAAAACCACTTTGTTCGCCCCCTAATAAATTACCTGCACCACGTATATCAAGGTCACGCATTGCAATCTGGAAACCACTGCCCAAATCACTAAACTGCTCCAGTGTTTGCAGGCGTTTACGGCTGTCTGTTGGTAAAGAACTCATTGGCGGCCCAAGCAAATAACAGAATGCTTTTTTATTGCTGCGCCCTACCCTGCCACGTAACTGGTGCAAATCGCTCAAGCCAAAATGATGTGCGTTGTTAATGATGATGGTATTTACATTGGGTATATCTACTCCACTTTCAACAATATTGGTACAAACCAGTACATCGTATTTCTTATCAATAAAGTCAAGAATCCTTTCTTCCAACTGGTCGCCCTCAAGCTGACCATGGGCAAAACCAATGCTTAAATCAGGGCATTGTGCCTGTATTAATCCAGCCATTTCTCCAAGTCCTTGAACACGGTTGTGTATAAAGAAAACCTGGCCGCCGCGATTGGTTTCAAAGTAAATGGCATCACGAATAAAATCATCGTTAAACACATGCACTTCGGTTTGTATGGGCTGACGGTTGGGTGGTGGGGTATTGATGATACTTAAATCCCTGGCACCCATCAAACTAAAATGCAGAGTACGTGGAATTGGCGTTGCTGTTAGTGTTAAGCAATCAACATTTGTTTTTAGCGTCTTTAATTTTTCTTTATGGGCTACGCCGAATTTCTGCTCTTCATCAATAATCATGATACCTAAATCCTTAAACTTCACATCTTTACCCAGCAAACCATGCGTACCAACTATAATATCAACCTTACCTTGTGTAACTTTTTCTAAGGTTTCCTTTTTTTCTTTGGATGATTTAAAACGGTTGATAAAATCTACAGTTACAGGAAAATCTTTCAGCCTGTCTTTAAATGTTTTGTAATGCTGAAATGCCAGAATGGTGGTAGGCACTAATATCGCGGCCTGTTTTCCATCAACCACACTTTTAAATGCGGCACGTATGGCAACTTCTGTTTTACCAAAGCCAACATCACCACAAACCAGCCTGTCCATAGGGCTTGGGCTTTCCATATCTTTCTTCACATCTGCAACAGCCTTGGCCTGGTCTGGCGTATCCTCATACATAAAACTGGCTTCAAGTTCTGTTTGCATATAAGTGTCTGGTGCATGGGCAAAACCATGCTGCGCTTTACGCTGAGCGTATAATTTAATCAGGTCAAAAGCAATTTCCTTAACCTTAATCTTAGTCTTTTCTTTCAGCTTGCTCCATACTTCGCTGCCCAGCTTATTTACTTTTGGTATCGTACCTTCTTTGCCTGTGTATTTGGATATTTTATGCAGTGAATTGATGTTCACATACAGTATATCACTGTCTTTATAAATGATGCGTACCGCTTCCTGGAGCTTACCATTTACTTCCAGCTTTTGAAGGCCGCTATAAGTGCCCACCCCATGATCTATATGCGTTACAAAATCGCCTGGCTGTAAATCGCGAAGTGTTTTTAAAGTAATGGCTTTGTTTTTATTATAAGCCTGTTTTACGCGGTATTTATGGTAGCGTTGAAATATCTGGTGGTCAGTATAACAAACCACTTTCAGGTCTTCATCTATAAAACCTTCATGTATAGATATGGCTACAGGAACGAAATTAATTTCAGTATTCAGGTCTTTAAAAATGCTATGCAGGCGTTCTAATTGCTTGGCCTGTTCTGCAAAAATATAAATGCTGTATTTGGCTTCTTCATGCGCCTTCAAATCCTTTATCAGCAAATCAAACTGGCGGTTGAAAGAAGGTTGGACTTTGGTGGCGAAGCTGATCGTCGACAGTCCATCGTTAATCGTTGCCGATCGACTATCAGCGATGGCCGATGGACTGAAATGCGCCTTATATCCAAACTCTACAATATGCCTTTGCTGCACCTGTCTTTCAATAGTGGCGGCAGGTGTAAAATCTGCAAGCGAAACTTCTTTTAATATTTTAGTGTTGTCCTCATCTTCATCTTCACTGCCAGGCGTATGGTGTACCGTTTGGCCTCTTGCTTTTTGACGTTCGCCAAAAGCTTTTAACTTTTCGTCCTGCTCTTTTCGCCTTTCGCCTTCTTCCTTAGCCCTTTCCAAAAACAATCCAAGGTCTTCTTCTTCCTGTTCTATCTTGCCCTTTATTACATCCCAATCCTTTAGCCACACTATAGTATTTTCCGGTAAAAATTCAAGCAGTGAAACTTTGTCGCCTGTTTCAAACTGTGTCTCAACATTTGGTATAATGCTTACCTGCAAAAGCTTTCGTTCACTTAACTGCGTTTCTGGGTCAAATATTCTTATACTGTCAACATCATTGCCAAACAACTCAACGCGGTAGGGTTTTTCGTTGCCAAAAGAATAAATATCAAGTATCCCGCCACGCAGTGCAAACTGGCCTGGCTCATACACAAAATCTGTACGCACAAAGCCATACATTACAAACAACTCCATTAAACCATCTAGGTTAATGGTGTCGTTTGTTTTTATTTGAATGATATTGCCGCTAAGCGTTTTTGGCAGCACTACTTTCTCAAATAAAGCTTCAGGATAAGTAACGATAATTTTTTTATTACCCCCATTGGAAAGCTTGGTCAACGCCTCTGTACGCAGCATTACATGCGAAGAATTCAGTAGCCTGAAATTCTTTCTCGTTTTAAAAGAAGAAGGGAAATAAAACAAGTCAAGTGCACTGGTAAGGTTCTCTAAAGTGTTATGAAAATACGCAGCATCTTCAGCATCATTCAGCACCACCAGGTGGTTTAAACCCTGCGTTTTTTCATGCAAAAAAATACTGCCTACAACAAATTCGCTGCTGCTGCCCTGTAAGTTTTTTAGAAAGATTTTTTGGGGATCGGCAAATAAAATCCTGTCCGCCAGTTGCAAAAGGCGGGGGTTACTTTGGTACTGCTCCAACAACACGTTCAAATTCATACGTCAACTCCTGTCTGTAAAGTAAGTGGCAAAGATAGACTTATGATTATTATAATTTGAATGAGTGCTGGTTTTCTAACAATCGTTTTCTGCCCAGGTAGTAATTGAAAAAAATATTTTATTTTCGGCTACTATAACAACTATCAAATGCCCGTAATATCAATGTTTTATGGTGTCATCATCATGATGTATTATTTTGACACAGACAAACACCATCTACCCCATATCCATATCAAATATGGTGAATACACTTGTGTGATAAATATTATTGATAGTGAAGTTTTGGAAGGTGATATACCAAAAAATAAATTGAAGTTAGTTTGGGCATGGATAGAACTGCACAGGGATGAATTAATGGCTAATTGGGAATTGGCAAAGCATGGTAATAAACTGTTTGATATAAAACCTTTACAATGATAAAAGTAATTAGTGTAAAACCACTGGAAGACCATCAATTAGAAATTGGTTTCAATAGTAATGAAAAACGTGTTTTTGATGTTAAACCATATTTAGATTCAGGCATTTTTAAAGAACTGAAGGATGAGTTGTACTTTAAAAGTGTAACACTGCAGTTTGATAGTATTGCATGGCAAAATGGCCAGGATTTTAGTCCCGAAACTCTTTACTTAAAAAGCGTTTCCGCTTAGCCAGAAATGTAACTACTTGTCAATACACAGCCTCATTATTAACCACAATCTTCGCTTCGGTCACTTTGTTTTCTTCCACGGTAAACACGTTAATATCGTTCTTTTCATTAAAGCTGTTGGCATATAATTTTTCGCCAATCTTAATAAACAGCGAATACCTTCCCGCAGGTAATGCTATTGAAAATTTTCCAAGGCTGTCAGCCGCTGCTACAACAATTTTTTTGGTACTTACAGATGTATAAAAAGTAGTTTCACCATCCTTAATCGCCTGCCTTATATTAGTTGCTTCATACACTTCAACGGTTGCCGCAATACCTTTTGACGTTGGTGGTGTTTGGCCAATCATCGGCATCATATTTCCTTTTTCTTCGTAAACAAACCCAGTAATTCCCTGCGTTATCATCGGCGATTTTTGTTTTTTTGAAGATGAACAGGCGGCAATTGTTAAGAAAACGATAATGCAACCAAAAAGAATTTTATACATACATCAACTTTTATGGTAAAAGTATCTAATTTACTAAGCTTTAAACAGGAACATTTTGTTTACATGCAGTTAATATTTATGTGCAGCGCAGTAACAGAAAAAGTTCTGTGGGCTTTCCTTTCTTCCGATAATTATTGGAACAGGGCTAAGTCATCAACTGTAGAATTTCTGTCAACAAACATTCCTGTTAGCTATTACGTTAATAAAGCAACGATACCATAAATACGGAATAAAAAAAGTACTATGAACTTTAAACCTGCCATTCTTCTGTTTACTGTAATTGCTATTGCAGCAAACCTCAGCGCACAGGTAACCACCAATGAAAAATTGTTACAACAGGCTTCACGCGAAATGAAAACCGCTGAAGACCTCAGCTATAAAAACGCTCTTGCGCTTGCAAAACAAAAAAACTGGGACCTCATACTTACAGGAAAGAATGGTGACAAAGCTTACCTGGTGGGTATTCTGCCAGATGGCACACCAAAATATTACACCACTTACAGCAATGCCATTGCAGCCGCAACCACAAGAGCCAATCAACTTTGGAATGGCGGGGCCACAGGTTTAAACTTAAGCGGTTCTTCTGCCAATATGAAAAATAAACTGGCCGTTTGGGATGGTGGTAAAGTACTGGCAACCCATGTAGAGCTTACTGGCCGCATCACCCAAAAAGACAATCCATCAACCACCAGCGACCATGCCACGCATGTTACAGGTACCTTAATGGCAACAGGCATCAATCCTATTGCAAAAGGAATGAGTTTTGGCCTGCAGGGCATACTGGCCTACGACTTTACAAACGATGTTTCTGAAATACTTGGCGAATCAGCAGGATTGTTACTTTCCAACCATTCTTATGGGATTGTTTCTGGCTGGTACTATAATACTTCACCAACAGATGGCGGCGGCCCAAGATGGGAATTCAGAGGACGACATAATGAAAACGAAGACTACAAATTTGGTTATTATAACAACGATGCTCAAGCTCTTGACAGTATTGCTTATAATGCCCCAAATTACCTTATAGTAAAGGCAGCAGGCAACAGCAGGAATGATACGGGCGCCGCCGTTGGCCAGCCTTATTACCGCTACAATTCAGGTGGAACCATGGCATCTGCGGGAAACAGGCCTGCAGGCATTTACAGTAATAATGCTTACGATATTATACCCATGGATGCCAATGCAAAAAACATTTTAACCGTTGGTGCAGTACAGCCATTAACAACCCCTTACACTAAAAAAGAAGATGTAATTATGACTTCTTTCAGTTGCTGGGGGCCAACAGATGATGGTCGCATAAAGCCTGACATTGTTGGTAATGGAGCCAATGTAACCTCCAGTGTTGCCAGTGGCACAAGTGCATATGGTACATTAAGCGGCTCATCTATGGCAACACCTAATGTTGCAGGTTCATTGTTTTTACTACAGGAATATTACTCCCAATTAAAATCAGGCGCATTTATGCGTTCTGCAACATTGAAGGGGTTGGCCATACATACCGCAGAAGAAGCAGGAGATGCACCTGGCCCTGATTATAAATTTGGCTGGGGTTTGTTGAATGTAGAAAAGGCTTCTAAAGTTATAAAGGCAGCAGTAACATCAAGCAACGCAAGTACCAGTGAACATTTATTGTTTGAAAATACACTCAACAATGGCAGCACTTTTACCACTACAGTCATTGCTTCAGGCAAAGGGCAATTGTCTGCAACCCTTTGCTGGACGGACGTTAAAGGAAATGTTACCCCCATTGCCAATGCACTTAACGACCGCACTATAAAACTTGTAAACGACTTAGACCTGCGGATTTCAAAAGCTGCAACAGTTTACAGGCCTTGGATACTTGATCCTCTTGTTCCATCTGCCAATGCAACCACAGGAGATAATATTAGAGATAATGTTGAAAAAATAAATATTGATGATGTTGTACCAGGCCAGGCATATACTGTTACAATTAGCCATAAAGGCACTTTAAATAAAGGTTTTCAGGCTTATTCTTTACTGGTAAGCGGCGTTGGAGGTTCTGCTATCTGCACTTCATCAGCTACAGCTACAATAGGTACACGCATAGACAGTGTTGGCATCACTACCATAAAAAATAAAACAGCCGCAGGCTGTACCAATTACAGGGATTATACCAGCCTTACGGCAGATATTGAAGCCAACCAAACAACACCAATAACTATCAGACTAAGCAGTTGCGATGCAACAACCAATAATAAAATTGTAAAAGTATTTATTGATTTTAATTGCAATGGTGTGTTTACAGATGCAGGCGAATTGGTTGCTACAAGCGGCTTAATTAGCGGGGGCGGAACTTTTACAACCAATATTAATACACCAGCAGGTTTAACCATTGGCAACTATGCCATCATGCGTATTGTGGCACAAGAAACAAACGTATCAACAGATATAAACCCCTGCGGTACTTATATTTCAGGCGAAACACAGGATTACCGCGTACGGTTTGTACAACCAGGTAATGATATTGCAATAAGCGAAATTGTATCGCCAGTAAGTGGTGATTGCAGCAACGCATCTCAGCTTGTTGCAGTACGCATACAAAACAATGGCTCTGCTAACAGAAGCAATATTCCTTTAACCCTTACAGTACTAAACGGTACAACAACTGTGGCTTCTGTAAATGTTGTTTGCCCTTTAATTATACCTGCAAGCAGTAGTGCTGTTTATACTTTTCAAAAAACATTCAACAGCCTGCCTTCAACCACCTATGCAATTACCGTTAATGCTACAGCCACAGGCGACCAGGACGCAACAAATAATACACTTACAGGTAATTTTTCTATCGCTGCCATTCCTGCTGCACCTGTAGCTATGGGTGTAAAATGTTCTGCATCAAGTTCGTTATTTAAAATCACAAACCCTGTAAATGGTGCCAATTATTTTTGGTACGATTCACCAACTTCCACCACACCAATTGGTACTGGCAGTGAGCTTTCTTTAAGTACAGTTCCATCAGGTAATACACTGTATGTAAGCAGTGGTATAAGGGCAAATGCAGGTCTGGCGTCTAAAAATATTTATCCTAACGGGGGTTACCAAACTAACGGGGGCAATTATTTAAAGTATAATGCCACAGCCCCATTGGTACTGGAAAGTGTTAGAATGTTTACGAGATTTCCAGGCAGGTTAAATGTTGAGGTAATTAATTTAGTATCAGAAAACGCAACAACAGGCCACAGTTTTAATCCTTTAGAATCAAAACCAGTAAATGTATTTTCATCGCACCCAACGCCTGTAAGCGGTACAATTAATAACAACAACGATGCAGCAGATACTGGTGCCATTTATTATGTGGGAATGAACCTGCCTTATAGCGGTGCCACTATTAGCCATGCACTACGTGTTACCACGGCTGACACACTTGTAAATATTTTTAGAAATAACAACATTACAAATAACCCCTACCCTTTTAGCGTACCAAATGTTTTTACCATTACAGGCAACAGCGCATTTACACCAACAAGCAATTTCCAAAGTTTTTATTATTACCTATACGACATGAAACTTAAAACGGCAGATTGTATTTCAGCGCGTGGTGCAGTAACTATTTCTGCAACCAGTAGTGGCATTAAAATTTTACTTGCTGGTACAAACAAAGACAGCCTTGAAACAAATGTAATTACTGATATACAATGGTACCTGAACGGCAATGCTATCAATGGTTCTACAGCACCAACTATCAAACCAAAAGCATCAGGCAATTATACTGTTTCAGGTACTGATGCGAATGGTTGTAGCTTCACCTCTGCACCTTTTGCCTTTACCATTGATGGTAATAATGTTAACCCTGACGAGGTAAACCTGTTAAGTTACCCTAACCCAAGCAGGGGCAGTTTTACTGCAAACTTTGAGGTAAACAATCTTTCTACAGTACAAGTACAAATTACTGATATGTGGGGCAAAGTGTTGTATTACAATAATTATGGCAGTTATATTGGCAGTTTTACTGACCAGTATAACCTTGGTAATGTTGCCAATGGAGTATACATTCTTAAAGTGCTTATTGGTGATAAGAAATACAATAAAAAGATAGTAGTGGCGAGGTAGAGATTTCACGCAAAGGAGCATAAGATACAAAGGCGCAAAGCATATTCCTAAAAGTCAAAAAAAAGAGGCACTAAGTTTAAAACCTTAGTGCCTCTTTGCTTCTTTGTTTCTTTGCGTAAAAGTCTTACGCCATTGCTTTTCTCTCACCAATTTGCTGGCGCCACATAGCGTAATACAAACCTTTCTCGCTTAATAGGTCAAAGTGGTTGCCTGTTTCAACTACCTGGCCTTTTTCAAGAACATAAATCCTGTCTGCATGCATAATGGTACTTAAACGGTGGGCAATCATTACGGTAATCTGGTTCTTTTCAGACGAGATTTCGCGTATGGTATTGGTAATGGCTTCTTCAGTTAAAGAGTCAAGTGCAGAAGTAGCTTCATCAAAAATTAATAAATTAGGATGTCGTATCAAAGCCCTGGCAATTGATAAACGTTGTTTTTCACCACCGCTTAATTTAAGGCCACCTTCACCAATTACGGTGTCCAAACCTTTTTCTGCACGCAGCAATAAATTATCGCAGCTTGCTTTATTCAGGGCATCAAACAAGTCTTCTTCTGTGGCATTAGGTGCCGCAAAAACAAGGTTCTCTTTTATGGTGCCACTAAACAGTTGCGTATCCTGTGTTACAAAACCAATTTGACCACGCAGTTCATCAAAATCAATATCCTTACCTTCGGCACCATTGTACAAAATATGGCCTTCCTGCGGCCTGTACAATCCTACCAAAAGCTTTACCAGCGTGCTTTTACCTGCACCACTTGGGCCAACAAAAGCAATGGTTTCACCAAGTTTTACATCGAAGGAAATATTCTCTAATGCTTTATAATTTGCTGTGTTGTGCTGAAAAGAAACGTTGCTAAATTCAAGCTGTTCAATAGCACCAACATTTAAAGGAGTATCAGATTTTGGCTCAACAGGTTTCTTCATCAGCGTATCAAAATTATTGATGGAAGTTTCTGCTTCGCGGTAAGATGTAATGATACTGCCCAACTCCTGCAAGGGGCCAAAAATAAAGAAGCTGTAAAACTGCATGGAAATAAGCTGGCCCACAGTTAATTTACTGCCAAATACCAGCCAGGTAAGAATGAAAAGAATCACAGCCCTTAGAAAGTGTACCGTCGTTCCCTGTAAAAAGGCAATGCTTCTTACACGTTTTACTTTCGACAGTTCAAGCCCTAGAATTTTATAGGTATTGTTGTTTAAGCGCTTTACCTCCTGCTGGGTAAGGCCAAGGCTTTTAATCAATTCTATATTGCGCAGACTTTCTGTGGTACTGCCTGCCAATGCTGCTGTTTCCTTTACTATATTCTTCTGTATGGCTTTTATCTTTTTACTTAACGCACCTACTAAAAAAGATAAAATAATAATCCCTATCACATACACTACTATCAAACTCCAGTGGATAGAAAGTGTCATAAAAATGAGGAATACCACACCAACGATAATTGGGAAAAGTACATTGATAAAGTAGCCGATAAATTGGGAACAATCCTGCCGCACTTTTTGCAGAATAGATAAGGTTTCTCCACTTCTTTGATCGGCAAAATCTTCGTAGGGCAGGCGCATGGAATGTTTCAATCCGTCAGTAAAAACGGTAGCACCAAATTTTTGCACTACTACATTTACTACATAATCCTGAAAAGATTTTGCAATGCGCGAAACCATTGCCACACCAATGGAAGCAGCGATTAACCACATCATTTTTGTTACAAAAGTTTGCTCAGTCATTAAAGCTTTTATCAAAAGCCCCTTATCCTTTCCTTCTTTTACAAACTCACCTGAGGAATTGGCGAAATCAACCATTTTACCAAAAATATAAGGGTCAAGCAGTGAAAAAACCTGGTTAATAGCGGCCAGCAGCATGGCCAATGCCAATTGCAAGCGGTATGGTTTAAGGTAGGTAAATAATATTTTCATTCAGCTAATTTATTTGGTTTAGTGTTATCACAACAATTATGCTTTTGAAACTTGCTGTGCCATAATAGCATTTCGGAATAAGGAAAATATATTTCCCGCAGATTTCGCAGATTTACGCAGCTATACTAGACACGTTCAGGTTGCAACAAAAAATATGAACCACATAGGCACATAGACACATAGGAAGGCTATGTTGGTAGAGGGCTTAAAGCTATGTGCCTATGTGTCTATGTGATAGAAAAAAGTGCAGACCTAATTACTTTTAGTGTAAAACAAAAAAGCAACCCCATAAGGTTGCTTCGCAAAAGTTCAGTCCTGCAATTCTTTGCAGTAATAGCCTGCATTGCTTACAATGTGTTCAACCCTGTGCGGCAAAAGGTTGCTGGCTTCAATCCTTAATACTTTATCACAATCATGCAGGTCAACACTCCATTTTATTACGCCTTCCATTGCTTTCATGTGCGTACTTAAACGCTTTACCTGCGTTTGATTAGACACGTTCGTTTTAAATACCAGTATGTTCATACAAATCTTATTTTAAAATGGTTTGCGCAATGTCTCAGTTATTCAGTACCGCTTTTGGTGTCCCTTACCCTGCCCCATGTGCGGCAACGGTTACGCCATTCCTGTTTAAACTTTTCCCTTTCTTCAGGGTTCATCCCTTCCAGTTTTGCTTTCATTTTTTCTTTCCATTCCATATGGTTTTTGTGGCCGCCCCAGCCCTTTTTAAAGCCCCCAAACAAAATCTTGCTTAGTATTAAAATACCAAAAGCCTGCTGGTAAGTTACTGGTTTAACTGATGTTATATCTACCAGTACACCATTCCACAAACGCATTACCACATAGCTTAACAAAGCCATAAATGCAATGGCCAGTATTACAAAGCCAATACATCTTTTTATCCAGAATTTCTTATTCATCATTCGTTTTTTAATAGTTTAGCAATTCATCCTTTAACACCTGCAATCTTTCCCTCAAATGCAGTACTGCATAGCGTTTACGCGATAAAAGGGTATTAACAGTAACACCGGTTTGTGCAGCAATTTCTTTAAAGGGAATATCTTCCAGTTCATTCATTACAAATACCCGTTTCTGTTCAACAGGCAGTTCATCCAAAGCTTTGTTCAGTGTTTCCCAAAACAGGCTACGCAGGTATTCAGTTTCAGGATTATCGTTGGCATCAAAAAAAAGTTCGGCCCAGCCTAAAAAGTCTTCATCTGCTTCATAAATGTCGTCCAGCAGCTCAGGCTTATGTTTTCTTTTAGTGTCAGTAATCCTGTTTCTCGCCACGCGAAAAAGCCAGGCAGTCAGTTGTTTAATAGGTTGCGTGTTGCCAATAAACTGGTAAAAAACATCCTGCAGAATATCTTCAGCATCGGCATCTGTACCCACACGCCTGCGTATGAAGCCCATCAGGCGCTTGCTGTAAGCGCTTACCACCTCTGCTATATTTTTTTTATCTGAAACCGGCATTGCGGCCTCTAAGATAACTGCTGCATCCATCTTGCTAAAGAGAGGACGAACCGCGAAAAGGAATATTGTTTTAAAAGGAAGATTTTTTTGGTAACGGGCTTTGGGGATTTCTATTTGGCGGTTGTTGTCCGCAGGACTCTGCGAGCGTCGCACACTTGTACGTTCATAACATTATTGGGCAAAAATCTTTGGTTATGCAGGTTTGTTTCAATGTAAAAAAAATAAAAAAACTGCAACAAATTTTGTTGCAAAAAAATTGTTGCAAAAAAAATTGCAACAAAAAAAGTTGCAACAGATTCTGTTGCAAAAAAATCAATGATAAAAAAACTGCAACAGGTACACATTTAAGGTTGCTTTTCAAAACCCCTATTTTTGCGCTTTAAATTTTACCTGCCCTGCAAGCAGGATTTAAATTTTAATTTATGCCCGTACTACACAACCTCATCAGCAGTGAAGAGCTGAAGCAACGCATGTTGCAGGAAACTGAGCCAAGAACCACCATCAGTTTTTATCATTATTTCAATATAGAAAATCCTGTTGAATTAAGAAACCATGTTTACCAGCATTTATTTGAGCTGAAAGTTTTTGGTCGCGTTTACCTGGCTACAGAAGGTATTAATGCACAGATAAGCGTTCCATCAAACAACTACGAAGCTTTTAAAACCTTCCTCTATTCCATTGAACCGCTGAATGGGATAAGATTAAACATAGCCGTTGATGATGATGGCAAAAGTTTTTGGGTGCTTAAAGTAAAAGTGCGTGAAAAAATTGTTGCTGATGGTATTGACGACCCCAACTTTAACATGCACACCAAGGGCAAATATGTAGATGCTAAACAAATGAACCAGTTGCTTGAGCACAAAGACACTGTAGTAATTGATATGCGTAACCACTACGAATATGAAGTGGGTCATTTTGAGAATGCACTTGAAATTCCATCAGATACTTTTCGTGAGCAATTGCCTATGGCCGTTGATATGATGAAGGGCAATGAAGACAGGAATATTATTATGTACTGCACAGGCGGCATACGCTGCGAAAAAGCGAGTGCCTATATGCTGCACAAAGGTTTTAAAAATGTCTTTCATTTAGAAGGTGGTGTAATCAATTACGCACAACAAATAAAACAACAGGGCATTGACAGCAAATTCATAGGCAAAAACTTTGTTTTCGATAATCGCCTTGGCGAACGTATAACAGAAGATGTGATTGCCCATTGCCACCAGTGCGGCAAAGCTGCTGACACACATACCAACTGCAAAAATGATGGTTGCCATTTGCTGTTTATTCAGTGCAGCGAATGTGCTGAAAAATACCATGGCTGCTGCACCCCTGAATGCCAAACCGTTTACAACCTGCCTGAAGAAGAACAGAAACAATTACGTGCTGGCATTGATAAAGGCAACCAGGTATTTAATAAAGCAAAGGCAAGATTAAGGCCAAGACTAAACGAAGAATAAGCCGTTTAAGTAAGATAATTATAAAGCAACATTGAGGTTTACATCAGCATCCTTAATAGTTTTAATTTCATTAGCATATCAACTGGTTTATGTATAAAATTTATTGCCTTTTTCTTTTTACATTATTAGTCACGGCAAGTAATGCCCAGCAAAAAATAAAAGGTATTGTAAGAGATAATGAAACCAACCAGCCCATACCGTTGACGGTTATTACTTACCAGGGCAAAAAGTTTGTTTGTAACAGTAAAGGGCAATTTGAAATTACAACAGTTAATGGCAGTTTTAGTATAACAGTTACCAGCAGCGGTTATTTAAGTAAAGATGTGGTACTTAAAAACAAAAGCGATGTATCGCTGATATTTTTAGAGCCCTCTAATTTATTACTGAACGAGATACAGGTGGTAGGTCTCTCAACCCAAAGAAAAACCATTAACACGCCAGGCAGTATAGGTACCATCACGCCAAGAGATTTTGACAGAAACAATGGCATTCATCTGCACAATACCTTAAATCTTTTACCAGGCGTTCGCATGGAAATGCGCACTGCTTCTGGCGGCACAAGAATAGTAATGCGTGGCTATGGCAACCAAACCAACAACAATGGCGTGGGTTATAAAGCATACTTAAATGATATTCCTTTAACTGATGCTGATGGCTCTACAACACTTGATGACGTTGACTTTGACAATATTGGCCGTGTAGAGGTTTTTAAAGGCCCATCATCAAGCGTGTATGGTACTGGCATTGCAGGCGTGGTTACCATGTATAACCAAAAAGCCCCCGAGGGCAGGTCAGTAATACAATCTGTAACAGGTGGTTCTAATAACTTGTTGCGCACCAATACAGCCATTGCCATTGGTACTGATAAGTTAAATATGTACACCAATTATGGCCACCAGGAGCTACAGAGTTTCAGGCAGCACAGCAGCTCAGTAAAAAATTTCATCAACATGAATGCCGATATTTATAATGATGAAAACAGAACCTTTTCCATTTTTGCCAGCTACACCAAATCGCACGATTTACTGGCAGGGCAGGTAGACAGTTTCAATTTTATACATCATCCAGATTCTGCGGATTTAGATTACATAAAAAACAACGCATTTATAGATATTGAAAGTGCGAGGATTGGCGTTGCACAAGAGTATAAACTTTCAGAAACCTTCAGCAACAAAACAAGCGTTTTTATTGCTACACAAACCATTGATAACCCTACCAACAATACCCTTTTAAAACTTAACAAATATAAGTTTGGTGCAAGAACCTCCTTTGTATGGACCAGCCGCTTTGGTAATAAACCAGTACGCATCAGTTTTGGTGCAGAGGCTTTTAAAAACATCAACTATCAAAAAACATACAATCAAACCAACCAGGTATTGGGTGCTTTAACCAGCGACCTTGAAGTAAAACCTTTAATGTGGAACCAGTTTGCACGTATAGAATTGCAGATAGATGATAAGACCACCGTTACAGCAGGTGCCAGTATTAATTATATTGAATACGCCATTAAAGACATGCGTGCAGGTACTGCAAACTATGTAAACCGTAGTGGCTTTAAGCCGTTTAAGCCAACAGTTATGCCACGCGTTGTACTGGCACATAAGTTTACAGAAAACAACCTTACTTATATCAGCTACGCTGATGGTTACTCGCCACCCAATACCAACCAGGTGATTATTACCCAGCTTGGCAAAGTAAATTATGATTTACGGCCAGAGAAGGGCGGCAACTTTGAAATTGGTACCAAGGGTAACCTGTTTAATAAAACATTTACTTACGAGCTTTCTTTTTTTACTGTTGAAATTGGCGACAAACTGGTTTCTCAAAACTTTGCACCCAATATGGCAGCAGGTACACCTTTCTATTCTATAACAACCAATGCAGGCACCATACGCAACAATGGTTTTGAAGTATTTTTTAACTATGCCTGGCAGCCAAAAAATGATAAAAGCTTTGTAAAACTGGTACGCCCGTTTCTTACTTACTCTTACTACGACTGCAGAAATGGAAGCTATAAAAGCGACAACAATAACAATGCTTTTACAAGAGATTACAGTGGCTTAAAAGTAAGTGGCGTTGCCCCCAACCTTTTAAATATTGGGTTTGATATAGAAACTTCTGCTGGCTTATACCTTAATGCCACCAGTATGTTTACAGACAGGATGCCTATTGTGCTGGACAATAGCCGTTACTCACCTGCCTATAATTTACTCAATGCTAAATTTGGCTACAGAAATAGCCTGGCCGCAGGCAGAGATAAAAAAATTGTATTGGATATTTTTGCAGGGCTTGATAACATCTTAGGCCATCGTTACTCGCAGTTTACTTTTATAAACCTTACGGCACCAGCAGGTCAATTACCTAAATTTTTTAATCCAAGAACACCTTATGCTACTTATTATATTGGGGCAAATGCCAGGTTTACATTGTAATTTAAAGCGTACTGATAATAAGAAGCTGTTTGAGTTAATTATTTGATATTCCTTATCGCGCCTTTCTGGCTGCAACTGCGTTGGATTTTTCGCCTTAGGCGTTTAGACTATGGCTGCAAAATCCGCCTTATTTCGCTCAAAAAACCGCAATAATGTATTCTAAACAATTAACTCAAACAGCTTCTATAATGCCGTGTAAAATTTACACGGCATTATATTTTAACTATACAAATTTATTTTATTCAGAAGCCATTTTCTCTGTATTCTCTGCCATCTGCAATGCTTCTACAAACTCTTCTATTTCACCATTAATTACAGCATCAAGATTATACGAAGTAAGGTTAATACGATGATCTGTAACCCTGCCCTGCGGCCAGTTGTAGGTTCTTATCTTAGCACTTCTATCACCTGTACTTACCAATGTTTTACGGCGTTTAGATATTTCATCTTCATGTTTACGCACCTGTTCTTCATACAGTTTGGTACGC
Source organism: Chitinophagales bacterium (assembly GCA_031424995.1). Classification (GTDB taxonomy): domain Bacteria; phylum Bacteroidota; class Bacteroidia; order Chitinophagales; family Chitinophagaceae; genus Parasediminibacterium. The sequence goes on along the minus strand of JANPIP010000009.1, from coordinate 175,304 downwards.
AGCATGGTCATGGCTTTTTCGCGGTTGCCCAACTGGCTTCTTTCTGTTTGGCAAACAATTACTACGCCAGTAGGTATGTGTGTTAACTGCACTTTGGTTTCTACCTTATTTACGTTCTGTCCACCAGCACCACCACTTCGTGAAGTTTCCATTTTAACATCAGCAGGGTTTAGTTCAAAGTCTACCTCTTCAGCTTCAGGCATTACAGCTACGGTTGCAGCAGACGTGTGTACACGGCCCTGCGTTTCAGTATTTGGCACACGCTGCACACGGTGCACACCACTTTCAAATTTTAAAGTGCCATATACATCTTCACCAGATACTTCTACCAACACCTCTTTGTAACCACCCACGGTGCCTTCGCTTTCGCTGGCAATAGAAGTTTTCCAGCCTTTTTTACTGCAGTAACGCAGGTACATGCCCAGTAAATCGCCCACAAATAAACTGGCTTCATCACCACCTGTGCCGGCACGCAATTCTATAATCGCATTCTTGTCATCCTGCGGGTCTTTTGGTATCAGCAGTTTGGTCAGTTCTTTTTCCAGTTGCTCTTTCTTTTCTTCCAGTTCGGGCATCTCCATCTTTGCAAGCTCCCTCATTTCCTCATCGCTGCTATTAAAGCTTTCTTTGGCAAATTCATAATCGGCCATTACCTTCCTGTAGGCTTCATAAGGTTGCACAATCTTTTCCAGCGAGCGGTATTCTTTGCTTAACTTACCAAACTCTTTTTGGTTATTGATAATTTCAGGATTGGTAAGGGCAATACCCACTTGTTCAAACCTTGCTTTTACAGCATCTAACTTATCCAGCATAAAAACGCTCTTTATTTTTTTTGAAGGATTGCAAAAGTACAGTTTTGCCCCTGTTTGGCAGGCACAAGTTTCGCTTTTATACCATGCCCCCAAACCCGCTGGTTTTAATATGCTATTGTTTTTTAAATTTTATTTGTGTGGAAAGGGCGTAACGGTTACTTTTGCAACCCAAGATTTAAAAAACACCTGTTTACAGACTTTTAAATTTACCAAACGGGAAGTAGCGCAGGCCGGTAGCGCACCTGGTTTGGGACCAGGGGGTCGCAGGTTCGAATCCTGTCTTCCCGACTTGAGAGGACAAATTGGAATCATTCCCATTTTGTCCTTTTTTATTTTAAGCCCCACTGGTTACTATAGGCCATCTTCATGGCAACATAATCTACTGTTTGATTTTTCTATTAAGAATTATATGTATAAAACCAACAACTACTGCACCCGCAAAAGGGGCAACTTCTTTACACAACAATTATGTACCACAGGCTTAATGCCCCATACAATAAAAGAAGCTTATGAGCTGTCTGTTCAGGGATTTTTTATAAAACCATATTCGTACACTAAACTTCGAAAGCTGGCGCAATTTGTAATTAATGACTAGCAGCATTGCACACATAAGAATAATTTTATGCAGTAGTATCACAAGAGATGACCAACTGGTTACAGCGTTGGACTCCCTCGCAGCGAGCCAGGTAACAACCGAAAAGGCCATGCGGAAGAAAGATGACAGTTTGAAGATGAAGGTTGACAGAAGGAAAGCCAAAACCGCCAGCAAAAAGAAAGGGGGTAATGATGGGTAACAACTTAAAAGCAGGAACAGCCGGTGGCACATTACTTACCATTGTTGCCAACCTAAAAGAAGATGCTATACGCACGGCTATACTCGCAGCTATTGGTGCGGCAGTGAGTTTTACTGTTTCTTTTTGTTTGCAGTGGGTGGTGAAGCGATTGAGGAAGTAGCCCTCCAATCTATAAAGGGAGGATATAAACCCACACAGAAAAGGCAGCGCGAAGCTGACAGCATAAGAGCCACGGCAATTGCCGTGGTTTTTTGTTTGTTTCGTTTATGGCAGCAACAGGGAAACGGTGTAATGAGATGATCTTTTAATCCAACAGGCGGCTATATATATCTTCTGCCTTGAGACCTGTGTACTGTGCAAACTCCAGGATAGTAATAAATGCATTTTTGCTTTTGCCCAATTCTTTGCGTATTGTTTGCAGAAGGTGCCTTGCCGTACGTGGTTTACGGCCTGTGAGCAGCTCAACGTCCTTAGGATATATGACGAGGCGTTTTGGGATGGTATTGACTGGTATGTGTTTCAAAAAAAACTGACTGCTTTTAACAGTTAAAAAGCAAAGCGTTTGGAGGAACGACTGATTTCACAGGTACGAATTGGAATGTGGAGACGGCAAGGCAGGAGTTTGTTGAATAAAAATGGGGCTGCCGGGTAAAATAAAGTTTTGCCATTTGTTTTGGTTTAAACGTTTTTTGATAATTGCAACAATATATTGGTTATGCGTTCATTGATGGGAGGGGGAGAGTTACCTGTTTTTTGAATGTAATGATTAAAGCCGACGAATTAACAGTACTATAAACTGCCCTGTGTATAAAGCAATGAAATATAATAATATCAAACAATGGATATGTTATGGTATAACATCGTTTTAACAGCTTTTGCCGCACTATAAATTAAAGTTTAACATTTTATGAGATTTAGGTTAATTCCAAGTTGCTTTTAAACTTTGTTGGATTGAAAACCTTTGACAGATAAACAAAAACAAGCCATTAGCGAGTTTATTAAAGCTGATAAAGAACGTATTGCAGACTTGAAAAACCTTAGGGCAAAAAGCACAAACCGCCAACAGGGTATTTTAAAAAACAAGGCTTAGCAATGACTATTAAAGTGCAAAAAGCTTAAATGATGTTTTGTAAATAATTTTAACAGAAACACTTATTCAAAGAGTTTCCAAAAAACAAAAAAACCTTCATACATTGGTTACCTAAAATGTAAACTCATGAAAAAAATCTTTGCCTTATTTATGGCTGCTGCGGTTTTAGCAACCACATCATTTGCACAAACAAAACCAGAAGTTAAAAAAGCAACACCTGCGGTTAAGGTGGTTGAAAAAACAAAAGTTACCAAAACAGAAACGCCTGCTAAAATAACAGCCGTTAAGTTAAAGGCAGATGGTACCCCTGATAAACGCTTTAAAGAAAACAAAGCTGCCGCACCTGCCGCTGTGCCATTAAAAGCAGATGGTACCCCTGACAAACGTTTTAAAGTAAACAAAAAAGAAACTAAAATACAATAGCACTATTAACGTTAGTTATGAAAAAGCCCCTGCAAAGTTTGCAGGGGCTTTTTTTATATCCGATACTTTATTCTTTGTTTTAAGTATCATTACTCTTTATCTCAGTCAGATGTCTCGTCCCTCGACATGACGCATCTTACTTCACCGCCAAAGCTTTATCAATCATAAAGTTCAGGTTGCTGCGGTGTGCTTTGGTTTCTTCATTGGCACTTACTGCACCAGCCAATTTTGTTTTAAGCTTGCGCAATGTGTAAATGGCAGCGGCTTTAGATACCCCATCCAATGGAGACCTCTCGCCTGAAAGCTGTGCCACGCCTTCAACAAAAGAGTTTTGCAGGTACTGGCGGTATACATTTACATCACCTTTTAAATCAGCATCAAAAATACCTTTTACAAGGTCGTTCATAACATCAGCAACGCTGTATTGGTTACCATACAAACGTGTATTGCTTATACGCTGTAATGTTGAAGGGTTTAGTATATGTGCCAGTGTACCGCTTGTTTGCAAGGAAAGCACATTGTTGGTTATCCTGAAATCTTCACCTGTTTGCGGCTGGCTAAAACCACGGCGTTGTAACTGCAGGTAAGGAAATACCTGTTTGTCTGCATCAAAAGCATCTGGTGCAAATACATATTTGGTAAGTACCTCCATAGCTTTCTTTTGCGTAGCCAAAGGCACTGGTGTAAAAGGTTTTGTGGGTGATTTCTGTTCAGGAAAACTCCTATCAATATACACGCCACCCACATAACGGCTCACAGCATTTATCATACTATTACGCTGGCCGTTTAATGTGCCATAACGGCCTCTTAACTCAGCATAAGACTGGCCTGGTTTACTGTATTTTGCTACCAGTTTACCCATTAAATTGTTTACGAGTTTAAACCTGTCTTCTGCATAAGCAATAGCATCGCTTGTAAGGTCGTTTACGTTAACGCGAGGATCCATGGCTTTGCCTGGGCTGCGCATATCATCACCATCATTACCAAAAGCAAGCTTAGGGTCAGTACTGCGTGATAATATTCTTGATAACGCCGCTTCTTCCTCACCTTCACTTAAAGGCAGGTAACCATATTCAATAGCCCATAAATCGTAAGGGCCTGCTTTTGTGGTGTAGTAATCGCCCTGCTTGGTTTTATCTAATGCCACATTAATAGCAGGATAATCCATTACACTTCCTATCAAACCAATTTTGCGGGTAATTTCTTTGTTGTTTATTTCAGCAGGAGATAACATCTGGCTTGCCTTCATGTTATGGTTAAGCCCCATGGTGTGGCCCATTTCATGCAAAACAAGATAGGTTAAAAACTCTTTGTGCATTTCTTTTATCTCTGCGTCAGATGCACCACCTGCTTCAAGCGTAGTAAGGCCTGTAAGGTATTGTGCTTTTAATTCGCCTGCTAAAGTGCAGTTGGCAAAATGGTTTTTATCCACCTGCACGGGCAGTTCAACAGCTTTGTTTTGCTGCGCAGAAGGGCCGCTGTACAACTCATCAAAAATAGGTGTGGCACTGCCGCTAAACCATTCGATGGTAATATCAGAACCAAGTATTTGCCCTGTGCGGGGATTAACAAAACTTGGCCCGATGGCGCCATACTGCGGGTTTGCAGAAGCTACCCAACGGATAACATTGTAACGTATATCAGCAGGGTCCCAGCTTGCGGTATCAGGCATTATTTTCATTTGCACTGCATTTTTAAACCCTGCTTTTTCAAAGGCTTCGTTCCATTTTAAACCAGCTTCCATTACGGTATTGCGGTATTCTAATGGTGTAGTGTTTTCTATCCACCAAACAATAGGTTCCACTGGTTCGCTTAATGCAGCAGAAGGGTCTTTCTTCTTTAAATCCCAACGGTGAATAACATCTTTGTAAGGCACAGGGCTAATGCTTGTCTGGTCGGTTTTCTGATCCATAAAATAGCCTACACGCGGGTCATCCCTTCTTGGCCTGTAATTGTTTTTTGGCACTTCAATAAAGCTGTGCTGCATACGTACACGCACATAGCGCGGGTCAGCAACATCAGCACCGCCTGAAACGAATGCAGAAGGATTATCGTAAGCCATATCAACCACTACATCTGTATTATTGGGGAAAGAACGTATGGTTGCATACTTTGATTTTAAAGGATTTAGACCACCAAGATTAAACGTGGGGCCAGAAAAAGGAGAAGGTGCAGAAGCTGGCTTTACAGGATCCAATTTCTCACTGATAAACAAACCATCAGCAGAAACAAGGTAGCCCAATGAATCTTCGAAAGCAATCTTATCAGCATAAAAAACAGCTTCAGGTTTATCTACGGTAGCAGTTTTACTAACGGGATTGTTTTTATCGTAATAAAAAGAGGTATTAACCAATAAAAACTCAAGCTTATCAAAAGCTTTGGCAATTTTAAAAACCTCGTTACTACGGTGCATACTCTGGTTAAGAAAGAATTGTGTAGGCCCGCTTATAGAAAAACTTTGGTACACATACTCTTTGCCCAACTGATCTTTTCGTATGTATAACTGAACACTACCTGTGGCAGTATCCTGGTACAGTGTAAAGAGACCTTCGTTCTTTTTAGTACCTTTTGTTTTTTCTGAAATGTTCACCTTTTTAGGCGGCGCAGCTTTGCTTGAATCAATGGTAATTTTTGTACCGGGTGGTACCGCTACGGGTACGGGGGGTTGCGCATTGGTTGTTGCGAAAGCCATACAACCTGCAGCAGCAGCCAGCAGTATTTTTTTTCTCATTGGTATTTGTTTTAACAGTCAATATAAGATGATTTTCTTATTGTGAAAGTTAAAAAATACCAGCAGAAGAAAAATTGGGTTTGAAAGGTAAAATAAGATTACCCAACCATGAATTTATTGTACTAAAGGCAACAATTCTTTTATTTCTGCGCCTTGTTTAAACGCTTGTTTAAAGTTGCCTTTACTGTCGTAAACGGCTACAAAAGGGGTAAACTCAACCCTGAAAAAAGAGGGAATAAAATATTGAGGGTCACGCGTCATACGAATATTGGCAAATCTTGCAAGATCATACTTATCGTAAAATGCTTTTAGCTTATCCATTTCATGATAACTTACGAATACAAAAAAAGCATTCTGCAGTTTATCTATATGCTTTACAATCTGCTCTGTTTCGTGCTCACAATGGCCACACTCAGGGCTAAAATAAATAAACACTATATTCTTGTCTTTTGGAAGGCTATCGTTTTTAAACCATACACTATCTGTAATGGTGCTGTTTAAATGAAGTACTTTAAATGCAGGGATACGTTTTGTTTTTAAATATTGTGCCGTAGTATCGTAAGTTGAGGATTGTGACATTGCTAAAAAAGGCAGCGTCATAATAAACATTAACACACCAAAAAAAATCTTTTTCATAGTTTAAAAATAAGAGAATAATTGATTGGTATAAATGAAGGTGATGTTAAAAAATTAATAGCCTACCTGCAATAAAAAAGCCTGCTGTAAATAAATACAGCAGGCCAAATGTAGTATTACAAATATTTAAAGCGAACCTTCTTTTGCTTTTTCAATTGGCATTTTTACGCCTTTGTTTTTAAGATGTTTTTTGTTTGCTTTCAGGTGTTTCCTATCTGCGTTAATATCTTTTTGCACATCTTTTGCCTGGCCAAACTGTGCTTTTACAATTTTTTTATTGCGTTGTTTTCTTTGTTGTTCCAGCTCTTTTACATCTTTTTTAACGGCCTTAACTGCGGCAGCTTTTGTTGGTACAGTTTGAGAAGGTGTTGCTTGTGCCATAGCACCTATACTTAAAGTTGCACCCAATAATAAAAACATTACTTTTTTCATATCTGATATTTTTGTTTAACTAATACCAGTAACAATTAAAAAACTATGCCACGAGTTGAAAATGTGTAAAAGATCTTTATTATGACTGAAGCTTGCCATTGTTCCTGTCTTCCATCATACGCATTTCTTTAGCATCCTGCAAAAAGTCAGATGCAAAAATGAATTTGTTCAACAACTCATCTTTACTGTATATAATTTCTTTGTTACTGCCCTCCCATTGTTTATGACCCTGGTGCATGTAAACAATATGATCGCCAATTTCCATTACGCTGTTCATATCGTGCGTAACAACGATGGTGGTAATGTTATATTCAAGGGTAATGTCGCGAATCAACTTGTCAATAAGTAAAGATGTTTGAGGGTCAAGACCAGAATTTGGCTCATCGCAAAAAAGATATTTAGGATTTAACACAATGGCGCGTGCAATACCAACACGCTTCTTCATACCACCACTTATTTCAGAAGGGAATTTTTTATTGGCACCGGTAAGATTAACTTTAGCCAGTACTTCATCTACACGTTTGTTTTTTTCTGCTGTGGTCATTTTGGTAAACATATCCAGCGGAAAAAGAACGTTCTGTGCAACAGTCATGCTGTCAAATAATGCAGAACCCTGAAAGAGCATACCTATCTGCTGACGCAGCAGTTTACGTTCATCATCATCCATTGCTGCCATATCTTTTCCATCGTACGCAATCTGGCCTTCATCTGGTTGAAAAAGATCTACCATACATTTAGTAAGTACCGTTTTACCACTGCCACTTGCACCAATAATAAGGTTGCATTTGCCAGTTTCCATCACTGCACTTATATCGTTCAATATCACCCGCTCCCCAAAAGATTTCTTAATATTTTTAAGCTCAATCATGTGTGCAAGATACTTGGTTTGGGCATAAATAAACTGGCTGTAGTTTGGCTGCACAATTTTGTTAAGCCAGTTTTTTAAACATTCTTCTTAGTTCTCTTTTTTTAAAAATCAGCATTTAACCGCACCTAATACCAAGCAAAGCCGCAAATTGTTAACTATCTCATAATAAGCGGTCACGGTTGTTCCTTTTAGCTTTGAGCCTTAATTAAGCAAGCAAAATCATGGAAAAATTAAACACTTCGTTTAAGGCTATCTGCCTTTATTTTTCTTTCCTGTTAACCCCTACACTTATTTTTTCGCAAGGCACTTTACCAGGCACCAACAGGGCTGGTTACGCCACGCAAGATCCCGGCTATAGCTATGGTGCAAGTTCTAACGACATCACCGCAGGTACCAGGTATTACTACCTGAAAAACGATAGTGTTGTTGCCAACATCAGCAACGTAAAAGTGCTTAATAATTCACGGGGTGGTTTGTCGAAAGGTATCATGATGGATGTGATACAAAAGAGAAGAAACCGCGATAATTTAGACTGGACGCAGCTCTTGATACACACTTCTATTTTACCTGACTGGAGTTACCCAACAAGGAACGTAAACCTAGATTCTATATGGGTTTCAGGCAATGACTCTTCTTCAATATCTTCTTACGGTGCCACTACAGATTTGCCAAAAATAAAAGTTCGCGCCAATTATTCTTTGCTCAATAATAATAGCCCCGTTGTTAAAATAAAACTGCGAATTTTTAATACGGATGCCGTTGCTTTTAATGGTTTTATTGAATATGAAATGGATCCTGATGAAACCAACCAGCAACGTGCCTTTATACCTGGCTTAGGCGATTCTCCTGGCCCAATTATTAATTCAGGATGGACATCAAATTATATTTACGCAGGCATACAAGGCACCCCTTTTGTAAACAGTACCTTCCCTAATCATGGTATTGCTTGGGTAAAGAATACACCCGTTGCTTTAAACGGTCAAACCTTCATTTTTGGTGCATGGTTCCAGTTAAATATCCCCGCAGGCGACTCTACAGATCTTGAATTTTACCATATCACAGATGTTGCAGATAACAGCATTTATACGCAACCACAACAATGCATCAGCAAATGGGCTGAAAACCTTTTGAACATTGATAGTGAACTTAGCGGTATAAGAAGAATACGTGGCCGTGTGGAAGATGTGCATGGTACACCCATTGCAAACATTACTGTTAAAGCAAAAAATACAAATGCACAAGTTAAAGGCCAGGCTTTAACAGACTCTTTAGGCAATTATAGTTTTTTAATACCTGATGATGTGTACACTTTTACCGTAGCAGGCCTTAGTTATCTTACCCAGTCAAGATCAATTGCGATTAGTTCACCTGCTGACAGTGTGCTGCATTTTACAGTGGCATCTGGCTTTCCATTAACACCTATTCAGGTTTGGGCTGGCACGGGTAAACAAATAAATTCACCTGGTTTTGTTGCCACGGGCGAGGATGACATTATTATGGAGAACGATAAAATAGCCGTCGCACTTGGTGTTAAAACCATTCATAGCCAGCAGCCCAATTCTTCAAAAGGTGCTGTGCTTGATTTTATTGTAAAGAGTAACCCGAACGATTTAATAGACTGGGTTAGCATTGCGAAAATGTCCCCAACAAACGATACAGTAGACACCTGGTGGTCTAAACAATCAAGTATGATGGATACTGTTTTTGTGGTAAACAACACATCCAACGAAGCCAATGTAAGGGCAACAGGCCGCATTTACAGGCCATACGTTGCACCATTGGCAAGCAATGAAGTTCTTGCTACGCGCAATGGGCAAACACTTGCTTTTAGAACGGATGTAACCATTGTAAGTGATTATAAAATTAAATACGGCGACAACTATATTTATGTAAAAACCGCCATCAACAACAATTCCACCACAGACAGTTTAAAAATGTACATAGGTGATATTATGGATTTTGATGGCACAGGTGAAGTTTCTTTTGTGCCAGGTGTTGGTGAAGTAACGGGCGAATTTGGTCTTTCTGCCAACTATGAATTTAAGCCTACTGCACCATGGTTTGCACAATACGGCGCTGCCAACCTTGCCTATGGCATGGTATACGAAGGTGATATGGCAAACGGCCTTGTAGAGTTTGGTGTTAAAAGGTTTATGGGAACAAAAAAATATCTACGCCTTGCCCCTGCTGCCAGCTACTCAATGAACCGTTACCTTATAGCGGCTTCTACCACTGGCTTTGCTGCAAAATCTGATGCCATTGCACAAGAGTACAGCAAGATAAAAGTGTTGCAAACAGGTATTGATTTTACTGTTACCAATAGCAACAGCTTTATTAAAAGATTAGATACGGTAATGGCTTTCATCAAAATAAAAAATGGCAATACAACATCGGTAACCCCTATTACTGCACGGATTAAAGGCGGGTATAATGTTGATGTTGTTGGGGTTGATTCACAAAGGGTTTCCATCAACGCAAAAGATTCTATCACCTTACAATTTAAACTGGTGGGCAAAACGGGAGGAAGGGCATTTGTTAGCGTAAACCTTACTGACCACCAGAACAATGTGTTTGAAAAGAAATTCTCTGTTTTTGTAAACAGCAAAGGCTGGTTTGCAGGCGATAACCACTCCCACTCTATCTTTAGTGATGGCGTTGGTACCATTGCAGAAAACGTTGAATCAGGCTACTCAAAAGGGCTTGCGTTTATGACGGCTACCGACCATAACACCATCAACCACCAAAATGCGGTAAACGTAGAAAATACCAAATATTCTGACATGATTATCATGACAGGCGAAGAGGTTACCACCAGCCGCGGTCATTGCCTGGCTTACAACGCAGGCCGTTTAATACCATGGAATTTGGCCACAATCACCGAACAGCAAATTGTAGATTCAACTAATAACAGCGGCACCGCTTATGGCCGTGGGTTTATGTACCTCGCACACCCGCACTATCCAGGTTTGCCATGGCAAGATTTGAACGTAAGAAGGAATACAGGGCTTGAAGTTTGGAATGGTTTTTACGCACCAACACACCCCGTTAACAGCTTAACTTTTAACGATTGGGATTCTTTGAACAAACTTGGCCGTCACTATTTGGGCATCTCAAATTCTGATGCGCACAACCCTGCCGTGGTTGCTAAAAATTACATCATGGCTTATTTGGATAGCTTTACTCAACAGGAAATAATTTCGGTAATGCGCGACCGCGGCAACTACTTTGGAAGTAACGGCCCATTGATGAATTTCACCATTGACAATGTAATGATGGGTGGTGATATTATTGCACCTGCCGGTGGAAAAACAATCACCATAAATATTGAAGGCAATAGTAACAGCAATGCTAAAATTGATGTAATAAGATTACTTAAGAATGGCACTGTCACCAACACATGGAACCCCGATAGCACCAAAGCTTTTTACACCTTAACAACTACAGGAGTGCCAGGCGATTTTTACAGGATAGAGCTACAGAGCGGTAATGGTTATGCGTACTCAAACCCTGTGTGGGTAATGGCTGCAGCATTACCAGTTAAATTATTCAGCTTCGCTGGAAAAGAAGCAAATGGTAAAGTTGACATTACCTGGACCACGGTTTCAGAAATAAACAATGATGTGTTTGAACTGGAAAGAAGTGCCGATGGCATCAACTTTAGCACGCTTGCAAAAGCTAAGGGCGCAGGCAACTCAAACCACAAAGTAAGCTACCGTTACCTTGATGAAAACCCTTTTAATGGTGCCAATTATTACCGCCTTAAACAAATTGATTTTGATGGAAGAAGTGAGTTCTCAAACACCATTCATGTTAACATAAGCAATCCAGTATCGTTACAGGTTTTCCCTAACCCAAGCGATGGCATGTTTACCGTTAGCCTGCCCAATAACCAGATTGCTGAAGTAGAAGTGTACAATGCTTCCGGTAAAAAAGTTTGGTCTGGTTTGGCAACACAAACAAGCACTTATAAACTTAACCTTACCAAACAGCCCAAAGGATTGTACGTGGTTAAAGTGCTTGCCGCCAATGGCACACAATGGCAACAAAGTGTAATGATAAAATAAGTTGTAAAAAGTAAAACAAAAAACAATGAACCTAGTTTCAATAGTGCTTTACAGCATGCTGCTTTTGCCGGGCAAACCAGCTAATGCAGTGGTGCATGGCGACATAAAATTCCACCTGCAGTTATCTATGCAAACCAACGATGCCAAAGGCATTGCTGCTTATATAGAAGATGCCATTGTGTTTGAACACCAGAATACCAGTGGCACAAAAACGAAAGCAGAAGTGGAAAAGGCATTGATTGTTTTCTTTGCAAAAAACAAGTACAAGGCTTTTAAAATTGACAATCAGGGTACTTTTAAAAATCTTACCCGCCATATGGAAGGCATTTATGAAACCACGAACAACCAAAAGTTTCATGTGTATTTTGAAGCGGTGTATGATGAAAAAGAAGCACACCATCACCTGTCTAAAATGGCCATTGAAAAAATAGAACAGAATTAAAACTGGCTATTCTATAAACTAAAAACTTCCGTTTGCCAAGTTGCAAACGGAAGTTTTTTTATGAGGTAATTTTCTTTATAAAGTTTTAGAAAATACCAGTTGACCAGGATTTCAATTCAGGTTCTTGTCTTTAATAATGGTGAAAGAATATTTCTTTCCTGTGCTTTTTGCCACTTTAAAAACAGCATCCGTTACATCTTTTAAAGTGATGTTTCCTTCACGATTATACTCTACACGTTTTAAAGAAACATATTTTTTCTTTTCAGGGCGAAAAGATTCTTTTTCTAACGCTGAAGTTAGATTTTGGTAGTCGCTTTCATCGGCACCAAACAGTTCAATACTTGTAATAAACTTTGCCATGTTGTTGTTTTAATTTAATGATTAAACGTTCTTTTATTTTTGACGCTGCGGGTGGAATCGAACCACCGTAAAAGGTTTTGCAGACCTTAACCTGAACCACTCGGCCACGCAGCTTTATTGAAAGATGTATGAGTTATTTATTTGATATTCCTTATGGCATTTTATTGGCTACAACTTTGTTGGATTTTTCGCCTTAGGCGTTGGACTATGGCTACAATGCCGATGGCCATCGGTACCGCCTAGTTTCGCTCAATAAAATATCCATAACTAATTCTAATAATTAACTCAAACAGCTTCTTACCTGTATACCAATTTTAAATATGAGTTTTGTATGGGCCTGTAATAAATAACCAGGGCTGTAACTGCAATTAAAATCAGTGGCAGGCATAGCTGATAACTGGCATACCGCAACGAAATCAATGCAATTAAGAACACTCTTATAAACTCAATATTAAATACCCATTTTTTTTGTTCCATTATGGCACCACAGTTAATAAGGGTAAGAAAGGTAAACGCAGTAAAGCATGCTGTGAAGGGCATTGACAGGTTTTGTTCTACCAAAATAAATACAAACAATGCTACAAGCAATAAAGCCATTTGCCATATAACATAAGTGTTTAATGGTGCCTTAATAGTAATTAACTATAGAATATTGATACAGGCTGGTATCACCAACTGTGGCAGTAAAAGGTAGCAGGTACTTATCTTGCCACTGCTAAAACACAAGTTTTTAAGAAACAAGTTTGTTGTAAGAAATATGGAGTACGTGTAATTTTTGTAGGTTCTGTCTACAGCTAAGTTAACGGTGCAAATGAATTAGTTGAAAATGACATGATTATAAAATTGAAAGGTGATGTAAAATATTGTTGCTAAGGATGATGCCAGGGATGCTATTTTAAGCAACAACAGCACATACAAGTTGAAACGATTGCTATGTAAGAAGTTGATACCATGTTTTAATTGATGAAGTAAAAGTATAGGCTTCTTTTTAGTCCACCAAATTTGTGAACTATTTATTTTGAAATATTTTATCGCTCTTAACAAGTATGTAATTGTACTAGAATCAGGCCTCGAAAAAAAGGTCAGGCAATAAAAAAACCGCAAGGTAAATTCCTGCGGTTTAGCGCTTAAATGATTTCATTTTATAAAGAAGAAATGGCCTTTATTAATATACGAAGGCTCCAGATAATAACCATCGCCCCTACCCCTATAAACATTGATTTTAAAGGCAGTTTACCGGAAAGCTTTGCCGCAAGTGGTGCAGCCGCAAGCCCGCCGATTATCAATCCCAATATTACCTGCCAGTGGCTTATGCCAAGTAAAGAGAAGAAAGTAATTGCACTTGCAAGCGTTACAAAAAATTCAGTGATACTAACACTGCCAATTACATATTTTGGTGTACGTCCTTTGGCAATTAATGTACTGGTAACAAGCGGCCCCCAGCCACCACCACCAAAAGAATCAAGAAAACCACCTGCACCTGCCAACCAACCTACCCGTTTTACTTTACTTGCTTTTTTCTTTTTGCTAAAGGCAACAATAATGATCCTAACGCCCAGTATTAAAGTATAAGTAGCCAGCAATGGACGGATGTATTGCGCATACCTGTCGCCATAAACTGATAATAAGTACGCACCCAATATGGCGCCAATTACACCTGGAATTAATAAAGCTTTAAAGAGTTTTTTGTTTACGTTTCCAAACTTATAATGGCTGTAACCAGATGCACCGCTGCTGAACATTTCGGCGGTATGTATACTGCCGCTGATGGCCGCAAGATTAATACCAAGCGATAACAAAATAGTGGTGCAGGTTACGCCGTAACCCATACCCAGCGCACCATCTACCAACTGTGCAACAAAGCCTGCAAGTATCATCCAGTAAAATTTATTATCAATACCAGATAAAAAAGTTTTACTGGTGGAATATAAATTTTCGAAAGGAATATAAGAGATGACTACATATCCAAAAAACATAAAAAAGAAGGCAAATAAAAACCAGGAAGCAATCTTTTTCCACTGCCTTTCGCCAGCCTTGGAATCCATATCGCCCGTTGCAGCAAGCACTTTGGTAATATTGTTAAGCTGTATGATTTTGTTGTTAAAATCGCCGCTTAGCTTTTGCCTGATGGCAGCCATATTTTCCAGCACTTCCTCCATTTCATCAGGAATAATATCATTGAAAACTTCCTTTAATCTTTTGGCAATAGTTGGCGACTTTCCATTGGTTGAGATAGCAATTTTAAGGTTACCTTTTTTTACAACACTGCCCAGGTAAAAATCGCATAGATCAGGTTTATCAGCAGCATTTATAAATATGCCTTTATGATTTGCATCAGCAGTAATAATTGCAGCAAGGTCAATATCATTTACCGCTGCAATCACCAGGTCAGCTTCTTCAAGGTCTGTTATATCGTAACTTTTTTCAACCAGTTTTATATTATTATGTTTAGCTGCAATTGCTTTTATCTCACTGCTAATGGCAGTGGCTACCAGTGTAACTTTTGCAAGAGGTGAATTGGCAATAACAGCCTGCAGTTTTTCAAGGCCAATTACACCACCACCAACAATAACCAAACGAAACTTTTCTAATTTTAAAAAAACAGGAAAGAGGGTATTTGTATTTTCCAAAACGTTTATTAATTATTCTACAAACTTAGTAGATTAAAGCGAACATTACTCTTTGTTAATGTGTTACAACTAATTTTCAGAGATAAAGGATGGCAAATTCTTACTTCTCATAAATTCTAAGAGCTTCTTTGAAAGTATTGCAATGTGCTTCTACAATCACTTTTACATCGGCACTGTATCCACCGCCCATCGAAACGGCAACAGGTATTTTGTATTGCTGTAAGGTTGTAAATACAAAAGCATCCCGCTGGCGGCAACCCTCAATTGTAACTTTAAGTTTACCGAACTTGTCGGTATCTAAAATATCAACACCGCTTAAAAAGAAAGCAAAATCTGGTTCTATTGTTTTAATTAATTCAGGTAGCGTTTCATATAATAGGTTTAGGTATGTGGTGGTATCACATCCATCTTTCAAGCCAATATCAAGGTCACTTTTTTCTTTTTGAAAAGGATAGTTATGTTCGCCATGCATACTGTAAGTAAATACGCGTTCGTCATTTTCAAACAGCTTTGCAGTGCCATTGCCCTGGTGTACATCAAGGTCTATAACGAGTATCTTTTCTGCAAGCTTTTGGTTGAGTAACCAGTTGGCAGCAACAGCCATATCATTCAGTAAACAAAAGCCTTCGCCTTTGTCTGCAAAAGCATGATGTGTGCCACCAGCCACATTTAATGCAACGCCATATTGCATGGCGTACAGGCAACAATCAATAGTGCCTTGCGTAATGATAAGTTCACGCTCTGTAAGCGCTGGCGATTGGGGGAACCCAATTTTTCTTTGCTCAGATGCATTGAGCGTTTGGTTGAGTAATTTGTTTAGATAAGCTTCATCATGCGTAAGCAAAATGGTTTCTAAAGAACAAAGTTTGGGTGCAAATAAATTGTCTTCAGTAATGGTTCCTTCATGTAATAGCTGCGCAGGAATCAGTTCATATTTCAGCATTGGAAAACGATGGCCTTCTGGTAAAGGATGGGCGTAGATTGGATGGAAAGCTATTTTAAGATTATTCATTGATACTACACGAATAAAAGGGATTACACGAATAAAAGACGATTGACCGTCGTCCATCGATTATCGACCATTGACGATGGACTATTGACTATTGACTTTCTGACCTATTGACCATTGACCACTCACTACTTCACCTTCACCACACTTTTTTCTACTATTGCATAAACGCTTTCACCCTTTTTTGGTTTAATAACGGCAAGGCCAGTAAAACGACTGAAAGCAGGCAATACTGCATGGGTTTCGCCAAAGTGAAAGCAGGGAAAACATAAATGCTGCCTGCTGGTGCCACTGATGATGATGCCTGGGTGAAGATGCCCGCAAAAGGTATAAGCTGCATTTGTCATTTCGCAATTATTATCTTCAGAATCGTGCTGAAAACCAATGCCATCAATAATTAGTTGCGATTCATGCGTTGTGATGGATGCTGCTTCGTACCAGGGTTGTTTCAGAATATCGTGGTTGCCTTTTATGAGATTTATATGCAACTGCGAAAGATCATTTCGCCAGCGCAAAAAAAGGTCAAGCTCTTTATTGGCAACACTGTGAAACATGTCGCCAACTACCAGTAATTGTTCTGCTTTAAAAAAGGTAAGCTGCGCCAGCAGGCGCTGCAGGTCTTCTTTAAAAACATTTTGCGGTACAGCAATACCATGCTTACGAAAATGGCCTGTTTTTCCAAAGTGAAGGTCAGAAGCAATTACTGCCTTTTGCTCTTCCCAATAAATAATTCTTTCAGCAGATAACCAAAAATGATTGTTTTTTAAATGGTAACAAACGGGTACACTCATATATCAACTTCAGCACGTAAATAATCTGCAAATATTAATCACATAAATTTATTTTAGTTATTAAATATGTGTAGGTTAGCTAACTAAAAACTAAAACCACTTTTTATGTCAGAATTTACTTTTGAAGAAGAAAAACCAAAACGTCCAAAAATGCTTAGCGTTCTTACCATTTTAACTTTTATAGGTAGTGGCTTAGGCTTGTTAATGTTGCCGTTAATGATGTGGGGTATGAAGTTTGCGGCCAAAATGATTGAAAATAACCCTGATGCACTTGAAAAAATGAGTGCAAAAGAAAAAATGGATTATGAAAAATCGCAAACATTGATGGCTTTGTTTACAGAAAACCTGATAATCATGTATGCCATAACAATAGCTGGCGCAGCACTATGTATTTTTGGTGCCATACGCATGAGGCAACTTAAAAAAGAAGGCTTTTACATCTATTTGTTGGGTGAAGTTGTTCCAATTGTTGTATCAACGTTTGTATTGGGTTTTGCAGTGCAGTTCAATAATGCATCTTCGTATATATTTGGTATGGGCATTCCTGCATTATTTATTATTTTATATGCTACGCAACTAAAACATCTTAAATAAAACATACTAACAGTTATGTCAATAAAAAAGCAGCCTTTAAAAGGCTGCTTTTTTATTATGTACTTACTACGAATTAGTGTGTTGCCACAACGCTTGCAGTAATATATTCTTTATTTAAACGGGCAATATTTACAAGAGAAATTTCTTTAGGGCAGGTTGCTTCGCAGGCACCAGTATTAGTACATGCACCAAAACCTTCTTTATCCATTTGTGTAAGCATGTTAACCACGCGGCTGTTACGCTCAGGTTCGCCCTGTGGTAATAAGGTGAGGTGAGAAACTTTAGCACTTAAAAACAACATCGCACTACTGTTTTTACAAGCTGCAACGCAGGCACCACAACCAATACACATCGCTGCTGCAAAAGAAGCGTCAGCATCGTCTTTTTTTATAGGCAATGCATTACCATCTACGGCATTACCTGTATTTACGCTAATATAACCACCAGCCTGTATAATACGATCAAAGGCACTCCTGTCTACCACAAGGTCTTTAATTACAGGAAAAGCATTGGCACGCCATGGTTCTACAGTAATAGTATCCCCATCTTTAAAAGCACGCATGTGCAGTTGACAAACTGTATTTGCTTTCCATGGGCCATGTGGTTTACCATCTACATACATAGAACACGAACCACAAATTCCTTCGCGGCAGTCATGATCAAATGCAACGGGGTCTTTGCCTTCAGTAATAAGCTTTTCGTTCAGCACATCAAACATTTCAAGAAACGACATTTCATGCGAAATATCTTTCACTTCATAGTTTTCAAAATTGCCTTCTGCTTTTGCGTTTTTTTGTCTCCAGACTTTTAAGGTCAGGTTCATGCCTTGATGTTCCATAAGCCCTTATCCCCTAAAGGGGGAATATTTAGTTGTTATAAAAAAATTATTTAATCAGCCGTTGCAACCACCAATACCCCCTTCAGGGGTTGATGTTTTACTTATAATTCCTTTGTGTTGGCTTGATAACTTCATACTTTAGTTCTTCTTTATGAAGGTTCCAATTACTGTCGCCAGCATATTCCCACGCTGCCACGTACATATAATTTTCATCGTCTCGTAAAGCCTCACCTTCGGGTGTTTGATATTCCTCCCTAAAGTGTCCGCCACAGCTTTCGTTGCGATCAAGTGCATCTTTGCACATCAGTTCGCCAAGCTCAATAAAGTCTGCCACACGGTTGGCTTTATCTAATTCAGTGTTCATTTCACCAATACTTCCAGGAATCCTCACATCGCTCCAAAATTCTTTTTTCAATGCCTGCACTTCTGCAATAGCTTGTTTTAATCCTGCTTCACTGCGTGCCATACCACATTTGTCCCATATAATTTTACCAAGGCGTTTATGAAAACTTTCTACGCTTTGTTTACCTTTTATGTTCATCAGGGTATTAATGCGGTCACTAACTGCTTTTTCTGCTTCTGCAAATGCAGGATGATCGGTTGATAAAGCTTTTGCATAAATCTCATCTGCCAGGTAATTGCCCAAAGTGTAGGGTATTACAAAGTAACCATCTGCAAGGCCCTGCATCAATGCGCTGGCACCTAAACGGTTGGCACCATGCTCGCTAAAATTAGCCTCGCCTAAAGCATACACACCTTTTAATGTGGTCTGCAACTCATAGTCAACCCATAAGCCACCCATGGTATAGTGTACAGCAGGGTAAATGCGCATTGGCACTTCATAAGGGTTTTCGCCTGTTATTTTTTCATACATATCAAACAGGTTACCATATTTCTCTTTTACCACCTGCTTTCCTAAAACAATAATCTCATCTTTTGACAAATCTTTACCCTGCTTGTTCGCCTCAATTTTACCATAGCGTTCAATGGCAGCGGCATAATCAAGATAAACAGCCTGCTTGCTGGTACCTACGCCATAACCTGCATCACAACGTTCTTTGGCAGCCCTTGAAGCTACATCACGCGGCACAAGGTTACCAAATGCAGGATACCTTCTTTCAAGGTAATAATCCCTTTCTTCTTCAGATATTTCAGAAGCCTTCCTGTTATCACCTTGCTTTAAAGGTACCCAGATGCGGCCATCGTTACGCAAGCTTTCACTCATTAAAGTAAGCTTGCTCTGGTGGTCTCCACTTACGGGAATACAGGTGGGGTGAATTTGTGTAAAACATGGGTTGGCAAATGCTGCCCCTTTTCTATGTGCTTTCCATGCGGCAGTTACATTGCTGCCCATGGCGTTGGTAGAAAGATAAAACACATTGCCATAACCACCACTGCACAATAATACAGCGTGGCCAAAATGTCGCTCCAGTTGTCCATTAATAAGGTTGCGGGCAATAATACCCTGCGCCTTTCCTTCAACCATAACAATATCATGCATTTCGTGGCGCGCATACATGGTTACATTACCCAGAGCTACCTGCCTTTCCAAAGCCTGGTAAGCACCTATAAGCAATTGCTGACCAGTTTGGCCGGCAGCATAAAAAGTACGCTGTACCTGTGTTCCACCAAAACTACGGTTACTTAGCAAGCCGCCATATTCACGTGCAAAGGGTACGCCTTGCGCTACGCACTGGTCAATAATATTACCACTTACTTCAGCCAAGCGGTGAACGTTTGCCTCTCTTGCACGGTAATCGCCTCCTTTAATAGTATCGTAAAACAAACGGAAAACACTGTCACCATCATTCTGATAATTCTTAGCAGCATTAATACCGCCTTGTGCAGCAATGGAGTGCGCCCTGCGTGGACTATCCTGAAAGCAAAATGCTTTTACTTTATACCCCATCTCGCCCAGTGAAGCAGCCGCTGAAGCACCTGCCAAACCAGTACCTATCACTATTACTTCTAATTTGCGTTTATTGGCAGGGTTTACCAGCTTACAATGTCCTTTGTAATCTGTCCATTTATCGTCTAATGACCCTGCAGGAATTTTTGCATTTAGCATATCTGAAGAAGTTTAAAAGGTTGTCTTAACTGTGCGTATCTGAACTGTGATTTTGTATGATTAAAGTGACCTGCATGATTTCCATTCATTCTATTCCTTTGCTTCCTCACTAACATTATCAAATTATCACATCGTCACATTATCAAATTATTCTTATATCCAATCAAAATAAAAACTAATCGGCATCATTGCAAAAACCAAAGGAATAACAATAGAGTATCCATTGCCCAATACCGTTAACATCATTTGGTAGCGTTTATTGTGAACGCCCAATGTTTTAAATGCGCTCTGAAAGCCATGTGCCAAATGGTAACCCAAACTACCACAAGCAAGTACGTACAATACAACAACAACAGGGTTTTGGAAAACGTTCTTCATTTCAAGAAAAAGGTTGTGTTTTAGTTTGCCATCTATGTCAACTTCTTCTAAGGGCTTCACGTTCCACATACCGCCAAAACGGCTTGGCGTCCAAAAATGATAAAAGTGCATAATGAGAAATATTAATAACAGGCTACCTAAAATAGCCATGCTGCGGCTATACCACTTACTGCCCCGGTTGCCATATTCAACAGCATAACCAACTTTACGCTTAGACTGGTTGCTGGCGGCAAGCATGTAGCCCTGCGCAATGTGCAATATAAAAAAGAGGATTAACCCAACTTCCAGTATGCGTGGTATAATATTGCTGCCCATAAAATGTGCCGCCTTATTAAACATGATACCACCATCGTTTGCCCAGATACAAGCATTTAAGCCTGCATGTACAATCAAAAATAAAATAAGTGAAATACCAGTAAGAGCCATTGTAAGTTTCTTACCAATTGATGTAGTGAAGACTTGTTTCCAGGTCATAAAGCAAGTTTATGGTTTAAAAATCGGTGCAAATGTAGCGATACATCAAATGCTAAAAGGTTATCTGCTAAAAAAGTTACGTCAACGTTTTCATTGACTGGATATGGGTTTAAAAGATCAAACTCTACCATCATAGCTATTAAACAAATGTTTTTGAAGATGTTTCACTATATTAAAAATAAAACGCTTTTTCTATAACACTAAACTGTTCGAATAGTTGAGTTTAAATAATAGAAACCTCCAGTTGACAAAAACGGGTATTTTTTGTGAGCATCAAAGGCGGTATATCATCAAAAAACTGTTATCAAAATAAAGAAAAGAGGCTGCCGTAAAATGAGTACCTGAAAAATGAACGGCAATAATTACATTTACTGCATGGTTAAACTGCTCACCATTTTATGGAACAGCTTCAAAATGGCGCTTGGAGAACTGAGAGCCAATAAAATGCGTACCGCTTTGTCGCTGCTTGGTATCACTTTTGGCATCTTTTGCATCATTGGTGTTTTAGCTACAGTTGACAGCCTGAAACGTAAAGTTCAGGGTGATTTGAAACAATTGGGCAGCAACAGTATTTACCTTGATAAATGGGAATATGGCGGCGGCAACGATTACCCCTGGTGGAAATATGTCAACCGTCCTGTGCCCAAGTACGAGGAAATGCAGTTTATAAAAGCAAAATCGCAGCTTACGGGTAACCTGGCTTTTTTAGTACGCACCAATGGTAGTGCCAGTTACAGAGATAACATCCTCTCTAATATCAGCTTTTTTGGTGCTTCAGAAGATTTTAGCAAAATCCAATCTTTAGAAACACAAAGCGGCCGTTATATTGCCGATAACGAATTTAGCCGTGGCGCACCTATTGTTGTAATTGGCGATGCTATTGCCACACAACTATTTACCAATGCCGATAAGGCCATAGGCAAAGAAATCACTTTCGCCGCAAGAAAACTGGTAATTGCAGGAGTACTGAAAAAGCAGGGACAATCTTTTGCCAATGTGTTTGACTTTGACAATGCGATCATTTCGCCCTACCGCTATTTTGCAGGCATTTACAATCCAGATAAAAATGACCCATCCATTTTAATACAAGGCAAAACAGGTGTTGCCACAAAGGCTTTGCAGGATGAACTGCGTGGCGTGGTAAGGCAGATAAGAAGGCTTAGCCCTAAGGTAGAAGACAATTTCAGCCTGAATGATATCAGCTCTTTTGCAGACCAGACAGAATCACTGTTTGGTTCTATAAACATGGGCGGCTGGGCCATTGCAGGATTAAGCCTTGTAGTGGGTGCGTTTGGGGTGGCCAATATTATGTTTGTTACTGTACGTGAAAGAACCAGCCAGATTGGTTTAAAAAAAGCTATTGGTGCCAAAAGAAAAACCATACTTACCGAGTTTTTAATCGAAAGTGCCTTCCTGTGTATTTTAGGTGGTTTGATAGGTTTATTCTTTGTATGGATACTGGCAAAAGTGCTTAGTACCATATTACCGTTTCCAATTTTTATTGCACCTAATATTGTAATACTGGCCTTAACCCTCTGCATAGTTCTTGGCGTTTTATCAGGCATTATACCTGCATCTATTGCAGCTAAAATGGATGCGGTGGTAGCGATCAGAACCAAATAATTTTAATGAATTTTTTTCTTGATGGTAACATTCACCACTACCATATTACAGTTTGCACAACAGGGCGAAAAAACAGGATGGACTTATATTACTATTCCTGTTAAGATTGCGCAACAGTTAAAGCCCAATAACAAAAGGGGTTTCAGGGTAAAAGGCAAACTGGATAATTTTATTATTGAAGCTATTGCCTTACTGCCTATGGGCGAAGGCGACTTTATTTTAGCCCTAAATGCAGACATAAGAAAAGGTATACGAAAACGAAAAGGCGATACTTTAAAAGTAATGCTTGAAGCAGATGAAAAAGGTTACCAGCTAAACCCTGATTTTGTAGAATGCCTGAACGATGAACCTAAAGCAATTGCATTCTTTAATACATTGCCCAATGGCCATAAAAACTATTTTAGCAAATGGATTGACAGTGCCAAAACCGTTGAAACAAAAAGTAAACGCATTGCTATCGCCGTAACCGCTTTGGCAAAAGGTTTCGGTTATCCTGAAATGATAAGAAGCCATAAAGCAGACAAGCTTTTATAGTTGGTGATTAAAATTTGCAGCACTTTCGCCATTCACTATTCACCACTCACTATTCACTTTTATGACGCTACAGGAACGTGACCACAATGTTATATGGCATCCCTTCACACAACAAAAAAACAGGCAACCACCCATACCCATTGTTAAAGGGCAGGCAACTTTATTGTTTGATGATAACGGTACTGAATACATTGATGCCATAAGCAGTTGGTGGGTTACACTTCACGGCCATGCGCACCCTTATATTGCTGAAAAGTTGTACCAGCAAGCACTTATTTTAGAGCAGGTAATATTTGCTGGCTTCACGCATGAACCTGCGGTGGCTTTGGCAGAAAGATTATTAGCCATTCTACCTAATAAATTTTCTAAAATATTTTACAGCGATAATGGCAGTACTTCCACTGAAGTGGCTATAAAAATGGCTTTGCAGTTTTGGTGGAATCACAAAGAGGATGACAGTATTGAGATGACAGATGAAAGAGAGGAAGAACCATCATCAGTCAACCGTCAACCGTCAACCGTTAACCGTACTAAAATCCTCGCTTTTAACAACGCTTACCACGGCGATACATTTGGTGCCATGAGTGTAAGCGACCGCAGTGTTTTTACCCTCGCATTCCATGATAAATTGTTTGAAGTAATTTTTATAGATACGCCTTCGGCTGAAAATATTGAGTCGCTTAAAAACATTGTAAATAATCATTCAACAGAAATTGCTGCTTTTATTTACGAGCCACTAGTGCAGGGTGCAGGTGGTATAAAAATGTACGATGCTGCGCTGATGAATGAATTATTAACGACAGTAAAACAACATAATATTATTTGCATTGCAGATGAAGTTATGACTGGCTTTGGCCGCACTGGTAAATTATTCTCCAGCGAATACATGGAACAAAAGCCCGACATTATTTGCCTGAGCAAAGGCTTAACGGGTGGCACTATGGCGCTTGGTGTTACAGCATGTACTGAAACTATTTACCAGGCTTTTGTAAACGATGATAAATTGAAAACTTTTTTTCATGGCCATTCATTTACAGCCAACCCATTGGCATGTACCGCCGCTTTGGCAAGTCTTGATTTGTTATTGAAAGATGAATGCCAGCAACAGATTTCATGGTTAACAGCGGAAAATATCCAGTTCGCAGAACAACTCAAGGCCCAGGCTTCGCAAATTAAAAACATCCGCTGTTTGGGAACCATTCTCGCTTTTGAAATAGCTGAAGGCAAAGACGAATATCTCAACAATATATCAACCACTATAACACAAAAAGCTTTGACCGCAGGCATTTACATAAGGCCGTTGGGCAACACTGTTTATATTATGCCCCCCTATTGCACAACAGAAGAAGAACTGCAAAAAGTGTATGCATTTTTGATTCATCTGTAAACATCAATGTATATACAATCAGTGCAAATCCGTTGCATCTGTGTAAGTAGTGTTTCCTCTTTTAGTGCTTAATTTATGAAACATTCATAGTATTCAATCAGCGAGAATCCTTTTAATCTGTGGCATCCGTGTTCCCATAGCAATATTTCTGCTTAAAGTAAAAGCTATCTTACTTGCATTTTATAACATTGCAGTATGAACCAGGATTTTTACAGGCATATTTATGAACGTCAACAGGCCATTGATGCTGTTCCATCCAACGAAAAAATAGCGGCATGGGCGCTCAAGCTCATCTGCCTTATTTATCCTGAAAAATCAGAATGCACACAAAAATCAATTGAAGAAATTGAAGCAGCATTCAGGCTGCTGGAGCATGAACTCACTTTTATTTTAAATGCTACTGCTGCCTGCCGCAACTGTAACAACGAAGTTAAATCGGCCGCTTATTTTCAGCAGATACCAGAATTATATCGTGTATTAAATACTGATATTGATGCCATACTTGAAGGTGACCCTGCTGCCAAAAACAAGTTTGAAATTATAAGAGCTTACCCTGGCTTTTATGCCATTTGCTTTTACAGGCTGGCGCACAATCTGGTGTTACTTGATGTGCCTTTAATACCACGAATTCTTACAGAACATGCCCACTCACACACTGGTATTGATATTCATCCAGGCGCTACCATTGGCGAATATTTATACATAGACCATGGCACAGGAACTGTAATTGGTGAAACCACCAAAATAGGTAACCACGTAAAACTTTACCAGGGTGTAACCCTTGGTGCACTTAGCGTTGAAAAGAATATGGCTAACACCAAACGCCACCCAACAGTTGAAGACGATGTGATTATTTATGCTGGTGCAACTATACTTGGCGGCACTACAGTTATTGGTGCAAGAAGTACCATTGGTGGCAATGTATGGCTTACCAAAAGTGTGCCTGCAGGTTCTGTGGTGTACCATAAATCAGATATTAAAGTAGTAGAAAAAATATAACGAATGGCAACCATTATAGACCTTGTTGGCAACACGCCAATGGTAGAATTACAGCAACTAAATCCTAATAAAGCAGTAAAAATATACGCCAAATTAGAAGGCAATAATCCAGGTGGAAGTGTTAAAGACCGTGCCGCTTTAAACATGATACGCAGTGCCATGGAGCGTGGCGATATTAAAAAAGGCAGTAAATTAATTGAGGCCACAAGTGGCAACACAGGTATTGCGCTTGCGATGATTGCCAGCATGTATGGCCTGTCCATTGAACTTGTAATGCCGTCCAACGCAACCAGAGAGCGCACCTTAACTATGGAAGCTTTTGGCGCTGCTGTTACGCTTTTGGAAAGCATTGAAGTTTGCCGGGATTATGCAGAAGATAAAGCTGCTAAAGAAGGCCTTTTTTTAGTAAACCAGTTTGCCAATAAAGACAATTACATGGCGCACTATAAAACCACTGGCCCTGAATTGTGGCGCGATACAGAAGGTGCAATCACGCATTTTGTAAGTTCCATGGGTACCACTGGTACCATTATGGGTACTTCTATGTTCTTAAAAGAAAAAGACCCTAACATACAAATGGTGGGCTGCCAGCCTACTGAGGATTCTTCTATACCTGGGATAAGAAGATGGCCTGTTGAATACCTGCCTAAAATATTTGATCCCAGCCGTGTTGATCGTGTAATAGATGTTTCACAACAAGAGGCCACATTAATGGCAAGACGTTTAGCCAAAGAAGAAGGTATTTTTTCGGGTATGAGCAGTGGCGGTGCTGCTGTAGCAGCCATTAAGCTGGCGCAGGAACTGCAAAGTGGTACCATTGTTTTTATTTGCTGTGACCGTGGAGACAGGTATTTGAGCAGTACATTGTTTGGATAGTTATTG
Source organism: Chitinophagales bacterium (assembly GCA_031424995.1). Classification (GTDB taxonomy): domain Bacteria; phylum Bacteroidota; class Bacteroidia; order Chitinophagales; family Chitinophagaceae; genus Parasediminibacterium. The sequence continues at coordinate 148,445 of JANPIP010000009.1, read as the reverse complement.
GTAAAGAAAAAGCTATTGCACTTTTCGAAAAAGACTTGGGGGTGTAGTGAAATCTAGTTCCATAAACCGATAAGCAAAGTTGATAAAATGTAATATTGCTGATTTTTATTCATAAGCCAACCCGATACATATGGGGTTTATAAGGTTTAGCCAGAACTGGAGTACCATAAAGAACAAATGCTGAGGCAATATTTTTTAAGCCCCAATAATGCCAAATATCTTGGTATTGGTGGCAATATTAGTGCTACCAAGACTATGACACACCATTGATTTGCTTTGTTATTTCTTTCAATTGTTTATATGGTATTGTGGCAAATGTTTCTTTCATTTCGTTTGCTGTGTCTTGCTGTTGCAGGTTAAATAATGGATGATCGTTTGCATATTGCTTGTCTTCGTCAGGTGTCCACAATAGCAAATCGTTAGGTTCACATACCAAAGTGCTGCAAAGCAGTTCAATATGGTCTAACCTAAAAGACTTTGTTGTACTATTTAGAACTGTATTAGCAGAATGTGGAGAAAGTCCAGCCTTTACAAGGAATGTGAAAGGTCTTTCAATGCCACGAGCCTTAAAAATAGGTGTCAAATTAAGAGATAACATAACTACTTTGTTAAAATTACAAAACAAGTCGCCAAAATACGTAACTATTTCGTTAGTTATACCAATTACATCGTTAGTTTCTGAAACAATAACGTTATTTTTTGAAACAATATCGTTATTTTTTGAAACAATATCGTTAGTTTATAAAATAATATCGTTAATTATACAAACTACATCATTAGTTTCTGAAACAACATTATTAGTTTTACAAATTACATCGCTCGTTTTTAAAATGAAGTTAATAATTCCACAAAAAATATCACCAGTTTCGGAAATAATTTCGTTAGTTCTGCAAAGTAAGTATGCTATTCTTTCAATTCTGTTAAACGAATAATTTTACACTAAACAAGTTGAGGTTTGCAACAAAATGCTATACGAAGTCAGAGACTTCGTATGCCCTATGTTCTTTGAAAGCCTGCGGCTTTTTTTTTACAAAATGTGTTGCGTCGGGTTTTGTAAACCCGTAAGAACATAAAAAATGCGAAGTCAGAGACTTCGCATAGCTTTATTTAAAATGTTGTACTCCTGATTGGAGTTGGTATGTTTACACATACAACATATAAAAAAGATACGGTTGAGTTTTTAAACTCAACCGTATCTTTTACAGAACTCATGCGGTTTATTTACCAACCTGTTCTGGTAATTGTAAGCTTATCTTTAATTCCCTACTATCTTAATATCATCAATTTGCCAGGTTGTAGTTTTATCACTTGCAGTTCCTGCTGCATCTACACCTTCATATTTGAATGCCACATATATGGTTCCTGTGTAGCTACTTAAACTAATATTACCAGAAGCCGTAAAATTAGTTGGAAACCCAGATGAAAGACCAGGTGAAAGAGTTGCTGATGAGGTAATATCTGTCCATGTAACACCTGTAGCCCATGGATTGCCTGTACCACTATAATTTGTAGATACTAACACTTTTAAAGTTGCGCCGTTAGCAAAACCTGCTTTTGAATCAAAAGTCAACACTTCGCCTGTTGTAGCATTAAGATTAATACCCTTGGTTACCAACCACGAGCTAACCACAGCTTCATTGGTACTAAAAGCTGAAATCTGTGCGTATTTATCACCGCCAAAAGCTTTAGACTGGTATTTTTGTGTACCTGTTTCAGCTCCGTTAAACCAGCCTGTTAAAGCAATATCTGTATTTGCTGTAGTTGCTTCAAAATCTTCATTTAATAAAGTGGAAGCCCCACCACCAGAAGTTCCGCCTACAACATCTGTAAGGTTGCGTATAGTAATTTGGTTTGTAGAGGTAGTACCTGAAGTAAATTTACCTGCAATACCCGTAATTGATGTAACAGTACCTGTTGGGTAAGGAGTAGTTTGAAAAGTTGCACCATTTGTACCATTTCTTGTAAAGTGTGTAACCGTAGCAGTACCATCGTTTATAATGGTATTTCCAGACCATGTACCACTTGTACCACCTGAAATAGTAACATTGCTTACCCTAACCAGGGTTGATTCCCAGGCATCAATACTTGCATTTAACTGCGTGTTTGTAACAGCCCTGGGAGTAATGGTTTTACCAGAGCTAACAACCGTTGTACCGCTAATATCTAAATTATTTATTTGTAAAGCACCACTAAATTTTTCTATGGTACCACCAGTTATATCTATATCTAAAGAGTCACCTAGATTAAAACTATGAGAGGAAGCTTTATAACGGATAATAATGCCTGGCAAGCCATTACCCTGTTGCAGTACAAGGTTTGGTGCTACCAGGTTTGCAGCTGCCCTGTCTGATATTACAACACCTGTAACTTTACGTGATCCTGGTGCTGATACAGTAGCACCCGTATAAAGTGCTTTAACATCGGCAATGGTTATGAGTGTAGTAATACCATTATAGTCACCATTGGTGCCATCGCAACGCAGGTTATTAAATTTCATGTCACTGGTATCGCGGATAATTAGCTGTCTGTTAGAATTTGATCCTGAATTAAAAATAGTATAAATGGCCAACAGGGTACCATTACCTTTAGCGGGCTTCATAGCAGCAAAATTGGCATAACCGCTTGACCTGATTATAAGGCTGATATCTTTAGAACAATTTTCAATTCTTAACTCCCCTGCCTGCTTATAGTTAGAAGTATCAGAAAATGTCTTTTTTAAATCATCCCTAATCACCTCAACATTGTTTAATTGAATAAGATTACCCAAAAGTTCATTTTGCATGTCAGTTTTTAAATCAGCAAGTGATGTAACTACTTTTGGTGCGAAAGCATTATTTAAGCTACCGCGAACTACATAATTATCAATGGCAGATGGCAATATACCTTCAACAGAAGGTGTGCCTGGTATGGTGAAAGCTTTAATGCCAAGTTGAATAAGACCACGGTAATCGGTTATTGCAAGCCCTTTACATTTTACAAAAACCCTTCTTCCTAAAGGATAGTTGTTGTATAAACTGTTGGCTTCCAGTTTTAAGTTAATAGCGCCTGAAGCATCCTGCAGGTAAATTTCTTTAAACAGGTTTCCGCTTCTGTCATTTGCAATAACTACGCCTGATATAATAATATCTTCTGTAATTTCTTCAATACTACCATTAGCGGCTATATGCAAAGCTTTCAATTCTTTGATGGTTCTGTTGGCCGTAAGTTTTGGATCAACCATTACGGCAGGCTCATCAAACTTTTTATTACAGGCATTAAATACAAAGGCAACACCCACCAAAAGGGTTAGCATGGCCATTAAAAAAAGTGATCTGGTCTTCATTTTATTGATCATTAAAAATTATGAATATTATTAAAATCTAAGCGTAGCACTTGCAAAATAATTTAACCCGTATGAGTAATAATATTTTGGAGGAAACTTGTTTACGTTACGCCCTGCAAAATCAAAACGCAATTGCTCGTACCCACCTGTTATAATGTTGGTATTGTTTAAAAGATTGCTTATGCCAAGATTAAATGCAATAAAAGTTGGTTTTTTAAAGCCCCAGGCTTTAGGAAGCTTCCATGAATAACTACCAAAAAAGTCAACTGTAACCTGTGGTTTAAATTGCTGCTGCCCAAGAATCTGGTTCCATAAAGCACTTTTTTGTTCCAAGCCATCTACTGCTTTGTTGGTTGCTTTAATTGGGTTTATGTCAAGCCACATCTGGTCAAAATAATTGGCAGTTAAACTTACAAACCAAAAGTTAGGAGAACGATAAGTAATACCTAAACTATATGCTTCCTGCGGTGTGCCACCTACCCTGTAGTTTAAATTGTAAATGGTATCGCGGCTTAAAATACTGGCATCATTATCTAAAGTAGTAACTGCGTTTTGGCGGCTGTTGTAATAGTAACGGCCAATGGCTGCTGCCCCATCTAATGTTACATTTGGCATTATCTTGGCATCAAAGCCAAATTCTGCACCATAATGCGCTTTGCTAATATTATTTAATGCGTAGTTTACCAGGTTCTGGAATTCATCATGATAAAATGAAACCACATTCAACTGATCTTTAAACTGTGTATAGTAGCCGCTTAAACGTATTTTTAGTTTGGGAGCATTTAATACATAACCACCATCAACAGTTTGTATATTTTCACTTTTAACGTTATCCTGCTGTATATCTCTGGTTCGCAATGAAACATATACATTATCAAACTGTGGTGCCCTTGTAATGTAAGCCCCATTTACATAAAAGTAATTTCTACCATCAATTTTATAAGTAATACCGCCTTTAACAGCAAAGTTGGTAAACTCATTTACTTTAGATTTTCCAAACGAGTTGTTTGGGAAAAGACCATTTCTTACATTACCTGTGCGGTAAAAAGTTGTTTGAGACACCTCGCCTGCCACAAAAAAATCAACCTTGTTAAATTTAAATACACCTTGCGACCACGCAGCACCACGCCCTACATTTACATCGTAATCAAAGCCGTATTTTTCGCCAACCCTTACAATTCTGTTGGGCCTGTTTAAATCGTTTTGGTTAGCATTGGGGTTTGTTGGGTAACTGCGTTCTGCAAACTGGTTTAAATCCACATAAAAATCTCCGCCCAATAAATCATTTACTTTTCTGTAATAATTATTTTTTTGCCATTGATATGTAACACCGCCTGTAAAATCTACATGATCGCCAAAACGGGTATTATAAGTAGTGTTTAAATTAATTCTTGTAGTGTTGGTTACATTTTCTGACTGTATGTAGCGTGAACGTTTGCCTGTTACACCATTTATAGTTTCAGTGTTACCTCTATTGGCATCGTACAACCTGTCCCAATTAATTTGTCTTAAACTTTCGTTGCCCCTTAAAGCTGTAGCTACCTGGTCTTTCAATGCAGGATCAAGCTGATAACTTGGAAGGTAACGATAATAATCAGGGCGTGGATCTGCTGAATTATACCAGTCAAGGCTTGTAGCACCCCTGTCGCCAAAAGAAAAGCCTGCCGCTGTTACTAAACTTGAATTATTATTAAAACGATGATCGTGTGTTAGTATAATGTAAGGCTGGTTGGTTTTACCAATATTGGCATTACGCTTTTTGCCATTTTGATAACCCCAGTAAGGATTATAGTAATTAGTACCTGAAAGTTCACGTATTTCTGCTACTGCTGCCCCTTGTTTGCCGTTTTCGGTTGGGGCATTAAAAGCGGTAAGCGAAATCATATCTTTTTGTCCCAAGCGTTTATCAATGGCTATAAAATAACTCCATCCATCGTAATACGTGCCAGGTACATAACCTTCTTCTGCCCAGCGGCGGCTGCCACTGAATGTAAAAGCCCATCCTTTTTTACTTATGCCTGTACTGTGGGTTATTGAAAAACGGTGGTTGTAATTTCTATTGGCAAAAGCATATCCAAACTGGGTTTGCTTGCGTTGTTTGCTTGCACGGCTGTCTATATTAACATTACTACCAATATCGCCAAAAGCAAATGTATTGTAGCGCAAGCCTATAGAAAGATCTCTGTTGCGCATAACATCATTTAAACCACCCCATAAACCAAATGGCGTAAAACCATTATCAAGGTTTTCCATGGGTATACCATTCATATATGTACCAAAATTATCGGCATCATACCCTCTTACTTTAAAACGTACAGCACTAAAATTAAAAGAGGCCACGTTAAAAAAAGGATCCCTTCCCGCGGTTAAATTAGAAGATATATTTTGAGAGCTTCCATCGCCCAAATCATTTTCATCCAACGAAACAACAGGTATATTATCCAGTACGTTTTCTTTAAGGTCAGAAATAATAGAAGTATCAGCGGTTGTTGTTAACGCAGTTACTGGTTTTACAGCAGGTGTTTTAGTAGTTTTTTTCTTCTGCGCAGTTGCCATTACACTTACAAAGAGCAACGGAAGCAGTAAATAATTTTTTAGCATAAATGTTTAGTTCGGCGCAAAAATAAGGGCTATATATTTGTTGACTATTATTGTTAAAAGATTAACAATTTGCTAATTTAGCGGCTTTTAACTGAAAATATTGCATTTTCGCATTTATAAAATAAAAAAACCTCATGTGCAGATTATTGCTAATTCTTTTTTTCAGTTTTTCGTTTGCTGGTTTGCATGCACAAACCAAGTATAAAGTGGCCGTAGTTGCTTTTTATAATTTAGAAAACCTATACGATACTATTGATAATCCAAAGGTTAATGATGATGAATTTACCCCCAAAGGTGAGCGCAGTTATAATAGTGCCATTTACTGGAATAAAATAGGCAAACTGGCTTCTGTTATTGCACAATTAGGTAGCGAAACTACACCAGACGGGCCAGCCATTTTAGGTGTTGCTGAAATTGAGAACGATACCGTATTAAACGATCTTATAAACCATCCATTGCTTAAAAAGCGCAACTATAAATATGTGCATTACGACAGCAGGGATATACGTGGCGTTGATGTGGCCATGCTGTACAACCCAAAATATTTTACACCTGAAGAAAGCAAGGCGCTATTTGTAAGATTACCTGGCGGCAGTAAAGATTCTTATTTTACAAGAGATATATTGTGGGTAAAAGGTAAGTTGGATGGCGAAACCATTCATGTTTACGTAAACCACTGGCCAAGCCGTTTGGGTGGTGAAGAAAGAAGTGCACCTGCACGCGCTGCTGCTGCAGCAGTTTGCCTGGCACAAATGCAGGAAGTTGCCAAAACAGAACCCAATGTTAAAAACATTATTATGGGCGATTTAAATGACGACCCCACAAGCCCAAGCATTACAGAGGTACTGCGTGCCAAACCAAAAATGCAGGATGTAAAACCTAACGGACTTTACAACCCTTGGACAGAACTTTATAAAAAAGGCCTTGGCACTTTGGCCTACCAAGATGCCTGGGGTTTGTTTGATCAAATTTTAATTTCGCAGCCCTGGATAAACAAAGAGCAGACTGGTTTCTTTTTTCATAAGCAGATGGTATTTAATAAAGAGTTTTTGGTAGAGAACGCGGGGCGTTACAAGGGCTATCCTATGCGTACATGGGATGGGCTTGTTTACAGGGGCGGTTACAGCGACCACTTTCCTACCTATCTGGTAATGCTGAAAAAGGTAAACTGATTTTCAGCCCATAAAAAACAACACAAAAGCCATTAACCTATTGATTAATGGCTTTTGTTTAATTAAGTAATGTTATTACAGCTATTATTCTTTTACAACTTGTTGAGAGATGATATTCAATTGTGGTTTTATATCGTTTGTGTTTCCAAATACGGTATTTGAAGCCGTGCTTACCGTAGTAACTTTTGCTTTTTCTTTAAAAGTAATAGAAAGAGTATACCATTGGCCAGTACAAAAAATGCCTGCCCACTTTGTATATATTTAAAAGGTTGTTTACTGGTACTTGGCGATAAAGTATTTGTTGCACCATTATAACTTGCAAAAGCATTTATTGATGGATTGTACAAATAAAAAATATCATCAAGGTTACTGAATCGCAAAAACGATAATACAACCCCATCAGGGATACGTATACAAACACAAAGAGGCTGCCTTTTTAGACAGCCTCTTTTTTAAAATACTTCTGTATTTCTTTTAGCCTTTAACAGACTCATTTGCCTGCTTACTTCTTTTTTCTTTTAACTTTTTAGCACCATAACCCACGCCTGCGGCAACAAGCAAACTTAAACCACCATCAATTGGGGCGTCTGGAACTGCTGGCACATCATCAAACTGCGCAGAGGCTAACAATGGAAATACCAGTACAAAACCTATTAATAAAAATGGTAAACATTTTTTTGCAACTAAAAATTTCATGTGATAATTTTTTAAAAGAAAATAATTTTGAGGTAAATAACCTGGGTTACAAATTAATTGTAACCCAAGCTTGTATAGTTTAGTCTTTTACTATTTTTTGTATGGTTACTTTACTACCACTTACCAATTGCACAGTATATAAACCTGCTGATAAACTGTTGGTAGAGATGGTAATATTACCCTGGCTAACTTTTCCTGCATTTACAGTTCTTACGGTTTTGCCAAGGCTATTTACCAATTTTATAGTTGTATTTTCAGCAGTAGCTGTTTTAAACCTTACCATTAATTGATTGATAACAGGGTTTGGACTTAACTTAACATACAGCTCATTGTTACTATCAATTGCATCAGCAATATTGCCGCTTGTGGTGTTGCCAAAAGTTACCATAAACCTGTCGTTTGCAGCAGATGCGGCATCGCCATTTACAGTAAAATTGTATGAAGTGCTGCCTTCAGCATTTAAAAGCTGGGTAGTACCTGCATACTTATCAACCAATACAGCAGTAACATTTTTAAGGTTAACAGCATCAATAACAAGTTTGTATGCTGTTTTGCTGAAGTTGTTTAAGCCAACAAATAATGTATCTGCTGCTTTAACCAGTGGACGGCCTTCTATAGCTAATTTTTCGCCATTTCTTATCAAAGAAATATTCTCATTAAAATTATCAAACTTAACGGCATCTTCTTTAGCTATGCCTGCTTTAAAGTTATTATCAAACAAGGCAACCACACCATCTGCAAAGTCATTGTCTGCTGCTTTGTAAACATTTAAATTTATTTGCGGTCTTGCTTGTGTAGTACCAAAAACGGTATTGGAAGCTGCGCTTACTGTAACCGTTTTTGCTTTTTGTTTAAACAAAATAGAAGGGTTTGCACCGTTTGCTTTTACAAAAAATGCTTGCCCGCTTTGTATAAACTCCATAGGTTGTTTACTGTTGCTTGGTGATAAAGTATTGGTAACACCATTATAGCTTGCAAATACGCCCAATGATGGATCATACACATAAAAAATATCATCAAGATCTGTAAGTACAATATCCCTTGCTATTCCATCTGCTTTACTCATCCAGTTAATGGCACTTGCATAAGGATTGGCAATAAGACTGAATTTACCTGCACCTGGTGTTAATCCTGAAAGCGCTGTATCGCCTGTTACAACAATACCAGTTGCCCTTAAAACTGCATTACCATTTACGCCTGTAGATGTTGGCTTTACTGTTCTGTCTCCACGTACATACAATAAAAAACCAACCCCAATATTTACATTTTGTAAACTGGTTCCTGTTAAACCACGCCATTTACTGCCAGTAGGCATGGCATCATTATAAGTAAATATAGATGGTAAGCCAGAGAAGCTCACAGCATCAAAACCATTGCCTGAAGCGGTAGAACCTGTAATTATAGTACCAAAGCCAGGGATATTAATTCCATTTTCCTGCCATGATTCGTATATAGTAGGTGATGATACCGGGCTGCTTACCATGGTATAACTCTTTCTGCCATTGGATGGAATAAATCTCTCAACTGTAATATTGTTACCGCCACCTAGTGCACCCAAGATAGTACCAAAACTACCTGAACCCTCAGCGGTGCTTTTTATTGTAACAGGCCTGTTAGCCAATACGATGTTACTGCCTAATGGGGAACTAAGCACTGAGTTTGGATTTATAATTAACGAAGCACCTGCACCTAATGTAAATACGGTGTTAAGTGTAGGGAAAAAATCTGTAGTATTAATACTATCACCAATAGCTAAAAGTGTGTTGGCACCTCCTATTGTCCAGTTGTCATCAATAGTTGCTGTTGCGCGGTTTCTTATTTTGAATACCGTGTTATCGGTATTAAAACTGGTTGGCTGCGTGCCAGTACCATCAATATTGGTACCCCATGTAGATAATACATTAAGGTTACCGGTAGATTTGGTGTAAAACAATTTATCTACATCTGCAATGCCGCCCACAATAGCAAAGTCGGCATCATCATTGTCGCCCCTGTCATAAATATAAAAAGCACCGTTGGCAGCAGTTGCACCGTAAGGTACAATCCTGAAAGTTACAACCGTACCTCTTGGAAGATTTTGCAAGGAAAAAATGCCTGCAAGACTGATAGGCCCTGCACTAGCACCATTGGTAGCGCTGGAAGAAAGAGATACTGTAGTAATATTGTTATAAGCACCAGTAGTACCAATTTTATACTGTACCAGGGCGTTGGTAGGGCCGGTAGCATCTCTTCTGTAATCAAAAGGATTAATGGAAGAAAGTGAAACAATATACCCGTCCCGTACCAAAAGAGGAATCGTGATAAAGGCATTATTGTTAATTGCGTCTAATGAAGTAGAATAATTAAATCCGGTACCGCCCCAGCCTCGGTCTGCCGCAATACCATCTGCTGTAACACCCTGAGCTTTATTGAGCCCGCCAGTGGATACAGAGGCATCATTGGTTGTTGCAGACATTGGATCAAAGCCATAACCAACCTGTTGCCTTACATTCCACGAGCTTAATATTTGAGCGTTGGAAACCAAAAAACATAACCCTGTTATCAGGGTGAATAAAAATCTTTTCATAAAAAAGTTTAAAGAATTATTTAATACAAACTTTAGTGCAACTAGCATTCCCTATTGATTATCAATTATTTATGTTTTAGTGTAGATGTTTGTACCCGCTAAATGGTATAAACGGCAAGCAAAATCGTTATCTAAAGATTTTGCCTGAATCGCAGAAATGATACCATGCAACCAAATAGAAACAAAGAAGGCTGCCCTTTTGGGACAGCCTTTTTTTAAAATACATGTATCGGTTACTAGCCTTTAACAGACTCTGCCGATTGCTTATTCCTCTTTTCTTTTAATTTTTTGGCACCATAACCAACACCTGCTGCAACAAGCAAACTTAGGCCACCATCAATGGGTGCATCAGGATTACCGTTATCAGGAAAATTATCAAATTGCGCAGAGGCTAATACAGGGGAAGCTAAAATAATTATAACCAATAAAAAAGATAAGGCCGTTTTTGTAGATAAAAATTTCATAATTGATAGAGTTATTGATGATTAAATATTTTTAAGGGATAACCCTGTAAGCTAAGATAAGTAAAGCTTACAGGGTTATAGTATTATTCTTTTACTATTTTTTGAGTGATTACTTTTTTATCACCACTCACAAGTTGCACAGTATATAAACCTGCTGACAAACTGTTGGTTGAGATGGTAATGTTACCCTGATTAACTTTTCCTGCATTTACAGTTCTTACTGTTTGGCCAAGATTATTTACAACCTTGATAATTGTGTTTTCAGATGTAGCTGTTTTAAACCTTACCAGCAGTTGGTTGCTTACAGGGTTTGGACTCAATTTAACGTACAGGTCATTGTTGCTGTCAATTGCATCAGCAATATTGCCGCTTGTGGTGTTGCCAAAAGTTATCATAAACCGGTCGTTTGCAGCAGATGTTGCATCGGCGTTTACAGTAAAGTTGTATGTGGTGCTGCCTTCAGCATTTAATGGTTTAGTAGTACCAGCGTATTTATCTATCAATACAGCAGTTACATTTTTAAGGTTAACAGCATCAACAATAAGTTTGTATGCTGTTTTACTAAAGTTGTTCAACCCAACAAACAAAGTATCTGCATCTTTAACCAATGGCCTTCCTTCAATTGATAGTTTTTCACCGTTTCTTATCAAAGAAATGTTCTCGTTAAAATTATCAAATTTTACCGCATCTTCTTTGGCAATACCTGCTTTAAAATTATTATCAAACAAAGCAACAACACCATCTGCAAAATCATTGTCTGCCGCTTTGTAAACATTTAAATTTATTTGCGGCCTTGGTGTTACCTCTTCAAAAACGGTATTGGATGTTGCAGTTACGGTATTAACTTTTGCTGCTTCGTTAAAAGTGATAGAAGGGTTTGCAGCATTGGCTTTTACAAAAAATGCCTGACCACTTTGTATGTATTTTGTTGGCTGTTTACTGTTACTTGGCGATAAAACATTAGTAGCACCATTATAGCTTGCAAATACCCCTAATGATGGATCGTACACATAAAAAATATCATCAAGGTTATTTAATGTAATATCCCTTGTTGAACCATCTGCCTTTCCAACCCAGTTAATAGCACTTGGGTAAGGGTTGGCAATCATGGTAAATTTACCGGCGCCAGGCACTAACGATGATATGGTTACATTGCCCTGAACAATAGCACCATTGGCACGTAGTGTAGCATCACCATTTACAGGTGCTGTAGCTGAAGGTGACACAGTTCTATTGCCACGCACATACAATAAAAATCCTTTTCCTGCACCAAGTGTAGTAGCCGCAGTGCTGGTTATACTTCTCCATCTGCTACCTGCTGCCTGCGTATCGTCGTAGGTAAATATTGAGGCAAGGCCAGAAGCACTTTCAGCATCAAATCCATTACTTATAGTGCCTGTAGCACCTGTAATTATTGTACCGTATCCATTAGAATTTACGCCACCTTCCTGCCATGAATTACTTATGCTTGGTGCATTTACAGGGCTGCTTACCATAGTGTAACTTTTTCTTCCATTGGATGGAATTGCCCTTTCAACAGTAACATTGCCTGCCCCTGTTAAAGTTCCGTCAATAACGCCCAAATGAGCTGTGCCGGATATTGTGCTTGCTAAGGTTACTAAATTATTATCTGCAAGATTAATTGTAGCTGTAGCAGGAACACTCACAGAAGATTGTGGTGTAACTATCATTGATGCCCCCTGGCCAAGCGTAAACGTAATACCGGCTGCAGGGCTAAAATCTGTTAGGTTAGAACTATCGCCAATAAAAAGCTGGGTATTATTACCTGAAACCGTCCAGTTACTTAACACAGTAGCGGTTTCCCTGTTTATTAAACGGTAAATACGGTTATCAGTAGTAAAATTTGATGGTGCAAAACCGCTACCATCAGGATTAGTTCCCCAGCTTGATTCTAAGCTAAGATCACCTGTTGGTTTTGAATAGAAAAAGCGAAGCAGGTTTGTAACCACTGCAGAAACCGCTAAATCAGGGCCTACAGAAATTCCTTTATCATAAATATACCAGGCACCACTGTTAGAACTGGCACCATAGGGAACTATCCTGAAAGTTACAGTTGTACCAACAGTTAAATTTTGAAGTTCAGTAATACCTGAAAGTGTAACAGGTAATGCAGAAGCACCAGTAATTGAGGTTGATGGAAAACTTACAGTAGTAATATCTACAAAGCTACCACCGTTAAGGCTGTACTGTACTAATGCCTGTGCAGGCCCTTCAGCCGTTCTCATGTATTCAATCGGGCTAATTTCAGATAACGCTATCGAGTAGCCTTCGCTAACAGTAAGCTGTGTTGTAACAAAAGCATTTGCAGCTATCGCTGCGGATGATGATACATAATCAAAACCACTACCACCCCAGCCTCTATCAGCGGCAGCACCAATCATAGATACGCCACTTCCTCTTACCAGCCCACCATTGCTAACGCATGGTGAAACACCTGCAGCAGGCAATGGTGTGGTTCCAAAATTTGTTTGTGTGCTTACATTCCAGTAAAAAATAATAGTTTGGGAATTTGCCCTGAAAAAAATAAAGCTCACCAGAAAAAACAGTACAATTTTTTTCATAATAATAATGATGTGTTTGCTAATAATAATTTTAAGATAATTCACTTTTGCAATTACTATTCCTGCCCCATCACTTAAATTTTAATGCATATTTGGGTATGCTGATAGACAATTTGTAGAAAAATCAACTACATAAAAATTAAAAACGATACCATTTACATCAGTTGTAAATAATTATCAGCTATTATCTTCGCGGCATGTCTTTACAACTTTCCAACGAACAATTAATTGCAATAGCTGCGCAGTTTGGTACGCCTGTTTATGTGTATCATGCAGAAAAAATCACTGAACAATACCAAACCCTTACCAATGCTTTTAAGGGGCAGGATGTAAAATTCTTTTATGCCTGTAAAGCACTTACCAATATCAACATCATAAAACACATTAAAAATATTGGTGCCAATATTGATTGTAGTTCTATTAACGAAGTAAAACTTGCCCTTCACGCAGGCTTTCCACCACAGCGTATTTTATATACCAGTAATGGTATCGCTTTCACCGAGATAGAAGAAGCACAGTCACTGGGTACTCATATAAATATTGACAGCCTTAGTAACCTTGAAAAATTTGGAAAAAAATACGGTCATGGCTATCCCGTTGGTATTCGTTTGCGGCCAAATATTATGGCTGGCGGTAACTTAAAAATTTCAACAGGTCACGATAAAAGCAAGTTTGGTATTCCTGTAGATATGATGGAGGAAGTACTTGAAATTGTGAATAGCAATAACATGCACATTAAAGACCTGCACATTCATACCGGCAGCGAAATAAAAGATGTAGATGTTTTTGTAAAAGGTATTGAGGTTCTGTTTGATATCATCCCACTGTTTAAAGAACTGGAATTTATTGATCTTGGCGGAGGCTTTAAAGTGCCGTACAAAAAAGGCGATGCGGAAACAGATATTAATTTGTTGGCGCAAAAAGTAGGCGAAGCTTTTGCAAACCATCCAAACCCCAATGGCAAGCCTTTACAGGTTTGGTTTGAGCCGGGTAAATTTATGGTAAGCGAATGCGGGTATTTAATTACGTCTGTTAATGTAGTTAAAGAAACCAAAACTACCCGTTTTGCAGGTGTAGACAGTGGTTTTAACCATTTAATTCGTCCCATGTTTTACGATGCTTACCACCACATTACCAATATAACCAACCCTGCGGGTCAAGAAACGCATTACACCGTTACAGGTAATATTTGCGAAACAGACACTTTTGCATGGGACAGGAAGCTGAACGAAATACGCGAAGGCGATTTACTGGTTTTTGCCAACGCAGGCGCCTACGGCTTTGAAATGAGCAGTAACTTTAATAGCCGCTATAAACCAGCCGAGGTTTTGGTAAAAGACGGTGAATTTCATTTAATAAGAAGAAGGGATGTGTTTGAAGATTTGCTAAAGAACCAGGTGGAGGTGCTATAAATAAACATGAAAAACAACAAAAGAAAAATAATACTGGCAACATTTGCTTTTCTTTTATTGACTCAAATAGTAGTTTTTAGAGCCTACCTATCCCCATTTCTTTGGGGAGAAATAAAGGTAGATGGTTTAGCCTGTACTTGTCCTGACGAAAAAGTAATTAGCGGTAACCTCTATTTAAGAACTGTAACACCAGACAGTTTGAAGAAATATAACTTAGATTATAGCGAGATTTATGTAACCGAAAGACCTTACACACAACATGATGTGATGGGTATCGATGGATATATAATTTCAGGGCGGGTAATTGGCAAGAAAAGAGTTAGTGAATTTGATCCATGGAATCCTTTGGTTAGGGTTGATAAATGGCGGGAGGTTGATATCCTTAATAATCTTGTAATTAAAACATTCTTTTCACTGCAAGTTTTTATTTTTCTTATTCTTGTTTGGCGATGGAAAAATGTTTTTTCAAATAGACCTTAGCGCCCTTTGCGCTAAAACTTTGCGTCTTTGCGTGAAACTTCTTCCCCCGCAATCGTTTTCACAAAATCGAAATTGCCCAATAATTATCAAACCCTATCTTTGCCCACCAAACCAGTAGGGTTGTAACGCGTAATGGAAAACAATTACCTCATCATACACAAGTATAAACGCTGTTGCAGCATGTGCAAAATGCTGTGATCATAAGGCTTTCAGCCTGTACCACACTAACAGAATAAGTACCATCAAACCTTTTAATTTTCAATGAATAGTTCAGATACAAAAGACCTTACATCATTAGTCCACCAAATTGGTGGGTTAAATATAAAGGAAGCTTTGCAATTACTCGCAGAAAAATTTCCACAAAAAGTTACACTCTCTTCAAGCTTCAGTTTTGAGGACCAGCTAATTTCTCACGAGATACTCTCCAATAACTTATCCATCAGCATTTTTACGCTTGATACAGGCCGCATGTTTTCAGAAACTTACAGCGTATGGAACAGCACCAACGAGCGTTACAATACAAAGGTGAAAGCCTATTATCCGCAGGCTGAAACCCTTGGTGAATTTATTGCCGAAAAAGGTCCCAACTCTTTTTACGAATCTGTAGAGAACCGTAAAAGCTGTTGCTTCATCCGCAAAGTAGAACCCTTAAAAAGGGCATTAAAAGGAATGGAAGTTTGGGTTACAGGCCTTCGTGCAGAACATTCACCAGACCGTCACGATCTTGAAATACTTGAGTGGGATGAATCAAATAAAGTAATCAAATATCACCCGTTATTGAATTACACAACAGAACAAGTAAGAGAGCAAATCACCAAACATAATATTCCTTACAACCCTTTGCACGACAGAGGTTTTGTAAGTATTGGCTGCCAGCCTTGTACACGTGCCGTAAAGCCGGGCGAAGATTTTCGTGCAGGCCGTTGGTGGTGGGAAGATGCAGCGAAAAAAGAATGTGGGTTGCATGTTCATGCCCCCGAAACCCCCGCCCCTAAAGGGGAGTAAGAAAAAAGAAGCGAAAATTTATAACTTCAAAAGAATCTGGATTAGAAATGGAAAACAAAACAACAAATAATACTACCCATAGGCTCGACTATTTAGACCTTTTGGAATCAGAGTCCATACATATCATGCGCGAAGTGGCAGGCCAGTTTGAGCGCCCTGCATTATTGTTCAGTGGTGGTAAAGATTCTATTGTGTTGGTGCATTTGGCATTAAAGGCTTTTCGCCCGGGCAAATTTCCTTTCCCATTGGTACATATAGATACTGGCCACAATTTTCCTGAGGCATTGGATTACCGTGATAAGCTGGCAAACGATATTGGTGAAAGGTTAATTGTTCGCAATGTAGCAGACACTATCAAAGCAAAAAACCTTACCGAACCTAAAGGCAAATTTGCAAGCCGCAATGCTTTGCAGACTTACACTTTATTGGATACCATAGAAGAATTTAAATTCGATGCATGTATTGGTGGCGCAAGGCGTGATGAAGAAAAAGCCAGGGCTAAAGAAAGAATATTCTCAGTGCGTGATGAGTTTGGTCAATGGAACCCCAAGCTCCAACGCCCCGAACTTTGGAATACTTACAATGGAAAAATAGATAAAGGCGAGAACGTTCGTGTATTCCCAATCAGCAACTGGACAGAACTTGACATTTGGAATTATATCAAGAGAGAGAACATTGGCCTGCCTTCCATCTACTTTGCCCATGAGCGCGAAGTATTAGAGTATGAAGGCCAGTTTGTGGCAATGTCAGAGTTCATTCAAATAGAACCAAATGATAAAATCTCTGTTAAAAAAGTGCGTTACCGTACCGTTGGCGATATGACATGTACCGCCGCTGTCGAAAGCGATGCTTCTATAATAGATGATATCATCAACGAAATCATAGCTACTAAAACCAGCGAACGCGGTGAAACAAGAATTGACGACCGTGTAAGCGAGGCAGCTATGGAAGACAGAAAAAAGAACGGGTATTTTTAGAAGAGCCACAAAGGCACGAAGCCACAGAGTTGCACAAAGTTTAATGAGACGAGCAGTTGAATAAGCATGAAACTGCATAGGCGTCGCACACTGGAACTGTAGGAACGGAATCAACAATCCTACAAATCATCAAAATCATTTTAATCACAGTTCAGATAATATGGATTTACTCAGATTTATAACAGCAGGTAGTGTAGATGATGGCAAAAGCACATTGATAGGTCGTTTGTTGTACGATAGCAAAAGCATTATGATAGACCATTTGGAAGCTATAGAAAAGCAAACCAAAAACCGTGAAGATGGCGAAATAGACCTTGCCTTATTGACTGATGGTTTGCGTGCAGAAAGAGAGCAGGGCATTACCATTGACGTAGCCTACAAGTATTTTTCAACGCCCAAACGCAAGTTCATTATCGCAGATGCACCTGGCCATATCCAGTACACACGTAACATGGTTACAGGTGCTTCCAACTCTGAGCTTATCATCATTTTAATTGATGCACGTAAAGGTGTTATTGAGCAAACAAGAAGGCATTCTATCATTGCTTCTTTACTCAATATTCCACATGTGGTGGTTGCCGTTAACAAGATGGATTTGGTGGAATATTCTCAGGACGTGTACAACAATATCCTGATAGATTATGCAGACCTTGCAAAACAATTGGGCATTAAAGAAGTCACCTATATTCCAATCAGTGCACTAAATGGAGATAATATTGTTGACCCTTCAACAAATCTTCCATGGTACGAAGGCGATACATTATTGAACTTTTTGGAAAACGTTTCAATAGAAAACGATATCAACCTAACCAATGCACGTTTCCCTGTACAATATGTTATCCGTCCACAAACAGAAGAACTGCACGATTACAGAGGTTATGCAGGCAAGATAATCAGTGGCATTTATAAAGTTGGTGACAGTATTACGGTGCTTCCTTCTGGAGTAAAAAGCAAGATTGACAAGATAGAATTGGGTGGCAAAGAAGTACAGGAAGCATTCGCCCCACAAAGCGTTATACTTCATTTAGAAGATGATGTAGATGTAAGCCGTGGCGATGTTATTGTAAATGATAAAGACTTACCAAAAGTAGAACAGGAGCTGGAAGTGCTGCTTTGCTGGATGGACAGCAAACCTTTGGAAGCAGGTAAAAAATACTTGTTACAAATCAATAGCACAAGGGTAAGAAGTGTGGTAAAAAGCCTTGACTATAAACTGAACGTAAACACTTTAGAGCAAGAATTTGGTGCAGAAAAAGCAGGCCTGAATGACATAATAAAAGCTACCATTAAAACAGCACAGCCTATAGCTTTTGACAGCTACAAAGACTTGCGTGTTAACGGCGGTGCCATATTAATTGATGAAACAAGCAATGTAACTGTGGGTGCTTGTATGATACAGTAGTTAGTTCTTAGTCGTCATGTCGAAGAATGGACATCTAACTTTAATTAAACAGATTTCTCGTACCTCGAAATGACGGAATAAGACTTCGCAAAACATACGCAAATAAGCTTTGCTTACTTTGTTTCTTTGCGTGAAATAAAACTTTGCGTGAAATAAAAAAAATGCAGCAACCAGTCAACATAGGAAAAGTAATTATTGCAGGTGCAGGCCCTGGCGATGCAGAGTTGATTACACTCAAGCTGCAAAAAAGGCTTTCTGTGGCTGATGTAATTATCAGTGACAGGCTGGTGAACCCTGATATTATTTCACTACATGCAAAGCCTGGTACAGAAGTAATATTGGCGGGCAAACAGGGTTATAACGAAGCTTCTTTTACGCAGGATGAAGTAAACAACCTGATCGTTCATCATGCGTTGCAGGGCAGTACGGTTGTTCGCTTAAAAGGTGGTGATGTGGCTTTCTTTAGTAATGTTTTGGATGAATTATACAGCCTTAATAAACATCATATTCCCTTTGAAATTATTCCTGGTATTACAGCAGCAGCAGGAGCTTCAGCTTATGCGGGCATCCCTTTAACAGCAAGAGGTTTTGCGCAGGGCGTTCAATGGATTACCTTCAACCCAAGCAACTTTTATGGCCATGAAAAATGGGAATACTTAGCAGCAACTGATGATACACTGGTGTTCTATATGGCCTCAAAAAACTTTGCACAATTGGCTGAACAATTGCTTGCACATGCACCGCAAAAAGTTCATATGCCTATAGCTATTATTGAGCAGGCAACAACAGTGCATCAAAAAGTAAATATCAGTACCCTGGGTTGTTGTAAAGAAGATTTTAAAGACACCAAATTTAGTTCACCAAGTTTGGTAGTGGTGGGTGAGGTGGTAAGCCTGCATCACCAGTTTAACTGGTTTAAACATGAAGATGATACAGGAAGCATATTTAAAGAACTGACAAATAAATAAATGTCATTCCGAGGAATTTACGTCATGTCGAAGAATGAGACATCTGCCGCATAATAACAGATTTCTCGTACCTCGAAATGACGAAGTCCTTCAGATGACACCAAAATAAATTCTCTACGGTTATGTTGGATGAAGCAAGGTTACAGCAGTGGAACGCTTTAATAGCAACGCTTACAAAGCAAGAGCTTACATGGATGCATGGCTATATTGCAGGCAAACTAAGTATGGATGCGCCAAAATCAGCACCAGTTGCTGCACCTGTTGCTACGTCCCACAAGGTCACTATAGCTTATGGTACTGAAACAGGCAATGCCAAAAAACTGGCAAGCGATCTTGCAGGCAAAGCAAAAAAAATGGGCATTAATGCAAAGCTTGTTGGCCTTGACCAATACCGTTTTACAGACCTTGCAAAAGAAGAATATTTCTTTACAGTCATCAGCACACAGGGCGATGGCGAACCACCTGTTGGGGCAAAGAAATTTTACGACCATATTCACCAGAATGGCTTTACCATTCCTAAATTAAAATACAGCGTACTTGCTTTAGGCGATACTTCTTACCCCCAGTTTTGCAAAACGGGTGAAGATGTAGACCTGCAATTTGAAAAGCTTGGTGCTACACGCGTTGTGCCTTTACAAAAGTGCGATCTGGATTATGAGGCTGATGCCAATGAATGGTTTATGAAAGCTATTCATTCATTAAATGCACCAGCCGTTGCGCCTGCGTCAACTTCAGTTGCAGCTAAAAAACCTATCGGTAAAAAAACATACAACGGTACCATTGTTACCAACATCAACCTTAATGCTACAGGCAGCAACAAGCAAACACATCATATAGAAATTGTGGCTGAAGGGCTTGAGTATGAGTGTGGTAATTCTATAGGTATTGTACCTTCTAACCAGCCTGCTGTTGTTGCTGAAATACTTGCTGTTACTGGTGTTGATGGCACTAAAGTAATTGACTGGAAAAAAGAAACATCGTCCATTGCAGACCTGCTTACCAATAAAATAAATATCTCTTATTTACAGGAAAACGCCATAAAAAAATATGCGGCCATTATTCAGCAGGAGATTCCTTTGGTGCGTATGGACCTACTTGATTTGCTAAAAATATATCCTGTAAAAGATACCGCTCAGTTTATAGAAGTGCTGGGCATTTTAAATCCTGTACCGCCAAGGTTATACACCATTGCTTCATCGCCAATGGCGCATGAAGGCGAAGTGCATATTACCGTTGCCAAAGATGTGTTTGATGTAAACGGTGTAGAAAAAACAGGCCTTTGCTCTAACTTTTTATCGCTGCAAAAAACAGAAACACAGCTTAACTTTTTTGTACAACCCAACAAGCGTTTTAAACTGGTTGAACCAACCAAAGACATCATCATGATTGGCCCTGGTACAGGCGTTGCGCCCTTCCGTTCTTTTGTGGCAGAGCGTGATGCCACGGGCGCCACAGGCCGTAACTGGCTGTTCTTTGGAGATCAGCATTTTACTACCGATTTTTCTTACCAAACTGAGTGGCAAAACTGGTACAGCACAGGCGTACTTACAAAAATAAACCTTGCTTTCAGCCGCGACCAGGAAGAAAAAATATACGTTCAGCACCGTATGCTGCAACAGGCAGAAGAGCTGTACCAATGGATAAATAATGGCGCAGTGGTGTACCTCTGCGGTGCCAAATATCCCATGGGCCGCGATGTGGAGCATACCCTTTTACAGATTATACAGCAGCAGGGCAACAAAAGCAAAGAAGAAGCAGAACAGTACTTTGAGATAATGAAGGAAGAAGAAAGGTTTATGGAGGATGTGTATTAGAGTGAGTGGTGAGTTGTGAATAGTGAATGATTGTGTGGTAGTTGTCTGAACCATGATTAAGAGGATTAGTGTGATTAAGAGGATTGATTGTGTGGTAGGGTTTTATGGGACGGTCTGAGGAACGGGAATTGAACTTCGTTGTCCGCAGGACTCTGTGAGCGTCGCACACTTGTACGGTTGGATACTTTGCTGAGCAAATAACCAGTCAGTAAACCTTGAAGGTGTTAAAAGACCTTTAAAGGTTTGGAAAACTTTTTATAAGTGAGAAATGATTAAAAAAGTTTTTTCAATGGTTTTTACAAGTGAAAAACGACCGAAAAAACTTTTTCAATGGTTTTACAAGTGAAAAACGACCGAAAAAACTTTTTCGATGGTTTCTACAAGTGAAAAATGGCTGAAAAAACTTTTTCGATGCTTTTTACAATTGAAAAAGCATTGAATCTATAGTTTTCACGGTTTTATTAATTGAAAAACTATTAAATCTATAGTTTTAACGGTTTTAACAAATAAAAAAGTACTAAAACCAAAGTTTCAGTGCTTTTAGCAAGTGAAAAACGACGGAAACTAAAGTTTCACTGGTTTATATAAACGAAAAATGTTCAAAACCACAGTTTCAATGGTTTTAACAGGTGTTTTAAAAGTGAAATTATAGTTTTAGTATCCTTTTTACGCTGTACGAAGTCTCTGACTTCGTATGCCCTATGTTCTTTAAAAGCCTCTGGCTTTTCATTTGGTTTTTGAAGGGTTACAAACCCTGAAGAACATAAAAATTGCGAAGTCAGAGACTTCGCAGAGTAAATACCGCTCCGTAGGAGCGGTATCTTAATAAGGACGAACAGCGTACAAGGCGCCGCAGTGTGCGACGCAACAGGCGGTTAATTAATAGTCAAAAGCTGGTTAACAAAAAATATTCATTCTGGCCAAAGGCCAAATAAAAAGTTTAACGCTGTAGAAGCATATTGCGGCATAAAATTATACAGGTACTTAAAATCATAAACATCATTACAAACCTATAAATCATAGTTCAAACAGTGAGCGAGAAACAAAATTTATCAGTTGTAGAACACATAAAACACAAAAGCCGTGGCTTGCGTGGTACATTGGTAGAAAGCCTGCAGGATGAGATTACAGGTGCCGTGCGTGAAGATGATCATGCACTTGTAAAGTTTCATGGCATGTACGAACAGGACGACCGTGACCTGCGCGAAGAACGTGCAGAAAAGAAGCTGGACAAACTGTATTCCTTCATGGTGCGTATGCGCATACCTGGTGGTTTAATGACTGCTGAACAATGGGTAGCTGCCCATAACGTAGCTGGTCAATACACAACTGGTGTTATAAAAATTACCACGCGGCAAACTATACAGCTGCACGGTATTTTAAAGCGTAACATAAGACCAACACTACAAGGCTTTAGTAAAGTGGCACTGGATTCAATTGCTGCTTGCGGCGATGTAAACAGGAATGTGGCCTGTGCTTCACATCCCCACCAATCTGCTATTCACGCACAGGTACATGCTTATGCTGATAAAATAAGCCAACTTTTATTGCCTAAAACAAGGGCTTTTTACGAGATATGGCTGGATGAAGAAAAGCTGGAAGAACATACAGAAGTAGACCCATTGTATGAAAACAGGTACCTGCCACGTAAATTTAAAATTGGTATTGCCATTCCGCCAAACAATGAGGTGGATGTACTTACCAACGATCTTGGCCTGATTGCCATTATTGAAAACAACGAACTGAAAGGATTTAATCTTGCCATTGGCGGCGGGTTGTCTGCAACGCATGGTAACGCCAATACTTACCCAAGGCTGGCTACTGTAATTGGGTTTACAGGTTCTGAAGAAAGGACTTTAAAAGCGGTGTACGAAGTGCTTACGGTGCAACGCGATTATGGCAACCGCAGCGACCGTAAACTTGCCCGTTTAAAATATACGGTTGACAGAATGGGCGTTGAGAACTTTAAAAAGGAACTTGAAAAACGTTGTGGCTTTGAACTGGAAGCACCTAAAGAAGTTGTTTTCACCGCACGTAAAGATGAATATGGTTGGGTAGAAGATTATAAAGGCAACTGGCATTATACTTTGTTTGTAGAGAATGGCAGGGTTACTGATGAAAATGGATATTTGCTAAAAACAGCTTTACTTCAAATAGCAGAAACTGGTAAAACTACTTTTCGTTTTACCAGTAACCAGAATGTAATTATAAGTGACATTAAGCCTGAAGACAAGACCATTATACAGGCGTTGCTGAATAATTTTCAGATTGAAGAAAGGCAGGCTTTGATTTCAGCTATCCGCAAAAATTCTATTGCCTGTGTGTCAATGCCAACATGCCCATTAGCATTGGCAGAAGCACAACGTTACTTACCAACTTTAATTGATAAAATAGAACCATTGCTTGGCAAATACAATTTACAGGACGATGATATTGTAATACGTATGACTGGTTGCCCCAACGGATGCGGCAGGTCTTCTGCATCAGAAATTGGTTTGATAGGAACCTCACCTGGGCATTATAATTTACATATTGGCGGTGACAGAGAAGGCTTACGTTTAAACAGAAAATACAAAGATGCGTTAGATGAAACAGCTATTTTAAATGAGTTAGATAGTTTGTTTTCTTCTTACAAAAAAGACAGGCAACCGACTGAAACCTTTGGTGATTTTGCGGCGAGAAGGCAATTGGTATAATGTTAGAGTGAGCCACTCTTTGAGAGTGGCTCACTCTAAACAAAGAAATAGCCGCTGAACTTTAATTCAGCGGCTATTTCATTATAAACAATTTGTAAGTTCTATACTGCGAAACTATCACCACAACCACAACTACGGCTTGCATTTGGATTGTTGAAGTAGAACCCTTTACCATTCAATCCATCACTAAAATCAAGCTCTGTATTTACAAGGTAAAGAAAGCTTTTAAGGTCAGTTACCACTTTAACCCCATTGTCTTCAAACACCTGGTCCATTGGTTTTTGCTCGTTGTCAAAATCCAGTTTGTAGCTAAGGCCACTGCATCCGCCACCCACAACGCCCACGCGTAAAAAGTAAGATGCATCATCAGCAACTCCTGCATCTTCCATCAGTTTTTTAACTTTGGCCTTTGCTTTATCGCTCACGTATATTGCGTTATCTGTAGATACCATTTTTTAAGATTTTAGTATTCAGTATTTAGTATTTAGAAGAAATAAAAATCATCGTCTAACTACTAAGTACCAACATCTAACTACTTTGTTTAATGCACTCCCTTCTCTTCAAATACCAACTGCTCTAAACCGTTTTTAACGCGGTAATCGTTAATGGCAGCTTTAATAGCATCTTCTGCTAAAACTGAACAGTGAATTTTTACTGGTGGAAGGTTTAATTCTTCTACCAAATCCATATTGTCAATAGTCATTGCTTGGTCAACAGTTTTACCTTTTAACCATTCTGTTGCCAATGAGGAAGATGCAATTGCAGAACCGCAACCAAAGGTTTTAAATTTTGCATCGGTAATAACACCTGTTGCATCATCTACCTGAATTTGCAGGCGCATAACGTCTCCACATTCTGGTGCGCCAACTAAACCTGTACCAACACTTTTGCTTGCCTTATCTAAAGTACCTACGTTCTTAGGATTACTGTAGTGGTCTATAACTTTTTCTGAGTATGCCATGATTGTAAAATTTGAAGATTTGAAAATTGGTAAATTTGAAAATGCTACTTATTAGCTGTTTGAAAACCATTTTCAAATTTTCAAATCAGCACATTTACACATCACTTAGTGGTGCGCCCACTCAATCTTGCTCAAGTCTACCCCTTCCTTATACATTTCCCATAACGGGCTCATATCCCTTAGCTTAAGAACAGTGTTGCTTATCTGTTCAATAGTATAATCAATCTGCTCTTCTGTTGTAAAACGGCCTAATCCAAAACGCAGCGAACTGTGTGCCAGGTCATCACCCAAACCTAAAGCTTTTAATACATAACTTGGTTCCAGCGAAGCAGAAGTACAGGCAGAACCTGAACTTAAAGCGATGTTCTTGTTAAAGCCCATCAGCAAACCTTCACCTTCTACATGTTTAAAAGAAATATTGGCAACATGCGGTAAACGATGTTCGCGGTTACCGTTAACGTAACTCTCTTCTATCTGTAACAAAGCGTTTTCTAATTTATCGCGCAATTTGCTCAAACGTGCGGCATCATCAGCCATTTCAAGCCTTGCAAGTTCGCAGGCTTTACCAAAACCAACAATACCAGGAACGTTCAATGTACCACTTCTCATTCCTCTTTCATGGCCACCGCCATCCATTTGGGCAGTAACTTTTACACGTGGATTTTTACGGCGCACATACAATGCACCAATCCCTTTAGGGCCATACATTTTATGCGCTGTAAAAGCCATGATATCAATTTCATCTTCAATTACATTTACGGGTATTTTACCCACTGCCTGTACCCCATCAGTAAAGAAAAGTATACCATGCTTTTTTGCAATGGCAGCAATTTCTTTTACAGGTTGCACTACACCAATTTCGTTATTTGCATACATGATGGAAACTAAAATAGTGGTTGGTTTGATAGCAGCTTCCAGCTCAGCAAGGTCAATTAAACCATCTGCTTTTACTTGCAAATAGGTTACTTCACCACCAGATTTTTCTATGTGTTTGCAGGTATCTAAAACCGCTTTATGTTCAGTAGTTGCGGTAATAATGTGGTTGCCTTTTGAAGCATACATTTCAAAAACACCTTTAATACCAAGGTTATCACCTTCTGTAGCACCACTTGTAAAAATAATTTCTTTAGGGTCAGCACCAATCAATTGCGCAACTTGTTCACGTGCATAATCAACTGCCTCTTCCGCATGCCAGCCAAACGGGTGGTTACGGCTTGCTGCATTACCAAAATGCTCAGTAAAGTACGGAATCATCGCTTCCAGCACCCTTGGATCCATGGGTGTTGTAGCATTATTATCAAGATAGATTGGAAACTTCAACATAAACCAATGTTATTTTAAATTATACCGCGAAATTACTGCATTAGCCTGTATAAATTTGAAAGATATTGTGTGAACAGTCGTTTTTTTCATTTATCGTAACAGCCTCTAAAAACATTAAAAATGGCGTATATACTGGAACATACAGGCATTGCTGTGAAAGATTTTGCAGTTTCTATCCCACTTTTTGAGAAACTTTTAGGCACCCCCTGTTACAAAATAGAAACAGTGGCAAGTGAAAAAGTGGCGACTGCTTTTTTCGCCTGCGGCGGAAGTAAAATAGAATTACTGCAAAGCCTTGACGCTGATGGCGTTATTGCAAAATTTATTGAAAAGCGGGGCGAAGGCACACACCATCTTGCTTTTTTGGTAAATGATATTGAAGCTGAAATGGAACGCCTGAAAAGCGAAGGTTTTATTTTATTAAACGAAACGCCAAAAGCTGGCGCTGATAATAAACTGGTATGCTTTCTTCATCCCAAAAGCACCAATGGTGTTTTAATAGAACTGTGCCAGGAAATGAAAGCAATTACGTTTTAAAACTTTTGATAAGTACCAAACAATTATCAATGCTTATTTATTAAATAATTTGATGAAATATTATTGCTTACTACTTGCCTTATTTATTTGTAAAAATGCACATACACAACAAAATGACAGTGTTATCATTCAAAAAGACACTTTACAGGAAGTTATAGTTCAGGCTTTTAATTACAATAAACAATGGCAGGAAGTTGCTTCCTCTGTTGCTTTACTAAATACAAAACAGTTGCAGCAAATTGGCAATTCTTCAATGCTGCCTGCATTAAACACAGTAGCAGGTGTTAGAATGGAAGAAAGAAGCCCCGGCAGTTACAGGCTCAGTATACGGGGCAGTTTACTGCGCTCGCCTTTTGGTGTAAGAAATATAAAAGTGTATTGGAACAATATCCCTTTGACAGATGGCGGCGGCAATACCTATCTTAACCTGGTAGATGTTACACAGCTAAGCAGCGTGGAAATTAGTAAAGGCCCTGCGGCCAGTATGTACGGCGCTAACACTGGCGGACTTGTGCTGCTGCAATCAAACAATACATTTTCTTCTCAACCAAAAAACAGCTACCGCGCTGCTGTAAGTGGCGGCAGTTATGGCCTGTTTCAGCAAAATGCGGCATGGCAATATCAAAACAAAAACTTCAGTTCGCAATTAATACAAAGCCACCAGCAAAGTGATGGCTACAGATTACAATCTGCCCTGCAGAAAGACAATATCACCTGGAACGGTTCCTTTAAATTTAAACAACAGCAGTTAGATGTACTTGCATTTTATACGCGCCTGTATTACCAAACGCCAGGAGGCATTACAATGGCACAAATGCAGCAAAACCCAAGAGCAGCAAGAATTACGGCCAACGGTATTCCTGGTTCTGTGGAACAAAAAGCAGCGATTTATAATAATACGGTTTTTGCGGGGCTGCATCATAACTATGCCATCAGTTCCTCTTTTAACACTGATGTTGCCGCAGTGTATAGCCATACCTCTTTTAAAAATCCCTTCATAACCAATTATGAGAAAAGGCAGGAAGACAATATTGGCATGAATGGTAAACTCATTTACAAACAACAATTAAATAACGTTCAACTGCAATGGATAACAGGCGGCGAGTTTTTAGGCAACCATTCAAAAATTGACAACTATGGCAACCGTGGCGGTGAACAGGATACTGTACAGTACAGGGATGATATTTTTACCAACCAGTGGTTTGCTTTTACGCAGTTACAGTTAAGCCATGCCAAATGGAATATTAATGCAGGCGCAAGTACCAATAACCAGCATTTTCGTTATAAAAGGTTAACAGATGGAAGCAGCAATTACACCACCAAAAACACTAGTAATGCTATCATGCCAAGTGTTTCAGCTTTATACAAAATAACTTCAACGGCGTCTGTTTATGCACTTGCATCAAAAGGTTTTAGCGCACCTTCCCTTGCTGAAGTAAGGCCATCAGACGGTAATTTTTATCCCAATCTTAACCCTGAACAAGGCTGGAATTACGAGGCCGGTTTTAAAGGAACAGCATTAAAAAAGCAATTGGAATTTGACGTTAATTATTATTACTTCAGCTTACAAAATACCATTGTAAGAAGAACCAATTCTGCGGGTGCCGAATACTTTATTAATGCAGGCAATACCAAACAGGAGGGTCTTGAACTATGGATGCAATACCACTTGCTTCGCAGGCAGCACAGACTTTTTAAAAGCATCAACATCAGCGAAAGCTACAGCTATCAGCCTTATTATTTTACTGATTACAAACAGGGCAGCATTGATTATTCAGGCAAAGAACTTACAGGTGTGCCGCGTAAAACTTCAGTAACCACACTTACCGCATCATTGCACAATGGAATCTTTTTGAATGTGCTGTTCAACTATACCGCTGCAATTCCTTTAACAGATGCCAACGATGTGTATGCAGATGATTACCGTTTATTGCAGGCCAAAGCAGGCTGGGATTTCAAGATTGGCAAAACTGCAGTACAGGTATATGCTGGTGGTGATAATTTATTGAACCAGGTGTACAGCCTCGGCAACGATATTAATGCTTTGGGCAGGCGTTACTATAATCCTTCACCTGCCATTAATTTTTATGGTGGTGTGGTGGTTAAGTGGTAAAGATGGTTTCGTATATCTTAGCAAAAATTTAAACAATGGCAAGTATTTTAATTATAGATGATGAACGTGCAATACGTAATGTACTAAAAGATATTTTGGGTAACGAGGGTTATAAAGTAGATGAAGCAGCCGATGGCGAAGAAGGCCTTAAGAAGTTTTCTGCCACTGCGTTTGATGCAGTGATATGCGATATTAAAATGCCAAAGATTGATGGCATTGAATTTCTACAGAAAGCAGGCGAGATAAATGGTGATGTCCCTATCATTATGATCAGTGGCCACGGCACTATTGAAACCGCTGTTGATGCGGTTAAAAAAGGCGCGTTTGATTATATTTCAAAACCGCCAGACCTAAACCGTTTGTTGATTACCATCCGTAACGCGATGGACAAGAACAACCTTGTAAAAGAAACCAAAGTATTAAAGCGAAGGGTAAGCAAAGTGCAGGAAATCATCGGCGAAAGCGAAGCCATTAAAAAGATAAAAGATACCATTGACAAAGTAGCACCAACTGAAGCACGGGTTTTGGTTACGGGCGAAAATGGAAGTGGTAAAGAACTGGTGGCCCGCTGGCTGCACGAAAAAAGCAACCGTAACACCAATGCCATAGTTGAGGTAAACTGCGCCGCTATACCAAGCGAACTAATTGAAAGCGAACTGTTTGGCCACGAAAAGGGGTCTTTTACATCAGCCATAAAACAACGTATTGGCAAGTTTGAGCAGGCCAATGGCGGCACTTTGTTTTTAGATGAAATTGGCGATATGAGTCTCTCTGCACAGGCCAAAGTACTGCGTGCCTTACAGGAAGGAAAGATTACCCGTGTAGGTGGCGAAAAAGAAATTAGTGTTGATGTACGTGTGGTGGCTGCTACCAATAAAGACCTGCTGAAAGAAGTGGAAGAAAAAAATTTCAGGCTGGATTTATACCATCGCCTTGGCGTTATTCTTATTCACGTACCTTCTTTAAACAACAGGCGCGATGATATACCATTATTGGTTGATAAATTTTTACAAGACATTGCCACGGAATATGGCCAGCCAGTAAAAACCATTGATAAAAAAGCACTGGAAGCCCTGCAAAAGCACAACTGGACAGGCAATATACGCGAACTGCGCAACGTGGTGGAACGGCTGATTATATTAAGCGGCAAAACCATTACCCCCGCCGATGTTGAAAGTTATGTAATACCTAAATAGAATAAAGGCCGCGAATGCGGCCTTTATTCTATTTGTCATCCGATAGCATCGGGATCTGAGGCACGAAGGACCTGCCCGGCAAAAATCCACCGCTGAGCCACTCTACACAGCCCCACTTAAAACAGCAACCACTCAGCTAAATACATAGCTACCCCACTTAAAAACTAAACCAACCCACTTAAAAACCGACCCAGCTTAATTTTGAAGTACCCACCCCCACTTAAAAACAAAGCCAGCCCACCTAAAAGCCGCCAAATCCCGCAAATGAAGTGGGATACCCCACTTACCTAAGTGGATACCTGCGGTAAAAAACCGCATCGTGTCGGTTTTGAAGTACCCACCCCCACTTAAAAGCCGCGTAGTCCCGCAAATGAAGTGGGGTAACCCACTTACCCAAGTGGGTACCTGCGGTAAAAAGCCGCATTGGGTTGGTTTTTAAGTGGGGGGAGT
Organism: Chitinophagales bacterium; assembly: GCA_031424995.1. GTDB lineage: Bacteria > Bacteroidota > Bacteroidia > Chitinophagales > Chitinophagaceae > Parasediminibacterium. Next base: position 117,708 of record JANPIP010000009.1, on the reverse strand, counting down.
ATGTTTTTCCTGCATTAATTTGGTGTAGTAGCCACGTTATTTGCAATTGGGTTTGGCGAATACAATTGGTTCATGCAGTCTGCTATAGTGGTTTGACGGCTTTGACCATTGTTGAGGCAGGAAATTGTTGACGAAGGTGGTTTGTAATTGGGCAGCTTGTCTTGTCCTTAAATAGGTTGATACCAAATCAACCAAAAATGGATATACAGCAACAAACGGTGAAAGAGTATTTAATAGATGGCATCTTTTACCATACACTGGCACGTAAACAATTTAAAAAAAGGCTGTCTAAAAAGGCAGCCTTTTTTAAATTGTACTCGTATCTCTGACGGAGTTGTTCTTCCATTTATGCGATCCAGCAGGGCCTCATGTGACTTTTCAGACAGCCGCTGATAAAACGTGGAATTAACAAGATGATTATTTTTCTATTGTCTGTTTTCTTTTCTCTTTCAACTTCCTCGCGCCATAACCTACCCCTGCGGCTACCAGCAGGCTAAGACCACCATCAATGGGTGCTTCTGGTTCTGACGGGGTACCTTGTATTTGTGCAGCCGCCAATATTGGAAAAGCCATTACAGCTATTACTAAAAAAAGGGAAACGATGTGTTTTTTGTAGGTAACTCTCATAAAGGTTGGGTTGTTTAAAATGATAATTAAAACGGTATTAATGTGATTATTCTTTCACTATTTTTTTTGTGGCTACTTTATTATTGCCGCTTAATAACTGCACGGTGTAATTACCTGCTGCAAGGCGGCTTACATCAACTTTAATGTTACCTGTATTTACCTTACCGGCATGTATGGTTTTAACTATTTGGCCAAGGGCATTTACTACATTAATCACAGTATTTTCTACCGCTGCTGTTTTAAAGCTTATCTGTAACTGGTTACTTACAGGGTTGGGACTTAGTTTTACAAAAAGGTTTGTATTTTCTGCCACATCAACCGCCGCAATAGTTGCAGTACCACCTAAAACAATCATAAACCTATCTGCATTTGCAGACGCTGCATCGCCATTGACTGTAAATTTATACAAACTAATGGAAGATAAATCCACATCCTGCCTGCTGTTGGTATAATTATCTATAAGTAATGCTGTGGTGTTTGAAAGGTTTGCCCCATCAACCTTTAAAATATAATCTTTTTTAGCAAAATTGCTCATGCTGAAGAATAGTGTGTCTTTACCATTCACCAGTGGCCTGGCATCTATACTTAGCCTGCTGTCCCCTCTTTTAAATGCAAAGGTTTCATCAAGGTTGGTAAACTTGTCTGCATCTTTTGCATCTGTGCCTTTTTTGTATTCATTTCCAAATACAGCAACAACGCCATCGGCAAATTCATTATCTGTAGCACTGTACACATTTACATTTAGCTGCTTTGCGGGTGTTTTAACATCAAATAAAGTGGTATTAACGGCACTGTTTATAGAAGTTACCTTTGAACCACCTGTAAAAGAATAAGAGGTTGCACCAGCAACACCATTCTGTATAAAAAAAGCCTGGCCGCTTTGTATATATCTTGGCTGTTGCTGGCTTTCGCTTGGCGATACTGTGCTACCAGTAGATGTAACAAACACACCAAGATTAGGGTCGTACACCGTAAAAGTGTTAGTAATACCTGTTTTACTCATCAGTGTCCAGTCAAGCGGGCAGGCATATGCATTGCCCAAAAGATTGTATTTTCCGGCACCTGTACTTGTTAAATTCTGTGTAAACCCAGAACCAATTACACCGCCTTTAGCTCTTAAAATGGTATTGCCTGTAGCAGAAGAGCCTGGTGTTACCGTTCTATCACCACGTACAAACAAAAGATAGCCTTTTGTATAACTATTATTTTCTGTTTTGGTATTGGTAACACTTACCCATTTACTCCCATCTGCATTATTATCATTATAGGTAAATACAGAGGAAAGCCCTGAATTGCTTACCGCATCAAAACCCTGTGCAACAGTAGATCCTGTTAGACCGGTAACCTGTGTACCATAACCAGTAGTAGCAGCACCCGCTTCCTGCCAGGAATTATACATTGTTACACTGGTTATAGGTGTGGCAACTAGTACATATTTTTTGCGGTTGTTACTGGCAATATACCGCTCAACAGTAACCCCGCCCGAAATATTGCTACCAGCAGGCGTATTAAGCGCAGCAGTAAGGGTATCAGAAGATTTAAGTACCATTCTTCCCTGTGTTGTAAATGTGCCTACAGTTACATTACAGAGGGTCAAAATTTTTAACGAATCAGCAGTGGTAGTGCCAACAGCAGCACCGGCACTTGAGATCAGGTCAAGAATGTTATAAAAGCCATTTCCTATCAGCTTGGTAGAAGTGGTTGTACCGGCAATGCTGATCTTTCCAGGCCCGGCGGCTTTGCCATAGTTGGTAATGGTATCGCCATAAGTACTCAATACAACGCCCGAGGATAATGTAAGCACTGCGCCCGAAGCAATAGTAAGGTCACCTACACTATAATTACCAGATGAAATAACCGGTGCATTGGTAACATTGGGAATGATAACAGCATCACTGCTGGTAGGTGGCCCTGTTGGGTTCCAGTTGGTAGCCGTTGCCCATTCAGTGCTGGTTGCGCCTGTCCAGGTAGTTGCGGCACTGATATTTGCAAGTGACACGTTTACAAAATTCAACTCGTTGGGTGCATTACCAGGAAATCGCCAGGTAAAACTCATTTGCACAACATTTGCAACCCCGGAAGCAGGAAATGCAGGGCTTAAATTATTAAAAGCACTTAAAAGCTTATTAGAAGTAGTTAAGGATAAGCTTGTAGTTGAATACGTAATCGTACTAAGATCTTGAAGTGTTAATGTTACTGAAAAGGAAACATTGTTATAAGTATTTGTACCACTAAAAGTCATGTTTTTAAGCGTAAAACTTTTGCAGGTAGTACCTGCCTGGGCTTTAATAATTGCTGTTTGAGAACCGCCCACACTGTTGTTATTAGCATATATAATATTACCAACATCAGCAGTAAAAACATTACTGACTTTAAATTTATCACCCTGGGTTTTAAACCCTGCACCGCCGGCATCGGCTGCACCCAGTGTTCCAAAATCATAAGTACCGTCAGCAGTACCTGTTGTTTGCGCCTGCAGTACCGGCTGTACAAACAAAATAGAAAGAAAAGATAAGATGAGTGGTGTAAAAAATTTCATAAGCTTGGTTAGTGCTGTTAATGTTTGCAAAATAATTTTTAACCGAATAGAGTTTAATTAATAAAAGCTTGCTAAACTTTATGTGCCATTAAAATTACTTTTTTATATGATAATTATCAATTTTTATGGGGAAAATAAGGTACAATTTAGTAGTCAAATTAAAAATATTTAACTAATCGCCCTGCCAAAACAAAAACGCATCCTGTACAGATGCGTTTTCCTTTAATTGTATTTTAAACTTATATATTAATGCTGGGGATGATGCGTTTGTATCCTTTTCATTTTAAAGTTCTGGATATTAGAAACAATCAGCGGGAACTTCTCTACCGTTACATTACCTGGGTCTAAACCAAAACCACGTTCTTCGCTAAGGCTTATTTCTTTTAGCCAGAAGTACAGCTTCATAATAATACGCTCAAGTATAGGCAGTTCGTTGTCCTGGCTCAGGTATTTTTCAAGAACAATTATTTTAAAGTCGCCCACAACATTATTACGCTCAAGACTGGTGTAGCGGCTGGTAATATCTACCTCCTTGTTCATTACCAGTTCCTGTACAACCTGTTTCAGCATCAGGGTAATTTTTTGCTCTACCCTAAAGCCAAGCCTGAATTCAATACGAATCACATCGTTGGTAACAATATGGTCAACACTGTATTCGCAGGTATAAGGATCGTCAAGTACATCAACGTGCACAAACCAGTAAATATTGGCACGTTTGGGTTTGCGGTTAAGTATAGAGTAAATGATTTTGTGTTCAATTTCTTTGGGGTTATTGGCACTTGTCATATACACCAAATGCGTAGCATACGTAGGAATACTTACATCCTCACTCAATTCTTTAAGCATTGGTATATAATGCTGCAACCGCACAAACTCAACGTAGCGGTTTTTAATTTTACGGCTGCGGTACCATACATACATCACCGTAAATAATCCACCACCCACAATTAAAGTAACATAACCGCCATGCGGGAATTTTTCAAGATTGGCTATTAAAAAAGATACTTCAATAGCAAGATAAACGGTTAAATATACATATATCCAAATGGGAAGCACACGGTGACTCACCAAAAAGTTAGCAAAAAGTATCGAGGTACTGATCATGCACATGGTAATGGCAAGACCATAGGCAGCCTCCATATTGGCTGCTTTTTGAAAAAAGAGAACGATGCCCAAACAGCCTACCAGCAATAAAAGATTGATACCAGGAATATACAATTGCCCTTTTTCTTCTGTAGGATAAACAATCTTCATTTTGGGCCAAAGATTAAGCCGCATTGCTTCAGAAATAAGTGTAAACGAACCTGATATTAAAGCCTGGCTGGCAATTACCGCTGCAATGGTGGCAATAATAATCCCTATCAACTTAAACCATTCTGGCATTATGCCATAAAACGGGTTAAAGCCCTCATCAAACCTTATCTGCGCAATGATCTGCCCTTTAAAGTTGGCTAATAACCATGCGCCCTGGCCCAGGTAATTCAGTATTAAACAAGTCTTTACAAAAATCCATGAAATACGTATGTTGCCTTTGCCACAATGCCCAAGATCGCTATACAATGCCTCTGCCCCTGTAGTACAAAGAAAAACCGCACCTAACAACCAAAAACCTTTGGGGTATTGGCTAAGTAATTGAACAGCGTAATGCGGACTTAATGCCTTGAATATACCGATGTCATCAAACAGGTGGGCACTGCCCAGTACTGCCAGCATACCAAACCATATACACATAATTGGCCCAAACATTTTGCCTATAAAGGCAGTACCAAATTGCTGCAGTAAAAACAAAAATGTGATGATGCTTAAAACGATATAAATGATGGTTCTGGTAGTAATGTCGTGAAAGGCGGGCAATTGCCGCAAACCTTCAATGGATGATGTTACTGTAATTGGAGGTGTAATAATACCATCGGCCAGTAAAGCCGCACCACCAATCATGGCAGGTATTACCAGCCATTTTTTTCTTCGCCTTACAAGGGCGTACAAGCTAAAAATACCACCCTCGCCACGGTTATCGGCCTTTAAAGTAAGTATTACATACTTGATAGTTGTTTGCAGGGTAAGCGTCCATATAATGCAGGAGAGTGACCCAAGGATCAAATCTTCGCTTATGGCTCTTCCGTTTATAATTGAGTTTAAAACGTAAAGTGGGGAAGTACCAATGTCGCCGTAAATAATGCCTAAGGCAATAACCAAACCGGCGGCTGATACTTTGTTAATGTGCTTGCTCACAGTAAAATATTATGCCGTTCTTAAAAATAAGAATGTAAAAGTATAAGTAAATTCAATGCAGGCTTTGAAATATTGGGTTGTGCGATATTAAACCCAAATAAGGCTTTTTCTTATTTGTGCATATTCAGCACCCTACTTACTCATTTACCAGTATTAAATTTTTTCGCCCAATAGTTTTTCGCAAACAGTATAACTTAAAGATTCCTGCTGGTTTTTTCCGTACGAGATTACCATGCTTTTATCAAAACTCTCCACAGCCTTTACTTTAACCTTAACACCAAGCTTTAAATGGCGGCTATTTAAAAACTTTAAAAAATCATTGGAGGAATTGGTTACCGCAGCCAGTTTAAGCTGGTCACCAACAACGCAGTCACTTAGTTTACTATATTGCTTCCATTCAATTTTACCGCTTTTATCAGGTATGGGCGAACCATGTGGATCAACTGTTGGAAAGCCAAGCATTTCATCTACCTTATCAAAAAATTCAGGCGATTGCAAGTGTTCTACCTGTTCTGCAATTTCATGTACCTGCTCCCACCCAAAGCCCATTATCTTAACCAAAAACATTTCTGTAAGGCGATGTTTACGAATAATAATGCCTGCCTCACGTTTCCCTTTTTCAGTCAGGCGCAGAGGTTTATAACTTTCATAAGCTACCAGCTTTTTTTCAGAAAGTTTTTTCATCATACTGGTAACAGTACTCATTTTTATGGCAAGACTTTTCGACAAGTCGTTCACGTTCACTTCACCAGTTTGCTCACTAAGTGCAAAAAGGGTTTTCAGGTAATTTTCTTCAGTTAAAGAATTCATAAGTGCAAATTGACTTACAGTAAAAGCCTGCTTTAATGCGGCATTATTTTTTAGATGCGCAAAATAAATAAACCATTTTACAAATAATTTTGTTTGATTAGTCTAACATTATACTTTTGCCAGTATAAAAATAATACTTGAATAATGAAATATGTATTGATAGTCCTTTTTCAAATAATAACTATTCATGTATTTTCTCAGCAAATACATGTTACAGGAAGGGTGTATGCTGAAGGAAAACCTTTACCTGCTGCAACCATTACCGTAAATAGAATTGCTAAAGCAGTGGCCGATAGTAATGGTTATTATACACTTGAAATTTCATCAGCAGGAAATTACCAGCTTACTGCTTCTGGCGTTGGTTATGAAAGCGCAGAAAAAAAAATCACCATTAAAACAGGGGTACCGCTTACGATTAATTTCAATCTTACAGAAACCCATTCTTTTCTTGATGAAGTTATAGTTACAGGTGTTTCAAAAGCAACAGAACTGCGTAAAAATCCAGTACCCATTGCGGTTATTGGTAAACGTGAAATGAATACCAACGTTAACGCCAATATTATTGATGCTATTATTAAAGGCGTACCAGGGGTAACAGCTTTAACTACAGGGCCAAATATTTCTAAGCCTGTAATACGTGGCTTGGGTTATAACAGGGTGTTGACAATGTACGATGGTATAAGACAAGAAGGCCAGCAATGGGGTGATGAACATAGTATTGAAATTGACCAGTACGGTATTGAAAGAGCAGAAGTAGTTAAAGGCCCTGCAAGCCTTACCTATGGCTCAGATGCAACGGCTGGCGTTATAAATTTAATACCTGCTTTGCCCAATGGCATTGATGGTAAATTAAAGGGGGATGCCATACTTGATTACCAAACCAACAATGGTATGATGGCTGCTTCAGTGGGTTTGAGTTATAAAAAAAATGACTGGAAATATGCATTCAGGGCTACGGCCAAACAGGCGCATGATTATCAAAATAAAATTGATGGATTTGTTTACAACACGGGGTATAAAGAGTTCAATTTATCTTCTATGATAAGGGTTGATAAGCGCTGGGGCTTTTCACAAGTATCTGCTACGTTGTATGATAATTTGCAGGAAATTCCCGATGGAAGCAGGGACAGCCTTACCCGAAAATTTACCAAACAGGTTAGCGATGCTGCTGATGATATAAAGGCAAGGCCGCTGGTATCAAACCAGGAGTTAAAAGAATACACCATTGCACCATTGCACCAGCATATACAGCATTACCGTTTATACTCGCACAACAAAATAAATATTGGCAGTGGAAATATTCAGGCTACACTTGCTTACCAACAAAGTGTAAGGCGTGAGTTTACACATCCTACAGCACCCGCACAGGCTGGCTTGTATATTGTTTTAAATACTGTAAACTATCACTTAAAGTACGATTTCCCAAAATGGAATGGTTATGAAATTACGGCTGGCGTTAACGGTATGCATCAAAATAATAAGAATAAAAATGCCACTGATTTCCCCATTCCTGATTATAGTTTGTTTGATGCAGGAATGTATGTTTTTGCAAAGAAAAACTTTGGCAAGGTGGATATTTCAGGTGGTATAAGGTATGATAGCCGTAACTTAAAATGGGATGATTTTTATGTTCGCAATAATGCTGCAACTGGTTTTGATGAACATGTTTTATTGCCTGATACCGCAGGTGCTAAAAACCAGTTTACAAAGTTTAGTAAACAGTTTACAGGTGTAACAGGCAGCATTGGCATAGCGTATAATATTACAGAAAGAATTGTGCTGAAAGCCAATATAGCAAGGGGTTACAGAAGCCCCAACATAAATGAAACAGGAAGCAATGGCCTTGATCCAGGCGCACATATTGTGTACTTGGGCAACCGCAATTTTACACCTGAATTCAGCCTCCAGCAAGACATTGGCTTGATAGCTTATTTAAAAGATATTGACGTTAGTGTGGAGCTATTTAACAACAATATTGATGGTTACATTTACCAGTCAAAATTGTACGATGCTAATGGCCAGCCAGTGGTAATTGTGACAGACAATGTTACTTACCAGTACCAGCAGTCTAAAGCACATTTATATGGCGGCGAGCTAACTTTAAACCTTCATCCACAAAAAATAAAATGGCTTTCTTTTAATAACAGTGTTTCTTATGTTACTGGTTTAAACAAGAATGATGCGCTGTTAAAAATGCATGGTAACAAGGCCAAATATTTGCCTTTTATTCCGCCACTACAATACCGCACACAGTTAAAGTTTACTGATAATGACATCAAAGGAATTTTCTCTAAAAGCTTTGCCAGTATTGGTATGGATGTGTTTGCTGCGCAAAACAGGTTTTATAGTGTTGATGATACGGAAACTTTTACACCAGCGTATTCCTTAATTAATCTTGGGCTAGGTACCACAATAGTTAACAAGCAAGGCAAAGCGCTTTTTCAATTGTTTGCGCAGGCAAATAATTTGTTTGATGTAGCTTACCAAAGCAATCAAAACAGGCTTAAATATTTTGAGTATTACAACACTTCTCCCAATAACCGTTATGGCATTTACAATATGGGTAGAAATATTAGTGTGAAGCTGGTGGTAGCGTTTTAATTGTATGCTTTTAAAAAGATAGTGCAACCGTTACTCAACAGCCATCATCAAATTTTCTAAAAACAGTGCATCGTTATAGGCAGGACAGTAATAATTAAATTTCACAATAGCCATATCCCCTACTACATCTTTAAAAGGGTTGCGGAAATAAGAAGCCATGTTGGCAATAAAGTAAATAAAGTTGTTCTCTTCAATCTCTTCAAACAATGCATTACCGTTAATTTCAACAGGTGCAAAACCCTTATTGCCCAAACGCATTAAAGCGGTTTGCAGTATTATTTTTTCAGGGATGTTTTTTGCTTTGGCATAACAGGTTTTGGCATCCTCAATCAACTGCGGCCTGTATTTTTCTAGGGCTGAAATAGGTTCACTATTGGCCATTAATCTTGATACATGGTACAACACAATGGGCGTGGTGGCATAATGTGGTGCTACATAATCAGGTGCAGTTATATGGTACCGCTTTTCTAAAACTGTGGTTATATAATCCAGCGAAGCACTATCTGCGGCATTAAAAGGAATATGGTATTTTTTGGTGAAGTAAAGCACATTGCTCATTACACAAACATCAAAATCAACAGGCATTTTTTTACCAAACCAGGTTGAGTATGCCTTTATGTATTTAAGATCTTTAAAAGTATTGTGCACCGTTTTTACTTTGGTATTCACGTATTGCTGCATCAGTTCATGTACCTCTTCTGCTGTTTTACCATCAACACCAAGTGCAAGCAGTAACATTACGGTATCATCAAGATCATCAGGCAAAGCCTTGCTTGAAATAATCAAATTTGGCCAGCCAAGGTTTGGAAAAATGTTTATGGTATCTGTTTGCCAGAAATTGTAGGTGTTACGCCCTTTTTGGTTTTTAAACTTTGCAAAAGATGGGTAAGCCCTTTGCGTTATTGAATCGCAGATAATTTTATCTGCTTCAGAAAGTTTTGGCCGCATTTGCTTCAACATAAAAACAATTACGGCGGTTGTAAATACATTGTTATCGGCTTTTGCTTCAAACCTATTTTTATTGTATTGGCGATAAGTGGGGAATAATCCTTTAGGAAAAGGCTTATCAGTTTTGCTTTGTAAGTGTTGCAACCTTACCATTACTGAATGTAAAAGGCTGTCTTTTGGTTGTGCAGCCAATACTGTATTGATTAAAATAAAAGCTACAAAAAATAAAAACAATTTTCCTTTAGCAGGTATCATCACCCAAAAATAACATTGCTGTATAAAAGCCTAACAAAATTTAATTTGGCGTTACATCTTACAGTTGTAAAACCTTTCATCCTGAAAAAAACTGTTCTACCAATATTTTAATAATCATATTCAATATAACTCTACTAAAAAAGAGGGCTTTTATAAAACACAGATTATCAGGCAAAAAAAAGCTGCTTTGTACATCTTACCCCAAAGAATGTTTAAACAATGTAAGTATTCGCTAAATAATTCATCTAAATTTTACAAATGCTGTAACATTTCGGCAGCATCTTCGTACCAACAACTTACAAAACAAGCAATGATGAGACCTTTACAAATTTTTCTTTTTGCGTTATTATGTATTTCAACGCAAAGTTTTTCGCAGTCAAAAAACAAAGTAACCGGCACTGTAAAATCAGCAGATGGCAAGGCCTTAACTGCTATTACCGTTTCTCTTTTAAAAGCAAAAGACAGCAGCCTTGTTAAAGCAGATGTTACAGATAACGGTGGTGCTTTTGAAATAACTGTTTTAAACACAGGCAGTTTTTTACTAAGCTACACCAGTGTTGGTTTTGAAAAAAAGTACTCGCCTTTATTTGATCTTGCCGAAGGCAAAACCTACACTGCGCCTGCCGTTACGTTAAATACTGCTACCACCAAACTACAGGATGTAACGGTTACAGCAAAAAAACCTTTGATAGAAATTAAGGCCGACAAAATGGTATTTAATGTTGAAAACAGCATTAATGCCACTGGTAGTAACGCGATGGAACTACTGCAAAAAAGCCCTGGTGTTACTGTTGACAATAATGACAACATTAGCATGAAAGGAAAAACAGGTGTTAAAATTTATATTGATGGCAAACCAACACAACTTGGTGCAAAAGACGTGGCAGAATACCTTAAAAGCATTAACAGCAACGATGTTGAAGCCATTGAAATGATTAACAACCCAAGTGCTAAATATGACGCCAGCGGTAATGCAGGTATCATTAATATCCGTTTAAAAAAGAACAAAAAATACGGCACCAACGGCAGTGTTAGCACAGGCTTTACACAGGGTGTTACCCCAAAAGGCAATGCAGCTGTAAACCTTAATTACCGTGATAAGAAAGTAAACCTTTTCAGTAATATAAGCGGCAATATTGGCGATAACCAAAGTGTACTTAAACTGTACCGCATACAAAAAGATACATTGTACGACCAGGTTAGCACAAACGTTAACACCAACAAAAGCATTAATGCCAAACTTGGTGCAGATTTGTTTATCAATACCAAAAGCACTTTAGGTTTTATGGTTAGGGCAGGCACCAGCAAAGGAGATTTTACCAGCAGCAGCCTTACCCCTATTACTTACCAGCCAACAGGCCAGTTTGTAAAATCGCTGCAGGCGTTTAATAACTCGCCGCAAAGCCGTACCAACATTAATACCAACCTTAATTACCGTTATGTTGATACAAGTGGCACAGAGATAAACCTTGATGGTGATTATGGCATCTTTCGCAGTGAAGGCAGCAGCTACCAGCCCAACAATTATTTAGGCAACAATAACAATATACTGTACAGTGTAATTAACAGAAATAACACACCTACCGATATTGATATTTACACAGCTAAAGCTGATGTTGAAATGAATAAATGGAAAGGTAAACTTGGCTTTGGTGCCAAAGTATCTTATGTAACTACCAAAAATACTTTTGATTTTTTTGTAGATAACTCAGCAGGTACACCTATAAAGCAGCTTAGCCGTAGTAACCAGTTTACTTATACTGAAAACGTTAATGCAGCCTACGTTAATTATCAGCGGCAGTTGAATACAAAATGGAGCATGCAGATTGGTTTACGTGCAGAGCAAACCAACAGTAAGGGCGACCTTACAAGGGGTGATGGCATTGTGCAGGCAGACAATAAAGTAGAACGCAGTTACCTGGACTTTTTTCCAAGTGCTGCATTTACTTATAATATAAACCAAAAACACACCTTAAACCTTACTTACAGCCGCAGAATTGACAGGCCATCTTACCAGGATTTAAACCCATTTGAGAATAAGCTGGATGAGCTTACTTACCAAAAAGGTAATGCGTTTTTACGCCCGCAATACACTGACAATGTAGAGCTGACGCACACTTTCATGGGTTTTCTTAATACATCTGTTGGTTACAGTTATGTAAAAGACTATGCTACGCAGGTTACTGATACTACTGAGAATGCTACCTATGTACAACAACAAAACCTTGCTACGCAGCAGATACTTTCTTTTAATATTGGATCTCCATTGCCAATAAGTAAATGGTGGAACGGTTATGCGAATATTTGGTACAACTACCAGATGTTTAAAGGCAAAATTGGCAAAAACGAACTACAACTAAATATTCCGTTATACGGTGCTTATGCGCAAAACACATTTACCCTTGGTAAAGATTATACAGCAGAATTAAGTGGCTGGTTTAATGGCCCAAGTATATGGGGTGGTTCATGGCGCACACAATCGCAAGGCGGTGTAGATATTGGTTTGCAAAAGCTGTTACTGCAAAAAAGAGCTACGCTTAAAGCCAGTTTTACCGACATCTTTTTTACCAGCCCATGGACGGCCATCAGTGATTTTGGCGGCGTATATATAAAGGGCAGTGGCAACTGGGAAAGCCGCACTTTTCGCCTGAACTTTACTTACCGTTTTGGCAGCAACCAAATTAAATCTGCACGCCAAAGAAAAACAGGTTTGGAAAGCGAAAGCAGCCGTATTAAATAGACTTGATCTTAATAAATTTTACAAACAAAAGCCCTTGCAAATTGCAGGGGCTTTTGTTTTATGAAGGCATTTGTTTTGTTGCTCAAGAATGTATCAAAGCGTACAAGAAAGTGACACAATCCGCTATGCGAAGTCTCTGAACCGATAGCCATCGGTTTCGCATTCTTTATGTTCTTACGGTGTTTGCAAACCCGCATGGGTTTAAAGTAAAAGCCGCAGGCTTTAAAGAACATAGTGCATACGAAGTCAGAGACTTCGTACAGCATAGAGCACAAATGTCCGCCTCAGGCGGAACGATGTTTAATAGTAGCACTAACACTCGTTTCATAAAACTTCCATTGTAAAAATTACAACATGCTCAAAGCCTTTGTGGCAATGGCTTCCACATCTTGCTGCTGCATACATTTAAAATGGCCGCGCGGGCATTTATTGGTACCATAATTACTACATGGCTGGCAGGATAAGTTGGGTACCATAAAGTTGTGATAGCTGTCTTTATAAAAATTGCCATAATAAGGTTCTACATCAAGCCTGGGCGAAGTGCCACCCCAAATGGCCAGCACTTTTTTATTAAACGCACAGGCAATGTATTGCAGGCCTGTATCGTGAGAAATTACAAGCTTGGATTTTTTTACAAGGTCGGCAGATTCGTTTAAACTGAACTTGCCACAGGCATTGTAAATCTTTACATCATCAATGGCTGCCACTTCAGCAGCAATTTCTGCGTCTTCTTTTCCACCAACCAAAATAACGGGATATTTAATGGCGGCACACAACTGCTGCAGCTTTTGCAAAGGCAGTTTTTTAGTGCAGTATGATGCCCCAATAACAATGGCGATATACCCAAAACGGTGTTGTGCAGGTATATCACTCAATGATACCATATCTTTTTCAGGAATAAAATAATCAAGCCCCTTTCCATCGTTTACAACATTTAAAGGGCGTAAGGTATCAAGGCAACGGTCTGTAATATGCCTGCCGCTCATGATGTTGATATGCAGCTTTGTGAGCAGGAATTTTGCTAGGGTTTCCTTTTTGTAAGTAAGGCTTTTGCAACGCAGTTCTTTCTTTATTTTAAAGGTTCTGAAGTTCTTGTGCAGGTCAATAATATAATCGTATTTCTCAGCTTTAAATTGAGTGATCAATGCATCAAGATTATCATTCTCAAAGTAAAAAAACTGGTCAATATAGGGGTTGGCTTCAGTAACTGCTTTAAAAGATGCTTTACTTAAAAAATGAACCTGCGCATTGGGCACCTGCTGTTTTAAACAGCGTATGGCAGCAGTGGTTAACACAATATCGCCAATAGAAGAAAAACGGATTACCAGAAATTTCATGCTGGCAAATTAACGAAGGCTGCTGGTAACATGTACATTTATATTTAAGCCATAATAGCAACCCATAACATGCAAAACAATCAAACAGCCCTTATTCAATTTTTAAAAATTATAACCTTGTTACACACAGTAAGGCAGAAGAAATGGCGGCTTTGTTTGAAGAAAACCTCAAGTTAAAACCCAAACACAATGGATACCATTCCCTTTTACATTGGCCTTGCAATGGCTGTTACAACTTTGCTAACAGTTGCCATTTTTTATAAAGCATCTTACAAAAACAACAAAACATTGTACCTGCTTATTGGCTGGCTGGTAGTGCAGACAGTGCCAGCGCTTACTGGTTTTTATACCGTTACCTATACTTTGCCACCAAGGTTTTTATTGCTTGTTATACCACCACTGGTTGTTATAACAATGCTTTTTGTTACTGCCAAAGGCAGGATGTTTACCAATGGTTTAAGCATGCAAACATTAATACTGCTGCATGTGGTAAGAATACCTGTTGAGCTTGTACTGCACCAGTTGTACCTGCACAAAACAATACCACAACTAATGACTTTTGAAGGCCGCAACCTTGATATACTTTCAGGGTTAACTGCTCCTTTGGTGTATTATTTTGGTTTTGTAAAGCCAGTACTTAACAAAACCATATTGCTTATATGGAATTTTATTTGCCTTGCCCTGCTGGTTAATATTGTTGCCACGGCGGTACTGGCTGCCCTTTCCCTTTTCAGCAACTGGCATTTGAGCAACCCAATATTGCTATACTGTATTTTCCATTTACATGGTTGCCCTGCTGTATTGTGCCATTGGTATTGCTGGCACATTTGGTGGTAATAAAAAGGTTGTTGGTGAGGGAGGGGATTTAGTATTACAGCAAAACGAGCAGGGCTTTGTGCAGGCCGCTGCTGATTGAAAATATGTTGTTGAAGTTATAAACTAATGTTCAGCGTTGCTTGTGAAGCCTCAACTAAAGTACAGCGATGCAAATTGCCGATGCTTCAATGTCTTGCCCCACTTGTAGCAATACTTTTGTTAGCCGTTCGTTGTTGTTACTTGTTTAACTAATTGGTTATATCTGTGTACTACAATTCCATTAGAATATGAAATTGAATTTATTAGAGTTAAGTTATAGTTTATCAAGTGACGCTTTAGCACTGGTTAGAAACCAGCGCTAGTAGTGGACGGGATTACAAATCCCGACAGATGGAATACCTGCATTATAACAAGTGCAAAATATCTTCCCAATATTCTTCATCGTACACATTGAACTTTTTTTCATTTTCAATCAATCCTCTAATCGTTTTTTTTATGCCTTCATTATTAGGTTCAAGCATTAATTGGTCTTTCAGTTTTTCGGTTAATTCTTGTACAGCCTGTATCGCCTTTTCTTTAGCCGCTTCTAATGCCTCCTCCTCTTCTTTTTGCTTTTTAAAATGTTCGGTATACACTTCAACTATCTCATAAAGCTCTTTCTTTTGCTTTATTATTTCATCCCTGAATTCTTTGTCTGTTTTATATTGTTTTGTACCCTCGTACATAGAAAAAAGCATTGGTACAGCTATGCAATATTCTTCTCTAGTCATACCTTTTGTGCTCATAAAACGGTTTAACTCATCAGGTTTAAACTTTAATTTATCTAGCTTTAAAAATATTTGATTACGTGTAAGTGGTGGTCTTGAATAGGGCGACTTTTCGTTTTTCTCTATTTCTTGAAGGGGAGGCGTTTCTTCAACAATTGGCTTTGTAGCAACAGATAATTCGTTTGACGCCAATAAAGGTAGCACGTCTGCCCAATCAGCTTCATTATAATAATTATTGTCTTTTTCTGTTTTAATAATATGGTTTATTAAAAGTTTTGCTTCTGGGCTAGATGGATTTTCAAACAGTTTTTTCCGCAACTCATTTTTAAACCCCATATATACTATACTCCTTTCTTTTGCAAGGGCTTCCAATTCAATATCCCCCATCATTTTGTTTATTTCATTGCTTATCATCCCTTCTTCCAATAAAGCAATGTTATTATCTAATGCTGCAAGATTTTCCTTTAAGGCTGCATCATGAAATTCAGTAGGAATTTCCTCTACAAAAGATTTTAACGCTTCGCTAAATTCAATATGTTGCTTATCTGTAAAGCTATTTACAAACGCATCAAATTTATTAGGCTCAGTTTTCTGTAATTCTAGTAATTCTAGTATAAATTCTTTTGTAAACATCATAGTAATTATTTTATATTACTTAATCTTCCTTTAATTTCTTTTAGTTTAAATTTTGCCCTTAAAGGTATTGGTCGGTAAATATAAAAATTGTATTGCTAATTTTCCGCAGTCAAAGACCAGCGCTAGTGGGTTGATTTGGGTAAAATAAAGATGTAACAACCCCTTTTTATTGCCAACCTTCATGTTTTAAAATGTGGGAATTATGTAACAAATTCCCATTTGTAGGTAACAATCACATTGACCCATAGAAGTAGTTTTACGCTATTATCAAAAATTATATTCTATGGGCATGTTTAACATTATCCGTAAAAAAACAATTCATTTAATAAGTATAAAAGGGTTGTTGTCTTTTATACCGATGTTATCTACAACGGTGCTTTTAGCGCAACCGCCAAAGGCATTTGCCCCGGTTTTGGGCAACGCTGCAACATTTGCAGCCTTTGGTGGGGGCGCAGGTATCACCAATCAAGGCATAAATACAATTATGCATGGCAGCATTGGTACCACGGCCGCTTCTACTTTTGTTACTGGCTTTCATGATGGGGTAACAGGTGCCGTTTATACCGAAACCGGTACCAATGTAGGTAATG
The DNA here is from genome assembly GCA_031424995.1 of Chitinophagales bacterium. Taxonomy (GTDB): domain Bacteria; phylum Bacteroidota; class Bacteroidia; order Chitinophagales; family Chitinophagaceae; genus Parasediminibacterium. The sequence goes on along the minus strand of JANPIP010000009.1, from coordinate 100,810 downwards.
CAACTGGTGGCATTTATACCGATGTACCTGCACCTGGCACGGCCATAACATTTGCCTTTGCTACCCAAACATTGGCAGATGCCAATATTGCACATAAATAGTATATCGCCCGTTACGCAACCTGGCGGTATTGACCCCGGTGCCGGGGAATTGGGTGGGCTAACCTTAACGCCTGGGGTGTATATGGCAACTACATTTAAAATATCTAATGTAGACCTTACGTTAGATGCACAAGGCGATTCAAATGCAGTATTTGTTTTTCAAACCGCTGCCGCACTAACCGTGGGTATTCCCGGACCAACAGGTGCTAGGAGTATTATATTAACAAATGGGGCTTTGGCAAGAAATGTTTACTGGTATGTGGGCAGTGCCGCAACCATTAACGGTGCGGGGGGTGGTACCATGGTAGGGACAATTATTGCTTATTCAGCCATCACTTTTTCTACTGCCGGCAATGGCAATCAAACGGTGCTTAATGGCAGGGCACTTTCTTTAAATGCTTCTGTAACCATGGTAAACACTACCATTAACGCAACCAATACATGGACGGGTTTAACCAGTGCCAACTTTACAACTGCTACCAATTGGTCAAGAGGCTCTGTACCTATTGGTATAGAAGAAGTATTGATACCTAATGTTAGTACCAACCAACCCATCATTAGCAGCGGAATATCGCCCCTGCATAACCTAACCCTTTATAACGGAGCGGCACTAACGGTAACAGGCACTTTGCAAGTGGCTGGTTTTATTAATAATCTTGGTACATCGTTAACGGCAACATCTGGCACTATTGCCTACAACGGGTCATTGGTGCAAACTGTTCGCCCATCTACTTTTGTTAACAATACCATTCAAAACCTTACTATTAACAATACCAGTAGCGGCCCCAATTCGGGCGTAAACCTTAGCGGTACCTTAAATATCACTGGGGTTGTTACACCAACTATCGGTAGCCTTACCACCAATGGCAACCTTATTTTAAAGTCGGCAGCTACAGGTACGGCTTCCATTGCAGCAGGCACGGGCAATTATATTAGTGGCAATGTTGTTGTTGAAAGATTTATAGCGAGCAACAACCGTAAAAAATATGGGTTGTTAACCAGCCCCGTAAACAGCCCAACCATTTATAACGCATGGCAAGAAGGTGGCTTTTTGCTGGGTACAGGTTTTGGTACGCAGATAACCAACTCCACTGGCACTTCGCCCGCTAATGGTTTTGATGCTACCAGCTTTTCTGGCCTTGCATCTATTTTTACTTACAACGATGATAATGCAAGTGGCAGCAAATGGGTTAGCTTAACCAATACCAATGTAAACACACTTAACGTTGGTAAAGGATATTTGCTTTTTGTACGTGGCGATAGAAGCATACAGCCCGCATCTTCATCAGTTGGCAATACTACGTTAAGGGCCACTGGAACTGTAAATGTGGGAACCTACGTTGCTACAGGTTTAACTACAGGCCCTAATAAGTTCAGCCTGGTAGCAAACCCTTATCCCTGCGCCATCGACTGGTTAAGTGCAGGTATTACCAAAACGGAATTAAATGCCTCGTTTACAATATTTGATCCTAACCTTGAAGTGTTCATCACTTCCAACGGTACTACTTTGTCACCATCAGTAGCTTCACAACAACAACCTCGTTACATACAAAGCGGGCAAGCATTTTTTGTACAAACCAATCCGCCGGGCGCAGCACCTGGTTTAACCATTACAGAAGCTGCAAAAACAACAGTACCCACCACAACAAGTTCAACTACGGTGTTTGGTAATGAAGACCAAAAACAGGCAAGGCTTAACCTGAATGTTTACAGTGCTAACGACAACGCTTTTGCAGATGGCGTGGTGGCTTTGTTTGATAAAAATTATAAGGGTGGTATTGATAAAGAAGATGCAGGAAAGATGGACAATTTCAATGAAACCTTTGCCTTAACAAGGAACAATAATAATTTAAGTATTGAAGGAAGGCCGTTGTTCAACAACGGAGATACCTTATTTTTTAGTATGAGAAATTTTGCAAAAAAAGGGTATTCTTTGGTGATGGATGGCAGCAACTTTAAAGATGTCAATGCGATGCTGGAAGATAGATATACTGGCACCAAACAACCCCTTCAACTTAATGCCAGCAATACTTATGGGTTTGTGGTTAACAATGATGCGGCATCAGCATCAAACAACAGGTTTATGATAACTTTTGGCAGCACGGCAACAAACAGTGCAGAGGGACTGATTGACAATATCCCTACCCTGTTTGTTAAGCTAAGCCCCAACCCAGTACTTAACCAGTTACAGGTAAACTTTAAAACCGCTATTGCAGAAAACACGGTTATAAAAGTACTAAACAGCCTTGGGCAAACGGTAAGAAAAGTTGATGCAGGTAAAGTAAACGCAGGTAATATCAATATTTCAACCGCAAGCCTTTCCAACGGATTGTACACAGTACAATTGATAAGCGGCGGCAAAAAAGTTGCTTCGCAAAAAATGGTAAAACAATAGTAGGATTATGGCAATAAGCTATTGGTAATTGTACAACCAAGCCCAATGGCTTATTGCTTTTTTTTTGGAACCAAAATTTTAAAACAACTCAACATCAAACAAATGAAACCATCTTATACCAAGCAAGTAGTTGCTTTTTTATTAGCCACCATTGTAATGTTGTTTCCTATGTTGGCATCTGCACAAATTGACGGCTTTCCTGATAATGGCAACCCAGATGCCCCTATTGATGGCGGCCTTAGCCTCCTGGTAGCCGCAGGTGTATGGGGGGTAAAGTAAAAGGTTAATTTAAAAGGCTATAAAAAAAGTGCAAAAAATGCACTGAAACCCGCACTGGTATTGCGTTTGATGTGGATAACCCTATTGTTTTTTGCTTACTCTCTAAAAAGTGATAGGGTTAATTAGGTATAATAATGGTTCCATTGAAGCAGTAAAAAGAGGTGTAAGGTGTAAGAAAGGGTTAATTTAATGGCTTAGAAGCTGCGTTTAATCCTCATTTATAACGTTTTCTTTATCAAATTCAGTAAAGTCTTTTACAAATTTCTCTAATGCCACTACAAGCGGTTTTAAGATGTCTTTATAAACTAAAAGCTTTTCAAAATTTGCAATTCTATTGGCTTTAAAGCTCTCATAATCAGTGAATTCTATATTTGAATTTAAAAGCCCATCAAAATAGGTTTTAGAGATTTTTTGAAGATTCTCACTGTCTATAATTACATTTTCAACGATGTTTTTAATCTCATTTAATTCAGGTCTCTCCGTACTTACCTCCTGAAAGCTCCTTAAATAATAATTGATGGTTTTATCTTCCCACTTATCTGTTTCATTTAACAATAAAGCGGCTAATTCTTCTGTGTTCAACTTCTTAGAACTGGGGTCATAAAGTTTCTCTAATAATTTATATGTTGTATAAACTGCTTTATTTTCCCCGCCCCAACCCTTTTTTTCAGCTAAGTGGCCTAATTCAGATTCTAATGCTACAGAAGGGGGTGCATAAGAGGGTACACTTTTAGGGTACATAAATAATTTACTATTTGTGGATGCTACAGACCCTTTTCCGGTATACATCCAATCTGCTGAAACCTCTAAAGCTTTATTTAGTTTTTCAATAAACTTTCCTGTTATAGTTCGATGTCCATTCTCTAAATCTGAATAGTATGATGGTTTGACCTGTAAAAGTTGTGACATTTCTTTTTGGGTTATGCCTAAAATAGCTCTTACTTCTTTAAGTCGTTGACTGATTGTTTGCAAAATAAATAATTTACTAAAAAGTTATGATTATTAATCAACTATTGTTTACTTTTGTTCCTGTTTAGTTAATTTGACAACAAAAATAGTAAACATTATGATAACAAAAGAGGAAATAAGAAAAATGCTGCCCCATGGCTCTTTGGCAATTGTGGCAAAACAGGCGGGTGTGTCAAAAGCCGCAGTTAGCAATTTTTTTAATGACACAACGAAATCAAGTGCAAAAATCGAAAAGGCGGCGTTGGAATGTGCTATCAAATACAAACGAGAAAATTCAGCCCTTATAAACGAACTTCAAAGCATAGTTGAATAATGTCCAAACAAATAATCCACAAGGGCTGTTTGTTTATTTCAAAGCTTGTTTTTGATGAAAGCAACGTTAAACCCAATACCAGTAAAGCAATTTTCAAACGCAAAAAATCTGATATAATTTATCAAGATGGAAAAGCTTTTGTAAAGTATGACGTTTTGCCTCCATTTACCAAATTACTTCTTACTTCAAAATCACATCTTCTTTCGGAGTATCACTTACAACAACACGAAACAAAGGTTGATGACCATTTTGTTAACCTGCATACTGCTTATGAAAAAGGATACATACAGCATTTAGAAACTTTTAAAGCCGAATTAACCACTGTAGAAAGAAGGAAGATAAACGCAGCAGCAAAACTTTACGCTGTATGGCTGTATATAATTGAGAATGCAGGCCGTGACAGCCGTACCCTATATAGTGCTTTCAATAAAATTTATCCGGGCAAATACAAGTGCTATAATTCGTTTGCCAATGCCAAAAGCAAGGCCGTAAAAAACGGTGTAAAGGCTATGGCTATAGACCAGCGTTGGTTTACTACCCCTTTAAATATTAAAGAGGTAAGCGTTGTAAATAAGTATTGGGCTGCGGCACTTATAAGCATTGGAAAAAAGTACAGCAATAGAAATGTATGGAAAAAGCTTTGTGAGTTGTGCAGCAAATCAAATGAAACACCCCCATCGTTAGCATGGGTTCATAAATACCGTACTGACATTCTAAAAAAGAATTACAGCATAAACGAAAGCCGTAATGGTAAAGAAGCTGCCAGTGCGAAGCAGAAAACGTTTGCCACCATGATACACGCAGAAAATGCGAATGACCAGTGGCAAATGGACGGATGGACTTTGCCTTTTTGGGTAGATGTGCCAACGAAAAAAGAAAAACGCTACTGCAACCGGTTTGTAATTGTTATTGTAAGGGATGCACACAGTAAAAAAATAATTGGCAGTGCTGTTGGTGAAACTGAAAACACCCTGGTTATAATGGCTGCTTTGCGCAAAGCAATTGTAAACACTGGTTGCATTCCGTTTGAAATTCTTACAGATAATCACAGTTTTAACCAAACTAAAGAAGCTGCATATTTTAAAGAAGAAATTGGCAAAATAGGTACACAGTTTACGGTTACCCATTCACCAACTCACAAAGCCATTATTGAACGCTACAACAGGCATTTAGACACGCTTTGCAAAGAATATTACGGATATGTTGGGGAGGGCATAAAATCTAAAAATGTTGATGCACATCCTAATCAGGAAACTATTGATGAATATGCAAAAAATCAACTTTCAGAAGGTGAAATAAAGTTACTCGGTGTTAAGCTTGTTGAAGATTTTAACAACGATATTTTACCAAAAATTGGAAAGACACCTAACCAACTGTTTGAAGAAAGCAAAAAGCCAAACTGCTTTAATCTCACTGTTTTCGACCGCATTAAAATACTAACTGCACAAACAGAATGCAAGGTTTCAAGAGGTCAAATTAACATAAAAAGAGGCATGGTAACGCATGAGTTTCAATTGCCTGCTGCACTTAATCCTACCTACAATAGTAAAACTGTAATGGTGCGTTACGAAGATTTACAGGAGTGCATTTACTTGTATGATATAGCCACAGATGAAGCTATAACAGAACTGAAACCAAAGGCTGTTATACATGGTGCTAAAGCCAACCAAACCGAAACTGATATTGAGTTAATGAACAAAAATAAAGGCCGTTTAACAGGTGTTAAAACACAGGCAAAAAAACAAGTTGAAGACCTTACGGCTGCTGCTTTAGAAACAAACCCCGAAGCATACGAAAAGTTAAACAGGGTAACAACGCCTAAGAATATTTTACAACAATTGGAGCAAAATGCTGACTTGAAAAGACTTGCCATTGATGAAGGGATTAACGTAAAGTTGATACACGTACCTGACAGGAAAAGCGAGTTGGACAATGAGAGTTTTAAGCCAAAAAAGAAGGTGAATGAAAGCCCTTTTCATGTAGCCAATAACGTAATTACCAAAGTATCAATAAACAGTTTGTACAACGATTAAAAACACAAAATGGAAAGTGCATTGCCAAAAAATTTAAAAAAGCTAAGACAGAGTTTGGCATTAAATCAAACTGAAATGGCTGTTAAACTTGAAATTTCTCAATCTTATTATGCAGCGATTGAGAAAGGCAGCAAAGGCATAACGGAAAAAAATGCAAAAGCAATTTCTGCTAAAGTTTCAACAGCTTTTAACCTTCCTGTTGATTGGCAACAACCAAAGTTAGAAAGCAATAAAAATTACAACTACTGCCCTAACTGTGGGCACTGCCTAAAATAAAATAGCACCTGTTACGAGCAGGTGCCATCTATTAATCTTAAAATCTAAAGAATGACAAATCTACCACAAAAAGAGGAAATTAAACAAGCCATCAACACCTATTGCGATGCAAAGGGTTTGAGCAAAAATGAGTTGGCAACTCAATTGGGTGTAAGCGGTGCCACCCTTAGCAAAATAGAGCTGGATAGCTGGGAAAGCATTAATGAAAAGATGTGGCGTAAAATATGGGTAAAGGTTGGCACTAATCCCAATGCAGAATTGTTTGCCACTGCTGATTTTACAGCCTGTAAAACTGCATGTGAAACCGCCCGAAAAAACCGATTTATGGTTGGCATTACTGGCGACACTGGTATGGGCAAAACAACTGCATTAACTGCCTGTGCTATGCAAAAACATACTTACTATGTTGCTTACGATAAGACCATGAAACCAAAGCAATTCTTTGTTGCCTTGCTGCGCGAAATGGGTGTAGCATTTGACGGTAGCCTTAACGAAATGGTTACCCGCATTGCAGATGAATTAAACTCACTTAATAACCCATTGGTGATAATTGATGAAGCTGGAAAAATTACTCAGTCAATGGTTTTGTACCTGCATGTTCTAAGGGATAAGACAAATAAAAATTGCGGTATCGTGTTAGGTGGTATGCCATACTTCAAAGCCAACTTAATAAAGTTTGCCAGCAAAGAAAAAGAGGGATATGCAGAATTTTTGAGGCGTATAAATGTTTGGCATTCTTTAAAGGGATTAAGCCGCAAAGAGATTGAATATATCTGCAATGAACACCGTATTACAGAACCTGACACCGTACGGGAAATGTACCAACATAAACGGTTTGGAGATTTGTACAATGCCATCCTATTACATCAACTTGAAATAAAAGAATAACCATGAAAAAAATAACACCACAACAACTTAAAAAGCTTCATGTGTTACTCAATCAATTGGGGCTTATAAATGAAAAGGTTGATTTTGTTTACACCATAAGCAACGGACGTGCAACATCATCAAAAGACCTTATCATAAACGAAGCAAGGCTGCTTTTAGAGCATTTGGGCAAATACGATGGCAACGACAAAATGAGAAAGAAAGTGTTTGCCTGTGCCTATGAAGCCGGTATTATTTACGGTGATACGCCTGACGATAAAAAGATGAACGCCGCGAAGCTTGATAAGTTTTTAAAAGAGCGGGGAGCGGTTAAAAAATCACTCAACGCAATGAATAAAGACGAACTGATAAAGGTTGTTAACCAGTTTGCCCAAATAAAAAAGCACACAGGCGAAAGCAAGGCCAATAAAGGCATTACTGATATGCTTAACAGCTTGGGTATAGCTACAAGCAAAAAAAGCCCTTTAAAAGCCAATTAAACAACGATTGTAAACCATTTAAAAATGACCCCCATCATGTTAACCACTATAAACAATAATTTATGCCTGTTGCTTAGTGAGCAATCCCCAACTGAAAAAATAAAAAACATGCAGGCCGCTGTTACCGCTGCTTTCAGGTGGCGTGGCAATGTGCCAAACAACAAAGCCTATAAAGAATATATAGACGGTGAAAATTTGATTTGGCTTGCTAAAATAATGGAGGGTTTAATAAGTGCGACAGTTAAGAAAAATGAACTCCGTATTGAGTTTGATGCAGATAAGGATGAAGGCCGGGAGTATTTGCTTGCTGCAATTTCGGCGGGCATACGTTGGTATGGCTGCATTGAAGAGGGTGCCACATACAACAGAGACAACAGAGACCGCAATAACCTTGTGGAACTGGTACAGCTTCAAGAAGCATTGTTTAACACCCAATATTTAGAAATTATATGAAATACAACCCAACACAATTAACGGCCATGCGCTTAAAAGCCCGTTACCTGATTGTAGTAAAAGGCATAATGCAAAAAGAAGTAGCTGGAAAAATCGGGGTTTCAGAAAAGACAATAAGCAGCTGGAACAAAAAATATAATTGGAAAAATCAGGCATCAAAAGCAATAAAACGCAAAGGCGGTATTGAAGCAATAATGGACGGCTTTTTTGAGTATGTAGAGAACAACACAAATATGCAAATGAGCCAACAAACAAAAGCCTTATGGGCTAAATACCTGCAACGGTTAGAAGCGGGGTGATTTGTAAAATGCCATTTGGAAATAGGCAAAAAGTTTGGTTAAATGCCAAAGAGTAGGAGTAAAACCCGCCGTTTCTACGGTGGGTTTTTTATTGCCGAAAAAGAGTGCAAAAAACAATGGTACAAATTTTAGAGGTGTTTTTGCAGGTGCTATTTGCCCAAAAGCCTTAATAGTGTTGCATTACAGCGCATTTTAAGGGGCGCGATTCTATCAAAAAAAGGTCGAGATGGCCTCCGATTCTCAATGATTTTGGTATAAAAGCAAGTGTTTTCTATGCTAAAAAAGGGCAAAACCCCTATGGTTTCGCAGTGGTTTTGGGTAGTTTGAGTAGGTTAAAAAGTGTCAAAACCCCCTGTTGAGTTTGTAATTAATCGCAGCAACCTGTTATTGTTCTGCAATTTTATTGTGCTTAATTGCCCTGTTGATACAGGGCTTTTTTATGTAAGTATCTTTATTTTATAGTTAGAGTAATTATCACTTGTTTTGTATTTCTAAAGCATGTAGCATACATGCTTACCCTCACACTCTACTCTTAGTATTTCTCCAATCGTTTATTATTTACAATTGACCGTTAACGGCCTTTTGTGCTATTGTTCAACCCGACCTAATGAACCTAATAAAACAGATTAAAGTTATTCTGAGAGAACGAAAAATTCCTCAAACATGTGGGGCTTTTGCTATGGCTGCAAGTGATGGCAGAACAAAGCGTTTAGAAAAATTGACAGAAGATGAATTAAACAGATTGCTGGAAACATTAAACTGCTTTACACCTGCTGAAATAGTCAAGTACATATACATAGTATCGTTTGAACTAAAAATAATACCAAACACTTTACCAATTACTGACAACGATTTATTGATTATTAGGCATTGCAGCCATATAAACAAATTGACAACCCCACCACGAACACATATATCAATCAATACAAAATGATTGATTTTTTAGGTAAGGGGTTATTAAATGCACATCAACAAAAAGCTAATGGGTAACCTACAATTTATACTAAGCTTAACCGATATGTTTTCCACCCCTTTACGGGCGGCGGCAAGTGTAAGCAATAGTGCAGGCGCGCAAATTGCCCAACAAATGAACAACATCACCCACAGCAGTGCAGCTACTGCGGCGGGTGTGGGGCAACTACGGACAAGTTTAGAGGCGGTAAACAGCACACGCCCAAACCACAGCATTGCCAACGAGTTTAATAATGCCACCACAGCAGCCCACAGGCTTGAAAACCAAATTACAAGGGTACAAAGTGCGGGTGTGGGGCTTGGCGGCATTTTGGGTGGCTTGGGTGCAGGTTTAGGAATAGGGATGATAGGCAAAGAGGCATTTACACAAAGTGCCACGGCTGAAAGTCAAAAGGTTGCTTTTAAAGTAATGACGGGAAGTAAGGGCGAAGGTGATAAACTTTACAACAACGTTGTAAGCATGGCTGATAGGACACCTTTTGAAAGCCAGGACTTGGCAAGAAGCAGTAAAACCATGTTGGGTTATGGAGTTGATAAAAAAGAGATAATGCCCGATTTAGGGATGATAGGTGATATAGCTGCTGGCATGGATTATCCCGCAGAAAGTTTGCAAAGGTTATCGCTTGCATTTGGGCAGGTTACAGCGAAAGGCCACTTAGCCGGGCAGGAGGCAATGCAGATGATAGACGCTGGGTTCAACCCATTAAAAGAAATAAGCGATGCCACGGGTATGAGTATGAACAACTTGCTAAAGGCACAAGAACACGGCGCAATAACTACCAACATGGTTAAGCTTGCTTTTCAACATGCAACGGGCGAAGGTGGCAAGTTTCACAACATGATGAAGGAGCAGTCTGAAATGCTGGGTGGCCGCTGGAGTACGTTTATGGATGGGGTGCATCATAAGCTGAGAGATTTGGGGGATTTTCTTAAACCCGTTTTTATTGGCCTAATGGATTTTGGTACCGGCCTGTTAAATGCAGAACCCGGTGCCTTGGCAATGGCTACAGCGATTGGTGCAATATCTTTTGCATTAACAGCCCAAAGTATAGCCACCAAAGTTGCTACGGTTACTCAGTGGGCTTTAAACGTGGCAATGGAAGCGAACCCAATAGGTTTAATAGTGGCAGGTATTGCAGCACTGGTGGCAGGTGTTATTTATTGCTACAATCATTTTGAAACATTCCGTGGCATTATATGGGGTGCATGGGAAGGAATTAAAGCCTTTGGCACCATGATAAAAGATTTTGTGATTGATAGCATAGTTGCCATGACCAAGGGCATTACCGGGATAGGTGAAACATTGTATTTATTTTTTACAGGAGAATGGAAAAAAAGTTGGGAAGCTGGCAAGAGTGCTGTACACAACCTGATGGGCGGCGATGCCTTTAACCATGCTATGGAAAATGGCAGAAAGATTGGGCATGCTGCTGTAAAAGGTTATAAAGCAGGTGTTGCAGATTTAGTTAAAGAACGGGCAGAAAAAGTGGCAGGCCAAACGGTTTTAGTTGATAATGGTAAAACAAACTATGAAAAAGAGTATGAAGAGTTATTAAAAAAATACAATGATGGTAATGGAGTCGGAAAAGATAGAGCCGATAGTATAAACAGTGGTGGCCAGCGTAGTATAGTAATAAACATAGGTAAGCAGATTGAAAAAATGGAAGTGCATTTAGTGGGTGGTGGTAAAGAGGTGGCCGCTGAAATTGAAACGGCCATCCGGGAAAGCTTAAGGCGTGTTTTGTATTCTCTAAATGGTGCAGTAAGCTAATTAATCATAAACAACTGCTTATAATAAACTTCAACTACAAAAGGCTATTAAAATATGAGAGGAAACCACATAATTCCGAGTAAAAATTTACGGGTGCCGGGAGCCAACCCAAAAGGTGTGATTGGGAGAAGTCCCGTAATGATTCAACGTAGAAACGCAGCGTTACTACACCGCTATTTTTGGTATGATAAGGATAAGAAGCTTTCGTATGAATTTATTATAAAAAAGTTGAGCGAAGAAGTTTTTTTAGCTCAATATACCATCATTGAAATTTTAACCTGCAATGTTTCAATGTTAAGTGAGTTAAGAAAAACAAAGCCCTCTTTATCACATTTAAAAAAGGAGTTTCCGCAATACACATGGAACTAAAAAACCCCGGGCTACCTTACCTTTCACGGTACGTCACCAAGGGTTATTTTTTTTAAAGCAACATAAAAGTAAACAATAAACAATACAAACATGAAAAAAGAGATACTGCACACAAACAACCAGCAGGTAAACGAACGGTTAGCACCAAGGAGAAAAATTGAAGCATCGTTAAATGAAATTTTTGAGGCGTATAAATTGCTGGGATTTGCTGAATTGCAAACAGGTGATATTAAAGAGCTGCTTTGTGACCACGAATGTTTCATTTTCAGGAAAATGAACAACGATGAAAGTATTGTAATAAATGGTTTGCATATACACGAACATAAGGCACTTGAGCTTATAAAAAAACCAGCGGGTTATGAGGAGTTGGTAGCGTTGATTAAACAGCATCTAATAATACATAAAGACCATTACATTGAGCAATACGAAGTGTCAGGGGGTGTTGTGAGCCTTATTAAAAAGCATGTTGATAAAGAGGTAGAAGACGCATCCTGCATTGCTAAAACTGATGAAGATAAAAGGCGTTTAGAATTTGTAAGGTTTATAAAAGAAAAGGGAACTGAACTATGGGGAAGTGACCAAAAAATACCTTACCAGCGACTAGGTTTAACGAGGTTATTTGATCAAGATGGCGTTTATGGTGGGCCATATACGTGGAATATTGGTTATAGGAGGTTTATAGATAACAACTAAGACACTTGTTTTTGATTTGGATATACGTAGCCATTGTTCTCAATGGCTTTTTTAACTTTTGAAATAATAAATTATATAAAATGGGAAAGCTTAAAATTGATTTTGTTCTGATTGATGAAAGCGTGGTTATGAATGGCTTTAGAGCCTTAATGAGCGGCGCAAAACTGGATGGCTTTATAGCAAACCCGGTAATGCTTTTTATGCACAACAGGGCAGATGGTGGTGCTTTAAAGACTGCGGAAAATGATAGCATGTTACCGATAGGGAGATGGTATGACATACGCATTGAAAACAATAAATTACTTGCCAAACCTGATTTTGATGATAACGATGTATTTGCTCAAAAGATAGAAAGCAAGGTAAAAGGGGGGTACTTAAACGCTTCAAGTATATGGCTTGACCCAATTGCCGCAAGTGATGCAGCAGCATTGAGAATAGAAGGTCAAAGTGGCGTTACCGTGACAAAGTGGGGTGTTTTGGAGGCTTCAATTGTTGATATACCCAATTGCCGCAATTCATTAGCAATACGCAACAGTGCAGGTAAGAAAATAACACTGAATGGCAATGCTGAGACTATTGAAGCTAACCAGTATTTAAAAACGTTGGTTCCCTCACCTGAATTTTTGGGTACTGAAAGATTCATTGATATACCAGGCTTCGGTTTAATGCCAATTTTGAATGCTACATTCAAACGAAACATGGAGGGGTCGGAAAAACAGTTTAAAGATGAACGTGCAGAGTTAAATGAAGAACCACGCAGTTCCCGTGTGCAACACTTAATGTCAAAATCATTTAGAGAGTTGTACGTGAAAGGTGAGTTGCCCGAACTGGAAAGATTGCATGTTAAAGCTTTCCATGAAAAGTATAAAGAAGGAACAGGTAAAGACCACCCAAACGCTGCAAAAACAGCAGGGGAACACTTGGAAAAGATTGATGAAAAGGAACAGCCATATACAGAGGAGGTTCATGATTTAATGAAACGTAGCTATCGTGACCTTTATATGGATGGCGGTTTAGAATCATTAAAACAGAAAAACATCCATGCCTTCTACAAAAAATATAAAGAAGGGATTGGTAAATTCCATCCAGATAGTGAAGAAGCGAAGATGGAAAAAGAAGGAAAGAAAATTGACTCCAGTAAGCTGAGTTTAACTGAATACGAACAGGAAAAGGTTAAAGATTTAATGGCTAAATCTTGGACAGAACTGTATCGTAATGGTGAAGGTGAATCACTGCGAAAGTTGGATAAGAATAGTTTTTACGCTAAATTCAAAGAAGGAACAGGCACGGAATATCCGCAAAACCTGCGGTCTTAATAATTAAAATAACACCTGTTAATAGGACTTTTAACAGGTGTTATTATTAACTTTTTTGAAGTATGCAATTTGTTTATAGTTTTTTAACCTTTTCAGAGTATGCAAAAACGAATTTTGAAGGTTTATTATTTTAACTTTTTTGAAGTATGCAGAATTAACATTTTGTTTTAGCGGCTATAGGTGTAGGTTATGGTGCTAAAAAATTAAAAGAAAAAAAGAAAAAAGTTGCATAACTGCAATTAGTATTGTTATTTATAGTTAGCAGACAACGAATCGTAAGGTTAAAGCGATCATCCCAAAAGGATGGTGGCTTTAACCTTTGTACATACATCCTACTTTTGGATATCTATTACGTATGTTTTCCCTAAACCGTCTTATTATGGACTTCTCCGTTACCATAATTACCCCGTTTCGTTCCCAAAACATTGACAATAATCCCCGCTCTGTGACAACTTCCAGTTTCGCAGGCATATTCTGTTGCTTACAGCAACCCATACCCAATAGCCAAAGGCTATACAATAGTGCTGCGAAACTGCAAGTTTCGGCAGAGCAAACAAAAACCCCCGCAAAGCCTCAACCTTACAGGGGTTTATAAATTTTAATCCATCTCTTATTCCTCCACATAACCTAACTTCTCCCTTAACTGCGGGTGTTTGCGCAGGGCAATAATGGGGTGGCTTTAAACTCACTCATCCAGTCTGCGGCCCTTTGGAAATTTTTCTCTTAAAAAAGATATAAATTTCCATTACTGGAAATTTATGCGTGGAAATTATTTTAAATTTCCAAAGAATAATTTCCAATACATTTTTTATGCGGATAAAAAAATCATTGATAAAGGAACCCATCACCCAAAAAATTTATAACTGTACCGGTGTAAGCCAGCGCGACCTTGCAACTTTGGCCGGCGTTAATGCAAGCACACTCAACAGGTTTCAAAGCGCCACCCGCGATTTGCCAAGCCATGCCCTGCTTACCATTGCTGTTATGTATGACGACCTGGTAAAACTGCCTGAACCTGCTGCTGCAATCCTACCCCGCAACAGCTGGATAAAATACGTATCCTGGCCAACTGGTGCCATGCCCAGGCAGAACTGCTGCAGCAAAAACTGGATGCCGCCATTCTTGGCTATCGCCAGGGTGCAGGTATGCTGCAATGGCTGGAGGTATACAAAGCCAAAGCCACAAAGCCTTTTACCGAAAAGCAGCAGCGCTGGATAGATATACAGCAATACGAAGCCGAACAGAAAATGGAGAAAAATGACTGGCTGCTGCAACAAGAACTGGCTGCAAAACTAAATGCAATGCGTACTGAAGCGGAGAAATACACGGACCTTTTGGCAGAGTGAATTTGTTATTGGCTAAGTTTCAAACCAGCTCTGCCTCGCTGCGGAAACTGTCAATAAAATATGACTGACGAACACTCAAACATCATTGCCATGCACTTAAAAAAGACTGGCAAGCACCAAAAAATGGGTAAATGCCATGCAAAAATGGATGAAGACCATGCAGAAATGATATAATTCCATGTATCATGGGGTAAATTCCATGCAGCAAAATTCTAACCAGGTAGGCAGGTAACTGTTGGAATTACTTCAATATCACTGTACCCAATTTTTGTGTAATCTCTCTTTCCAGCGTTTTCAGGTGCTGATGTATTTTTATCAGTTGCATCTGGCCTTCCATATCGGCATGTTCCATGTCGTACTGGTTTTGGTCAAACATTTTTTTAATCTTGCGCAGCTTATAATAGTTAACGCTTACCAATACATCCTGGTGGCTGTGATCAATATTGGTAAAGGTTTTGCCCTCAATCATTTTATCCCAGCTTGGGCTTAGCTCATAAGGAAATAAAGTGATGGCAATTACAAGGTTGCGTATGGCTTCGTTTTCATGATACAGAAAAGTCTTTGTTTCAGGCTGCTTGCCTTGCAAATGCATCTTCCTGTAGGTTTCCAAAATTTCCTCCAACTGTGGGTTATCAAAATGAAAGCCCTGTAATTCAGTAAAAATATAATTGGCTACAGACTGCTTTTCATCAAAATCTTTCAGCCCATATTCAAGCAGTACCCGCAAAATATTACGTTCGTGTTTTTCATCAACATTCAGCAGCAGGCTGTTATCGTTCAGTACATCTTCAGGCTGCTCAACATGCTGCGCATTAATCTCTTCAAAAGGTAGTTTCCTTTCCTCCTTTACAATCTTATCGCGCTTGTACTTATTAACCAGCGTGGTAAGGCCTGTTTCATCAATCCTTAGTATGGCACTGCACTGCTTAATATATTCCTGCAGTTTTGAAAAGTCTTCTGCCTTATTAATTTTAGCCAGCGTTTCAGCCATCTGGTTAACAAGGTTGCTCTTCTTTGTAACATCGTTACCAGCATCTTTCAGCATCACATCCAACTGAAAAAGAATAAAGTCTTTTTTACTGGCTTTAATAAAATCCTGAAAGGCCGTAGCCCCTACTTTATTTACATAACTGTCAGGGTCTTCCTTATCAGGAATCAGTACCAGCTTTACATTCAGGCCTTCTTCCAAAGCCATATCAAGGCCACGTAAAGCAGCTTTAACTCCTGCACTGTCGCCATCATAAATAATGGTAAGGTTACTGGTGTATTTTTTAACCAAACGCAGTTGGTCAATAGTTAAAGAAGTACCGCCACTGGCCACCACATTTTCAATACCAGCCTGGTGCAAACTCACCACATCCGTATAACCTTCTACCAGTAAACATTCATCTGCTTTATCAATAGCAACACGTGCAAAGTAGCTGCCATACAGTATTTTACTCTTTACATAAATATCATTCTCAGGCGTGTTGATGTACTTGGGTGCCTTCTCAGCCTTGCCAATTACTCTTGCGCCAAAACCAATGATCTTACCTGTATTGCCATGTATGGGAAAGATGATACGCCCACGATAATTGTCTACCAGTTCTGTTTCATTACGTACCGTAACAAGTCCTGTTTTTGGCAGCAGTTCCCTGTTAAACTGGTTGGCAACAAGTGCTTTGGCCAGTTCATCCCGCTGTAGCGGATTGTAGCCAATCTGAAACTTTTTAATGACCTCTTCCCTAAAGCCACGCTGCTTCAAATAACTCATGGCAATGGCCTGTCCATCCTGCGTATTAAAGAGCTGATTATCGAAAAATTTAGCTGCAAAACTGTTGATAATATACAGGCTATCAGCCACCAAAAACTGCTGTTTTTGTTCCTCGCTTACCTGCGTTTCTTCAATCTCAATATTGTAACGTGCAGCCAGCCAGCGCAGCGCTTCTACATAACTCAACTTTTCATGTTCCATTACAAACGTAATGGTGTTGCCGCTTTTGCCACAGCCAAAACATTTGTACAATTCCTTGGCAGGACTAACCGTAAAAGACGGCGTTTTCTCGTTATGAAAAGGGCAGTTGCCAAGGTAATTACTACCGCGTTTTTTTAGCTTCACAAACTCACCCACAACATCAATAATGTCAAGGCGACCTTTAATCTGTTCTATGGTTTGCGGAGTAATCATAAGTGGGATGTACGAAGATAAGATTGCGATAGCTATGAAAGATGTATGATGAAATTTGTAGCTGAAGAATTTGTCTATTTTTGTATCATTACAAATAAAAATTGACGTTAACCCAGTAATTATGAAAGTAATACTTGATATAAAAGAAAACAGCCGCGTTCCTTTTTTATGGAACTGGTAAAAAGCCTTGATTATATAAGCATCGTAAAGGAAATTAAAAACGAAAAAAAGGGTGAGCTTGTTAAGGATTTAGCTGAAGCCTTTAATGATGCTAAACTGCATGAACAGGGAAAGAAGAAATTGAAACGCGCCAAAGATTTATTAAATGAGATTCCTTCGCTTTCTATATAGGCACAAGACTTAAGCCCTTTGTACAAGTGACTTTTCCTATGTGTCTATGTGCCTATGTGGTTCGATACTACAAAACTTACTTTCCTTTATCAAACGCTACTTTAACTGCATCCAAATGATTGATGAACTTTTGAACATCAGCATCGTAGCCATATTTTACATTGCTTAACGCATTGCCATTAAGGTCAAGAAACATATATAAAGGCTGTGCATTCAGGTCAAATTTCATTGATTCGTAGTCTAAATTTTTATCGCCAACCGTTGTTATTTTCTCGCCCTTTTTATTAGTGTATTGTTCTGCATCAGGCAACTCAGTACTTTCATCCACATATAAACTTACCAGTACAAAATTGTTCTTTATCCGTTGTAAAACAGCTTCATCTTTCCAAACCTGTTCTTCCATTTTACGGCAGTTAGCACATGAATGCCCGGTAAAGTCAAGCATTACAGGTTTCTTCAAAATCTTTGCAGCCGCCATACCTTCTTCCAGGTCAAAATAAGCAGTTAAGCCAAAAGGTACATGCAGTTTGTCAGTGTATTTTTTGGGTGGCTGTACCAACGCATTTACTGAAGATGTATTTGACGAAGTATTGTTGCCAATTTTATACTTTAAATCATCAAGATTAAAATCCTGTGTAGTTGCTGGTGGCAAAAAGCCTGACAATGGTTTTAACGGCGCCCCCCATAAACCTGGTACAAGATAAAGGGCAAAGCAAAATGCAGCTATTGAAAAGAATAATCTTGGTACACTCAGGTAAGGCATTTCACTATCATGGCTGAATTTGAGTTTACCCAACAAGTACATTCCCATCAAGAAAAATACTACGATCCAAATCACTAAAAACACATCCCTGTTTAATAAATTCCAGTGATAAATCAGGTCAACGTTAGATAAGAATTTCATTGCTAAAGCCAACTCTATAAAACCAAAAGTAACTTTAACTGAATTGAGCCAGCCACCACTTTTTGGCAAAGATTTAAGCATGGAAGGAAAGAATGCAAACAATGAAAACGGCAATGCTAAACCTGTACCAAAACCCAGCATTCCAATCACTGGTGCAATGCTTACGCCTTCTGTGCTTGTTTGCCCCAACAATGTTCCTACCAAAGGGCCTGTACATGAAAATGAAACAATTACAAGTGTTAGCGCCATAAAAAAGATGCCTGTAATACCACCTTTGCCTGCCTTTTCATCAGCTTTATTAGCCCAACTGTTAGGTAAGGTTAGTTCAAAGGCACCAAAAAAAGAGGTGGCAAACACAATAAAAATTACAAAGAATAACAGGTTTGAAATGGCTGAAGTTGAAATAAGGTATAGCGCCTTATCACCAAACACCAACGTAATTAAAAGCGTTGGAATAGTATAAATAGTGATAATAGACAGCGAATAAATAACCGCATTTCTTATACCTGCCTGCCTTGAGCCACTGCGCTTTAAAAAGAAGCTTACCGTAACAGGAATTAATGGGAAAACGCATGGTGTAATAATTGCCAAAAAGCCTGTTGCAAGACAAAGTAAAAAGATACTCCATAAAGATTTGTCTTTGGTGACAACATCAGTATTTGTTGGTGCTTTTTCTTTATTTGGTTGAAGATTTACACTAAAACTTTCTTCACCACTTGGGTAATTATCGCCATTTTTTGCAAGCCATGCAAAACTGCCTTTAAGCTTGGTAACAGTATCTGCACTAATGTGTAAAGTGTAGATAAAAGTTACACTGTCGCTGAAAGTTTTCGCATTGCTGCCATCGCTTTGAAGCAAGTTTTGTGAAGCACCTTTTTCAGTGATAGAATCAGTACTTTTTAAAAGAGAAGAACGGCTGCTATCAATAATAAAACTGCTAACAAAAGCGTCATCTGCCTTTTGTTTTTTTACAGAAAACAGTTGTGTGCCTTTGGCGATTTTTACTGCAACAACAAGCTGCTGGAGAGTATCGTTTACAGGCTGAACCGTAAAATTAAACTGCACAGGTTTTGCGTCCTGTGCAGTGGTAATAGTTGATGCTGCGATAAGAAAAACCAGCAGCAGTAAGTAACGTTGTATCATAGCTTAGGGTAACTTAATATCGAAAGTTTTTTTAGTTGGTGGAAGGCATTGTTCATCATCACAAACCATATATTCAACAGTGCCACTAACATTAGTTTTTACACCAGCTTTAACTTTTACAGCCTGCGTAAAAACAACGTTGTTTGAATAGAACAAAACGTCTGTACCGAAATTTTTATCATATATTTTTTCAAGCTTGCCCGTTTCTTTTGCTGCACCCTCTGCTTTTACCAATGGGTTGGTTTTAAAGGTAATTTTCGTAGGAATTGGACCTCCCTTGCCTGTATTTTGAGAATATATATGCCATGGTTTTTCAACATTGGCAGTGATTATTACTTCATAAGCATCACCTTTCTTTTTGGCTTCGTACTTCCATTTTACAGGATCTTTTACCTGTGCTTGTAGGGCAAGTATGCCAACTGAAAAAAGGAATAATAAAATGATTTTTTTCATGTAATTAAAATAAGTGTTACAAATTATTTAACTGATCTTCTGACAAGCCAGTTAATTTAATGATATCATCAGTACCCATACCCATTTTTTTTGCGTTAGTGGCAATCTCAAGTTTTCCTTTCAGAAGCCCTTGCGACAATCCTTGCGACAATCCTTGCGATAACCCTTCTTCCAAGCCTTGAGATAAACCTTCATTTCTTGCTGTTTCTACTGCATAATCATAAGTATTTTTCAAGTCACGGAATATTTTCAAGCTATATTCATATTGATCCTGCTCTATCTGGTTAAACCTGGCAAGTTCTGCTTTTTCAAATGCCTTTTCAAACACTACTTCACCTGAAAATATTTGTGGTATATTTTGAAAATCCTCAAGGTGTTTTATGAAAAATAACCAATGGTCAAGCCTGGTTTTTAAATCTGCTTCTTCTTTAGTAAAGTTTGGCATTTCAAGATAGATGTATGTCAACTTATCATAAAACACCTGTCCATTTTGATCTTTAAGCTTAATGGTATGAACCACTTCGCTGCGATCTGGTTCATTTTGATAATCATCAAATGTAAAATCTAAAATACCAACGCAATAAACGGCCTTAAGGTTATAATTCCATCCACCTTTTTCCGCCTGTTCTTTTATAGGAAAAGTGGAATAATAAATGGTGCGTTCTTTAAAATAATTCTGCTTTGCTTTTTGAAGTTCTACAATAAACTTTTCACCATTTTCCCCTTCACAATAAATATCATAAATAGCTTTTCTGTCATTCTCTGTTTGACCCAGTTGTTCAGTATTTTTAAAAGAAAGCTCTTTTATATGCGATTTAATAGGCAAAACACTGTTCAGGAAGTCAATAAGCATTGGCTTACTGGCTTCTTCACCAAAGATTTTTTTAAATCCAAAGTCTGTGAACGGATTTACGTATTTAGCCTTCATATCTATTGCTGCATTATAACAAGCCTAATTCAAACCCAAAATTTCAAACACCCTTAACCCATCTATATTACCTAAAGTGTTATTGGTAGCACGTTCAGGGTGCGGCATCATTCCAAACACATTGCCTTCTTTATTACGTATGCCGGCAATATTCCTTACAGCACCATTAGGATTAAATTCTGTTGCCACTTCGCCTTCTTCGCTGCAATAGCGGAAAAGAACCTGCCCATTGGTTTCAAGTTCGTTTAAAGTTGCATCATCTGCGAAATATCTTCCTTCGCCATGGGCAATTGGAATTTTTAAAGCATCGTTGCTGTTTTGTAAAAACACATTCTTACAAATAAACTGCTGGTTGGCATTTTGTAACAGCACACCAGGCAACAAACCACTTTCACACAAAATCTGGAATCCGTTACATACACCTAATACCTTGCCACCTTTATTGGCAAAATCAACTACAGCCTGCATCATTGGGCTGAAACGTGCAATGGCGCCGCAACGCAGGTAATCGCCATAGCTAAAACCACCAGGCAAAACAATACAATCATCAGTGGTAAACTGGCTCAGGTCATTGTCTTTGTGCCAAAGCATAATAACTTCTTTACCTAAATCCTGCTGTAAAGCATCCTGCATATCTCTGTCGCAATTAGAACCTGGAAAAACAACAACGCCAAATTTCATAGTAAAGATGAATTGAGTGATGGTAATTTAAGACCATAAAAGTAATTATATAGCCGTTAAAGGCTTTCTAATTTTTAATAAGCAACCAATTATTGTGGATAACGATAACAATTGCCAGTATGAACAACAGGTTTGGAAGCAATAGTTTTTTGGGGTAGATGAATATGTTGGCAATAAAACCCGCCAATGGTACAAGGCTTAAAGCAGCGGCTTCCATACCAGCATGGCTGAAAATAAATGGCACTGGCAGCATAATAAATACCATTACCATCATTGCTGCCCAGGTTTTACGAATTTGTATTACCATTCTTGAATTCTCTTTACTCCAAAATATGATGCCTGCAACCAGCATAAATATCATAGTTGCAAGATTTATCCAAAACCAAACTTCTGTTTTACTCACTGGTAAGTTAAGCTGAACATAAGGCAAAACCGTTTCTAATAAAGTCATTTTATTATTAAGGTAAAAATAAGAAATTACAAGGTAAAAAGGCATAAAAATGCCCAGCAACAAAACAAGCCATTCACTTAATAAAAAAGTTCTTACAATGGCTAATGCAAAAAGTACCACTACAATTAAAATACCTGTAGGATGATAACATAAAACAGAAGCCCCCACTATTAAACCTGTATTAAACAATAGTGTTTTGGGCGATGGATGCGTATACAGTTTACTTAACTGAATGAATATCCATATAACAAAAGTGTTGGCTAGTATTGCTGGTGTAAGATTTGACCATTGCGGAAAAAAAGCAGTTAATAAAATATAAGCCATGCCTGTTGTAAAACCAGACTGGTTATACATTCTTAACTCATTCATTACCAAATTAAGGCGAATGGCCTGTAGTAAAACAATGGCTATATAAATAAATGCCACCGCAGTTTGCGGCAGATAGTCTTTTACAAATAAACTTAATGCAGAAGAAATGAGGCCACTGCCTTCAATAACAACTACTTGCGGTGTATTAATAAATAAATGGGCATGTACCCCAAAGCATAATAATATTAAAAAAAATACACTGCTTATAGATTTGTCCCTGAATAAAAAAACCACGTTTTAGTTTAGAGTTTGCCTGGTTAAAAATCAATTTTAGCAAAGCAAATGTAGGTTCTGTACTGGCAGGGTACAATTAATTGTCTGCTGCCTGTTTGTTTGCTTTGGCGTGGCATAAAATCGTAGCCTTTATCAAGGTTTTTTAAGGTTGGCGCACGTGTAACCTGGCCAGCGGGCGAAATGCTCTGATCGCTTAAAAGCATTTGTCTTTTTTCCTGCACGTTAAACAAAAAATGTACTTCGCCGCCTGTATTCATTACACCATAACCAATAAA
Organism: Chitinophagales bacterium; assembly: GCA_031424995.1. Lineage (GTDB taxonomy): Bacteria > Bacteroidota > Bacteroidia > Chitinophagales > Chitinophagaceae > Parasediminibacterium. The sequence continues at coordinate 77,902 of JANPIP010000009.1, read as the reverse complement.
ATTATCAGTATTGTCATCGTATTGCGATTTACGTATCACATTGCTCCAGTCAAGTTTTCCATTGATGTCAACTGAAAGAACAGCAATGTTTTCAGCATAATAGCGTGTTACGTTGTTAAAGCTGTTAAAGCGGCTCCACGGGTAACCATAAAGGCTGTAAGGTGAGCCATAATAATAGTTGTTATTAAAGCCATAAGGGCTGTTAAAATAATCCCAGCGGCTTAAATTGCCACCACGTGATGATGTATATACAGCTTCTGCGGCAACTATAAAACCACCATCTTTTTTCATCACTACATTATTTACAAAGTAGTCGTTAAATGCCATTTTAATATTGCCGCCATCGCCTTTGGCATCTGTTCTTAATTCATCATCAAAAACAATACTTGTGTTCAGTATTTCTTTTTGCTGCGTTTTATCAAACAGGTAGCAATACAATCCATCCACATTGCCACGCCTTTGTTTGCTGTGAAAAGAAGTAACCAGGTAGCGTTTGTTAAAGTTGTCAATCTTTATTCTTATATCATCCAAATAAAGGCTTTTAAGGTTAAGATCTGTTTCAGTAAGATAATCGCTTAATGCTTTTTTCTGCACCAGCTTCATCTTATTAATATTGTCATTCTGCATAGTACCTGATTGTTTTACGCAAACAAGGTCGCCATCGTTATCCAACTGAAATTCGCCAAGTGCATCATTACGTTCAGGCATGTTTACATCAATGCGGCCTTTTTTAAAGAGGGTAAGATTTTTATCAAAAAGAGAGGTAGTTAAAAAGTGTACTTTTTCGTTCCTGCTGTTCACTTTTAGTACCATTATTCGCTGTTTGTCCTCGCTGTTAAGCACTGTATGAATTTTACTGGCACTGCTATAATTTATATCAGTAGTATCAAGCTGTATTGGTTCACCTACTTTTTTACCGTTACCATCCAATTTTACGGCCATGCAATACACAATACTGCGTTTTTGGTACTGGTAAAACATGTAGTAATAATCAGGGTATTGTAAAAAATCGGCATTGAAAATTCGGTCAGGCAAAAAGTCGAGTTTTACCTTTTCTTTCTGCTGCATCTGTCCATCAAAAACAGTAATAAAATGATAATCCCTGTAGGTTTTGTACACCAGCACATTGCCGTTCATTTTACCTAAAATTTCAAATTGCATATCGCGGGGATCGTCCCTGTCTGGCTCAGAATAAGTAATTAATTGTGCCTGTAATTGCATGGCCAAAAAGGTAAAACAAATAACAAGCAACCAGGTATATTTTTTCATGTAGAAGGACAATTTTGATGTTATAAAAATAAGGGTTAGAACTGTTGGAGGAGCGTTAATTATTAAAAGTGCTTTTATTGCTGTAACCCATTGGCATTATAAAAGTTTTAAAGGCAGAGCAGCTTACAACAAGCTTTTAATAAACCAATGTTTTTATACAGTTGATAACCCTGCATTATTTCAGTTGAATAGTGTACAAAACGCCGCTTCCAATAGCTATCCTATCGTGTGGACACATCTTTGATGTGTAAAATTGGAACACGTATACACTGGTTTGGCGGATGAAAACGGATTTTTTCTGCTTTGCAGATTATTTTTGGTATGCCGTCAATCCTCTTTATCCAGCGAAGCAGGATTATCCCTGCGTTTACCCTTTTTTTTAAAAGTGACTATTAGGTTAGTAAACAGTTTAAACATTATAATATCGTGTAAATCCGTTTAATCCGGGTCATCCGTGTTCCCATTGTATTTGTGTACACACGGTAGCATAGCTATCGGAAGTGCGACGCAACTACTGCTACATAAAAGTTACAGAGACTGTTTCCCAAAAACAAAAGGCATTAAAACTTTAAGTTTTAATGCCTTTAAAAATGTAATTATGTGTTGATTATAAAGTCTTCAATACATCGTTCATGCTGCGTACAGCATCAGCGCTTTTGTTAAAGGCAGCCTGTTCAGCATCGCTTAATGTAAAGTCAACAATATTTTCCCAACCAGTTCTGCCAATAACTACTGGCACAACAAGTGAAATATCTTTTTGACCGTATTCGCCATCTAAAGCAACACCTGTAGAAATTAATTTCTTCTCGTCGCGTAAAATGCTTTCTACCATTGCAGCAGTACCTGCACCTGGTGCATACCATGCAGAAGTACCAATTAATTTGGTTAATGTAGCACCACCAACCATTGTATCTGCAACTACTTTATCTTGCTGTTCCTGCGTTAAAAAGTTGGTTACAGGAATACTGTTCCAGGTAGCATGTTTGATTAAAGGAATCATGGTCGTATCGCCATGACCACCAATTACAACAGCGTTTAAATCTGCAGGTGAGCAACCTAAAGCCTGGCTCAGGTAATATTTAAAACGTGCAGAATCTAACGCACCACCCATACCTAAAATTTTATTTTTAGGCAAGCCTGAAGTTTGCAGGGTTAGGTAGTTCATGGTATCCATTGGGTTAGATACAACGATGATGATAGTATTAGGAGAATATTTTAAAATGCTTTCTGTAACGCTTTTTACAATGCCAGCATTAACACCAATTAGCTCTTCGCGTGTCATGCCTGGTTTACGTGGTAAGCCAGAAGTGATTACCACTACATCAGAATCAGCGGTAGCGGCATAATCGGCTGTAACACCTTTAATTTTTGTATCAAAACCTAACAAGGCTGCGGTTTGCATCATGTCAATTGACTTACCTTCTGCAACGCCTTCTTTAATGTCTAATAATACTAATTCGGCTGCCAGCTCTTTGCGGGCAATGTTATCGGCACAGGTAGCACCAACGGCACCAGCACCTACTACAGTAACTTTCATACGGAAAATTTTATGTTTATTAAGATTTTGTTTTGCGGTGCAAAAGTAAAGGGGAAGAAGGTATTATGGCGAATTAAAAACGGGAACGATTACGGTGTCATGCTGAGGAACGAAGCATCTCATGGAAAGCAAATGCCTGTAAAGCATTATGCTACAACGGCACAGGATATGTTTCTTTAAACCATTTAATATCGTGAATAAGCACTGGGCTTTCCCTGAAATTCAGTAGTGCTTTTTCTTGCGTAACTATCACTTCACTAGTGGTTTGTATAGCAAGGTCGAAAAGGAAATTGTCTTTAGGGTCGGGGCTGTTAGTGAATAAAGGTTCTGATTCAATACAAATAGTTATACTGTGCATTAATTTCATTGCTAAATCAATATCTACCTGTCTTTTTTTAGATGCCATTACTAAATTCTTTTCAAACTCGCTTAGTAAATGGTTGTTTACAAAAACATGTAACTCATAAGCTTCAACGGCGTAACTTATTCTATACATTTTATCAAACAAAGCGTAATTAATAAATATAGATGTATCAATCACTAAGTTGTTGCTGTTGTTCATACCATTTTTTTCTGTTATTACTTACCATTTCCAATACGGTTTCTTTTGTTACAGCTAATGGTTCGCTATTAAAAATGGTATCCACTTTCTTAGCAAGTTCTAATGTTTTTTGCATTTTTATTTTACGTAACAAGGCTGCTTGTTCTTCCTCGCTCATCATATCTACCTCATCTACTATTTGCCTTAGTAGCGATGGGCTTTGAACGTTTTCTACTACAGATGCCATGTGTATTTTTTATAGTTGCAAGATAACAAAAACAGATAACTAGTGCAAGTTTGTAGATGTTGGTTATTTCTGTTGACTTATACAACATACCTGTATCAGCAGTTTGGGATTAGGAAAATCCCTTTTATCTGTTTAGGCGACATGACTTTTGAAACATCATGCCCAGCGGGGTCCCTTTTATCTGTTTAGGCACGTACCCTTTGGAACATTTCGCCGAGCTGAAGTTGCAAACTCAGGCCAGCTTTATGCGGGAACACTACGGACAGCTGGGATATGAACTTAGGAAAATGACGCTCAGCTAGACAAACTTAATCCTATGTTCGCCTTTAGTCAATAGTAATTTCTCTAACAATGTCTGACAAATATTTATCAATAAAAGTTCTATTGAATTCATTATGGTTGTCAAGTAAACTAATTAAATCCTGGTCGGCTAATGGAATTATTAATCCTCTTCCGTCCCTATAAGTATCTCTACACCTTTGTAGAAAAAGGTTCTTATTTATAAAGTTTCTACAAAGAAGGAAGCCCACTCTTCCACGATTTACAGAAAATCTTCCTGATAATTGGTCAAGCTCTGGATTAACAGGGTCTGACGAATAATTTTTACATTCAATAAATATGTATTGACAAGGAAGTTGCATATTCTCTGATAATCGGTAAAAAATGCCATCTTTTGCAGCATTATCAAAACTGATGTCTATTCGTTTTCTTCCCTCATGAATTTCTCTTTCTTTAAAAGGGTATATCAAGTCAGGATAAAAAAGTAGTTCAAGTATACCTGTAACAATATTGTGAAATGCAGAAGCTGTATTGGTACCACTTGGAATACTAACCAATTTCTCACCTAACGATTTACATAAATTCTTTATGCTAACATCGGATATTTCAATATTTTTTAAAGGATTTATTTTAATGTCTGCTTTGAATTTGGCAAGAACATCAGGATACTTCAAAGTAAAATTTCGAAGAAATTCTTTTGTTTGTGGATTAGTTTCTTTCAAGTCATCCTTTGTAACAAATTTTCTTCCATCTTTTCTTTCTTGAACAAGTGCAGAATTTAGTCGCAAATGCTCATTTTGCAGAAAGTTTAAAACAAAATGATTATAATAATTAGTTGGTGTATAATCTTCACTAAATGATACAACACCTTTTGGAACAAGTAAAATTGGCTTTTCATTGACAACCAAAGCTTGTTTATATTCTGTAATCCATTGCTCTGTTTGTCTAGACCAATAGAATCCTGTTGGCACATTTTCTCTTAAAGGAATATTATGAAGGTTACATTGTGCAATAGTGTATTCTAATAAATGCACTTTAAGAATGTTGGTTGTCATATCAGAAAGTTTATCTTTTCCAAAATAGTCAACAAACAAAATATTGTCTTGAATGTCTTGAATCAATCCAGTTTGAATTGCTCTACTCTTTAGTATGTTGTCATAGATTTTTAAACTATCTCCCTGTCCAACACCTTTTCTACCAGGTTCACCAACAGACATTCCAAGGCAAGTTGAGTTTTCTTCGTGCAAATAGTCAAATAATGCTTTTGCCTCAGCCTCATTACCACTCCTTATTAAATTAATTAGTTTTTGAAAAAAACTTCTAAGTGTAAGGGTTGCTTCTGTAGACCATTTATCTTTTCGTAAACCTAGAAAGAAGGGGTCTAAGAATAATGGTAAGTCACGATTTACATCAATGTCTACAAAGTCAAGTTCTGCTTGTGTCTTTTCTAGTTCAAATATTTGGCTAATTTTCATATTGTTGCTTTTGCCTTTGTTTCTTTCACCAACAATATTACAAAGATGTTGTTGGCATACTCTACACCTTAGCCTGGCGACATGCCAACAATGGCGAAACCGCCACTGTTGCCAAACCCGTCCTATGTTTGCAGTAGTTTTTATCTTGCTCTGAGTTCAGCAATCAAGTCTTTGACGTCTTTTACAGTGATGTTCGGTAGTTCTGTATTTATGTTTTTGTCTACTACATATGTTTTATAATTGGTATAATCACTACTTCTGTCAATACTTCCAGATGAGTTTGTACTACCTTGTACTGAACCTAAACCAAATGATGCATTACCAGATACCCCTAAACTACCTTCACCATTAAAGCTAGCATTCCCTGAATTTGAAGCAAAAATTATTTGATAATTCGAGTTTAATAAAATCTGAGTGTTATCTAATTGTTCTTGAATTGGTATTTCATTTAAAATCGAGCTTAATACATCAATTCTAAGAGTGTCGTTATTAGAAAAAATACCCAAACCTTTGTATGCTTGAAATAATGGTGAGTACATAACTCCGCCTAATACAAAAATTGATTTCTTAGCTGATATGGCTACAGAGGCCGCTGTTTTTACTGAGGTGGAGTTTACACCACCTGAAGCATTAACAGCTGCTGTAATAAAACCCGTACAATCCAATGTGTAAAAAAATTGGTCGTATGTTCTTGGATTTTTCTCTACGAAATTTATTTCATTAAAATTTTTTACTGTTGCGGCGGTTGCTGCGAACAATGTATTAGAAAGTTGACCCGAACTTTTCTTGTATTGAAAAAGATGTGCTAAGACATTACTTCCTTGTCTGTTCAGTAGATAAACAGAATCAGTCATGAATGCGTTTTTAACTACAACATCAGGTATAAAACCTGAAACACTTTGATTATTCGGCTTAATTTTTTTTAATGCCTTCTTCATTTTATCATCACAGCCACAATTAAAATTTTCGGGATCGAACAAGTCTACCAATTCTTTATATAGACCAACTTTTTTCCCAAATTGAGTTTCTACAATTGTTGCTTGGATGCTGTCAAAAGCTGCAATCTTATTAGATTCCCCAATATCTTTAAAGTAAGACTGAACATCATTTATAAAATTTAGGTTACTGTTTCCGTGTCTGGAAACTACCTCTTTTTGGTTTTCTTGTGTCACACAAGATGATAATAAAAATAAAGCAAAAAGTGTTTTAGTTGCGATTCGTTTCATTGGAAGTTTACTTTATTGGAATTAAAAAAATGGATTTAAAATTTACTGGTGTGGGTGATAAATCAGAAAAAGCTTTAGAATAAGCTTTGATTTGTCCTCCGTTTGTCATTGTTTGAATATTAGGTTCAAAGACAGTTCGATAATAATAATCAGATTGGTTATTCATTAAACCACCTTTTGTCGCAAAGTATGTGTAAATCGTATTAATTACTGCGTTTTCTTCAGCGAAAATAAAATTAGAATAACCTCTATAAAGTCTAATACGAAATGCATCATCATTCGCTGTATATGCAAAATCAATATAGTTATGAATCATTTCGTGGGCAATAGAAACAGGTAAGCCTTCAGTCATATGTAATTCATAATTTTCCCAAGAGTTTTGTTTGTCGTAAATGGGTTTTGAACCTATGCTTGATTGTCCAAGTATATTTTGAGAGTGAATATTGACAACAGCTACATTTTTCCACATTCCAATTTGAGAATTCTGGAAGTATCCTGCTCCCAAGAAAACCGTATTGTTGGATGATATATATTGAGGATTATTATTAAAAGCTATCCAAAACCCTTTGTTTGAGTTAGAAATATTTTTAAAAGGAGGTGTGTTGGTTAAAAAATTTTGCGTTTTAGTAAATAGTTTATTATAAATTTCAGGATATCGGTATTGAAGTAAAATTATGCTTCTAATTGCGTAATACACATTTTTTTGGTCTATAGCCTCATCATTTTCAGTAGAAAATATGAATTCTTCATAAGTATAAAAGTTAACCTTTTGATTTAAATGGCTTAATCCATCATTACCCCATGTACTATATGTTCCAAATAACCCAGTTTCGGTAGGGAGTTTCTGTCCTAAGTATTTAATTTTTTTAGAGTTAATAGGGATTTGAATATTCGCTGTAAGTATATTATCAGCTATAGCATTTTGAATAATAGTAGATATTCTTTGGTCAATTTGTTCAACGCTTAAACTACTTTGACCAAAATCACTAGGCGTTTTAATCCAAGTCAAATCATGTTTGTCAAGATTTTGCCTTGTCGTAGTTGTTTGTACTTGTGCAAGGGTTGGAAATACCCAAAGAGCGATAAAAAATACTGTCAATTGTTTTTTCATGATTTTGTATTTTGATGTTTTATTTATATTTGCTACTGTCGTTTTAAAATTACTGCCAACTAGTTAATTGCTGCATTTTTTCAATTTAACAAATATTTTTAAATCGGTTATAAGTTATTGTTTATCAATGTTGTTGCTTAAATGTACTGTGTTTTGCACATTGTACATTTTGTATTGTCGTTACCGTACTTTTCCCCCGACTATACATTACATAAGGTATTTTACTACCCCTACCTCACCAATCCCTTCGCAGGGTCGCTCCAAGGGCCCTGGCCTTTGGCACCAATGGCGGCTACACGTAGCCACAATTTGGTGGCGGTAGGTAGGCCAGTGAATGTAATGGTGCTTTTAGTGCTTTCGCCAGCAGGTAGCCAGTTGGTACTGCCATCGGGGCTTTTCTCTAGTTTATACACACGGCTTTTGTCTACTTTGTCCCAACTTAATATTAGCTCACCCTCATTAATACCTGTTTCAAGGGTTAAGCCCACTACCTGTACCAGGGGCTGTGCGGTGTTGTTGTTCTCTTTAACCTCTAAGCCGCTACTGCGTATGATGGTTTCATCGCCTTTACTTGCAAACTGTACGTACGCCACAAACAATACAATAATGGCATCTAATGCCGCTTCGGCAATTTTTGCTGCGGCTTTTTTGGTTTTGCTGCCATCGGCAGCCTCGTTATAGGCCGTTTCAAGGGTGGTGGCAGCCGTATTTATCTGGGCTGGTGTTGGGTCGGGCGTGGCAAAATTGGTATTACCTGTTAATTGTTTTGCATAAAAGCGGGCTTTTACAATTTTCTCTGCGGTAGTTAGTTTGTAAAAGCTAGATACTGCGGTAGCCATAACTCATTGGTTTTTAATGTTGTATAATTTATTTTTTACTTCATAAAAATTTAATTACATCGTACATAACCGTTTAAATAGTACACTCATTGTTGTAAGTAGTCAACTATTTGTTATAATTAGCTTGCTAATTCGTTTAGGTAGTGTACTAATTAATGCAAGTAGTACACTTTCTGGGTTAATTAGTAAGCTAATCAATTTGAGTAGTAAGCTATTTTGTTCAAATAGCTTGCTAATTGGTTTAAATAGCATGCTATTTTAGTTAAGTAGTAAGCTAATTAGCTAAAACATACCACTGTTTTTTATCAATAGCTTACTATTTGCTTAGTTCTTTATGGTGCTATTTGCTGCTGTTTTACTATTGCTTTGTATGCGTTTAACTTGCCAGTTGTTTTGTTTGTACTTCCTGTTGTTTTGGTGTTGTTTTAGCCACAGTTTCTATATTGTTATTTTGATGATGTAAACTTAATATGTGTTTTTGTATTAAAAAATGGTGTATATCCACCATTTTTTATATTTTTATCTTATACTGCTGCACCAAACACTGCCACAATGATACACGTAGCTATTGTAGAAGATAATATACTTCATGCCGATTATATCTGCACCACTGTAACTGCATTTGCAAATTGTACTGTTGTTGCTGTACAAACAGATGCTTTTAGTTTTTTAAGCTATTGTGCCAGCCAGCAGGTATTGCCGGATATTGTGCTGGTAGATGTAGAAATGCGTGGTATGGATGGCGTTTCATTAACCGATTATCTTACCAATTATCACCCTGCCATTAAAGTACTGGCACTCAGTAGCCATGAGCATACAGAAGCAGTTGAGGATATGATCAGTTGTGGTGCTAAAGGGTATGTGGTAAAACAATTTCCCGATTTAAAACGCCTGGAGGTACTGCCAAACAGTAATTATATGGCGCACCTGGAAGAAGCTATTAACACGATTGTAAATGGCGGCTATTATATAGATCCATACATTATCAACAGTTCAAGCAATAAGTACCACATATCAGATATAGAAAAACTGGTAGCAAATCGGCAGGCTGAAAATAAGTTTGCTTCATCGCTTGGGCTTACAAAGCGTGAAAAAATGATGAGTAGTTTATACGCATCTGCAAGTGCTACCAGGCAAGGTGAAATAGCCAGCGTGCTGAATATCTCTACCAACACGCTGGATAAACAGATACAATCAGCATCGGCTAAGTTAAAAGTGAATAATCGTCAGATGTTTACCGTTCGCAGTATATCGCTTGGTATTATAAAAATTGCAAGAGGCCTGGTGGGTAAAAGAAGCTTGTAAATGACAGTGATAAAGAACAGATTTTTAGGTATGTATACTCAAAACAATTAGGTCTGCACTTTTTTTCTACAACATAGACACATAGGCACATAGCTTAAAACCACTTTCCCACGGTGGTTTTCCTATGTGTCTATGTGCCTATGTGGTTCCATAATTTTTTTTGCAAACCTGATCCGATAGCTATTGGATGTGTTTATTATATAAAAATCTTCAGTACCTGCGTTCCAACAACATCAATTAGCCAGTTTTATTGTTTGTTTGCTGCCATCGCGAAGCAATACATGCACCACCAAAATACCACTGTTAATGCCATTGAAAGGAACGGAAAAGTCGCCCATACCACTGGCTGGTTTGCAGTAGATGGTTCTGCCTGTAATATCTGTAACCATAATATGTTGTACTGCCTGGTTGCTGCTGATGCGTATAGCACCTGTTGTTTTATAGGCTTTTACTGTAGCCTTAATGTTTTGGCCGCCAAAAGAAATAATAGAAGAGTAGCTTATTACACCTTGTTTGTTAACTATTTTAAGTCTGTAAAATGAAGTGGCTGCAGAAGCATTTATGGCAAACGAATAACTGTTACTGTTTTTATCGGCAGCAACTTTTATAGTTTGCAAAGTGATAAAATTATCTGTGTTGTTGATGCTTTGCTGTAACTCGTAGCTATCCCCATTTTGTTCCTGCAAAATATTCCAGGTAAACTTATGCTGGTTATTGGTTTTATCGCCTGTAAAGCTTACCAGTTTAACAGGTAATACTGCTGGCGTGGCAGTAAGCTTGTACACAGTTCCGTCACTTAAACTTGCAGCATATAAAGTACCATCAGCAGCTTCGCCATAACCTGCAATATTACCTGCCCATGTGTTTTGTAAAGTGGTCGTCCATCCACCTGAGCCGTTTGGTTTTATCAGCCAGCCCTTGTTGGTAACATAATCGTTACATAAATAATAACCCTGCAACGATGGATATTCTGTGCCTCTGTAAACATAGCCACCAGTTATTGAGTAGCCGCCATTGGTACTGTTATGACCATATTCAAAAATGGGAAGCACATTATTGGAAGGAGTTTGAGGCGTACAGGTAGTGTACTGGTGCATACCCTCAATGCAGCGCCAGCCATAATTTGTAGGCGATAATAAAGTTGCGGCAGTTTTAATATTCACTTCTTCATACAGATTTTGACCAACATCGGCAATCCACATGTCGCCTGTTTGCCTGTCAAAGCTCCAGCGAAAGGGGTTGCGCAGGCCAAGTGCCAGCACTTCGTTACGCACAGAAGTTGAACCAAAATAGGGGTTAGTGGCTGGTATGGTATAGTATGGTGGGGTAGAAAAATTATTTACATCAATACGTAACATCTTGCCTAATAATGAGCTGCCTGTTTGTGCATTATTGTCAGGGTCGCCACCAGAACCACCATCGCCTGTTGCAAAATACAAATAGCCATCACTGCCAAAATTGAGCTTGCCACCATTATGGTTACTAAACCTTTTAGAGATACTCAGCAGCACCACACCAGTAGTGGGATCAGCCTCATTACTATTACCAGCCTTTGTTTGATAACGTGCCACAGTAACATTACCAGCCTTGTTATTATAGTAAATAAAGAAGTAACGGTTGGTGGCGTAGTTGGGGTGAAATGCCAGGCTTAGCAAACCCTGCTCACCACCATAGGTAATTACAGAAGCTGCATCAAAAAAAGGAGTGGCCAATACAGATGTGCCGTTCCATATTTTTATTTTACCAGTTTGTTCTACAATAAACAACCTGCCACTGCCATCGCCTGGATTAACAATATCAAGAGGATTACTTAACCCAGTAATAATTGGCTGAAAACCAACTACTGGCTGGGCATAAGCAGTAATTGAAAAAAGGACAATGAAAGCGAGGTAAAGTTTTTTCATGACGTAAATGATTTATTACAGTTATACGTTTAAAATAGGGTAAAGGTTTGCGAATGGGGTTGCATGTATGAAGTTATTGAAAAATACCATCTTCTTGAAGACCCTGCAGTAAAGTATGTTGAACATATTAAGCTGGTATGTTTGGCATTTAAATAACTCTGCCGCTGGATATGGAAAGCCAGATGCAACTAATAAAAATACATCAGCAATGTGTTAGCTTATCAATCTTTAATCACACTTCCTATAACACTTAAATTATGCCAGATAGTGGATAATAAAAACAGGCTGTAATAAACAGCCTGTTAGATGATACTTTAATTTAAAACTCAGAAGAAGTTTAATATAAATTTATTAATATGTACTATAAAGCGACATCGTCCTTATAAAAGTGGTAGCAGGTGGTGGATTAGGATTAGGATTAGGCCTATAACTACCCCGCATAATAAAAGTATAAGATCTAGTTGGTGTAACATTAAAATTTATTTTACCTAACTCTACAGGGCTTGTACCTGTAGTCCTTACATAAAAGGTATCTGTTCTAAATGGGTGATTGATAAAATTGGTAATATCATTTGTTGCAATGTTAGTGGCAATATTTGCATTTGCCCGAAATGAAAAAACATCAACATTAGGTATGGCAGCTGTTGAGTAATAAAAATTGGCAAACCTGAACCTAACTGACGTATCGGTAGGTACAACAATCTGGTCTGCAACAATTTTATATTTAGGGGATGTTACGGTATCGTACATGAAAATGGAATAGAACTTTCCAGCTTCAAAATCACTTGCAAAGTTTAATGGCAACTGAATAGTAGTGCGTAAAGTATCTTTAATTGTTAGATTTACGTTGCCTGGTTGCAAAGATGCATAAGAACTATTTGCAGGGAAATTACCCCCATAAGCAATTGCAGCACCCGTTAAAGGTGTAGTACCCGTATAAACATAATTACGTGTTGTATTTAATGTGGCGTTAAATACTTTAATATTAGTATTCTTACTTAAATCTGTATCATAGATAGCCGTTATATCATCTTGCTTCTCACAAGAAGCAAATGTTATCAACGTAATTATCAGGTAAAAACAATAATTTATTTTTTTTGACATAATATAAATTTTAAAGCGTTATTTCATTGAGAACCAACATTCTTTAGTGTGGTAGTCTACAGCATCTGCCCCAATCCTTTTAAGTTCATCCAGGTTCCATACATATTCTGAATTAAACCTAGGCCTTACCCTGTATACGGGATTTGTTTTATTATCAATATATAGCGCACTACCGGTTGGCACAACAAAATCCCTATATACCTGAAGACCATCTGCGTCTTTATCTCTATAATGGTACCTTCTCAAATCAACCCATGTTTCATAATTGCCATATCCATAAAGTGCAATATATTTTTGCAACATTATATGGCTTAGTGTTAAGGAAGCAGCAGTAGCAGGTACTACTAATGGATTATTTAAAAAAGCATCCCTTATTGCTGGCGTTATTTCTTTGCCTACTGGGATATTTAAATTATATGTGGTGGTAAGCATGTCAAAATTTAGTTGAATGCCCAATCTATATGCGGCTAATGCCATGGCTTTGTCACCTTTTATAAAAGCGGCTTCTGCCTTCATAAATTGTATTTCACTTGCGGTAATTACTGGTGTAGGTGAAGCATTCTTGAAAATATACCTACAGTTAGCATCATTAAGTGGTACGGTATTTACAACAGTGGTGGCATTTTGGCTGATGCCTAAAAAGCTTTCTGGTCTATCGGCAGCAACAAGCCCATTAATTTGACCAGTATTTAAAGGCACCCCTTTAATGGTACCGTTGGTATTGCCCCTTAGTATGTACCAAGCACGAGGATCGGCAACACCAGCAAAAGCAGTGTTGGTGCCATTCATAAGGTTTGCAACAAATTGCGATTGACGGATAAACCTCCCCACACTCCCAATTTGATTTCTTAATGGTCCAAAAAAATTATTAGTTGCCGTAACACCTGTTGCGGCATATTTTACCAAAGCATTATCTGCATTGGTTTGCATTGATAAGTTGGCATAATAGATAACCGAATCAGGTTTATATATTGCCTTATTGCTTAAATGGTTGTGATAACGTGCAAGTATTGCATAAACAAATTTTTTCCATTTGTTTACATCGCCACCAAAAAAATATTCATCGCCTTTTGCAAGGTTAGCAGGGCTAACATTATCACCAGTTCTATTTAAATAATCAAGGGCAATAAAACATTGGTTTCTTGCATATTCATAAACCTCTGGTTGGGTGTCGTATTTAAATGTAAGCTGGCTGGGGTTAAAAGCTTCCTTTAAAGTTACTTCGCCATGTATATCTGTTAAAGTCAGCCAACTATAAGCAAATATTGCATTGGCTACACCTACATAATCCCATTTCTTTTCTTCTGTACCCCACTTAATCATTTTGACAAGGTTTTCACCAAAATCATAGTAATGCACCCTGTACCATGAAGCCCCATTATCTGTTAGCCCAGCATACATTTGATCATAAGTATCACCACCTGTGGCATAGGCAAAATTTTGCGTATAAGATCCCATGAACCTAGCATCCGCCAAAGAGCCATGATTACCATAATTACCTGCAAAAGCAGAGGTTATTTGAGGTAAAAGTTGCTCTATTGGCACTCGTATATCTGCGTTTGGATTGGCATAAGCCTCGTCAATTTTCTTATCGCAGGATACCATTGCTACAACACAGCAACTGATAAAAAAAGTATTAATAATTGATTTTTTCATTTCTTTTAATAATTAAATTTTAAAAACTAGCACGTAGACCAAAGTTTACACTTATGGGTGTGGCAATATTGCCATAATCAAAACCAGCAGCACCTACACCACGTGTAGAGGCATTTGTTCCACTACCAGACGGATCTGCACCAGTATAGTTGGTGAGCAATACCAAATCGTTGCACGTAACAAAAACTCCTAACGATTTTACAAATTTCAACTTCTTCACTGCCGTTGCAGGCAAAGTGTAATTAAGTGATAAATCTCTTAACCTGAACCAGCTAACATCCTTTTCTATAAATTCTTCTTCAGGCATCCTGTCTGTATAATAAAGCTGTAAAAAAGCCGGGGTAATAACTATGGTGTTTTTTGTAGGATTGGCTGAATTTTGCAATCCATCATTTAATACCCCATTTACTACACGAGGAGTAAATCTATCTGCTGTTATAGCTGTTTTACCTTGCCTTGTTAAATACATATTGGTGGCATTAAAAACATCCCCGCCATTCTTCCAATCCCATAAAAAACTTAACGACCAGTTTTTGTATTTAAAGCTATTGTTGATGCCCATGGTAAAATTTGGGTTTCTGTCGCCCCTTACTAGAAAATTGGCGTCAATTGCGGGCAATCCATTTAATGGGTCAATTAACAAATCGCCCTTATTGTTCCTTGCATATCCTTGGGCAGTAATACTTGTTGTTGGGCCACCTTTAACCAAACCAGCCCTGGCATTTGCATACAACCATGTATCAGAAATATAAAACTCTGAAACATTACCTGGTAAAGATTCTACCTCGTTACTCATTTTGTTGTAGTTAACCCTAACATTCCAGAGAAAATTTTTGGTTTGTACAGGCGTTACATCCAAGGAAATTTCTAAACCCTTGTTGCGTGTGGTACCCACATTTAAGGTATTTAATACATAACCAGTTGAATAACTTGCCCTAAAATTTTCGGCAATTTGTTTCTCGTTTAATGTATTATAATAAGTAATATCAAAATTTACCCTGCTCTTAAAAAATTTAAACTCTGCCCCCACTTCTTGCGTTTTTTGGGTTTCAGGTTCTAAAAAAAAGTTGTTATTGTTAAATGCGTATGCAAAACCACCGCCACTACTAAAAACTTGATTGAATACAGATTGGTTAGCATAAGGCGCACTGGATCTTGCCGTTTGTGCCAAAGAAGTACGCAACTTGAAGTAGTTCATAATATTACCACCCTTAAGAGCAGGAAATATATCTGATACAATAACGCTTAAGCTACCTGCTGGATAATTATACTTTCTGTAGTTGGCAGGGAAGATGGAAGAATTCTCGAAACGATGGGAGTATGACAAGAATACCAAATTTTTATAACTAACCGCCACCTCACCAAAAAATGCAACCTGCCTACTTATACTTCTATTATAATCGCCAAAGGCTGCCCTACTTAACCGTACCCTACTAGTAGGGTCGGTATTACTGCTATCTGTTTTGGTTGAATCTGTTAAACGGATACCATTTACCGCATACATCTCGGTTTTATAATCCTGGTACATATTCCCCATTATAAGTCTGGTGCTAAAATCACCAAACTTCTTTGTTGCTGTTGCAGTAACCGTATGGTTGTATCCAAAATAATTTCTGTAATAATTATCCTGCTGCCCCCGTTGGCTTAAGGATGACAAATTAGAAGATGGATGATAAAAAGAATAACCAATAGAGCGATAGGTATCATAACCAAACCTACCAGCCAAAGTTAACCAGCTTGTAGGCCTTACGTTTACACCAAGGGTTGCTATTAACCTGTTTGTAACATCATTACTTCTATTGTAATTCACACTAAAGTATGGGTTATCAAACTCAGAGTTGGGAGAGGTTCCGTATACTAATAACTTCCTACCGTCTGCAGTAAGGTAATTGGTAATATCATTGTTATCAGGCCATATCATCAGGTTAAGTAAAAAGCCTCCCGCACCCCTGATGGGCTTATCATTATTGCTATTGGTATATGTTAAAGAGGGGGAAAAATCCAACCATTTTCCAACCTTAGTGGTGTTTGATAAACGAAGGTTATACCGTTTGAAGTTATTTTTTGGTACTACCCCACTTTGGTCAAAAAAAGAAGCCGACATTCTGTAACTACTATTTGCCTTACCATATTCTACACTTAAATTATGTGTTTGGGCAAACCCTGTTTGAAAGAAATTGGATACATTATCGTACAATTTTGTACCTGGTGCATAAGCTGGTCCAAAATAAGTAAACACATTATCAGAGAGACCGTTAGTACCAGGACTAAATGTATTGATAGAGCCAGGAAACCGTGTAATTTTAGAAAACCGAAAACTGTTATCATAAGTAACTCCAATCTTGCCATCTGTTTTCGCTTTTTTAGTTGTTATGATAATGGCACCAGAACTAGCTTGGCTACCATATAAAGCTGTTGCTTCAGGGCCTTTTAGTATAGTAACCGATGCTATATCATTGGGGTTAATATCTGCTGCTCTGTTGGTATAGTCATTATTCCTGTTTGGCCTGTCAGAAGCCAAACCCAGTTGCGATCCACCATTACTGGTTTCATTTACGGTTTGATTGTCTATAATAATACCATCAATTACAAATAAAGGTTGGTTGCTTAAAGCCATTGAGTTAAAGCCTCTTAAAACAATGCTGGATGAAGCACCTGCCTGGCCATTGGTAGATGTTACTGTTAACCCTGCAACCCTACCTTGCAAACTGTTTACAAAATTTTCCCGCTGGGTTTCTT
Source organism: Chitinophagales bacterium (assembly GCA_031424995.1). Classification (GTDB taxonomy): domain Bacteria; phylum Bacteroidota; class Bacteroidia; order Chitinophagales; family Chitinophagaceae; genus Parasediminibacterium. Next base: position 60,670 of record JANPIP010000009.1, on the reverse strand, counting down.
TAATCTCATCACCTTCCACTTTTTGTGCAGAAAAACCTAATTCCCTCGGCTTGCGTTTTAAATCCATAGCAACCGTTACCTCTACCTGCTCAAGTTCTGTACTTTCACTTTTAAGGGCAACAATAATTGGTTTATCAGATATATTAATCGAGGCGGAAACATAACCTATGTACAAGAAGAGCAGCTTCTGCCCCTTATCTGCCTTTATGGTAAAACTACCATTTACAGAAGTTTGAGTAGCAATGGTTGTACCTGCAACTTTAACAGTAACACCTTGCATGGGAAATCCCTTATCGGCGTCTTTTACAATACCTGTAATTGTTTGCCCCTGGGCATACAATAAATTACAACAGAGAAAGAGCATAAGCATGCCCATACAATGAAAGCGCGTAAATTTTCTCATATTTAGGTGGTTGGGTTTATTTGTTTAGTTATAAAATTCCAAGAGCATCAATTCCTGCAAAAAGCTGCAAACGATTATAAAGTTTAAACAAAACCCGAAAATTAAAGCATTGTTAAACTTTCAGCTACATAGTTAAACAATTATTTTCACACTAAAAAACACTTTTTTAACATTTTGATAACTGGTAGCCTAAAAACTAAAAATGCTGCAATTTCTTGCAGCATTTTTAAAAAATTAGTGTCTGTACAAACTTTATAATACTTGTATTCCACCTTCTTCAAAAGGTTTTAACAGCTCATCACCTGGTTGTAATTCTGTAATTAAGGTATCTATATCTTTTAACGGACAAACCGTAAGGCGTTGTACACTGTTTAATTTTTCTGAAATGGCTAGTGAAACCACTTTATTGGCGCAATAAATCATTGCACGTTTCACTTCAATTACCTCCCATTCAAGGTCGGTAATACCATCTGCTACAGAAATACTGTTGGTGCCAAGAAAACAATAATCAGCTTTTATGTCTTTTAACTTGGTCACAGCTTCTGCCCCAACACTCATTTGTGCCGACTTTAAAAGCTTATTACCAACAAACACAACTTCTATATTGGGGTGATTTAAAAGCTCTAATGCAGTGGGTACACTTGGCGTAATAAAAGTGGCATTCAATTCTTCAGGTAATGCTTTTACCAGTTCACGTATGGTAGTACCACCACTTAAAACAATAAACATTCCGTCTTTAATTAACTGTACTGCCTTGTGTGCAATAATCTTTTTCTCAGGAAGAGAATAGATGTCGTTATTCTGTATCGTAAAATGAAAAGACTTGGACAAGGCGCCACCGTGCACTTTAGTAAGCTTACCTTCCTCATCAAGCTCCTGCAAATCACGGCGTATCGTGTCTTCACTAACATTTAGCTGTATGCTTAGGTCGCTAGATAATACCTTGTTATGAATATTTATTTGCTGCAGTATGTAAGCCTGTCTTTCTTTTTTTAACATAAACCAGTTAGTTTAAAGTGGCTAAACTAAATAAAACTTAGTTATCTCCCGCCTGAAACAAATAGTAATCATTTAATTTTTTAAAAGTAAGGGATAAATATTTTCAATTGCACATGTATTAATTAACGCCAATGTATTATGCCATCACACCAATGTACGGTACTAGCATATCGCATAAAAATTAGCACTACCAGTGCATGTAAATATCTCTTTTCTTTGCAGCCATTTTAAATCAAATCATTTTTCAAATTAACCTGCCATGGCATACAATCTTTTAAAAGGGAAACGCGGTATTATTACTGGTGCTTTAGATGAAAATTCAATAGCATGGAAAGTGGCCGAAAAAGCACACGAAGAAGGCGCCACTTTTGTACTTACCAACGCACCTATTGCCATGCGTATGGGAGAAATAAAAAAGCTGGCCGAAAAAACAGGCGCTGAAATTATACCTGCCGATGCCACTAATGTGGAGGAACTTACCAATCTGTTCACAAAATCACAAGAAATATTGGGTGGCAAAATAGACTTTGTACTCCACTCAATTGGCATGAGCGTTAACATACGTAAAAACATTCCTTACACAGAATCCAACTACGATTTCTTTCAAAAAGGCATTGATGTTTCTGCTCTTTCTTTTCATAAAATGCTGGCCGTTGCAAAAAAACTGGATGCTATAAACGAGTGGGGCAGCGTGGTAGCATTAACCTATATGGCCGCACAGCGCACTTATCCTTTTTATACCGATATGGCAGATATTAAAGCCATGCTGGAATCAATTGCCCGCAGCTTTGGCTACCATTATGGGTTAGATAAAAAAGTACGTGTCAATACCGTTTCTCAATCACCCACAAAAACCACGGCAGGTACTGGTATCAAAGGCTTTGGCGATTTTTACGATTATGCCAACGCTATCGCTCCCTTAGGCAATGCCTCTGCCGAAGATTGCGCCAACTACTGCATCACCCTTTTCTCAGATCTCACAAAAATGGTTACCATGCAAAACCTTTTTCACGATGGAGGTTACTCCACCACAGGCGTAAGCAACGAGGTTATGCAAAGGCTTGGCGTAGAAAACGCTTAATTAACACTCACAATAATTTATATAGAGCCATGCAATTGCATGGCTTTTTTTGTTATGGGCAGTCGGCGATAAAACCTTGTGCAGCTTTGGTTCCGGCTGTCCGTTCCCAAATCCGCCACGGGGCTTTGCTTCAAAAGCCTCAGCGTGTTTTCCACTTCCATCCGGCAGCCTTTCATCAAAAGGAATGTTGTTCACCGTTGGTGGCCAACAAACTTTCGCCATCCGTCCCTTGTCAAATCACTGTAAAGCCAGGTCAGTAATATTGCAAAACATGTAAACCGCATCCAGTAATAACACTTTCAGGGTATAAAGTTTTTTCAGGATAAGACAAGGATAAGACATTCACCTTCCAGGCATACCAGCAGTATAGGAGAAGTATAGCTGAAGTATACCAGAAGTATAGGAGGTGTATTAGGGGTGTATTAATTAGGTAAAAAAACCTCAATTCCATGCTGATTTAACAACTCACTAACGTTCAGACTTAGTGGATGTCCATCCATCTTTCACTTTTTGCCTTTCACGTTTTCCCGCCCCCTCGCCTTTGCCTGCACCTCCCACCGTAACCGTTTACTATTTTATTTCACAAACCTGTAACATTAATAACACACTTCCGTTAAATCCTGTACACCAATTAAATACATACCAATGAAAACATTATTCATCGCACTTCTTGCATTAGTAAGCCTCAACTCATTCAGCCAGCCATGGGAAAAAATTCAGGGCAATGGTAATCTTAAAAAAGAAACCAGGAATGTTAGTGGCTATACAGCCATTGCATCAGCAGGCTCATGGGATGTAATGGTAGCCTACGGCTCATCAAACAGCATAGAGGTTGAAGCAGATGAAAACCTGCTGACTTATCTTGAAACAGTGGTTAAAGATGGCACCTTAAAAATAAAAACAAAAGACAGGATCAACATTTCCTCTCACCGCAAAATAACGGTGTACGTAACCCTTACCAGGCTAACAGGTGTATCATTAGCAGGCAGTGGAGACATTATAGGTGATGGCAATTTTGAAAATAGTGGTACCACCAAAATAAAACTTGCGGGCAGTGGCAATGTAAAGTTGAATTTTGAAAAGATGGATGCCATTGATATTTCAATTGCAGGCAGTGGCAACGTAAAGCTAAACGGTACTGCAAACAGTATTAAAACCAGTATTGCAGGCAGCGGAGATGTTAATTGCGAAGGTGTTATTGCCGATAACCTTTCTGCAAGTATTGCAGGCAGCGGCACTGTTAGGGCCACCGCCAATAAAAGTGTAACTGCATCAATTTCAGGCAGTGGAGATGTATATTTCAAAGGCACTGCAACAGACATCAGGAAAAGCGTAAGCGGCAGTGGAAGGGTAAAACAAATGTAATTTTTGCAGTAAATAATTGGTAAAGCCACAGTTTTTGCTGTGGCTTTTTTGTGTTCAAACTTAGCCTTGCAGCCAAGTGCTGCTTCCTTACATTTGCAGCGAAATAACAATAACTGTCATGTTGAGGTACGAGACATCTGTCTAAAATTCAGATACATTTTACTTCAAACATCATCTCTACAATGGAAATTACTGTAAAAACCGCCCAGCAATTACGCCTTACCGAAGAAGAATTTGAACTAATAAAAACAAAACTTGGCCGCACGCCCAACTTTACCGAGTTGTGTAGTTTCAGTGCCATGTGGAGTGAACATTGCAGTTATAAAAACTCAATAAAGTGGTTAAAAACTTTACCTCGTGAAGGTGGAAAATTATTAGTAGCTGCGGGTGAAGAAAATGCAGGGTTAATGGATATGGGTAACGGCTTTGGCGTGGTATTTAAAATTGAGAGCCATAACCACCCCAGCGCATTGGAACCTTTTCAGGGTGCGGCAACGGGTGTAGGCGGTATTCAGCGCGATATTTTTACCATGGGTGCAAGGCCCATCGCATCTTTAAACAGCCTTCGCTTTGGTAATTTAAAAGATAAAAAAACACAACGCTTATTAAGCGGCGTAGTACACGGCATTGGTCATTATGGTAATTGCTTTGGCGTTCCCACCGTTGGTGGCGAAGTTTATTTTGAGGATTGCTATCACACCAATCCATTGGTAAATGCCATGAGCGTTGGTATTATGAAGGCAGATAAAATGATCAGCGCTACTGCAAAAGGTTTGGGCAATCCTGTGTTTTTTGTAGGCAGTGCCACAGGTAAAGATGGTATTGGCGGTGCCAGTTTTGCCAGTGCAGATATTAATGCAGATAGTGTTGCAGAATTACCGGCCGTTCAGGTGGGTGATCCTTTTCAGGAAAAGAAATTGCTGGAAGCCTGTTTAGAACTGATTGATACAGATGCTATTGTTGGTATGCAGGATATGGGTGCCGCAGGTATTATTTGCAGCACTGCAGAACTGAGTGCCAAAGGTGGTGTGGGAATGAGAATTGATTTGGAGAAAGTGCCTACCCGCCAAAAAGATATGAAAGCCTGGGAGTTGCTGTTAAGCGAAAGCCAGGAACGCATGTTGATAGTGATAGAAAAAGGACGGGAAAAAGAAGTGTTGGACATTTTTGAAAAATGGGATTTAAGTGCCAGCAATATTGGTGAAGTAACGGATGATGGGCTTTTAAAGTTCTACATGAATGGCGTGCTGGAAGCAGAATTACCTGCTGAAGAACTGGTACTTGGTGGCGGCGCACCACAATACACAAGAGAATACAAAGAGCCAAAATATTTTGAGAAGATAGCAGCCTACAACATTGATGCTATTGAAGATATTAAAGACTACGATGCTTTAAAGGATGTAGTTGAACAGGTGGTACAAATTCCAAATATTGCAAGCAAACGCTGGGTGTACACACAGTACGACAGTATGGTTGGTGCAGCCAATATGAGTACCAATGATCCCAGCGATGCATCTATTGTGCTTGCAAAAGGCACAGGCAAAGCACTTGCCATGACGGTTGACTGTAACAGCAAATATGTTTTTGCCAACCCTTATGTTGGCGGCATGATTGCCGTTGCAGAAGCTGCAAGAAATATTGTTTGTAGCGGTGGTGAGCCTTTAGGCGTTACCAACTGTTTAAACTTTGGCAACCCTTACGATCCTGAATTATACTACCAGTTTGTAAAAGCGGTAACAGGTATGGGCGATGCATGCAGAAAATTCAACACCCCTGTAACTGGCGGCAATGTTAGCTTCTACAACCAAAACCCTGATGGGCCGATATACCCAACTCCTACTATTGGCATGGTTGGTGTTTTGGATGACATCAACACCAAAATGACTATGTATTTTAAAAATGCAGGTGATGTAATATTACTGGTAGGCGATCAGAAAAATGACATTTCTTCCAGCGAATATTTACACAAACTGAAGGGTGTTGAATTCTCACCCGCTCCTTATTTTGATATTGATGAAGAATATAAAACGCAGCAGTTTATTGCATGGACTATTAAGGAAAAACTAATCATTTCTGCACATGATATTAGCGAAGGCGGACTGATAGTAACCCTGCTTGAAAGTGGCTTTCACAAAGGCCTTGGCTTTGAAGTAAATACTACTACACATTTAAGAACAGATGCTTTCTGGGTAGGCGAAGCGCAAGGAAGAATTGTTATTTCTGCAAATGCAGAACAGGTGGCGGCTATTAAAGAACAGGCATTATTTGATGGCATTCATGTTACAGAACTTGGTGAAGTAACTGCCGGAAATATTGCTGTTAATGGCCACCACTGGAATAATATTGAAGACTGGAAAGAAAAGTACGATACTGCAATAGAAAAATTGTTAGCCCCTAACCCCTAAAGGGGAATTTAAACCTGCCACGATCAAAATAATTTATGACAACACTTATTGATACTGTAGATAACTCCGCTTTAGGGGATGGGGGCTTTATCATCGTTACGGGTGCCGCAGGTTTTATTGGTTCTTGCATGGTGCAATATCTTAACGATCAAGGCTATGAAAACCTTATTCTTGTTGATGATTTTGGTGTGGAAGAAAAAAGAAAAAACTGGGAAAGCAAACAGTTTTCAGAAATTGTAGAAAGGCAGAGTTTGTTTGAATGGCTGCAAAGAAACGAACCCAAAATAGATATTGTTATTCACCTTGGGGCAAGAACAGATACCACAGAATTTGATTACTCTATTCACCAAAAGCTGAACGTTGAATATTCACAAGATGTTTGGAATTACTGCGTTGGAGAAAACATCCCATTAATTTATGCCTCTTCTGCCGCTACATATGGCGCAGGCGAATTGGGATATGATGACAATCACGAAGTGGTTGAAAAATTACAGCCGCTTAACCCTTATGGCGTAAGTAAAAATGAATTTGACAAATGGGCACTTTCTCAGGGGAAGGCTGGCTCACCACCCTTTTGGGCAGGTTTAAAGTTCTTTAACATCTATGGCCCCAATGAATACCATAAGGCAAGAATGGCAAGCGTTATTTTCCATTCCTTCAATCAAATAAAAAGTAATGGCCTTGTAAAACTCTTTAAAAGCCACAAGCCCAATTTTAAAGACGGTGAACAATTGCGCGACTTTGTTTACGTAAAAGATTTGGTTAAAGTGATTTACTGGATGATGGAAGAAAAGTCAATAGTGAATAGTCAATGGTCAATAGAAGAGCCACTCACATCTCACAACTCACAACTCACTTCAGGAATTTACAATCTCGGCACAGGTACTGCACGCAGTTTTTATGACCTTGCCGCTTCTACATTCCGTGGCCTTGATCTTGAACCCAATATTGAGTTTATTGATATGCCCATTGACATAAGGGACAAATACCAGTATTTTACAGAAGCCAATATGCAGAAGCTGCACAACGCAGGCTACACAACACCATTTTATACTTTGGAACAAGGGGTAGATGATTATGTGAGGAATTATTTGGCTGTTGGAAAGATTTGGTAAATTTGAGCAAATGTTTTGTTATGAGTGTACTTGAAATTCAAAAGAAGGAAGTAATAAGCAAGATTGAAAAAATTGAAGATGCATCATTAATGAAACAGATTAATGACCTTATCAATGCATCTCAAAACAGGCCGTCAATTAAAGAAATTTATGCAGAGGCAAAAGCCCAGTTTGGCAACACATTGCAAAAGCTTGCCCAGTAATGATTACGATTCAGGAAATTTTAGAATTACATGAATTTTCAATTATCGAATTTGGTGGAAGCCATGGTATACGTGATATTGAAATGTTGAAGAGTTGTATTGAACGCCCTGAGGCAACATTTGACAGCATAGAATTATATCCTTTACCTTCTCAAAAAGCTGCTGCAATACTTGAAAGTATTATAAAGAACCATCCTTTTGTAGACGGCAATAAGCGTACGGGCTGGTTGGCCTGCTTCACAATTATGAAATGGTCTGGTTACAAATTTTCATTAAACGAAGAACAAGCGTACGACTTTGTTATAAGAGTAGCCAGCTCTCATCTTGATTTTGAAGAAATTGTTTCTTTTATTGAGGCAAATACAACCCTTTAACCCATGAACAAAAAAATAGCCATTATAGGCGGCGGTAACCTTGGAACTTCTATTGCAGAAGGTTTAATAAACAGTGGTTTTATACAGCCGCAGCACATCATCATTACCAAAAGAAATATTGCTACCCTTAAACCTTTGGAAGAAAAGGGCGTACTGGTAAGCAACAATAATATTGAGGCCGTAAACATTGCCGATTATGTAATTCTTGCCGTAAAACCCTTCCAGATAAAAGACATTTTAGTACAGCTTCAACCGCACCTTAACGCAGAAAAGCATGTTTTAATAAGTGTAATTACAGGTGTTTGGGTAAAAGATATTATAGAAGTTTTGGGCAACGCATTTACCATTTTCCGCGCCATGCCAAACACAGCTATTGCCATACAGCAAAGCATGACCTGCATCAGCAGCAGTAATGCCAGCAACGAACAAATCAGTTTTATAGAGAACTGCTTTAACCAACTGGGCAAAACCGTTTTTATTGAAGAAAAATTAATGGATGCTGCTACCGTTTTGGCTGCAAGCGGTACCGCCTTTGCCCTGCGTTATATACGTGCAGATATACAGGCGGGTATTGAAATTGGTTTCAGCTCTTCGGTAGCCTCTCTTATTGCGGCGCAAACGGTAAAAGGCGCTGCGCAATTATTACTGGAAAAGAAAACGCATCCTGAATTTGAAATTGATAAAGTAACCACCCCTAAAGGTTGCACCATTGCAGGTTTGAATGAAATGGAACACCAGGGTTTCAGTTCTGCACTTATTAAAGGGATTGTGACAAGCTATAAGAAGATTATTAATGAGATGTAATGATTTTCGCACCTAATATGCATTTCCATTTTCCAGGTTAAGACGGTACAATGCTTGTATGGCTTTTGTAGCAACGCCAATAGATTCTGTTCCATAAACAAACCAACCGCCACCAACAGGAAAACCAAGCGGAATCCAGGTTGATTTATCCTGATAAACTTTTACACCCAGCCAATAAAAAGATCCGTTATACTTTGCAAGTGAATAGATCATCCCACCATTATTAATATAAATACTGTTGCCATCACAAAATCCCCAGGAAGTACGCGATAAAAACTCGTTACCTTTTTCATCTTTTATATAAAGCGCAGGTGGTTGATCTTTAAACGTTTTAACGGTATAGGCTGTTATTGAAGGGGCGTTATTTAAAAATTCAGCATAAGACATATACACACCTTTTCGTAAAATGCTATCACTTAATACATGATAATTTTTTCTGTAGCTGGCAGCAAGTATATCTCCCTTTTCTATACGCCTTTTTTTGGTAAGCACCACTTTAACAGCTTCGTCAATTTTTGGAATACTATATTCTAAAAAAAGATTTAACAGATTTTCTGGTGGGCAGGTTTTATCTTTCGGGAGCATCACACCAAACGTTGTATCAATTCTTATCATTGGAATATACCTGTCATTCTCATTGTAAAAGAAATCGCAGTTAAATACCAGCTTTCCTGATGAGAAATATTCCCTCCCTTTATAATCTTTAAACCATCCTGGTGATTCTGTAAACCAAAATTCTTTAAGCACAGCCAATAGTTTTACCTGGCCATTTTTGCTGGCAAATGTATTGTTAAAAAGATCTTGCACTGTAGTATTTTTTTCAGTAACAACCCATGCAAATTTATTTTTCCCCTTTAAATAAGCGCCCAGATGAGCGGTATCCGCCCGTAAGTCAATTACCTCAATATTATTAATTAACGATTGGCTTACAGGCTTTTTGATGTCGCTTTTATCCAATTCTTTTAAAACAAATTTTTCGAAAACTTTAGATGGTGCAATTACCTGTGCTGTATCCTGCGCCTGCAAAAGCCCACAACCCAAAAAAATTACAACCAATATCAAAATCTTTTTCATAAAAAAGCCACTGTATTTTACAGTGGCTAAACTAACTTAAAACTGTTGAGTTTATTAATGCGCCTTTAAAAATGCTATTGCTTTTGCATGCGCATCTTCTGTGGCCTCTTTATTGTAAACGGGATTGCTTGGGTTGGCAAAACCATGACCAGCTTCGTAGCGGTAAACCGTTAAACTTTTACCTGCTTCCTTCATATTCTTTTCAAAAGCGTCAACAGTGGTTGATGGGATGCCTTTATCCTGGTTGCCAAAAAATCCTATCACATCGCAATTAAGGGTTTTAAGCCTTTCAATTTCCTTTTCTGGCTTGCCATAATACATTACACAACCAGCAGCCTGTTTACCTGCCAGCAGGGTTGACTGTAAGCTCCAGCCACCACCAAAACACCAGCCCACTGTATAAATTTTTGCATCAATACCAGCGTAAGCAATGGCACCCTTTACAATACTTTCTAATCTTGCGGCACTGGCACTGCGCATGTAAGCGCTGGCACTGTCGCGTGTGGTGGCAACTTTTCCATCATACATATCCAGGGCAAGCACATTTACATCGCCCAGTTCTTTGGCAAAAGTTTCTGCTTCATTTTTTATGTAATCATTCAGCCCCCAAAATTCTTGTATTACCAATAACCACTTTTTTGTTTTCTTTTTGTTTTTAATAAAATAACCCTGCGCATCAACACCTTCTGTAGCTTTAAAAGTTATTGTTTCGCCAGTAGGGTTTTCAAGTTTAAAATATCTTGGGTTTTCGTGCAGCATAGCAAAACCTGGTCTGGCAGCATCTGCCTGTATTTCATCTTTAACCGCATGACTATAACAGGCCATATATTCCGCCTGCGATAAAAAAGCTGGTTCTTTGGGTTTAAAAGTGTAGCTGAACAATGCAGCAGTTGCAAAGGCGGCAATAATTAATAAAAAAAATTTGCGCATGTATTAGTGTTTTTAATTAAACAAGTGCCAATCTAACACAAGTGGCCTGTATTTGTTCAGCTAATTTTTATAAAGGGTGTTCATGCGTTTTGCATGGAGGTTCGTGGAATTTTTATGGAGGTTCGTGCGTTTTGCACGAGAGTTCGTGCGTTTTATATGAACACTCATGCGTTTTGCATGGAGGTTCGTGCGTTTTACATGAACACTCATGCGTTTTGCATGAAGGTTCGTGCAATTTCCACGAAGGTTCGTGGAAGATCCATGGCGGTTCGTGCGTTTTCCACGAATCCCTAATAATTGTAAAAGAGGTTGATTTTCAATGACTTTTGCTTTAACACACCACATAACAGCATTACTATTTTTAAGAACCGTTTTTTTACTTTAGGTTTGCACGACCACAAAGGTTTATTCAACCGAGTTATCATTTTTTATAGGGTCGTTGTTCTTGCAAAAGTTATTACAATAAAAAAGGTTTACAAACCTGCATTTATGGTAATAGCATTATAGTTATTTGTTCTGTGAAAGAAGACTGAAGCCGCACAAAGTACAAAGCGTACCAGTGTGCGACGCAAGGCAGATGAAGAATGGGCCGCTGTTCGCTCCCACAAAAAAGAGAAACATATTTTAGTCTACATATTTAAGTTTATTATGGCAAAGTACATTTTTGTTACCGGTGGTGTAACCAGTAGTTTAGGCAAAGGAATTATTGCTGCGAGTTTGGCGAAACTGCTGCAGGCAAGGGGCTTAACGGCTACCATTCAAAAGTTTGACCCGTACATAAATGTTGATCCTGGTACGTTGAACCCTTATGAGCATGGCGAGTGTTTTGTAACGGAAGATGGTGCAGAAACAGACCTTGACCTTGGCCACTACGAGCGTTTTTTAAATACGCATACCAGCCAGGCAAACAACGTTACTACAGGGCGTATTTATCAAACAGTAATTAATAAAGAAAGGGCGGGCGATTTTTTAGGTAAAACCGTTCAGGTAGTGCCACATATTACTGATGAAATAAAACGCCGTATGCTGTTGTTGGGCCGCGACAAAAAGTTTGATATTGTAATTACAGAAATTGGCGGCACCGTTGGTGATATTGAAAGTTTACCATTTATTGAAGCGGTACGTCAACTGCAATGGGAATTGCCTGAAGATAAAGTAATGGTAATTCACCTTACACTGGTGCCTTATTTAAAAGCCGCCAAAGAACTTAAAACAAAACCAACACAGCACAGCGTAAAAATGCTGAGCGAAACGGGTGTTCACCCAGATGTTTTGGTGTGCAGAACAGAAGAGCCTTTGGGCAATGATATTCGCAGGAAAATTGCATTGTTTTGTAATGTAAAACAAGAAGCGGTAATTGAAGCGATGGATGCCAGCACCATCTATGAAGTGCCTTTATTAATGCTGCGCGAAAAACTGGATATTATTTGCCTGAAGAAGCTGAATATTACTGAATATTCTGAGCCTAACCTTGATAAATGGAAAACTTATCTTGACAAACTGAAATATCCTAAAAGCAAGGTAACCATTGGTTTGATTGGTAAATATATTGAGCTGCAGGATGCCTATAAATCAATACTGGAAAGCTTTATTCACGCCGGCGCGATGAACGAAGTGAAAGTAGAAGTGGTAAACGTACACAGCGAATTTATTACGAATGAAAATGTAGCGGAAAAGCTGGATGGGCTTGATGGTTTACTGGTAGCCCCAGGTTTTGGCCATCGCGGTATTGATGGTAAAATAATTGCCGTACAGTATGCACGTGAAAACAGCCTGCCTTTCTTTGGTATTTGCCTTGGTATGCAAATGGCGGTAATTGAGTTTGGCCGTAATATTCTTGGTTTGAAGGATGCGCACTCAACTGAAATGGATGCCAACACTACCAACGCCGTTATTAACATGATGGAGGAGCAAAAGAAAATAAAGATGATGGGTGGAACGATGCGTTTGGGGGCTTACCCATGTGAAATTAAAGAAGGCTCATTGGCACATAAAATTTATGGTTCAACCAATATAAGTGAGCGCCACCGCCACCGTTACGAGTTTAACAATGATTACCTGGAACAATACGAAACCAATGGTATGCTTGCTACAGGAATTAATCCTGATACAGGTTTGGTTGAAATTATTGAATTGCCCAACCACCCGTTTTTTATTGGTGTGCAATACCACCCAGAACTTAAGAGTACCGCAGAAGCCCCTGCCCCATTATTTGTAAGTTTTGTAGCGGCTGTAAAAGAATATAATGAAAAGAAAGGAAGTATGAAACTGGCTGCATTGCAAGATGCGCTGATATAATAATAAGATATTACAGAAACAAATTAAGAGTAAGAGAAGAGCCTTTTAATGAAAAGAATTGATTTTTTAGATAGTCTGCGCGGTATTGCGATTTTGATAGTTGTGTTACATCATGCTTTTTCCCGATGGGCGGAACTTGTGCCCTATGGATGTAAATATTGTGAATTTCCTTTATTCAGATGCGGTTTTTTAGGGGTTCAATTATTTTTTCTCATATCAGGGTTCGTGATTTTAATGTCTCTAAACAAAACAAAAAGCCTCGCAAATTTTATTTATAAAAGATGGCTTAGGTTATTTCCGGCAATGCTGATAGCTACTATACTAATCTATGCCTCGGCAAGATATTTTCCTGAACGCCCATGGGGTATTCCTCAGTTAAATTCTGTAATTCCTGGACTGCTGTTTATAGAACCGCTTTGGATCAAACTATTTACAGGTTTATATATCAGGCTTTTGGAAGGAGTTTTTTGGACCTTATTTGTCGAAGTTAAATTCTATATAATATTTGGCATTTTATATTTTTATCTGGGTGAAATAAAAGCAATTAAAGTTTTATTCTTTCTCTATTTAGTTTCTCTATTACCCAATTTCTATAACAGCCCTTATCCATACTTAAAGTATATAACTTCAGGGGTACAGTTATTATCATTCGAATATTTCGGATGGTTTACCAGCGGTAGCTTAGCTTATTTATTTTTCGTTTCAAAAAAGAAACAATATTTAATATTTTCTATTGCCGTTGCATTGTTACAATTATGGCATTACAAACATGATATTCAGGTTGTACTTTTCAGTTTGATGATCATTACATGTTTTTTTGCGCCCATTATTTTTGAAAAAGCAAGAGTTGTTTATAATAATAGATTTTTTGTCTTTATTGGATTTATTAGTTATCCTCTCTACCTTATTCATGGAAATGCAATGATTGCAATGATTGTTAAGTTAAATAATCAATACAAAAACATACCAAGTATATTACTGCCTTTGATACCAATTATTTTTTTATGCTTAATCGCTTTTATTATAGTAAAAACAGAACCTGCTTTACGAAAAGTACTTTCTAAAAAGTAGATTTTAAAATATGGTCATTGTTTTGTACGTAAGTATATTGAGCAGGTAATTATAAGTTTTATAACTGTTTCGCAAATAAAACCGCTTACTGCAACATGCAATACTCAAGAACATTATTTTGGCAGATGTGGATGATCTGTAAACTGGTGGCACCTGGTTTTGGGCATCGTGGTATTGATGGTAAAATAGTTGCCGTGCAGTATGCACGTGAAAACAACCTGCCTTTCTTTGGTATTTGCCTGGGTATGCAAATTGCGGTAATTGAGTTTGGTCGTAATATTCTTGGGTTAAAGGATGCACACTCAACTGAAATGGATGCCAATACTTCAAACGCCTTTGTCAATATCATGGAGGAGCAAAGGATACAAAAGGCGCGAAGTAATTGAAGGGTTTTGATAAGCTTTTGAAATCCCCAACTTTAAAAGGTGGGGATTTTTTATTTGATATGCTGCAAAAATTTGGAAGGGGTGAGTATCTGTAAGGCTTCATCAGCGTGCTTGTAATCTTTGATATTTCGTGTAACAAAAAAGTCAATTGTTTTATCAGAAGATGCAGAATAATACTGAACAGCATCTTCAATATCTGTAAAATTTGAGCTGAAGGCTTTTTCAAGATGATGTTTGTCAGTAACACAAATCTTAAAAAAAGGTAACAACTGCTTTACCATCACGTTAGCCTTTTGATTGCCTTTTTCACGTTCACATAAATATCTAACGTTAAGCAGTATTGAAGTAGTTGCAAAAAGCTGTACACCACCTGCCAATGATAGTTTGAATATTTCAACACTGTCATCAAAAAACGGTTCTCGTTCAAGCATTACATCTAAAATCACATCAGCATCCAAACAAATATTATAAGCCATATTTCTTTTTTAAATAATCAAAACGGGCATCTTTAATATCCTGTTTAGTTACCTCTTTATCTGTTTTAAGGCAGCCAATAATTGCATTCAAATCCTTTTCGCTTTTTTTCTCTTCAGGAAATTTGCTGAAATAATTATCTACCATTTTAGAAATACTGGTACCCTTTCGTGCAGCAATACGCTTGGCTTTTGCCACTATTTCTGCATCAAGGCTTAATGTGAGTTTTGTGGTCATAAAACTTCTTTTTTCAAATGTACGTACAATTACAATTATTACGTATTGCTATATCCTCTCTACAACTCATTTGAAATTCGGAACTGTTTCTTAAATAAAACCGCTTACTGCAACATGCAATACACAAGAACATTATTTTTGGCAGATGTGGATGATTTGTAAAAAAGAATGGCAGCAGTTTTTTAACAGCCTTACAGGTTATTTGGCCATTATTGTTTTTTTATTGTTGAATGGACTGTTGCTTTTTGTTTTTCCTGATAGTAACCTGCTTGATTTTGGCTATGCTTCTTTAGGCAGTTTTTTTAACCTCGCACCTTTTATATTATTGTTTCTGGTTCCCACTGTTACCATGCGCAGCATGGCAGATGAATATAAAGCAGGTACGTTTGAACTGCTTAAAACATTACCATTAAAACCATCGGCTATTGTTGCAGGCAAATTTTTTGGCGCTGCGCTGATAGTTGTTGCGGCATTAATTCCTACCATTATTTATGCAATTTCTTTAAAACAGTTAAGCAGTATTGGCGGCATTGATGTAGGCGCAGTTATAGGCAGCTATTTTGGTTTGATATTACTTGGCGCAGTTTATACAGCAGTTGGCATTTGTGCCAGCAGTTTTACTAATAACACGGTCGTGGCTTTTATTGCCGGGGCTTTTGTTTGCTTTATTTTATACAATGGGTTTGAAGCCATTAGCAAGTTGCCAATATTTAAAGCTGGGGCAGATTATTATATTGAAATGCTGGGCATCAATTTTCATTACCGCAGTATTAGCCGTGGTGTAATTGATGTTAGGGATATGATTTATTTTATTGGTTTAATATGGTTGTTTTTATTGCTTACCCAAAGAAATCTGTTAAAAAAATAGGTAGCTTTTAGCAAAAGAAAACTGGCGCTGAATAAAGATAAAAGTGTACAAGGGTGCCACGCTCGCAGAGTTCTGTGAACAACGAAGATGAATAAAGTGCAAATGTTCGCTCACAAAAAAAAGACAACGCAATTGCAAAGCAATGCGTGAAACAAAAAAATAATGCAGAAATTATTGAATAATAAATATGGCTGGCTGATTTTTATTGTTGCTTTTATAGCAATAGTGTATGCTTCATCGCTGGTGGCTTACCGTGCAGACCTTACTGCTGAAAAGCGTTTTAGCCTTAGCCCTTCTACCAAAAAATTGCTTGACAGTTTAGACGATGTTGTAAAAATTGAAGTGTTTTTAACCGGCGAATTACCTGCCGATTATAAAAAACTGAGCATTGCCACAAAAGATTTGCTGGATGAATTTAAACAACGCTCTCACAACAATATTCAGGTGGTTTTTACAAAACCTGGCGAAGACATTAAAGATGATACCGCGAAGGTTTTATTGTATGACAGCCTTTCAAAACTGGGTGTTGTTTTTGAACGCAGCGAGGTTACAGAACAGGTAGATGAAAAGCAGTCTAATCAATTGATTATACCTTCTGCTTTGGTAACTTTTAAAGATAGAAAGCCTTTAGCGATTGATCTGCGCAGCAGCCGTAAAGTATATAAACAGTACAATGTTATTAATGAAAATCCAACAGAAGATATTGAAGCTACACGCAATGCTGCAGAAGCCTTGCTTGAATTCAAATTTGCCAATGCGCTTGATAAATTAAGCCGAAAAAATGTACCTGTGGTAGCGTATGCAGTTGGCAATGGCGAGCCTGTTGATTTAAAAGTGAACGACCTTGGTGAAAGCCTTAGAAATGAATACAAACTCGCCATTTTTGACCTGAAAAAAGGTTATCCTGATGCAAGTTTAATTAATGCATTACTCATTGTGAAACCTACAGAACCTTTTACTGATGAGGATAAATTAAAGCTGGATCAATACATTATGCATGGCGGTAAATTAGTGTGGTGTATTGATAAACTTCATGCAGAACTTGACAGTTTAATGCGCACTAAAAGCGACTACACCGCTTTTGACCGCAACCTTAACCTTGATGATATTCTGTTTAAATATGGTGTGCGTATTAACAGCGATTTACTGCAGGATTTGAACTGTTCCAAAATTCCACTTGTAATTGGTTATAACCCTGATAACAGCCCACGCATGCAGCGTGTACCGTTTCCTTACTATCCTTTTTTATCATCAGTTACCAATAATCCTATCACAAAAAATTTAGACAGGGTTTTACCGCTTTTTCCTTCAAGTATTGATACTGTTAAAGCACTGGGCATAAAAAAAACAATACTACTTGCAAGCGATACCAACAGCCGTACAATTTCATCACCAGCCATTGTTTCAGTAAACAGTGTAAAAACTGAGAATGATTTTAACAGCTTCAACAAAAGTTATATACCTGTGGCCGTTTTGCTGGAAGGTAAATTTCGCTCACTGTTTGCCAACCAGCTTACACAAACCGTGTTGGACAGTGTACAAAAAGCCACAGGAAAAGCCTATGCACCAAATGGATTGGCAGATGCAAAACAGATTATAATTTCAGACGCTGATATTGTTACCAATACCGTTTCGCAAACAACAGGCCCACAGCAAATGGGCATGTTGCCATTTGAAAATTATCGTTTTGCCAACCGCGAATTCTTTTTAAACAGTATTGATTATTTAGTAAGTGCCAGTGGTATTTTTGAGAGCCGCAATAAAGACATTACCCTTCGCTTACTTGATAAAAAGAAAGTAGAAGAACAACGTACCATGTGGCAACTCATAAACATTGCAGGGCCGATAAGCCTTGTAGTTTTGGCTGGTTTTTTATTGCAGTGGAGAAGAAGAAATAAATATGCAGCAGCATAAGTTTGTAATTTTGAACAAAAGCAAACCAATGATAATTACCATACCTGATGAGTTGATTAAAAACGCCTCTGAAAATGATCAGAAGTATTTTATTGATCTGGCGGTTTTTTTGTACGATAAAAGAATATTGACCATGGGCCAAGCTAAACGCATGGCAGGTCTTGACCAGATTGCATTTCAAAAAGAAATGGCAACAAGGGATGTTTATATGAATTATGATGTTGAAGAATTTGAAAAAGACCTGGAAACTCTTAAACTTCTTTAATGATTGTTATCAGTGATACATCTGTTATCAGCAACTTATTGCAGATACAACAAATAAATCTCTTACCTCAATTATACGGCAAAATAATTATTCCTACTGCGGTATATGAAGAGTTAAGTTTCATTCCAAAGCAAAAGATATTTATTGATGCTCAAGACTGGATAAGCATTGTTGCCGCATCTGAAAATAAAATGCCTGATTTATTGGATTATCTGGATAAAGGCGAAGCAGAAGCTATTACTATCTATAAGGAAATTAAAGCAGATTTATTGTTGATAGACGAATTAAGAGGCAGGACTATTGCCCGTAATATGGGCATACCAGTCATTGGCATTCTCGGCATGATTATCAGGGCAAAAGAATTTGACTTAATAAAATCCGTAAAGGATCTTGTAGATGCATTAATTTCTACCGCAAACTTCAGGATACATCCAAAACTTTATAAACAAATATTGACACAAGTAAACGAATAACACTTCATGACAAAAGAACAAATCACCTACCTCGTATTTGGCATTGTAATATTGCTGGCATTAGTCTTAGATCTTGGATTACTCAGTAAAAAAAACAAAGCAGTAAGCTTAAAAACGGCATTGATACAAACCATTTTCTGGGTAATGCTTGCCTTTGGTTTTTTTGTTTTTATGTGGTGGGAAGAAGGCCAGAAACCAGCCCTTGAATACATAAGCGCCTACCTTATGGAATGGAGCCTTAGTATTGATAACATTTTTGTCTTCATCATTATTTTTAATGCCTTTAAAGTAAAGGAAAAGTTTTATGGCCGTGTACTGCTCATTGGTGTTTTAATGGCCATTGTTTTCAGGGTAATTTTTATAACCGTAGGTGTAACGCTGGTAGAAAAGTTTAGCTGGTTGCTGTACGGCTTTGGTGCCTTTTTATTGTATACTGGTTTTAAAATGTTTACTGCTACAGAAGATGAAGAATTTAAACCGCAGGAAAGCAAAATTTATAAATTGCTAAAGAAAATATTACCACTTACCCCGCATGATGGTGATGGAAAATATGTGGTAAAGGAAAATGGAAAACCAGCCTATACAACACTGTTTGTAGTGGTGGTTTTACTGGCCATGATTGATCTTGTTTTTGCGCTTGATTCTATACCTGCAGTGATGGGCATTTCAAGGGATAAAATGGTGATTTACACATCAAATATTTTTGCTGTTTTAGGCTTGCGCTCTTTATTCTTTTTATTAAGAGGTGCTGTAAGCAAGTTTGATTATTTACAGCAGGGCATTGCCATTGTACTTGTTTTTATTGGCATAAAAATGCTGGGAGAACACTGGATAAACGAATGGATTGATAAAAACACACAGGTATTTGTTTCGCTTGGGGTAATAGTTGTTTGTATAGCAGGTTCCATTTGGTATTCCATTTTACATACCAAAAAAGGCACGCCAAAATCATATTGATTTTGCAAAATAAATCACCCGTTAATATAAATTTATACTAGAGTGTCGCACCAATTATATTTAATGCATCTCTGTTATAAAACGCTTTAATTATTGCCGCTTTCCATCAAAAATATCGCATCAATCATCAACACATCATTATACATAAATAATGATGTTGAAATTGAATATTTATTAATTGACAGCCGCAAAATCATCTTCCCGCAAAGCTCTTTATTTTTTGCTTTAAGCGGCCCAAGAAGAGATGGCCATGAGTACATTAAAGATGTGTATGAACGCGGTGTAAGAAATTTTGTTGTAAGTGATAAGCAGGATTATTCTGCTTACGAAAATGCCAATTTTTTATTGGTTGATGATGTACTACAGGGCTTGCAAACATTGGCTGCATACCATCGTAGCAAGTTTAGTTATCCTGTTATTGGCATTACTGGCAGTAATGGAAAAACGATTGTTAAGGAATGGTTGTCCCAATTATTAAATGATGATTTTGCTGTGGTAAGAAACCCACGCAGTTATAACTCACAGGTAGGCGTACCGCTTAGTGTTTGGCAAATGAGCCAACAGCATTCACTAGGCATTTTTGAGGCAGGAATTTCCACAGTGGGTGAGATGGAAAACCTTGAAAAAATAATACAGCCAACCATTGGTATTTTAACCAATATTGGTGATGCCCATAAAGAAGGTTTTGCCAGCGATAAAGAAAAGCTGCTGGAAAAACTGAAATTTTTCAGGCATTGTAAGCAACTGGTTTATTGTAGAGATGTTACAGAAAAATGGCTGGATATTGAAGCAGAAAAAATTCAATTATTTAATGATACCATTGTTCTTTTTTCATGGAGCAGAAATCACGCTGAAACCGTTGTTGTAAAACAGGAAGTAAGGCACATATCAAATACAATACTCACTCTTCAGTACAAAAATTCCTTACTCAATTTTACAGTTCCTTTTATTGATGTTGCTTCTGTTGACAATTGCATTACCTGCATTTGCACTTTGCTGATGATGAATGTTGATGCAGTAAAAATAAACCAGCGTTTACAGCAATTACAGCCTGTAGAAATGCGTCTTCAGTTGAAAAAAGGAATCAATAATTGTTACATTTTAAACGACAGTTATAGCAATGACCTTTCCTCTTTAAACATTGCTTTAGATTATCTTAAACAGCAGGCTGGCGATAACAAAACCACTGTTATATTGTCTGATATTTTGCAGTCAGGAATGACTGATGAAGCCCTGTACACGCTTATTGCATCACAGTTACAGCAAAGAAATATTCACCGTTTTATTGGTATTGGGCAAGCCATCAGCCACCATCATAATTTGTTTATACAAAGCGCTGAACAAACTGTTTTTTATTCATCAACAGAAGCATTTTTACAACAATCAACGCACCATCATTTTAATAAAGAATACATTTTATTAAAAGGTGCAAGGGTGTTTGCTTTTGAAAATATCAGCCATTGGCTGGAACAAAAAGTTCACCAGACAGTAATGGAAATAAACCTGTCTGCAATGGTGCATAATCTAAAGCAATACCAGCAAAAATTAGCACCTTCAGTTAAGTTAATGGCAATGGTAAAGGCTTTTAGCTATGGCAGTGGAAGTGTGGAAGTAGCAAGGCTTTTACAGTTTTACAAAGTAGATTACCTGGCTGTTGCTTATGCAGATGAAGGTGTAGAATTAAGGCAAGCTGGCATATCATTACCCATTATGGTTATGAATGTAGATGAAGCTGCTTTTGATGCTTTGATACAACATAATCTTGAGCCTGAAATTTATTCCTTTAGCATTTACAATGCGTTTCATAACTACCTGCAGCAGCAGGCCATCATGCAGTTTCCTGTACACATAAAGTTAAACACAGGCATGAACCGCCTTGGCTTTGAAGTAACTGATGCAGCACCTCTTGCCATGCAATTAAAACTTCAAAACACCATGGTTGTTAAAAGTGTTTTTAGCCATTTGGTGGCCAGTGAAAATGCAGACCATGATGGTTTTACACAGCATCAAGCATTGTTATTTAATGAAGCATGTACTAGTTTTCAATCAACGCTTACTTACACTTTTATCAAACACATCGCAAATTCGTCTGGTATTTTTCGACATCCAAATTTGCAATATGACATAGTACGTTTAGGCATTGGCTTGTATGGTGTTGACAGTGCAAATGGCAATGAATTATCACTTGAACCTGTGGCCACTTTAAAAACCACAATTGCACAAATAAGAACTGTTGCGGCCAATGATAGCATTGGTTATAACAGGCGTGGCGTTGTAACAAGAGAAAGCAAAATTGCCACTTTACGCATTGGTTATGCCGATGGTTTTAGCAGAAGATTGGGCAATGGTAACGGCCATGTTTTTTTACATGGTCAACAGGCACCTGTTATTGGTAATGTTTGTATGGATATGGTGATGATTGATGTTACTGATATTACAACCGCAAAAGAAGGTGATGAAGTTGAGATTTTTGGCAAGCATTTACCCATACAAAAAGTAGCTGAATGGACTGGCACCATAGCATATGAGATAATGACTTCAATAAGCCAAAGAGTAAAAAGGGTGTATGTGGAAGAGTGAGGAAGTGAGTGGTGAGGAAGTGAGTGGTGAGAAGTGAGTGGTGAGAAGTGAATGGTGAGATTTGATACTATACTTATAAACTTCTTAAACTTTTAAACCAGGCTTTGTTAAACTATCAAACTTTCCTAAACCTCGTGCCCCAACCCAAAACTTTACACACTTATATTTGCGCGTGTTTTAAACATACTAAATGAAAGCAAAGCATCTTATACTTATTATACTCACTGTTATTATTGCAGATCAGGCATTAAAGTTTTACATAAAGCTCAACTTTTATCATGGGGAAGAACATGCAGTTTTAGGCAGTTGGTTTAAACTGCATTTTGTTGAGAACGAAGGCATGGCCTGGGGCTGGAAATTTGGTGGCGATTTTGGCAAAATAATACTTACGCTTTTCAGGTTGGCAGCAGTTATCTGGGGCAGTTTTTTACTAAAAGATTTCATTAACAAAAAATACCACAAAGGTTTTATTGTTTGTGCAGGATTAATTTATGCAGGTGCTTTGGGCAACCTTATTGATAGTATGTTTTACGGTTTGATATTTGAAAACAGCATTCCTTTTACAAATAATGTAGCACATCTTTTTCCTAAGGGTGGCGGTTATGCTGGCTTTTTATACGGCAAGGTGGTTGATATGCTTTATTTTCCTTTGATTAGAACCACATACCCTTCCTGGTTTCCTTTTGTGGGTGGTCAATCTTTCGATTTTTTTGAGCCCGTTTTTAATATTGCCGATGCTTCTATTTCCGCAGGCGTTATTACCATTCTTATTTTTCAAAATAAATTCTTTAAAAAAGAAGAAAACACCCCGGCTATTGCTACAGAAAATACCCCTGAAACAAATAGTGCAACTGAATAATGCCTTGCTTGCTGTCGTATTTTAAAACACATTCGTTTTACGTTTCATTAAAAAAATCAGGGAGATAGATAAGCTTATTCTACAACCCTAAAAAAAACTTTACAAAGCTTGTAATGCAGTGCTGGTATGTGTTTGGCTGTGGCTTGCAACAAAAAAAAGGATTGCTGCATGGCATTTATTTTTAGCGACATTCAAAAATTAAATTTTCCTTTAAACACCATTCACATGCTGCAAGCTTCTTAAAATTTTATTTTCATTTTTTTATAGCATATACCTATTCTTTTTTTTACTTACTTTCGACACAGTCAACTTTAATATCCCTACTATGAAACCAACGTATGCCATGTTTTTGGCAGCCCCTTTAACCCATGATTGCTTTGTTGCCAACAATTTTCAAAAAAAACACTTTAATTACATCAGTAAAAAAAGTAGCAGGCTTTATAATAAGTAGCTATCTTTTGCCCATCATATTTTAAGAGCCATTATAGAAAAGTCCTTAACCCTTTTCACAAACTGTTTATTTGAATGAAAAACGTATTATCCTCCCGCTTGTACGGCGGCCTTGCCTTAGCAATTTTTTTGGTAATTATTGTTGTAATTGTTTCATTATCAGCACTTGAAAGGCAAAGTGAAGAAACCAAATGGTTAAATAACAGCCACCAGGTAATTAGTAAACTTCGCGATGTAAGGCATAGCCTTATGCAAATGCGCAATGCAAGAAGATC
This sequence comes from Chitinophagales bacterium, assembly GCA_031424995.1. Classification (GTDB taxonomy): domain Bacteria; phylum Bacteroidota; class Bacteroidia; order Chitinophagales; family Chitinophagaceae; genus Parasediminibacterium. The sequence continues at coordinate 36,810 of JANPIP010000009.1, read as the reverse complement.
GTTTCAGGGCACTGGTGATAACAAATTTCTTGACCCTTATGTAAAAGGGCAGAATGATATACCAGCCAACCTTAACGATCTTAAAAAATTGGTGATTGATAGTAAAATACAGTCAAAAAATATTTCGAGGTTGGATTCTTCACTTACCACCATTTTCAGGTTCTGGTCAACAGACGGTAAAATTGATCTTGCTGCTGATGATGCCATAGTAAAAAAAGGCATTGAAGAAGAAGAAGAACTCATCAAAATTTCTTACGCCATTTTTCAGGATATGCGTACAGAAGAAGAGCATAATTTAATTGCAAGGCAGGCATCAGTTGAAAAAAGTGACAGCCAAACACATACTATTATACTTGTTGGTGGCTTTATATTGCTTTTGGTTGTTATAATGCTTGTAAATGCGGTTGTACAAACTTTAAAAGCAAGATTTAGATCGGGTCATAAGTTAGAGCAAAGCCTTAAAGAACTGGAAGAGTTTCATAAAATGGCAGAAGAGAAAAACTGGATGCTGGAAGGCGTTGCATTTATAAACAATCACCTGCAAAAAAATGGCTCTGTTAAAGCATTAAGTCAGCATATATTAAAAGCTATTGTAAAATATTTAGGAATACCAACAGGGGTTGTTTACCTGGTAGATGAAAAAGGTGATGAAATGGAAAAAACACTTTCTGTTTCCTGCTCTGTAGGTATTTTGCTTTCTTCAAAACAAGAACTTAAAATAGGAGAAGGTATTATCGGCTCTGCCGCCTTACATAAAGAAATTTCTATTGTAAAAGATGTGCCTTCTGAATTTTGGAAGGTAGAATCTGCCCTTGGTAAGAAAGTAGAAACAGGCCAGATTATGTGTGTGCCTATTGTTATTAATGATGAATTAAAAGGTGTAATTGAGCTGGGAAGTTTTGTTCCTTTTACAGATCAGCAAAAGCTTTTGCTAGAAAAAGTAATCAATAACGTTTCTGTATCAATTAATGCAAGGCAAGATAAAATTAAAAACAATTTATTGCTTGAGCAGGTGCAGGAACAAAAAGAATCTATGGTTAGCCAGCAGGAGGAATTAAGGCAAACCAATGAGGAACTAAGCAGGCAGGCAGAAGAATTACAGGCATCAGAAGAAGAACTAAAAACACAGGAAGAAGAACTTCGCCAGATTAATACAGAACTACAGGTACGTAACGAAGCTGTAGAAAACGCAAGAAAATCGCTCATTCAAAAAGCGCGTGAACTTGAGGTTACCAGTAAGTATAAATCTGAATTTTTGGCCAACATGTCGCACGAGTTGCGTACACCATTAAACAGTGTATTGATTCTTGCAAAACTGCTTGCCGATAACAACAATAAAAACCTTACTGACAAACAGGTTGAATACGCCAACATCATTCAAAAATCGGGTAAAGACCTTTTAGAATTGATCAATGACATTCTTGATCTTTCTAAAATTGAAGCTGGTAAAGTTGACCTTGTAGTGGAAGACGTGCCCATGAAAAGCATTGCCCTTGATGTTGAGCAATTGTTTACCGTTCTGGCCCTTGAAAAGGGTATTGCCTTCAATATTAAAATTGAAGATGATGTACCTGTAACAATTAATACAGATAAGCAACGTATTGAGCAGGTGCTTAAAAACCTGTTATCAAACGCCTTTAAGTTTACCCCTAAAAATGGTAATATCAACCTGAAATTTGCCAACAGAATCAAGGGTGATGAACGTATGCTTGCTATAAGCGTTGCAGATAGTGGCATTGGTATTTCTCCGCAAAAACAGCAGCTTATTTTCGAGGCATTCCAACAGGCTGATGGCTCTACCAGCCGTAAATATGGCGGTACAGGTTTAGGGCTTTCTATTAGTAAAGAACTGGTAAGATTACTGGGCGGTACTATTGAAGTTTCAAGTGAAGAAAAGAAAGGCAGCACCTTTACCATTGTGGTTCCTTACAAACACGTTGGAAAAGATGAAACAGCAATCTCAACAACATCATCAGTACCCACATCACCTTCCATGGCTGAGTTTGTGCCTATTACAGCAGATGAAAGTATTAACCCGTTTGAACCTATTAATCTTACAGAAGAAGAAAGCCAGCCTTTACTTCCCAACCTTGTAAATATTACAGAGCAAACGGCTGTTGCAGATGATAGAGATGATATACAGGAGAATGACAAGATAATGCTGATTATTGAGGATGATGTAACATTTGCTACCATTCTTAAAGGCTTTGCAACAGATAAAGGCTACAAGGCCATTGTTGCCATACAAGGCGATGAGGGTTTACACTATGCAAGAAAATACAAGCCTGCGGCTGTAATAACTGATATTCAGTTACCTGTTATTGATGGTTGGTCTTTGTTGAAAATATTCAAGAACGACCCTGCATTAAAAAACATTCCTGTACATATTATTTCTGCCTTTGATGATGATAAAGTACAGAATGCAGGCGCCCTTGCTTATCTTAAAAAACCAGCCTCAAAAGATGGTTTGGAAGGGGCATTTGACAGAATTGGCAGCCACATACAATCTCAGATTAAAAAAGTATTGATATTAAGCGAAAGCAACCTTAGCGATGATACGCTGCAAAATCTCTTTAACGAAAAACATAACGCTGTAACATTTGACTACATAAGAACTGTAAGCGATATGGCTTCTAAACTTCGTACTGGCAAATACGACTGTATAATAGCAGATATTGGCAGGCAAATTGATAACGGTATTGCGCAGTTGCAGGAAGTTAAAAAGGAAATTAAAGACAACAACATTCCGTTTATTGTTTACCTGGATGCAGATATTTCGCCTGCTGATGAATTGCAGTTGAAGAAGATAACAGATGTTATTGTACGTAATTCTTCGTTTGCAAACGACAGGTTAATGGACGAACTGGAACTGTTTCTTTACAAAGTAAAAGAAACAGACAGTAAGCCTGAAACACAGTCAACCATGGTTGCTGCAAGCGATATTAGCCTTACCAATAAAAAAATATTGGTGGTTGATGATGATATGAGAAACGTGTTTGCATTAAGCACAGCATTAGAGTCTTACGAAATGCTGGTAGTAAGTGCTACAGATGGCCGTGAATCTCTTGAAGTTTTACAAAATAATAAAGATATAGACCTTGTTTTAATGGATATTATGATGCCTGAAATGGATGGATACGAAGCCATGCAGCGCATACGTAAAGACCTTAAATTAATGAAACTGCCCATCATTGCATTAACAGCAAAAGCAATGGTTGGCGACAGAGAAAAATGTATACAGGCAGGTGCATCAGACTATATTACAAAACCTGTTGACATGCACAAACTGTTGTCATTAATAAGGGTATGGCTGGCCAGCTAAATAAAGTACATGAAAGCAGACATTAGCGAAAATGAATTAGAAGGTATCCTTGAAGTAATAAAGGTGAAGTATGGTTATGATTTTTCTAACTATTCAAGGGCATCTTTATTAAGAAGGGTGAACAAATTTGTTGAAGATTCAAAGGTCACATCCATTTACGACCTCAAATACAATCTTATTAACGATGTTACCACCTTTAGCCAGTTTTTACAAACGGTTACGGTAAACGTAACTGAAATTTTTCGCGATCCTCTTTTTTATAAAACGATTAAAGAAAAAGTGTTGCCCAGGCTTGCATCTTACCCTATTATTAAAATATGGCATGCAGGCTGTTCAACAGGCGAAGAAGTTTATTCTATGTGCATACTGCTACATGAAGCAGGCTTGCTTGACAGGACAAAGATTTATGCTACAGACATTAACCCTTCTAATTTAGAGAAGGCACGTACAGGCATTATTGGCCTTCATAACATGAAGGATTTTACTACCAACTACATTAACGGTGGCGGTACAAGAGAATTTTCAGACTATTATACTGCACGTTATAATCATGCACTAATAAAAAAAGAGCTGCGGCAGAATGTGGTATTCTCGCAGCATAACCTTGTTACAGATCACGTGTTTAACGAGTTTCAATTAATACTGTGCAGAAACGTAATGATTTATTTTGACCGCAAACTACAGCACCGAGTTATAAAACTCTTTCACGATAGCCTTGCGCCACTGGGCTTTATGGCACTTGGCATAAAAGAATCGCTGTTGTTTTCTGACCTGCGGGAAAAATTTGAAGCCACAGACCTGCCCACAAGAATTTTTAGAAGAAAAGAGTAGATATTCTAACCCAAATGACCAAAGAAAGATTTGATATAATAATGATTGGAGGCTCAGCAGGTAGCATTCCCATTATAATTCAAATTCTTAAAGGGTTACCGCTTAGTTTTTCTATACCAGTTGTAGTGGTAATACACAGGCTAAAAAATGTTATAAGCAGGATGGATGACCTGCTTACTTCAGAAATAAAAATTAAAAAAATTATTGAGCCTAACGATAAAACTATGATAGAAGCAGGTGCTATTTACCTGGCACCACAAAACTATCACCTGCTTATAGAGAAAGATTATTCTTTTAGTCTTGATTATTCAGAACCCGTAAATTTCAGCCGTCCATCAATAAACGTTAGTTTTGAAAGTGCCTCAAAAATATACAAGCAACACACGGTAGCTGTACTTTTAACAGGTGCCAATAAAGATGGGGCTGAAGGAATGGAAACGGTGGTAAAAGCTGGTGGCCTTGCCATCGTTCAATCGCTTGAAACGGCGGAATACAAAGAAATGCCCATGGCTGCTATTGAAAAAAAAATCAAGGCGCATATATTTTCGCCCCAGCAAATAACGACTTTTTTATCAAATTTATAACGCGCACCAAAGCAAATGGACTTACAGCAAAAACTAGAGTTTACAATTTTACTGGTTGATGACAGGCCTGAAAATCTTATATCGCTGGAAGAAATTTTACTGAAAGAAAATCGGAAATTTATTATAGCCAATTCTGGCAACGAAGCCCTGAAAGCTGTTTTAAAAAATGAAAATATCGGCCTGATAATGCTGGATGTTCAGATGCCTGAAATGGATGGTTTTGAAGTAGCCAAGATTTTAAAATCTAACCCCAAAACAAAGGATGTATCCATCATTTTTGTTACCGCAATTAATAAAGATGAGCAATATGTAATGAAGGGTTTTGAAGAAGGCGCAGTAGATTACCTGTCAAAGCCACTGGATGTGAATGTGGTACGTGCCAAGGTAAATGTTTTTGAACAGTTGTATTTTCACCAGCAAAGCTTAAAAGCAACCTCTACCGAACTTGAAAAAATAAACAAGCAGTTAGAACGCTTTGTATATGTAGTTTCACATGATCTTAAGTCGCCATTATCATCAATAATTATGATGCTGGATATTATACAGGGCAATTCCATCATCAGCGATCAGCCAGACCTGAAAAAGAACATAGAAATGCTGTCTGGTGCTGCAACGCATTTATCAAATATGGTTACTTCCATACTTGATTATTCGCGCAAAAGCTCTGCCCAGCAAACCATTGAAAAAGTAGATACTAAAGATTTGGTAGAACAGATTTCTTCTTTGTTTTTTCTGCACAGCAACATACAGGTTACCGCTACCAAAAGCCTGCCTGTGATACAAACACGTAAGCAAAAGCTACAGCAGGTACTTCAAAACCTTATGAGCAACTCAATAAAATATATTGATAAACCACAGGGTTTTATTGAAGTAGGGGCTGTAGAAAAGGGCGGTATGTATGAATTTTATGTGAAAGACAATGGCCCAGGCATTGCCGCAAAAGATAAAGAACGCATTTTTCAACTATTTGAAACCACCGACAATAAAAGCAGCCAGGACAGCAGTACAGGCATTGGCCTTAATCTTTTAAAAGTTTTGGTAGAAGAACAGGGCGGTAAAATTTGGGTACAATCAGTACCAGGTGAAGGAAGTACCTTTTATTTTGAGTGGAGGAAGTAAAATTTATAGGCGCAGGTATTATTTAATAAGAAGCACGAAAGACATATAAGTTCTGGAAATAAGCGATAAGGTAATAACAAATACAAAAAAGAGGCTCCTTTTCAGGAAGCCTCTTTTTTTGCAATAAAATTCTACTATATAATCTCCAATAATTATTAATTGTTCGGTGTCATCAATGAATTGTACAACAATTCAGATGCGGGAATAGGCCATACATATGGTAATGTAGTTGGTTGTACTGCAGATAAACTTCCTTTTGCAGGGTATGCAATATTTTGACGTTGAATGTCTAATGATCGTAAACCTTCACCTAAAAACTCAATTCGTCTTTCCGTTAATATTGCATTAATTAAGTCTGCATTTGTAGCTGGTACCCAAGTAAAGCCAGCATCGGATCTTTGGCGAACTGCATTTAAAAGCGCTAATGCTCTACTATCAACACCAGTAGTTGTTTTTGCTAATGCTTCTGCAAGATTTAAAAGTACCTCCGAATATCTAATAATTGGTACAGAGTTGTTCAAATCGTCATTAAATTTACTATATCTAAAGGGAGCTGCGTTATTCACTACTAAAGCTCTTCTTGAATCAGTAGTTGGCCACGAAGCAGTTGCTAATATCCCATTTGGATTTAGGGCAAATTCGGCATTATGGTATAGACTTAGCCCATTTTGTGTACCAGGTGGATTAGTATTACTCATAGGTAAACTAAATATTGATTCTGTTAAATTGTACAATCTAAAGACATCTGTAAATGCAGGATTAAGGCGGTGTGTAACACCACTATTCGCTTGAAAAGGTGCTATAGTCGAAACGATTTTATTTGCTTCAGTAATTACGTCGTTAAAGCGGTTCATATGCAAATATACCCTTGTTTTTAGGGCGATTGCAGCATTACGATGCGCTCGAACAACATTGCTATCGCTGGCACTACCACCGGGATAAAGTATAGGCAAGTTTGTTTCTGCAAAATTTAAATCATCTAAAATACTAGTATACACTTGGGCTACCGTGCCACGACTAAGTGCACCAATGCTTGACTCTATATTAGGAGTAAAACGTAATGGAATGCCGGGACTGGCGCCTGCGTCAGCATTAAAAGGTCTTCTACCATAAAAGTTTACTAAATAAAAGTTAGTCAATGCCCTGCAAAATCTTACTTCGGCCTTGTATTGATTAGCTAATGTACTTGGTATTAGTGATGAATTTGCATCAATGCCTGCTAATACAATATTTGCTCTATTGATGGTATTGTACCCAACTGTCCATGTATTCTCTACTTGGTTATCCGAAGAAGTTATTGAATAATTCCAAACACCAAGTGCAGTTACACCATTACCCGTAATGTTTAACCAATCTTCGCCCCTTACATCATTATAAACGATTGCCCTGCCACCTAAAAAGTTGCCATTCTTTAAGCCAGAATAAACACCAAAGACACCTTGTTGTATAACACTTGGAGAATTAAAGGCATCAGCATATAACAGAGAGGTTTGTAGTGTTGGTTGAAGAGAATCTTTATTGCATGAAACAACAGTAATTGTAACTATTGTTAAAAACATTTTGATTTTTACTTTTATATTCTTAGTATTTATCACTTTTAGTAATTTTAAATGATTAAAAAGTTAAATTTAATCCGAAATTGAAACTTCTTGCCTGACCAATTGTGTTTCTATCAACACCTGGTGTAAGTGCATCCGCACCATTCGAAGATATCTCAGGATCTGCACCAGGATAGTTGGTTATAGTAAATAAGTTAAAGGCTTGAGCATAAAATCTTAATCCACTGATTTTTACTTTTTTCAATACACCAACTGGTAAATTATACCCTAACGAAACATTTCGCATTTTTATAAAATTGCCGCTATACAAATTTGCATCTATTGGGAAGGAAGAACCGTTGGATATATTATCATTAAATACAACTCTTGGAATGTCTGTTACATCGCCTGTTTTTTGCCAGCGGTTCAATGCTATGGTACTATTATTCCAGAAACGTTGATCTAATAAGCCTGCCCTGGAACCAAAGTACACTGAGTTACCAAAACTATAATACATATCAAAACTAAAGTCAATCTCTTTATACTTGAAAGTATTTGAAAAACCGCCATAAACCGTAGGCAGTGAGTTTCCTGCTACATATCCATCACGACCCAAATCAATTGCTGGTGCAACGGTACCATCTCTAAATCGCCAACGTTGGGCGGCAGTTGGATTAGAAAAGTCAAATAATACCTCGGCACCAGAAGCGTTAACAAAAATACGTCTTCCAGTTGCCGCATCTACCCCATTGGTTTTTGCTAGAAAGAAGCTTCCCAAAGAAATACCAGGGCGGGTAATATTGGTTCTTTCTAAGCCAGTGATACCAATAATTTCAGGAACCCCGTCTGCAAGGCTGGTAACTTTATTTTCCTGAGTAGCTAAGTTGAAGCTGGCATTCCAACTAAAATTTTTCTTTTCGATAATTGATGCATTAATATTTAGTTCTATACCCCTGTTGTAAGCAGCACCTGCATTTAATTGTACTGTATTACCAGGAATACCCAAAGAAGGTGCCTGTGGTACGTTAATTATTAAATCAGACAAATCGGTGTTGTAATAAGTAAACTCAACATTGATCTTATCCCTGAGTATTCCGAAATTAACACCTAAATCAAGTTTTTTACTGTTTTCCCATTTTAGGTTTTTATTGCCAGCTTGAGAGAAGGATAAAGTAGGATACCCTAAGCCGTACTGAAAAGGATTGACCAAAGATAAAGAACCAAAGTTGCCTACACTAGATATACTACCAACTTGGCCATAACTTGCCCTTAGTTTAAATGTATTAATTACTCTTGAAAGACCACCAGTCCAAAACTTTTCTTCTGAAAGTGTCCAACCAATTCCACCACCAGCAAATGTGCCATACTTACCACCATCAGCAAAGGCAGAATATCCATCTCGCCTAATATTTGCAGAAAGTGAATATTTTCCTTTGTAATTATACGACAACCTTCCAAAATATGACAACAAGTAATTTTCTGTAATTGTATTACTTACTGGATTATCGTTTACGGTAAAACTACCTTGGTATTCGTTATTAAAAGTATTAAACAATCCAGAACGCTTAGCACCGTATCTATCTGTTTTAGAAGATTGCTCTTCATGACCGACTAAAACGTTGAAATTATGATCAAATCCAAGCTTGAAGTCATATGTTAAAATATTCTGAAAGTTAGTAATGTCATATTTACCGTATACATTAAAGGCTGAACCATCATCGGCAGTTGAAATTGTTTGAATACCGTCACCATGTAAAGGATTCCAGAAAGTTCTGTCATCAACAAGCTGGTAGTTAACACCATATTGGCTTCTAAAAGTTAATCCTTTTGCTAATTTAAACTCCGCACTTATGTTAGCTGTAATTTGATTAATCTGCGAGCTTATAATGTTTAAATCTCTTACCATTACTGGGTTAACAAAGCCAGAATTTATTAGATTCCTATTACGTCCAATTTGGTTAAAACTATTTCTTTGAGCTGGATTGTCAATACCTATAATGTTGTATCTACCATTAGCAGCAAAAGGAGAAACATTTGGTGCAGTTACAAAAGCTAAACGTGCCGAGCCAGCAGTATTAAATGCTGAGCCAGGTAATGAACCTGTACTTGGTGAAAATGTAGTTCCTCTACTATAATTGAAGTTGCCACCAAACTTTAACCAGTCCGTTGCTTTAGTTTCAACATTCATTCTTATTTGCTTTCTGTCAAAGCTATTCGTTTGTAAAATGCCATCTTGTTTGGTATAATTTGCACTGAAGTAGTATTTTGTACTTTCATTAGCACCAGAAATACTCAAATTGTGACTTTGAGATATACCAGTTTGATATACTTCATCGGCCCAGTTGGTATTTACTTGTTTCCCATTAATAGTATCTAAAAAAAACAATGGCGCACCTGCTGGTTGCCCAGTTACAACTACCTGATTTAAATTGCGTAACGCTTCGTTTTTTACTGTAACATACTGTTCAGCATTTAAAACTTCAAATATGTTAAATGGCTTTGTAAACCCTGTAGAAAAATCATATTGAATTTTAGGCTTACCTAATTTACCTTTTTTGGTAGTAATCAGCATTACCCCATTAGCAGCCCTACTGCCATAAATGGCTGAAGCGGCAGCATCTTTTAAAATTTGAATATCTTCTATATCACCGGGATTTAAAGACCCTAACGCATTATTTGCCGAGGCATTTGTAGAAAAATCGCCTTGAAAAGTGGGTACACCATCTATCACTATAAGTGGTTGCGTGCTACCACTTATAGAGTTAGCACCACGAACCCTAATAACAGGTGGATTGTTTAACACACCGTTAGGCAAGCTAACATTAACACCGGCAGCTTTACCAGATAACGCCTGATCAAAACTTTGAACAGGAATTTCTTTTATGTTGTCGCCCTTAATTGTCGCAATAGAAGAAATTAAATCTTTCTTTTTTTGCGTACCATAACCAACCACTACCACCTCCTCTAAGCTTGAACTGCTTGATTGTAAACTAACATTAATTGATGAACCTTTAATGCTAACATCCTGTGAAGTAAAGTTGATAGAGGAAACCACTAATGTTTTAGCAGTTTCAGGCACTGAAATTGAAAAACTACCATCACTGGACGAGGTGGTTCCTTTGGTAGTTCCTTTTATCATTACCGATGCATTCGGTACAGGATTACCTTTTTCATCGGTAACCTTGCCCGTAACAGTTTTTGTTTGGGCGATTAACTGGCTGGCAGTTAAAAGCACGCCCAAAAAGAGCGTAAGAAATTTTCTCATGTAATCTCATGTTTTAGTTAAAAATGAAGGAACGCAAAATAGTTAAAGAAACCATAATTTTCAACATTGAGACAAATTATTGCATAAATAGGCTGCGTAAACCGCAAAAAATGCAGAAAAATATACTATAAATGAATTTTATCCAGCTATTATTTATTGCAGAAACAATAAACTGAAGATTTTCTAAACTTATCGACAATAACTTATATTTTTTTCAAGATATTAGGATTTTATAACTTTTCCAGCATTCTAACTACACCCTCTTTCTTCAATATTAAATAACCAAGCCTGTCGTTACTAATACCATGTTTTAGCTGGTAACTAAATACCAACTGGTCTTCTGCCACGCTGGTTTCAAAATAGCGGAAAGTTATATTAGGGTATTGCTGCAGGCTCTCGCCAATTTCATAAAGATGGGTAGATAAAATAAAAAGCGCATTCTGCATTTTACGAAGACCTTCAATTACAGTGGTGCTGCATTTCATGGCATCCTGAACATTGGTGCCTTTAAACAGTTCATCAATTAAAATAAGCCAGTTATTGCCATCACTTATTTTCTCAATAGTGCTTTTAATGCGTTGTACTTCATTAAAAAAATAACTCTCGCCTTTTATAATGTTATCTGCCACATTTATATTGCTTAACAAGCCGTGAAACATACTCAGTTCCATACATTCAGCAGGCACTGCCATGCCAATATGCGCCAGGTAAACACTTATACCAACGGCTTTTATAAAGGTGCTTTTACCAGCCATATTTGCACCTGTAAGAAACAAGAAATTGGTATCCTTATTTAGTGTAACCTCATAACTAACAGGAACATTCAAAAGCAAATGATATAAGCCTTTGGCATTTACATAAGGTTGTTCAGATTGTTGTATTTCAGGGAAGCTGAAACCGTATTTTTTACAGGCAGTTGCAAGACTTAAATAAGCATCCAGGCGGCTAAAAATATCCATCAGCTCAAAAGCCTCCTGCTTAAAATGATGACGAAGAAAATTGCCAAACTGCAATGCCTGCTGCGGTTCTATTTTACTATTCTTCTCTAAACGAAGCATGGTTTGTATTACAGGCTTCTTTAAATGAAAAGCAATTTTATCACACCAGGTTTGCAGTTGCTTGCTGGTTGCCTGTTGCTGTAAAAGATTTACAATAGCGTCCATTCCTTTTAAGAAACCAATAAAATGTTCAATAGAATATTTGGTAAGAGAATAGTCTGACCTGCTTACAAGGGTGTACACCAAACTGTTCACAGTATTAGGTTGTGAGGGATACGAATCTACAGGCGTATCATAAAATTTATCAACCACCATTACAGTGCCATTTGTAATTGAAGTTGGAAAAATAGCTGCAACAGCAATAAGATGCTGAATGGTTTTTTGAACATCATGTATCTCGTTCAATGCATCAATTGGCCTGCCTAAAATTAAACGCAGGTATTCCCTGCCGCCATTGGTTTGTGTAAAATTGAGGTGGTGAAAAACAGATAACTCTTCGTCGTGGTGAAATATGGAAAGATCCTGCAAGGTGGTTTTATCTATCTGCATGTGGCGTGTAAATTCAGGTTACAGGTGTTAAGATACAGGTTTCAGCCTACAGGATTCATAGCAGCCCTTTTTCCATAAAATCTTACTGTCTACCCCCTGTCAAAATTTAAACGCATACCTTTTACAGATTCATCAAAAACACCATTACTATATGCCAGATGGCCATTTACAAAAGTATTGGTAACCGTTGCAGGAACAGTAAAACCTTCCAATGGACTCCAGCCGCATTTATACAAAATGTTTTGTTTACTGATGGTTTGAGATTGGTTCATATCCACCAAAACAAGATCAGCAAAATAACCCTCGCGTATATAGCCACGTTCCTTTATAGTAAAACATTTGGCTACACTATGGCTCATTTTTTCAACCACCTTTTCTATACTTATTTTTCCTTCTTTTACATAATGAAGCATCAGTTGCAAACTATGCTGTACCAAAGGCAAACCTGCATGTGCTTTTTCATAAGGCTCATTCTTTTCGTGCCAGGTATGTGGCGCATGGTCAGTGGCAATTACATCAAGCCTGTCGTCTAATAAAGCCTCCCATAAAGCAGTTTTATTATGCGGTGCTTTAATAGCAGGATTACATTTTATAAGATTACCTAGCTTTTCATAATCATTGCCTGTAAAATGAAGATGATGCACACAAACTTCAGCGGTAATGTTCTTATCTTCAAGTGCAACCATATTGCCAAATAACTGCAACTCTCTTGCTGTAGTAATATGAAGAATGTGCAAGCGGCTGTTGTATTTTTTAGCAAACTGTATGGCCTTAAAAGATGATTCAAAACAGGCTTCCTCATCACGAATTATGGGATGGTCAGAAGGTTCCAAATTTAATTTTTCACCTTTCATTTTTTCCAGGTTTCTCTTTATAACACTTTCTTCCTCACAATGTGTAGCAATAAGCAATTCACTTCCTTCAAACACTTTATCAAGTACCAATGGGTTATCAACCAGTAAATTTCCTGTGCTGCTGCCCATAAAAACTTTTACTCCGCATACTTCATTTTTCTTGTAGTTGGTCTTTAATATCTCTTCTAAATTATCATTAGCGGTACCCATATAAAATGAGTAATTGGCTAAAGATGTTTGCCTTCCAATTTCATATTTCTGTTCAAGCAATTCCTGTGTAAAGGTTGGTGGCGCGGTGTTTGGCATTTCCATAAAACTGGTAACACCACCAGCAACTGCTGCTTTTGCTTCAGTATAAATGTCTGCTTTATGTGTAAGGCCGGGTTCACGAAAATGCACCTGGTCATCTATGCAGCCTGGTAAAAGATATTGGTTACTGCCATCCATTTCCGTTAACATTTCCTTGGCTTGAATATTGCTTGCTATGCGTTCAATTCTTCCATTTTTAATCAATACATCACCGTATGTTTTTTTACCATCAGTTACAATACAGGTATCTTTTATAAGGTAAGTGTTCATGTTATGCTATTTTTGAAAACTTTAACAGGCAGCAAGATTAGTTAATAATTACTCAATCATACAAATACATACATCAAATAACCATAAAACACACCGCATGAAATTTTTTCGTTTGGCAATGGCCATAATTTTAGTTCTAAGTTCGGTAAAAGTAAAGGCACAGTCAGATTATATACAGTTGGGCAGTCGCCAGTATGATGTACTTGACCGACTTGAAGTAAAATTGAGAAAAGATTCAGTTTTGAATTTTTCATTGGTAAAGCCATATACCAGGCAATCTGTAACACTACAGTTACAAAATATTTTAAAAGCTGAAGCTGAAGGTAAAGTAGTACTATCTAAAGTTGATAAATACAATATTGACATTTTACTGAAAGACAACTTTGAATACCGGGAAGGTTTTGGTGATTCTACGCTGAAATTTGGCGATATGTTCTCCAAAAAAGTGTTTAAAAACCCACCATACGTTGGGGTAAAAAAAGGTGATTTCTCCGCTTATATTACCCCTGTTTTAAATTTTGAATTTGGTAAAGACAACAATCTTGGTAACAGTTTATTTCGCAACACACGCGGTATTTATATGCGTGGCACACTTGCCAAAGGCATTGGCTTTTATACCTATTTTACTGAGAACCAGGAGCGTGACCCTTTATACGTTCAGCAATATGTAACTAACCGCAGTGCAGTGCCTGGTAATGGTTATTACAAAACAGGTTTTAAAGGCAATGGATATGATTTTTTTGATGCAAGGGGCGGCATCATGTTTAAAATTGCAAAAGGTATTGACGGCCAGTTTGCTTACGACAAAGCCTTTATTGGCAACGGTTACAGAAGTTTAATATTAAGCGATTTCAGTAGTAATTATCTTTTCTTAAAATTAAATGCCCGCATCTGGAAATTTAATTACAATACCATGTTTGCCCAGCTTACGTCCAATTATCAACGTGCCAACGACCGCCTTCTTCCCAAAAAATTTATGGCTTTTCACTCACTTGATCTTCAGGCAACAAAATGGCTTAATATTGGCTTATTTGAAGATGTGATGTTTGGCCGTACAAATGGCAATGGTTTCGATCTTAATTATTTAAATCCAGTAATTTTTTACCGCTCAATAGAACAGCAATTGGGCAGCCCCGATAAAGTAACACTGGGTTTAAACATTAAAGCCAATGCATTTAAAAACACACAGCTTTATAGCCAGATAATCATCAATGAATTTTTATTTGAGGAAGTGAAAAACTACAGCCGTGGAGACTACAGGAACAAACATGCGCTTCAAATTGGCTTAAAAACAATTGACCTTTTTGGCATTAAAAATTTAGATGTACAACTTGAAGGAAATCTTATCCGTCCTTTTGTTTACACGCATTACGATTCTGTTGGTTCTTTCACACATTACAACCAGCCATTGGCACATCCCATGGGTGCCAACCTGCGTGAGTTTATAGCCATTGTAAAATATCAACCCATAAATAAATTAACATTAAAGGCGAAACTTATTTATAACGAGCAGGGGCTTGATTCAGCAGGCTTTAATTTTGGCAGTAATATCACACGTTTTTATACCAGAGACAAACCTACCAACAACCGCGAAAAAGGTTTTAAAATAGGTAGTGGCGATCTTGCAAAACTTTTCATTGGCTCCATTTCTGCGTCTTACGAGTTGATTCCAAACATGTTTATTGATGCCACAGCATTGATAAGAAATTACAAAGTAGTTAAACAGACAGACTTTAATACCAACACTTTTACGTTTGGAATAAGAATGAATATGCAAAAAAGAGAATTCGATTTTTAGAACAAATATTTTGTCATCGAAAGGCTGAAAGCACCAACCCAAAAGGCTTTCAGCCTTTTTTATTATGTAACCAGCGGTGGATTATTAATTGTACTTCGTTGCGTCGCACACTTGTACGATTTGATACTTTATTGAGCAAAATCATCTTCCCAATTTAACCATAAAACATTAGCCCTATCAAGCAGTTAAAATAAATTTGAAAAATAATTTGGTTTATATAATAAACTACTCTACGTTTGTCCTATCAAATCATACTGAAATGAAAAAAATATTTATACTCGCAGTTTCTCTCATAGCAATTCAAAGCTTAATTGCCCAGGTTAAAATAAGCGGCACTGCAAAAGATACCAAAGGCTATATTCTTGCAGGCATCAGCATTACCATAAAAGACAGCTACGATGGTGGCGTTACTGATAGCCTTGGTAATTTCTCTTTTAAAACTTTTGAGAAAGGAAAACAAACCATTGTTGCAAAAACAGTTGGCTACAAAACTTTTGAATTGCCCATTACTATTGGCGCAGATACTGCCATCAACTTTAGTTTAAAAGAAGAAGTAAACGAACTTAAAGCCGTAACCGTTACTGCTGGTAGTTTTGAAGCCAGCGACAAAAAGAAAGCTGCTACTGTTTTAAGTACGCTTGATATTTTAACAACAGGCGGTGGCAATGCCGATATTACAGCATCGGTAAAAACATTGCCAGGCGCACAACAGGTTGGTGAACAGGAAGGCCTGTTTGTACGTGGTGGCGCAGGTTACGAGACCAAGCAGTTTATTGATGGCACTGTTGTTAACAATCCTTTTAATGCAAGTGTACCAGACATTGCAAGCCGTGGCCGCTTCTCCCCTTTTCTTTTTAAAGGCACTGTTTTTAGCACAGGTGGCTATTCTGCTTTGTATGGCCAGGCTTTGTCTTCTGCACTAATTCTTGAAAGTATTGATTTGCCTGATGAGTCGCAGGCTTCAGCATCTATCAGTTCTGTGTTTGTAGGTGGTGGTTTACAAAATCTTGCAAAAGATAAAAAATCATCATGGGGTGTAAATTATGGCTATACCAACCTTGTGGCATACTTCGCTATTGTAAAACAAAAGCCTGATTATTTCCATATTCCTGAATTTCATACGTTAGATTTTAACTACCGTGTAAAAACAAAACGTGGTATTGTTAAGTTTTATACCAGTTATGGCGCAAGCAATCTTGGGTTAAGAAGGCCAGACATTGACAGCCTTGTTTTAAAAGATGCATTTGGTATTATAAACCATAATCTTTACAACAATGTAAGTTGGCGCGAAGCCCTTGGCAATGGCTGGAAAATGAACCTGGGCTTTAGTTACAGCACCAACCTTGATGACATTTCGCAACAAATACAGGATGCAAATAATGCACCTAAAACAACAGGTTATAGCTGGATTGACAATAAGAATTTTACCGTAAACAGCAGGCAGGATCTTTCACAAATAAAAGCGGTGTTCGATAAACGCATCAGTGGTATTAGTGTATTACGCTTTGGCGGCGAATACTGGTACAGCTACAACAAAAGCATTTTTAACAGCTCTACCTTTACAGTAAACGATCATTTTAAAGCAGTTTTTGGTGAAGCTGACCTATACATTACCAACGATATTGCAGCCAAGATTGGCGTAAGGGCCGAACATTCATCTATCATTAATAAAACCAATGTTGCCCCACGTTTATCCCTGGCTTACAAAACAGGAAAGAATGCGCAGATGAGTTTAGTATACGGCGAGTTTTACCAAAAACCAGAGAACAGTTACCTGTATTATAACCCAACCAATTTTGATAATATAAGGGCTACGCATTATATGGTTAACTACATAAAAAATGCAGAAAACCAAACCTTTAGGGTAGAAGCATTTTACAAGAAATATAACGACCTTATTAAAACAATTCCTTCATCTTCATCACCAACAAACCTTAACTATACCAATGCTGGTAATGGGTATGCACAGGGTATAGAATTTTTCTGGAGGGATAAAAAATCTATCAAAGGCCTTGATTACTGGATCAGCTACTCTTACCTTGATACCAAGCGTGAATTCCTGAATTATCCATCCGCTTTACAACCATCATTTGCAGCCAATCATACAGCATCACTTGTAGTTAAAAGGTTCATCAATAAAATAAATACAGGCTTCAACTTTACCTACTCTTATGCAACAGGCAGGCCTTATTACAACTTTGTAGTAAATGGTAATAAATACGATATTAACGATCAGGGCAAGACCAAAGATTTTCATAACCTGGGTTTCAGCTTAAATTACCTTACCAAAATGGGCAAAGCCTTTGCTGTAGTGGTTGCAAGCGTTACCAATGTATTGAATTACGACCTTACTTATGGCTACAATTACAATCACAATGGCACTTACAAAGAAGCTATTAAACCACCAGCACCACAGTTTTATTTTATAGGAGTTTTCTTAAGCTGGGGTGTTGATAAAAGACAGGATGCCATCAACAATAACCTGTAGAAGAGAGATGATAGATTTTAGATGACAGATAACAGATTCACTTTTCACCATTCACCATTCACTTTTCACTATTCACAACTCACCATTCACAACTCACTATTCACTATTCACCATAAACACACAATCATGAACAATCAGGAATTACGCGACGATGAACTCTGGAAACTTGCAAGAATACGCACCGCTTTTAAAACAAGCCTGTTAAGCTATCTTGTTGTAAACCTTCTGCTCAATGCCATTTGGTATTTTTCAAGTGGACCTGGCTCATATTACTGGCCCATTTGGCCACTGCTTGGCTGGGGTGTAGGCTTAGCTTTTCAATACTTTAAAGCTTACCACAGCGACAATATTTTTAATACAGAAAAAGAATACGAAAACCTGAAAAACAGGAATAAATAAACAACATCAATCACAATAAAAACACAACAACAATGAAAAAATTATTTGTTATTGCATGCCTTTTTATGGCAACAATGGTTAACGCACAAAGCAAGTACGAAACAGGTATGATTAAGGGTTTGACCATGCTTAAAGATGCCAAAACACCAGCAGAACTATTAGATACAGAAGCATTTTTTGAACGCATTGCAGATGCAGAAAAAACACAGTGGTTACCCTATTATTATGCAGCACTGGCGCAAACACAGTACAGCTATAAAGTACCTTCTGCTGAAAAAGACAAAGCCTGCGATAAAGCAGATGAACTGATTACAAAAGCAGAAGCTTTGGCGAAAGATAATTCAGAGATACTTTGTTTAAAAGCAATGTGTGGTACAAGCCGCATGCTGGTAGATCCGCAAAACAGGTACATGAGCTGGATGAAGAGCAACCAGGCTGCCATGGAAGGTGCTAAAAAAGCCGACCCCACCAACCCAAGGCCTTATTTTTTACAGGCACAAAGCGTAATGGGCACACCTGAACAATTTGGTGGTGGCAAAACAGCAGCAAAACCTATTTTTACAAAAGCTGTTGACTTGTATAAAGCATTTAAACCCGCCTCGCCTTTTCATCCAACATGGGGTAAAGAAGATGCAGAAAAAACACTTGCAGGCCTATAATTGTTAAACACAAAAGCTTGAAACACATAGGCACATAGTTAAGAAAAGAGAACATAGATTGATGCAGAATAAACTGCATCAATCTATGTTACTATTAAATTTTTTCACTACTTGGTTATGTGTTTTCTTTAAACATAGCTATGTGTTCTCTGCTTAAACTATGTGCCTATGTGTTAAAAAGGTACCTATGTGTTAAATCACAAACCCATGAATAAAGACACAGATTTTTCGCCGCAGCAAAGCCTTCAACTGATTGAAGGGATGATAAATAAAGCCCAGAACAGGTTTAGTGAAAACGGCCACCTGTATTTGTTGTGGGGCTGGGCCGTATTTTTCTGTGGGCTGCTGCAATTTATACTCCTGCATTTTTTTAATTACCAGCAGCATTATTATGTATGGGCTATTACATGGCTGTTAGCCATTTACCAGGCATTTTATTTAAGCCGCAAAAAAAAGACCGCGGTTGTAAAAACCTACTACGATGATATTATTGGTTATATATGGATAAGCTTTGTGGTACTTATGTTTTTAATTGGTTTTTTGCTTAACCGTTTGGGTGGTGGTATGGCCGGTAAATCTTACATGCTTATTAATCCTTTTATTCTCGCTTTATATGGCATGCCGGTATTTTTATCAGGCATTATTCTGCGTTATAAACCATTGCAACTTGGCGGTATAGGCTGCTGGGTACTGGCCTTTATCTCAGGTATTATTACCCCGCATATACTGTACAATTTTCAACTGCTTTTTATACCAGCCGCCATGCTTATTGCATGGATCATTCCAGGCTATATGATGCGTAATAAATTTAAGCAAACAAACTGATTTATATGAACGAGGAGAAGCCACTAAGCGAGCAGGAAAGCCTGAAGCTGATAACAGACATGATACAAAAAGCAAAGGGCAGCCATTTTCATGAAGATGGCACCAGTGCTATATTGTGGGGCAGTGTGGTAGGCTTTTGCGGCTTGCTTACTTTTGCAGAAAGGTACTGGAATTTCAGGGCGGGTTTTGATGTATGGATACTTACACTTATTGCCCTTATACCACAGGTGTACATCAGCATAAAAGAAAGCAAAAACCGTGTAGTAAAAACGCACCAGCAGCAGGTGCTTGATGCCGTGTGGATCGTTTATACCATCAGCATTTTTGCAGTAATTGCCTACCTCAATATCATCCCTTCATCAACAGAACGTTTGCTAACAGCAGAAGGTACACAACTGTTTAAAAAAGCAGGCGACACCCCCATGCAGCCTTTTAAAATGTTTGTACCCAGCAGTAACTCTTTACTTATTATTATTTATGCCATACCAACACTTGTAACAGGGCTGTCCTGCAATTTTAAACCCATGATATGGGGAGGCATTGCCTGTTATATCTTCTTCGCCATTTCGCTGTACGCCAATACTACTTACGACAATTTGCTCAATGGCCTTGCAGGCATTGGCAACTGGTTAATTCCAGGGTTGATTTTAAGAATCAGGTACCAACAAGTTAAGCTAACAGCCAATGTTTAAAGAGCTGGATCCCATATTGCACTCACAGTTACGCCTTGCGGTGATGAGCCTGCTCATCAGCGTAAAGGAAGCCGAGTTTACCTTCATAAAAGAAAAAACTGCGGCCACCGCAGGCAACCTTTCTGTGCAGGTACAAAAGCTTAAAGAAGTGGGCTATATAGAAGTAAACAAAAGCTTTGTAAACAACTACCCCCAGACCATGTGCAAAGTCACACCCGTTGGTGTTAAAGCATTTGAAGCTTATGTAAAAGATTTACAGGCTTACCTGCAGGTTGGGAAATAATAAGTTTAAGTTTCAAGTTTGGGATTTGAAGTTGGAGGTTTAAAGAGTTTAGAAGTTTAGTAGTGGTATTTACACTGCGTTTTTTCACACTTTTTGTAAGCCATTTTTTAGTCTCGGCGTTGCGAAGCACGAAGCAATCTGTATCTCACTAAATTTGGTTACCCCGCTCTTCAAGGCATGTTGCTATGCGGCAACTTTTAGTTCCGTAGGCGTATTGTGTTGCTTGCAGCAACTGTAACGTAAAAAGCCAAAGGCTAAAAGTAAAAACCTTGAAGGTCTCCCAAAAGACCTTCAAGGTTTAGGGCTGCTTTTGCTCAATAACGTACAAAACGCTCCAGTGTGCGACGCATATACAGCACAATAAAGCACCGCTGCTCACCAACAAAAAAGCTGCGCAGCAACTTCATTTTCACCTCTCACCTTTCTCTTTTAACCCCCGTCTCATTCACTTTTCACCACTCACCTTTCACTTTTCACCACTCACTATTCACCATTCACTACAGTATCTTCGTTGCAACATGCCAACGCCGCAACGCTATATTGCCCATTTTGATTTGGACAGCTTCTTCTTTAGTGTAGAGGCTTTGAACGATCCATCGCTGAAGGGCAAGGCCGTGATTGTTGGCGGCAGCAGGGAACGTGGTGTGGTTACGACCTGCAGTTATGAGTGCCGCAAATTTGGTGTACACAGTGCCATGCCTATGAAGAAGGCTTTGCAGCTTTGTCCGCATGCCATTGTAATACGCGGCACGTATAGTGAGTATGGCCGTTACAGCCGCTGGGTTACAGATATTATTGCTGCCAAAGCACCGCTGTTTCAAAAGGCGAGTATTGATGAATTTTATATTGACCTTACAGGGATGGACCGTTTTTTTGACCCGTATAAATGGACCATTGACCTGAGGGAAGAAATTATTGAAAAGACGCAGTTGCCTATATCGTTTGGGCTTGCAACCAACAAGATGATTGCGAAGATTGCTACCGATGAAGCGAAGCCCAATGGCTACCTTTTTGTACAGCCTGGCATGGAAAAACAGTTTCTGGCACCGCTGCCTGTAAACAAGTTTAGCGGTGTGGGTGAGCATACCTATGAAACCCTGAAAGGCATGGGTATTTACCTGATTGGCGACATACTGAAACACCCCATTGAACTACTGGAAAAGAAGCTGGGCAAATGGGGCGTTGACCTGTACAGCAAGGCGCAGGGGCTTCATTTTAGTGAAGTACAGCCTTACCATGAGGCGAAGTCTATCTCAACAGAAAACACGTTTGAGGACAATAAAACTGACATGGATTTTTTGATGAGTGAACTGGTACGTATGACAGAAAAAGTGGCGTATGAACTGCGTCAGGATGAGAAGCTTGCAGGATGTATTGCAGTTAAAATTCGCTACCCTAATTTTGAAACCACCAGTAAACAAACCACTATACCTGTTACGCTTCGCGATGATGAACTGATACCTGTGGCCATGAAACTGTTTCACCAGTTGTACAGAAAAGGCAATGCTATAAGACTGCTTGGTGTTCGTTTAAGTGACCTTACGAATAACCCAACCCAGGGCAATTTATTTGATGATGGTGCCAGAAAAAATCAATTGTACAAAGCCATTGATAATGTAAAAAATAAGTTTGGCAAAGGCGCAGTGAAAAAGGCGAGAACGGTGAAGAAGGGGGAAGAGTGAGGTTATAGTGATAATAAAGAATTCACCTCTGCTTCCAATACAGGAATATCTTTCATAATTACCTTCCAGATAATTGTATCGTTTACATTGTCATAAGCGTGGATTACTTTGTTACGAAGATCTACGATAAGCCTTGCATAGGAAATATTTATAGCAGGATTGATTTTTAAAAGGCCGCTTGCAGCCTCCCCTATTATTTCAAGTTCACGCTCAACTGCACGGCGCATTGTTTTGTTTGAGAGGTACAGTGTAAAGTCGCGCTGGTATTGTAAATGTGCATCAATAGAAGTGATAGCAACCTTAATATCGGTTAAAAATTTCAACTCTTCCGCAATCATAATACCTGCACTTTAGTGGCATTAATGGTTTGTAATAAATATGGATTACTGATGGTCTCTTCTGCCACAAGATCTACATCTTTACTAAGCAGTTTTCTTAGTGCATTCAATAGTTCAAAGTAATTATCGGCGTAGGCTTCGTAATCAAGCTTCTTATCAAAGGATACCAAAAAATCGACATCGCTATTGGTAGTGGCTGTGTTTTTTGCCATACTTCCAAACACAAAAGCCTTATCCACCTTGTGCTGGCGAAAGAGTTGCTGAATATTTGACAAATTAGTATTAACCAACGAATGCATGAATCAAAGTTATTGTATAACTGTTAAACAAATGGTTATTCAAAAGGTGTGGCGAGGAAGAGTGAGGTTTGTATAATTTGATAACAAAAGATTATTATTTTTACAATCGAAGAATATTTTATGGTACTTACAATGACTGACATACAATTGTTTCAAATTTTAAAGCTCAAGCTTGGTGAGAAAGAAGCCGAGGCTTTGGTAACATTTGTAGATAATAAGTTAAAAGAAAGTAACGAATCAAACCTTAAAGTCCTTTCTACCAAAGAAGATATTCATTTACTCAGAAATGAGCTTACCCAAACCAAAGGTGAGCTGGAAACCAAAATTGCTGAAACTAAATCAGACATCATCCGTTGGGTATTTGGCATTTTTATAGTGCTTATGCTCGCAATAATTGGTCTGTACTTCAAGAAGTAATGTACATCAATTCCTCACCGCCTCATAAATCGCATCCTGTATATTGCCTCTTACGCTAAGCTGGCTCAGTTTGTTATTGTTTCTTGTAGGGTTTACTCTGTTTGAAAGAAAGATATATACCAGCTTATCTTTAGGATCAACCCAAACACCAATACCTGTAAAACCAGTATGGCCATAGGTTTCAGGTGAAGCCAGCTTTGATGGGTAAGGGCTTTTGCTCGCAGCATTATCCTTTTCAGGTTTATCAAAGCCAAGTCCTCGCCTGCTGATGTCGCTGTTATAATCAGTAAACTTATCAATGGTTTCTTTTTTTAATAAACGGATGCCGTTTAACTCACCACCGTTTAATAATAGCTGGTATAATTGAGCAAGGTCATAGGCATTGCTGAACAAGCCTGCATGGCCTGCAATACCGCCAAACATGGCAGCGCCTTCATCATGCACATCGCCCCAAATTAATTGCTTACGAAAGTGCTTTTCTTCTTCAGTAGGTACAATATTTTCCAATGTCATCACCTCGCGTGGGTGAAAGGTGGTAGTGACCATGTTCAGGGGTTTGTAAAAGGTTTCTTTTACATAATCGTTCAATGTTTTGCCTGTAATGGCTTCTACTATTTTACCAAGAAAAATGAAGTCATTATCGCTGTACACATATTTACCATGGCCAGTTAA
Organism: Chitinophagales bacterium; assembly: GCA_031424995.1. Taxonomy (GTDB): domain Bacteria; phylum Bacteroidota; class Bacteroidia; order Chitinophagales; family Chitinophagaceae; genus Parasediminibacterium. The sequence continues at coordinate 12,619 of JANPIP010000009.1, read as the reverse complement.
TTTGCTTCTTACAATGCGCTGATAGAGGCTGTCTTCCCAATCGTTGCGTACATACAAACCTTCTGCTGCACGGTACTGGTGCTGCGCATCTTTTACTGTTGAAAAATAGGCAGGCTTGGGGTTACCTGTGGCAGTATCAATCACTTCCCTGTAAAAAGGAATAAATGGGTTTAAGCCAGCCTGGTGCAACAAAATATCACGAAGTTTTAAAGGTGCTTTATCACTGCCTTTTACCCATGTTAAGTAATCGCCCAAAGTTTTATCTATATCCAGTTTTCCTTCTTCATACAGCTTCATTACAGCTACTGTGGTGGCAGATATTTTAGTAACAGAAGCAAGGTCATAAGCCATGTCTTTATTCACGGCCAGCTTCTTATCAAACGTAGTATAACCAAAGGCTTTATGGTAAACAATGTTACCGTCTTTTGCTGCCAGCACTACACAACCAGGCATGGCACCTTTAGCAATAGCATCATTGGCAAGGCTGTCAACTTTTGCAAACTTTGTTTCAGTAATGCTTGCCGCTTTGGGGAAGTAAGTATTGTACACAATGCCATCACCAAACTTTAAACCTTCACAAACAGTAACGGGTAATTTACCTTTGGCCTGTAGCTTACCTGTAAGCCAGTCTGCCGCTGCATTTTGTGTAATATCATCATCTTCGTAACAGGCAGCAAGATTGAGTGCATTACAAGCAAACCTTACTGCATAAGGGTTACCAAAGAATACAGTTACTGACTTATCGCTTTTCTGCAATTCATTCATTAAATAAATAACAGGGTTGCTAAGGCCATAATTGGCGGCAGGCCTGCGGCTGTAATTATGTACTCCAACTATAATGGCATCGTAGTTTTTTTGCTGTAAGGTATTGATAAGCTGCTGCGCAGAAATGCTGTCGCTTTTATCAATTACTACCGCAGGGTTTCTGTCATCCATCAGTTGTTTACCAAGCTCTGCTTTGCTGCCAAACAAATACACATCTGCATTAACAGACTTTTTTAAACCTGCTGCAATTACAGGTTCTTTTGCCGCACCAATTGATACATAGGCAATACGTTTACCAGCCTTTAAAGGCAAAAGAGATGCATTGCTATTTTTTAAAAGCGTAATGGCATTATTGGCAAGTAAGGTTTTAATTCTTGTTGTCTGCGCATTCAAATCTGCTGTTATCCCTGTGGTATCTATCACCTGTGGCTTGTTTAAGCCAAGGTTATACTTTGCCAGTAAAATCTTCTTCACCCTGGCGTTCAAATCTGCCCATGTTAACCTGCCGTCTTTAATGGCTTGCTTGGTTTTTTCAATGGCCGCACCTACATCTTCAGGCAGGCAAAGCATATCGTTGCCAGCAATCAATGCCTGCACACTTGCTTCACCTGCAGGGTAAAATTTGGTAATGCCCTGCATACCTAAACCATCGGTAAAAGTGATGCCTTTGTAGCCCAGTTCTTCCTTTAATAAACCTGTTACATTTTTAATGGATAGAGACGTAGCCTGGTTGGCGATGGTATCAATAGAAGGCACAAATAAATGCGCTATCATCATACTGCCAACGCCTTCTTTTATCAACTCGCGAAAAGGATAAAGTTCAAGGCTGTCAAGCTGTGGACGTGTTTTATTAATAACGGGAAGATCAAAATGACTATCCACTGCAACATCACCATGACCAGGAAAATGCTTGGCACATGCCATTACATTTACATCCTGCATGCCCTTCATGTATTGAACGCCATACAGGGCCACTTTGTATTTGTCTTCACCAAAACTGCGGTCGTTAATTACAGGGTTATTGGGGTTGTTGTTTACATCAATATCAGGTGCATAGTTTACATGAATACCCAGGCGTTTGCACTGTTCGCCAACGGCCCTGCCAAACTGGTAAATAAGCGCTGCATCCTGCGTGGCACCCATCATTAACTGGCGTGGATAATTAATAACACTGTCAAGCCGCATACCCAGCCCCCACTCACCATCAATACAAATCATTAATGGTGTTTTGGCAATGCTTTGATAAGTATTGGTAAGTAAAGCCTGCCTTATAGGGCCACCCTGAAAAAAGCACAGTCCGCCTACATTATATTTCGTAATAAGCTCTGTTACCTGCTTTACATGCGCAGGGCCAAGGTTGCTGTGCGCACGTATAATCATCAGTTGTGCAATACGCTCATCTTTGCTCAGCTTCCTGAACTTCTTTTTTACCCAGCGTTTGGCTTCTTTGGATTCTTTATAAAAATCCTGCGCATTTATAGCTGTAGTAAAACAAAAAAACAATAGAAATATGGTGGCTTTTTTCATTGCATTGTAATTGACCGCCAATTTAACTAAAACAGCGTTTGGTTGCGTTTTTTTGCAGGAATTGGGTTTAACGGTATGGAAAACCTGTTTCCTAGCTTAAAAACATTTTGTTTTTAAGTTGGTGGAGAAAGTTGCCACCAATACGGTGGAGATTTTGTTTTTAAGTTAAAAAGAGTTTGTTTTTAACTTAAAAAGCTTTTGTTTTCCACTTAAAAAGCTTTTGTTTTCCACTTAAAGATGAGTTGACTTTAAGTGGAAAATAGTTTGTAATTAACTTAAAGTAAGGCTAGTTATAAAATAAAGCGGTTAGGCATAGTCTCTACATAGCTTTGCTACTATCAAACTTTCAAAACTAAATTGATAAGTTTGTAATAATTAACAAATTTGCTAAAATGAAATTATCAGGACAGGAACTTTATCATAAGCTTGTAGACGAATATAAAATTATTGGCGAGAAAGGTTTTATCAATTTTTCATTAAAAGACTTGACAATCTCAATTGAAACTAAAGATACTGTTGGCAATTTGTTACAAGAGTGGCTAAAGGCTTGGATGATGAAAGAAACTGTTGAGTTTGAAGAAAACACCAATTCTCAAATCTTTCCTGATTTTTATCTTGATAAACATAACAAAAAATTAGACCTTCTTGAAGTAAAAACTTTTGATTGGGATAGAGGCCCTGGTTTTGATTTGGCTAACTTCGACTCTTATTGTAATTCCTTGCTTACTTCTGCATACAGGATTGACTCCGACTACTTGATTTTTGCTTATCAAATGAACGGCAGTGAAATAACCATTAAAAATGTTTGGATTAAGAAAATCTGGGAGTTGGCTTGCCCAAGTAGTACTTATCCGCTAAAGGTTCAGGAAAAGAAAAGTATTATATATAATATCCGCCCTGCATCGTGGTTTTCTTTAAAAACAACGTTTAAACCATTCAATTCTATTGAAGCTTTTTTATCTGCATTGAACGAAACACGTTATCAATATCCTCAAACGCGCCATACCAATGGGCATTGGCTAACTAATGTTCTAAAAAATTACGAAGAACATACCGGCGTTAAACTACAAGTTCGCTAACGTAAACCTCAGCCAATTTATTGGCTACAAATTCAACCACGGGAACAGCAACAGTATTTCCCAACAAATCAAACGCATCATATTCTTTGGTTGGAATTTGATACCACTCAGGATAACCGAACAACCGCAACCCTTCACGAATAGTCAATCGCCGCAACCCCTTGCCATCAGGAACAGCCAATCTTGAAACATCGGTGGCGACCAATGTAGGTGCAATATCATTTGGATTCAACACTTTATTAACCTCAAAACTCAATTTTCCAGTTACAATGTTGTAACCCTTTGGCTTAGTTTCATCATATTCACGGAAAGCACCAACACCATTGTAAGTTTGGGTTTTGATTAGTTTTTTGGGATACTCAAATTTCAAATATCCTTTTTCAGCGAGATCATCAAGTAAAAATTTCAACTCTTCGTTTGGCAAATCGATAAACGTATTTATCTGCTCTAAGGTTAGAGCCATTCCGTCCATCCAGTCAATGCCAATTTCTTCCGCCCATTGTTTTTTCCGCCTTTGTTTGAAAAGTTTATTTAGTATTTCAGCTTGTAGTTTAGATACACTTCCTTTTGCTTCAATATCCCAACTGTGTATATTGTTATCACCGCCACGTTTATCTTTTATTGATTTTCCATATAAATCTTCCATTGAAAAATGAGACAATAATTTATCGATGAACTCAGATTGTAAAGTTGGTAACCCTTCTTCCAAAACACTTTTTAAAGGATTGAAAAGAGGCTCTATGCCATTCAAATCAAGTTTAACATCTCTTGTTCCAACAATAAAAATCCGTTTTCTTGATTGTGGCAATCCAAAATCTAAGCTATCAAATACTTTCCAACTTACTTGATACCCTAAATCAATTTCAAGCGTATGCAAAATTGTTTTAAGTGTCCTTCCTATTGCATCATTTTTGTTTTCCAAATCATGCTTCACAAGCCCCTCTACATTTTCCAAGATAAAACCATATGGCTTTTTACCTCTTAAAATCCTTTCTATTTCAAAAAACAAAGTTCCTCTTGTATCTAAAAAGCCTTGGCGTTTCCCCCCTGCACTAAAAGGTTGACAAGGAAAGCCACCCAACAAAAAATCAAAATCAGGAATAAACTCATTGCGAATTTCAAAAATATCGCCCGCTAAAAATTCATGTTCAAAATTGTGTTTGAGTGTTTTTACTGCATAAGGTTTTATTTCCGAAGTCATAACACATTCGGGTTCAATGCCAACATTTTTAAACGCTTGTTCAAAGCCTAAACGAATTCCACCAAGACCTGCGAAAAGGTCAATAAACTTTACGGTATTGTCCTTCATTTTATACTTTTTTTATAAGGTTCACCGGGTTCTGCAACCATTAGCGATTGACTTTCATAATCTTCAATTTTATGACAACCAATAACTGTAAGGCACTGCAACAAAAAAGTAGCACTAAAACTTCCACGGCTAATTTTGCTATCAATGCTTGCCTTTGTTTCTTCAACACCAATTTCATTAAGCATTAATACCAAATCAGAATTAGAAAAACCACGTTTAACTAATTCTGATTTCAACAACCGCTTTGCCTTGTCATCCCAGTTGGACATTGAAAAATATTTTTGTAATATTCAACAAAAATTATCATATATGCAAAAAAAAACACAAAAATAAAATATCAGGATAGTCAGTACCAAATGTTGTTTAACCAAAAGTTCTAAACATACAAAAGCCGCAAACTGGGTTTGCGGCTTTTGTATGTAGTATGTTTTAATAAATTATTCTTCTGTTGCTTCCACTTCTTCAGCGGCGGCTTCTTCTTCGGTTAATTTAAACTCAACATTGTTGGCTTTTAAAAGACTGTACCATTTTACCATTTTCTTCATATCGCTGGCGTAAACACGGCTAAAGTCCATATCGGCATATACTTTTTCAAAGTAGGCTTTAACAGCTTTGGGGTCTTTTTCAGAAGGAAGGGTTTCGGTGCTTTTGTCCATAGTGGCAAACACTTCTACCAGGTTTACATTTTCACGTATGGTAAACACTTCAATACTTTCAAGGTGAGAGAAGTTATGAATACGGCTGCTTACAAATTTGGTGGCTTTATCTTCCAGTCCGCGTACAATAGCACCATCGGTTTTGCTGCCAACCAGTTCAAACAAACCGCTCATTCCTGTAATTGATATTAACTTACTGTATTCCATTTGTAATGTTTAAGAGGTTGCAAAATAAGGGGAAAATGGATTATAAACACTGTAGTTTATTATCCCCGCTTTTTAATGCGCATTGCTTTAACATAATTTTTTAACTGGTGTGTAAGGTTTTAAAAAAGAGGGCGTCTTGAAGGCAGTTACAAGCATTTACTTAAAACAATTCGCTGTTATGAAAACATTTGTTATCACAGGATTACTCATGGTAGTATTTATTTCCTGTAAAAAAGAAAGCACCATTACGCAGCCCCTGGTTGAAACGATTCCACCTACTGTTATGGTTACCGTTAAAGATTCAGGTAATTTTATGAATGGCCCTTATGGTTCTGTAAGCGGCCTGGCCAAAATTTATAAAAATGGGGCCAAATACCAACTGGCACTGGAAAACTTTAGGAGTGATAACGGCCCTGACTTAAAAGTGTACCTGAGCAAAGAAATACAGCCTGTAAACTTTGTAAACCTTGGCTCACTAAAATCTACCAATGGCAACCAGTTGTACGATATACCTGCTGGTGCTGTACTTAGCGATTATAAATATGCCCTGGTACATTGCCAGCAATACAATCACCTTTTTGGCTATGCTGCTTTAAAAACATAACACCACTAATTTATGAAACTGCTGTTAACAATATTATTACTGTTTATTACCATTACCACCATCAACGCACAGGGCTGTAGTGATGCTGGATTTTGCAGCCTGGGTGTTTTAAAAACAAAAATGGACTCTGCAAAGCATACCATTAGTATTGGTGCCAATTATGGCGCAGGCGAAGAAGGTACCAGTACCATAAACCCTTATGCTGAGTTTAGCTATCATCTTAACAAAAGCTGGGCTTTTCAAACAAAAATAACGGCCACTTATGCCAATGGTTTTTTAGGCAATAAGTTTAACCTGGGTGATGTGTATGGCTTTGCAGTTTATAGCCCCAAACTTAAAGGCAGCAACATTTTAAGTTTGCTTGGCGGCGTCAAGGTTCCACTTACCAGTGCCAATGATAAGTTTAACGGAAAGCCTTTGCCGCTTGATTATCAAAGCAGCATTGGCACTTATGATGTTATTGCAGGTGCTAACTACGTTATTAATAAAAAATGGGAGTTAAATGCAGGGCTGCAGGTACCTGTAATACAGGTGAATAAGAATACCTTTTTTCCTGATGAATTTACAGATGCAAGAATTGCATCTTTTACCCCAACCAATAATTTCAGAAGAAAGAGTGATGCGCTTGTAAGAGTGGGGTACTATATTAATCTGCCTTCCTCTTCTATCACCATAAAACCAAACCTGCTGGCTATTTATCACCTGGGCAAAGACAGTTATGAAAACCGTTTTGGCAAAAGAACAGAGATAAATAATTCAGATGGACTAACATTAAACGGCGGCCTTATTATTACTAAAAAATTCAGGAACAACAACAGGTTTGAGATAGTGGCAGCGACCCCTTTTATTGTAAGAGATGTACGCCCTGATGGACTTACAAGAAGTGCAGTAATAAACCTGCAGTACAGCTTTAATTTCTAAAAAATATATCATGAAACATTTAATACTGGCCGGCATTACTGCAATGCTGCTTACCACAGCCATGGCACAAACCGACAAAACAGAACAGCGCAAAGCAAATTTTAACATCAGCAGCAAACAGGTAGCTATTAAAGGCTACGACCCTGTGGCCTACTTTTTAACAGGCAAACCCGCAGAAGGCAATGCGGCTATAAACCTTTATTACCAGGGTACTACTTATTATTTTACCAGTGCAGCCAACAAAGAATTATTTAAAAAAAGCCCGTTACAGCACGAACCCCAATATGGTGGCTGGTGTGCCTATGCTATGGGCAATGATGGCAGCAAAGTAGAAGTTGACCCTGAAACTTTTAAAATAGTAAACGGTAAACTGTACCTGTTTTACAACAAATTTTTTACCAACACTTTAAAAAGCTGGAACAAGGATGAAGCAAGACTGATGAAGAATGCAGATAATAACTGGCTTAAGTTTTACAAACCATAACAACCACACAAGACCAACACAACATCATTATGAAAACACAAAACATTTTACTGTGGGCATGCCGCATAATAGCTGCTGTTATTATGTTACAAACCTTGTTCTTTAAATTTTCAGGTGCAGAAGAATCTGTTTATATATTTACACAGGTAGGTATAGAACCTTGGGGAAGAATAGGCACAGGAGTTGCAGAATTAATTGCTGCTGTGCTTATACTTACACCACGCACTTCAGTATTTGGGGCCTTGATGGCTATTGGTATTATGGCTGGCGCAATTGTTACCCACCTGTTTATTTTAGGCATTGTTGTAATGAATGACAATGGCCAGCTTTTTATATACGCCATACTGGTAACCATTGCCAGTGCATATGTTGTTATCGGCAGCAGGAAGCAATTATTCTCACTGTTAAAGCCAGCAAAATAATATGACAACCATTATTTTACAAGAACTTATCAATCTGCTCAAGATTATAAAAGATGAAGATTATACAAGGCCTTCTATTGTTTTATCGGGTGCAACCATTGGTCAGCATGTACGCCACAGTATTGAAATGTACCAGTGTGTGTTAACAGGTTATACTGATGCCGTTGTTGATTATAATAAACGTAAACGTGATATTTTAATTGAGAGTTCATCTACCTATGCCATACAATGCCTGCAGCATATTTTACTGCGTTCTGTATTAAAAGACAGGCAAATGGTTTTACTGAATGATGGTAAAAAACACAGCTCAAGTTTTAACCGCGAAATGCTGTATTGCGATGAACACACCATTCACCATATGGCGTTAATAAAGGTTGGCATTAACGAAATTGGTGGTTATACATTAAGCAGCAGTTTTGGTGTAGCACCATCTACCATAAAATACAGGCAACAATGTGCACAGTAAGTTTTATACCCGCACAACAGGGTGTTATAATTACCAGTAACAGGGATGAAAAAATACATCGCCCTGCCGCCTTACCGCCAAAAGAATACTTAGTAAACGATACATTATTATACTATCCTAAAGATACCAAGGCAGGTGGTACATGGTTTATAGCAAATGATAAAGGCGATGCAGGTATTTTACTAAATGGTGCTTTTAAAAAGCATACACCCAAGGCGTTGTATAATAACAGCAGAGGTGCTGTACTACCTGCTATATTTAGTAAAGCCCATCCTTTACAGGCACTTAGGCAATATAACTTTAACGAAACAGAAAACTGCACACTGGTACTTTATATAAATCAATGCCTGTACCAGTTTCATTGGGATGGTAACCATTCAACCATACATAAATTAGATGCATCACAGCCACATATTTGGTCATCTGTTACTTTGTATTGTGATGAAATGATTGCATCAAGAAAAGAATGGTTTACTAATTTTCTTTCTTTACATCCACAACCAACACAGCAACAGGCCGTCTATTTTCATACACATACACAAAAAGAAAATAAGCATTTTGGCTTACAGATGAACAGGGATAACCACATGCTTACTGTAAGCGTTACCTCTGTTTTAATTAACAAAACCAAGGCATCCCTGCTTTATACTGATTGTATTAACCAACAGCAAACTCATCTTGATATTGCTTTACATCAACCAGCAGTAACTGCTTTCTTTTAAATTTTATACATGAAGAAAGTACTGCAGCATATCACACAACACCCACTTTTTATAAGGCTTACGCATTGGGAATACTGGCCTTTTCATGCAGTGTACCTGCCCATTTATCCTGTGTTTTTGTGGCAGTGTATAAAAGCACGTTCGCTGTTCTTTTTTTCAGCAGCAAACCCAACTATAAAAAATGGTGGTTTTTTAATGGAATCGAAAAAAGAGATTGATGTATTGATACCAACTGCTTATAAGCCAACCACATTACTCTATAGCCCTGGTGCAGATGTAAGCCTTATTATTGCTGCATTACAGCAGCAGCAACTCACCTATCCTGTTATTATAAAACCTGATATTGGTGGCAGAGGAAGGGGCGTAAAAAAGATACACAACGATAATGAACTGACAGAAGCTGCCGCTGCTTTTACCATACCTTTTATTATACAGCCTTTTATACCTTACCCTAAAGAAATTGGTTTGTTTTACTGCCGCCTGCCGTATGAAAATAAGGGCAACATAACAGGTATTGTAAGTAAAGAATTTGTACAGGTAACTGGCAATGGCAAAAACACCATTGAAGAATTGCTGCAACAAAACGACCGTTACATTTTGCAATTACCTGCGCTTAAAAAAATACTGGGCAACCGTTTTAAAGAGGTATTAGCTGTTAATTATTCAGAGGTGCTGGTGCCTTATGGCAACCATGCAAGAGGTTGTCTTTTTATAGATGACAGCCATCTTACTTCGCCTCAACTTGAACAGGTTTTTAACAGGGTTTGCGGCGAAATAAATGGGTTTAATTATGGCCGTTTAGACATTCGTTATAATACCTGGCAAGAACTTTTAGAAGGAAAGAATTTTAGTATTATTGAACTGAATGGTGCAGGTAGTGAACCCACCCATATTTATGATCCACAACACAGTATTTTTTTTGCATGGAAAGAGATCATACGCCACTGGCAACTGCTTTACGCCATTTCAATGGCCAATAAAAATAAAGGCATTAAAGCAATGAGTTTTACAGAAGGAAAGGCAATGTTCAAGGAAAATGCAGTGTATGATAAACTATTGAATTCACTGGCTATTTAAGTGAAAAAGAAAGAGATTTTTAAAGCTGTAACAAACATGAAATGCCTGCACCTATACCATAAACGAAAGCATATTAAGGGCAGGTTCGCCCAATAAAGCATCGCCATTTATAACAACATCTTTACGTGCCTCTTTGGGTGATATGCCTTTTGAAAAAAGTTTCCATGCCACGTTAGCAGGCATTATAATTTCAGCAGAAATAATTGGTTGCAATTGTTTTGTTAACTGCCATTCATTATTCCTTCTTACCAAAAACCAGCTATCACCTGCCTCACCAGTAACTGTTAATTGTATTACACTTTCTGTAGCTGCTTCAATATGTTTATAGGTGTTTGGCAAAGCATGAACCACCGTATCCATAAAAGGAATAAAGAACTCTTTGGTAAGCAATGCAGGCTTATTTACAGCGTCGCGTATTTGCTGCTGATGAATGAATTTTTCAGTGTATTCCCTTGCCACATGCAGCCTGTTGGTTGATTGGTTTTCGCCAGCCCAAGACACAGGAAATATTGATTCAGCATCCATATCAAGCGAAGCGTAATAATTACTTACGGCATTGCCAGTAAGCTGGTGCAATAATGTTAAAACCGCAGGACTTAACCTGTTGGCAGCCTTTACCCAATCAGCATTTAGTTGGTTTAACCAGGTAACCAGGCTTTGGTAAGAATCAATGCCTGTGGGATTTTCACCAAAATACTTATCTCTTTGTATTGATAAAGTGCGCAGGTTTCCATCCAGCAAATGGGCTGCAATATCTTTTACCCGCCAAAGCTTTGCAATGGTGGGCTTATGCCATTCTTCTTCCGTTAAAGATTGCAAAAGTTCCACCAATAACGCATCAATTTTTGGAAAAAGATGCACCGTTTGCAACTGAATATCTGAATACATAATTATTGTTTTATCATTTCCTGTAATACCCTGTCAACCCTTTCTTTAAGGGCATCAAAATCAGTATAACCTCTTGCAATTAAATGAAATTTTGTTTCACTTGTTTGCACCAGCACACAAGGAAAGCTGCTTACCTGTAATTGCTTGCAAAGCTGAAATTCGTGATAAGCTTTCTCTTTGTATTCCTCACTTTTTAAACGCTCATAAAAAACCTCAGGGTTAATACTGTACTTTTCAAGTAAATGCAAATAGGCTGCATCATCTGTTAAATCACGCCCTTCGTAATGCAGTGCATACTGTAAATCGCCTGCAAATTCTGCCTGCCTTTCAGGGTAATATTCTTTAAAGATACTTAGTGCAATGGCAGATTTTTCGCTGTTTGGGTACCAGTCGCTCAGGTCAGGGTTTTTAATATGCCACAAAAAATCATCACCAAAAGTAACGCCTGTATATTCTTCTACCGTTGGGTACGCCTGCAATATATAATTGGCTGTAACACCAATATGCACAGGCTTTTCAGGCAATATCATTCCACCAGAAAGTACTTCAACTTCCAATTGGCCTTTATACGTTTCGGCTATCTTTTTTATTACAGGGCTAAAGCCATAACACCAGCCACAATAAGCATCGTAACAATAATAAATTACAGGTTGCATCATGCAGCAAAGTTGCTGAAATATTCTACGTCATTTGCATCACCTACTAAAAACAAGGTTGAGAAAAGTATGCATTAGAATAAGAGGAAGGCTCACTATTTCAGCAGGATGGATTTTTTTTTGCAAATTTAGCTAACAATATTACGATTTTGGCTGTGTGGAAAGGAAAATAAAAAAGCCTTCAAAATAATTTGAAGGCTTTGTGAACCGGATTGGATTCGAACCAATGACCTGCTGCTTAGAAGGCAGCTGCTCTATCCAACTGAGCTACCGGTCCGTTCAAGGCAAATGACCTTTCGACCACTCGCTTTGAAGAGCGCAAAACTAAGCATTCTTTCTTTTTTGAACTCAGAATTTCTTTCAACGAGCTTATTTACCGGGGGCGATGCAGAGTTTTTTATCTTTGCTCACCTTATGAGAAATTTTGAAGATTCATATCGCCACAAAGGACTGCGCAAACATCTGATCGACATCCTCCGGTCGAAGGGTATCACCGACGAGCGCATCCTCGAAGCGATGAACACCATCCCACGGCATTATTTCCTGGATTCAGCTTTCGAGAATGTCGCCTATGAAGACAAGGCCTTTCCCATTGCCGAGTCACAAACGATTTCACAGCCATACACCGTCGCTTACCAGACGCAGCTCCTCGATGTAAAACCTTTTGATAAAGTGCTCGAGATTGGCACCGGGAGTGGCTACCAGGCCATCGTCCTCGCTGCCCTAGGTGCCCAGGTATATACCATCGAACGGCAGAAAGCGCTCTTTGAGCAGCATAAAAAATTTTTCCTCCGGAGTAAGTATCCCTCCATCAAATACTTTTTCGGCGATGGCTT
>JANPIP010000008.1:0-10218 GCA_031424995.1 Chitinophagales bacterium | reverse complement strand
TTGTACAATGGTTTCATAATCTGAAGCCGCTGTACGCAGCCCGGTAGAACGTCTTTGTGTTTGCATAAAATTGTATTTATTACAAAACAAAGCTTGTCTATTCCTGGACGGGCTTACGAACTACCGAAGGTTTAGTACAACCACACCTTTTGTAACATTTACGGCAAGTGCCACAAATGCAGGATTTTCACCTACTTATCAATGGAGCAAGAATGGTGTTGTTATTTTTACAAGTAATTTTAATAACACCTACAGTACCAATATCCTAGCCAATGGCGATGTTATAAGTTGCACCATTACCAGTACTGCTACTTGTGTTACCACGTCAACTGCGGTAAGCAACAATTTAACTATTACTACTTCTTCTACCGCAACGCCTGCTCTTGCAATTATAGCTTCACAAACCACGCTTTGCGGAAGTGGCTTTTCTTCTGTAAACTTCACCGCACTACCAACCAATGGTGGTTCTTTCCCTAGTTACCAATGGAAGAAAAATGGGGTAAATGTTGGTACAGGTGTTACATTAAATCTTTTTGGATTTGTAAGTGGGGATGTCATCAATTGTACCCTTACCAGTAACTTATCATGCGTGGCTACAAGCAATGCTATTAGTAATGATATAGTGATGGCAGTAACACCTTTTATAACACCAACCATAACCATTGTGCCTTCGCAAAGCAATATTTGCCCAGGTGCGACAAATGTTGTTTTTACCGCCACCATTAGTAATGGTGGACCAGCCCCAACTTACCAATGGAAGAAAAATGGGGTAGATGTTGGTACCAATGCCCCAACTTACTCAGATAATTCATTAACGGCAGGGACGATGATCAACTGTGTACTCACTACAAGTCTTGTTTCACCTTGTCTTACTAGTACGTCCAGGACCAGTAATACAATTACAATGTCTCCGGCTACATTGGTTACCCCTTTTGTTAGCATAAGTACTTCCGCCAATAATATTTGCTCGGGTACAAGAGTAACATTTACAGCTAACCCTTTCAATGGGGGAACGGCACCTCAATTTCAATGGCGGAAAAATGGTGCAAATGTTGGTACCAACTCCAATATATACGTTGACAGTCTGCTCGTAAACAACGATGTTATTACATGCGGACTAACCAGCAATGCAAGTTGCTTATCTACAAATACGGTGTTTAGTTCGGGCCTTATTATGTTTGTTAGTACACCAGTAGCACCAGTGGTTACTATTACTGCCTCTCAAACTGCAATATGTACCGGAACTTCACCTTTTATTACTTTTACCGCTACCCCAATAAATGGTGGTATTTCTCCATCTTATGAATGGAAGAAAAATGGGGTTGTTGTGTTTATAAGTACGCTTAACACTTATAGTACTGGTGCAGTGGCCAATGGTGATGTATTCAGTTGTACACTTACCAGCAATGCAACTTGTATTACAACTAACACAGCTACTAGCAACAGTATAACTTTATCTACAATAGCTGCGGCAGTGCCTTCAGTTAGCATAAGTACAACACAAACAACTTTGTGTGGTAGCGGTTCTACTACGTTGACTTTTACAGCTTTACCAACTAATGGTGGTAGTTTCCCTTCATATACTTGGTACAGAAATAGAGCTTTTGTTGGTTCTGGGCCAACACTTAATCTTTTTGGGTTTACCAATAATGATTCGATTTATTGCGAGCTCACCAGTAACCTTTCTTGTGCCACAACAACTAGGGCAACGAGTAATTTTATTGTAATAACCATTAGCCCTTCCTTGGCACCTTCAGTAAGTGTGGTTGCATCTCAAACAAATATTTGTGCAGGCACTAATGTTATATTTACAGCTACGGCAATTAATGGTGGTACTACACCCGCGTATCAGTGGAAGAAAAATGGTGTTAATGTAGGAACAAATTCACCAGTTTATACTGACAGTACTTTATCTGTTGGAACACAGATTTCGTGTGTATTAACAAGTAGCATTGTTTCCCCTTGTCTCTTTTTCCCAACAGCAATAAGCAATACAGTAGTCATGTCATCTACGCCTTTGGTTGCACCTGCTGTTTTTGTATCTACGCCAACTACCTTTATATGCAGTGGCAGGTCAGTTACTTTTACCGCGAATCCTGTAAACGGTGGAACAGCACCATCTTATCAATGGAGGAAAAACGGAATCAATGTTGGTACCAATTCAAATATTTATGTTGACAGCACTTTGATAAATAGCGATTTGATTAGCTGCGTTCTTACTAGTAATGCAAATTGCCTCTCTACCACCACGGCAACAAGTGCCAATATTTTTATGACGGTAACAACTTCGGTTATTCCTTCTGTAACTATTGCTGCATCACAAAGCGTTATTTGTTCTGGTACTTCGCCCACCATAACATTTACAGCCACACCTGTAAATGGCGGCTTTCCAACTTACTAATGGCGTAGAAATGGCACAGTGGTCTCTACAACATCATTCAATAGTTATAGTACCAGCAGCCTCGTAAGTGGTGATGTTATCACTGTTACAATGAGCAGCACTGCTACATGTGTTACCAGCACTTCGGTTATAAGTAATAGCATTACAATGACTGGTTCAGGTTCTGCAGTACCATCAGTTGTAATATCTGGGCCAACAACTATTTGTAGTGGCACATTTACAACATTTACTGCCGTAGCAACCAATGGGGGAAGCTTTCCAAATTATCAATGGCGTAGGAACGGATTTACTGTATCAAGCGGATCTTCAAATACCTACTCAACCAATTTCTTATTCAGTGGCGATATAATTACTTGTGTACTTACAAGCAATCTTGCTTGTGCCACTTCAAGTACGGCAACAAGCAATGCGTTAAGCCTTACGGTATTAAGTTTGGTTACAAGCACACCACCATCTGTTGTTATCAGTACAACTTCTACAGTTGCCGTTCCTGGGAGTATCGTAACATTTACCGCTACCCCAACAAACGGCGGTACACTACCAAGCTATCAATGGATGCGTAATGGGTTTAATGTTGGCATAAATAGTAGTACCTATACCTTCAACAATTTTTTCCCTGGTGACATTATAACTTGTACAGTTACCTCAAGTATTGCTTGTGTTACACCTTCAACTGCTACCTCTAATATTATTACCATGACGGCTGTTAGTGCTACTTATGCTGTAAGTGGCCGTATTGTAACCACGCAAAGCCAACCAATACCTGGTGTAACAGTTGGTGTAAATACAACGTCAAGGGATAGTGTTATAACCACAGTTACTGGGGCTTATAGTTTTGGTATTCCATCAACAGGAACCTTTGTAGTAACTCCTAAAAAGAACAATGATATAGTAAAGGCGAGTGGTGTGAATGTACTTGATGTGATACTAACTCAGTACCATATATTGGGTAGGGTATTATTGAATACACCATACAAAATTATAGCAGCGGATGTGAACGGTGATGGAAATATCAACATATTTGATGTGCTTTTCAGCAAGCGTTTGATACTTGGGGTTGACACCACTTTTGCTGGCAACCGTTTGTGGGCATTTGTTGACAGCAGTTATGTTTTCAGTGACCCAACCATACCTTTCCCTTACAATAGCACAAGAAGTTATACAAGCCTTACCTCTTCGCTGGCCAATCAAAGTTTTATTGGGGTAAAGCTTGGGGATGTAAACCAGGATATTGTACCATCGGTAGGTGTCAGTAGCGTTTCTGGTATGAAAACACCTGTGCAGTTGTATTATGATACTGCATCATCAGACCAGTTTGGCAATGTGCGTTTAAAGATACGTACCAAAAACTTCAGAGAATTGCTGGGGCTTCAGTTTACCCTTGGTTTCAATAATAGTGTACTTGACTACGGCGGTGTAGAAAATGGCAGTATAGCTATGGAGTATGGGAACGTGAACTTAAAAGATGGTGCGTTGACTTTTATTTGGAACGATGCAGCCAATGTTTCGAAAACCTTTGCTGACGGCACAATTCTTTTTGAACTGATACTTAAAAAGAAAGGGTTGATGCAGCATGAGGATATCAGTATAGATTCCCGATTTACCCCTGCTGTGGCGTACGATAAAGAACTTGCGGCACATCCTGTAGTGAAAGGGTATGGTATTATTCTTGGTGATCAGCCTGTTTTTGTAACAGAAAATATGCAGCTTAGTCCTAATCCGAGTCGTGGACCAGTTAAGGTGAAGATTATTGCGGCCTCACCAAAACAAGTTACATTGATAGTGACCGATGCACTCGGCCGGGTTTTGATGGAAAAGAAAGTTGGTCTTGTTCAAGGTCCCAACGAAATTAATTTCAATCTTCATCAAAATAGCAAATTGGCACAGGGGATCTATTATATACGTGCAAATGGCTTAGATGGCAAGATGGTGAAGGAATTGATGGTAATTGAATAAATACAATAACGAGATTAACTATATAAAGCGATTGGACTTTTTTTAAGGGCTTGGGTTTTAAAAAAGCAACTTGATTTTTAATCATAAAACAACAAAACAATCATGCAAACATCTTTACAAAAACTTTTTTTATTGGGGACCACTGCAATGGTATTCTTTTTCCAAAGCTCTATAGCAGTTGGTCAGGCACCACAATTTATCGCAGGTTCAATAAGTAATGTAACAACAACGCCTATTACCGTACCAATAACAGTAAAAAATTTTAACAACCTGCTGGCATGCCAATGGTCACTTAACTGGGACAGTACAAAGCTTAAGTTTAGCAGTACCAACAGTGTCCATCCACAATTATTTGGTATGACATTCAGTAACCCGTTGGTTGGAACGAATCAAGGTAAGTTAGGCTTTGTTTGGGTTGATGGTAATGGGTTGGTACCACAAACCATTACAGACAACAGTGTTGCTTTTAATATTGTTTTCAACGTACCTACTACAATAAGTGGTGCAGTTGATATCGTTTTCGGTGATGTTCCTACTTCATTGTTGGTATCAGACGCATCTTTGAAACCTGTACCAGGCATTACTTTTATCAAAGGAGTTGTCACAATTCCTTTCCCGCTGCCCTTGGTATTAACACAATTTACAGGCAGTACAACTACAGCAGGCAATGTATTAAGCTGGTCTACAGCACAGGAAACAAATACTGGTTATTTTGAAGTAGAGAAGAGCGGCAATGGCAGTTCTTATACCGTATTGGGCAAGGTTACTGCAGCAGGTTACAGCAGCAGTGCTAAAAGCTATAGCTATACCGATGCAGCCACTACAGGTGCAACAGTTTACTACCGTTTAAAGCAGGTTGATAAAGATGGCAGCTTTACTTACAGCAATACAATTGCCGTTACATCCGCCGCTAATGCAGCTGGTTTGGGCATTTATCCAAATCCTGTAAAAGAAACCTTGTTTGCACAGGTACAAAATGATAAAGCAGAAAAAGTAACCGTACAGATAACAGACTTTTTGGGCAAGGTATTGTTGCAGCAATCATTACAATTAAGTAAGGGAAGTAATAACTTTTCATTAAGTACCATGGCACTTGCAAAAGGCAGTTACCTGCTGGTGGTTAAAGGTGAAAAAACAACAACAAAACAATTTATTAAAGAATAGAGTTTTGTACAGCATTGTTAAGGCCGTTCGTAAGAGCGGCCTTTTTTATTTGCTAAGCCATATTAACAGGTAATAATTTTTCTATAGTTACTGTAAACAATATATTACAGCTCTAAACAGAATTAAAATAATGAAAACCACTCTCACCATTATACGCTGGATCGTAGGTCTTTTGTTTATTTTTTCAGGGCTTGTAAAAGTGAACGATCCTTTGGGGCTTAGCTACAAAATGGATGAGTTTTTTGAAGTTTGGGGATGGTTTGTCCTCACAAAATATACCGTATCACTTGCTGTATTTATGAATGTGCTGGAGGTGGTTTGTGGTATAAGTTTGCTAGTGGGTAGGCGAATGAAATTCTTTACCTCCATACTACTGTTGCTAATTATTTTCTTCACTTTTTTAACAGGTTATGCTTTATTAAGTGGTAAGATTAAAACCTGCGGCTGCCTTGGAGATTGTTTGCCACTTACACCTGCTATGAGTTTTACTAAAGACTTGCTGCTGCTGGTTTTGATAGTGATTCTATTTATTTATCGTAATAAAATTCACGCTGCATTATCTAACACTATATCTAACGGTATACTGGTTGTAAGTACTATAGCTTGTTTTGCTTTGCAGTATATTGTTTTAAACCATTTGCCTTTTTATGATTGTCTTCCTTACAAAAAAGGAAACAATATTGTAGAACAGATGAAGAAGCCCGCTAATTATGTGCCTGACAGTACTTCCATTATTTATGAATATACCAAAAATGGCAAGCAGGTACAATTTGACCAAAACCATTTTCCTGATGATTTTGACAGCACTTATATTTATGTAAACAGAATTGATAAACTAATTAAAAAAGGAAGCAATGAGCCAAAAATCATCAGCTTTACATTAACATCTTTAAGTGGCAACGATACCACTCAGTCCATTTTTGACATACCTAAATATGTAATGGTTTTAAGCAATGAATATCCTGCTGACTATGAGATATGGCATTCAGACTTGTTGAAGATTAGAGAAGAAGCAGCTAAAAAATCTATACCCCTTTTCTATGTTACTTCTCAATCAAACGAAGCAATAGCAAGGCTTTCAAAAGATAATATAACAGTTTTAAAAACCGATGGAACCTTGATTAAAACTGCTGCAAGGGTAAATGCTACTTATTTTTTAATGACACAGGCTACCATCCTTAACAAGTATAGTTATAAAGATTTTAATAAAATAATGGAAGGGATAAATTCCTTTTAAGATTATTTTACAATAGTAACAGAACCTGATTTGATGGTTTGTTTTAACCAGTAAGTATCAATTCCATTAAACACCCAATAATAAGTACCTACAGGCAGTGGGTTGCCATTTAAAGTACCATCCCAAAATTTGGTAATATCTTTTGTTTCATAAACTGGCTGCCCCCAACGGTTAAATATTTTGAAAGTATTGAGCGTTATGTAGCCAATGGTTTTAAATACAAAACGGTCGTTTATGCCATCTTTATTGGGTGAAAATGCATTCGGCGCATCAATTTCTGCCTCAGGTGGCGGTAAAATGTTTACTTTAACAGGTGCAATTGAATAACATCCAAGTGGTATGATTGCCTTTACATAATAAGTGCCTGTAGTGTCCATTCGCATTGGGAATGGAATGCTACGTGTCGCATTTTTATCGTACCAAAAACTATGTGTAATATTTGATGCAGGTAGTACTGATTTTGTAATATCAATACTGCCGGGATATTTAACAGGTACAGGGTCTGTTACATTAATAACTGGGTTTGGTACTGCTATTACTTCTATAGGTTTAACCAACTGGCAACCAAAATCATTTTCAGCTTTCACATAATAAACATTGCCTGGTTTTACTGCTGAAGGAAAGCTAAGATAATTGAGTCCGCGGGAATCAGAAAAGTAGGATATGCTCAACGTTGGGTCAATGCCTGCAATAAACTTTGGCGAAGTAATATCTACTGTTTTCTCAATACAGGATTCAACAGAAGGTTGTAGATTCAGGTTTAACCTTTCAGGTGAATATTTAACAGTAGTATAAAGTGTATCAAGGCAACCTGCGCCAAGATAAGGGGTTACTTCTAATGCAATCCTGGTACCTTTTGGTAAAGGCGGGGAAACAGAAAGTATATCCGTTGTTCCTATAAGATTGTTGAACCCATTTGCATACCATTTATAGCCACTAAAGCCAGGTGAGCCTGAAAGCAGCATTGCAGTATCTCCCTCGCAGTAAGCATTCCCTGCAATTAATGAGGTACACTTTTCATTGGCATCTATATAGGCATAACCAAAATGTCCTCCTCTTGAGCAGTCGTTTGTGGTAAATTCCAGCCGCAGTTGTTTTCCCTGGTAACCTACAAGTTTAATGGTTACAGGCGACCATGGCCTGTAAAAAACGTTAGCACCTTTACTGGATAATTGAAAACCAGGTAAACTTCCGGATGCTACAAAATCAAACGAACTGCATAATATTTTTGCACCAGTAGCACCATCATATACTTTGGCAGTAAATCTTGGCTGTTGATGATCTTCGTGAGATGGGTTTTCAAAAACGACTGCAAAATTGTAGATAAGACTATATTCATTTTGGTTTGCAGGAACGGTGAACGTGTAGGAAATGCTTTCTGCACCCCGGCCTATAGCGTTATTACCTAACTTAATAGAATACGCACTGCCGTTAGGGCAGGTTACAGGAAAATTACCATAAAAGTCTAATTCAGGATTTGCACTTGCTTTGTAAATGGTATGACTTGAACTTGGCAGACTGGATGGTGACAATGAAAGGATACCACTGTTCATTTCAATGGAACCTGCTGAAACTTCCCACCCTGTGAAATCACCATTTTCAAAACCAATATTTATGGGGCAACCAATTTGGGCTTTTAATCCTGACAAACAAATAATACAAAAAAGTAAAAAAGAGTATGCTTTCATTCTTCACAAAAATTGCAACACTTAAATATATTCATAAAAAAATAACAGAAGAAAATTCTTTGATATGCGGTCTAAAACATAAAACTTAAAATAAAGTTTGAATTCCGTGCATTAACCTAAACTCATGCTGCAGCAACCATTTTTTTCGCCAAAGGCCGCCGCCGTAACCAACCAGTGTTTTGTCTGTACCAATTACACGATGGCAGGGAACAATAATGGCAATTTTGTTACGGCCATTGGTGCTTGCTGCGGCACGTATTACTTTTGGGTCGCCAAGGCGTTTGGCAAGGTCAAGGTAGCTGATGGTTTTGCCAAAATCTATCTCCAATAATTCGTTCCATACTTTTTTTTGAAAATCTGTGCCATCCTGGTGTACAGGGATGTCAAACACTCTTCTTCTTCCCTGGAAAAATTCAATTAATTGCTCTGTGCATTGATGTATCACATCGCTTATGCCTGGCTCGCCATGCACCAGTTGACTTGCATTGTCTACGAAGGTCAGCTCACAGATGTACTGTTCTGTACCTCCAATTTTTAAAAGGCCAACAGGGCTTTCATAATACGTGTAATAGAGTTCAGGCATGGTGTAGGGCTTAACCGGCTGGCTGGCCATTGGCAATTTTTTTATCAGGCTGCAATAAAACTACATCATTGTTTTCATCATACACACCAAGTACCAGGCATTCGCTGAAAAAATTTGCAATTTGCTTTGGTGGAAAGTTTACAACAGCCACCACTTGTTTACCTATTAGTTCTTCTTTGGTGTAATGTACGGTGATTTGTGCCGATGAATTTTTGATGCCGTGTACACCAAAATCAATCTTTAGCTGGTATGCAGGTTTCTTAGCTTTTGCAAAGTCAACGGCTTCAATAATAGTTCCTGTTCTAATATCTATTTTAGCAAAATCATCCCATGTAATCATGTACTAAAAATACAAATTACATTGGTTAAAGGAAGGCATAGAAAACGGTAAGCCAATTATTTGTTGTTACGTGAATTTTGACTTATACAAGCGGAAGAATTTGGTAGATAAGGAATTTGGTATTGATAAGATTTTTAAGTCTTCGAATTTTTGTTATTCTGCCGCCAGCATATTGCTGATCTCATTTATTTCTGCTGTTTTAGCGGCAATAGACAATTTTATTTTTACGGCTTTCAGTAGTTCTTTCTCCGGCCTTGTGCTGGCTTTGCGCAACAATACATCCCATTGCAGGTTAGCCGTATCATCGGCAAAGGGTGCTTTACCCAATGCGGTACCAGCCTTTAACAAGCGGGCTGTTTGTGCTGTTTTTTCTGTAAGTAATTCCTGGTCACGCTGCAAAATGTTAAGGGCTGCCTGTAGGGTTGCCTGCCTGCGTTTTAAAAAAGTTGCAGGCGGTTTTGTTGCTGTTATTGTTTCACCAGTGCTTGCCTGTTGCAGCAGTGCAAGTGTAAGAGATACGTTACCAGCAGGCAGCAGGCGTTCTCCTCTTTCTGCCATATTCAGGTGGCTTCTGTTACAATTAAGAAGTATAGCAAATGCTTCCTGCGAAATTCCAAACCTGTCGCGTAATTCTTTTGGGTATGCCATAATTTATTGTGTCAATTTTTTTGTGCCAAATAAAATTGGCACAGTAAAGTTGGCACAAATTTGACCCGTCCTGAAAATAGTTGACACTTTTTAGAGGTAATCCTGTATTTGGTTTACAGGAAGGTGTTAATCCTACAATGGCTTTACAAAGAAGTTCAAAAATAGGGAACATGCGGGTTTGATTGATTTTGTTGTCCTTAA
>JANPIP010000007.1:0-122189 GCA_031424995.1 Chitinophagales bacterium | reverse complement strand
CAAGAAAGTATACAGGAAAAAATGGCAGTATAAAATTAGTGGGCTAATGAAATCAACCCACTAAACAGGCTGGCTTAAAAAACCGCCTAAAACACAAAAATAATGCAAAAACTTTTTGGTGCTTAACACAGAATCTATCGGGAGAGTGATACTGACAGAGTCCTGCGGACAACCGGTGCCGCATAGCAGTGCAAAAGCCGGCGACCAAAAATTAAACACAAACAGCTACGGTGTAGCTGGTAAAACAAAAAGGAGGCAATATGAACAACAGCTTACTTATCAGGGAACTGATTAAATGCTTTGGAGAAACAAGAACCATTAAAATTTTGAACCAATTGCAGAGGCCACGAATAAACAGGAAGGCGAGAAAATACAGAAAATTACTAAGGCTTGCATAAGAGATAGTCTGTTCTTCTAACGGTTCAGGATACCACACTTTCCATGTGGGGATACGGGTTCGACCCCCGTACAGATTACCAAAGTGCCGGATGGTGTAATTGGCAACATATCACACGCTGAATGTGATGTTACAGGTTCAAACCCTGTTCCGGTAACAAGATGTTTGAACGAAGATTTGGAAGGATTAGCTGGATTTAAGGGATAACGGTGGTAAATCATGGCAATCATACCAATCATAAAAATCATGGTTCAGACAAAAAGACAATGCAATTTGGTGTAATGGCAACATCATTTTCTTCCTCTCTTTCTGAGAGGTAAAAATAAAATGGTTTGAGTGACTTGGAAGAAGAGGTACTTCAAGGCAATCACATCAATCATAAAAATCATGGTTCAGACAAATGGATAAATAGCTCAAAGGCAGAGCAGTGGTTTGTTAAGCCACAGGTTGAAAGTTCGACCCTTTCTTTATCCGCATGAATGACAGTTAAACAATAAACACAATGGAACAGCGGCAACAATGGCGAAAGTTAAATGGTGTAAGGGTAAAGCAGCCTATTGAAGATGAGATAAGGGCAGCGGTAAAGCGTGAAAAAGAAGCGGGCTATCAATTGAAAGTATGCATTGGTACCGATAGCCAGGTAAAGGGTAAAGAAACAGAATTTGCTACCGTGATTGTTTTTATCAGGAAAGGAAGGGGTGGCTTTATGTACATCAGCAGCGAGGTAACAAAAAAAAAATGGCCATTAAAGAAAGGATGCTGGTAGAAGTTGCCAAAAGTGTTGAAGTGGCCTATGCGCTATGCAATACGTTTATTGCCTACGATGTAGACATGGAAGTGCATGCAGACATTAACACCAATCCCAACTTTAAAAGCAATGATGCCTTAAAAGAAGCAATGGGTTATATCATGGGGATGGGGTTTGCCTTTAAGGCCAAGCCGCATGCTTTTGCAAGCTCTAGCTGTGCGAATAAAATAGTACAATAAATGTCTGAGCTGTGATTTGTTGTCTGAACGAGATTCCGATAACTATCGGAATGGAAGGATTGGTTGGATTAGAGGGATAACAATCGTAATCATGTCAATCACTTTAATCATACAAAATCATGGTTCAGACCAAATGGATGGATAGCTCAGTTGGCAGAACACCGGTTTGAAGCACCTGCAGCAGAGGTTCGATTCCTCTTTCGTCCACCATGTTCTGTAATCACCAAAATCAAAATAATCATACAAAATCACAGTTCAGAAATTTTAAACAATCAGTACAAACGTAAAAACAAACTATATGGTAATCATATTATTGGTCATAGCTATAATCCGAATAGTGGTGGCATTGAGTCCAGCACTTCAGATATGGACTGGACAGCTGTGGCAAAAAACAAAAAATATATTTAAACAACGACAAAAGCAAACAGGCATTTTTGATGACAGCTTTATTGAGCCAAAAGAGTTTTACCTAAAAACTTTTAAAGCCGTGCCTTGCCTGGCATTTATAAACAATGTTGATACCGAGGCCATTTTTAAACTGATAAATGCTGGTAAATACGGTAACGTAAAAGCCGTTTACCAACGCAACTGGTACAACTGGCAACAGGATAGAATTGAGTTCAGTAAAACACTTTTTAAGCTGGATAATAAAATGATGGTCCGTTTGGGCGATGACTGGTTGGAAATACTTTATCAGCCCAATGCTTATGAACTGGCTGCAGCAATGTTGAATGAATTTAAAACAAAGAAGGCAGCCGAAAAAGAAACCGACTACGAGATCAATATCATCACTTTAAGTGGCAACAGCCTGGACCTTAAAACCCTGGCCATAAAGCCCACCAACCTTGATATTGACTTGTATTACAACGATGATTTTAAACCGGTACATGCAACCATAAAAGAAAGGTTAGCAAAGGAAAACGACAAGGGAATAGTGCTGCTACACGGGTTGCCCGGCACCGGTAAAACCACCTACCTACGCTACCTGATTGGTAACATGAAGAAGGTAATGTTTGTTTCGCCCGGTGTTGCAGGTAATTTAATGAACCCCGAGTTCATGGATTTATTGCTGGACAACCCCAATGCCATATTGGTGATAGAAGATGCGGAGAACATTATTATGGATCGGCGTTACAGCAGCCAAAGCAGTGTAAGCAACCTTTTAAACATCAGCGATGGGTTGTTGAGCGATTGCCTTAACGTACAGATCATCTGCACTTTTAACAGTGAGCTTAGCATGGTAGACAGTGCGCTTTTACGCAAAGGAAGGTTGATAGCAAAGTACGAGTTCGGCAAACTGCATGTAAGCAAAGCAAAAAAACTAAGCCAGCATTTGGGCTTACTGAAGGAAGTAAACAAACCCATGACATTGGCAGAAATCACTAACCCGGAAGATACCCATTATGAAACGCCAAAAGTAAATGTGATAGGTTTTAGAAGGGAAGCGGTAATGGAAAATTAAAATACTGTTGATGGCAACATCAACGCAAAAGCTTGCCTAACGGCAAGAAGGTTTTATACCATAATACCACAAGCCAGGTGAGGGTTTATACGCCCCGCGGTGCAGTAGCGGTAGCCAACTGTATGCCGTTGTATGTTATGGATAATTCCTCCACGCGCTGTGTGTCAGGGGTTCGATTCCTCTTTGGGTCATGTACCCAATAGCTCAGTTGGTTAGAGCAATAGCAATGTCATGTGGGTTCGAGTCCCACCCCACTAATACCGGGTAGCTAAATTGGAATAGCACTACACTCATAATGTAGCGACTCAGAAAGGAGTACACCCGCTTCTCTAACAATGGGTGACTTGAACAAAAGTTGTTGTTGTCAACCGGCGGCTTTAGCATCTTTTATAGATTGTAAAGCACGCAGTTCAATAAACACCTGTAGGCACTAAGTGCAGAACATACGGCAGGTATGGCTTATAAAGCAGGGTTTACTTTAAGATGCAGTAAGTAAACCTATAGCTGGTTAACCTATACTGAAAGTACAGTTCAGCAACGCTTCCGTGAATATGGAATGGTTGCACAGCAATGGCTTTTGATTTTTTAAAAGAAGTAAAATAAGATACAATGAAAAGGGTAAAGATCAATGCCTACCAGGTTGGTTTGGTATTTAAAAATGGAGTGTACCAGCGCATGTTAAGCGAGGGTAAATACTGGTTATGGAATGAGAATGTATTGGTGTACGAACTTAACAAGCCCTTTAATGCACCTGTAGAACTGAATGTATTATTAAAAGATAATACACTGGCAGAAGCACTGCACGTAGTAGAAGTAAGCGATAATGAAATTGTATTGCAGTACGAAAACGGGTTATTAAAAATGTGTTAACCGCAGGCCGTTATGCTTACTGGAAGGGCATTGTAAACTATATCTTTATTGGTGCCGATACCAGCAAGATAGAGATTGATGCTGCCATTGACCGTTCGGTTTTAACCAGCAAACCGGTAATAGGCTATGTGCGTACTTCCGCAGTAGAGAGCTATGAAAAAGCGGTATGGTTTGTAAATGGCCAGTACCAGGGTATACTGGAAAGCGGTGTACATTACTGGTGGAAGAACAACATTACCGTAACTGTAGGTAAGGCAGATATACGTCAGCAGCAGTTAGAAATCAATGGTCAGGAAATACTGACCAAAGACAAAGCAGCGCTGCGTATCAATGCCTTTGCACAGTACAAAGTAGTAGCTATTGAGCAGGCCCTGTTACATAACAAAGAGTACGACAAGCAATTGTACGTAGCCTTCCAGTTGGCATTGCGTGAGTATATTGGTACCCTGAGTTTTGATGAGTTGCTGGAAAAGAAAGAAGCCATGGCACCCTTGGTGCTGGATCGTGTAAAAAGCAATGCAACCGCCCTGGGTGTAGAAGTAACCGGCTTCGGTATCCGTGACATCATTTTGCCTGGCGATGTAAAAGACATCATGAACCAGGTATTGGTAGCCGAGAAAAAAGCACAGGCCAATACCATCATGCGCAGGGAAGAAACTGCAAGTACAAGAAGCCTGCTGAACACTGCCAAACTGATGGAAGACAATGCCATGTTATGGAAGCTGAAAGAGATGGAATATGTAGAGAAGATCGCAGACAAAATCAGCAATATTAGTGTTAACGGCAACGGCGACCTGGTAGGACAGTTAAAGCAAATTTTTGTACCACAGAAATAGACCTGCAAGAGTGGTTCACTCTTTAAGAGTGAGCCACTCTACTTGCAAAGCGATAATTGGTAGTTTTATGTGACCACCGCCATTACTACTATTGAGCTGTAGTTGTCCACAGGACTCTGTGAGCGTCGTACACTGGAGCAGAAGGAACATGATTGAACAATAAAATTTGAAGAATGGACGAAATACTAAAGCACCTAAATCTTGTTTTCAAAGTATCAATTAACTCTCAAAGTCACTTTATAAACAAGAATCAAAATGATTTAATTCGTTTTGTTTATTGTGGAATCCAGAAAATTCAAAAAGTATCAAGGACTTTTTTAGTGTTGTATCCTAAATTGGATAAGACTTTCGATGAATTGGAATTTTCGTTAGGAATATTAGCAAGGACTCTTTTGATGGATATGATACTAGTTTTAAAACTGAAAAAAATGAGTCTAGATCATGATGGTGATATTGCAACATTAAAAGGGGACATTAAGCAATTCTGTTATAGCGTAGTTATTGACGGTGCTAAACACGAATTGTATAGGATTTTTTACGATGACGCTTTGACTTATCAGCAGAAGGCGGAAAATTATAAAACAATTGATAAAATTTTCCCTAACGCTTTTGATTTTTCAAAAGACAAACCAATTTCTAAATTGAAGAAGGTAAATCTTTCTCTGTTTTGCAAAGAAACCAAACATGAAAAATTACCTCAAGGCGATCATATATGTTCATTGTACTACTACTATTCCAAGTATGATCATTTAAGTCACTTGAGTTCCATGTTACCTACAGAAGTGTTATTTGAAAAGAGGAAAAGTATGTTAGATTTATCAATAATACTAACTGTTATGCATCTAAAAGACCTATTAGCCATCGCACACGATTTCGATGAAGATTATAAAATTCTATTCCCTTACATAACCGAACTTGAAATTCATCTAAAGGCTCATTATTCAAAATAAAAAAGGCTCCACACCTAACTTAAACAGAATTATTACGGTTGTGGCTAGCTAATTTATATCCCTATAAATCCGCGTCATCTGCGCGAGAAACCTATTCTTGCGAAGCAGTAATCTGCCCAAAAGTCAACAACATTCAACGCTAAACAAAAGGAGGTAAGTAATGACCAAAAAAGAAAATTCGGGGTATTCAAACAGCATACCAAAAGTATGCTCTGAACGTAAGATCAACGTAGGATAAACGTAGGATGAACGTAAGATGAGTATACCTTGGGTAATGCCGTAGCACACTTTACAAGTACATAGCATACGCATAAATTTTGCAGTACTGCACAGAACAAACAAAACACAGCCTTCGTGCAGCTTTCTGCTCTTAGTGTCTTAGTGGTTCAAAACAAAAACAATTCTTTGCGCACTTTGCAGCTTTGCGTGAAACAAAACAAACCACGGCCTTTGTGCAGCTTCCTGCCCTTAGTGCCTTAGTGGTTCAAAACAAAAACAACAAATGAGCAAATTACAAATACGTGGTAAAGACATCAGGGCCATCGGTTACCCTGAAGGGCCTGTGGTAAGCGTTGCCATACATGCCATGAGCAAACATTACAAGCACCATACGCTGGAAGAAGCGCTGGAAGTGCTGAAAAAAGTGTTGGAAACCCCAACCGCCTACAATGAAGATGCGGTATTGGGTAAAATAGCCGAACAATTAATAGCAAAAGAAGCCATCGAAAGCCAGAATTATGAACTGAATGAAACAGGCGTACACTTCAACACTTTTGGTGCAGAGCAGATTGAGCAGGGTGCTTTTAACCAGATGAACAGTGCCGTAAAACTGCCCATAGCGGTAGCAGGTGCTTTAATGCCCGATGCGCATCACGGTTATGGTCTGCCGATAGGTGGTGTTCTGGCAACAGAGAATGCTATTATTCCTTATGGTGTAGGGGTAGATATTGGCTGCCGTATGTGTTTAAGCGTGTTTGATATAGACGTGAAAGACCTTACGCAGCGGGAAGCCTTTTTTGCCAGGGAAATTGGTGAAGCCACCCTGTTTGGCAGCGGCGCACAGTTTGTACAGCCAGCCAATCACGAGGTGATGGAACGTAAAGAGTTCAGCGAGATTGAAATACTGAAAAACCTGCAGGGCAGGGCTTGGAGGCAACTGGGATCTTCTGGTAGTGGTAACCATTTTGTTGAGTTTGGCATTGTAGAGATTACTGAAAAAGACGAAGTGCTGGGTATTGAAGCAGGAACCTATGTGGGCTTATTGTCACACTCTGGTTCCCGTGCTTTGGGTGCCAATATTGCCAACCACTATACGCGTATTGCCAAAGACAAGCGAAGGTTACCTGTAGAAGCAGCCAACCTTGCCTGGCTTGACCTTAATGAACAGGAAGGTATTGAGTACTGGCTGGCCATGAACCTGGCTGGTGATTATGCCAGTGCCTGTCACCATATTATACATGAAAAGATCGCGAAGCAACTGGGTCGTCAACCATTAAAAATGGTTGAGAACCACCACAACTTTGCCTGGAAAGAAATGTATGAAGGAAAAGAGGTCATCGTTCACCGTAAAGGTGCAACACCTGCAGGTAAAAATGTGCTGGGTATTATTCCCGGGTCTATGACGGCGCCTGGCTTTATTGTAAAAGGCAAGGGTGAAGTGGCTTCCATTAACTCTGCATCACATGGCGCAGGAAGGCAGATGAGCCGTACAAAGGCATTGGCATCCATCACTCAAAAGTCTTTGAAGGAAGAACTTGAGAAACACGGTGTGAAGCTGATGGGCGGCGGCCTTGATGAAGCACCTTTTGCCTACAAGGACATTAACCTTGTAATGAATGCGCAGCAAAACCTGGTAGACGTGGTTGGCAAATTCTCACCAAAAATTGTAAAGATGTGCGGTGCCGAAACCAACCAATGGCGTAAACCAAAGAAAGCGAATGTGCTGGATGGTGAGTAGGTTTTTTTAAACACATAGAGGCATAGGGGAAAGCAAGAGCACAATCAGCGTTGCTTTTTTCTAACACATAGACACATAGGCACATAGTTTAAACCCTTTACCAACTTGGCTTTCCTATGTGTTTAAACATTATTGGCTGCACAAACCATAGTATAAAAAAAAGAGGCCACATATTCCTATGTGGCCTCTTTTTTACTATGTAACTATGTGTTAAAACCTTAATGCAGCATCTTCAATACTTCTTCTATTAACTCGCCCTTGGTAATAGGAATACCCATGATTTTATTGTAGGCTTTCGCATCTACAAGGTATTGATCGCGGATAATTTTTACCAGTTGCCCATTGTTTATTTCAGGTATCAATACCTTATCAAAACGGTGTATAATATCGCCCAGGTTTTTAGGAAACGGGCGCATATAGCGTATATGTGCGTGGCTTACTGCATGGCCTTGCGCATTCAAATCAAGCACTGCACTTTTAATGGCGCCAAAGGTGCTTCCCCAGCCAAGTACCAAAACCTTACCTTTTTCAGGACCACATTCTATGGTTTGGTCAGGTATATAATTGGCTATAGCATCAACCTTGGCCTGGCGTATCTTAACCATATGCTGGTGGTTATCGGCATCGTAGCTAATATTACCTGTAACATCCTGTTTTTCAAGGCCGCCAATACGGTGCTCAAAACCTGCAGTACCAGGCACCGCCCATGGGCGTACAAATTTTTCATCTCTTTTGTAAGGAAGGAATTTATCCTCACCATCACTAAGGTCTGTTTTAAAGCTTATTGCAATTTTAGGAAGGTCAGCAGCCTGCGGAAAATGCCATGGTTCTGCACCATTGGCAATATATCCATCACTTAATAAAATTACAGGGGTCATGTGTTGCACTGCAATACGCACCGCTTCAAAAGCTGCTTCAAAACAATCACTTGGTGTTGAGGCAGAAATAATGGGCATAGGGCATTCACCGTTTCTGCCATAATATGCCTGCATCAAATCGCTTTGTTCTGTTTTGGTTGGCAAACCTGTAGAAGGCCCACCACGCTGTATATTAATAATCAGCAAAGGAATTTCAAGCATTACTGCAAGACCCATTGCTTCGGTTTTTAATGCCATACCAGGACCACTGGTTGTGGTGATACCAACACTTCCACCATAGCTTGCACCAATGGCAGCGGTTATACCTGCAATCTCATCTTCAGCCTGAAAAGTGCGGATGCCGAAACTTTTGTATTTGCTTAATTCGTGCAAAATATCAGAAGCTGGTGTAATAGGATAAGTACCAAGAAATAATGGCAGCCCGCTTTTTTCGCCTGCGGCGATAAGTCCGTATGAAAGCGCCTGGTTACCCATGATGCTGCGGTACAAACCAGGTTTCATTTTGGCTTTTTCTACCGTGTACCTTGTGGTAAAGGTTTCAGTAGTATCGCCATAATTATAACCAGCCTGTAATACTTTTATATTGCTTTGAAGAATGGTTGGTTTTTTACCAAATTTCTCTTCCAGAAAGTCGATGGTATTGTCAAGTTTACGGTTGTACATCCAGTAAATAAACCCAAGCACAAACATATTTTTAGCACGGTCACGCTCTTTGGTACCAAGGTCTGTAAACTCTTTTACAGCTTCACGTGTAAGTTTGGTAACGTCTATCTTAATCAGTTCGTAACTATCAAGACTGCCATCTTCCAAAGGATTTACTCCTTCAGGATAATTGGCTAAACGAAGATTACGGTTATCAAAACCTTCAATATTAGCAATGATTTTACCGCCAGGTTTAATGCTTTTCAGGTTTACTTTTAATGCTGCAGCATTCATTGCTACCAGTACATCGCAAATATCGCCTGGCGTAAATACCTGATTGCTTGAAAAGTGTACCTGGAAACCACTCACGCCAGGTACCGTACCTATCGGGGCACGTATCTCGGCAGGAAAATCAGGGAAAGTTGCAAGGTCAATACCTAAAAGGGCTGTGTTATTGGTAAACTGCTGGCCTGTAAGCTGCATCCCATCACCACTGTCTCCTGCAAATTTGATAACTACATCCTGTAAAACTTGTTCTTGTGTATTCATCCTTTAAAAATGGTTCATGTTCATTTAAAACATGACGTTTAATAGAAGTCTACTTTTTAAATAGGGTGGCAAAGGTAATAGTTACTCATGTGTTTTTACTGCAAATTTCTCATTTCACCAATCTTAAATACTAATTAATGCTTGAAAAAATGAATAACGGCAGTATATATTTACACGCTCAATTTGTTCAAGACTTATGTTTTCCAAAACCAGTTGTACCATGCTTGCTGCTTTATTTTTTGTGTGTTTGATGGGTTGCTATAACAATTTTGCCAGTGTAAACGAAGCTGGTAACGACACAACATCTTTTAAAAAGCCAAACCCTGTTACTGATAAATTTGCTTGGCAGCCAATTAATTACGACAGTACCAAAAGATACATTTATTTAACCTTTGATGATGGCCCTCAAAACGGTACAAAAGCCTGTTTAGAAATTTGTAGAAACATGGGCGTTAAAGCCACTTTTTTTATGGTGGGCCGCCATGCCAACAGTGCCGCTACAAAAAAGTTAGTGTCTGAAATTCATGATGCATACCCGCAAATGCTGTTAAGCAACCACAGCAGCAGCCATGCCAATGGTCATTACAAATATTTTTACCTGCACCCCCGCATGGCACAGCAGGATTTTTTATACGCACAGCGAACCCTGCATGTACCGTATAAAATTATTCGTTTACCCGGCAATAATGCTTGGGTACGAAAAGACGTAGAAAAAGCATCAGACTTGGTGAGGCCAGTTTGCAGGTTGCTTGACAGTGCAGCTTATAATGTTATTGGCTGGGATTTGGAATGGTGCTTTAATCATAAAAACTCAAACCCCATACAATCGCCGCAAAGGCTGGCCAACCAGGTAGACACCGCTTTTGCAAACGGTAAAGTACATGCCAAAAACCATATGGTGATACTAACGCACGACAGGATGTTTCGTAACCCAAATTATATGGATAGCCTGGCAAAATTCATCAATATAATAAAGAAGGATCCTCGCAACATATTTGAAACGGTTGACCACTATCCTGGTGTAAAAATGCTGCCTGAAAATAAAGATTTGAAAAAGCCCGAAAACATAATGATTACTGCGCAAAATTTAACTAAAAAGCATCGGCCTTTGTAATTACATTTGACATTGAAAAATTTATAACTATGGAATTGTTTAGATCGGGTAACCCCACTTTAACCCAAAAAATTTTTGACAAAAGCCTGCACAACGAAGCTGAATTGCAGGGTACAATGAGCGTTCGTGGGACGATTAATAAATTCGGCTTTTTATTATTGATGGTATTGGGAGCAGCCTCTTATTCATGGCACCTTAATGAAGAAATGAAACAGGGTACCATGATGACATTGATGATTGTTGGTGCTATTGGTGGCCTTATTACTGCATTTACAATAACTTTTAAACCAAACTGGGCAGGTTATTTGGCACCCGCTTATGGTTTGCTGGAAGGCTTATTTGTTGGTGGGCTATCAGCAATAATGAACGAGGTTTTTGCAAAAAAATATCCAGGCCTTGTGTTGCAGGCTGTGGGTTTAACCTTTGGTGTTGCTATTGCAATGTTTCTCTTGTACAACTTCAGAATTATTAAGGCAACAGAGAAATTTAAAAGTGTTTTGATCTCTGCAACTATTGGTATTGCTATATTCTATGGCATAAGCATGTTGCTTCGTTTGTTTGGTATTAATATGCCATTTATGTATGATAGCAGTTTGCTTGGTATTGGCATCAGCTTATTTGTGGTTGCAGTAGCAGCTTTAAACCTTATTCTTGATTTTGACATGATTGAGCAGGGCGCACAACAGGGCGCACCTAAACACATGGAATGGTACGGTGCATTTGGTTTACTGGTAACCATTGTTTGGTTATATGTTGAAATGCTTAAGTTATTAAGCCGTTTTGCAAGAAGGGATTAATCTTACCAACTATATTTTTTAAGCCAGGTTAAGCAATTAACCTGGTTTTTTGTTTTCTGTAAGAACCGCTCAATAAAGAATAAAATGTAGAAGTGTGCGACGCCACTACAGCTTAATAGTAGTTAGAAAGCTCATCCCCCCAAAAAAGAAAAAACACAATTATTTGCTGCAAACCGTTGCCCTTAACTTTGAAATATGCCTACCATAGAACAACAGCAGGAGAAATTTTCTGAAATA
Source organism: Chitinophagales bacterium (assembly GCA_031424995.1). Taxonomy (GTDB): domain Bacteria; phylum Bacteroidota; class Bacteroidia; order Chitinophagales; family Chitinophagaceae; genus Parasediminibacterium. The sequence goes on along the minus strand of JANPIP010000007.1, from coordinate 110,513 downwards.
TATAATGGCCTTAACAATGAGCAACGCAAAGCCGTTGACACTGTTGATGGGCCTGTAATGGTTATTGCAGGGCCAGGTACCGGAAAGACACAAATACTTAGCGCAAGAATTGGTAAAATTTTACTGGAAACAGATACCCGCCCTGAAAATATTTTATGCCTTACCTATACTGATGCAGGCACGCTTGCTATGCGCAAAAGGTTGATGGGTTTTATTGGTCCAGATGCTTACAAGGTTCATATACACACCTTCCATTCTTTTTGTAATGATGTGATACAGAACAACCTTTCTTATTTTGATAAGAACAGTCTTGACCCTTTATCTGACCTTGAAAAATCTGCTTTTCTTAAAAAACTCATCAATGGATTTAAAAAAGAAAACCCTTTAAAGCGTTACCGTGGCGATGTCTATTTTGATGCAGGCCGCATTTTCAGTGTGTTTCAGGTGATGAAGAAGGAAGGATTTACGGTTGAGTTTATGCTACAGAAAATTGATGCCTATATACAAAGCCTGCCTTTGCGTGATGAATACATTTACAAACGCAAAACAAAAACCGCCAATATTGGCGATGTAAAACAGGCCGCTATTGACGAAGAAACAGAAAAGATGGGCAGGCTGAAAGCCGCAGTGGAAGCATATCCTGCTTTTCAGCAGATAATGAACGAAGAGCAGCGTTACGATTTTGACGATATGATTTTGTGGGTGCTGAAAGCATTTACCACCAACGAAAATTTACTGCGCCGCTACCAGGAACAGTACCTGTATATTTTGGTGGATGAATACCAGGATACCAGCGGTACACAAAATAATCTTGTTCAGTTGCTGATTAATTACTGGGGCGTTCCCAATGTATTTGTGGTGGGTGATGATGACCAGAGTGTGTACCGTTTCCAGGGCGCAAATGTTGAGAACATGCTAAGCTTTGCAAAGCAGTATGAAGATGAAATACTGAAGATTGTACTCACCCAAAACTACCGTTCTACGCAACCCATATTAGATGTTGCCAAAACGATTATTGAGAAAAATACCGACCGCCTTATAAATCAAATTTCAGGTCTTACCAAAAACTTAACGGCTGCTAATACCCATATTAACAGCATTACACAACTGCCAAAAATTATAGCCTATAACACCACGCATGATGAAATGATTGGCGTTACGCTGGCAGTTAAAGAACTGATTGATGGCGGCATTTCACCAGGTGCCATTGGCATTATTTATCGTGAAAATAAATATGGCCAAACATTAACGCAGTACTTTAAAAAACTGCTGGTGCCAGTGTACAGCAAACGCCACGAAGATTTGTTTACCGTACCTTTTGCAGACAGGATCATTAAACTGCTGCAATACCTGTACCTGGAACATGACACATCTTTTGGTGGGGAAGAATTGTTGTTTGAGGTGCTGCACTTTGACTTTTGGCAAATACCCGCCATTGAAATTGCAAAGCTTACTGTTGAAGTTGCAGAACGCAACTATAAAAACAAAACCACGCTGCGTGCATTAATGGCCGAAAAATCGGCGCAGCCACAGAAAGACCTTTTCAGTGTATCTATACATCCTGCACTTAAAAATGCAAGCGAGCAATTAGAGGAGTTGATACAAGCTGTGCCCAATGCTACGTTGCAGCAATTGATGGATACCATTATTCAAAAATGTGGAGTGCTGAAAGTGGTAATGAATAGCCCTGAAAAAATATGGATGATGCAGGTATTAACCGCTTTGTTTGATTTTATAAAAGACGAAACAAGGCGCAACCCGTTTATGCACCTAAAGGGGTTGATGGAAAATTTTGAGCTGATGAAAGCCAGTAACCTGCAACTGCCATTGGTAAGGGTAAGCGGCACAGATAAAGGTGTTAACCTGCTTACTGCACATGGCTCAAAAGGGCTTGAGTTTAAGCATGTGTTTTTAGTGGGCAGCGAAGCTGATGTATGGGAAAAGAAACGAAAAAACACCAGCGACTTTAAATATCCTGACAATCTTTTTGATGCGCCCTCAAAAGCAGATGACCAGGAAGAATTAAGGCGTTTATTTTATGTGGCAGTAACAAGGGCAGAAACCAATCTTAATATAAGTTACACACTACAGGACGATAAAGGCAAGGGCAAAGAACCATCTATGTTTGTGGCCGAAATACAGGATGCACATGGCATTGCTACTGAAATGGTAGAGATTGATGAAATGGTAAAATTTGATTTTAACATACTGCAACTATCTGAGCAGCGGCCAGAAATAAGCAGGGAAGAGCAGGACTTCATCACTCCAATTTTGGACAAATTTGTAATGAATGTTACAGCGCTGAACAATTACCTCAGTTGCCCGCTGGCCTTTTATTACCGCAACCTTATACGTATTCCTTCCAGCAAAAACGAGGCAACAGAATTTGGCTCTGCCGTGCATGAGGCTTTGGAAAAACTTTTCCAGAAAATGCAGGAAGACCCTTACAAAAACTTCCCGCCAAAAGAAGTATTTGTAAAAGATTTTGAGATGTACCTGGTACGCAACAGGGAGTGTTTTACGCAGGAGCAATTTGACCGCAGGAAGGAACAGGGGCAGATAATTTTACCCGCTTACTACGATAAATATATTCAACAGTTTAATAAAGTAGTAACGGTTGAAAGGATGATAAATGGCGTTGTGGTAGATGGTGTGCCTTTACGCGGAAAAATTGACAAGCTTGAGTTTGACGGTAAAATGGTGAACGTGGTAGATTACAAATCAGGCGATTTTGAAAAGGCAAAATCAGTAAAACGCAGCTTCGATTTGCCCAACGAAAGAGTGCCAAATGGTGGCGATTACTGGCGGCAGGCAGTATTCTATAAAATATTGCTGGATAACTATACACAAAAAGATTGGCAGGTATTAAGTACTGAATTTGATTTTGTAGAACCTGATAAAAAGAACGAGTACCACAAAGAGAAAGTGGTAATTACACCAGAAGACGTAACTACCGTTAAGCAGCAGATTAAAACCGTTTGGAGCAAAATTCAGCAGCGTGATTTTTATACTGGTTGTGGCAAAGAAGATTGCCGCTATTGCAATTTTGTAAAGAATAATAACATGGCAATTGCATTGCATGAAGAAGAGGAACTACTGAATTAAGGATGATTAAACACATGAGCTTTTTTAACACATAGTAACATAGTTAAAGCCAAGGACACATAGAGAAGGAATACTGCCTATGTTTTCTTTTCCTTGCTATGTGCCTATGTTTTTAAAAAAAATGAACTCACATAGTTGAAGCCAGAGACACATAGAGAAGGAATAACGCCTATGTTTTCTTTTACTTGCTATGTACTATGTGTTAGAAAAAACATGAACACTTAGTAACATAGTTAAAGCCAAGGACACATAGAGAAGGAATAACGCCTATGTTTTCTTTTCCTTACTATGTACCTATGTGTTTCAAAAAAATGAACTCACATAGTTGAAGCCAGAGACACATAGAGAAGGAATAACGCCTATGTTTTCTTTTACTTACTATGTGCCTATGTGTTTCAAAGTCGTTTTTAAAGGATTATTGTGATTTGCCTTCATGCAGCTTTAGGCAAAGCGTTTATGTTTGCAACTACAGGTTTTGATACATTGAACATTGATTATTGAACATTGATTATTTACATGAAGTCATTCTTATCATTTATAGCTATTGCATTTATAATAATATTGGCAAGTTCCTGCGCCAATATCATCCCGCCAAGCGGCGGCCCAAGAGATTCTTTACCACCACATTTGGTAACAGCTTTGCCAAAAGATTCTGCGGTAAATGTTACTGCCAAAAATATTACACTAACGTTTGATGAATTTGTGGAAGTAAAAGAAGTACAAACCAATCTTATTTTTAATCCCGTACCAAAAAATACACCCAATGTAGATTACAAGCTGCGCAACGTAACCATAAAACTTCGCGATAGCCTTGAACCCAACACCACTTACAGTTTAGATTTTGGTGATGCCATTAAAGATGTAAATGAAGGCAATCCGGCAAAGAATTTTACTTATGTGTTTTCAACTGGTAAAAGCATTGCCAACGGCACTTTTAGCGGAAAAGTGGTACTGGCAGAAACAGGTAAGATTGACAGTACATTAATTGTGGTTTTACACCGCAACCTTAATGATACCGCTGTTGTTAAAGACCGTATACGCTATTACACCAGGCTTGATGGAAAAGGAAATTTCAGGTTGAAGAATATAGAACCAGGAACTTATGGTGCTTTTGCTTTACCAAACGGTTACAGCAAAAAATATGATGACACTACCAGCCTGTTTGCATTTTTAAACAATCCTTTGGTTATTGCAGATACCACTTCCGCCGTTGTTTTTTATGCTTACCAGGAACAGAAAAAAAATCCGGCAAGCCCTGTGCAAAATAATAACAGCGATGCAACGCCGGGAAAATTGGGTGGTTTAAAGCCTGGTGCCAAAGAAGATAAACGGCTGCGCTACACGGTACGATTGGAAAATGGCCAGCAGGATTTACTGAACAATAAAATACAAATAGATTTTGTAAGAAAGCTGTACAGCTTTGACAGTACCAAAATATTATTGACCGATACCTTTAACCGCCCTGTTACCAATTATAAAGTAACGCTTGATACCACCAAAAAAGCGGTTTTTATTACCTATAATAACTGGCGGCAGGAAACTAATTACAGAATACTTTTAATAAAAGATGCCGTAGCTGATACCAATAATGTTACCCTAAGTAAAAACGATACGATACAGTTTGTAACTAAAAAAGAAGCTGACTATGGTAGTTTTCGTTTACGTTTTAACAACCTTGATTTTACGCGTAATCCTGTTTTACAGTTTGTTTCAGGCGATAAAGTATTGCAGGCCGTACCACTTACCAGCCGTGAGTTTTACAGGAAATTATTTATTCCAGGCGACTATGAACTGAACGTTTTATACGATACCAATAAAAACGGCGTTTGGGATGCCGGCAATTATAAAGAGAAACGGCAGCCCGAAATTGTAATAGAACTAAAACAAAAGTTTACTGTAAAAGCCAATTGGGATAATGAAACTGATAATATTGTGCTTGACCAATAAAAAAACTACTGATTTACTTGATTGGATTATAGAATGATTGATTTTTCTGCTCAACTCAACTTTATTAAACCGGGCGGTTACTTTTTGCCAGGCTAGTTTTACAGAACAACAATAGTTTTGCGCTTATGAACAAACTGTTTATTTTTTGTTTGATATTGATGATTACGGCAGCTTCCTGCCATAAAAAAACAATACCCGAAAGCGCTGCCAGTTATAACAAAAGCGAAACGGGCGAAGCCTCCTACTACGCAGATAAATTCGTTGGCCGTTCCACCGCCAGTGGCGAAACCTACCAGCATACAAAATTCACCGCCGCCCACCGTACCCTGCCTTTTGGTACCATTGTTAAAGTAACCAATTTAAATAATGGCAAAACGGTAACTGTACGCATTAACGACCGTGGCCCCTTTGCCAGGGGGCGCATTATAGACCTTAGTAAAGCCGCTGCCAAACAAATTGATATGGTAAATGCAGGCGTGGCCAAAGTGCGCATAGAATATAAAAGGTAATCAGCAGGAAACTGTTTTTACCTTATAAATAGTGGTATTTTTAGCCTTTACAGTACTTTTTTTGTTATTAAAAGTGCTTTGGCTATACATCACAAGTGCTTTGGGCAACATCCAAAGTACTGTCAATATACATCGTAAGAGGTAGTAATGTACATCTATAGTGCTTTGGCTATACATCACAAGTGCTTTGGGCAACATCCAAAGTACTGTCAATATACATCGTAAATGGTAGTAATGTACATCTATAGTGCTTTGTATATACAACACAAGTGCTTGGGGCACCATCCAAAGCACCGTCAATATACATCGTAAGTGGTAGTAATGTACATCTATAGTACTATTAATTATACATCGCAGGCGGTATAAACCTGCAAGCAAAATATTATAGGTCAAATTTCTGGCTTTGAACTATGTATCTTCTTCTCAAATCCTTTACTGCAAACGGTTTCAACAAAAATTTAATGTGCCGTGCAACACCGCCTACGGCTTTCGTCTCTTATATTTACAGCAATTCTCCCCAATTACTACATGAAGAACACCCTTTTACCCCTAATATTCATCCTTTGTACCTTTTTGGCAAAGGCGCAAACAATCGCCATCGTTGATAAGGCGGTAGTAAAAGGGCCGTATGGTCGGGGTTCAATTATCAGTGTTCCTTTTAAACTTGATGGCCCATGCTTTGATATAAACAATAATGAATTTCATTTAGTGCTGTCTGATGAAAAGGGTGTGTTTACTACTAATTCCCCTATAATAAACACACCAAGGGCTTCTTTTTTTCTTACTTACTTGAATGGTACTATACCAGGTTATATAAATAAGGCAAGTACAAATTATAAGGTAAGGATAGAATCAACCGCACCTTATGCTAAATCTAACGAGGTCGCAATAGAAATTAAAGATGTTACATACTCCCCAGATATAAAGGTTACTCTTCTTGGAGTAAATGGCAATACAAATCCAACACCCATTAACGACACCATTTTTGGTACAGCCAATGGTAACAGAAACATCCCTAATCAAAAACTTGATTTTGGATTACCATCATATTCGGCCTCGGCAATGAGCAGCTTTTATACCAATACCATTAATGGCACTGTAACTGATTTAAACATTGATGCTACTGGCGGATTTAATATTACAATGGCATTGGGTTCTTATTATCCATTAACAGTTGTTCATAAAGACGCAGCGGGTTACGTCTCTGCCAAAAGTTTTTTGCTATTGCATAATACTCCTGTTGCTACCTTAAGCAATGATCAGGGGCAATATTTTTGTAACCCAGACAGTACCTCTTACACTGTTGATACCTCTGGTATTACTGGTATTGGTAAAAACTATCCTGGTTCTTATTACAATATTTATTGGGGCGATAATACCACTGAACGATATACCCATTGCCAACTTTTACAAAACAATAAAATTTCGCACAATTACAGTATGGCTTCATGCAGGTCTCCGTTTGCCACCAACAACCTGTACCAGTTAACAATGTACCTTTTTTCGCCTGAAGGGCAAAACTTTAAAGATTTTTTGGGAAATAATCCTTTGGGACGAAACACATCTGCAATTTATGTTGCTAAACAACCTAAGGCCGTAATTAATGCGCCAGAATACGCATGTATTAATAAGGAGCTTCTTATCATGGATGCCTCAAAAGGCGGTGATTTCCCTGATGTAAACAATGCAGGGTGTTTAAAATTAGTTAAATACACCTGGTATGTTGATGGGAAACAGGTGCATCCTGCAACACCAAATGGCCCGCAAAACTGGCCAGGCTGGCCAAATTTTTACTATACATTTACTACACTTGGTAAACATACCATTAAATTATATGCACAAAACGATGATGTAAATAATCCAAACTGTTTTGGTGATACAGTAAGCCAATTAATTTGCGTTGAACCACCAAGAACAGACCTCCCTGCTCCAAAATTTACCTATACCATTACTGACGCCAATGGAAGCAGTACTAACAACTGCGGCCCTGTAACAATAAAAGCTATAAGTATTCCTGTGGTTAGTTTTTGCAGAACATTACCAGTTAATTGGTCGGTTTTAGATTCTGCACGAAAGTTCACAGTACCAACAAGCGATTATTCCATTTCGGATTATCAGTCACAAACACCTACAATAATTATACATAAACCTGGCAAGTACTATATACAGTTAGTGGATTCCAATTCATGCGACAAGGGCAAATATGAATTACCAGTTAATGTTGTGGGAAAACCATCAGTGCAATTGCCACCAGATAAAGTGTATTGCGGCGTAAAGGATACCATATATTTTGATACAACAGGCAGAGACCCCGACCACGCCCCTAAATTTATTTCTTACGGTGATCCTGCTACAGAATCACATGGCTGGAATTTATTTAGAGTTGATAATAATGGCAACTTGATAAGGCTTAGCCCTCTTGACACTCCTGCCGATGCGGCTTACGCAGATTTTCCAGACGGTGATGGCGACAAGTACACTAAAATAATTTTTAAACAATTAGGAAAATACGCGGTGGTACACCGTTACACAGGTGCCTGCGAAAATGCCATAGATACACAATACATCACATTTACTCTTCCCACAAGTTTTAAAGCTACGGCCGCAAAAACCACCATCTGCAGTGGCGAGGGGGTTAATATTTCCTTATCTCCATCAAACCTTACTTATGCGTGGTCTGCCACTCCATCAACTACAGGTGTTACAGGTGCAAAAGCGCAGGTAAACGATACCAGCATTGCGGTTATTCAACAATTATTGCGCAATTCAGATAACAGTGCCGCAACGGTAACCTACAAAATACGTTCTGGTGGTTGCCTTAACGATACTTCTATTATTATTAATGTTTCAGCAGGGCCAACAACACCAAATGCAGGGCCAGACCAGGCATTCTGTAATACTGCTTCTTCTGCATTGCTTACTGCAAATACGGTTGCATCAGGTACTGCAACATGGAAGCAGATACTTCCAGCTTCATTTATAGTTCCCAATCCTACGCCATCAAACCCATCACTTACAGTTCCAGCTTTCGCCGCGGGCGACAGTATAAAAATGATTTGGGAAGTAAAAAGCCCAACACCAGGTTGCCCAAGTTATGAGGATACGGTAACTGTGTATAATTATAAATCGTTAACCAATTTAATTGATGATGCCCCAAGAGATGCATGTTTTGGGCAATCTATCACCGTTACACAAAAAACGCTTACAGGTGGCAGTGGTAATTATGCTTTTGTATGGCAAAAGAGTAAGGATAAAAGTAAATGGGAGGTTATTACCAACAGTATTGCCAGGCTTGACAGTGTTAGTTTTAACGCAGATTCAACCACTACTTATGTAAGAAGGTTGATTACCGCAGGACCATGCAGTGACTCTGGTAACATTGCTACCATTAATGTAAAAGCACCCATTACCCAAAATACTATTTCGCCACCCAACCAGTTAATTTGTGCCAATACCAAACCAGCCATCTTACTTGGTTCAAACCCTGTTGGTGCCGATAATGTATTTAGTTACAATTGGGAAAGTAGTATTGACACAGGTAAAACCTGGATTGCTATTGGTTTAAATTCAAACCAAAAAGATTATACCCCAACACCGCCACCAGTAACCACTTTGTACAGGCGTGTGGTAACCAGTAACCTATGCCAGAGCATTGGCAGTTTTAGTAATGCAGATACCATAAGGGTAATACAGGGTGCTGTTGCAAGGTTTAATTACGCCAGGGATGTATCATGTGCACCATTTAATTTGTCAGATACCATCAAGCTGGTGCCAAACAGCAATAACAAAACCTATGAATGGTTTGCTGATGGCGTTTCCTTAGGCTTCAACAGCAACGGTTTACCAGCTTATTCCATTACCAAAAGCTTCGATTCTGTAACTATTAAGCTTAAAGCAACCAGCAATAACAGTTGTAACGATGACAGTATTTCGCATAAGTTTTATACTACACCGCAAATACTGCCAGCCTTTGTTGCAAGTAATGATAACGGCTGCGGCCCTTTAACTGTTGGCCTAACCAACAATACGCCCAATAAAAACCTTTTTACATATGTATGGAATTTTGGCACCGGCAACACTTCTACTTTTGCAGATCCCGGTAATATCATCTTCCCAACAAGCCCTTTAAACACAGATACGGTTTATAATGTAGTATTAAGTGCGTCCACATCCTGCGAAACGGTTTCAGTAAACAAGGGCATATTGGTTAAAGCAAAACCAAGGGCTTTATTTTCACCAGATAAATCTTTTGGCTGCTCGCCTTTTACGGTAACTTTTAATAATACCACTAAAGGCAGTAATGTTAGTTATAAATGGTCTTGGGGTGATGGTAATACGTTTGCCACAGGTAGTGATACTTCGGTAAAACATACTTTCATAACCAATAAATCAGACACTTTTAAAGTTAAACTTACTGCTACGAATAACTGCGGTGTAGATTCTCTTAACTATAACATTCTTGTATCGCCAAGCACCATTAAGCTCGACTTTGCTGTTAATGGCAACGAGGCTTTAACCTGTAACCCTGGCGATGTACACTTTATAAATAACACAAGCGGTGCCTCTGATTTTGACTGGGATTTTGGTGATGGCAATTTTCTGCATACATTAAAAAACATCGATACGGTACTGCATACCTATACCACGCCTGGTATTTTTACTGTTAAGCTAAGGGCAACCAATGGCTGCAGCGATACTACAGATACAGAAATGGTGAGGGCTTTTGTAACGCCTGTGGCTAAGTTTACCATTCCAGCCTCTGCTTGTTTGGGCGATAGTGTACGTTTTATAAATGAAATAAATGTTCCCGCTGGTTATACCTGGAATTATGGTGATGGAAACACATCAAAACTTACACAACCATCACACGCATATAAAGTGCCAGGCCAATATATGACCTCGCTGATTGCTATTACCCAACACCCTGGCAAAAGCTGCGGCGATACTCTTAGTATACCGATAAACATTTTCTCAAAAGCGGCAGGTGCTTTTAACGCATCGCAAACAGTAAGTGTTTGCGTACCATTTAATGCTGTGTTTACCAATTTAAGTGTACCTGCTGTTACCACTGCGTGGGATTTTGGCGACAATAAAAAAGATACCGGCGATATTGTACAGCACACTTTTACACAAACAGGTACCTATAATGTTAAGATGAACGCCTATAAAGCAGGCGGCTGTAATTACGAAGCCATAAAAGTTATTACTGTTAACGGCCCTACAGGAAGCTGGCAGTACGATAACGGCCTTATCTGTAATACCAAAGCGGTTCGTTTTGAGGCAAATACCATTGGCACAGATTCAATAAGAATTTATTTTGGCGATGGTACTTTTGAAACCAGCACCAACAGTATCATCTTCCATACCTATAAACAATCTGGTATTTATATTCCGTCTCTTGAATTATTTTCAGGTGCAACCTGCCGCACCACCATACAGGGCAAAGACACCATTAAACTGGATAACCTTTTAGCTGGTTTTACCACCACCGCACAAAAAGTTTGCGATGCTACCACCATACAGTTTATAGATACTTCAAGGGCCTATTTTGGCATACAAAGCTGGCAGTGGAATTTTGGTGATGGAAGTTCAGTAAGCAGGGTACAAAATCCTTCGCATACCTATTATGCAGACAACTCCTATCCTGTAGAGTTGATTGTTACAGGAAAAAGTGGTTGCACATCAGGGCCCATAAATATTCCTGTACCCGTATCAATCAATACAAAACCAAAACCTGTTATCAGCACAGGTTCTTATGGTTGTGTTAACCAAAGTGTGCAATACACTGCCAATGTAACATCAAAAGATGCGGTTAATTTTTACAAGTGGGTGTACTACGATAATTCTTCTGCCCTTGGGCAAACAGCATCTAAAATTTATACTACAGATGCCAGTTATACTACCAAATTGATTGTTGGTACTGTTAATGGTTGTTATGATACCGTCTTTTCATCCATTAATATAAACCCAAGCCCTGATGTTTTTGCAAGCCCTGATAAAACAGTTTGTGCAGGCCAAACCACGCAGCTTTCTGCTTCTGGTGCAGATAATTATACCTGGAGCCCTTTGCAAAACATAAGTTGTGTTACCTGTACCAACCCAGTGGTAAGCCCTACAGTAACATCGCAGTTTGTGGTTACAACCTATAACAGCTATGGCTGTAGTGCAAGCGATACCGTTGTGGTTAATGTAAAACAGAAATTTACCATGCAGGTTTCTGCCAGCGACAGTATTTGTTTGGGCCAATCTACAAGGTTATTTGCAAGCGGTGCCGAAAAGTATGAGTGGTTTCCTGCCACAGGTTTAAGCGATGCCAAAGCCTCATCGCCTTTGGCAACACCAACAATTACCACCAATTATATGGTAACAGGTAAAGACAGTGCCAATTGCTTTACAGATGTAGCCTATATTAATATTGCAGTGGGTAATATTCCTGTTCTAAATCTTGGTAAAGACCAGGTAATCGCCGCAGGCGCTGAATTTAAAATTGTACCAACGCTTCTTAATGGCCCAGTTAAATCATGGTTATGGACGCCATCCATTGCCATAAGCAGTGTTACTTCGCCAGAACCAACGATAACGGCTAAAAACGATATTTGTTATATTGCCAACGCTACCACTATTTATAACTGTACGGTAACAGATACCCTTTGTTTTAAGGTATTCTGTAGAGGTGCGCAAGTATATATCCCAAATGCATTTATGCCAGGCCCAGACAATGCAACAGGGGCAAATAAGATTTTTATGGTCAGGGGAACTGGTATTAAACAAGTAAAAAGTTTTAGGGTGTATAACCGTTGGGGTCAGGTTGTATTTGAGAAAGCTAATATTGCAGCCAATAATCCGAATTTTGGTTGGGATGGTACCATTCAAGGAAAATTGGCTTCGCCAGATATTTATGTGTACACTTGCGAAGCGGTTTGCGAGAACGGGGTTGTATTTACATATAAAGGTAATGTGGCATTGATGAAATAGATTAAACACATAGAAAAAGAGGTTTAGGAAAAGAGCACATAGACACGGTAGATGATGTTTATAAAAGGAATATGAATTGAAAACAAATTTAATAATTGATGCGTCGCATCAATTATGGCAGATAGGTTAAACACATAGGTACATAGTTTTTAAAAAGAACACATAGATTAGCTTCGTTTTTTGCTTTTACCTTAAGTATTTATGGTTAATCTAAAATGAAGTGAAACGTTAGTGAGAGGAACAACAAACATGGTTAAACGCTTTTTACATATTTTTTTACTTTCTATAATTGTTCATGCTGCTAACAGCCAGGATTTGGCTTTTTCGCAGTTTTATGAAACACCGCTGTTGCGCAACCCTGCATTGGCTGGTGTTTTTGATGGCGACATACGTGTAACAGGAGCTTTTCGCAGCCAGTGGCAAAGCATTACTATTCCTTATCAAACATCTGCATTAAGCACAGAAATAAAATTCCCGATAGGTAAATATGATGACTGGATTACTGCAGGTTTACAAATAACACAGGATGTGGCAGGTGATATTAAACTGAAAAGAACACAGCTTTTGCCTGTTATAAATTTTCATAAATCATTAAGCGGCGATAACAATAATTACCTATCGCTTGCATTTATGGGCGGGCCTGTAAACAGCCAATTCGACCCCACACAATTAAAGCTGGATGATCAGTACCAGAATGGAGTGTTTAACCCCAACAGCCCTACCAGCGCAGTTTTTAGCAGAACAGGTTTAAATTATTGGGATATAAGTACGGGCATTTCTTATACCAGCACTTTTGGCGAGAACAATACCACTTATTACATTGGCGCGGCTTTGTTTCACGCCAACAAACCAAAGGTTGGTTTTTATACCACAGATGGCGAAACAACTATGCAGCGAAAAATAACTTTTAACGCAGGATTGAATTTACCTGTTAGCGATATACACAAGTTTTTAATTTATGGCGATTATATAAAACAGGGTGGCAACGAGCAATTTTTGGGTGGTGTAATGTTTGGTGCAGACCTGCTGCAAAACAGCGGTTACAGTTATTCTGATTATGAAAGCATTACGCTTTACGGTGGCGCTTTTTACCGCTGGAACGATGCTTTGATACCTGTTATAAAACTAGATATGTACCAGTTTAGCCTTGGCCTTAGTTACGATGCCAATATATCGCAGCTTAAAACCGCATCCCAATCTTATGGTGGGTTTGAGCTTACGGCAACTTATAAAGCAAAGTTTTCCAGCCGATCTGCCAATGCCAATAAAATGAAGTGTATTAGTTTTTAGCCGCCAAGCTGTTTATAATTTTCTAAAAGTAACACTACATCCTGCCAGCAATCGTAATAACGTGCATATTGAACATCAAGCTGATGCAATGCTTCTGTATTTAAAGGTTGCGGCGCATTTACAGGCAAACCATAACAGGTAAGTATATTTTCTTTAAGTGGTGGAAGTGTGGTTTCCTGTATGGAATAACCTACCCAGGTTGCACTACCAACTAAAACACTCAAGGCATTTTTTATAGCTTTACCACCATTTTTTATAAATAGCAGGTGTACGGGAAAAGTGAAGATGATAAATAAGGAAACAAAAAAATCTGCCACGCGCTTCATACGTTTATGGTAAGGCTGGTTAATTTGATAAAAACCTTCAGCAGTAAAGGTTTCACCAATGGTGGCTTTACTATCGCTGCCCACAATACTGTTGCTTTTACTGCTTATAAAACGGTAGCTAATGTTGTGGGGAAGGGTTTGTATTTTTTGGATAATCTGGTAATAAGTTAGTGTTCCTTCACAAAAAACAACTTCCTTTATTTTCATCCTTATTAGCAATTGATGCAACTGGTGAATGCTGCCTATAGTACCACCGCTCTCCATGCCTAAAGAAATACGGCCCAATACTTTATCCTGCACACCAGCCTTACTGTAAATATCCATTACATGTGCATATTCTGTTTCATCGCCAACAATAATGGTTTGCTGTACACGGTCGTTTTCAGAAAAATTATCAATTAGTTTCAGCTTAACTAATACCCACCTGAAAAAACTAACCATTAAACCTGCAAGCAAGCCACCAATTACAATAACACCACGCGAAAAACGGTCAGGTTCTGGTATTAAAGCATAAGCTGCAATCATTACCACAATACCTGTAATGCTTGACAGTAAAGCCTTTGCGGGTTTATACAACCTGTCGTACATGCCAGATAATGTTGAAGCCAGCAGGTAAATTCCTGTAAACATTAATAAGGTAATATTGGGTGATTGATGAAAAGGTTCACCATCCCTTTCATAAACAATCCACCCTTTTTTTATAAGCAACAGCGATGAAAAAATGATAAGCGCATCTAAAAAGGGCAAACCAATTTTACGCAAAAATGTTTTTAGCAGCGATACAATGGCACGAAGGTTAATAGCCAACTGCATAAAAAAAGAGAATAGTGTTGCCCTGCCTTTGTTGTAATGCTTTTTTACAAAAATGCCCATGGCGCCATAAAATAAACGCACATGGTTAAGGCTGCCGCGCTTTAAGCTTTCGCCCTTAAAATGTATAATGCTGGTTTGTGGAAAATAATAGTTTTTATACCCCATTTTTTGTATGCGGTAACTAAGGTCAATATCCTCGCCATACATAAAAAAAACCTCATCAAAACCTTTGCAGGCTTCAATTATAGAACGTTGCGCCATTAAAAATGCACCAGCCAAAACATCTACTTCATGGGTTTGATGTTCATCAAAATGACCTAATGCATACTGGTTAAATATTTTTGAATGCGGAAAGAATTTTGCTAAACCAGTAAGCTTAAAAAACGAAGCCGCGGGTGATGGAAATGCACGTTTGCTTTCAGGTAAAAAGATGCCGCTTCCATCAATCATGCGAACGCCCAAAGCGCCACAATCTGCATGTGCTTCAAAAAAAAAAACACATTTATCTATACAATCTTCACTTACAATAGTATCGGGATTAAGGTATAAAATATAATCGCCGTTGCAATATTGCAATGCTTTGTTATTGGCTTTTCCAAAGCCTTCATTTGTTGTGTTTGCAATAAAATGTACCGTGGGAAATTTTGGCTCCAGGTAAGCAAGGCTATTATCTGTAGAATTATTATCTACCACAAAAACCTCCGCAGTAATACCATCAATAGCTTTAACTACAGAATACAGGCACTGCTCTAGGAAATACTTAACGTTATAATTTACAATAATGATAGAAACAACCATATGACCGCAGCCAAAGAATTTGACGAGTGAAAGTAAAACTTTAAGTGCATATATGTTAAAGTTGTACAAACAGCTTTATAAGAAGTTAACTCACAGCAATATCTTTTACGTTACTAGTTCTTTTTAAAACGACCCAATGCTGTAACTCACCTTTAACGGCTCGTTTAAATGAGCTGAATAAAGCCACTACAATAACAGCAGTAAATGATTCGCTGTAAGATTAATTTTTGATATAATTCATTGAAAAACAATTACTATACATATAACAATAAATTATTTTTTGTAAAATACTTTAATAACTGTCCTGTAGCCGCTGTAATTCCTATAAGCATTAATTAACAATCAACAAATCAGAGAAATAAATCTCACCTTATTTATAATAGCCATTGGTTTCTATTTCAGTTGCTACAGAAGGGTGTACCAAATAACGAATACTTTTTTTAGCCTTAATTGTTGCGCGTATTTGGGTTGATGAAATATCTAAAAGTGGAGCTTGTAAAACGTTTACAGTTGTAAGGTTGGTGGTAATATCACAACCAGGACGTGAGTAAATTATAAAGTGATAATTTTTAATAAGCAATTCGTAGTTTTTCCATTTAGGAAGATTTTGAAAACTATCACTACCCATGATAATGGAGTATTCATGTGCAGGAAACTTCTCTTTTAAATATTGTAAGGTATCAATAGTATAAGAGGGTTTTGGTAACCTGAATTCAATATCCGATGCTTTTAACATGGGGTTATCCTGTACAGCTACCTGCACCATGTGTAATCGGTCATATTCATTAAGCAATGAAGAAGATGGTTTAAGCGGGTTTTGGGGGCTTACAATTAACCAAACCTGGTCGAGATCTGTATTATTGGCAACAAATTCAGCAATAATAAGATGGCCTATATGAATGGGGTTAAACGAACCAAAGTATAAGCCAACTTTCATTTACAGTTCAGTTTAAAGTTGTATTGTTTAATAGCATTCTTCAATAAAAATACTATCAGCTTCATTTAACCTAAGGCTAAGATTATAGCCTGCCACAGCAATAGAAATCGGGTCGCCAAGTGGTGCTACTTGTATAACTTTTACCAATTCACCAGGTACGCATCCCATTTCCATCAGTTTAATAAAAATACCATCTGTTTCAAAAGAATGTATAATCGCTTTATGTCCAACCGCTAATTCACTCAATCTTTTCATTATCTCAATTATGCAACAAATGTAAATTCAGCAATTGACTAATTTGTTACGAATTTTGGATTCAATTAAAAACCATGACTTTAATAGCTTTTCACAATGCCGATGTTTCTTTTTCATTACAGCAAAAAACACAACTAAAGCTGTTTTTAGCATCTCTTTTTAAACAAGAAGACAAACCCCTAAGCCAATTAACCTATATTTTTTGTTCAGATGACTACCTGTTAACTATTAATAATAACTTTTTACAACACGATTATTATACCGACATTATCACCTTTTGCCTGTCAGAAGCCACACAGCCTGTTGAAGGGGAAATTTATATAAGTATTCACAGGGTAAAAGAAAACGCCAAAACCCATAAAACCAGCACAAAACACGAAATGCTAAGAGTTATGTTTCATGGTGCATTACACCTATGCGGCTATAAAGACAAAACAAAAAAGCAGGTTATAGAAATGAGAAGCAAGGAAGATTACTACCTGAGCAGCTTTTTATCAAACAACTAATGTTTCACGTGAAACAAAACCCTTTTCAGCACATTCCCAAACGGAGGTTGTAAATAATGTTCCACGTGAAACTCACCCAAACAACTTACAGAAAGTATCTTCGCGGCTTATCTTAAAAATATGTTTCAAGAATACGATGTTATAGTGGCAGGTGCTGGCCATGCCGGCTGTGAAGCAGCGGCAGCGGCGGCAAACCTTGGTAGTAAAGTGCTTTTGATTACTATGAACATGCAAACCATTGCCCAAATGAGTTGCAATCCAGCGATGGGTGGTATTGCAAAAGGCCAGATTGTTCGCGAAATTGATGCAATAGGTGGTTATAGTGGAATTGTTACCGACAAAAGCATGATACAATTCAGGATGCTTAACAAAAGCAAAGGCCCTGCAATGTGGAGTCCGCGTACGCAAAATGATCGGATGTTATTTGCAACTACCTGGAGAGATATGCTTGAACAAACACCTAATGTTGATTTTTACCAGGATATGGTAAGTTCTTTAATCATAAAGAACAACAAGGTTTGCGGTGTTATTACAGGAATGGGTAATGAGATAAAAGCTAAATCTGTGATTATCACCAGTGGAACTTTTCTTAATGGTGTAATGCATATTGGTGAAAAAAGGTTTGGCGGCGGCAGGATTGCCGAAAAAGCTGCAACTGGTATTACAGAACAACTGGTTGAATTTGGCTTTGAGAGTAATCGACTTAAAACAGGAACTCCTCCAAGAGTAGATGGAAGAAGCCTTGATTATTCTAAAATGGAAGAACAAAAAGGTGATGAAGAAATTACTGGCTTCTCGTACCTTGATATTGAAAAAATTAAATCTGTACAACAGAGAAGTTGCTTTGTTACATACACTAACAGCGATGTTCATGACATTTTAAAAACAGGCTTTGATAGAAGCCCCATGTTCCAAGGAAGAATAGAAGGTAGGGGACCAAGATATTGCCCAAGTATTGAAGATAAAATCAATCGCTTTGCAGACAGGGAACGCCACCAGCTTTTTGTGGAGCCTGAAGGGTGGAATACCGTAGAGATATATGTAAATGGCTTTTCTACTTCCCTGCCAGAAGATGTGCAGGTAAAGGCTTTGCGTACAGTTCCTGGTTTTGAGAACTGTAGAATATTCAGGCCTGGGTATGCCATTGAATATGATTTCTTTCCACCAACGCAATTGCAATATTCTCTTGAAACAAAACTGTTAAGCAATCTTTTTTTTGCTGGCCAGATTAATGGAACCACTGGTTACGAAGAAGCCGCTTGCCAGGGATTAATGGCTGGCATAAACGCACACCAGAAAGCGAATGAATTAGAGCCGCTTGTTTTAAAAAGAAGTGAAGCATATATAGGTGTATTGATTGATGACCTGATAAGTAAAGGAACAGATGAACCTTACCGCATGTTTACCAGCCGTGCTGAATACAGAACATTGTTAAGGCAGGATAACGCTGATCTGCGATTAACTGAGTTAAGTTACAAACTTGGTTTAGCCTCACAGGAAAGGATGGATAAGGTTATCGAAAAAAGGGAAGGCGTTAAAAAGGTGACTAAAATTCTACAGGAGTTTAATGTAGAGGCCGATGAGATCAATCCATATTTTGAAAAAATAGAATCGTCTTCGATCATTGAAAAGCAAAGGGCAAATAAAATAATCCTTCGCCCAAATGTTGAGTTGAAACAAATGATGCAGTCTCTTCCTGCGTTAAATACATTACTGGAAAGTTTTTCTAATGACATCATTGAACAGGCCGAAATTCAGGTGAAGTATGAACGCTATATTGAAAAAGAGCAGGAGCTTGTTGTAAAAATGAGCCAGCTTGAAAACATGGTTATTCCTGGTACTTTTAATTACGATAATGTAAATGCTTTATCAAATGAAGCATTACAGAAATTTAAACAAATTCGTCCACATACACTTGGTCAGGCCAGTCGTATAAGTGGGGTTAATCCAAGCGACATACAAATACTAATGGTATATATGGGAAGATAATATTATATAATAATTAATTATACTTTGTTGCTTTATGAGCTATTCATCCGTTATATGATGAATGGCTTTTTTTATTTGCTGTAATTCATAGCTTTATTTCATACTAAGCAAATTATTATTATGAGAAAACTAAAGCTTCTGCTGTCAGGGCTGGTATTTACCACGCTCCTTAATGCGCAGGAAACTTTCCCCGTGAACGGAATTGCAGACAAACGAACAGGAACTTATGCATTTACAAATGCAACCATTGTTCAATCTTCAACAAGCACATTACAGAAAGCAACGCTTGTAATTAAAGATGGAAAAATTGTAAGCCTTGGTGCTTCAGTTGCTATTCCAAAAGATGCTGTTGTTATAGACTGTAGCAACAAATTCATTTACCCATCCTTTATTGACATTTACACAGATTATGGTGTTGCTACACCACAACGCCAGTTAAGCGTAGGAGGTTTTAATTTTAATGCGCCAGCACAACTTACATCCAATACAAAAGGTGCTTATGGCTGGAACCAGGCTATTAAACCAGAAACTGATGCATCTGCTTTGTTTACAGCAGACGATACCAAAGCAAAACCTTACCGTGAAACTGGTTTTGGTACAGTACTAACACATGTTAAAGATGGTATTGCAAGAGGCACAGGAGCTGTGGTGAGCCTTGCCAGCGGAGAGGATAATTTTTTGCTATTAAAAGAAAAAGCAGCAGCTCATTATTCTTTTAGCAAAGGGGTTTCTACTCAAAGTTATCCAAGCAGTGTTATGGGAAGTATCGCCCTATTGCGTCAAACCTACCTTGATGCACAATGGTATAAAACCAAGCCTGCAACGGAAGGAACAAATCTTTCACTTCAAGCATTTAATGATAACCAGTCATTACCACAAATTTTTGAAGCTGATGATAAATGGGTTGACTTACGTGCAGACAGGGTTGCAAAAGAGTTTGGTACACAGTATATTATTAAAGGTGGTGGTAACGAATACCAGCGCATAAAAGAAATTGCTGCTACAAAAGCAACATTTATTCTTTCGTTGAATTACCCACAAGCGATGGATGTAGAAGATCCTAACGATTCACGGTTTGTATCATTGGCCGACATGAAACATTGGGAAATGGCACCAACTAATGCAGCAGCCTTTGAAAAAGCAAACATTCCTTTTTGCTTAACAGCGGCTGATCTAAGAGATACAAAAACCTTCCTCACTAACCTTCGCAAAGCAATTGAAAATGGTTTGACAACTACCAAAGCTTTTGAAGCATTAACAAAAACACCTGCAACATTATTGGGTGTATACGATAAAGTAGGAAGCCTGGAAGCTGGTAAACTCGCCAACTTCTTAATTACTACAGATTCTATCTTTTCTGAAAAAGCAGTAATTCTTGACAACTACATACAGGGTAAAAAATATACAATTAAGGCTGATGGTTGGAACGACGTTAAAGCCACATACAATCTCGCAATCAACGCGCCTTCAGGAACAACAAATTATACATTAGATGTAAAAGGCGCAGCTTCTGCTTCTTTAATTGGTAAAGACACACTTACCCCAAAATTCAGTTTCGATGGTAAAATTGTTAAGCTAAGCTTTTCAACCACTATACCAAGAAGAGGCGGTGGAATGGGAACTATGCCAACTGGTGAAAGGCCTGCTGGTGCTGGCTTTGGCGGTGGAAGAGGTGCGGGTGCTACCCCTGCTCAATTTCGTTTGAGTGGTGTTGCCAATGGCGAAACTTGGAGCGGTACTGGTGAAGACACCGCTGGTAACAGGATTACATGGTCTGCTTCTTTTGTTAAGTCATTGACCGTTCCTGATACCACAAGAAAGCGTCCAACATTTCCGCAACGTTTGGGTAAAGTAACTTTTCCTTTTGATGGTTATGGCTGGGAAGAAGCACCAAAACAGGAAACGATGCTGATTAAAAACGCTACTGTTTGGACCAATGAAAAAGATGGTAAACTTGAAAACACTGATGTTCTTGTAAAAGATGGTAAAATATCAAAACTTGGTAAAAACCTTTCTGCTGATGGGGCTAAAGTAATTGACGGTACGGGCAAACATTTAACTGCAGGTATTATTGACGAACACTCACATATTGCAGCAGGTTCTATTAACGAAGGCGCACAGTCTGTAACTTCTGAGGTAAGAATTGGCGATAATCTTAACCCTGAAGATATCAATATCTACAGGCAATTGAGTGGTGGCGTTACATCTTCACATATACTTCATGGTTCTGCAAATACCATTGGTGGCCAAACACAATTAATAAAACTTCGTTGGGGTGCCAATGATGATGACCTGAAATTTAAAGGCTGGGATCTTTTCATAAAATTTGCTTTGGGCGAAAACGTAAAACGTACCACATCTCAAAACAACAACCGTTTTCCTGATACAAGGATGGGTGTGGAAGAAGTGCTGAACGATGCATTTGCAAGAGCTGTGGATTATCAAAAAGCTCTAAAGATTGATGCAAAAACAAGAAGGGATCTTGAACTGGATGCATTGGTAGAAATCATGAACAAAAAGCGTTTCATCACATGCCACTCTTATGTACAAAGTGAAATTACGGCTGCCATGAGGGTAGGTGATAAATACGGTTTCAAATTCAACACATTTACGCACATACTGGAAGGTTATAAGGTTGCAGATAAGATGAAAATACACGGTTCTAGTGCTTCCACTTTTTCTGACTGGTGGTATTATAAAGTAGAAACCACCGATGCTATTGCTTATAACGCTGCGCTGATGTACAAAGCAGGTTTGAATGTTTGCATTAACAGTGATGATGCTGAAATGGCAAGACGCCTTAACCAGGAAGCAGGTAAAACAGTTCGCTATGGTGGCGTACCTGAAGAAGATGCTTTAAAAATGGTAACACTTAACCCTGCAAAAGCTTTACATATTGAAGATAAAGTGGGCAGCATTAAAGTAGGCAAAGATGCTGACCTTGTTTTATGGAGCGATAATCCATTGAGCATTTACGCGATGAGCCTGTACACGATTGTTGATGGTACTGTTTATTTCTCACGCGAAAAGGATTTAGAAATGAGGAATAAAATAAAAACAGAACGCAACCGCCTTATGGGTAAACTGGCTGGCGAAAAAAGGGCTGGTACACCAATGAGGGCTGCTGAACCAAGCTGGCAGGTAATATTAAGCTGCGGAGATCATGGCCATCATAATGGTTTGGTAACCATTGATGAAAAAGCTGGTGACGATGGGAATTAAAAAGCTCAGAAGTGTTATGAACGTTGCAGTGAGTGACACAACAGGCGCTCAATAGTAGTACAAACGATGGTCAGCAAAAAAATGCTATCACAATTAAACAACAACAAATGAAAAAAATATTTTCTTCACTTACAGCACTGCTTATTATAACCGCTGCTGTAAAAGCACAGGATGTAGTGTATCCTGCCGCAGCCTACACTGGCAAAATGTACATTACCAACGGCACAGTACACATTGGCAACGGCCATGTTTTAGAAGGTGCCACTGTAGAAATTAACAACGGCAAAATTGTACAGGTAGCCGCTGGTATTACGCCTGCAAGCGGTGCTAAAGTATTTGATGCCAAAGGCAAACAGGTGTACCCTGGTTTAATATTATCAAATACCGACCTTGGTTTAAAAGAAATTGCAAACGGTGTTAGGGGTAGTAATGACCATACTGAACTAGGCGATTTTAACCCAAGTGTGCGCAGTATTACTGCATACAACACAGACTCGAAAGTGATTAATGTTTTAAAGAGCAATGGTATTCTTCTTGCAAGCGTTGCCCCTGAAGGTGGCACCATCAGCGGCTCATCAAGTGTGGTACAATTAGATGCATGGAACTGGGAAGATGCAGCTTATAAAATGGATGCAGGCATTCACCTTACACTACCAAGTTTTATCAGCCGAGGCGGCAGAAGGGGTGGTGGCGGATTCCCTGGTGGATTGAGAGGAGCTGCCGGTGGCGAAGCTGCCGACCCAACCAAAGTGGCTTTGGATAAAGTGGATGAAATAAAAAGCTTTTTGAAACAGGCCAAAGCATATTTACAGGAAGCAACGCACACCAATGTGAACCTTAAATTTGAAGCACTAAAACCGTTGTTTAATAAACAACAAAAACTGTTTGTGCACGGCGACCAGGTAAAGCAAATGCTTATTGCCATTGACTTTGTAAAAGAGTTTGGTTTTGATGTTGTGATTGTTGGCGGTAGCGAAAGCTTTTTACTTGCAGACATTTTAAAGACGAATAATATAGCTGTGATATTAAAAGACGAACATGCTTTACCCGCAACAGAAGATGATGATATTGATCAACCTTATAAAACACCAGCCGTTTTACAAAAAGCAGGTGTATTGTTCGCTTTAAACGATACACATGACGAAGCTCGCTACCGCAACCTTAGTTACAATGCAGGTACTGCGGTTACTTATGGTTTAACTAAAGAACAGGCATTACAAGCGATTACTTTAAATGCTGCAAAAATTTTGGGTGTTGATGATAAAACAGGTTCGCTGGAAGCGGGAAAAGATGCCAACATTATTGTAAGCGAAGGTGACATTCTTGATATGAAGAGCAGCACTATTAGCCTTGCAGTAATACAAGGCAGGGTGGTGAGTCTTGAAAACAAACAAAGTGAATTATACGAGAGATATAAGCACAAATACGGAATGAAATAAATTTCCATAACTTTTACAGACAGCCTGGGAATTTCCAGGCTGTTTTATTTTATCCATTCATAAAACAACAGTAACTCAATTAAAATCCGCGCTTTATCTTTCAGCATTGATGTTCTGTACATCTATACTCAACTAAACAACTATGAATAGAAAACTACTGTTTACCCCGTTGTTGCTGTCTTTTGGCATATCAATAGCGCAAAAAAATGAAGACGCTGCAAAGTTTGCCAACATGGTAACAGGCAAAGGCTTAAAAGAAAAACTAACCATTGTTGCAAGTGCAGAAATGGAAGGCCGCGAAACTGCAACACCAGGACAAAAAAAAGCAGCGGCTTATATTGAAGCACATTTTAAGAAACTTGGATTAAAACCTGCCAGTGGAGATAGTTACCAGCAATACTATCCTGTGTACCAGGATGAACTGGTGAGCAAAAAATTCTCTGTAAATGGTCAGCCGTTTGATTGGGATAAGGATTTCGCATTTTCACTACAGGCCACGCCATCAGGTAGTTTTAGCTATAATGATATTGTATTTGCAGGCTATGGGATTATAGACAGTGCCAGCAAAACCAATGATTACAGTACCCTGAATGTTACTGGTAAAATAGTGGTTGTTTTAGATGGCTTGCCAGAAGGTTTTAAAACAACTGGTACTGCACGTTTTGGTCCAGGTGCTGCCGTTGTAAAAAGTGCAAATGCAAAAGCAAAAGGTGCCGCAGGTTTATTAGTAGTGTCAAAAGATTTTCCAAGAAAAATGGCTACGGCCACTAAGGGCAATATGTACCTGAAACGCAATGATGGTGCTGCTTTTGTTTCAGCAAGCATTTCAGAAAAAGTGGCTTCTGCTTTATTAGGGAGAACTTCAACCCTAACATCAGACAAAATAAAAGAAATAAATAAGGGCACTTATTATTCTGAAATAAAACTGAATGTAAACAAGCTTACCGCTGAGCTACAGAGCAGCAATGTTGCAGGTTTACTAGAAGGTACCGATAAGAAAGATGAGTATGTGGTGTTGACAAGCCACTACGATCATTTAGGTAAAAGAGATACTGTGATTTATTATGGTGCTGATGATGATGGAAGTGGTACTGTTAGTGTAATGCAAATGGCTGAAGCCTTTGTTGCAGCTAAGAAAAAAGGCAACGGCCCAAGAAGAAGCATTTTGTTTATGACGGTTAGCGGTGAGGAAAAAGGGTTGTGGGGTTCGCAGTATTATTCTGAAAATCCTTTGCTGCCTTTGGCTAAAACAACAGTTAATTTAAACACAGATATGGTGGGCCGTGTAGGCAGTGCCTATAAAGGGGATACCAGCAATTATGTGTATGTAATTGGTGAAGATAAATTGAGCAGCGACTTGATGGGCATTACAAACAGCATTAATAAAGATGCTAAAATGGAACTGGACAGGAGGTATAATGATGTTACTGACCCTAACCGTTTTTACTATCGCAGCGACCATTACAATTTTGCAAAAGCTGGTGTACCTATCATTTTCTATTTTGATGGGGTACATGCAGACTACCACAGACCAACGGACACTGTTGAGAAAATTAATTTTGCTTTGATGGAAAAACGTGTGCGTTTAATTTTTAACACCGCATGGGTTATGGCTAACAGGGAAGAAATGCTGAAGAGAGATATTCCTTTGAATATTCCTCCAAGATAGGTTTTCGTCATGTTGAGGCACGAAACATCTGCCGCAATGAAAATGCTCGTTCTGCATAGAGCGGGCATTTTCGTTTATCAAGATTTGCTAACTTTCCAAATAATACCATGAGGCATAAAGTAAAAATATTACCACATTACAGTTACGCTGACTATTGCATTTGGGAAGGTAAATGGGAATTAATTGAAGGTATTCCTTATGCCATGAGTCCTGCACCAACTACCAAGCATCAACGAATTACAGGTGCAATTTTATCAGAATTTCGCTTCACTTTAAAAAAGTGTGCCCATTGTAACGTGTACGATCCCGTGGATTATAAAGTAGCTGAAGACACTGTTATTCAACCAGATGTTTTAGTTATTTGCGGTACACCAAAACTTAAATATTTAGACTTTCCGCCAAGCATGGTTGTTGAAGTATTATCACCCTCAACTGCTTTAAAAGACAGGCATACCAAATATTGCATTTATGAAACTAATGGAGTAAAATACTTTCTTATTATTTCACCAGATACAGAAGAGGTAGAAGTGTTTGAACTTGTAAATAATGAATATCAATTAAAAGAAAAAGGGCATTCTTTCTCTTTTGACTTTTCATTTGAAGAAGGCTGTAATGCCTTTATTAATTTTGAAGAAATCTGGTAAAGCTTACCTCTTTTTATAAATAGGCACGGTACTGCAAGGCTCACCATACATAATACTTTTTGCAAAAGGGCGAAGCTTATTGATAATCTCTACATAAGCAGATTCAGGCACAGCAACTTCGCCACAACCCTTTACCACCACACGTTTATCTGTATATTCTTCACCATTTACTTCTGCCAGTTTTTTAATTAAGATATTCGTAATCAGTTCCTTTTCTGTTCCAAAAACAACATCTTTTGCAAGGGGTTGTAAATAACTTGCCGCAAGCATATAAGCCCACATGGGTATAATTGCATCGGCAGTACAGGTAATGGAAACATATTTATCCCTGAATTTTTCCCAATCAGTAGTCAATAAAGCTGCGCGAAAATCTTTCTCTTTTAATATCAATCCCATAAACAGGTAATCTTTCAAATCAAACACAGCAATTTCCCCTTTGGGATAAAACTGTTCCAAATCGAACGTTACCAAACCACTTTCTGCCACTTTGTTAACAATGATGTCTTCCATTACTTTATTATTTCAATCGCCAAAAATACACTGATATTATGTTTTACCTGTTTCGGTATCAGTAAGAGTTTATTTGAAAATACCTGTTACAAAATTTTTGTTACAAAAAAAATGTAACAGATTATTTGTAACAAATTTTCCAGGCATTTCATAAAACAAAAAAGCCTTCGCTGGTTGCGAAGGCTTTTTTAAATCATTTAAAAACTATTAATAAAATTTACTCCTGTTGTCTTTTATTTCAGATGCTTTTTTCAAAGCTTCGTTAGCACGGTAAGCCGCACTTCTTTGGCTCTGCAACAATTGTTGTTTTAACATATTATCATCCATAGCTGTTGGGTTTGCACCAAGGCTTTCAACACGTACTGCAAATACACCAGTACTTCCTGCAATTGGTTCGCTTACTTTACCTTTCAAATCTTTATTAAATGCCGCGCCCAATACCTTGTTCTCCATACCAATACCTGGTATAAAACCATTTCCAAAAGATAAGCTGTCAGCCCTTTGTACAGTGGTACCAGCATTCTTCGCTATCTCATCTAAAGAAGCACCTTTAAATTTAGTATCCAGTATTTGTTTTGCCTTTTTCTCGTTACGTACAAGGCTTTCAACCTGTGGGCGAAGCAACCCCGCTGATGGCAAACCTGGTTTGTTGGCACTTGTAATCACAGCCACCACATATTTATCGCCCACTTCAAATGGTTCGGAAACATCACCTGGATCATTATCGTAAGCCCATTTAACCAGCGGACGTGAAGCACCTAAACCTGGTACTGAGAAATCAGCTGCCTTTATTTCACCAGAAGGAACGGCGGTAATATTTGCTTTCAAAGCATTCTCATCAAAAGCTTTTTTGTTTTTGCTTGTTGCAGCAAACTGAGCAGCAGCAGTACTTGCAGTACTTACCGTTTCGTTACTTGAAGTGATAGGTTTAGCCAGGTAAGCCAATTTGTAGGCAGGTTGAGGGTTCTTTTGGCCAAGCACCTCAATATAATGGTAACCATATTCTGTTTTAACTACACCTTTTGAACCAACTGGTTTATCAAAAGAAAAATCATTAAAAGTACCTACCATTTTCCCTTGTGGAAAATAATCATATATACCGCCAGTTGCCTTACTTCCCGGGTCTTCTGAATATTTTACACATAATGTATCAAAATTGGCACCGCCTTTAATAGCAGTTTCAATACTGTCAATTAGATTTTTACCAACACTGTCTGGTTTAAGCTGCTGCCCGCTTCTTGGGTCTGCAGTAGCAATTAATATGTGACGAACTTTAACGCTGTCTGGCCATTGTTTAATACCTATCATTTTGGCAACCACGTAGTTGTTACCATCTAAGTAAGGGCCATAAGTTTGTCCAACTGCCAGTTTTAATAAAGTATCTTTCTGCGCCTGCTGAATTTTTCCTTTGCTGAAATAACCATCATAAAATGGAGACTCAGTACCAACACGGTCAAGGTATGTTTTTGCATCTGTTGCTGCTGCAAAATCGTTTTTTAAAGTATTGATGGTATTTAATGTGTTAGTACTATCTGCACCATTTGGTGTAGCATTAAAACCAACGTAGCTGATTGTTCTGCTTTCTTCATCCCTTTCGTACTCTTTGCTGTGCTTTTTTGCATAACCCATTATTTCATCGTCGCTTACTTTAACTGTAGTATCAGCAATAGTAGCATAAGGTACCGCTACATAAGATATACCTGCAATAGCACTGTTATCAGCCTTTGTTTTTTCAATTAACCATTTTGGTACATAAGCGGCATTTTGTAAAAGGCTGGAATATTTTGTACGCAATGTTTGCTGTACTGTTGGTTCTATGTAAGCCTTGTTAATCATGTCAACCTGCTCAGCATTTTTGCTTTTTTTAATTTGTGCGAATGCCTGCCTTGCTTCTTCTACTTTAAAAACACCTGTTTTCTCGTCGGTAAACTCTCTTTTCAAGGGAGATGTTTTTTCATCAAACAAAACCTCTGATAATTCTTTTGAACCAACACTTAAACCAAGCTTGTTGTATTCTTCTTCTGTAATAATACGGTCAACTTCCTGGCTCCAAACACCGTTTACCAATTGGTCGCGGCTGCTTACCTGCTGGCCATACATCTTCTCAGCAAACTGTACTTTGTTTTCAAAATCAAGCCTGTCAATAGTTACACCATTTACTTTACCTAACGTATTTGAGTCGCCAAAAATACTACCGCCTTTGCGGCCCAAACCATCCTGCAGCACAAAGGCAAGCAATGCAAGAGCGATAATGCCGAAAATGAACCAGGCACCTTTGTCACGAATTCTTTGAATAACAGACATAAATATTTTATTAATGAAATTTTTAAGGATGGCAAAAATAGGGGAATAATATGTTTGAAAAAATTGTGGAAAAAACAATCAAAACCAACCGCTGTAAAGGTTTAAAAATGTTGATAAATAATAAAGAAGATGGCTTTTTAAGTAGACAATACAAACCGAAAAAATCTTCGATAAATTAATCCACAGCGGGGTTGTTAATAATTCGGTAACATAGGGAATAACCCTGCTTCTTTAAAAACTTTTAGTGGATAGAAACCTGATAAGTCCATTTGTTATTTGACATTAAATAAGTTAAGCAGCAAATTGTTATCCTTATTTGTTCCCGTTAATCAAGCATTAATAAATTGTTAACTAAGCGATGTTGGTAAAACCGTTAACCATCATCCACAGTTGTTAAGAAACCTGCCCAATGCTGCAACAGTATACGTTTGCTTCTGTTAGTTAATTGTGGGTTACAGTGAATAAGCTTCAGGTAATTAACTTTGCCCATTGGGGATAAATAAGTTATCCTGATATACACACCCTTAATAGTAGTATTGGGTTATATAAATAATGTATTAATATTCTTTTATTACAGCAGTTATGAACATTAGCACAGCAACAGAAAATTTAAACAGGAATGGATTTCTTGATATTGAAGTAGATGCCACTACCGACCTCTTTGCAGAAATTGAAAAACTAAAAAAAGAAAAGAATGCTATAGTGCTTGCGCACTATTACCAGGAACCTGATATTCAGGACGTGGCAGATTATATTGGCGATAGTTTGGGGCTTGCACAAAAAGCACAGAATACAGATGCAGATATCATTGTTTTTGCAGGCGTACATTTTATGGCCGAAACGGCTAAAATACTCAACCCTTCAAAAAAGGTGTTATTGCCTGATTTAAAGGCAGGCTGCTCTTTGGCTGACTCTGCCCCTGCCGATCTGTTTAAGGCGTTTAAAGACAAACATCCTGACCATATAGTGATATCCTACATCAACTGCACGGCAGACATCAAGGCTTTAAGCGATATTATCTGTACCAGCAGTAATGCAGAAAAGATAATTGACAGCCTGCCTATGAACCAGCCCATCATTTTTGCACCTGATAAAAACCTGGGTGGTTACCTCAATAAAAAAACAGGAAGAAATATGCTGTTATGGAACGGCGCCTGTATGGTACATGAAATTTTTAGCCTCGAAAAAATTACCAAACTAAAAGTTCGCCACCCATTAGCGCAGTTGATTGCACACCCTGAGTGCGAAGAACCTATACTGCGAATAGCTGATTTTATTGGCAGCACAACACAACTGCTCAAATATGCCGTTGCTTCAAATGCGCAGGAATTTATTGTTGCCACAGAAACCGGCATTCTGCACCAGATGCAAAAAGATGCGCCAGGTAAAACATTTATACCTGCACCGCCCAATAATAATTGCGCCTGTAATGATTGCCCTTACATGAAACTGAATACGCTTGAAAAACTGTATTTGTGCATGAAGTATGAGCTGCCTGAAATTACCATGGAAGAAAATTTGCGCCTTGCGGCGAAGAAACCCATTGAAAGAATGCTTGAAATAAGCAGGGCTGCGGGATTGATTGGGTAAAATATCTGAACGTTGATTTGGTAGTTTTTTAGAGGAGTATGAATTGCTAAGAATGAAAATATAGTTTTATATTTTTGTTTTACATTTGAGTTATGACAGTAGTAACCATAAAAAAAGTTGAAAGAGGTTCTACCCTATCCCGGGAAGCTATTTCAAAAGCTTTTGCTGAATATTATGCCGTTCATCCAAGACCAAAATCATTGGTGGTTAAGGTAAAGCATGTAAACCTCAATGGAAGTACAAAGAAGTTAAAGAGCGCATAATTGATATGTTTAAAGAAGGCTATAGTGAAAATATCTTCATCAATTGCCCTTTTGATGTAAAGTATCAGCCACTTTTTTATACCCAGGTTTTTACAATTATCCGTTGTGGGTTTATACCAAGATGCGCTTTTGAACATGATGATGCATCAGTAAACAGGATTGATAAATTGTACCATCTAATTGAAGAATGTAAATACGGGATACACGATATTTCTTATACCCATCTTGACGAGGAAAGCAACTATCCACGTTTTAATATGCCGTTTGAGTTAGGGCTTTTTTTAGGAGCAAAAAGGTTTGGAACCGAAGAACAAAAGCGAAAAAACACCCTCATTTTTGAAAGCAAAAAATTCTCTTCTAAAATATATTTGTCTGATTTGAATGGTATTGACCCAAAGGCACACAACAACAATCCTTTAAAAATAATTGAACAAATAAGAAACTGGCTTTTATTATCAGGGAGAAAATTACCTGGTCCAGAAATAATAAAAAGGGAATTTACAGAGTTCAATACCAGCTTACCAACATCTCTTTCCCTGCAAGGTTTACAACTTTCAGATTTGACATTTAAGGATTATTGTGTAAGTGTTGAAGAATGGTTATCCTTAAAAGACAGTTCAATAAAATAGGTAGACAGATATTAATTTTATGAAGATAGTTGCCATGATTCCGGCACGTTACGCTGCCACACGTTTTCCTGCCAAGCTGATGCAAATGCTGGGAAATAAACCTGTAATACGCCGCACTTACGATAACAGCGTTGCTACTGGTTTATTTGATGAAGTAGTGGTAGTTACTGACAGCAATATTATTTACAACGAAATAACTTCAAATGGCGGCAAAGCCATTATGAGCAAACGCGAACATGAAAGCGGCAGCGACCGTATTGCAGAAGCTGTCCTGGATATGGATGTGGATATTATTGTGAATGTGCAGGGCGATGAACCTTTTGTAAAAAAAGAACCGTTACAGCAATTGCTGGAAGTTTTTAAAGGCGCTGAAAACAATGTTCAGGTAGCATCTTTAATGCAGGTTTTAAAAGAAGAAAAATTCATCAATGACCCTAACTATGTAAAAGTAGCCGTTGATAGAAATATGAATTCGCTCATGTTCAGCCGCTCTGTAATTCCTTACCAAAGAGATAAAAATATTACCCCAACTTACTACGAACATATTGGTGTATATGCTTTTAGAAAACAGGCCCTGCTTGATTTCACCAAATGGCCAATGACACCACTTGAAGCTGCTGAAAAAATAGAATGCCTTCGCTATCTTGAGTATGGCATTCCTTTAAAAATGGTGGTAACAGATTATATGGGCATTGAAATAGATACACCTGAAGATTTGCTAAGGGCAGAAGCATTGGTTTCTTAATATTCTTAAAATTCAATAGCTTTAAAACCGCAACCATACAGCGTTATGCGGTTTATTCTGCTTCTTATTTTTACACCATTACTGTTAACTGCACAGCAGCAAAAAATAATATGCAAGCATATCAACACCCATAATGGCTTAATGTATGGCACCATTAATAAAATGGCGCAGGACAGTAATGGTTTTATATGGATTGCAGGGGAAGAAGGCTTGCAGCGTTATGATGGTTATAGTTTTACCGACTATTTTCATAATCCCCACCAGCCCAATAATACTATACCACAGGGTAAATTAATGTCGCTTGCAATCGATGAGAAAAACAGGTTATGGCTGGGCTCTTTTTCTGATGGATTTGGCTTATTTGATCCTTATTACAACAAGGCAAAAAATTACCGCTACTCGCTGCAATCAAACCTAACAAAGGGTTCTATTGGTTTCAGGGATTTTTTGTTTGTAAATAATTCAACTTTTGCAGCAGGAACTGACGGCCTTGTAAAACTTGTTAGCGACAGTTTTAAAAAAAATATTACTCCATCAAATTCTGCTTTACAAGGTGGCCTCACTGGCCATATAGAAAAAGATAAAAATGGTAATTTCTGGATAGGTACTGTAAGTGGCCTTAACTTTTTATCTGCTGATGAAAAGCACTTGTATAATCATACCAACAATAAGTCCATTACTGCATTTTCATCCAATGTATTAAACGATAATATTGGTAATAAATCTGCCATTTGCCAGTTGTTTATTGATGCTAAAAATAACCTGTGGATAAGCACATGGCAACCTGGTTTATACAGGTACAATATTGATAGTAATAGGTTGCAGAAAATAGATTTGCATCAACAAAATAAATATGTGTTCGATAATATTGTGTTTGCTTTTGAACAGGATAACGAAGGCAATATTTGGTTGGGAACTTCTAATAATGGCTTGTATAAATTCAACTATAACAACAGCTCTTTCAGTCATTATAAACACGATGCAAATGATGCGCAAAGTCTTGCCACAAATGCTGTAACAGCTCTCTTGAAAGACAAGAATGGAAATATATTGGTAGCTGGTAAAAATGTTATCAGCATATTCAATCCATCATGGAACTTGATTTCAACTTTAATAGAAAAGAAGCCACTTGCAGTAACTGCTGCTATGGTTGCTGCCGATAAAACTTTGTGGGCAGCTGATATTGAATGGCTTTATCATTTTACTCCAAAGCTCTCTTTAATATCAAAATATCATCACCAGAAAAACACCTCTTCAACAACTTTCTTTGGTAATGTTTGGGGTTTAAAAGAATCTGCCAACGGCAAAGAAATTTTTATAAGAAGAGAAGATGGCATTTCCATTTTTAATAAAGAAAGCAATACTGTAGATGATTATAGAGATATTAAGTTATTAGCCAACAACCCTGTAACAGATGTAATAGAATTGGCTGATGGAAATTTTTACCTCTGCCGCTGGTGGTGGAGCAGTAACCTTGTTTTTGTAAACAGAAAAAAACGAACAGCAATAGAAATAGCTGTAAGTGATACCAAAGAATACAATGGTTATGAGATTTGTGGTACCATTAAAAAAGACAGCAACAACTGGTACTTGCTATCTAAAAATGGCCTAATGCTGTTGAATACAATTACTGGTAAAGTAGTAATGAATGATTCGAATTTTAAATCGGGTACGGCAGTGCTGTTCAATAATAAGTTCTATTCCGTTACATCATCTGATGGCCTTAAGGTTTATGATATTGCAACAAAAAAAATTCAGTCTATTGGTAAATATGACGGTATTCCTTCAAACGCAACCAAAAGCATTGTACATGAAGGCAATGGAATTTTTTGGATAGCCACTTCATCAGGCCTTGTAAAATGGAACAGCAGCAATAATAGTTTTACACGCTTTGCAGAAGAAGAAGGTATTGACAACACAGAAATTTCAGGCAGTACTTTATGTGCAGCAGCTAATGGAAAAATTGTATTTGGTAATGGTAACCTCTATGCTTTAAACACTGCTTTAATTGCAAATAAATGTCCTTCAAAACCAATAATAACAAGCTGTTTGGCAGGTGATTCCATACTTACACCTGCACAGTTAAACAACAAAATCAACATCAGTTATAACAACAATATTTTACAGGTAAAATTTGCAAGCATACATAATGGCAACAGTAAAATCAACTACCAATACATGCTTGAAGGCTATGATGAAGACTGGAAAGATGGCTCGTTGCGCTTTGTAAATTTTACCAATCTGCCGTATGGTAATTTTACTTTTAAAGTACGCGTTGCAGGCGATAATGGTGTATGGAGCAAGGATGTTACAAGCCTTCAACTGCATGTATCACAAGCATTTTATAAAGCCTGGTGGTTTTATGCTGGCATTGCATTGATTGTTATTACAACTATTTTCTTTTATTACCGCAGCCGCATTAACCGCATACTTGAACTGCAAAAATTACGTAATACCATTTCACGCGACCTTCACGATGAGGTTGGTTCTACCCTCAGCAGCATTTCTATTTTAAGTGCATCTGTGGTTAACAATCTTGAGCGAGAACCTGTAAAAGCAAAAGAATGGATACAGCAAATTGGCCTTTATGCACAGCACATGTTAAACGTTATGGACGATATTGTTTGGTCCATTAACCCATCAATGGATGACTTTGAAAATGTGGTGGTACGTATGCGCGAATTTGCCTATGCACTTACTGAAGCTGCTGATATACAGCTCAATTTTGATTATGAAAAAACCCTCAGCAAAACAGCTCTGCCAATGTTATACAAGCGTAACCTCTACCTTATTTTTAAAGAAGCAGTTAACAATGCTATAAAACATGCTGCATGTACGCAAATTACAGTACAGCTTTACAAACAAAATAACAACATCAGTTTAGTCATAAAAGATAATGGCAAGGGCTTCGATAGTAAAAAACAGGTGAACCGTAACGGCATAAAAAACATACAAAACAGGGCTGAAGAAATGGGAAGTAAAATACAAATTCAATCAACAGCAAATGGTACTGAAATATTCATGTTCATTGGACTTTAAACGTTTAACACATAGATACATGGTTATGAAAAAGAGGACATAGTTTTTGCATCAATCAGATAAATCATCCTAATCACACAAATCATAGTTCAGACAAGAGGTAACCCAAATATGGTACATTCAAACAATTATGTAAGCACTAAATTTATATAAATCACACAAATAATTTGAACATCCGCATCGCCATATTTGATGACAGTGAAGCACTGCGAAATTCCCTGTACCAGTTGCTGCACTATACTCCAGGTTTTGAAGTGGCTGCCTTATATCATAATTGTATTGATGTGGTGCAAAAAGTAGAAGACAGCCTGCCGCGTGTGATTATTATGGATATTGATATGCCGCAAATTTCGGGCATTGAAGCAGTAAAAGAAATAAAAAAAGTATTCCCTTCGATAGATATTATAATGCTTACCGTTTTTGAAGATGAAGAAAGAATATTTGAAGCCCTTAAAGCAGGTGCAACAGGTTATCTTCTTAAAAAAACACCACCAGCAAAAATTATAGAAGCCATTAACGAAGTTGTTGCAGGCGGCGCACCCATGACGGCTTCTATTGCAAGAAAAGTAATGCTTTTCTTCACCCGTGAAGCTTCAGTTCAAAATAATAAAGACCTGCTTTCGGTCAGGGAACAGGATGTACTAAAAGGATTGATTGAAGGCTACAGCTACAAAATGATAGCAGCTCATTTAAGCATCAGCGTAGAAACGGTGCGTACTTATATAAAACGTGTGTACGATAAAATGCACGTAAACTCAATGACAGAAGCCGTTGCAAAAGCCCTGAAAGAAAAATGGTTTAATTGATATGATGGGAACACGGATGACGCGGATTTAAAAGATTTCACAGGGTAAAATATGTCCCGCTGATAACTTTGTCTAGTGTTTATTCCTTTGCATAACGCTTAATCTACGGGCAATTATTAATCAGTAATCATCTGCTATAACCATCATCCGTGCTGCCATCTCAGCAATTTTTTCTGCGTACATCTGCGTAATCAGCGGGCAAAAAAACCGCTACATCCGTGTTCCCATATTCTGTCACCCTTTTATGGTATTGCAAACCTCTATGCTGTGGGATAATTTTCACCTAAAATTAACCTGCATGAAAAAGTATTTATTACTCTCCACTCTTTTACTATGTCTGTCATTCGCTGCAAGGTCGCAGGCACCAATAAACGATAGCTGCGGTGCAGCCATTAACATTCCTGTTACCTCAAATGCAGGTACCTGCACGCCACATGCAGACAGTAATTATTCTACTTTAACCGCCACCAGGTCGCCGCAGGCATCGGGCGATGGTTCTGGTAAGGACGATGATGTTTGGTTCAAGTTTACCAGCACTTCTACACAGGCCATTATCTCTGTGCAAAACGCAGTTTATACCAATGGCGGCGGCATAAATATTGAATTATGGAACACATGTGGAGATGCTTCTTTTAACCAATGGTTCCCTATATCAAGTTCGGGTACGGCTAAAGGGTTAACCATTGGAGCCACTTACCTAGTAAGGGTGTACACCTACGGCAGCACAAGCCGCGCAAGCAGTTTTAAAATATGCGTTGCCTGCCCACCACCTCCGCCAGTAAACGATGATTGCAGCAATGCCCCAACACTTACATTAAATACGGGAAGTACTTGTACCAATACTGTTAATGGCACAATGGCCAATGCAACAGCAAATAGTTCCGGCACTACAAGTTGTGCTTTTGAATCTGCCCTTAGCATAAAAGATGTATGGTATAAGTTTGTGGCCACATCTGCCCTGGCAAATATTACTTTAAGCAATGTCTCGCTTATTTCAGGAAGCAGCAGCAACCTGGCCCTGCAGCTTACGGGTGGTTGCACCACATTTTCAATGATGTGCAGTACCAATGGAGCGCTTAGCCCAAATTTTCTTACGCCTGGTACCACTTATTATGTAAGGGTTTATAATACAGACCCTACCAGCAGCAGCACATTTACTATTTGTGCTTCAATACCAGCACCACCACCAAACAATGAATGCAGTGGCGCATATACATTGCCTGTAAATACTACGGCAAATCCTTCGTTAGTAATCAGCGGAACAACTGTGGCTTCAACGGCTTCATCGGGTTCTTTTACCTGTACTGGCAGCCCTGGTGCTGATGTTTGGTTTAAACTTAAACTTACGCCTGCTGAAATTGCCGCACCCGGCATATTTAGTATTTACTGTACAAGCACAATATTCAGTTATGCATTGTTTACAGGCAGTTGTGGCAGCTTAACGCAGGTGGCTGGCTGGTGCGGAAATCCAGCGAATCCAGAGCTGCCAACACTTTCAGCAGGTACTGATTATTGGTTAAGGGTTTACAATGCCGGTGCCACTACTTATTCTATGGCATTAAGAAAATTGCCTTTGGCTCCGCCAGCCAACGATACCTGCACAACGGCCACTGATATTACAAGCACCGTTGGCACAGCATTATATATTAATGGAAGCACAAGAAATGCATCAGTAACCACAACAAGAACTGATTGCTATGGATTTAATGCACCTTATGCAAAAGATGTATGGCATAAGTTTACTTTAGCTACAGCGGGCACCTACCTGGTAGATATAAAGAATTTAAAAAGCTACAGCAGTTTTCCTGCACCACGTGCAGATGTACAAGTACAGGTTTTTACAGGAGCTGATTGTGGCGCATTAATGCAGTTTTCCTGTTCCAAATCGTATGCAACAGATACAGCTGCAGGTATCATAACACAAGCCACTTCTGTTTCAACTATTTACTGGCTAAGAATTATAGAAACAAGCAATTCCCCTGGATGGTTTGTTTATGATATAGGTATTAAAGGAATATCTGTACCAGCCAATGATAATGAAACAGGCGCAGTAACACTTGTGCAGGATTATACCTGCAATTCAACAGCTGGAACCTTCCGTGCAGCAACACTATCAACAGCAACGGTACCAACATTTGCACCGTCAACGCCTTTCAGCGATGTATGGTACAAATTCGTTGCGTCAACATCAAACCCTACTATCACATTAAATAATACAAGCAATAAAGTAAGGCTGGGATTGTATAATCATCCGTCAACAACAACACCGCTTCTTATTGCTGCGTCAGACAATGGAACACTTGCATGCAGTGGTTTAATAGTAGGCAATACCTATTCTGTAAGGGTATATTATACGGGTACTATAGCCCCGCCTAATAGCTTAGAAGCTAACTTTAATATTTGTATAACGGGCTATCCTTCTGCCCTGGCAGCGAATGTGGCGAATTGTACCATAGCAGATGCTGCGCCTGTTCCAAATTCAACCAATAGTGGTAGCTGGTTGCACCTACTAAAATCGGGTGCTTTAATAGCATCAGTGTATGATGGTCCTTCTGCAACAGGTGCGCCGTTTTTACCAAGAGGTTTTATCAATGCTTTTTATTATACACATACAGGTGCTGTAAGGTCTGATGCTGCGAGCATTCCATACCTTAACCGTAATTATGAAATCAACGTAGCCAATAATAACCTAACAAATAGCCCTGTTAAAGTAAGGTTCTATTTCAGCAAGGCAGAACTTTATGCACTTATTGGTACTGCTAACAGTAATGTGTATAATATCAATGATTTACGTGTGGCAAGATTGTCAAATGCTTCCTGTAGTGGTGTAATTGGTTCTGGTGCCTTGTATTATAATATTACAGGCTTTGGTACCATAACTGCTGATATTTATTTTGTTGAAATGATTGTTCCCAATTTCTCTGGCTTCTTTTTGCAGAATGTAAGCGAAACGGTTTTACCTGTTAGCTGCAGTGATTTTAGTGGAAACGCAATCAACGGAAAAGTACAGCTATCATGGGCCACACAAACTGAAGTAAACAGCAATTATTTTGAAGTACAACGCAGTACCGATGGCAGCAACTTCATCACCATAGAAAAAATAGCATCTCTGGGTAGTGGCAGCCGTTACAGCTTTACTGATTATTCAGCAAAAAGCAACCAAACCTATTACTACCGTTTGCTGCAGGCTGATAAAGATGGCAAAACTCAGTTTGTATGTAAAACACTTCAAGTAGCTAACCCTGCTGCAACACTTGTGTTTGGTAATATTCATCCAAATCCTGTAAGTGATCTTATAAGGATAGATATACTACAACCACAAACAGGAAAAGTTGACATACAAATTATAAATACACTTGGGCAAGTGGTACAGCAACAGCATTTTTCTATACAACCACACGATGTAAAATTACAAATCAATACCATCAAATTAAACGCAGGTATTTATTCAGTTAAAATAATAACAGCAGGTGGTGTTACGGTACAACCTATAATAAAACAATAAGAGTTTCTGGGGTAATTAAGGTATGGGCGGTAAAGAAATTTGCCGCCCTTTTTTGTATCATAGCACTTTATTCACAGCACTTGCATCTCTTTTTTTCTTTGTTGATTGTACAAGGAAAAAGATACCTGGCAAAAACAGCAGTAACCCTGTAAATGGCAAAAACCAAATACCAAGTCCAGCGGCCTTACCAGTGGCAGTTTGAACAGTTTTATAAACGATAAAACAAAACATAACCAACACCAGTAACTTAATATAACGCAATACCCGTGTGGCATTGGTGTATTGAGGTTTGGCATTGTCTGTAGTAATAATGGAGCTGTAACTAAAAATGTGTGGGCTTTTATTAAGCAGGGTCATCACAGTAAAAATGATAGTACCAATAATGGGAAGCATAAAAATAAAACCCCTGTTGCCATAATTGTTCACCTTGCCTAAACCGTCATAATGCGTAGGAATAATTTGCGGCAGGCTATTGAAATTTGCAATAGCAGTACCCCATAAATAAGTAAGCGCAAGCCAACCCCCAAGTTCAAGTATTTTGTCGGCTTTTGATAGTTTAAGTTTCAATTTTGGCCTGTTGTTCTTCATCTAAAATTATTTTTAGAGGGCTAAGCCAGTTTGTTAAGTGCACTTTCAAGTTTACCAAGCATCTCGCTTATTTCTTCTTTTTTGCAGGTGCCAACACTTATCCTGTACCAACTATTATTGTCATCGGCACCAAAAGCGGTAAAAGGCACTACTGCGAGTTTTGCTTCGCTTAAAATGTATTCTGTTACGTCAGATTGTTTTTCAAGTATCATTCCTTTAGCAGTTGTTTTACCTCTTAATGCGAGTTGAACGGTTAAATAAATTGCCGCCTGCGGCGCCACGGCATCCACTGCAAAACCTTTGGTTTTAAGTGCAATAAAACCATTGTAAATAGCAACTAAACGCTCTTCTACTTCTGCTTTAAAGTGGGTAAGGTAACGTTGAATATTTTCTTTTTGCAGCAGGTATTTTGCCAATGCTTTTTGTTCTGCCATTGGTGCCCAGGCACCTATATGGCTTAGTATGGCTTTTATTTTGCCAATAATTTCAGCAGGCCCTAACGCCCAGCCAATACGTACGCCCGTAGCAGAAAAAACTTTTGAAATCCCATCAATAAAAACAGTGTAGTCTTTCATTTCAGGGCGCAATGTAACAGGATTATAATGTTCAGTAGTGCCGTAAGTAAGGGTCCAATACATCTGGTCAAACATCAGGTAACATTTTTTTTCGGCCGCTTCGCGGCTTTTATTTTCTGCAAGAATCAGGTCGCAGATTTTTTCCAGTTCGCTTTTCTGTAACGTAGTGCCTGTAGGGTTTTGAGGCGTGCAAAGGCAAACCAGCGTAGCACCTTTTATATGCTTCGCGATGTCATCTGCCGCAGGCATAAAATTGTTTTCAACACTTGCTTCAATAAGGCAATGTTCAGCCTCGCTCATGTTGGTGTAATGGTTGTTGTTCCAGGATGGTACGGCATAAATTACTTTATCACCTTTATCAACAATTACTTTAAAAACGGTATAAATAAGCGGCCTGCCGCCGGCGGCAATTTGTATTTCATTGGGTGCATAATCCAGCCCTTCCCATTCTTTTAAAAAAGCACCAACACTTTGCCTTAGGTCAAGCACACCATCTGCTGGCGGGTAATTGGTATAATGATTTTTATAGGCTTCAATAATTTCATTTTCCAGCTCCTGAGGAATGGGGAAAATAGCAGGGTCAAAATCGCCAATGGTGTAGTTATAAATTTTTTCGCCGTTGCGTATTCTTTCGCTGATGGCATTGCCCAGTTTTACAATTTCAGAACCCTGTTGCGATCCAGCTAATTTGCTTAAAATAATATTGCTCATACTTAATTTGCCTGATGGCTAACAAAATTAGGTGGTAATGTTTATGATTAACCGTTGTTATTGATGAGAATATAATTGTTAAAGCGGGTTGCTGAAAAGAAATTTAATGTTTGCAGATGGGCATTCCGCGGCTGTGCCGAATAAGGTCACTAAAAGTGTTTACATATCCTTAACCAAACTTTTTCTAAAAAAACTGGTCATTTTATTTTTAATCTATATACTTTTACGCCCTCAAACAAAAACTCAAAATAAAAGCAGTTGAAAACTACAACTACATATAACATAGCACAACAGTTAACAACTGTTATGCCTGCTTTTACTTTTTTGCCGCGACCAAGACGCGGTTGCTGATAGGACGAGCAGTTGGCAGTTGCCCCTATCAGTGAACCTTCCCCTGAAATTACAGCACCTTAACCGTGCAGGCACATCAACAAGCATCACTCACTTTATTAATATTTCAAGTTGGAACATCAGGAGATTATCGTTCGTGTAGCTGACCACCTCGATGCGCATTATGCATTACGTATTACTGACGAAATGGAGGCTTCTGCAAAAGCACGCGGTACGGGTATTGCAAAACGCACCCCAGAATATATTGCAGGTAAAATGCTGGAAGGCAAGGCTGTTATTGCCGTTACACATACCGGCCAGTGGGTGGGTTTTTGTTATATTGAAGAATGGAGCCACGGCAAATTTGTAGCGAACAGCGGCCTTATAGTAGCACCTGAATTTAGAAAAAGCGGTGTTGCAAAAACTATCAAGAACAAAATCTTTAACCTGTCAAGGCAAAAATACCCCGACTCAAAAATATTTGGGTTAACCACGGGGCTTGCGGTGATGAAGATTAATAGCGAACTGGGTTACGAACCCGTTACTTACAGCGAACTTACCGATGATGAAACCTTTTGGGCGGGCTGCAAAAGCTGCGTTAACTACGATATTTTAATGAGCAAAGACCGTAAAAACTGTATGTGTACGGCAATGTTATTCGACCCACAAGATCATTACAAGCCACAGGAAACAAAGGAATATTTTGAAGAAAACCTCTCGTTGTACGAAAGGCTGCTACGTTTTAAGCAATTGTTTACTAAAGAGCGTAAGCAGGGCGGCAGTAAACTAAAATCAATATTCAGTTTCTTCTTTAATTTATAATCTACCTAAACATATTACGTAATGGAAAATTCAACATCAGATAGTCTTAATATCCCCCCTTCAGGGCCTGGGGGCAACATCGTCCTTGGTTTCAGTGGTGGTTTAGATACCACTTTCTGCGTAAAATATTTAACAGAAGACAGAGGTTTTGATGTACACAGTGTAATTGTAAACACGGGCGGTTTTAGCGAAGAAGAACTGGTACAGATTGAAGCCCATGCCTACAAACTGGGCGTAAAAACCCACACTACTGTTAATGCGGTAGAAGGTTATTATGACAGTATTATCAAGTTTCTTATTTATGGTAATGTGCTAAAAAACAATACCTACCCATTAAGTGTAAGTGCCGAGCGTTTAAGCCAGGCTTTGCACATTGCGGAACACGCCAAAAAGCTGAACGCGGTTG
Organism: Chitinophagales bacterium; assembly: GCA_031424995.1. GTDB lineage: Bacteria > Bacteroidota > Bacteroidia > Chitinophagales > Chitinophagaceae > Parasediminibacterium. The sequence continues at coordinate 67,266 of JANPIP010000007.1, read as the reverse complement.
CCGTGGCACATGGCAGTACAGGCGCAGGTAACGACCAGGTAAGGTTTGATATGATTTTTCATATTATGATACCGGGCGTTGAAATTATTACCCCAATCCGCGACCTTAAACTAAGCCGTGAAGAAGAGATTGATTATTTAAAGAAAAAAGGTGTTGACATGAACTTTGAGAAAAGCATGTACAGCATTAACAAAGGTTTATGGGGTACCAGTGTTGGTGGAAAAGAAACCCTTAACAGTAAAGGCATGTTGCCTGAAAGTGCATGGCCAACGCAGGTTACCAAAACAGATAGCGAAGAAGTAAAACTAACTTTTGAGAAAGGGGAATTGAAAGCGATTAACGGTGAGTCTTTCGATCATCCTTCAAAAGCAATACAATATTTACAAACCCTTGCTGGTCCTTACGGCATTGGCCGTGATATACATGTTGGCGATACCATCATTGGCATTAAAGGCCGTGTAGGTTTTGAAGCCGCAGCACCCATGGTTATTCTTAAAGCGCACCATGCTTTAGAAAAACATGTGCTTACTAAATGGCAGTTAAACTGGAAAGACCAACTGGCTCAGTTTTACGGTAACTGGTTACATGAAGGCCAGATACTTGACCCTGTAATGCGTGATATAGAAGCTTACTTAACCAACAGCCAGCAAAATGTAACGGGCGATGTTTTTGTACAATTGCTGCCTTACCGTTTTCAGGTAATTGGTATTGAAAGCGAATACGATTTAATGAGCGCCAAGTTTGGTAAATACGGTGAAATGAACACTGGTTTTACAGGCGAAGATGTTAGGGGCTTCAGTAAAATATTCGGCAACCAGACTTCTATTTGGAATAAAGTAAACCCCCGCCCCTAAAGGGGAGTAAGAACCGTAGCCTAAGAATAGCATTTATACATTATGGAAGAAAATAAAAACATTAGCGATTCTTTTAACCCCCCTTCAGGGGCGGGGGGTGTTGGTGGGGGTATTCGCGCAGGCATCATCGGTGGCGCAGGTTACACTGGCGGTGAGTTGATACGTTTACTCATCAATCACCCTCAGGTAGAAATTGCTTTTGTACAAAGCGGCAGCAATTCGGGTAATTTACTTTCTTCTGTTCACACAGATTTAATTGGCGAAACAGATTTAAAATTCGCTGCACATTGCCCCCCTTTAGGGGCTGGGGGCGTTGATGTTATTTTCTTTTGCGCAGGTCATGGTGAAGCAAAGAAATTTGTACAGGAAAATGAGATTCCTGCCAACATTAAGCTAATTGATATTGGTAATGATTTTCGCCTTGCGGCGGATGCTTCTATTAAAGGAAGAAACTTTGTTTACGGCTTGCCCGAAATTAACCGCGCACAAATACAACAGGCAGATAGTATTGCAAACCCAGGTTGCTTTGCAACAGCCATTCAACTGGGTTTATTGCCTTTTGCAAAAGCTGGTTTACTGAATGATATTGAGGTTTATACAACAGGTATTACAGGCAGTACAGGTGCTGGTCAATCGTTAAGCGCTACTTCACATTTTAGCTGGAGGGTTAACAATATCTCACCATACAAAACATTAACACATCAGCATTTGGGCGAAATACACCAGTCTTTGCACCAGACTGATAACCGTTTTCCAAACTTTCCAACAGAGGATGGTGGCATCAACTTTGTTCCTTGGCGCGGAGATTTTTCAAGAGGTATTTTTATCAGCTCTACATTTAAATGCACTGATAAAGATGCTGCTATTGCAGCATTTGATGCTGCATATAATAATGAACCCTTTACCAAAAAATCTGTTTCTGCTATTCATTTAAAGCAGGTAGTTAATACCAATAAATGTGTTATCAATATAGAAATAATCGGGAACAAAATAGTGGTGCATTCGGTAATTGATAACCTGTTAAAAGGCGCATCAGGACAGGCCTTGCAGAATATGAACCTTATGTTTGGATTGGATGAAACGATGGGATTAAAGTTAAAGGCGGCAAATTTTTAAAAGCCCCTCAACCCCCCAAAGGGGAATTAAAAACCAGTAACAACTAATTATTATGGAACAGCCTGTAAATACGCAACAACTTTCTGAGAACCCCCTTTCAGGGGGCAGGGGGGCTATTTTATTCGACGTCTACCCCCTCAACAATATCACCATCACAAAAGCTGCAGGCAGTTATGTTTGGGATGAAAACGGAGTGGAATACCTGGACATGTATGGCGGCCATGCCGTTATAAGTATAGGCCACACACATCCGCATTGGGTACAACGAATTGAGGATCAGTTAAGGAAAATTGCTTTCTATTCCAACTCTATAATAATACCCTTACAGCAGCAATTGGCAGAAAAGCTAGGTAAGGTAAGTGGTAAAGAAGATTACCAGTTGTTCCTTTGCAACAGCGGCGCTGAAGCCAATGAAAATGCACTAAAACTTGCCAGTTTTCATAACGGTAAAAAGAAGATAGTAGCTTTTAAAAAATCCTTTCATGGTCGTACGTCTTTAGCCGTTGCTGCAACAGACAATCCTGCCATTGTAGCGCCAGTTAACGAAACAGATAATGTTATATTTCTTCCATTTAATGATGAAGCTGCTTTACAGCAATGCTTTGCAGAACATGGCAACGAAATTTCTTCTGTTATTATAGAAGGTATACAGGGTGTTGGCGGTATTAATGTGGCCACCAATAGCTTCCTTCAACTGATACGCAGCTTATGTGATACTCACAATGCTGTTTACATTGCAGACAGTGTGCAATGTGGTTATGGCCGTAGCGGCAGATTCTTCGCGCACGATTTTGCGGGTGTTAATGCAGACATTTACTGCATGGCAAAGGGCATGGGCAATGGCTTTCCTATCGGTGGCATTCTCATTGCGCCGCACATAAAACCAAAGCATGGCATGCTGGGTACTACTTTTGGTGGCAACCAACTGGCTTGTGCCGCTGCGCTTGCTGTATTGGAAGTAATTGAACAGGAAAATCTTATTGCCAATGCAGAACAATTGGGCAACTACATAACAGAAGAGTTAAAGAAAATAAATAGCCTTGAAAACGTGCGTGGCCGTGGCCTGATGATTGGCTTTGATGTACCTGCTGAATTGAAAGACTTAAAGAAAACCTTGCTGAGTAAGTTTAAAATATTTACTGGTGAAGCAAAGCCAAACGTAATTCGTTTATTGCCGTCACTGGCTTTGAATAAAGACCAGGTGGATAGTTTTTTAGATGCTTTGAAAGAAGCTATTGCAGCAATCAGGTTATCAGTAAATGAAGAGGCAATTGCTGGTTGAAAAAAATGAATACATTCAGCGTATAAACTAATTCTAATGCCCAAGTCCATAACTGCTAAAATAACAGATGATATTCTTGTAACGAAGATTCATTTTATGCGCAAGCAAAAAATAATGTTAGACAGAGACTTGGCGGAATTATATGGAGTACAGGCTATACGTTTAAGGGAACAAGTCAAAAGAAATATTAATCGCTTCCCTGCTAATTTTATGTTTCAATTAACCCCAGAGGAGGTTGAAACTATGGTATCGCATTTTGCGATACCATCAAAACAGCATTTGGGCGGCTCTTTGCCTTATGCCTTTACAGAACATGGTGTTTTAATGCTGGCTAACGTTTTGAAAAGTGAACAGGCCATACAGGTAAGTATAAAAATAATAGAGCTGTTTGTAAAGCTGCGTGAAATGTTATCTACTCATAAAGACATTTTAATTCAACTGGATAAAATAGAAAAGAAAGTAACGCAGAATGATAGTGATATACAGTTAATATTCCAATACTTGAAGAAGCTGTTAAGCGAACCTAATAAACGGACAGTTATTGAAGGGTTTATCAAAAAGTAATACATAAACTATAATGAAACAATTTATTTCAGTAAAAGATGTAACCGATATAAATGCTTTGGTGCAAAAAGCATTGGCCTATAAAGCCAATCCCTTTGCTGATAAGGCTTTGGGCGATGGCAAGCGTATTGGCCTCTTGTTCTTGAACCCAAGTTTGCGTACCCGTTTAAGTACGCAGGTAGCCGCCAAAAACCTTGGCATGGAAGCCATTGTTTTTAATGTAGACAAAGAAGGCTGGGCACTGGAATTTGAAGAAGGCGCCATCATGAGCGGCAATACTGTTGAGCATATAAAGGACGCGGCACCAGTAATGGGTAAATACTTTGATATACTTGCTATACGCACTTTTCCCGGCCTTCAAAACCGTGAAGACGATTACAGCGAAATGTATATTAACCAGTTTATAAAATATGCTGGTGTACCTGTTGTAAGTTTAGAAAGCGCAACGCTGCATCCACTGCAATCATTAACGGATGTTATTACTATCCAGGAAGATTTGGCCGATCGTATATCGTCTATTGTCGATCGTCGGGCAAAAGTCGTCCTCACCTGGGCACCTCACGTAAAAGCATTACCGCAATGTGTTGCCAACAGCTTTGCACAATGGATGACAGCCTGGGGCGATGTTGATTTTGTGATTACACACCCTGAAGATTATGAACTGGATGAAAAATTTACCAAAGGCGCAACCATAACGCATAATCAGGACGAAGCTTTGAAAGATGCAGATTATGTATATGTAAAAAACTGGAGTACTTATAACGATTACGGTAAAGTATATGAAAACGATCCCAAATGGATGTTGACCAACGAAAAACTTACACAAACCAACAATGCCAAAGTAATGCACTGTCTACCCGTGAGAAGAAATGTAGAATTAAGTGATGAAGTATTGGATAGCGCAAATAGCCTTGTAACGCAGGAAGCGGGTAACAGGGTTTGGGCAGCACAGGCCGTACTTTCAGAAATATTGAAGTCTGGGAAATTGATTTAGTAAATTTGAAAAAAAATTCATGGTCACAGTACGAGGCATATACGAGAATGGCAAGGTGGAATTGCTTCAACAAGTAAATACCAGTAACAGGCAGCAGGTACTGGTAACCTTTGTTGATGATGCCAATGATGACGAAGAAATAAGACTGCTATCGTTACAAAACCCAACACAAATTTTAAAGGATTATTTAGCCGATGGAGCAGAAGATTTGTACCAAGACTACCTTAAAAAATAACCAGGATGCAAACAGGCGACATTGTAATTGTGGCATTCCCTTTTACTGATTTGATTGGCGATAAAGCGAGGCCCGCATTAGTTGTGGCTGTTACAGATGATGTTTACAAAGATGTTATAGTTTGCATGATAAGTTCCGTATTGCCCCAACAAATTACCTCGTATCAATTGCTTTTGCAGCCCACTATAACAAACAAACTTAGGGCTGTTTCCATCCTGAAAATTAACCGGATTGTTACCGTAGAAAATAATAAGGTAATTGCGAGGATAGGAATGTTAGATAGTGAAGACCTTATAAAATTTAAACTCACTTTTAAATCCTTGGTTGACTGATGAAGGATAAATTATACGTTATAAAAATTGGCGGGAATATCATAGATGATGAGCAAAAGCTATCCTCTTTTTTAAAGGACTTCTCGGAAGTTTTTGGTGCTTCCTCACACCCCTTTATAGGCAGGAGGTTACTGGTACACGGTGGTGGAAAACTTGCCACCAAAATGGCCGCACAATTGGGCATAGAACAACAAATGGTGGATGGTAGAAGGATTACCGATGCCGAAACTTTGAAGATTGTGACAATGGTGTATGCTGGCCTCATCAATAAAAATATTGTTGCCCAATTACAAGCCAATAATTGCAATGCTATTGGCCTTACTGGAGCAGATGGAAACGTAATAAAGTCTCACAAAAGAGGTGCTAACTCCCCTTTAGGGGATGGGGGTGTTGATTATGGTTTTGTTGGCGATGTAGATGAAGTAAACACCTCATTACTGCAAAGCCTGCTGGAGCAAAATATGGCTGTGGTTCTTGCACCCATTACTCATGATAAAAATGGCCTGTTATTAAATACCAATGCCGATACTATAGCGCAGGAAACAGCCAAAGCTCTCAGCAGTATATATGATGTAGAACTGATTTACAGCTTTGAAAAAAGTGGTGTACTGCTTGATGTGAATGATGATACCACTGTTATACCTATTCTTACGAGAGCGTATTATCAGGAATTGAAAACCCCCCTTCAGGGGACGGGGGAGCCAGTAATTTTTGCAGGTATGATACCCAAACTTGACAATGCTTTTGCCGCTGTTAACAGTGGTGTAAGTAAAGTAATTATAGGTAAGGCAGAAGAACTGCAGCAACTGGTTAAAGGAGTAAAAGGTACCGCTATAATAAGCGAATAAATTAAACAACTAACTACCTCAAACGCAGCCATGACGAATATTACAACAGATGCCATCAGTTTACTGAAGCAGCTTATTGAAACACCATCCTTCTCAAAAGAAGAGAATGATACAGCAGAAATTCTATGTACTTTTTTTGAAGAACGCGGCATCCCTTTTTCAAGGGTGGGCAATAATATTTATGCAAGAAACAAGAATTACGATGTTGCCAAAGAAAGCATACTACTTAACTCACATCACGATACTGTAAAACCTAACAAAGGTTACACCATTGACCCGTTTACTCCATTAGAAAAAGACGGCAAAATATTTGGCCTTGGCAGTAACGATGCTGGTGGTTGCCTGGTAAGTTTAATTGCTACTTTCCTGCATTTTTATCACCAGGAAAACCTGCTGTACAATGTTGTTTTTGCAGCAAGTGCAGAAGAAGAAATAAGTGGTGTAAATGGTATTGAGCTGGTGCTGCCTTACCTGGGCAATATCAACTTTGGTATTGTTGGCGAACCCACCCAATTAGAAATGGCCGTTGCGGAACGCGGGCTGATGGTGATTGATTGTACCGCCAATGGCCGTGCCGGCCACGCTGCAAGAAATGAAGGCGAGAACGCTTTATACAAAGCAGTTGATGATATTAACTGGATTCGTAATTATAAGTTTGATAAAGTAAGCGACCTGTTGGGCGAATCAAGGCTTACCGTTACAGTTATTGAAACAGAGAATAAGCAACATAATGTAGTTCCTTCGCAATGCAAATTTGTGATTGATGTGCGTGTAAACGAGCTTTACACTTTTGAAGAGATATTGGAAGAATTAAAACAGAACCTGAAAAGCCAGTTCAAGCCACGTACTACAAGAATGAAATCAACCTCTATTGCTTTGGACCATCCATTGGTAAAAGCAGGCATGGCATTAGGCAAAGGCTATTATGGTTCTCCCACTACAAGCGATAAAGCACTGATGCCTTTTTCTACTTTAAAAATGGGTCCTGGCGACAGTGCGAGAAGCCATACCGCAGATGAATATATTTACGTGGCAGAAATTGAAGATGGGATAGCCACGTATATAAAGTTGCTTGAGCAGATAATACTTTAAGATCCAATAAGAACTTGGTATTTTAGGCTTTAACTTAGCACTAAATAGATGTAGCATGACAACGTTGATCGTAGATATTGAAAAAAAAGAAGACCTGGATATTTTAATCCCTTTAATGGATCGCCTAAATATCTCATGGCATTCTAACGATATAAATACTGATATTGTTCTAACGAAATATACAGCCGCAACACCCACAGATTATGATGCTTTTATGCAACGTTTAAATAGGCTATCAGCAAATGGCGATGCTTCATCATTTGGCGATGCTTCAGAGTATCAGAGGGAAGCAAGAAAAGACCGCAATCTTGATTTTAGAAATGACCAACCATGATTCTATTTGACGCTAACATTTTAATATATAGTTATCGTGACGAGTACAGCTATCTGCGGAATATAATTTTTGAAGAAAGCACTATTAATGCAATTTCAGCCATCAGCATTCTTGAAATAATTGGCTATACAAATATTTCCATTAAAGAAGAAGCATATCATCGCGAAGCGATAAAACGGCTGCATACATTTAATATTGAGCCACTTGTTATTATAGAAGATACACGGTTAAAAAGAATTAAAAAAATGAGCATTGGTGATGCTATTATTGCTGCTACTGCACTACTAAATAATTTCACTTTGTATACCCGTAATACAAACGATTACAACCACATCCCTTATCTTAAATTAATTAACCCGATTGATAAGTAGCGGTTAATTTTTTATACAAACTATTCCTGCATGAAACTCTGGCAAAAAGATACCGCATCATTAAAAGAAGTAGAAACCTTCACCGTTGGTAAAGACCGTGAAATGGATTTGCTGCTGGCTCCTTATGATGTGCTTGGCAATATTGCACACGCTGAAATGCTTGCTACCATTAACTTATTAACGGTTGAAGAAAAAGACATTTTAGTTAAAGAGCTGCGTGCCATTTACAACGAGATTCACCATTCACCATTCACTATTCACCCTGAGATAGAAGATATCCATTCGCAAATTGAATACTTACTTACCCAGCGTTTAGGTGAAGTCGGCAAAAAAATACACTCTGCACGCAGCCGTAACGACCAGGTTTTGGTGGATATAAAACTGTATTTAAGAAATGAAATTGAAGAACTGGTAAACACCATCGTTCCCTTCTTCAATTTATTGCAACAACAAAGTGAAGCTTTTAAAAACGACTTGTTTCCTGGCTATACACACTTGCAACTTGCCATGCCATCATCTTTTGGTTTGTGGTTTGGTGCTTATGCTGAAGGGTTGGTAGATGATATAACAACGCTCCAATCAGCCTATAAAATCGTTAATAAAAATCCTTTGGGTTCTGCTGCAGGCTATGGCTCCTCCTTTCCTATCAACAGAACATTAACCACAAAATTGTTGGGTTTCGAAAATCTTAATTATAATGTGGTGTACGCACAAATGGGGCGTGGTAAAGCTGAACGTATTACAGCGCAGGCTTTGGCAAATGTTGCTGATACGCTGGCACGTTTAAGTATGGATATGTGTTTGTACCTGAACCAGAATTTTGATTTTGTTTCTTTTCCCACCGAGCTTACCACAGGCAGCAGTATTATGCCGCACAAAAAGAACCCTGATGTTTTTGAACTGATACGTTCTCATTGCAATCGTATTAAGGCTTTGCCTAACGAAATAAGCATGATGACAACCAACCTGCCAAGTGGCTATCATCGTGATTTACAGTTGTTAAAGGAACATTTGTTCCCGGCTTTTAAAATATTAAAAGATTGCCTTGCTATGGCAACTTTAATGCTCAGCAACATCACTATAAAAAAAGATATTGTTTCAGACGAAAAATACAAATACATCTTCAGCGTTGAGGAAGTGAATAAACTTGTATTGCAGGGCATTCCTTTTCGTGATGCTTACAAACAAATTGGCAGAAGTATTGAAGCTGGCCAATTTGAATACAGTACCGAAGTTAATCATACGCACGAGGGTACCATTGGCAACCTATGCACAGCAGAAATAAATGCCATGATGAATGAAACCCTCGCTACATTTGAGTTTGGCAAGGTTCATGAAGCTGTAGCATCCCTATTAAAACACAAATAAGTTTTCTTATCTTCAACAAATGAAAGTTATTGAAATAGATATTGATTCCATTCATCAGCCAAATAACCTGGCTCTTGAATTTGAAAGCAGTAATCTTGAGAAGGGCGATAGGATTTTATTCAAATCAGCAGGAATAAAAGAAAAGACTTTTATCGTCATGGCTGTATTAACTGTTGTTGTTGCGGCTTTGGGAATGTATTTTAATAAAAGAAAAGAGAAGGAATTTGCAGAAAAAGTTATTAACGATGCTTTTGAAAATTTAAGTATTGACGATATAGAAATTGAAATTTCCACAAGGTTTGGTGTTTCTGTTTCTGTAGAAGATAAAGAAGATGAAACCTGGTCAAAATATAGCTTCAGCCAGTTATCAAACGCCTATTCAGATGATGAGCCTGATTACACCAACCAGCCTTCTGTAAATACTAATCCTTTTTTTAATGCTAACTGAGGGCGCCATTTTTGTCACTAATATTCCATCTGACCCTTCTGGTAAACCCAGACCCGTATTGGCTTTGAAGCTTTTGCCAAAATATAATGACTTTTTTATTTGCGCTATCAGTGCGCAGTTGCACCAGTTCACAGAAAGCTTTGATGTATTGCTTGGTGAAGATGATGAACACTTTTCAGTAAGCGGCTTGCAAAAAACATCAGTTATAAGGCTTGGTAGCCTTGCAATATTTCAGGCACATCAACAAGCAAATATTATCGGATTTATTCATCCGGATATGCATAAGCAATTGCTTATAAATCTTTCCAATCACTTACTCAACTTTAAATAGCCTGTACATCCTACATTTGAGCTCTTTTGTTTCAATCAATAAAAATTATACATCGCAAATACAATGAAAAAAACAGCACTTATTCTTTCAGCAACCATAGTTGCTTTTAATGTTAATGCACAGGTAAAAAAGCCCGCTGCTAAACCTTCTACTACGGCTGCAAAACCGGCAACAGCCGCCAGTTCTTTTAAAACAAGTATAGATAGTGTAAGCTATGCACTTGGTGTGCGCATTGCGCAAAATGTAAAAGCCCAGGGCTTTGAAACCCTTAACCAGGTTCAGTTTCAAAAAGCAATGAATGATGTTTTAAAGGGTGGTAAACTTGCTATTCCTGAAGCATCGCTTGATGCGACCATTGGTGCTTACCAGCAAAAAGCGCAGGGCGCAAAATCTGCGGTAGCAAAAGCCGAAGGCAAAGCCTTTCTTGATAAAAATGCAAAACGCGCTGGTGTAAAAGTATTGCCCAATGGTCTGCAATACGAAGTAATTAAAACAGGTAACGATACCACGCACCCAATAGCTACAGACAAAGTAAAATGCCACTACCACGGTACTTTAATTAATGGTAAAGTGTTTGACAGTTCAGTTGATCGCGGCGAACCAATTACCTTCCCAGTAAACGGTGTTATCAGGGGTTGGCAGGAAATTTTGCCTATGATGACCGTTGGCAGCAAATGGAAAGTATATATCCCGTCAGACCTTGCATATGGCGACCAACAAGCTGGTCCAGCCATTGCACCAGGCTCTACTTTAATATTTGATATTGAGTTATTGGGCGTAGAAAAATAAGTTCATCCATAAATAAAGCATATTACACAAAGAGGCCACAAAAATTTTGTGGCCTCTTTCATTAAACAATATGTTTGTATGTTATGCTAACAGAGTTGCCTCGCTGCTTATTTCAGTATTCAGCAACTTAGAAATAGGGCAATTCGCTTCTGCATTCTTAACTGCTTCCTGAAATTTTGCATCATCAATGCCAGGTATTTTACCCTGTACCGTAAGGTGAGATTTGGTAATAGCACCGTTCTCAAACGTAATATCGCATTTGGTTTCAAGCGTTTCTGGTGTAAAACCAGCCTCGCCCAAAACAAAGCTAAGCTTCATGGTAAAGCAGCCTGCATGTGCGGCTGCAACCAGTTCTTCAGGGTTGGTGCCAACACCTTCAGCAAAACGGCTGTTAAAAGAGTACTGTGTTTTGTTTAACGTAGTGCTTTGTGTAGTAAGGTTACCATTACCTTCTTTGCCGCTGCCGTTCCATACGGCTGTTGCATTTCTTATCATTTTAAAATTTTTTGTAGTGATATAATAGCTGCAATGTAAACAATGTTGTACAGTTATCTTTGAACATATCATTAAATATTATCAGTGGATTTTTCAACCATCGTACAGCAATTTATAACGGGAATTAAAGCAACCACGTGGTATGAATATATTGCAGTAACGGCTGGTATTGCAAGCGTTTTTTACAGCAAAAAAGAAAATATTCTGGTGTACCCTGTAGGGTTGATAAGCACCATCATTTATACTTATCTTAGTTTCGATGGCCATCTTTTCGGCGAAGCCAGCGTGAATATTTATTACACAATAATGAGTATTTATGGCTGGATACTATGGACTAAAAAAGATGTGCAGCAGCATCTGGTGGTGCATATTACATGGTCAACCAAAAAAGAGTGGGTAATTCAATTATCCATCTTTGCTTTTTTTTATGTGGTGATATTTATTTGCCTGCGGTGGCTGCAGCAAAATTTTTATCCTGGAGCTATACCATGGGCAGATGCTTTTGCAAGTGCCACCGCTTACACTGGTATGTGGCTAATGGCAAAGAAAAAGATTGAAAGCTGGCTTTGGTGGATAGCTACCAACTTCGCCTCAATACCATTATATTTTGTAAAAGGTTATGTATTTACCAGCGTACAATACGTGGTTTTACTGGTACTTGCCTTTGCAGGATTATTTGAATGGATACAAAGAAGAAAAACAACTGAAAAATTAAGCAAATAGCTGTAAGAAAAAACGTTGAAAATACGACGCTGCTACCCTGTAAAAGGTTCGCTTATTGCGAAAAGAGTTTTTACACCAACCCTTACAAGTTTGAATTTTTTAGATAAATAACCCTAAAGTATTAATAATGCAACAATTGTTTTACCAATAAAAATGCACCAAAACCAATCATTAATAAACCAACAAATTGGTTAATGCGGTGCAGGTTTTTTTGTGTAAGCTTTGGTTTGAGATAACCAGCCAACTGAACTTTTAAAATATCACTCAGTAATACAAAAAGCAGGCAGGTACCAAACACAATAATTTTATACTGTACAGGATGCTCCTGCGTAGCAGCATCAACCATAATACCCGTGGCCCATGCCAGCCAAAAAAGAAAAATACCCGGATTTAAAATATTGATGAGGTAACCTGATACAAAAATGCCAACAAGGTCCCGCTTTCTTAAAATTTTTATGTCTGTTTTTATTTCGTCAATATCTTCTTTTTTAAAAAAGAAAGTGTACACACCAAGGCCCACTAAAAAAATACCACCAATTATGGCCAGTGCCTGCTGGTGACTTAAAACAGCCTTAAAAAGTGCGCTGAAAAAATTGCAAACAACAACAACGGTAACATCGCTTAAAGAAATACCTGCCACAAAAAAATAACCTGCTTTGTGGCCGTTGTTAATACTTTGTTTTATGATGGCGAAAATTACAGGCCCCACAGAAATGGCAAGCAAAAATCCTAATACAATTCCTTTTATAAAACCTTCAAACATGTGGCTTTGGGTTTAACTTACCTTGTAATGCTTAAATTACTGTGCCGCAACGTACAGAGTGTGGTGAAGATAATGAAGCAGTTATTACAATTTTAAATATAAAGGGCTTTAAACGGGTTCGCCTTTTAAAAAAAGATCCCAGTCTTTAAGCATTTTGCCTTTTAATACACGTGGAAATTTATGCTGGCCCCCAATTTTGCCTTTGGCAGTCATAAAATCCATAAACTGCTGCTCTGGCAAAACATCAAGAAAAACTTCTTTTAAAGCACTTTTACGTTCTACAGCATAATCATCGTTTAGTGCTTTTAGTTTTTCATCAATTAAAATACGCAAACTTTCAGCATTAACATGGTCATCGCAGGCAACATACCAATGATGTGCAAAAAAGTTACCGTATGGCACACCTGCCACCGTAAATTCAGGAATGGAAATATCAAGCTCTTCGCTAACAAGCTGTACGGCACGGTTCATATTGTCTACACTTAAATGCTCGCCAACCAAACTAAGAAAATGCTTTGTGCGCCCTGTAATAATGATCTCGCATTTTTCTGTATCGGTAAATTTAATGGTGTCGCCAATCAGGTAGCGCCAGGTACCTGCAGATGTGCTTATTAAAACGGCATAGTCTTTACCTTCTTTAATCTCATGAATCATTAAGGTTTCAGGATTGTTAATCATATTGCCGTCTGCATCAAAATTTACATCATCAAAAGGTACAAATTCAAAAAAAATATGTTCGCTTATATTTAAGCGCATACCTTTTGAATACTGGTGTTTTTGATAAGCCAAAAAACCTTCGCTAGCCAAATACGTTTCAATATAAATTAATGGCTTGGCTAAAAGCTTTTCAAAGCCCTGTTTGTAGGGTTCAAAGTGTACACCACCATGCACAAAAAAGGCGAGGTTTGGCCATATATCGTGAATGGAATTAAGATTGTAACGTTTAATAATCATTTCCATACACATTTGCACCCATGCAGGAACGCCAACAATAAAACCAATATCCCAGTTAGGGGCTTTCTCAACTATTTCTTCCAGTTTTTTATTCCAGTCGCGCTGTTTGGCAATTTTTTTACCAGGGCGGTAAAATGCCTTAAACCAAAGGGGTGATTTTTTTTGGGTGATGCCACTTAAATCGCCTGCATAAAAACCAACTGAATCCCACTGTAGTTCTGTGCTTCCGCCAAGTGTAAGCCAGGCTTTGCCAATGGATTTTACGGGAATATCTTCATATTTACGAAGGCTGAGCAACTGTTTATACATTACTACCTTATTGCCGCGCAACAAATCGCTGGTAACTGGTATGTATTTACTGGCGGCTTCTGATGTGCCTGATGAAAGTGCGTAGTATTTTATTTTTCCAGGCCAGCAAACATCAGGAACGCCCTCTAATGTTTTATGCCACCAGTCTTTATATATTTTGTTGTAATTGTAAGTGGGTACCAGTTGCTGAAATTTTTTGCCGGCATCTTTGCTCAGTAAAATTTCATCGAACCTGAACTGCTGGCCAAATTGTGTAAACCTTGCTTTGCGCAATAATTTCTTAAGCACTTTTAACTGCGTTCTTTGCGGTGTGCTTTTAGGCAAGCCAAGCGCACGCGAAATACTGGCAGGAACTTTAAAATCAATTATCGACATCGTTAGCTAATAGGGGTTAAAAATGCTTTACAAACGAAACTAAACAAATTGTTGCAAAGATAATGCTGGCGAAGGGTTACTATATGATTGGCATCATAAAACCAACTTTGACGCTAATGAATTTTTAACAGCCTAACAGCATATTTACAGTTGCAATTTAGTAACTTCGCTACCCTCTTACAAGGTATTATATTAAATACATATGCTTGAGGTCTGTAAAAATAAGCTTTACAAACTCTACAAAAAGCCGTAACTTTTGATTTTGTAAGAACCAGTGATAACGTTTGGAAATTGAATTTTAATATGGCAACAACAACCAGGAAAACAACAACTGCTACTACCAGTAAAAAGGCACGTAAAGCACCACAACAAATTGCAGTAGAAGATATAAAAATTACAAAGCTCACTACAAGTGATGGCGAAAAGCCAGATATATACGAGGGGCTTAAAAAATATTTTGGTTTTAAAGAGTTTAAAGGCACGCAGGAAAAAAGCATTAATAGCCTTTTAGAAGGCTACGATACCTTTGTAATTATGCCTACAGGTGGTGGTAAAAGTTTATGCTACCAGTTGCCAGCCTTATTGCTGCCAGGCTGCGCCATTATCGTTTCTCCGCTTATTGCTTTAATGAAAAACCAGGTTGACTTGGTTCGTGGCTACAGCGAGCAGGATAATATTGCACACTTTTTAAATTCATCACTTAATAAAGGCCAGATAACTGCTGTTAAAGAGGATCTTTTAGCGGGCAAAACCAAGCTTTTATATGTTGCCCCTGAAACGTTAACCAAACAAGAAAACCTTGACTTTTTCAGCGATCTTAAAATATCTTTTTTCGCAGTAGATGAAGCGCATTGTATCAGTGAGTGGGGTCACGATTTCAGACCTGAATACAGAAGGCTGCGTGAGATGATGGACATCATTAACACAGAAATTCCTGTGATGGCTTTAACGGCAACCGCTACGCCAAAAGTGCAGAGCGATATTGTAAAAAACCTTGGCCTTCGCAATCCCAATATTTACATTTCTTCCTTTAACCGCGCCAATCTTTTTTATGAAATTCAGCCCAAATTAAAGAAAGAGCAAACGGTAAAAAGCATTGTAAAATTCATTAGCCAACACAAAGGCAAAAGCGGTATTATTTACACTTTAAACCGTAAAACTACTGAAGAACTTGCAGAGGTTTTGATGGCCAATAATATAAAAGCTGTTGCTTACCATGCAGGGCTTGACCAAAAACTAAGGGCAGACAGGCAGGACCAATTTTTGAATGAAGATGTGCAGGTAATTGTTGCCACCATTGCATTTGGAATGGGTATTGACAAACCTGATATTCGTTTTGTAATACACTTCAACATACCAAAATCTATTGAAAATTATTACCAGGAAACAGGCCGTGCAGGCCGTGATGGACTGGAAGGAATTTGTGTTTTATACTACTCACATAAAGATGTTTCTAAACTGGAACATTTAATGCGCGATAAGCCTTTAAGCGAACGTGAAGTGGGTGCACAGTTAATTGACGAAACCGTTGCTTACGCAGAAAGCAGTGTTTGCCGCCGCAAAATTTTACTGCATTATTTTGGTGAAGATTGGGGCAACGAAAATTGCGGCAACTGTGATAACTGTACGCACCCTAAAGAAAAATTTGAAGCAAAAGAAGAAGTAATAAAAGCACTGAAAGCCATTAAGGCATTGGATGAACGCTTTACTACTGATTATACGGTAAATGTTTTGTTGGGTAAATTAACCCCGCAAATAACCATGTACCGCCACGAAAACCTGCCTGTTTTTGGTATAGGTAAAGACAAAGAAAGCCATTTATGGAACAGCCTTATTAGGCAGATGCTTTTAGAGAATTTAATAAGAAAAGACATTGAAGAATATGGCTTGCTGAAACTTACAGAACAAGGCGAAAAGTTCATGAAGAAACCATCTTCTTTTATGATGGTGCTGAACAATATTTTTGAAGAAGGCGAAAGCGATGATGATGAAACAGAAACGGCGGCAAATATTGTTGCATCGGCTGATGACAGGCTGCTTGAAATGCTGAAAGACCTTCGCCAGAAAGAAGCTAAAAAGAAGGGATTGCCACCATTTGTGATTTTCCTTGAAAACTCTTTGCAGGATATGAGTACACTGTACCCATCAACCCTGGAAGAATTAGAAAAGTGCCAGGGTGTAAGTAAGGGCAAGGCCATAAAATACGGCAAGCCATTTGTAGAATTGATAGCAAAATATGTTGAAGAGAACGAAATAGAAAAGCCGGATGATTTTGTAATGAAAAGTGTTGCCAATAAAGCAAGCAACAAAATATTCATCATACAAAATGTTGACAAAAAAATACCATTGGAAACCATCTCCAAAAACAAGGGCTTACAGTTAAACGAATTACTGGAAGAAATGGAAACCATCGCTGCAAGCGGTACCAAACTAAACCTTGATTACGCCATTGACGACTGGCTGGATGAATACGACCAGGAAGATATAATTGAATACTTTAAAGGCTGTCAAACATCATCACTGGATGTGGCACAAAAAGAACTAAGCGATAATAATTACACCTGGGAACAGCTAAAAATTATGCGCATTAAGTTTTTAAGTGTGTATGGTAACTAACCACTAAGTTTTAATTTTTTTGAATAATCAGCCACGGTTTATCCGTGGCTTTTTTGTTGCCAAAGTATGGAAACATTTTACTGCCGTGTCTTAATAATGAAACCATTTCAATCATCATTAAAACTAAAATTATGGCAGAGTTACAGCAACAAGATAACCGCAAACAACACGGTGTAAGAAAGAGTAAAAAACTATCAACCAGAATTGACCTTACGCCTATGGTTGATCTTGGGTTTTTGCTTATTACTTTCTTTATTTTCACAACAACACTTACGGAATCAAGGGCAATGGTATTAAACCTTCCAACAGATAAACCTGTTAAAGAACCGATGGAAGTAGGTGCTGAGAAAACCATCTCGCTTATTCTTTCATCTGACAATAAAATCTTTTATTATAACGGCAATGCACAAGATGCAATGAATGTTACAGGCTATAATGCTGCTGGTTTAAGAAACATACTTCAGCAAAAGAAAAAAGTAATAGCTGCAAAATTTGGCACAGATACAGGCATGGTGGTTTTAATAAAACCTACCGATAAATCATCTTACAACAACGTAGTAAACGTACTTGATGAAATGCTGATAAATGATGTGAGGAGCTATGTAATGATGGATGTTGATGCAAAAGAACTTGCCTTGGCAGAAAAGATAAAACAATAAGGTAAAACAATACAGCCTGCTTTTTAGCAGGCTGTATTGTTTATAAATAGAGATGGAAATACTAAAACTTAATCACCCCAAAAATGCTTAACCCACTGCCACGTCCAATACTTGAACCTGTTACATCAGTATACAGATTGGCCCAGAGCGAAACCGTTTTACTTAACGTATAGCCTGCACTACCTGTAATGCGTATATAATCAAACTGGCGGTTGTAAGAAAGATTTTGAATATCAAACTGCGCCAGGGGGCTTATTGAACTTACACCACCAATCGTTCCGCTTAACTTAAACTCATCATTAATAGGCAAACCACCTGTAATGTTGGTAAATAATTGGGTAGGGCCAAACTCATCAAAAAAATGTCTTACACCTGCTTCAATATCAAAATAAGGGTTACGCAGGCTGTATTCAGCGGTACCTGCAACACCAAATTTTATTTCAACAGCGGGTTTTTGAAAGCCAATAAATGGGGTAATACCATTTTGATAGCCAGGCAGCATAAGAGAAGTGGTTACAGAAAGATGGGTGCGTTCATTAAAATGCCCCAGAAAAAAACTTAAACCAAGACTAAGATCACCAATGCCTGCGTTGGAAGAAAGCTTGCCTGTTTCCTGGTAGGTTTGTATTACAAACGGAATATTAAAAACAAAATCGAGGTTGCGGTTAATACCAATGCCACCATACAAGCCAAAGTAGTTGGAAGAAAAACGGCCGTTATTGCCATAAGCATTGTAGGCCCTGCTGCTGTTCCAGTAGCCTTTAGCCGTGTAAAGATTGTAAGAAGGCACCAGCATAAACCTGCCACGTCCCACAGGAAAGCCTGCAAACGACTGTGTTACCACAAAAAGGGCAGCTATTAAAAAAGTAATTTTCTTCATTATAACGGTATAGTTTTTAAGTTTTAGTTGGGTATTCGCAATACTTCACGGGTCCAGTTACCTTCAAAAACGTAATAACCCTTGTCCATATTGTTTTCGCCTTCTGCGCAAACATACACTTCCCTTTTGGCGGAAAGCACCTGGTTGTAAAAATTATAGGCACATTGTGGCGGACTTGTAGTACTTTTTAATAAAGTACCCAGCAAAACAGGGCATTTTATATCGCTGGCAAAACTAAGCGGGTCAAAATAATCCCAGGTACGGAAAAAAGTATTTTCAGATGTTTTGCTTTTACTAAAATATTCTTTCAGCGCATTTACAGGCCATGGCACCTGCGACTGTGCTTCATCTACCGCGAAAAGCGTACGTACATCCAGCAGGGTTGGCCTGTCCATAATTAATCCCTTTACTCTTCGGCCATCCAATGCAACAACAACTGCGGCGAGGCATGCACCTTGCCCTTCGCCTTTTACAATTATTTTAGTTGGATCAATTTTAAGGTCGTGCTGGCTGAACAAAAAGTCAAGCCCCCGCAAACAATCCATGTAAGCATCTTTATAAATATAGCTGTTACGGTCGTGAATGCCGGCGATGAGATATTTTTCAGCGGTAATTTTTGCAAGGTCTGCACTGTTGCCAACACCTCGAATATCTAAAGAAAAAACAGCAGCATCCCTGCGCATGATGGGTTCTGCAGAAGTAACATAGGCAGGTAAATTATATATAACAGGAAACTTGCCACGGCCTTTTGGCACAGTTAACCAGCCGCGTATTTTGGTATTGCTGATAGACATAAACTCTACCATGTACACTTCATTATCATCAGTGCCAACATCGCTGCGGCGTATTACCTGGTAGTTGGGATCAATACTCAATAGTTCTGTTTTGGACTGGTTCCAGAAATTTTTAAAATCGTTGGGGCGGTAGGTAGAAGGCTGCATCCGTTCTGGCTCAACAGCAAAAACATAATAAGGTGTATCGTTCCAGCTATTGGTTTTTATGGCCATGGTAACGTAATAAAAACCAGGGCGGAAATAAGGGTTTTCAAAATCTACTTCTTTGTAAAAAGCACTGCCTGGTTCAATCTCAATACCAACGGCTGTTTTATAAATTAACTGGCTGTAGGTGTTTTTTACCTCAATTAATATACTGCCTTTTTGTGTTGAAGTGTTGCGGTTTTTGAGTTTTATAAAATAGCCAATGCGTTTATCGTCTTTGCGAAACATGCCATTATCCTTGTAAGGTTTTATTTTAGTTTCGAGTGATGAAGATTTGTCCTGTGCAAAAACGGCTGTAACGGCCAGTATTAAAATGAGGGAAAGTATAGCTATAACGATGTACCTAAGGTATAAAAGCCCCTTATGTAACCGCTGGTGTTGCATTGTATAGAAAAACGTTTTTGTTATAACGTAATTAGTGAGGGAAAATTATAGTAGTGGTTGAATGACTAAATATAATTGGTCAAAAAACACTAGCTGTTAATTATTATTTGCCATTTGTTTGGATTGGCATTAAACAACTTTCCTTATGAAAAGTGTACGTTATTACATTTATCCGTACCAAAAAACGTATAGCTGCGCACTTTTTCATTTGATAAAGTGTATTTTATGATTAATTTATCCTATTTCCTAGTGAACCTTACTTCACATACTGCTTTACAGGTAAACGGTTGGCAATGCTTCTTGCCAAAGTCATCTCATCTGCATATTCAAGTTCGCCGCCAAAGGCAATTCCCCTAGCAATAGTGGTGCTATGGCAATGGCTTAAATGGATAATTTTTCTTTGTATATAGTAAATGGTAGTATCGCCCTGAATATTGGGGTTAAGGGCAAATAATAATTCTTCAGTCTGTTCTTCTTCTATCCGTTTAACAAGGGTTTCAATATTTAACTGGTCAGGACCAATGCCGTCAAGTGGAGAAATAATGCCACCCAATACATGGTAAGTGCCATTGTATTGCTGGGTACTTTCTATGGCAATTACATCGCGAATATTTTCTACCACACAAATCATATTTTGCTTGCGGCCACGGTTAGCGCAAATGCTACAGGTGTTACCATCGCTTACATTAAAACAACGTTGACAAAACTTAATATCACGGCGCATTTTACTGATAGTCTCGCCAAAATGCTGCACCTCATCTGCATCCTGTTTTAAAAGGTGCAACACCAGCCGCAGGGCAGTTTTTTTGCCAATGCCAGGTAGTTTGGCAAATTCTGCTACTGCATTTTCTAACAAAGTGGAGGCTAACTGCATAGTATAAGACTGCAAAATTGTGGTTATTTGGGTAATGCTGCTGAATAATGTTTAAGATTGTTAACCAGTACACGGCTTCACGGTAAAGGATGGTTATATAGCGTTACACAAATACATTTATCACCAAATAAAACCATATTGAAAAAGAATATTGTTTGCTGCCGCTTTTTTATTGTGCTTATTGTTTTTGGTGTAGCTACATTGCCGCTTACGGCGCAAAAAATAATTGTAAATACAAAGCTTATAACTGTTGATAGTGGTTGGGCCAATAACTCAGTAAACACAGTTGTTTTCAGAAAAAATTCTCTTGTTACTCATAAAGACACCCAGTTTATTGCATACTACAATCCCAAACGTTTTGTGGTATTGGGCAAAAGAAAGTTGGGTACCACAAAGTGGATATTAGAAACCACCGCTTACCAGGGCAATACTTTTGATGCACATAATGACATAAGTATTATGGTAGATGGTGATGGTTACCTGCACCTTTCGTGGGACCATCATAACAACAAACTCAGGTATAGCAAAAGTGTGCAGCCTGGCTCTTTGGTTATGACAGAAAAAATGCCAATGACAGGGCAAAATGAAAATACTGTAAGCTACCCTGAATTTCATGCTTTGCCTAATGGCAATATTCTTTTCTTTTACAGGGATGGTGGTTCAGGAAAAGGTAACCTGGTAATTAATCTATATCAAACAAAAACAAAGCAATGGCAACAACTGCACAGTAATTTAATTGATGGCGAAGGCAAGCGAAACGCTTACTGGCAGGCTTGTGTAGACCAAAAAGGTATTATACATATTTCATGGGTTTGGCGCGAAAGCCCTGATGTTGCCAGCAACCATGATATGTGTTATGCACGATCAACAGACGGTGGTATTACATGGGAAAATTCAAAAGGAGAGAAATACCAATTGCCTATAAATGCTGCTACCGCAGAATATGTTTGCTGCATACCCCAAAAGAGTGAACTGATTAACCAGACATCAATGTTTGCAAATGCAGAAGGCCATCCATTTATTGCTTCTTACTAGAGGGAACAGGGCGACTCTGTACCTCAATACCACGTAATATTCAATACCAATAATAAATGGCAGGTACAAAACCTTGGGTTTAGAAAAATGCCGTTCAGTTTAAGCGGTCAGGGTACTAAGCGCATACCAATATCAAGGCCGCAAATTATTAGCTGGAAGAACGGAAAGGCAACCGCCGCTGCCGTTATTTTCAGGGATGAGGAACAGGGAAATACCGTTTCAGCAGCTGTAAATAAAGACATCACCAAAAACAAATGGCAAGTAAAAAGCCTTGGCAAAGAAGTAGTTGGTTCATGGGAGCCTACCTATGATACTGAACTTTGGAAAAATAAACACCTGCTGCACCTGTTTGTACAGTTTACGCAACAGGTTGATGGTGAAGGCAAAGCCAATATTGCACCGCAGCCTGTAAGGGTTTTAGAATGGAAACCATAATACGCACAGTCATTCAGACTTTGCTATAAGCTGCTATGTGAAATTTGCGGCAATACTTTTTTAAGAGCAGTAAGTTATCATGCGCAATATGTTTATGCATCAGGGTCATTTTACTGGCACACGTTTAAACATTTGTCTCCCGAACTGGTCTTTAAAAATAAATTTAACAAACCAGGGCTTGTTTTATTTAAAAGCGTCTTTTATATTTACCACACGCTGTAAAAAAGAACAAACTATTGTTTTGTTTTACGGTAATACATCATACCCCAATGGAAACGAACCTCGACTTAATAGACGATTACACCATCAGTTACAACGAAAAAACACTTAGCGTAAAAGGTTTTGTAGCGCACGATAAAATGATATTCCAGTTACAGTACCTTGAAACAGAAGAAGAATACGTAATGGAAATTGCCATCAATAACAACGGTAAACTTACCACACCAATAGAGCCTGAAAAGGTAATGCGTGGCGGTAAAGAGATTGCGCAATTAATTATGGATCATTACAAATAACGCATACATCATACGCCCACATTAAGTTCCGTACTTTTGCACAAATGCAAGAGAACAAATATTCCATCAGTACCATACTTTCCAATTTAAAAATAGATGCCCTGAACCCAATGCAGGAAGCATCTCTTGATGCTGCAAAGCAAGCGCAGGACGTTATCCTTTTATCAGCCACAGGCTCAGGCAAAACACTCGCCTTTTTATTGCCCATACTACAGTTGCTTGATGAAAGCAACAAGAAAACACAGGCACTCATAATTGTACCATCCCGTGAGCTGGCTATACAAATAGAACAGGTATTTAAAACAATGGGCACAGGCCATAAAATAACCTGCTGCTATGGCGGCCATAAAAGAGAAACAGAAGAAAACAACCTTATTGAACCACCTGCTTTGTTAGTAGGTACACCAGGCAGGCTGGCAGATCATATTCGCCGTGGCAATATTACCATTGATACCATTGAGACACTGATACTGGATGAATTTGACAAGTCGCTGGAGCTTGGTTTCCAGGATGAGGTTTCATTTATCATCAGTTCGCTTCCTTCCATTAAAAAGCGCATACTTACTTCTGCCACAGAAGCCGTTGAAATACCCGCTTTTCTTGGCCTGCAAAAGCCGCAAAGGCTTAACTTTTTAAGTGATGTGCCTGAAGATAGTAACAAGCTGATTATTCAATCAATCATATCAGACGACAACGATAAAATAGATACGCTTTTTCAACTGGCATGTATGTTTAATAACAGGCCTGCTATTGTATTCTGCAACCACCGCGAATCTGTAAACCGTACCAGCGACCTGCTGGCTAAAAAAGGTATTGTAAATGAATATTATCATGGTGCTATGGAACAGCAGGAACGCGACAGCGCCCTTTGCAAATTCCGCAATGGTACTGTGAATGTTTTAATAACGACAGACCTTGCTGCACGTGGTCTTGACATACCAGGCATACGCTATATTGTACATTATCACCTTCCGCATACTGAAGATATTTTTATTCACCGCAATGGCAGAACGGCAAGAATGGATGCCACAGGTACGGCCATTCTTATTTTATCTAAACAGGAAACCATGCCTGAATACATTACACAAAAAATAGAAGATGTACCGCTTCCAGCTTCGCTGGAAATACCCGAGAAACCAAAATGGTCTACGCTGTTCATCGCCGCAGGCAAAAAAGACAAAGTAAACAAGATTGATATTGTAGGTTTTTTAGGTAATAAAGGCGAACTTAAAAAAGAAGATATTGGCTTGATTGAAGTGAAAGACTTCTTTTCGTTTGTGGCAATAAGAAAGAATAAAATGGGTGGTGCTTTACAGTTAATAAGAGATGAAAAAATTAAGAATAAGAAGGTAAAGATTGAGGTGGCGAAGTAAGGAATTTTCACGCAAAAAAGCAAAGGATGTAAAGGCGCGAAGTTTCTGCGCGTTACACGATTGATATCTGCTTTTAAATCCGTTTCATCAGTGTTATCCGTGTTCCTATCAATCCCTATCGCTTACTCTTAAAAAAATCCTTCATCAGTTTGGCACATTCAAACTCAAGAACACCACTAATAATTTCAGTTTTGGGGTGCAAAGGGCTTGATGTTGTAAAATGCCGGTACCCGTTTTTCTCATCGCTGCAACCATATACTATCTTTCCAATTTTGCCCCAGTACATAGCGCCACAACACATAAGGCAGGGTTCAACAGTAACGTATAAGGTAGCGTCAGGTATATACTTACTGCCCAGGCTGTTATAAGCCGATGTTAATGCCAGTATCTCGGCATGTGCAGTACTGTCGTTCAGCAACTCAACCTGGTTATGGCCGCGTGCAATAATCTTATTGTTAATTACCACCACGGCGCCAACAGGCACTTCATCATTTAAAAATGCTTCTTCTGCCTCACGTAAAGCCTGGCGCATAAAATATTCATTGGTAAAAATCAGTTCATCCATAGTGCTGCAAAATAAAACCATTTAGCAGGCTGCGGCTTAAAAAAAGCTGTAAAAACATCCAAAACCAACTAATAAACGTTTATGCTATTATCTGAAAATAAACCCACTTTATGTTAGCTCCCCTGCCTCTTAGAAAACTGTTTTATGCCGTAATAATGCTCAAAAGCAAAATACTTCCATTAAAAACTGACCATCTAACAAACACTAAAAAAACTTTGCCGGCCGCCAGTTTTTACGATTTACAAGCTATTGACGAAGCAGGCAATGCCATACCCTTCAGCAAATTCAAAGGCAAAAAAGTTATTATCGTTAATACGGCCAGCACCTGCGGCTATGCCCCTCAGTTTTTTGAACTTGAAATAATGAAGAACCAGTTTAAAAACAATGTTGTGGTTATTGGATTTCCTTCCAACGACTTTAAGCAGGAAAGGGCTGAAAACGTGTCCATCACCCAGTTTTGCCTTAACAATTACGGCGTTACTTTTCCCTTAATGCAAAAAGGAAATGTGGCAAAAAAAAACCAGCAGCAGGTGTACCAGTGGCTAAGCAATGCAGCAAATAATGGCTGGTGCAACCATGCCCCCACCTGGAACTTTTGTAAGTATGTTATTGATGAAAAGGGTATACTGGCACACTACTTTTCGCAGTACGTGTCACCCATAAACGATGAGTTTATTGCAGCAGTAAAAAATTAAATGGTATGGCAGTACATGGTACTGCTTTTGTTTTTTGAGGGCGGGCTTTCAGTTACCAATGAAGCTTCAGTGGCGTCGCACACTGCGGCAATTGTGCTTAGTTCGGTAAAGCAAAGAGATTAGAATTGAATCTTCAACCAAAAGATTTATTCTCAAGTAAGAAAGATGACTTTCAACTAAAACCACGCCTGTTAATCAACATCAAATACATTTGATACATAACTCTCTTTTATGGATTTGTATCTCTTACTCGCGCTGGCCATTAGCCTTGCTACTGGTGTACTTATAACCGCCTTCTATTATAAAAACAAGCAGGCCGCCGCAGTAGGTATTCTGCACGAAAAACTAAATCAGCAGCAACTTCAGCACAATCAACTATATAAAGAAAAACAAAGCCTCACAGAACAAAAAGAACGATTAACCATTCAATCCGCCAAAGGCGAAACAGCTATGGCTGCCCTGCAGGATAAACTGAATATACAAAAGCAGGAACTGGAGCAAATGGGCGACCGCTTTAAGTTTGAGTTCCGCAACCTTGCCCAATCTATACTTGAAGAGAAGACGCTAAAGTTTACAGAGGTAAACGAACAAAAAATGAATGCCATTCTCATCCCGCTGAAAGAAGAACTTGGCTTGTTTAAAAAGAAGGTAGAAGACACTTATGATAAAGAAAGCAAAGAGCGTTTTTCGCTTGGAAAAGAAATTGAAAAACTGGTACAAATGAGCCAGCAGGTAAGCCAGGAAGCCAACAACTTAACTACTGCTTTAAAAGGCAATAATAAAATGCAAGGCAACTGGGGCGAGATGATTTTAGAAAGCCTTTTAGAGAACAGCGGCCTCACCAAAGGCCGTGAATATGTAGTGCAGGAATTTATAAAAGACAGCGCAGGCAATATTGTTAAAGATGAACATGGCAAAGGCTTACAGCCTGATATTGTAATTTATTATCCTGATAAGCGCACTATTATTATAGATTCAAAAGTGTCATTAATTGCATGGGAGCAATACATTGCTGAAGAACAGGTTAACGAGCAAAAAAAGTGGTTGCAGGAGCATGTAAGGTCCCTGCGAAACCATATAGACGGGCTGAGTAAAAAGAATTATCCAAAATATGCGCTGGCATTGGATTATGTGCTTTTATTCATACCCATAGAACCTGCTTTTTTAGAAGCTGTTAAAACCGACAGCCAGTTGTGGAAGTACGCCTACGAACGTAAAATACTTTTGGTAAGCCCTACCAATTTACTGGCGGTATTAAAAATTATTGCCGACCTGTGGAAGGTGGAACAGCAAAACCGCCATGCCATTGAAATTGCAGATAAGGCAGGTGCGCTGTACGACAAGTTTGTGGCTTTTACCATTAACCTGGAAGATGTTGGCAAGAAGATAAACGATGCACAAAGAAGTTACGATGATGCCTTTAAACAGTTAAGTACAGGTCGCGGCAACCTCATTGGTAGAACAGAAGAATTAAAGAAAATGGGTGCCAATGCTGCCAAACAACTACCAGACAGATTGATAAACGAAAGCCTGTAGTTATGCAGATACAATATTGCTCAGACCTTCATTTGGAATTTGCAGCCAACAGCAAATTCATTAAAAAACACCCGCTTATTCCAAAAGCGGAAGTGCTTATTTTGGCTGGTGATATTGTACCTTTTTCAGTAATGCACCAGCATGAATGGTTCTTTGATTTTGTGTCGGCTAATTTTAAACATACCTATTGGTTGCCAGGCAACCATGAATATTATGGTGTAGATGCTGCGGAAAGAACGGGCAGTTTTATTGAAGAAATAAGGAGCAATGTTAGCCTGGTAAATAACCATGTAACTGAGATACAAGATATTGCCTTGCTATTTTCAACTTTATGGTCAGCCATAACACCTCCCAACGAATTTTACATACAAAAAAACCTGTCAGATTTTTATGCCGTTAAATACAATGGCGGGGCTTTTACACCATATCATTTTAACTGGTTACACAGGCAGGGCAAAGCCTTTATTCAAAATACTTTACCGCAGGTTACACATAGGCAAACTGTTGTGGTTACCCATCATGTACCCACTTTTCTTCATTATCCTACAAAGTATAAAAACAGTATTTTGAGTGAAGGTTTTGCAACTGAGTTATATGATGTGATTGAACCTTCTGCAATAAAACACTGGGTGTATGGCCATCATCATTACAATACACCTTTATTTACCCTTGGTCAAACACAGATGCACACCAACCAGTTGGGCTATATCAATTATAAAGAGAACAAAGGGTTTAACTACCAGGCGGTGATTGATTTATAACAGATGGCATACGTTTTTAATGATGTAATTTCAACCTACAATAAATGAACTTCACTGCATATATTAATCTTGTTTTGCTTTGGCTTGCTTTTGGGCTGGTACACAGCATATTGGCTTATGAACCATTAAAAAACAAAGCCATGCAATGGATGCAGGGCAAGTATAAATACTACCGTTTGCTGTATTCGTTGCTGGCAACCGTTAACCTTACATACATTGTTTGGTATCATATTTCGCTTAAAAGTGAAATGTTGTGGCTACCGCCCCTGCTACAGAAAATAACAGCAGGTTTACTGATTATTGTCAGTACTTTTTGTATGCTTGTCTGCATGAAAAAATACTTTGCAGACCTTAGTGGTATTGATGCGCTTACAGGCAAAACAAGCCTTCCGCACCTTGAGCAAACAGGTCTTCATGCCTGGGTAAGGCATCCTCTGTACACCGCTACCTTATTATTTGTTTGGAGTATCTTTTTATGGCAGCCTTCCATAAAAAATCTAATAAGCTGTGTGTGCATTACTGCTTACACCCGCATTGGTATTTATTTTGAAGAAAAGAAACTGCTGCGCTTTTTTGGTGAGGAATATGCGCAGTATAAAAAAAGAGTAGCAATGCTGTTGCCTATAAGGAAATGGGAACACGGATAACACGGATTTAGCTGATTATCGCTGCGTTACTAAAACAACTTGTGGTGCAACTTTAAAAATCCGTGTTAACCTATTTAAAACCGTGTTATCAGTGTTCCATATTTATGGAAGTAATCTTAATACCTGAAAGGAAGCAGACACACAGATAACAAAGATTTAGCTGATTATATTCTGCGTTGCTAAACAAACCTGTGGTGCACTTTAAAAATCCGTTTTAATCTATTAAATCCGCGTTATCAGTGTTCCCATATCTTTCGATAAACGAAATATGTACGCCTTAAAACAATCGGTACAGTTTTGGTAAAAAAGCAATTGTTACTTTTGTTATTCAGTTAAAAATACAGTTATGATTAAAACAGGCAATCCCATCATAAGCATATACACGGAAATGACCCCGAATCCTGAGACGATGAAGTTTGTTGCGAACAAGCTTTTATATCCTGGAAAAAGTATTGACTTTGCTGATGAGAGCCTTGCAGGCCCATCGCCTTTGGCTAAAGAATTATTCAGTTTTCCTTTTATAAGAAGTGTGTTTATTGCCAGCAACTTTATTACCATCAGCAAAACCACAGAAACTGAAGACTGGCAGGATGTGATACCAACCATTAAACAGTTTTTAAAAGACTATTTAGAGAATGGTGGTGTAGTAATAAACGAAGATGAAGTAGCCAACATTAAACAGGAAGCAAGCAATACCGTAAGTGCAGATGATGATGATATTGTAAAGCGCGTAAAAGAACTGCTTGAAAACTATGTTAAACCTGCCGTTGAAATGGATGGCGGTGCCATACAGTTTAAAAGCTATAATGATGGTGTAGTAAACCTGATGTTACAGGGTAGCTGTAGTGGTTGTCCATCATCAATGATAACTTTAAAGGCAGGTATTGAAGGGATGATGAAGCGTATGATACCTGAAGTGAAAGAAGTGGTTGCAGAAGCAGAATAAATGTTGTTGTTGTGATATTTAAAAGGCTATCGTTTTACGGTAGCCTTTTTTTGTTTTCAGGGTTATTTATTTACGTTGGCATAAACATCAGGTTTGTGCAGTTGCATAAAGCGGCTTACCATTATTTCCGGCAATGGAGTCCAACCAAATTGGGCATACAAACCATGTGCATCTTTGGTGCCCAGCATCCATCTTCTTAAGCCCTGTAATTCAGGATGTGCATGTATGGTTTCCATTAACCATTTAGATAATTCCCTGCCCCTGTATGCTTCTAAAATAAACACATCGGCCAGGTAAGCAAAAGTGGCTTTGTCTGTAATTAATCTTGCAAAACCAATTTGTGTATTGCCATCATAAATACCAAAGCAAAGAGCATTTTTAATAGATGTTTCTACTGTTGCAAGAGGAATATTTTTGGCCCAATAAGACTCATTAGAAAGATAGTTATGTACCAATGTTACATCTATTAAATATGGGTTGTTACTGATGGTAAAGCCATCTTTATAGGCTTCATAATAAGTGTCATTCATCACTGTGTTTTATCAAATAGTTTTTTAAAAATATCCTCTTTGTTCATCTCAATAATATCGCCAGGCTGCATGTTACCAAGCAATATATTTTCTATGCGGTAACGCACCAGCCTTAGTGTAGCAAAACCAACGGCGGCAGTCATTTTACGCACCTGTCTGTTCTTGCCTTCAGTAAGTGTAAGGCTTATCCATGGTGCCGGTATTTCTTTTCTAAAACGTATGGGCGGTGTGCGTTGCGGCAATGCTGGCTCCTCTTTAAACAGCATGGCTTTGCAGGGTTTTGTGTGGTGCTTTTTACCATCAACACTTATGGTTACACCCTGCTGTAACTGTTGTATGGCCTGTATTGTAATGCCACCATCTACCTGTACCCAGTACTCTCTTTCATGTGAGAAGGATGGGTTAAGCAGGCGATGATTAAGTTGTTTGTCATTGGTTAAAATCAATAAACCCTCACTGTCATTATCAAGCCTGCCAACAGGATAAACATCTTTGGGTACCGTGAAGAAGTCCTTTAGTGTTTGCTTGCCCTCCTCACTTGAAAACTCAGAAAGCACTAAGTAAGGTTTGTATATAACGAAGTAACGGTGCATGCAATAAAACTGAGCGTTTACAATAGTTTCAGCCAAAGGCTGTAACAAAAATGAAGTATTAAAATGAGTTGATGAAAAGGAATATTTGCTGTAACGAAAAAGCCCCGCAGATGCAGGGCTTTTATATGGATGGGTTAGTAAGTACAGGGAGTAGTAAATTCCCTTCACAATATTAAACAGAGTTTATGCTAATGCAAAAAAATATTGCAACTATTTTATTCACATTTATAGATTAAGATGTGAATTGCCTAAAGGATGTTGAAATAAAGAACAGGCAAACCCTTGCTACAATAGCTGATATTACACAAGCACTATCAATAGCGTATATAGCTGTAATGCAGCAATGGCAATAGTTTCAGCCTGTTGTTATAATTTATGTAAGTGATTGGGCATACATCATGCAAGGCATATAAACATAAAGCTGCTCATGTGTTTTAAACCCAGCAGGTTATTTAGAAAATTGCGATAACACAGTTGCGGCCTGTTACCTTTGATGCTTTAAAAAAATGTACGCATGCATTTAAGTAGGCGATAAAACGCATCAAACAAATGGCACGCATTGCAATACATTTAATACGCTTTAAACAATAAAATCACAACATGAAATTTCCTTCACCAGTAGCACTTACATGGATTGCAAACCTGGTTAATGCAGAGCTTATAGGCAACTCAAACGCAGAAGCTACAGGCATTAATGAGATACATAAAGTAGAGGTAGGCGACCTTGTTTTTGTTGACCATCCCAAGTACTATGATACCTGTTTAAAAAGTGCTGCAAGCTTTATTATCATTAACACTAAAGCCGTAGAAGTACCTGAAGGAAAAGCATTGCTGGTAACTGATAATCCTTTTGAAGCGTATCAAAAAATTACATCCCACTTCAGGTCTTTTGAGGCATCGGTAAAAGCCCTTAGCGACACCGCTGTAATTGGTAAAAATGTAACCATTATGCCTGGTGCATTTATTGGCAATCATGTAACTATTGGCAATAACGTTATCATTTATCCCAACGTTACTATTATGGATTATACCGTTATTGGCAACAACGTGGTAATACAGGCAGGCACTGTAATTGGCGGCGAAGCATTCTACTACAACAGCAAAAAAACACGCGAAGTTTGGTTTACAAAAATGAACAGTTGCGGCAATGTAATTATTGAAGATGATGTTGAAATTGGTAGCAACTGTACCATTGACCGCGGCGTAAGTGCATCTACCATTATAGGCAGGGGAACCAAGATAGATAACCTGGTACATCTTGCACATGAAGTAGTGATAGGTGCCAACTGCATCATTGCATCGCAGGTGGGTATTGCAGGCGCTACAACCATTGGCAATGGTGTTGCCTTATGGGGGCAGGTAGGTGTAACCAAAACAATTACCATTGGCGATAATGCAGTGCTGCTGGCACAGGCTGGTGTATCAAATTCGCTTAAAGGCAATGCTACTTATTTTGGCACCCCGGCTATTAATGCCAGCGAAAAACGCAGGGAACTGGTATGGACCAAACGCATACCTGAACTTTGGAAAAAAGTAATGGAGGGATAGGAACACTGATGACACAGATTGGATGTATCAAACGGATGTTATGATTAAGTGTTGTAATGGTGATAACCCATAAAATAAAGAAAGGCAACCAATAATGGCTGCCTTTCTTTTATCTGTTTAAATCTGCTCTATCCGTGTCATCCATGTTCCCATTAATCCTCCAGTTTCTCAGGCCGCATCTGCGGAAACAGCAATACATCCTGTATTGAAAGATTGTTGGTAAGCATCATACAAAGCCTGTCAATACCAATACCAATACCACTGGTTGGCGGCATTCCATATTCAAGGGCGCGTAAAAAATCATGGTCAATAAACATCGCTTCATCATCACCGCGAGCCATTAATGCAACCTGTTCTTCAAAGCGCTGGCGCTGGTCAATAGGATCATTTAATTCGCTGTAAGCGTTGGCAATTTCTTTACCGTTTATCATCAGCTCAAAACGTTCTACCAGGCCTTCTTTACTACGGTGCTTTTTGGTTAAAGGGCTCATCTCAACTGGGTAGTCAATAATGAATGTTGGCTGTATATAAGTATGCTCACTGGTGGCACCAAAAATCTCGTCAATCAGCTTGCCTTTACCAATATTGCCAGGCACATCAATATGCAGTTGTTTACAAACTTCACGCAGGCCAGCTTCGTTTTTATCGCTTATATCAATGCCTGTATTTTCTTTAATAGCATCAAAGATGCTGATGCGTTTAAAAGGAGCTTTAAAACTCACCTGCTTATCTCCAATAGTCAATTCTGTGGTGTTGTGCAAAGCCAGTGCAACTTTCTCAAAAAGCTGCTCTGTGGTTTCCATCATCCAGTAGTAATCTTTATAGGCAGTGTACCATTCCAGAATGGTAAACTCAGGGTTATGCGTTCTGTCCATACCCTCATTCCTGAAGTTGCGGCTAAATTCGTACACCCAATCAAAGCCACCAACGATGAGTCTTTTTAAATACAGTTCGTTGGCAATGCGCAGGTATAAAGGAATATCAAGTGCATTGTGGTGTGTTGTAAACGGCCTTGCGGCAGCGCCGCCTGGTATGCTCTGCAATACAGGAGTATCTACCTCAAGTGCGCCTTGAGCGTTTAAGAACTCGCGTATAGTATTAATCATTTTGGTACGCTTAACAAACGTATCCTTCACCGCAGGGTTAATAATTAAATCTGCATAACGCTGGCGGTAACGGAATTCAGGGTCTGTTACTTCATCAAACACATTTCCTTCTTCATCGCGTTTTACAACGGGCAATGGTTTTAGTGATTTTGTAAGCAGGGTAAGCGTTTGGGTATGTATGGATGTTTCGCCCGTTTTTGTAATAAAAGCATAACCTGTGGCGCCTATAATATCACCAAGGTCAAGGCCATGTTTTACCAATGTATCCCACATGCTTTTATCTTCTTCAGGGTATAGCTCATCACGTTTAACGTATAGCTGTATAATGCCTTTACTGTCCTGTATTTTTATAAAAAACACCTTGCCTTTATCGTTAATGCTCATAATGCGGCCAGCCACACAAACATTGGCAAATATGTCTTTGGTTTCTTCAGTGTAGTTGTCCTTAATATCTGTTGAGTAGTGCGATACAGGGTATAACGGGGCAGGAAAAGCATTAATGCCTGCGGCCTGAATCTTTGCTAATTTCTCTCTTCTAACAATCTCCTGTTCACTTAAATGTTGGCTCATAAACTGTCTTAAATTTTACTGCGTACTTTATTTTACGCCTTATACAAAATGAGCCGCAAATTTAGCGGTTTATTGCCACGCAAAGGCATGAGAATGATGGGAACGCTGATAACAGGATTGAGGCAGATGAACGCTGGTGAGAGATTAAATTCCTGCCCCTTTATTACTACAATAAAAAAACCACCCGTTAATGGGTGGTTGTAAGATATATATCGAGTTGTTGTATCAGGTATTATGTGATACTGAACTTATCAAAGCGTTGTTACACCTTACCAGTAAGACTTTAATAAGCTCAGTATCACTATAATTATTTTAGAAGGTGTAGCGTACTGCAAAGCCTCCCCAGTTTCCTACAAAGCCCTGGCCATCACCAAATTCAAAAGACGGCTGCCAGTCAAGCGAAAAGTTAATAGGCGCACCTTTAAACTTATAATCCAAACCTAAAACACCATCTATACCAATAAAGGTTCCGCCAAAGCCTTTTTTGTAGTAGTATTTTTCGTTGTAAAAACCAACGTGGGCACCAGGACCTATATACCATTTTAAACCAGGCGCACCGTTAATATCGCCATGTATTTCGTACAGGCCAGTAATACGTGTGCCCCTGTCCCAGAAATAGGCAATACCTTCTAAAGCAGTATTTTTGCTTGTAAAGTGTTTAATAGTAATACCTGCGCCATCAAGTACTTTTACGCCAAGCGCGGTTTTGTAAGTACTTCCCATACTTTGAGAGAAACTCTTGATTGATACAAAACAGATTGCTGCTAACAGAATTGCCTTTTTCATTGTGTCTTTTTATTGGTTTAATTTATATAGAGAGATCGTATGTTTGGTGGTATGCCTGCGGCGATACAAAGTGCAGGATGCTGTGTTTAAGAGAACTCCAAAAAGTCTTCTTTTCCTCAACTTCAACTTCTTCAATTTCAACCTGCATCATTTTTACGCTGAGAAAAATATGTTGTGGCAAAAGTTCTGCCTTTCTTTCTTCAGAAACAAAGTCAATATTATTTATCACGGTTTCGTCAGTTACAATCTCGGCTTTACCGTTCACTTTTATAACATCAGGATTACCCTTTTTAAAATAATGAAGCTCAACAGGAAACGTTTTTTCAAAAGCACTGATGGATTGGTGCGGCTTGGGAACAATGAACCAAATATTACCCTGCTCATCAACTTTTAAAGTATGTACAATATGGGTAGGCAGCTTTAAAACATCATTAGATGTGCTGTAAAGAATAGCGGTTTTTAATGTTTCAATTTTTTGGCTAAGAGTAGAGATATAATTTTCCATAACAATGCTTTCGCACATAGTTGTAAAAAGGATGCCAAACTTTTCTTAAACCTGTATAAACACTGCATTGTAGAAACAATTGCACACTATTGTATTTGTTTATTACACTACCCACCAAAACAGTGGAGCGCAGAGGTATAGTTGTTGAAGATATTTTGTAAAAATCATTAAATATGGAAACCTCACAACCACTTATAGAGTTGCTTAACGACCTGGTTAAAATTAATAACGACCGTATAGCAGGTTACGAAAAAGCACTGGGCAATGTAAAAGATCTTGATATTGACCTGCAGGCTGTGTATGTAAACATGGCAGACCAAAGCAGGGATATTGCAGATGAATTGACTGCTGAAATTGAAAAACGCGGCTTTGATTCAAACACGCACGACAGTACATTATCAGGTAAAATTTATCGCTTATGGATGGGAATAAAAGCAACCTTTAGCGGCCACGACAGGCAAAGCTCGCTGGATGCCTGTGAGTTTGGCGAAGACGCAGCACAACAAGCCTATGCCTCTGTACTTACCAGTGATATTGAAATGAGTGCTGACATACGCAAAATGATAATTGCACAAATGGAAGCCTTGCAAACTTCTCATAACTTAATAAGAAAATACCGAGATGCCAACCATTTGGCGGCATAGCTGTTTAATAACAATAACGATTAACCCCTTTTTGCCATGAGCGTAGAAATCGATATATCAAATATTGAGACTGTTAAAAAAGCCTACCAATCTTTTAACAGTAAAAATGCCGGGGCAGCCATTTGCCTTATGGATGAAAATATTGTATGGCCCAATACGCTTGATGGCGGTGTGGTAACAGGTAAAAAAGATTTGCTTGCCTATTGGCACCGACACTTTAACCAGGCAGATTACTATACTGAGCCATTGTGTTTTGAGTATAAAGATGATGGAACAATAATAATAACCGTGCATGCTGTAGTTAAAACGCTGGATGGCGAACTGTTAAAAGACCAGATGGTGTACCATATTTATAAGGCGGCCAATGGTGTAATACAAAGCATGACCATTGAAAATATTGGCGATTAGATTGTCTCTTTTCCTTAAAAGGCCTGTACGTTTTAAATAAATGTGCAGGCCTTTTTGTAAGGTATTGATTTTAATAATCATAGAATATCATTACTTGAAGTTTTCTATGTGTCCTCTTTCTTAACTATCTGCCTATGTGTTTAACCATTCTTCCAAGCGCAGCGTGAAGCATTTAACCACAGAGTAACGCAGAGGTTTTTCACAGAGTAGCACAGAGTTGATTTATTCAACATCTTTCTGCGGTCAACGGTTAACGGTCGTCCTTCTTCTTCCGCGTTTTCCGCGTCATCTGCGCGAACCTTCTTCTTCAAAGCGCAGCGAGAAGCTTTCTATGTGTCCTACTTCTTAACTATGTTCCTATGTGTTTAACCTGGCAGCCAAATATTAAGAAACAATAAATAAACACGAATCATCCATTCCCAATTTCTAACCTCCTATATTTGATTAAACAATCTTTCCAAACAAATGAATAACCCAAACTATTACGTTGCCATCATGGCCGGTGGCATCGGAAGCCGCTTTTGGCCACAAAGCCGCACAGGCTATCCCAAACAATTCCTCGACATTTTGAATACGGGCAAAACCCTTATCCAATGGACGTTTGAGCGTTTTGCGGCCTTTATTCCCAAAGAAAATATTTACATTGTTACCGCAGGCGAGTACAGCCATATTTGCGCAGAGCAGTTGCCTGATATTCCTTTGGAAAACATTATTGCCGAGCCAAGCCGCAAGAATACCGCACCTTGTGTGGCATATATTTCTTTCAAGCTGCTGGCACAAAACCCAAATGCAGCATTAATTGTAGCACCAAGTGATCACATGATTATGGATACGGCTACTTTCACCAGCATCAGTTTAAAAGCACTTGATTTTGTAAGCAAACAAAATGCTTTTGTTACCCTTGGCATACAACCTACTTACCCTAATACGGGTTATGGTTATATTCAGTTTGACCAAAACGATGATGCAGGCGATGGTGTTTACCGCGTAAAAACCTTTACTGAAAAACCAAACCTTGAAATAGCCAAAACCTTTTTGGAAAGCGGCGACTTTTTATGGAATGGCGGCATTTTTATATGGAAAGCAAAAGATGTGGTAGAAGCATTTGAAAAGCACGATCCTGATACTTACGAATTGTTTGATGCTGAAAAAGAACACCTGAATACCCCGCAGGAAAAAGAAGCCATTGAGCGTATTTATCCTTTGTGTAAAAACGTAGCGGTGGATGTGGCACTGATGGAAAAAGCAGACAATGTGTATGTAATTCCTTCTTCTTTTGGATGGAGCGATTTGGGTACCTGGACCAGTGCCTACGATAACCTTGAAAAAGATTACTTAGGCAATGCTGTAGCCAGCGACAGCACTATTATTATTGATGCTACCAGGTGTATGGTAAGTGCACCATCTGGCAAACTGTTACTGTTACAGGGTTTGGATGATTTTGTTGTGATAGATACCCCTGATGCTTTGATGATTTGCAAGAAAGAAAAAGAGCAGGCCATTAAAGAATACGTTGCAGAAGTAAAACGCAGCAAAGGCGAAAGATATTTGTAACTAAAGCTGTTCTTAAGAACAACCAAGCGTTTAAAGGGTAACTCTTTTAAACGCTTTTTTATTTTGTCTGAATTAGGATTTGTAAGATTTTTTGATGGTAGGATTAACCACATAGTAACGCAGAGGTTTTTCGCAGAGCAAACACAAATATGTTCCTGTTATTCTAACAACTTTCATCCATCAATCTTCAACATGTTTTTGCGGTTGACGGTCAACGGTCGTCCTTCTTCTTCCGCCCTTTCTGCGTTTTCCGCGAGCCACCTTTCTTCATCCTTCTGCGTACATCTGCGTCATCTGCGCGAACCCACCTTCTTCAAAGCGCAGCGTGAAGCTTTCTATGTGTCCTTTTTCTTAACCATCTTCCTATGTGTTTAAACTTTCTTCAAAGCGCAGCGTGAAGTATTTCTATGTGTCCTTTTTCTTAACTATCTGCCTATGTGTTTAATCATCTTCAAAGCGCAGCGTGAAGTATTTCTATGTGTCCTCTTTCTTAACTATCTGCCTATGTGTTTAACCTTTCTTCAAAGCGCAGCGAGAAGCTTTCTATGTGTCCTCTTTCTTAACTATCTTCCTATGTGTTAACCTTTCTTCAAAGCGCAGCGTGAAGCCTTTGCGTCATTGCACCTTTGCTTCTTTGCGTGAAATCCTTCTACTTCCGGGCTTTCTGCGTTTTCCGCGAGCCACCTTCTTCATCCATCAGCGTAATCTGCGCGACAACTTCTTCTTCAAAGCGCAGCGAGAAGCTCCTTTCTCTTCTTTGCGTTTCCTTTCTTTGCGCTCTTTGCGTGAAACCCGCCCAAATAACTTCCCCGCCTTCCTCCAAACAGGCTACCTTTAAATGCTTTGCCCAACAGTTTTAAACTTTTCTATCATGATAACAACGTCTTCCCCGCTTACATCCATCAACGAACAACAGGAACCACAGCCTTACCTGCAGGATGCTGAAATAGCCGCTATGGAAAGGCAGCATGCAGACGAAAGATTTAACCTTGACACCCGCATAGCCTTTAAAACCATTATTATACCCGCCGTTAGCGGGCGCATACAGCAGCATAAATTCAATGGGCTTATGGCCAATATGGGGCAAGACCTGCATACCTTTTTTTACGATAAAAAACGCAGCCAGGTCTCAGCCAGCTTTCACTTTAAAAAGAATGTAATGCAGGTAGATATTTATCCTTCTGCCGTTGGCCACCTTATTGACTGCACCTTTCGTTTTAAAACCGGCAATAGCCTTAACAATGTTACCTCGCTTGAAATAAGTGCGGTAACCGTACAAAAAATCACCTCGCTTATAAAGGTAAATACTGAGATGATGCGCCTGAATTAATAAACTTTAAACAATACGTACTATGCCTGCCCATATTCTTTTAATTGATCATGATAAAACTGAGTCGGTACTGCTTAAAGCGGCGCTGGCCGAAACGGGCCTTGACTTTGGCTATACACAGGTAACCAGTTTTGCCAATGCGGTGCAGTACCTTAATGGCAATAAGCCAGCGTTTATTTTTCTTGATTTTAGTTTGCCCAAAACCAGCGGCCTAAAATGCCTGGCGGATATACGGCAGATGGAAGGATTGGAAACGGTACCCGTTATAGTGTACACGCGTTATGTAAACAACGAAACCTTTCGCAAAGCAAAAGCACTGGGTGCGCTGGATTGTATTTTAAAACCAACCACTTCAGCAGAACTGGCAGCAGTGCTGGTAAAGTACCTGCCCGTAATTAAAGAAGCAGCGGTAGTTTTAACCACAGAGTAACGCAGAGGTACGAATTTGAAGATGTGAAGATGAGGTGATTTGAAAATGAAGGCAGTTAAGGATTGCAGTTGTTCTGCTTTTGCTTCATTCCCCCTCAAAAGAGGCTAGCCGCAGGCCGGGGTGTTTATTCTTTTACCCCTTCCGCGCTCATCCGCGTCATCCGCGCGAACCCCTTCTTCCACGCACCGCGTGAAGCATTCTATGTGTCCTTTTTCTTAACTATCTGCCTATGTGTTTAACCCCTTCTTCAAAGCGTAGCGTGAAGCCGTCTTTGTTTCTTTGCCCCTTTGCGTGAAACCCTTCCTCATCCGCGCTCATCCGCATCATCTGCGCGAACCCCTTCCTCCACGCACCGCGTGAAGCTTTCTATGTGTCCTTTTTCTTAACTATCTGCCTATGTGTTTAACCCCTTCTTCAAAGCGTAGCGTGAAGCCCCTTTGTTTCTTCGCCTTCTTTACCTCATTTTCAAATTATCAAATTTTTCCTCTCTGTGTAAACAACCCCTATAACTCTGTGGTTAATAATTAAGATTTATAAAACACCGTTGCATTAGCCTGTGCAGTACAGGTAACCACAATATCGTTAATACAAACATGTGATGGCAACGAGGCGTTGTAGTACACAATATCAGCAATATCTTCTGCATGTAAAGGCTCATAGCCTGCATAGGTTTGGGCGGCTTTGGTGTCATCGCCTTTATAACGTACAATAGCAAATTCAGTATCAGCAGCACCAGGGTGAATGGCAGTAATTTTTATGCTGTAAGGCAGCAGATCAATACGCATGGCTTTGCTAATAGCATCAACAGCGGCCTTGGTACCACAATACACATTGCCATCTTTATATGCTTCTTTACCTGCAATAGAGCCAAGGTTAAAAATATGGCCCTGTTTGCGTTCCGTCATAAAAGGCAATACCGCTTTGCTTACGTACAACAGCCCTTTAATATTGCTGTCAATCATCGTATCCCAGTCATCAAGATTTGCATTTTCAAAACTGTCACGCCCAAGTGCCAGGCCTGCATTGTTCACCAGTACATCAATGGTTTGCCATCCTTTTGGAAGGTTGCTTATAGCAGCAAAAACGGCTTCCCGGCTTTGTACATCAAATACCAATGGCAATACTTCCACACCAAAGTTTTGCTTTAGTTCCTCAGCAATAGCCAATAGTTTTTCCTGTCTTCTGCCAGTAATAATGCAGTTGTAGTTATTGGCTGCAAATTTTTCTGCAATGGCTTTGCCAAAGCCTGATGTAGCGCCTGTTATAAGAATCGTTTTACGCATAAGGGATATAAAAAGCACAGGCTGAAAAGTATTTCATTTTCAGCCCGCAATGTTAGTTTATAAAAGGGTTGCTTACTTAGTTGCTTCCGCCAAATATGTTGTTTACCGCACCGCCCAGCATGGGGAATTTTTCCTTTACAAAATTGGCAATGCTTTCTATGGCTTTTTGTGCCTGCTCATCGGTTAATCCTGCCTCTGCTTTTAGTTTTTCTATTAACTCGTTCATGATATTTGTTTTAATTGTTTACAAGGCAAAAATACTTTCATAAACCATACCGCCGTACTTATTTATAGTAAGGCATATGGGTGTCTAAAAATGTTTTTTCAGTATTGTTCCAGTTTTGAATTACCTGGTTGCGGCCGTTGTTAACATTGGTGTTTACCTGGTTATAAGCATTTACGGCATCATTAATTTCTTTCACACCTTTATTAAAAGCATCTACATCAGCTTTCTTCCTGTCTGATTCAGATTTTGCCTCAAATGCCTTTTTCATCTTATCAAAGTTCTCTTCTTTTAAAAAGAAATCTGTAAGCTTTGGTACTTCTGTTTCAGCCGTTTTTTTATAAAACTGCAAAGCCTGTCTGCAGGTAGCCGCCAGTGAGGGATCGCCCTGGAAACTTTTTAAAGTATCCAATGCACGCAGGCCTTCTATGGCATATTTTATCAAAGCATTGCGGCTTTGCTCAATATCATTTACCTTCTTTTTGTTCATGGCTTTGGTTAACTGGTCATCCTCCCAATTGCATTTAAAAAACACAAGGTATACCTGGTTATGGTAGTGATGAAGTTTAGAAGCGGTTTCCATTTTTTCGCCCAACTCGCTTTTTTCTTCCGTAATTTTTACATTGTATTTGGCACCAAAATCAGTGTATGCCTTACTCATCTTATCGTTGGCTTCTTTTAGCTTTTCACTCGTCTTTTCCTGTAGTAAAAGATAGGCCTGCATTTCATCAAAAGATTGTTCAGCAATCTCTTCCATGTTTACGATGTTCGCATAATCTTCGTTAAATATTTTATAGCAAAACTGTATATAGTCAATGGTACTCTGCCTAAGGCTTTTATCGCTTTTATAAAAAGGAAGGTCCGTTACTTTATAACGGCTTTGGGTAATGCTTTCTATAGCCTGCTGCCTTAATTTTTCTACTTTTTTTAAACGCTTTCCGTGGGCTGCGGCACTTACATACACCATATATTTTTTGTTCATGTCGGCCTGTGCGTTAGTAACCGCAGTCATGTATTCGCCGGGGTTTTCAAGATTTTGGGCAACGGCAAATTGTACTATAAATAAAGCCATTATGATACCCAAAATACGGTTGTGTCTCAGTTGTTGCATAAGTAGTTTTTAGGGGCGTAAATATCAGTAAAAGTATTTGTGATTTGGCGATTTTATAAACCTAATACCTGTAAGGCTTTTACATATTCGTACTGCAGGTCTTCGTGCAGGGAAGCCACGGTTTTCTCTGCTTTTTTTATTTGTGATTGATATAGTTTATAAATCACCGCATTTCTTTCTTTTGCAAGGCCTGATGCTTTAAGTTTTGTGCAGAAATAAATAAGCACTTCTGCTTCTGTTTGCTTGCTGCTGCTGTACTTCACATTTTTATTGGCAACTCTTAAAATTTTGCGCAGGCTTTTTTTGGCATAGTATAAATGGCTGGTATTTATTTCGCTGAAAAGTTCATCTATTTCTTCCTTTATGCTAGAAATGTACGCCTCCTCATCATGTGCCTCAAATAGTAAATAAGTCAGCAGTTCTTTATTATCTTTTTTAAACCGTGCAAGCCTTAGGCACAACTCCTGCACCTGCTTTGGTGTAAGGTGCAGCAGCTCCTGTTTTATTTCCTGTATAGATGCCGTTTTCATATTTCTGTTTTTGCAAGTTGCTGCACTTTTTCCTTTTAATGTAATTACCGCATTTGCAGCAACCTTATCTTCAATTTATAACCAAGTCATTCATGCAAAAAACAATTGGCCTTATTGGTGGCCTAACCTGGCTTTCTACATTAGATTATTACCGTTTGTTAAACCAGTTAACCAATGAAAAGCTGGGTGGTGCAAACTCTGCAAAAATTCTGATGTATTCAGTAAATTTTGAAGAGATAAAAATGCTTACCATGGCTGATGACTGGAATGGTATTGCAAGCATTATGAAAACCATCGCGAAGAAACTTGAGAATGCTGGTGCGGATTGTATTTTACTGGGTGCCAATACCATGCACAAAATTGCTGCTGAAGTGCAGGCTGCCATTACTATCCCTTTAATAAATATTGCAGAAGCTACAGCAACAACCATAGCAGCAAAAGGCTTTAAAACAGTGGCTTTGCTGGGTACAAAATATACCATGCAACTGCTTTTTTATACAGATAAATTAGCGGCACAAGGCATTGCAACCATCATCCCCAAACAGGAGGATATTGACTTTGTCAATGCTTCTATTTATGAAGAAATGGGCAAGGGTATTTTTCTTCCATCAACCAAAGAAAAATATCTTACTATAATAAATGAATTAACCGCGCAGGGCGCTGAGGGTGTTATTTTAGGTTGTACAGAAATACCGATTTTAATTAAGCAGGAAGATTGCGCAATACCTGTTTTTGATACCACGCTGATACATACTACTGCAGCAGTAAATTTTGCGCTGGGATAAAATGTTTCCCGCAGATGACAGTGATTAACGCGGAAAGTTTCTGCTGAATTTAAAGGTTATTTGCATGAAGCTATTTTGTGGCAGCCACACGCCAGATGGTGTTACCAGAATCATCAGCTACCAGCAATGAACCATCTTTTAAAACGGCAACACTTACTGGTCTTCCATACACTTCACTTTTGGCTTCGTTAGCAATAAATCCTGTTAAAAAATCTTCTGGCTTGCCAGCAACTTTACCATTTGCAAATGGCACAAAGACTACTTTATAACCAGATAGTTTTGCCCTGTTCCACGATCCATGCTGACCAATAAAAGCACCGTTTTTATACTTTGTAAGAAATGCATTACCTGTATAAAAAGCCAATCCTAAAGAAGCAGTGTGCGCACCCAACGAAAGCTCTGGTGTAATTGATTTTTTTACAAGATCAGGCCTTTGAGGCACTTTAATACTGGGGTCGGCATGCGTGCCAAAATAACTGTAAGGCCAGCCATAAAAACCACCCTCTTTAACACTGGTTAAATAATCAGGTACCAGTTCATCGCCAAGGTTATCACGTTCATTAACCACAGTGTACAATGTATTTGTGGTTGGATGAAATGCAATGCCACAGGGGTTTCTAAGGCCGGAAGCAAATATTCGTTCACCAGTTCCATCAATATTTACTTCAAGAATATTCGCACGGCGTATTTCATTTTCCATTCCATTTTCGCCATTGTTGCTACCAGAGCCAACAGAGATGTAAATTTTACTTTTGTCTTTATTGGTAACAATATTTCTTGTCCAGTGATTGTTATAACCACCCGCGGGGAGCTCAACTATTTTTTTGCCTTGCGCCGTAATAACCGTATCGCCCTCTTTATAAGGATATTGCCATAAGCCATCCGTATTGGCCACATAAAATTTATCGTTAATAATGGCCATTCCAAAAGGCTGGTTAAGGCCTGCAAGAAAAATGGTTTTTGTTTCAGGAATACCGTCGTTATTTTTATCGCGAAGCAAAGTAATACGGTTGGCACTGTTGCCCAGCCGTTGTGATTTTGATTTGCCGGAAATATCTGCCGCTACTTTTTTCACTCCCTTTAATTCTGTATTAGATTCTGCAATAAAAATATCGCCGTTAGGCGCCACATAAATTGAGCGGGGATTGTTAAGGCCGTCGCTGAATTTTGTGACAGTAAACCCCTGTGGGGCAACGGGCATTTTGCCAGGAACCCAGCCCAATACTTTACTAAAGTTTTTAACTGATTTTGTTGCATATGGCGCAGGTAAAGGCACT
This sequence comes from Chitinophagales bacterium, assembly GCA_031424995.1. GTDB lineage: Bacteria > Bacteroidota > Bacteroidia > Chitinophagales > Chitinophagaceae > Parasediminibacterium. The sequence goes on along the minus strand of JANPIP010000007.1, from coordinate 22,557 downwards.
GAATCTATGCTACCTGCAATGTTATCTTTAAAAACAGAATCTTTAACTGATGATGTTGCAGGATTGCTGTTACAGCCTGAGAAAATTACAATTAAAATAAAAGAGGTGAACAAATATTTCATGATGATGAGATTTAGTAATTGTATACATAAATGCCATGCCGTTACCCTGCTTTTTTTAAAGAAAGTATATAGCGTACCATTTTCTTCGCATCAGAAAAAGCAAGATTTGGATGTGGCGTCATTGCCTGGTTACCCCATAAACCTTTACCGCCAGTAATTATTTTTCCTGCCAGGTTTTCAACAACACCTTCGTATGGATGATATTTTTCAGCTACTGCGTTATAGGATGGCCCAATGCTTTGCTCATTAATACGGTGACATGTAAGGCAATCATTTGCAGCAACCAATACAGCGCCATTGCGAAAAGCCGTATCTGTAACAGTAGCAACAGGGTTATTAATAAGGCTATCGGTAGCTGATGAACTTTTATTAGGTTCTATCTTTGAAACGCCGCCATTACAACCCATTATAGCGAATAATATTACAGGCAGGCCAATAAGTATTTTCATGAAAAAGAAATTAGTAATTGAGGAGCGTTACAATTTTTATTCCGCTGTTGCATAAGAAGCAGTAGTACTTTTACGTTATGTACACGATGAATACAGTTATAGCAGATATAAGAAGAGATTACAGGTTAAAATCCCTGAACGAAAAAGATGTAGCCGTTAACCCTGTAGACCAGTTTGCCACATGGTGGCAGGAGGCTGCGGAAAGTAATATTGATGAAGTAAATGCGATGACACTTGCTACTGCAACAAAGGCGGGTAAACCATCAGCACGTATTGTTTTACTAAAGGGCTTTGATAATAATGGCTTTACTTTTTTTACCAACTATAACAGCCATAAGGGTGTTGAAATTGCAGAAAACCCCTATGTTTCATTGGTTTTTTTCTGGAAAGAATTAGAAAGACAGGTGAGGATAGAAGGGATTGCTGAAAAAACAGCACCTGACGTTAGTGAGGCTTATTTTTTAAGCCGGCCTGCCGCCAGCCGTGTAGGTGCATGGAGTTCGCCACAAAGCAGTGTTATTGAAAACAGAAAAGTGCTGGAAAAAAATGAAGCGGCGTTTAAAAAACAGTTTGGCGATAATATTCCACGTCCGCCACATTGGGGCGGCTATATTGTAAAACCTGTTTTAATAGAATTTTGGCAAGGAAGGGCTAGCCGCCTGCACGACAGGTTGCAATATGCTTTACAAGAAAAGGGCAATTGGGCGTTAGAAAGGCTGGCACCGTAATTGCTTTTGTTAAAATTATCCCACCCTTTTGAAGCATTATTTACACACTATATTTGTAACATACGCTAACATCATGTATAAAAAATACTTAGCAATTTTAATTTGTATTATTGGTTTACAAACCACAAAAGCACAGCTTTATGAAAGTTTTGTGCATAAAGGAGAGTTTGGCGGATCTATTGGGCTTGGTAAATATTATGGCGACCTTGATGGTGATTCTAAAATCAGCCGTCCAAAATTTGCGGCAGGCTTGTTTTATTTAAAACAGTTTAATAACTATATAGGTTTAAAAGTAAATGGCAGTTATGCCTTTTTAGGTTCATCAGATGTTCATAGCCCCAACATATGGGAGCGCACGCGCAACCTTAGCTTTAATTCAAATGTTTGGGAAATAAGTGTAAGTGGTCAGTTTAATTTCTTTAAATTTTATCCAGGATTTCCTGAGTATCGGTATACACCATATATAAGTTTGGGAGTAGGTGTTTTTTCTTATGATCCATATACATATTTTGGTGGCGATAAATATTTTCTTCGCTCAATAGGAACTGAAGGGCAATATGATACAGCTTATACCAACCGCCCCAAACCTTATGGTGGCACAGCATTAAGCATACCCTTCACAGTTGGCTTTAAATATGCTTTAAATGAGCGTATGAATATTTTTGCAGAAGCCTGCTACCGTTTTACCAATACTGATTATTTGGATGATGTTAGCAATACCTATTCACCAACATCTTTTCCAGCAGATCCAGTTACAGGTCAACCTTCTATAGGTTATTTATTGCAGGATAGAAGTTATGAGCTTGGTGTGCCAAATATTGGAACAAAAGGTGTTCAACGTGGTAACAGCAAGCAGAAAGATTCTTACCTTACTTTTCAAATAGGTATTTCTTTTAACCTGCAATCGTACCGTTGCCCTACAGGCTATTAGTATTAATATTAAATTTATTCAATAAAAAAAGCCTTGATGTAAATACATCAAGGCTTTTTTTATACACTTTTTAAAACTAAGCCTCATTCCATGCAGCAAGTATTTCTTCTGTATGGTTTTTGGTATCAGGCTTCGCAATTATTTTTTTAATCTTACCTGTTTCATCAATTAAAAAAGTAGTTCTTGTAGTGCCCATATAGGTCTTGTTCATAAACTTCTTTTCGCCCCACAAATTATAAGCATCTACTATTTTCTTTTCTTCGTCAGACACCAACGGAAAAGGCAGTTCATATTTTTCTTCAAACTTTTTGTGGCTGCTTACGCTATCAACACTTACTCCAATTACAGCAAAACCTTTCTCTAAAAGTTCAGTATATTTGTCTTTTAAATTACAAGCCTGTGCTGTACAACCCGGGGTGTCATCTTTAGGATAAAAATATAAAACCACTTTTTTACCTACAAAATCCTTTAATGCAATAGCTTTTCCGTTTTGGTCAAGTGCCTTAAACGCGGGTGCTTTGCTACCTTCCTTTAATACCGCCATATTATTTGTTTATTGTTATTTTGTAATAAAAAATTTAGAAGAACCTTTATACTGTAAGTATAAAATATAAGCGGTAAAGGTACTCAATTATGGCTACAAATGTGTACCTGAAAATTTAGTGCCTGCTGCTACACCTCTGCCCCTTACATTTGCACAATTTATTTTTTTCAAGCCATGCCAAAAGACAATTCAATAAAATCGGTACTGATTATTGGTTCAGGACCTATTATCATCGGTCAAGCCTGCGAATTTGATTACTCTGGTACACAGGCCGCAAGAAGCTTACGTGAAGAGGGAATTGAAGTGATCCTCATAAACAGCAACCCTGCTACTATTATGACGGACCCCATGATGGCTGACAAAGTGTATTTGCTGCCATTGGTAGCAGAAAGTATTGAAAAGATTTTGCAGGAAAACAATATTGATGCCGTGCTGCCAACCATGGGTGGCCAAACAGCATTAAACCTTTGTAAAGAAGCAGACGAACTTGGCCTTTGGGAAAAATACAACTGCCGTATGATTGGCGTTGATGTGGCAGCAATTGACACGGCAGAAGACCGTGAAAAATTCCGCCAGTTAATGTTTAAAATTGGCATTGCGGTTGCACCAAGTCACGTTGCCAACAGCTTTTTAGAAGGTAAAGAATTTGCACAGGAAATAGGTTTTCCTTTGGTAATACGCCCTTCTTTTACCCTTGGTGGTACTGGTGGTGGTTTTGTACACAGTAAAGAGGAACTTGATGCTGCCTTGGAACGTGGTTTAAAAGCTTCTCCAATTCATGAAGTGTTGGTAGAAAAAGCGGTTTTAGGCTGGAAAGAATATGAACTTGAATTGCTGCGCGATAAAAATGATAATGTAGTAATCATTTGTACTGTTGAAAATCTTGACCCAATGGGGGTGCATACTGGCGACAGTATTACCGTTGCGCCAGCAATGACGTTGAGCGATACCGCTTTTCAAGATATGCGTAATAAAGCTATTTTGATGATGCGTAGTATTGGTAATTTCCACGGTGGCTGTAATGTGCAGTTTGCCCAAAATCCCGTTACAGAAGAATTGATTGCGGTAGAAATTAACCCAAGGGTTAGTCGTTCATCTGCGTTAGCAAGTAAAGCAACGGGTTATCCTATTGCAAAAATTGCCGCAAAGCTGGCCATTGGTTATAGTTTGGATGAATTGAAAAACCAAATTACCCAAACAACTTCTGCTTATTTTGAACCTGCTTTAGACTATGTAATTGTAAAAATACCACGCTGGAATTTTGATAAATTTAAAGGTGCCAATGATACTTTAGGTTTACAGATGAAAAGCGTTGGTGAAGTGATGGCTATTGGGCGGAGCTTTACCGAAGCCATACAAAAAGCTTGTGTAAGTTTAGAAAACGACGCCATTGGGCTTGGCTATTATGGCAAAAGCATGATGCGCAGCGAAGAAATTGTAGAGTATATTAAAACACCAAAGTGGGACAGGATTTTTCGTATTAAAGATGCCCTGATGCAAGGCAGTACCGTTAAAAGTATTGCACAGGCCACAGGCATTGACAGGTGGTTTTTATACCAGATACAAAAGATATGTTTGATTGAAAAAGAGATTGGTACTTACAGGTTAGATACCCTGCCAGATGAATTGATGAAAGAAGCCAAAAAGAACGGTTTTAGCGATGCTCAGATTGCCAAAGTGTTACAGGGCAACTGCACAGATGACCAGGTGTACGAAAAACGTAAAGCCCTTGGCATTACACGGGTATTTAAAATGGTAGATACCTGCAGTGCTGAATTTGAGGCAAAAACCCCTTATTTCTACAGCACGTTTGAGAATTAATTAAACACCATATTTGATAAAAATAAAGAGCCGCTTTTTAAAGCGGCTCTTTATTTTATGGCTTTCTTGCAGCCTTTATTTTTTCTTTCATAGCCTGTTGCTTTTCTGGCGGCAGGCTGTCATATTTTGCTTTCATCATTTTTGCCCTGCCTTTCATTTTTTCTTTTTCCTCAGGGGTAGCATTTTGCCATTTATTTTTCATGGCTTTACGCATTTCCATTTTTCTGTTCTTGGTGCTGTCCTGCGCCTGAGACAATATTGGTGCTATAGCTAAACATGCAGCAATAGCAAGTGAAAACATTTTTTTCATGGTACTTTTTTTAATGTTTAAAAGGCATTGTAATACAGTGATCAAAGACCTTTTAAAGTTGATTACGTTTAATTACTTTTTAAAAAACCTACTATCTAAACGCAATAGCCGCACCAATACCCAAACCATTGTAGTTGGCAAAAGTATAATCAGCATATACTTTTAAAATAAACAGGTTTAAACGAACACCCCATGTATTTGATATTCCACCACCAGTAAATGATAAGGAAACAGGATCTGTTTGTTTTACGGTTTCTTTGCCTGTTGCTGGTGGGGTTCTATCGTAGGTAATAGTATAATCGCCAGCCATATCAATAGTTGATTTGCCTGAAGAAAAACCTACAGCAGTATACACTTCTAACAAAGAGAATTTAACAGAGGCAATACCCTGCAATGTAAAAGCAGAGATTTTATAATTGGCTGACGCATTGCTGCTTTGTACCGCACTTGATGAACCAAACACAGGCTTGTAATTAGCGGTGGTTGATGTGTAGCCTGCCACTCCTGCCAGGTGAAGAAAAGGTACTTTTTTAATAAAAGGCAAGTAATCAGAAAACTCATGTTGTACCGCCAAACCAAATACTCCAATCTCAACATCGCTAAAGCTGGTTTTAGGAAAGTAGCGTACTTTAAGATCAGTATGCTTGCCAAGCCCAAGCCCAGCTTGCAATACAGGCAGTGGAGTAGCTAACGGCACAAAAGAAATATTCTTTTTAAATTCATCACCTATGCCTTTAGGTGCAGTAAATCTTGCCGTTACATTTTGGCCATTGGCAGTTGTGCTTACATTTATTTGAGTGGAAGTATTGCCCCCCATTAAAGTTGGTAATGCAGCACTGGTGCCAGAATTTAATTTAAAAGTGGTGTAGTCTGCATTGTTAAATACAAAACTTTCTTTAGCAGCTGGTATAGCCGCAAACTGTACACTTGCACTAATATCAAAGCCAAAACGCTTATGCGCCCTTGCTGTGCTATACCAGCCACGAGACTGGTTGTAAATTTCACTTTCGCCAAAAGGGCGAAGGTACTCGTTTGCATAAGTGTTGGCATCTTTTATAGAGCCAGAAATAATCTGTCCAAAATCCTGCGCCCTGCCAATTAAAAACAAGCTACTAAGGGTTAATACAAGCACTAATTGTTTCATAAAGGTTAGTTTATTTGTAAAAATATGTTTTGTAGGTGAAACCATGCACTCAAAAAAATGAAGCAGTGTAATTTGTTAATATCTGTACAGCACATCAGGTTTACGTTATCTTGCAGTCTTTTCTAACGATACAGCATTTTAACGCAACAGCATGAGCAGGAAAATTATTTATCTCATAAACCCTATATCCGGCACTTCTAAAAAAGATGAGATAAAACAGCAGATTGAAACCATGACTGCTGCACAAAACATTAGTTACGAAATAGTACCTACCAACGCTACTGCCAATTACGATTTTTTAAAAGATAAAATTGAACGCGAAATCATTACCGACCTTGTAATGGTAGGTGGTGATGGTACTGTAAACCAGGTAGTAAACGCTTTAAAAGATGTAAATGTAAACTTTGGCATTATACCTATGGGTTCTGGTAATGGGCTTGCGCTTGCGGCAGGTATTCCTAAAAAACCACAGGAAGCCATTGAACTTATTTTTAAAGGTAAAGCAAGTTATGTGGATGCTTTTATGATTAATAACCAGTTTTCGTGCATGCTTAGCGGTATTGGTTTTGATGCACAAGTGGCACACGATTTTGCCAACCAGAGCAGCCGTGGCCTGCTTACTTACACCACGCAAACACTCACCAATTTTTTTAAAGCGCAACCTTACCAGTTTGAAGTTGTAGTAAACGATTGTACTTTTTTTACTGAAGCATTTTTTATAAGTATTGCCAACAGCAACCAGTTTGGTAATAATGTAACCATTGCCCCGCAGGCATCGCTTAGCGATGGCTTGCTTGATATTGTTATTGTTCAGAAAATGAATAAAGCAAAACTGCCATTTGCTATTCTTAAACAAATAAGGGGCAATAATAAAATGGAAGAAATGGTAGAAAATGTAAGCAATAAAAACATTCTTTATTTTCAAACCGAAAGCCTCTCAATAAAAAATATAAAGCTTGCACCCATGCATATTGATGGTGAGCCAAAACCAACAGCAGCAAGCTTTTCAGTAGAAATTTTGAAGAAATGCTTTAGATTGATACAGGCGTAATTATGCCTTACGTTTTGAAAGCCATTTTTCGGCCTTTGCTTTCATTTCATCATGTGTAATATAATTGCCGCTTTTAAAATCATCCAAAGCCTTGTTTAACCTACCCTTCAGTATTTCAGGCAATTTTGTTATAATAATGTTAGTTGGTTTTTTCATCTAAAGTTTATCTTAAAAACAGCGAGTTTTTCGTTTGCATTCATTTTCTTTACTGCTTGCGTTCTATGTTAAACTTTTGGTTGACCAGCTTTCATAAGGCTATTCAGCGCCTGTTGTGTCTTCCGATAGCTATCTGAACACTGCAACGTTCAGAACATTGTTCAACTTTTCATGCATAGCAGCAGGAGTAAAAACGATATTATCATGTGCGGCATCGTAGGCATTATTTCACCACATTCACCCTTAGTGCAAACCAGCCATTTACAACTGATGATGAATGCCCTGCAGCACCGCGGCCCAGATGGGGAAGGCAAGTGGGTAAATGATGATGCTACTGTTGCATTTGGCCACAGGCGCTTATCAATTATCGACCTTAGCCGCAATGCTTCACAGCCCTTTCATTACCTGCATTACACCATTGTTTTTAATGGTGAGATATATAATTACATCGAGTTAAAAGATGAACTGGTAAAACATGGCTATACGTTTTCAACCACTTCCGATACTGAAGTAATTCCTGCTGCTTTTGATTGCTGGGGCAAAGATTGCCTGCACCATTTTGATGGCATGTTTGCCTTTGCTTTATATAATAATAACAGCAAAGAAGTATTTATAGCCAGGGATAGGTTTGGCGAAAAGCCGCTGTACTATCACGCAGCTTACCAGCAACGTGGCAAGTTTGAGCGTTTTGTTTTTGCTAGCGAAATGAAGGCCCTTTGGGCATTGGGCATTGAAAAAAATCTGAACGGCACTATGATGCTGAATTACATTACACTTGGCTACTTACAAAACCCGCTTAAAAAAACACAAACCTTTTTCAATAATATTTTATCCTTACCGCCGGGCCATTATTTAACCGTGCAACCATCTTTAGGCAAAGTGCAGATGAAAAAGTGGTACACAATGGTAAAAGGTGAAAAGTTAAATGTGAAAAGCGAGGGCGAAGTGATTGAAAAGTTCGCTGAATTATTTACCACTTCTGTTAAAAGAAGGTTGCGCAGCGATGTAACACTTGGCACTAGTTTAAGCGGTGGTTTAGACAGTTCTTCTATTGTTGCGATAATCCGTCAACTGTCAACCGTCAACCGTCAACCGGCTTCTTTCACCGCCACTTTTCCTGGTTTTGATAAAGATGAAAGCCTTTATAGCAAAGCCGTTGCTGATAAATTTAACCTGCAGCAACATACCGTTACACCTACTGCAAACGATTGGGCTGATAACTGGCAAAAACTGATGCACCACCAGGAAGAACCTCTGCAAAGCAGCAGTGTATTAACGCAGTTTATGGTGTACCAACTTGCCAAAGAAAAAGGCGTTACTGTTTTATTAGATGGCCAGGGTGCAGATGAAATTTTAGGTGGGTATAAAAAATACGGCCATTGGTTTTTGCAGCATTTATGGCTTACAGATAAGGCTGCTTTTAAAAATGAAAAACAGCTTTTAGAGCAAAATGGATTTTTAGAAACATGGGGCTTAAAGAATTATGCAGCAGCTTATTTCCCAAATAAAGTTTCAAAACAGTTACAGCAAAAAGCTATTAAACAACAGGCAAATCAACCTTATTTAAACAAAGATTTTTATACTAAATATGCCAATGAAGATACACTTCAAAAGCCTATAGTTACTTCTCTTGAAGACATACTGTATTACAACACATTTACATCAGGCCTCGAGGAATTACTTCGTTATGCTGATAGAAACTCTATGGCGCACAGCAGGGAAGTAAGACTTCCGTTTTTGTATCATGAGCTGGTGGAGTTTATTTTTTCCCTTCCTTCATCTTACAAAATAAAAAACGGCTTTACAAAGTGGATACTGCGTAAAAGCATGGAAAATAAATTACCTGCTAACATTGTTTGGCGTACGGGAAAAATCGGTTACGAACCACCGCAGCAGCAATGGATGCAGCAACCAGCCATACAGCAAATGATAATGGAAGGAAGGCAAAAACTGGTAGATAAAAACGTGCTGGACAAAGCCATTTTAAAACAACCCATTAACGCAAAAAATGCACATGAAGCGGATAATTTTGACTGGCGTTCTTTATCTGCGGCAGCAATATTTTAAACCAAAAATTTATAACTTACCTTATAAAAGACGATTATTTAAATGGGTTACTAACTTGCAAAAAATCAGGAATTCTGCTACTTTTCAAAATCGCCAAAATTTGCGGTTTCAGCGGGAAACCTATTTTTATTCTTTTAAAAAAGTATAAAAATTGTCTTTGTCTACCACTTCAAAAGAAGCTTCAGGGTAACCTTCTTTAAAGCTTGTTGGTACTTTTGCATTCTTATTATTTTTCCATTTAAATTCAAAAGCCTTCAGTTTACCATCATCCTCTTCCATGTAATCAATTTCTTGCTGCGTTTTAGTACGCCAAAAAAAACGTTTGCCTGTAAATTGCTGGTAATGTTGTCTTTTCCATCTTTCGCTTATCAAAAAATTTTCCCATAAAGCACCTGTATCCTGCCGTAAGGCCAAAGGGTTAAACTGGCTTATCACTGCGTTACGCACACCATTATCATAAAAATAAATCTTGCGGTTGCTTGTTATTTCATTGCGCACATTACGGCTGTAAGGCCATAATTTAAAAACTACAAATGCCTTCTCCAGCATATCAATATAAGTGTCCACAGTGTTCTTGTCAACCTGTAGCAATTTCGACAATTCGTTCAACGAAACCTCGTTACCCAATTGCAGGGCCAAAGCTGTTAAAAGCTGTTCCAGCAGCCTTGGTTTGCGTATGCCCTTGTAAGAAAGTAGGTCTTTATACAAATAACTGCTTACGAGGTTGGTAAGCACTTCTTTTTCATTGCCTGTATTGTTTATAACATCAGGGTACATGCCAAATACCAACCGCGTTTCCAACTGCTGCAATGCGGGCAAGTAGCCAACACCATTGGTCAGCTCGCCCCAACTAATCGGGTATAGATAATACTCCCATTTACGGCCTGTTAAAGGTTCGTTTATTTCGCTGGCCAGGTCCAATGCAGATGAGCCTGTAACTATCAACTGCTTTTTCTTAAAATTATCAGTGATCAGTTTAAGCGTAAGGCCAATATTTTCCACCCGCTGGGCTTCATCTATAATTACCAGTTGGCTATTGCCAATGATATTTGCCAGTGTTTCGGTAGAAGCATTGGTAAGTTGTTCCCGTACCAGTGGTTCATCACAATTTAAATATACTGCCGCGCCTATAAACGATTGTTGCAATTCGTTTACAAGCGTTGTTTTACCAACTTGCCTTGGCCCCAAAAGCACAATGGCCTTTTTAGTAAAAAATTTTTCTTTCAGGATGCCAGCCTGTGTTCTTATAAACATAAATTTTACTTATATTCACCAAAAGTACATCTTTTTAGTGAACGTATTCACCAAAGGTACATCTTTTTAGTGAATGTATTCACCAAAAGTAAAGCTGTAATATTGTACTTCAATTAAAAATAATGACAGATCCATTAAATAAACAAACAGGTCTTGGTACCAAATTTATACATGCAGGCGTTGAGCCAGACCCTACCACAGGCGCAATTATGACGCCAGTTTACCTTACCTCAACCTATGTGCAGGAAGCCCCTGATGTACACAAAGGTTATGATTATTCAAGGGCTGGTAACCCTACACGTACCGCGCTTGAAAAGGCTTACGCAGAAATAGAAAATGCCAAATACGGCCTTGCGTTCAGCAGTGGTGTTGCCGCTACTGATGCTATTATTAAGCTTTTAAAACCAGGCGATGAAGTCATCGCTGCAAGCGATATGTATGGCGGCACCTACCGTTTGTTTACCAAAGTGTTTGAGAAATTCGGCATCAAATTCTTTTTTGTTGATACGACTGATGTAAAAAATATTGAAGCAAAAATATCTGTAAATACTAAACTCATTTGGGTTGAAACGCCAACAAACCCTTTAATGAACATCACAGATATTGAAGCTGTTGCTGCTGTTGCCAAAAGTGCTGGCGCATTGCTTTGTGTAGACAATACCTTCGCTTCGCCATACCTGCAAAACCCGCTTGATTTGGGTGCAGATATTGTAATGCACTCTGCCACTAAATACCTTGGCGGCCACAGCGATGTGGTTCAGGGCTGTTTAATGTTAAACGATCAGGATCTTCGCGACCAGCTTTTCTTTATACAAAAAAGTACAGGTGCAGTGCCTGGTCCGCTGGATTGTTTTTTGGTATTGAGGGGGATTAAAACCCTGCATATACGTATGCAGCGCCATTGTGAGAATGGTGAAAAAGTGGCTAACTTCCTGCGCAATCATCCTAAAATTTCAAAAGTGTATTGGTGTGGTTTTGAAGACAGTAATGGCTATGCCATTGCCAAAAAACAAATGCGTGGTTTTGGTGGTATGATGAGTTTTGAACTGAAGGATGAAAGCATTGAAAATGCAAAGCGTGTGCTTACTTCAACAAAAATAATTGCACTGGCCGAAAGCCTTGGCGGCGTAGAATCATTAATTAACCACCCTGCCACCATGACCCATGCTTCCATTCCGCGTGAGGAACGTTTGAAGAATGGTTTAAGTGACAGCCTGATACGTTTAAGTGTTGGTATTGAAGATGCACAGGATTTGATTAATGATTTGAATGAGGCGATTGGATAGTAAATCTTGTTTTGAGTCAGGAACAATATCACATTCATTACATACTCATTAATTTTGCGCCTTAATTAGCATATCAGCTAATTATCCAATTGGCACATTCATATTATGCAACTCTATTGTAATTCACTCACGCAGTACAGCCGTTTACAAACCCGCGAAGTAAAGATTGGTAACCTGTTGCTGGGCAACAACCATCCCATACGTTTACAAACCATGACTACTACCGACACTATGGATACCCTTGCCACTGTTGAGCAAAGTATCCGTTGTATAGAGGCTGGTGCAGAACTGGTGCGTATTACTGCCCCATCAAAAAAAGAAGCAGAGAACCTGCTGAATATTAAGAATGAACTGCGGAGGCGTGGTTACGATACACCTATTATTGCCGATATACATTTTACCCCCAATGCCGCTGAAATAGCTGCACGCATCATAGAAAAAGTACGTGTAAACCCAGGCAATTATGTAGATAAAAAGAAGTTTGAACAGATTGAATATACCGACTTGGAATATGCCGAGGAAATTGACCGCATCAGGGAACGTTTTACACCGTTGGTTAGTATTTGCAAAGAGTATGGCACAGCTATGCGTATTGGTACCAATCATGGCAGCCTCAGCGACCGTATTATGAGCCGCTATGGCGATACACCCATGGGAATGGTTGAAAGTGCTATGGAATTTTTGCGCATTGCACGTGCAGAAACCTACCACAATATTGTGTTGAGCATGAAGGCCAGCAACCCGCAGGTAATGGTGCAGGCCTACCGTTTACTTATTCAGCAAATGGAAGCAGAGTTTGGCGAATGCTACCCTTTGCACCTGGGTGTTACAGAAGCTGGTGATGGTGAAGATGGCCGCGTTAAAAGTGCCGCAGGTATTGGTACTTTATTGGAAGATGGTATTGGCGACACAGTGCGTGTTAGCCTTACAGAAGATCCTGAATTTGAAATACCTGTATGCCGTGACTTGGTAAAGAGATATGGCGCAGGACGCCAGAAAGATAACTTTATACCACCAATAGAAAGCAAAATCGCCGCGAGGGTTTTTCCCCCCTCCTTTGGGGGGGTCGGGGGGGGCCGAAGAACCTCATTCGCGGTAGATAACATGGGTGGCAGCCATGTGCCTGTTGTAATTGCAGACCTTAGTAAAATGGAAGAAGCCATTACCCCAAAACATTTAGAAAGTGTTGGTTATAAATATGATGAAGCCACAGACAAATGGAACATTAACGATGCTGCTGCTGATTACGTATACACTGCTGGACAGGTATTAAACTTTGCTTTACCAGGCACCTTAAAAGTAATTGTAACACCTGCTGCATGGGCATTGTGTGAGGATAAGCAGAAGTACCTTCCTATTTATGATGCAGGCGGCTATGTTACTTCAAAAGTAAAAAGCGCACTAATAAATTTTGTAATGATTGATTGCTTTGGCGATGAATCTTCTATCAACGATTTTACACATCTTGATGAACTTGCCAATGACCCTGCAGTAGTGCTTTGTCTATCCTCTATGAACAAACATGCCATGCCTGCAGTACGCAGAATGTTTATGGAACTGGTAAACAGGAACATAAAAAATCCCGTAGTAATTATTGTTGACAGTAACTGGCAAACTGCCGATGAACACCTGATACATTTTTCAACAGAAGCAGGTGCGCTGCTTTTAGATGGCTTTGGCGACGGTGTTTGTTTTGGCATGACCAGCGAAAGTTACAACACGCAAACTGCCAGCCTTAATAATACCAGCGGCCGCAATTATTCAAGTAATACAAGTGTAGAAGAGTTCATTAATTCAACCGCCTTTTCTATACTGCAGGCCACAAGAACAAGAATATCCAAAACAGAATATATCAGTTGCCCAAGCTGCGGCCGTACGTTGTTTGACTTACAGGAAACCACGGCAAAAATCCGCTCAAGAACACACCACCTTAAAGGGGTAAAAATTGCCATCATGGGCTGCATCGTAAACGGTCCTGGTGAAATGGCCGATGCCGATTTTGGCTATGTGGGTAGTGGCGTAGGCAAGATAACCCTGTACAAAGGCAAAGACATTATGAAACGTAATATAGACAGTGAGATTGCCGTTGATGAACTCATAAACCTGCTGAAAGAAAATGAAGCATGGATAGAACCTGCCCTGTAATGCTTTCACTTTGCGCCTTACTTGTCTTAGCAGCTTTGCGTGAAATAGCCGTTACTCATTTCATCTATACAAACATGGGTTAAAACAGTTATTTTCATTCTTCATCAAATGCTCAAAGCAACAGGGCAACATGAAGCAAAAACTAAACCTTTTTTCTTTTACAATGATTGTGGTGGGGCTGGTAATTGGCATGGGCATCTTTCGCACCGCCGCCACTTCTGCCAAAGATGCTATAGAACCATCCGTTTATTTTGCAGCATGGATAATGGGCGGACTCGTGGCACTCTGTGGCGCTTTAACCTATGCTGAAATTGGCAGCCGTTACCCTGTTACAGGCGGTTATTACAAAGTGTTCTCTTATGCCTACCATCCCAGCATTGCCTTTGCTATCAACTGCATTATTCTTATAAGTAACGCTGCAAGTTTAAGCGGTGTGGCATTAATTGGCAGCGGTTATATCACTAAACTCTTTCCTCAATACCAGTGGACAGATATTGATAAAGCACTTATTAGCTGCGTGGCTATTTTTATCTTTTACGGCATCAATTTAATGGGCTTACGAATGAGCAGTAAAGCCCAGAATATTCTCATGATAATTAAAATGGGAATGATACTGGTGCTTATAAGTGCTTTGTTTTTTCCTGAATTTTATGCGTTGCAAAATTCTTCTGTAGTACAGCCACAAGTTGTTGCTGCAACCAGTTCTATGAGCTGGATACAAAGCCTTGGCGTAAGCCTTATAGCAGTATCGTTTACTTATGGTGGCTACCAGCAAACCATCAACTTTGGTAACGAGGTTGATAAGCCTGCACGCAATATTCCCAAAGGCATTTTTATTGGCATTGGCCTTATTATTGGGCTCTACCTGCTGGTTAATTTAAGCTACTATACCATTATTGGTTTTAACAGCATGAAAGGTGAAAGGGAAATTGCTTATGTGGTAATTAATAAAGTATTTGGTGGCCGTGCGGCCGATGTGTTTTCCTTCTTTTTGTTTTTTGGTGTGCTTGCCTATGTTAATGCTTTATTGATGAGCAACCCAAGGGTGATGTATGCTATGAGTACAGAAGGTTCTCTGCCCAAAATATTCTCGAAACAAAATGAAAAAAATGAGGTGCTTATCGTTTCGCTAACGGTATTTGCAGCCATGTGTATTATCATTTTGTTTTTTGCACAAACCTTTGAGAAGATACTCAACTTTACTATTTTTTTGGATTGTTTTGGTATGATAGCTTCAAGCGCCACCATCTTTAAACTGCGCAAACAAACCAAACATTTAGATGGCACCGGCATTTTTAAAATGAAGCTGTATCCATTACTGCCATTGATTTTCATGGCAACCTACCTTTTTGTTGGCATTAGTATCGCCATTCAGGACTGGACAACTGCCGCTATTGGCGTAACTGTACTCGCAGCCTTTATAGGTATTTATTTTATGTTTAAAAAAGAGACTCATGTTCAATAAACTGCGTACCGTTATTTTACCCTCCACGATGCTGTAACACCAGCAGTTATCATTCCTGTAGCATACAATGTTCCAAGAAAAAAACACATGGCTGTTAATAGCCAAAAAAGTTTCCAGTCAAACTTTTTCTTATAGCCATCCATCATTAATGCACTGAAGGTGAATGAGTAATATGTCATAAAAACAGCAATAAAAAAAGGAAGCTGTAAAAATTCAGCCCTGATATTTACCTCTATTAAAGCCATCACCAGCGAGAATAACTCCATTAAAATCAACAGCAGGTTAAGCTGTGCGGCCATGTAAGTATTTATAAGCACATGCTCCCAAAAGTGGTACGTTTTCTTACGGAATACCAGCCATGTAAATACTGACACCAGCGGTATCATTAAAAAAATAAAAGCACTTTGGTATTTAACAAAAAATCCTTCCCGAAAAACAATTGCTACACCCCTTTCTTTATAAATATGTGTGATCAATTCCCTGTTCCAGTGAATTAAAAACGAACTGATAGCTGACATGATAACAACATAGGCAAAAGGCCTGAAATGCTTTATACGTTTGCCTTCCAGGTATGCTTTAAGTGTAAGGCCAGGGCGCAAAAGCATTTGTACAAAAGTGTAGGGAAAGCCTTTATCTATATGCAGAATATCATGCGGAATATCATGCAAAAAAGTAGCCGCATTAATAGCATGTATTTTAGCAGACTGGCCGCAGTTGGGACAGAAATTGCCTTGAAAATTGGTTTCGCAGTTTTTGCAATTGATGGTTGCCATAAAATAAAAATAGTAAAGCAGTTTTAAAATACTGCCTTTACTATAAAATTAATAATTCCTTCTTTTGCCCGTGCTTAAAACTCACAGTTCTTGGGTGTTCTTGCAAAAGGTATTACATCGCGAATGTTTGTCATGCCAGTTACAAATAAAACCATACGCTCAAAACCAAGACCAAAACCAGCATGTGGAACGGTACCAAACCTGCGGGTATCAAGGTACCAGCTCATTTCTTCCGCAGGAATATGCATTTCTTCCATACGCTTTTCCAGCTTATTCAAACGCTCTTCCCTTTGGCTGCCGCCCACTATTTCACCAATACCTGGCGCAAGAATATCCATCGCCGCAACGGTTTGTTTACCTTCTTCACAACCATCGTTCAAACGCATATAGAACGATTTAATTGCCGCAGGATAATTGGTAACGATTACCGGTTTTTTAAAATGCTTTTCCACCAGGTAGCGTTCATGCTCGCTTTGCATATCAATGCCCCAACCCACTTCATATTTAAACTTCTTCTTTTTATAAGCTGGCGAGTCTAACAGAATTTGTACCGCTTCAGTGTAAGTAATTCTTGCAAACTCGTTGCCTGTAACAAATTGCAGTTTTTCCAGTAAGCCCAATTCGCTTCTTTCTGCCTGTGGTTTTGCTTTTTCTTCTTCTGCAAGGCGCTGGTCTAAAAATGCAAGATCTTCTGCATTATTGTCCATCACATGTTTTATCAAATACTGAATAAACTCTTCTGCAAGGTTCATATTATCTTCCAGGTCGCAGAACGCCATTTCAGGTTCAATCATCCAAAACTCAGCAAGGTGACGGGTAGTGTTGGAATTCTCAGCCCTGAAAGTTGGACCAAACGTATAAATTTCGCTAAAAGCCATCGCACCCAATTCACCTTCTAACTGACCACTTACTGTAAGGTTGGTGCTTTTGCCAAAAAAGTCTTCTTTAAAATCAATGCTGCCGTCTTCGTTTTTTGGTGCATTGTCAAAAGGCAACGTTGTTACCCTGAACATTTCGCCTGCCCCTTCAGCATCGCTGGCTGTAATAATAGGTGTGTGCAGGTACACAAAACCCTTCTCGTTAAAAAACTTATGTACTGCAAAAGCAAGTGAATGCCTCACACGAAAAATGGCCCCAAACGTATTGGTTCTAAAACGCAGGTGCGCCTTCTCCCTCAAAAACTCAAGGCTGTGTTTTTTGGGTTGCAGCGGATATTTTTCAGCATCACAATCGCCCAGTATTTCAAGTGTTTTTGCCTTTACTTCAACCTTCTGGCCTTTGCCCACACTTTCCACCACATCACCCACAACTTTAATAGAAGCCCCTGTGGTTAAGCGTTTCAGCGTTTCATCATCCAGCAGGCCCAGTTCAACCACTACCTGTACATTATTATTGGTGCTGCCATCATTTAATGCTATAAACTGGTTATTGCGAAAGGTTCTTACCCATCCCATCACAATAACTTCCTGTCCTTTTGCTTCTGTTTCAAGCAGCGCTTTAATCTTAATCCTGTTGTTGAACATGTTTGTTATTTTTTGATAGCCGTCGCCTGCAACACATATTTAACTTTTGTTGCGTCGCACACTTGTACGGTGGATACTATATTCAGCTTTTACCCTTATTTCCTGCAACGCAGGCAAAGTAAAAAGGGCTTCAAAGATAAGCGTATGCAGTATTTGGAAAGCGAACAGCGGTTTTATCAATACTGTACTATTTGGCTGGCGGCTTACTATAAAGCTGTACTAATTACTCTTACGGTTTAATATTCATGAATAGAGTCCCTTTAAGATGCTTATATAACCGCTTTAAGCCCTTATATAGTCACTTTATGCTCCTTATGTCGCCCATATAAGCTCCTTAAACAGTCGATGCATGCATCTTGTATAACCGATACAAGCGACCTGCATAGGCGGTGCAGGCATCGTGTACCGCCAGGCTCATAAACAATATTTTGCCAGTGATTTAATTGAAAATATTGGTAAGGATTTTTGCGGTTAAGAATATGATTAACCCTCAATAGCCCTGTTTATAAAATCTATCAAAGGCTTTAAATTTTCGCACGCTGCTACTATTTTCTTTGATAGATTTTTATCTGTTAACTCTTCATCTGTAAATGATGAAGATGCAATAAAACTTTTCAGTTTCAGGTATTCAATGGCCGGATTGCTTTCGTCATATCCTTTTGGGGGCCTTACAAGCAAAACATCTTTCCCCCGTTCAAGTGTACCAAACTGTGCCTTGAATTTTTTGTTTTCAACAATGCCATTAAAATCTTCAAAGCAGTAATCAATTTCCTGCCTTACTTTTTTTAATAAAGGTGCTTCAGGCATCCACAAGCCGCCAGCTATAAATGCCTGCCCTGGCTCGCAATGAAAGTAATAACCTGCAAAAGCCAACTTCTTTCCACCCTTGCTAAAACCTGCGCCCATATTGGTTTTATAGGGGCTTTTATCTTTACTAAAACGTACATCCCTGTTAATACGGAAGGTGCAGTCTTTTGGCTGTAACTGCGCCAGTGTTTCATCTGTTTTACTAACGCCTTTCAACACTTCGCCTACAAACTGTAGGTAATCAGCTTTTGCATTCTCATATCTTTTCTTGTTGGCTTCAAACCAGTCTCTGTGGTTATTCAGCTTAAGGTCTTTTAGAAATTGTATGGTGGTTGATTGTAACATAGTACCGTCATTAAGTTAATAGTCAATAGGGTATTAAAATTATACTGCGTTCTGCACCAATGCAATAAACTCATCTTCACTTATCACCTTAATGGTATTTATTTTCTTCGCTTTTTCCAGCTTGCTGCCAGCGTCTTCGCCTACAACAAGATAGTTGAGTTTGCTGCTTACACCACTAACAATTTTACCGCCGTTCTGTTCTGCCAAAGCTTCGGCTTCACTGCGCTTTAGTTTATTAAGGGTGCCAGTGAAGAGGAAGGTTTGACCACTTAAGCCTCCTTCAATTACCACATCTCTTTTGGTATTGGCAAGCTGTAACCCAAGGGATTCAAGTTCTTTCAGCATTTCTATATTCTGTTCATTGCTAAAGAAGTTGTTAACGCTTTGTGCCACCTTAACACCAATATCTTCCAGTTGCTGCAGGTCTTCTTCTGATTTTGCGGCAAGGTCAAAAATATGCTGTACTGAATTTGCCAGAACCTTGGCAGTGTTTTCACCGGCAAAACGTATTCCCAAACCATAAATAAGTCGGTGTAATGGTTGTGTTTTACTTGCTTCAATAGCGGCTGTAAGATTGTCAATACTCTTTTTGCCAAAGCCTTCAAGTTGCCCAATAGTGGCAAGCTCAAGCTTGTAAATGTTGGGAATATCCTTTAATAAAGCAAGCTCATAAAACTTGCGCACATTAGCTTCGCCAAAGCTCTTAATGTCCATCGCATCTTTGCTTACAAAGTGGATGATTTTTTCTACCACCTGTGCCTTACATTCTATGTTATTGCAGCGCCAAACAGCTTCACCCTCTTCCTTAAACAACTCACTTTTACAAACAGGGCATGCTGTAGGATAAACAATACTTACCTCAGTACCATCACGCAGTTCAGGCAAACTCTTTACTATCTGTGGTATCACGTCACCTGCTCTTTCTATCAGCACACTATCGCCAATGCGCAGGTCTTTTTCACGTATGTATTCTTCGTTATGCACTGAAATACTACCTACTGTTACACCACCAACCTGTACAGGCTGTAGCTTTGCAACAGGCGTTACCGCACCTGTTCTACCTACCTGGTATTCAATGCCAATCAGTTTTGTAGTAGCCTGCCTTGCTTTAAATTTAAAAGCGATTGCCCATCTTGGGTGGTGGGTGGTTTGACCAAGCTTATCCTGCAGTGCAAAGTCGTTCACCTTTATTACCATGCCATCAATTTCATAGGGCAGCGTATCACGCATCTCTTCAAAATCATGCACATGCTTTATTACTTCCTGTATATTTTGTACTACCTGCTTTTCTTTTTGCGGCGAGCGGAAACCAAGTTGCCACAATAGTTCCAGCGAACCTGCATGTGATTTTAAAAGTTCAGCATCTACATGTTTGGTATCGTGAGGCTTTGCTTCATCTACAGGCTTTCTGTCATCAGTGGTATAATAACTTACATGATACAAAAAGGCTTCCAGGTTACGCCTGCCAACCTCTTTAGGATCTTTCATCCGCAGGCTGCCACTGGCTGCATTACGTGGATTAGCCAATGGTGCCAACCCTTGTGCAGCAAGACCTTCATTATACTTCTCAAACGACTTCTTGGTCATTACTATTTCACCACGAATCTCTATCTGCTCAATACCAAAATCGCTGAATTTTGCCGCTAAAGGAATGGATCGTATTTGCTTGATATTGGTGGTTATCTCATCACCTTCAACACCATTGCCGCGGGTAGTACCGCGGGCAAGCATATCGTTCTCATAAATCAGCGAAATGCTGGCACCATCAAACTTTGGCTCAATGCAATACTCTATATTTTCAAGGCCCGATTGCTCTTTTACCTTCCTGTCCCAGTCAATTAAATCATCTGCATTATAACTGTTTTCAAGGCTAAGCATGGGTACCAAATGCTGTACCGTGGCAAAGCTTTTATTAAGGCTGCTGCCCACACGTTGTGTTGGTGAACTGGCTATGATAAGTGAGGGGTCTGCCCCTTCTATTTTTTCAAGCAGCTTGTACAGTTTATCATATTCTTCATCGCTTATCAGCGGATCATTAAGTACATAATAACGGTACTCGTGAAAGCGAAGGATTTCCCGCAGTTCATCAATCTTTGCTATAGCATTCTGTTCCTCATCCAATGCTGCGTAAAACGCTGTGGTTTGCTGCTGCAAATGCTTTACCTGTGAAGGGTTATACATGTCTTTTTTGTTAGGGGATAAAGATAATGGGATGGGGGGATTGAATTGATTTACTGCGTGTATACATCAAAGGTCTCTATGCCCAAGAATAGCTTTGCTCAAAATCAAGGCAAAGTCCTGTCTTTCATAAACTCTGCTATTATAAAATTATAGACCCTTCTGCCCTGGGGTACCTGTGATTGATATTCTGCTTTTTTAGCTGCATCTTTTAATACACTTCTTGCATATTCTACAGCCTTATCAAACTTGGTGAAGTATTCATCCTGCTTTGGGCTGTTCTTTCTTTTGCTCATATCAGGATACTTTGAAACGACTGTTCCAAAACGGTATTGCTTTATTACTAACTGGTTTGACAGTTTACCACTGAGGCCTGCCAATATTATATTTTGATTTGCTTTTGCCATGGGGCTAAGATATGCATCCTACGTTTATCCTACGTTGATCTTACGTTGATGCTACGTTAATCTTACGTTAAGTGTATAGTATTAGTTTACTGTAACCTTGAGAAGATTAGCCTGTTGGGTTGGCTCAATGAGTTTATTTGCATCTTAACAGGCTTTCAGGGTATTAAAAGTGCGGCCAATACTTTACTAGATATGGCTATTGGTGTATATGACGATGAGGAAATTGGACTGCAAAACGATATTGTTGAAGTGGTGTTTGGAGGGTAGGGTTTTACAAACAGAGGCCTTGTACCTACTTAGCCCCTGTTTAATTTTTTTGTTATTAAATAAAAACTATTATTGTAAAAAATAATAAAATGAAAGGTTTATTAATATTCAGTTGTTTCTTTTTGTTAATTGTTTCAGTATCTGGGCAGGTGGTAACAACAGTTGCAGGGAATGGCACACAGGGAAACACGGGTGATGGCGGGTTAGCTATAAATGCAAAACTGCGAAGTCCATATAACATTGCATTGGATACTGCTGGTAACATTTACTTTGTTGACAGCTCCAGGATAAGGCGAATAGATATAACAACTGGTATTATTACATCTATAGCTGGTACAGGTGTTTCCGTTTATGGTGGTGATGGCGGGTTGGCAGTTGATGCAAGGCTACACGCACCTTTTGGACTTGCTGTTGACAGTACTGGAAATGTTTATTTCTCAGAACTATATCAAAATGTTATACGGAAAATAAATAAATCAACTGGAATCATTAATCTTTTTGCAGGAACAATAGGTTTCCAACCTGGTTTTTCTGGTGATGGCGGTTTAGCAAGTTTGGCGCGATTTGCTTCGATAAGAAGCCTTTGTTTTGACAAAAAAGGCGATCTTTTAATTATTGACAACGCCAGGATAAGGAAAATAAATATGAAGCTGTTTAAACTTTTAATTTTCTACAAAACATGGCGGTCAAAGTAATCCATTGCAATGCCATCCATGTTTCCGTTCTCTTTTCATACCTGATTAGCAGTGCTTTAAAAGCGTCCATCCAGGCGTTTGCATGCTCT
>JANPIP010000006.1:0-157197 GCA_031424995.1 Chitinophagales bacterium | reverse complement strand
ATTCATTTGGCAAACTTGCCATTCTGGCATTTGCTAAAAAATACAAATTGCTCAAATCGTTTGAAACTCAAATCTGTCCAAACCCTTTATCAACAATATTTTCAAAGATCTTTATACTAACTTGTTAGGACGCTAGTGATTCCATAACTATCATTAAAGTGTTTTACAGTTTAGCCACCAGTTTATTATCTGTTTTTCTAACCCATTTGCTTATGGGTGTTTTATCAATCATTAACTGTAAAACTCCGCCCTCAATTTTAAAACTGTTTACACGCAAAAGGTTAGTAATAAATTCTTTTTCGTTGTAGCCTTCACAAAACATTTTGGTAAGAATTAGCTGATGGTTTATGGCAAGTGTATTGCCTTTTGCCATAAAGCTTCCGCTCATTCTGTTACAGCCTGTAAAGCCTGTAAACTTATTTTTTGTAAGATCAAAACTGACTGTGGGGATTTTACCCGACGCAGTATCTGAAGCCAGTACTGGCTGCAATACCCAATTGCCCGCAAGTGTTGCAGTATCAGCTTTAACCGTTATTTTTTTAGGAGGTTGCATACCTGCCTGTTTTACTGTATTTGTATTTGCTGATTGATCTGCCGTTGCAGAAGGACCACCTGCCAAAAAATAAACAAACAGTATTACACTCGATACGATACCTGAAAACAACTGTTTCATAACCAAACATTTACAGATAGTTTTTCAATTTTCCTGCCAAACAAGTTGTTGCAGTTATTCAACAAAAGCAATGATAGCCTGGGCATTTTGTTAATATTTTTAACAGGGTGTGCAGATCGAAATTCAATAAATCTTATCTTGTCCGCATCCTAAGGGCTTATGAAACAGATCACCAAAAACAACATCAGCATTGCGGCTGCTATCCTACTTTTTTGTACTCTTCTATTTTTAAACCCTTTTGGCGTAACGCCGCAGGCTGCAAAAGTGCTTGCCGTGGCAGGCTTAATGATAACGCTGTGGGTGGCCGAAGCTTTACCTATGCCCATTGTGGCTTTACTGCCGTTGGTGTTTTTTCCTTTAATGGGTATTTCTAAAATGGAGGAAACAGCCCAGCCCTACTCCAACCCCATCATCTTTTTGTTTATGGGCGGCTTTATTATTGGTATTGGCATAGAGAAATGGAACCTGCACAAACGCATCGCATTAAACATTGTAAAATTTACCGGCACCAGCGGTAATAGCATTGTGCTTGGCTTTATTATAGCCACAGGTTTTTTAAGCATGTGGCTAAGTAATACTGCTACTACCATGATGATGTTTCCCATTGCCATGAGTGTGATACATGTAATGGAAGTAACGCACGACCATGAACCTATTGGCGTAAAAAATCTGGGTGTTTGTTTAATGCTGAGTATTGCGTACGCATCTAACCTTGCCATTGGTACTATTATTGGCACGCCACCCAATGCTGTGTATGTTGCCTATCTTGAAAAACAATATCATTATACTTTCAGCTTTGCTGAATGGATGTACCTGTGTACACCGCTTTCTATTATATTAATGCTTGCCCTGTATGTTGTAATGACACGCTGGTTGTTTCCCAACTATATTAAAAAGAGTGAAGCTACAGGTAAGATGATACGGAATGAACTTGCACAACTTGGCAGTATTACCGGCCCTGAAAAAAGGGTGATTGTTGTGTTCTGTGCCACTGCTTTTTTGTGGATTGTAAAAGACATCATCAACGCATCGCAAACTGTTATAAAACTCGACGATACCATTATTGCCATACTTGGTGCCACTGCAATGTTTATAGTTCCCGGCCATGCCAGCGAAGGTTGCGGCAGGCTGCTTGACTGGAACGATACCAAGAAAATGGGTTGGGGCACCATGCTATTATTTGGCGGCGGTATAACGCTTGCCAACCAGCTTGAAAAAGTTGGACTGATAAGTCAAATGGGTCAATGGATTTCTTCTCACACAGGCAACAATGCTTTTGTACTGGTGCTTGCAGTAACTGCTGCATCTATATTTTTAAGCGAAATAATGAGCAATGTGGCACAGGTAATTGTATTTGCACCAGTGGTTACGGGTATTGCAGCATCATTTGGTATAAACCCTATTTTAACTTGGCCTGCCAATGACACTTGCCGCAAGCTGCGCAGGTATGCTGCCCATGGGCACACCACCCAATGCCATTGTATTTGGCAGCGGCAAACTAAAGCTAAGCGATATGGTTAAAACAGGTTTTGTAATGAACATTGTCTGCATTATTCTTATCACCCTGGTTTGCTACTTTTTTGTACCGATGATTATTAAGCCTATTGGTATTGTTAAGTAGTGAAGCAATAATAATTATTACTTTAACGCTACATCAATTTTATAGTAGCGCAATTCCTTGTTCCTGCAAACGGTTATAAATGGCGGCATACAAATCATTATGTGTGTGTTCTGTTTTTGATATATCACCACACCAGTAATATACTTTAATTTTTAACGCCTGGTTGGGCAAAGTGCTGATTAATATTTCAGGTTCTTTATGTTGTAAAACATTGGTATTGGCAAGTACGGTTTCTTTAATAATAGTACCTGTTTCTTCAACACTGCCTGGTCTTTCAATACTGAATGAAAGTTCTTCACGTATATGATTATTACTCAAAGTCCAGTTAACAATATTATGTGATAAAACATCCCCGTTAGGGATAATTACCTCTGCGCCCTGTGGCGTAAGTAATGTGCTTGAACGGATGCCTATTTCTTTTACTCTTCCTTTTTTATCCCCTATTTCCACCACGTCACCAATACGTAAAGGGCGGTCAAAAATCAGTATTATGCCTGATACAAAGTTGTTTACAATACTCTGCAAACCAAGACCTATACCAACACTCAAAGCACCAAGCACAACAGTAATTTTATCTACTGGCAAGCCAGAAGCTGCAACAGCTAAAAGAAAGCCTGCAATGAGTAAAATAAGCCTTGTTACCAGTAATCTTGAGCGTTCGCCTTTATTGTCAAACGCGGCATCATCACCTGTATCCCCAAAAAAATAAGCTATGTATTTCTGTAAAAAATGTGCTACCCAAATAATACCTAAAAAGAGGATCACCCCACCAAAGGTGAAAGAAAAACTTCCCACCTCTCTTGGTGCTGTAAGAAGGGCAGATAACTGTGCTGTAAGCGTTGTATAGATGTTAAGGTTAATGGTAAATACAATGCCCCATAGCACAATGGCAAACAGGGTAACAAACCTTGTTACATTTTTTGCAATAGTGCCAGACTCAAATTGCTGGGGATAATTTTTACGTATGCGGCTGCTTTGTATCTGTAATAAAAATGCCTCAACAGTAACTTGTATAAACACCATAAGGCCAGCGGTTTGTGCAAATGCATAAATAGCAGTGGAACCAAATATTTGCATTAGTGTTACCCTGCCAAATATGTTGCAAATAATGGCAAGAAGCTGAAATGCAATATATAAACCACCAGAAAAAGCAAGTGCCTTATAACGTTTAAGTTGCAGCTTATACCGCACAAAAACAATGCAGCCAAGTAACAGGCAAAGGGTGTTTATAAGTAATGTCCACCAGCGTTGCAGGTAAAATGGCAGGCCAAAAAACCTGGTAAATATTAGTAGCAGAAAGAGTATGACAAAAGCACCCCAAAAATAAAATAAAGTGTGTGGCAGGTGTTTCCAGAAAATAACCGTAAGGGTAGTCATCAGTAAAAACTGAACTGATTCTATATACAGGGCGGGCGCCTGCAAATCGAACAGTGGTGCCAGGTTTAACATAAAAATAAATGATGCCGCAACAGGTAAAGGATTAAGATACCTAAAGTTAAAAGAGTCAATAGCACCCTGCTTGTTCATTTGCTTCAGGCTTCTGAAATTATAAAATACCCAGTAAAAAAACAGTACTGCTGTAAGCAGTAAAAAATAGCGCTGACTATGGGTATTTGCAAAATAATAGGCAGCAATTTTTTCTTCACTTTCAATAGATTTTTTAAACCCTGCCACACGAGAAGTTCTTCCTGTACGGGGCTCCCAAATGTAGCGGCGTTCTTTTTCAAACGCCCTTGGGCCAATGGTTTTAAGCTGCGCATCTGCATGATACAAAAGATCTTCAATGGTTATTTTATTATCAGATGTACGGCTTTTTAAATTGATTAAAACCGTTGTATTTTGTTTTATAACACTGTCCGCAATCTTCCACTTGCCGCGCAGTTGCTTTAACTGTACAGCAAACGACGCACGTAAAACAGAATCACGAAAAATATGGCCAACGGCTGTATCCTTCCGCATATCGCGGATAGCTTTTTTCAGGCTGTCAAGTTTATTGTCATACTCATCCAGTCTTTCATAGCATTCGATAGTTCTTTCTTTAAGATCGGCAAGCAGTGTTCTAAACATCTGCAGGTTGCGCAGGTTAAGTGTTCTGTCTGTTTGATATAGCCTTTCTTTTATAATTTCAAGAGCAGAATCGTCATCATTTAAATGATTGGTTATAGAAGTTAACGAAGTAAAAGATTCAGTAACCACGGGCGCACTGTTAAGTACATAAAATACTTTGCCCAACGATACCAGGTAATCGCTTCTTGTAAGGGTATTGTTTTCAGCAAACAACGCTGAATCAAAGGATCTGCGGGTGCGTTTGGTACTGTCCTGTGCTATACCATTATGGCCAATAAAAAACAGGGTTATAATAAGGTAGAATGACTTCATAGTTAAGGCTGGATATAGATAAAAATAAGCAGGATAAAATTGTGCGCTTGTTGTTTTAATCTCTGCCAAAATAAATGGATTGCTTTTATGTAAAATAACGTCTTGTACATCTCATTGCAAAACACCTTTTATGTTAAAGCAACTGCACCTGCGGGTTCCTGAACCCTGCCATGAAAACTGGAATGAAATGACACCCGCTGATAAAGGCCGCCATTGCAATGCCTGTAGTAAAGTAGTGGTAGATTTTACTGTAATGAGCGACAGGCAGATAATAGACTACTTCGCCAAAACAACTCATAAAACCTGCGGCCATTTTACTGCCAGCCAGTTGAACAGGACAATTATTAAACCCAAAAAGCCGCTGAAATATTTAAAATACCTGTGGCAAATATTGATACCTGCTATGCTGGTAAGTTGTGGTATTGATACTGGTAAGAAAAGACAAATAAGCAATGCAAAAGCTACAATAGAGAAAGTTGAGCAAAGTGATGATTTGGAAATTAGTGGAATGTTGCTCACTAAGATTAATTCGGTCAACTTGCCTGATATTGCTTTGGATATTGTTCCTATAGTTCAAGGTGATGTTAAATATTTAAGCATAACGAAGGGATTCACCGTACCTGTAGTAATCTCTGATTCAACTATTGAACAATGCCCCCTCATCCCAACAGAATATACAACTGTAATTATTGAAAACATTCATGTGAATAATGATAGTACTGTTGGTATTGATTCAGTTATTGCGTCAACGGACACAGTGAATATTTTAAAAGTCGCTGTTGTTGATCCTATAAAATCTTATTTAAGCCAAGCACTAAGAACCCCATCTTTTAGAATCTATCCCAATCCTATAAATGCAAACCAACCCTTACACATACAATTTTTAAAAGCAGGTAATTACCAGTTACAAGTGTTTGATAATGCAGGAAAATTGTACACCTCAGCCACTTATAACAACATCGTTGCTAACCAAACTGTAAACCTTAACCTTTCGGCATCACTTGCTAAAGGCATGTATTATGTAAGATGTATTGATGCTTTTACACAACAACAATTTACAAATAAAATAATGGTAAATTAAGCTGATGCCGAACTTATTGCAACTTTGCCAATGCAATATTTCAGCAATATTGTTAACGATAATAACAAGTATAAAGTTTGGAACATGTTTAACTCTCGTTTATCTTCATTTTAAATATTTCCCTTGCACCTAACTGAAGAACAGGCACTTGCACTTGCACCCGACGAATCATCCAAAAAAGCAGGAAAAGACCTTTCTGCCCAATCAAAATGGGTAAGCAAAGGGATGAATGATCAGGCTCTTTGGGGCGAATGCCAGGGTAGTGGCAGCAAGCCTTACCAAACTCAAATAGATATTACCAGTATTGCTTTTAAGTGTTCCTGCCCTAGCAGAAAATTTCCCTGCAAACATGGGCTTGGATTGTTATTGTTACATGCAAAACAGCCCGGCATTTTTACTGATAATGAACCGCCTGCCTGGGTTGCTGAATGGATAGGCAAACGCCAGGTACGTGATGAAAAAAAAGCTGAGAAAAAAGACCAGCCCGTTGATGAAGCAGCACAACAAAAAAGGCAGCAGGCAAGAGACCAAAGTGTAGAGGATGGAATGGAAGAATTGCTGCTCTGGATGAAAGATATTATTCGAAATGGCATTCTTAATATCCCGGGAAAGGAGGAAACCTTTTTCACCAGTATGACAAAACGTATGGTTGATGCCAAAGCACCGGGGCTTGCAGGTATGGTAAAGGCACTAAGCAATACTAACTTTTACAAAGAAGGCTGGCAAAGCATTTTTACAGATCAGTTGGTGCGGATTTATATGGTCATCAGCGGGTTTAAACACAAGAGCGGTTTGCCAAACCTACTTGAAGATGATATACGCAGTGCCATCGGTTTTACAACAAATCAGGATACTTTAAAAGAACAGCAGGGCATTACCGATACCTGGCTGGTACTAAGCAAACAAACTACCGAAGAAGATAACCTTACCACCGAACGCAACTGGCTGTATGGTACACAAACCAATAGTTATGCACTGGTGCTACAGTTCAGTGTGCGTGGCCAGGGCATTACTTTTTCGCTTACAGCAGGTATGGCAATTGAGGCCGAGCTTATTTTTTATCCTTCTATAGCACCCCTGCGGGCCATTATAAAAAGGCAGGTAACTACAAATCCTGTTTATAGCATTAATGGAATGAGCGACTGGAAACAGGTGAGCGAAGCTGAGGCTGCAATCAACAGCGTATTGCCTTTTGGTTTAGAGCGGCCTTATATAATGCAGCAGGTAAACCTTGTACAGCACAATAAACAATGGTGGCTAACAGATAAAGAACAAAGGCTGGTGCAGTTAAAAGACAACTATAAAAATATTTACATTTTGCTTTCTGTTAGTGGTGGTCAACCCCTTGATATGGCAGTATTGGGCAAAGAAAATATATACGAACCATTAGGTGTGTGGGTGAATGGCGGCTACATGGAGTTATAGAACTTAATAAGATGAACGATGCAATTCTGGAATAATATAATAGAACATGCCATGCTTGGCACAGGTAAAAAACCGCTTTCTACAAATGATGTGGAAGAGGCAATGGTATCTGTATTTGAAACTATATCTGCTGATGTTACTGCTGACAATGAAGACAAATTTTTTCACTTGGCATCAGTTGCTTTTAACTATCGTCAAACGGGTAGCCTGCCACAACATATTAAAGATGTGCAGGAGTTTCCAGCCCCTGCCGAACTGCTTTCTTATTGTTCAACTGCTGCTGCTAATAATTTAAAAGATATTCTTGATACCGGCAGCAATGGACTGCTTGGTTTTTGGTTGCAGCAATGTTTTACCAAACAACAGTTGGTACCTCCGGCATTAATACCCATTTTGTTAAATAAAGCCGTACAGCAAAAAAACTTAAGACACTTAGTTACTGCATGTTGCGGCAATTGTGGCATTTGGCTAAGCCAGTTTAATAAGGACTGGAATTTTTCAACCACGCTAAGCAATGAGGAACTATGGCAAACAGGCAATCCTGAACAAAGAAAGCAGGTATTAAAGCAGCTTCGCTTATCAGATGCCGCTAAGGCGATGGAATGGCTGCAACAAACCTGGCCGCAGGAGAATGCCAATACCAGGGCAGATCTTTTAAAAGTACTTTCTGTTGGTATTAGTGATGATGATATGGCATGGCTGGAAACTATTAAGACAGATAAGAGCCAAAAGGTAAAAGAAGAAGCTTTAGCACTTTTAAAACAGCTTCCATCTTCCGCTATAGTACAACAATACTGGCAGGTACTGCATCAGGCAATAAACTTAAAGAAGGAGAAAACCATGCTTGGTTTATCCAGCAAAATGGTACTGCATATACAGTTGCCCGAGGTAGTAAATGAAGAGATTTTTAAGACCGGCATAGACAAGCTGAGTAATAATAAAAACTTTACTGACGAGGAGTTGACTATTTACCAATTGATTGCATCCGTGCCGCCATCTTTATGGCAAACACACTTTAATGCAAGCCCTAAAAATATCCTGCAATACTTTCAAAAAGAAGAAGCTCATAAAAAGTTTATTACGGCATTTGCAACAGCCACTGTTCAATTTAAAGACAATGTTTGGGGCGAAGTGATAGCACAATCTGAAGAGGTTTTTTATGCTGCTATTATTACCTTATTACCAAAGCCTCAGCAGGAGTTGTATTGTAACAAATTCTGTAAACAAAATGAAGCTGCAATCATTGACTATGCAACAAAGCGAACAGATGAGTGGGGCGCTGAACTTGCACTAAATATAACACGCTATGCAGCAGATAATCCTTACCAGTACAACCGCCAGTTCTTTAACCAGCATAGCCATTTACTACCAGCCTCTATAATACCTCAATTGCAAAACTATCAGCCGAAAGAAGAATATTACCGTACCACATGGACCAATACCAGTGAGTATATAGAAAAGTTACTGGCATTAAAACAACAAACGCAGCAAGCATTTTCATAAATTATTAAACACCTTTTATGTCAACCATTTTAAGAAGCCACGCCGAACACCTTTACGCACAGGAACTGGATGAACTGCAAAAGCAGGACAGTAATAAACGTCCTGCAAACTGGAAATTATCACCATCAGCTGTGGTCACTTATCTCATTGGCGGCAAACTTAAAAACGGCTTTGAGGTATCACCGAAATACATAGGTAACAAACGTTTGATGGAGATTGCGGTGGCTACCTTAACTACAGACAGGGCACTGCTTTTATACGGTTTGCCTGGTACAGCAAAAAGCTGGGTAAGCGAGCATTTGGCGGCAGGCATCAGTGGCGATAGTACCCTTATTATTCAGGGCACAGCAGGCACCAGCGAAGAATCTATCCGCTATGGATGGAACTACGCAAAACTTCTCTCCGAAGGTCCAAGCGAAAGCGCGCTGGTAGAAACTCCTGTCATTCGTGGCATGAAGGATGGCAAAATAGTGCGCATAGAAGAGCTTACAAGAATAGGTGCAGATGTGCAGGATACTTTAATCACGATACTTTCAGAAAAATCTTTACCTGTGCCTGAACTGAATACCGAAGTGCAGGCGGTTCGTGGCTTTAATATCATAGCAACCGCCAACAATCGTGATAAAGGTGTGAATGAATTATCAAGTGCGTTGAAGCGCCGTTTCAATACTGTTATACTTCCTGTGCCTGATAGCATTGATGAAGAAATTGATATTGTAAAGCGAAGAGTAGAAAGCTTTGAAAAGATTATGGAACTGCCTGCGGAACCACCCGCATTAAGTGAGATCCGCCGCATTGTAACCATCTTTAGAGAACTGAGAAGCGGTGTTACACTGGATGGCAAAACAAAAGTAAAATCACCCACCGGAACGCTTAGTACAGCCGAGGCAATTTCTGTAGTAAACAACGGGCTTGCTATGGCTGCTTATTTTGGTGATGGACAATTGAAAGCCGCTGACCTGGCTGCGGGTATTATGGGTGCTATTTTAAAAGACCCTGTTCAGGATAAAATTGTTTGGAAAGAATACCTGGAAACAGTTATTAAACCAAGGGATGAATGGAAAGATATTTACAGGGCTTGCAGGGATATGGAATAGCTTAACAGCAGGGTATTTTGCAGAAGCAGTAATATAAAGTGATCCATGTAAAACCCTTTGCAACTCTGTGAAACAACTCCCTTTACTCCGTGGTTAATAAGTAAATCAACATCATGTCAATTCACATATTAGGCATACGTCACCATGGGCCTGGATCAGCAAAAAATGTCCGCACCTTCCTGGAAGAGCTGAAGCCAGACATCATTTTGGTAGAAGGCCCGCCTGAAGCTGATGCCATACTTCAGTGGGCCAATCATGCAGAACTAAAACCACCCGTTGCCATTCTTGCTTATAATACAGATAGTATTCAGCAATCTGTGTTTTATCCCTTTGCAGAATTTTCACCTGAATGGCAGGCCATCCAGTATGCACGTAAAAACAATATTCATGTACGCCTTATGGATCTGCCCATGGCACATCATTTTGCTATTGAAAATGAAGACCGTGAAAAAGCCAGCAAAGCTGATGAAGCAAAGGAAGAGGATGTTATAGTTGATAGTATTGACAACACACTTAAAAACGCAGCAGAAGCCACTCAAACAGTACAGCAGCTCAAACGCAATCCCATTGAATACCTGTCAGAAATTGCAGGCTTTGGCGATGCAGAAAAATGGTGGGAGCATATGTTTGAACATCGTGTAAACAACCACGAAATATTTCAGGCCGTAGCAGAAGCCATGAGTGAGTTAAGAGAATCATACCCAAAAAAAGATGACCGTGAAGAACAGCTTCGCGAAGCATACATGCGTAAAATAATACGGCAGGCAGAAAAAGAAATGTTTGGCGAAATAGCCGTGATATGCGGTGCATGGCATGTGCCCGCCCTAACCAAAATGCCAAAGCAGAAAGATGATAACGAACTGCTGAAAGGCTTGCCAAAAGCCAAAGTAGAATGTACATGGATACCATGGACCTACAGCCGCTTAAGTTTTTTTAGTGGTTATGGTGCGGGCATTAATTCACCCGGCTGGTACAATCATATCTGGAAATATCCAAAAGATGATGGCACCAGGTGGATGGCAAAAGTGGCAAAACTGTTTCGTAATAACCAGGTAGATACTTCTGTTGCACACGTAATTGAAGCCGTGAGGCTTGCAGAATCACTGGCTTCGCTGCGTAACCTTTCAAAAGCAGGGCTTGAAGAATTGAATGAAGCTACCCTGAGTGTTATGTGCAATGGCGAAGTCATTATGATGCAGTTGATACATGACAAACTCATCGTAAGCAATAAAATTGGCGAGGTCCCCATCGAAATACCCAAACCACCATTACAGGTAGATATAGAGAGACAGCAAAAGAAACTTCGCCTTCCTGCGACAGCAGATTTTAAAGATTACATGCTTGATCTAAGAAAGGAAATTGATCTTGAACGAAGCATCTTTTTACATCGCCTTTCTTTATTGGGAATTAACTGGGGCAGCAAAAGCCTTGTAAGTGGTAAAGGAACTTTTAAAGAACAATGGCGCTTGCAATGGGATCCTGCTTTTATTATAAATATTGTTGAGAAAGGAGCTTGGGGTAATACCCTTGAAGAAGCGGCCAACAAATGGTTGATACACCAATGCGAACAAGAAATTTCACTGCGCAAAATAACCGACCTTTTGCAGCAGGTAATACCGGCGGAGCTTTCTGCGGCGGCCGCTGCCATAGCACAAAAGGTAAATAATATGGCGGCTGCTACCAACGATGTAATACAACTGGTAGAGGTATTGCCCGGGCTTGTAAGCATTATGCGTTATGGCAATGTGCGTAAAACAGATGCTGAAATGGTACGCCATATTGCTGAAAGTATGATTATCAGGGTAAGCATAGGATTGCCTGCCGCCTGCTGCGGCATTGATGAAGCAACAGCAACAAAACTTACTGAAGATTGCGTAAATATTAATCACAGTATACAAGTATTGCAGCAGAAAGAATATATCATACAGTGGCACCAGTGCCTTAAACAGGTGGCTTATTTATCACAGGCTGCGGCAATGATGCGTGGCTTTGCTGCAAGGCAATTGATGGATGCCAAAGAGCTAACGGGAGAGCCGTTGCAGCAGTTGTTTTACAGCAGCCTTAGTCAGTCCTTACCTGTGGCCGACACGGCTGCCTGGCTGGAGGGTTTTTTAAAAGGAAGTGGTATTGTACTGCTGATAGATGATACCCTTTGGAACATGGTAAACAACTGGGTAATGCACCTTGATGAAGCAGTATTTATGCAGGCATTGCCATTGCTGCGAAGAACTTTCAGCAACTTCACAGCACCTGAAAGAAGAAAGCTGGGCGAAAAAGTAAAGCATGGTTCTGCCGCAGGCAGTATAAAAAAAGTGCAGGAAGCGAATGAATTTTTTGACCACGAAAGAGCGGCGAAAGGCATACCTGTAGTAATGCAATTATTGGGATTACATTACCAGAACCATCAACCCATAACTTCTCTTTAAACCATTAACAACAAGGCAATGAGTGATGAACAGCATATACGTAAATGGCGCTTGATTTTGGGTGGAGAGCAGAATGATGGCACTGGCATTTCATTAAACCAGGCAGACCTTCAGATAGATAAAACTTTATCTGCCCTTTATGACAGTGAACGCACAGGTGGCCTTGGTGCATCATCGCCCAATGTAAGCCGCTGGTTGGGCGATATCAGAACCTTCTTCCCCAACACGGTAGTGCAGGTGATGCAGCAGGATGCACTGAAGCGCCTGAACCTTACCCAAATGCTGTTTGAAAAAGAGATGCTGGAGAATGTAGAAGCAGATGTACATCTTGTTGCTACGTTAATGACGTTGAGCCGTGTAATACCAGATAAAACAAAAGACACGGCACGGCAGGTGGTAAGAAAAGTAGTAGATGAATTGTTGCGCAAACTTTCACAACCCATGCAGCAAGCCGTTACGGGCAGCCTTAACCGTAGTGCAAAAAACAGGCGGCCAAGGCATAACGAAATCAACTGGCACAGCACTATTCTAAAAAACCTGAAGCATTACCAGCCTGAATATAAAACCATCATTCCCGAAATAAAAATTGGCTATGGTAGAAAACGGTCTTCATTAAAAGATGTAGTGCTTTGTCTCGACCAGAGTGGCTCTATGGGGACTTCTGTAGTTTATTCAGGAATATTTGGTTCGGTAATGGCAAGCATACCTGCCATTAAAACAAAAATGGTGGTGTTCGATACAGCAGTGGTTGATCTTACAGAAGAACTGACAGACCCTGTTGAACTGCTGTTTGGTGTGCAGCTTGGTGGTGGTACAGACATTAATGCTGCGCTTACCTACTGCAAACAAATCATCACAAGGCCGCTTGATACTGTGTTGGTTTTAATTACAGATTTGTACGAAGGTGGCAATGAAAATGAAATGCGCAAACGTGCCACAGAGCTTGCTGCTGCTGGCGTACAGGTAATTGTTTTGCTGGCGCTGAATGATGACGGCGCCCCCGCTTACGACCATAATAATGCACAATTTTTATCTAATCTCGGCATCCCTGTATTTGCCTGCTCGCCTGATAAATTTCCAGACCTGATGGCCGCGGCTTTAAGCAAACAGGATATAGCACTTTGGGCAGCGAAGGAAGAAATGGTATTAAAGAAATAAACACCAAAACATATGGCATTTACAGTTGAAGAAATTGAAAAAGCATTTTCGCCTGATAATGGGCAAAATAGTTATTACATGCATGATATAGATGAAGTGAGAAAGAGTACTAATTATGCAATTACTTTAGATTACCTTACTGGCAAATCCGCTTCACTACAGGGTATTCAACAGCATTATCATTTAAATACCTGGAACGTACTCATTCCCCTTTTAAAAAATATAGAACAACCGTCTGCTGAAACACAGTTACTGCTCAATGTTTTTCACGACCCACAGATTGGTCTTTTTGTAAAGCATTTATTCTGCAATTGGCTTAAAGAATATATTTCAAGTAATCATTCTCAATCAGCTTTTGATGCAGCTATTCAGCATTTTAAACAATGCGGAATGACCGCAGGTGACATTTTCAGTTATTTTATTTCTGATCTCAGCTTCGCTGGATTTAACAAACCAGAGGCTTCACTTCCCGAAGGGCCAATAAAAAACTTTGTTATCTACTGTATAAAAAATGCGCCTAAACTTATACCACCCGCGCATGGTGGTTGGAACCATTTTTACTTTAGTCTGCTTGAAAATATCCGTCCTGAGTTTGCAAAAGAATATGCTTTAAACAATTTGATATCTGTTGCAGATGTTGGTCTCATTAAGTATTTTATTCAGCATAATAATGGTGCTTATATTCCCGATATTATTCCCAATATTACTAACAGGCAAAACCCTGATATTCATTCTTTGCAGGCTAGGTTTGCAACAGCGATTCTCCTGTTTCAGGTTGATGAAAATAAGTTTCGCGACCTTGTATACCAAATGAGTTAGATATTCCGCCTTCATCGTTCATCGGTATCGTGCATCCTATCCATTTAGATAAAGAGCAATTACAGCAATGGAAAAAGAAATTCTTTGATCTTTCTGTAGATACTATTTTTCCTCAACTGGAAAGAAGGCTTCCAGATTTAACAGGGATAAATACAGCAAAAGCAATCATAACAAAATTTGACGGGAAGCAGACAGCAGAAGGTTCTGTAAGAAGTACGCTTGAAAGATATGGCTGGCATAAAGGACCTACAGGCGATGGTGGTATGCTACAGTCTTTTAACCTTTTATATTTTGAAAAGAAGCAGGAAGCTATACTGGAAGTAGACGGCATTGGTGCAGGTTTTGGCTGGGGGATGGAGGAAAAACTTGGGAGGCTGTATGTAATTGATAAAACAAAAGTTGTACAGCGATGGTGTAGTTTTATAAAGGATGAAGATGATGAATGCCTTGTTAAATTAAAAGATGTGCCGGTGATTTTTTTACATGAAATGCTTGCAGCAATAGAAAGCATAAAGGTAAAAGTAAAAATAGAATAACTTTCTTAGTATTTGCAATGAGTTTCAACGAATACCATTGTTCCTTTCTTAACCCTGTTCTCGACTTAGCAGACCTTGCTAATAGGCGTTAGAAAAGTAAGTTTTACTGCTTTTGGGGATTAAAAAGTAGATATACATACATGGCATCAATGCCATTTGATGGTATCCTATTTCACAAAATAAGACGATGCCAATTTACAAACGCAGTATAACTGTTTTGCTGCGGCACTTATTATAATGCGTACGTGTAAGTTATACAGGCTTATTCAGCACCTGCCATAAAGCATCTTTCAGTTCTACCAAACCTTTATTGGTTACGGCTGAAATAAAGTAATGTGGTACGTTGGTGGGCAGTTCTTTGCTAATGGCTTGTTTCAGTTCATCATCAAGCATATCGCTTTTGCTAACTGCAATCATAAAATCTTTCTGCAGCATTTCAGGGTTGTACTCCCTTAACTCATTCAGTAAAATATCAAATTCTTTTTTATGGTCTGCACTGTCCGCAGGTATTAAAAACAACAGGCATGAGTTACGTTCAATATGTCTTAAAAACCTGTGGCCAAGGCCTTTACCTTCAGCAGCACCTTCAATAATTCCTGGTAAATCGGCAATACAAAAGCTTTGGTTATTCCTATACTCAACAATACCCAATTGCGGTACCAAAGTGGTAAAAGCATAGTTGGCAATTTTAGGTTTTGCAGCAGTAACGGCTGAAAGTAAAGTTGATTTTCCTGCATTGGGAAAACCTACCAAACCAACGTCTGCCATTACTTTTAGCTCAAGGTGTTTAAAGCCTTCTGAACCTTCTTCGCCTGGTTGTGAGTGTTCAGGCACCTGGTTGGTAGATGTTGCAAAATGTTGGTTGCCCCAGCCACCACGGCCACCCTTCAGCCATATAATTTCCTGCCCGTGTTCCAGCACTTCGGCTTCAATTTCACCCGTTTCGGCATCCCGTGCAACGGTACCAAGGGGAACTTCTAAAATAATGTCTTTACCATCGCGGCCAGTGCAGTTGCTTTTGCTGCCGTTCTCGCCATCTTCTGCCAGTACATTTTTATAGTAACGTAAGTGTAATAGTGTCCATAAATTAGAATTGCCACGCAATATAATATGTGCACCACGGCCACCATCGCCGCCATCAGGGCCGCCCATTGCGGTAAGCTTGTTGCGCATAAAGTGTGTTTGCCCTGCACCGCCATGGCCACTGCGGCAAAAGATGCGTATATAATCAATGAAATTGTTTCTTTCAGACACGGTATAAATATTAAAATGTTTGCGAAGATAACCTAATGCAGCCTTTGTGGCACAGGTATGATTTTGTGGTGCATTACGTGCTTGCTCAGGAATGTTTTGTTTCGCGCAGATGGCGCGGATAAACGCTGATGTAGGAAATTTTTTTGGGGTGTTATAAAGAAAGAAGTATAGAAAATGAATGATATTACCTGCTTCGCAGGAATGGTTTGTGTTTCGCGCAGATGGCGCGGATAAACACAGATGATTATTATTTAAATGAGACTACTTTGATGTAGATGACAATATATATCGTAGATTAATCCCTGCTTGCGCAGGAAGGGTTGTGTGTCGCGCAGATAGCGCGGATAAACGCTGATGGAGGAAAATGTTGATGATATTATGATAAAAGGCGGTTGCAGCGGGTAATAAATTGAGCAGATAAGCGTTAATTGTTTTAAGCTGCAGTACCATAAATGATGGTATGCTGTTTGCTTAATAGGATTGTTTTAACAGTGTTTAACAAATGCTGTTACATCATCAGGCAGCAATAGCAATGTAACCTTTATCTAATATATATTCGCCAAATAAAATAGTATATGAATAAGCTGATTAATAAAACCCATTACTTTTTAATAGCCTTTGTTTTACTGGTGGCATCATGCGCCAAAGAAAGCAGTTTTGAAACAGGCAAAGGGTTAAATACCGCAGCCGCAGGCACTTTAAAAGATTCATTAAGTAGCTGTAGAACTATAATAGTTAAGGGAAGCTATGCTATGGATAGTATTTTAACAGACAGTAATTATATAATTGTAACGGCAAATATTACAAAAGGAGGTATTTATAATTTTTATACAGATACTGTAAATGGAATGTGGTTTAAAGATTCATCTTTTATACTAAACACTGGCGTAAAGTCATTCATTTTAAAAGGGTACGGAAAGCCAATTGTACCAAATACCCAGACTTTTAAAGTGTATTTCAATACTGACTCTTGTACTTTCTCTATAACAACCACTGGTACTTTAGGTGGCGGTGTAATAGTGGTGCCGCCAATAACTTCTACAGATTATTTGCCGTTAAATGCAGGTACCAACTGGACTTATACAAGCAATAGAGGTGATATTACATACACAGTTAGTAATTTTTTAACTGCGCCCATCAACTCAAAACAGTACAGCATAGTTGTTAGTGATGCCAGTGATACAACCTATTACAGGAAGGATAATGCGGGCAACTACTATACATATTCAGACCTTAATGTACTTCCTTCGCGGATTGAAAGAATTATGCTGAAAGATAATGTAGCTGCTGGTGTTTTTTGGGACACACCAAGTTATACTGATACTTATACTCAACCTGGCGTTGGTACTATAACTGTTAATTACAAAATAAGGGATTCAATAGAGCTAAAGAATTCAACATTAACATTGAATGGTCTAATATTTTCAAATGTTATAAAGGTTAAAACATCGGCTAATGTAACAGCAACATTAAATGGTGTGCCTTTTGATTTAGGGGTAAGCAATGATTTTATCTACAATTATTATGCAAAAGGAATAGGGATGATTAAATATATAGAGCCAGGCTATACCGAAGAGCTTAAAACGTTTCAGATTAGATGATAATTATTTAATCACTTCTTCCAGTTTATCTTCCAGCATTTCGCCTTTAATATCAAACGCTATAACCCTTCCTGCGGTGTCTAATAAAACATTGAACGGAAGGGTTTTTACTTTGTATGCTTCTGCAACGGGGCTGGAGAAATACTTCATATCGCTGCCATTTTTCCAGGAAAGATTATCCTCTTCTATTGCCCTGCGCCATACCCTTCTTGTGGTGTCTAAACTAACACCAAGCATAGTAAAATTCCTGTCTCTGAAATGCCTGTAAACAGCAGCAAGATCTGCATGTTCCAGCCTGCTTTCTTTATTAAAGCCTGCCCAAAAATTAACCAGTACATACTTGCCCCTTAAGCTATCAAGCGAAATTATTTTACCACTTGTATCAGGTAAGTTTATTGGGGGTGCCTGCTTATTAAGCAGCTCATATTTTGGTTGTGCCGCTACCTGTGCTTTGATGATAGTTTGCAAAAGTGTAAAGCCTGTATAGCTTTTAAACTCTGATTGTGCATTAACAGCAAGTTGTTCCAACTGTTGCAAAGGCATGGTTGCAAAGGCTTTGGCAATAAGATAATATTGCAATGCAGGGCTGCCTGCATTTTTTATTGATAAAGAAAGCAGGTCGTTTACGTTGTTGAGGCTCTCTTTCTTTTCGGCACGAACTACTGTTTTTAAACTGTCTGAATCAGTGGTTTTAAGCGTATCGTAACGCTTCATTACCTCAACCAGTTTTGTATACGAAACCTCGTACTCTTTTAAAAAATCGTGCAGTACAGAGGAGGCTTTTGAGCCGTTGGTAGTGTAAGATTTGTAGTTATTGAGATCAAGGTTTACAAACACTTTTTTATTATCGCTTACCAGCAAAACTTCAGTACCATTCTCTAATGATAAAGTAAAAAGTGTTTCCTGTTTTGGATTCAGTGTCTTTAATACAAAGCTGCCATCTTTTTGCAGGGTAGATGAATCTACCGTTAATGGTTGTTTTATGCCTGGCTGTAGTATTGAAAGGAACACTTTATTGCCTGTGGCATTGGTTATTTTGCCATGCACTTCAAACACATCCCTTCCCTGCTTGCAGGAAGAAAGTATAATAATGAATGCTATAAAACCTAACAGTTGCTTACTCACTTACCCAAGTTTTTGTTGCAATAAATCAGTTACTATTTTAGGATCGGCCTTTCCCTTACTTAATTTTTTAACCTCGCCTACAAATAAGCCGATAAGACCTTTTTTACCTTTTTTGTACTCTGTTACTTTATCGGGCATTTTGTTCAAAGCTTCTGTAACCCATGCTTCCAGTTCGCTGGTATCACTTATCTGTAAAAGGTTTAGTTCTTCTGCAACCTGTAGCGGACTTTTATCCGTTGTGATTAAAACAGAAAATATTTTAGCAGATGCTACAGAGAAATTTACGTTCCCTTCTTCAATCAATTGTATCAGTTCGCTTAGCTTTTTTGGAGAAAGTGTAAGTTCTTTTATAGAAAGATGGTGGTCATTCAAATATTGCCTGATTGGGCCAGTAATCCAGTTTACAATGGCTTTGTAATTGGTGTTATAATCTGCTGTCTGAATAAAATAATCAGAAATTGATTTATCATCGCACAACTGTGCAGCATCATAAGCACTTAAACCATATTGTATTTGGTATTCTTTTACCAGTTGCTGTGGCAAAGCTGGCAATGCATTTTTAATACCGCTGATGTATTCTTCACTCAAACGGAAAGGTGCTAAATCAGGGCAGGCAAAATACCTGTAATCGTTGGCTTCTTCTTTATCACGCATACTAAAAGTAGTATCGTTGTCAGCATCATAACTTCTTGTTTGCTGAACAATGCTGCCGCCGTTTTCAACAATTTCAACCATACGCACTATCTCAGCATCAATGGCTTTTTTTATATTCTTTATGCTGTTCAGGTTCTTTACTTCCACCTTGGTACCAAGTTTTGTTTCGTCTTTCAGGCGGATAGAAACATTGGCATCGCAACGAAGGCTTCCTTCTTCCATATTGCCGTCACACACATCAATCCATTGTACCAGCCTGCGCAATTCTGTAACGTATTGATAGGCTTCTTCGCTGCTGGTGAGGCAGGGTTCTGTAACAATCTCAATCAGTGCAACGCCAGCCCTGTTAAGGTCAACACAAGTGTTGTTCTCGTCAAGGTCGTGAATGCTTTTGCCGGCATCTTCTTCAAGGTGAATGCGGTTAAGTTCAATATCTCTTGTGCCTTGAGAAGTTGTAATTGTAACATAACCACCTTTACAAATAGGAGTTGTATGTTGTGAGGTTTGATAACCTTTAGGAAGATCAGGATAGAAGTAATTTTTTCTAGCGAAATAATTGTCTTTTACAATTTCGCAGTTGCAGGCAATGCCCATTTTGATGGCATATTCAACAGCCTTTTTATTGGTCTTTGGTAAAGTGCCAGGGTGGCCCATGGTTATGGCACTGATATGTGTATTAGCCTCACCGCCAAATGCTGCGCTGTCGCCACAAAATAATTTGCTTTTTGTACTTAATTGTGCATGAACCTCAAGCCCTATAACGGCTTCGTATTTATCAAACATATCCTGTATTAAGGTTGCGAAAGTAACAAATTAAAAATGCCCGTAAAAAGGGCATTTGATATTCAGTTTTTAACTGTTGAATATGGTTATGAACGTACAAGTGAGTGACACTCACAGAGTCCTGCGGACAACAGGCGTTCAATAGTAGTACTAAGCTGGTTACAAAAACCTACTTTTTATTATGTACAACTAAAAATTTGTCAAGCGCAGAAACCATACTTGGTGCCTGTGGCGATGGTGCTTTAATTTCTACCTGCAGGCCTCCTTCTTCAATTGCTTTGGAAGTATTGGTGCCAAAAGCACCGATTACAATGCCGTTTTGTATAAAAGCAGGATAGTTGTCAAACAGGCTTCTCACGCCGCTTGGCGTAAAAAAGCAGATAACATCAAAGTTGTTGGCTTCTACAGTAGGCTTAATATCGTTACTTACTGAACGGTACATAAATGCCAGTTGAAAATCGCATTTGTGGTTTTTAAACCAGCTAACAATATCATTATCCTGTTGGTTCTCGCTGCATACGTAAAGGAATCGCTCGTTCTCTTTATGCTTGTTTATTACATCAAACATGCTTTTATTGGTACCATCGGCACCATAAAAAACTTTTCGTTTGCGGTATAAAATAAATTTTTGAAGATAGAGCGCAACAGCTTCTGTTATGCAAAAATATTTGGTATCCTGGTTGATGGTAATCTTCATTTCCTCGCACATACGAAAGAAATGATCAATGGCATTACGGCTGGTAAAAACCACGGCCGTAAACTGCATGATATCTATTTTCTGTTTGCGGAAATCGCGTGCAGGAATACCCTCTAATTTAATAAAAGGAAGAAAAACCAATTCTACGTTATGCTTCCGCTCCAAGTCAAAATATGGTGACTTTTCGCTTTCAGGCCTAGGTTGAGAAATAAGGATTTTTTTAACTGTATTGGGTTCAGTTGTTGAAACTTTTGCTGCTTTCTTAACCATGCTAGTTGTCTCTAAATTTATGCAAAATTAAAAGCTTGTACCGATATAATTAAATGCTGCCTTATAAATTAACAATAATGGCAATACTTCGATGGTGCAAAGGTACAGGA
The DNA here is from genome assembly GCA_031424995.1 of Chitinophagales bacterium. GTDB lineage: Bacteria > Bacteroidota > Bacteroidia > Chitinophagales > Chitinophagaceae > Parasediminibacterium. The sequence continues at coordinate 135,985 of JANPIP010000006.1, read as the reverse complement.
AAAAATGTAAGGGGTTTATATTCAAATCGTTACGTATAGTGGTTAATGACACGAGATAACGGTATAATAACGCTGCGGCAATAAGAGCCAGTGAAATAATGAGTGCCACCTGTGCTACCTGCCCTCCTGTAAAGGCAAGTACCATCAAAAAAGGCAGTAATACAATGCCAATTATTTTGTTGCTGAGGAAGACGATAAAAATATAAGCTTCGGTAGCATTTTTTGTATTGAATACCCATCCTGCAAAGCGCAAAAACAAAAATTTAACCAGGTAAATAGCAATAAGAATAGCTGTTGAATATAAAATAAGCCACCAGAAATCTACAGATATCCAGCCTTTTTGCTGTACCACCAATGCTACGTAAATGCCGCCGCAGGCCACAAATAACAAGTTTAGTAAAAGCGATGCAATTGTGTTTTGCAGCAACTGGTCCCTGGTTTGTTTTGAACGTAAAGAGGTTTGAAAAAACAGGGCAAACATATTTTTGAAATACTTAGGAAAAATGGCTTTGATAAGCCCAAGCAATGCCACTGCACCTGCCAATATATAAAACAGCTCATCCTTGCTTTGAGGTTGGTGTTCTTTTTCTATCATAAAAACAGGTGGCGCACCAAAAGGAAGATAAGGAACGGGCAAAATGGATGCGTAGGTTGAAGTATCAATTTTGGGCGAATCAATTACTGCAGTTGCTTTTGCAAGCGAATCTTTACGCAGAGAGTCAAGCACTAAAATTTGTATAAGTGAATCTTTAAGTTTCAGTGAATCTATGGTTAACTTGGCGAGTGAATCTGCAATTATTATCCTTTGCAGACTGTCTCTTTTAACAACAGGCTTTTTCTTAATTACAACAATGGGCTTTGCCACAACTGTTGTTTCAGCAGCGTTCACAGCAGAATCAACCTGTGCAAACCCATCAATACATAAAAAAAGAAGGAGAAGAAATAGAAGCCGTTTCAAAATGCCTGTTTGATACAAAAGTAGGCGATAAGGAAATGATTTGCATTTACTCTTTTTGAAATAAAATTTCAATTAATGAAATTTTATTTTATTTTGGGCGGATGATTGTGATTTCCAAAACAACGCTGAAAGAGTTTATTACTCATCATGCAGATGCAGAAGCAGCACTTGTAGATTGGTATAATATTACAAAAGAGGCAAACTGGAGAAATTACAATGAAACGAAACTTGATTTTAACAGTGTTGATGCGGTGGGAAATGACAGGTATGTTTTTAATATAAAAGGTAACCATTACAGGCTTATTGCATTGATTATTTTTAAAGTAAGAACGGTGTTTATTTTATTCATAGGTACTCATAGAGAATATGATAAAATAGAAGCCTCAACAATTGAGTTTAAAAAGTAAATAATGAAAACGACCACTATAACTTCAAAAAAAGAATATCATCAGCAAATGGTATTGATTTATGAGCTGATGAATAAAGGCGAAAAAGAGTTGACAAAAACTGAGTTAAAAAAACTTGGCGAGTTATCGGCTACCGTTGAAAAGTTTGAGGATGAGGTATTAAAGCTCAAGCCAAAGGCACCATCATCAATTACAGAAATGGTTGAGCTTGTTATGTTTGAGAAGAAAATGACGCAGGCTTCTTTATCTGAAAAACTTAAAATTGGTAAGCCCAAATTATCACAGATTTTAACAGGTAAGCGCCAACCAGATATTCCTTTTATTAAAGCAATTCATAAGGAGTTGAATATTGATGCAAACTTTATCTTAGAGCATATTTAAAAAATACTCACAAAGCCAAGGTGTATTTTGCTTTCGCGGAAATTAAAAGGCAGGTCGTTGCGTTTACCCGATGCAAAACTGATATTGAAAATGCCTTGTTTAGTTTCAAAAGCCATACCTATACCTGCACCAATAAAACTGTTTGATAAACCTGTAACCCTGTTGTTTACAGCACCTGCATCAATAAACCCGTTAAAGTATGAGTTAAGGCCAAGCAGGTAACGGTATTCAACTGTTGCAACAGCAAAGCGGTTGGCAATAATACTTTCCTCATCAAAACCGCGAAGCAGTTTATAACCACCTATTTGAAACAGTTCATTCCTGAAAAAATTAGGGCTTTCGTACCAGCCAGTATTTATTGCTGTTTTAATTACTGATTGGCGGCCTGTACTAAAATAATGCGCAGCATTCAACCTTATTTTAAACTGGTAAGTATTCAGTTGTAAAGAATCGTAAAGGCGGTTATAATTAAATGCCTGGCTTTTTAATTGCGTAATGGTATTGTTCCTTTTTATGTTTTTGGTACCTGCTGATACTGTGATTTTAAACTCATTGCCGCTTCGCGGATTTAACCTGTAATTGGTGTTGTTAAACTCATATTCCAAAGCAAGGTTTGTGTTGCTAACATCAATAATATCAGGTAATTTTTTTGTAATGATTACAGATGCAGTATCAACTGTTAAAAGGTTGGTACGAAAAGTTTCCAACGAAATTTTGCCTGATTGCCTTGCCGATAAAATATACTGCACCCCAAGCCTTGCCGTTAAGTTTAAAAAGGAAGAATCGCGTTTGTACAACTCAAACCCAAAATCAACACCAAAAGAAGAATTGAAAATATATGGCTTTTGAAAAGCAAGATTTAAGCGCGGTGATTGTGATTGCAACTGCTGCCAGTTAAAGCCAATGGTTTCGCCAGTAGCAAAGGCATTTTTGAGATTAAGGGTCGCCTCACCAGTAAGTAATAATTTGCCGCCAAGCTGCTGGTTGGCAGGTAAAAAACCAACCAGCACATTTACCTGGTTGCTGCGTTTTGGCTGCAGGTAAAGGTTAAGAATATACGACCTTGAAAGCATGGTTAAATTCCATTCATTGCTTTGCTGCAGGTAAGGCAGTTCCAGCAAACGCTGATTAAGTTTGTCAAGTTTTTCTTTATTGAAGGCTTCGCCTTTTTTCATATCAAGATAATGATATAAAAAATTGCTGCTTATTTTGGCAGTGCCTAAAATGTGCAGGCTGTCCATCCTGTAAAAAATACCTTTATCTATAGCAAGATTTGCAGTCACATTCCTGCTGTTTAACAGTACACTGTCAAAAGAAATTTTAGCAAAAGGGTAGCCGTTGTTTTCATAATAAGTAAGCAGCTTTTCTTGCAACTGAACCGTTAATTTTTGCTCAAATGGTTTTGCCTGAAAGGCTGCAACGGGAATATTCAACTGGGTTAATAAAGCCTTGTCCTTATCGTCAATATGCAATGTTTGCCAGGTATATTTTTCACCAATAAATATAGCAATTTTGGTAAAAGCAGTATCCTGTTTTACACTGTCAACAGAAGCAGCTAGGTATCCTTTTGCCTGTAGCATGGCAGGCAGTTGGTCAACATAAGTTTTGCACTGAAATACGTTGATGAAATTCAGTTTTAACTGTAAGCTATCACGCAAAAAAGCTTCATTCTTTTCGCTGCTTTGTATCAGTAAACGATGGTTTTGCGAAGACGCTTTACCAAAGCACCCCCACAATAAAAACAATATTACAAAACGGTATAACTGTACTTTCGCCATCAATTAAAAAACAAGTTTACAAAACTTATTTATGGCAGGCATTTATATACATATTCCCTTTTGCAGAAAAGCCTGCTATTACTGCAATTTTCACTTCTCTACCAATCATGAGCGTTTGCCGCAAATGCTTACTGCTATTGCAAAAGAGGTAGTTTTAAGAAAGGATTATCTTACAGAAACCATACACACTATTTATTTTGGCGGCGGTACGCCAAGCCTTGTAAATGAAGACTATTTAAGTGCTTTGATGAAAACACTGCGTGAAACTTTTGTTGTTTCAACAGATGCAGAAATAACCCTTGAAGCCAACCCTGATGATATTACAGAAGCAAGTTTGATGGTATGGAAAGCCCTGGGTATAAACCGTCTTAGCATTGGTGTACAATCCTTTGTGGAAGATGATTTGCGCTGGATGAACAGGGCGCATAATACACAACAATCGTTGCAAAGTATTTTGCTTGCGCAGCAACATGGGTTTAATAATATTACCATTGACCTTATTTATGGTACGCCTGCATTAACTGATGAACAATGGCAATACAATGTGCAAAAAGCTATTGATTTAAACGTTGCACATCTATCATGCTACGCATTAACTGTTGAGCCTAAAACAGCTTTGGATACAATGATAAAGCAGCAAAAGATAGCTGATGTGGATGCTGATAAACAGGCCAGGCATTTTGAGTTATTGATGCAGTTGACAAAAGAGGCTGGCTATGAGCATTACGAGATATCCAACTTTGCAAAGCCAGGCCACAGAAGCAAACACAATAGCAGCTACTGGCAGGGTAAAACCTATCTTGGCCTTGGCCCTTCGGCACATTCATTTAACGGCAAAAGCAGGCAATGGAATATTGCCAATAATGCGCTTTACATTAACAGTATTGATAAGAATGAAGTTTCTTTTGAGATAGAAATACTTACAGAAACGCAGCAGATAAATGAATACATTATGACCAGCCTGAGAACCATAGAAGGCTTGTCTTTAGTACATATTAAGCAAATATGGGGCGAAGAAAAAGCAAAAGAAATACTTACTGCTTCGCAAGAATTTTTTGCCAACGGCACCATGCAATTGAATAATCATTACCTGCAATTAACAACCAAAGGAAAATTTTTGGCCGATGGTATTGCTGCTGAATTATTTTTTGAATAGGAACGCACTATACTCAGAATTAAAAAGAACAAATACGGAATAATTTGATGTGTCACAAAGTGTCTTGTCACAAACTATTTTGTGACGACCAGGTTTGTGACAAAGCTTTTGTCACAAAAGAACTTGTCACAAACAATTTTGTGACGGATAAGTTTGTGACAGCTATGTATCCCAATAATTATACTTTACATACATTCAATCCGCGTCATCTGTATTCTCATCCTACACTACACTTTCTGCAAAGCGTTTCCTGTATTTTGATGGGGGCATTTTTTTTACTTTAAGAAACTGTTTATTAAAGTTAGCCAGCGTATTAAAGCCACTTTCATAGCAAATATTTTCGATGGTCTTTTGGGTATCCATCATTTGCTTACAGGCATAGCCAATGCGAACCTCATTTAAAAAATCTATGTAGGTTTTCTTGGTGCTTTTCTTAAAATAATTACAAAATGCGGGCATGCTCATTCCTGCGTGTAAGGCAACATCAGTAAGGGTTACAGGTTCCTGGAAGTTATCAATGGTGTATTGAAAAATTCTGTCAATACGTTCCTTGTTTTTTACATTTAATTCTTTTACTTCCTGTGTAGATACGGTTTCAAATTCCTGCTGACTGGCTATCAATTGCAGACATTCGCACAACTTAATAATGCTTGCAAAACCTTTGGCAAAAGACAATTCCTGTATCATTCTGCCAAGTATCTCCTTACTGTTTCCTTTAATTTTAAGCCCTTTGGCAGAAGTGTCAAAAAGCCTTTTAATACTGCGGCTTTCGGGAAGGTTCATAAAATCATTTCCCCAGAAATCTTCTTTAAAATGTACTACAATGGCACTTGTAATTAAGTCTTTATTCGCCTTTTGAAAAGTATGCGGCAGGTTACTGCCAAGAAAAAAAATATCACCTGTTACAAACTCACCAACATAATTACCAATAAAACTCTGGCCTTCACCTTCAGTAAACAATATCAGTTCGTACTCAACGTGCTGGTGCCATGGTACTTCAAAATTTGGGGTACGGTGTGTACTCACAACAAATGAAGTATTTTCTTTCAGGGGTAGTTTTTCTATAAGTGGCTTCATAAGCTACTATCTTAATCATTATTATTTGTTAAAAGTAATATAATTATTAAAATAGTTTTAGTAATCAACAAAAAAGTGATACCAGCTTGTTTAAAGTGTAAATACTTTAGCACTCTAAATTATTGCAAGCCATTATGTTGTTACTAGGTATTGATATTGGAACATCTTCCATAAAAGTTTCTGTTGTAGATGCAGATACGCAACAAAATATAGGTTCGGCACAGTTTCCTGAAACAGAAAGTGCCATTACTTCTTTACAGCCAGGTTGGGCTGAACAAAGTCCTGATATGTGGTGGAACCATGTGCAGCAGGCGATTCTTAAACTGAATGCCGCCAATCTTTATAATCCATCTGATATTGGTGCTATTGGTATTGCTTATCAAATGCATGGTTTGGTTTTGGTTGATAAACATCAGCAGGTATTGCGTGACAGTATCATATGGTGCGACAGCCGCGCTGTACCTTATGGCAATAAAGCCTTTGAAGCCATTGGTGAAGAAAAAAGCCTCTCGCATTTACTTAATTCTCCGGGCAATTTTACGGCAAGTAAATTGGCATGGGTAAAAGAAAATGAGCCGCATATTTTTGAGCAAATTGATAAAGTAATGCTGCCTGGCGATTTTATTGCTATGAAGCTTACAGGCCATATTACTACAAGTATTTCTGCATTGTCTGAAGGTGTTTTTTGGGACTTTAAAAACAATGAAATTTCGCAGGATGTAATGAACCATTATGGTTTTCATTCGCATATTATACCTGAAGTAAAAGATGTGTTTAGCGAACATGGCTTATTAAGCGAAGCAATTGCAAATGCGTTGTCTTTAACCAAGAATATTCCTGTTACTTATAAGGCTGGCGACCAGCCAAACAATGCGCTTTCTTTAAACGTATTGCAGCCTGGCGAAGTGGCTGCCACAGCAGGAACTTCAGGGGTTATTTATGGTGTAGGCGATACTTTAAGTTATGATAAACAAAGCCGCATCAATGGTTTTGCGCATGTAAACCACACTGCTGATAATACAAGAATTGGTACGTTGCTTTGCATTAACGGCACTGGTATTGCCAATAGCTGGATGCGCAAAGCATTTGCTTCAACTGCATCTTACAATCAAATAAACGAACAGGCCAAGCAGGTGCATATTGGTTCAGAAGGCTTGCTGGTATTGCCTTTTGGTAATGGTGCTGAAAGAATTTTCAATAATAAAAATATTGGTGCCCATTATCACAACATCAACTTTAACCTGCATTCTCAATCACATATTTTCCGTGCGGTACAGGAAGGCATTGCTTTCTCTTTCAGGTATGGATTGGATATTATGCGTGAGAATGGTATACAGCCATCGGTTATTCGTGCAGGAAACGCCAATTTGTTTTTGAGTGATGTATTTGCGAATGCTTTTGTAAATGCTACCAATACACCTGTTGAATTGTATAATTGCGATGGAAGCGTTGGTGCTGCGATTGGTGCAGGTATTGGTGCTGGTGTTTTTGCGTCTGCAAAAGAAGCGTTTGCAAAAACAAAAGCGCTTGAGTTGATTGAACCAACGGTGCAGGAAGCATATGATGAAGTGTATGCGAAATGGAAAGAAGCGTTGGTTAAACACATAGAAGCATAGATAAGAAAGAGAGCACATAGTTTTTTGATTGAACACATAGAGACATAGTGAGCAAAAGGAAACATAGAATTGTTCTTGCGCCGTAGGTGCAATATCTTAATAGAAGGGAAAGTCAGGAAAGGACGCTCTGTAGAAGCGGTATCTTTCTTAGCTGAAAAAGGTACAAAGCGTACCAGTGTGCGACGCAACGATGTTCAATTAATAAATGAAGCATGTCACCCAAAAAATAAAAACATTAATAACGATACTGTTACTTTAAATGTAACGGACAAACACAAAAACGATAACCAATGAGTACAGTAATTACAGGAGATAAGCAATATTTCTCCGGCATTTCACAAGTTAAGTTTGAAGGGCTTGAAAGCGATAACCCATTAGCGTTTCGCTGGTACGATGAGAACAGGATAGTGGCAGGAAAACCAATGAAAGAATACCTGCGTTTTGCATGTTCTTATTGGCATAGCTTCTGCGGTAGTGGTGCTGACCCTTTTGGCGGCCCTACGCACATTTTTGAGTGGGACAAAAAAAGCGATGCAGTTGAAAGGGCAAAAGATAAAATGGATGCCGCTTTTGAATTTATCACCAAAATGAACCTGCCTTATTATTGCTTTCATGATGTGGATGTGGTAGATTATGGTAATGATATTGCTGAGAACGACAGGCGTTTGCAGGCGTTGGTAGCTTATGCAAAAGAAAAGCAAGCGGCTAGCGGCGTTAAACTGTTATGGGGTACCGCCAATTTGTTTTCTCATAAAAGGTACATGAATGGCGCTTCTACTAATCCTGATTTTCATGTATTAACGCATGGTGCTGCACAGGTTAAAACCGCCATTGATGCTACCATAGAATTAGGTGGTGGAGGTTATACTTTTTGGGGTGGCCGTGAAGGTTATATGAGCCTTTTGAATACCAACATGAAACGTGAGCAGGAGCATTTTGCTAAGTTTTTACATACTGCAAAAGACTATGCAAGAAGGAATGGTTTTACAGGAACGTTCTTTATTGAACCTAAGCCATGTGAGCCAAGCAAACACCAGTACGATTATGACAGCGAAACGGTTCTTGGCTTTTTACGCAAGTACGATTTACTGAATGATTTTAAACTGAACATAGAAGTAAACCACGCAACACTTGCTGGTCATACATTTCAGCATGAACTACAGGTGGCTGTTGACAGCAACATCTTAGGCAGCATTGATGCCAACAGGGGTGACTATCAAAATGGCTGGGATACAGACCAGTTTCCTAATAATATTAATGAGCTGGTAGAAGCTATGCTTGTGATTGTAGAAGGTGGTGGTATCACACCAGGCGGTATCAACTTTGATGCAAAAATTAGAAGGAACAGTACAGACCCACAAGACCTGTTCTACGCACATATTGGTGGTATGGACATTTTTGCAAGGGCGTTGATTATTGCTGAGAATATTCTTGAAAAATCTGATTACAAGAAGGTTCGTACTGAACGTTATGCAAGCTTTGACAGCGGTACAGGCAAAGAATTTGAAGAAGGAAAACTTAGCCTTGAAGACTTAAGGGAATATGCTATTGCGAACGGTGAACCAAAAACAATAAGCGGTAAACAGGAATACTTAGAGAACATAATAAATCGCTATATTTAGACTGGTAAATTTCCCCCGTTTATTAGTCCATTTCTGAAAAAACCCCTCAAACGCATAAAGGTAAATAGCCTTTATGCGTTTTTTATTAAAAGTTCTCTATAAAAAATCTTCCCTGTAGGGGCTGAAAACGTCTACCAGTTCACCTGCCTGCAAACAGGTTACACCATGCACTACGTGTGGCTTTGCGTAAAAAACATCGCCTTGTTTTAATACCTATTTTTGTGCATCAATCTCTATCTCAAAACTGCCACTTGCTACGTAAGAAAGCTGGCTGTGATAATGGTTGTGCAAAGCGCCAATACCGCCTGTTTCAAAAACTACTTTTACCAGCATGGCCTTGTCATCATACACCATTATTTTTCTTTTTACACCATTGCCAAGGTCTTCCCATTCAATTGAGGCATCATTTACAAAGGGCAGCATATAAGCCATGGTTATTTTATTTTGAATTTTAAAAAAACAAAAAATCCTTTCACATATGGAAAGGATTTTTTTGTAAAAAAATGTATTTGTTTAACGGGATAGATTACCAGCCCAATATCCATGCAAAAATCAATGGTGCTACAATAGTCGCATCACTTTCTACTATGAATTTTGGTGTGCTGATGTCAAGTTTGCCCCATGTAATTTTTTCGTTGGGAACCGCGCCACTGTAAGAACCATAAGAGGTAGTGCTGTCGCTGATTTGACAAAAATAACCCCAGAAAGGAACATCATGCCACTCTAAATCCTGATACATCATTGGCACTACGCAAATAGGAAAATCGCCCGCAATACCGCCACCAATCTGGAAGAAACCTACTCCCTTACCACCGCTGTTGGCACGGTACCATTCGCTTAAAGTAACCATGTACTCAATACCACTTTTCATGGTACTGGCTTTCAGTTCGCCCTTAATAATGTAAGAAGCAAAGATGTTGCCCATGGTGCTGTCTTCCCAGCCTGGTACCACAATAGGAATATTTTTTTCAGCGGCTGCAAGCATCCAGCTGTTCTTTGGGTCAATTTCATAATACTGTTCAAGCACACCGCTTAACAGCATTTTGTACATGTATTCATGCGGAAAATAACGCTCACCTGCATCATCTGCATCTTTCCATATTTTATGAATATGCTGCTGCAAACGGCGGAAAGCTTCTTCTTCAGGTATACAGGTATCTGTTACACGGTTATAATGGTTTTCCAGCAAATCCCATTCTTCCTGCGGGCTTAAATCACGGTAGTTAGGTACGCGTTTATAGTGACTGTGTGCCACCAGGTTCATGATGTCTTCTTCAAGATTAGCACCTGTGCAACTGATAATATCTACTTTGCCCTGGCGTATCATTTCTGCGAATGAAATACCAAGTTCTGCAGTACTCATGGCTCCTGCAAGGGTCACCATCATTTTACCGCCTTCGGTTAAATGGGTTTCGTAGCCCTTGGCTGCATCCATTAAAGCGGCTGCATTAAAGTGGCGGTAATGATGTTCTATAAATTGAGAAACGGGACCTTTGCTCATGCTAAAAAATTTAAGGCGCAAAAATAGTTTTTCGCGCCTTACAATACCTGTTTATTTAATAAAATTAATAATGCAGTTATACTACTTCTTCAACCCAATCTCTCTCAACCTCTCATCAAGGTATTCGCCTGCGGTTGCATCAGGGTAAGCTTTTGGGTGCGCTTCATCAATGCAGCTTTCAAGGCAGGCAAGGTTCATTTCGCTGCGCGGATGAAGAAAGAAAGGCATTGAAAAACGGCTGGTATGCCAGTGTTCTCTTTTAGGGTTTACTACGCGGTGCGTAGTGCTGCGCAGTTTGTTGTTGGTAAGGCGTTGCAGCATATCGCCCACATTTACAACAATTTGTTCGGGTAAAGATGTTACAGCTACCCATTCGCCCTGTTTGGTCAATATTTCAAGGCCATCGGCAGAAGCACCCACCAGTAAAGTGATCAGGTTAATATCTTCATGCTGTTCTGCACGTATGGCACTTTTAGGTTCCTGCGTAATGGGCGGGTAATGTATGCAACGCAAAATAGAGTTGCCATTGTAAATATGTTGATCAAAGAAATGTTCATCAAGGCCAAGGTATAAGGCAATGGCCTGCAACAATGCTTTACCGCTTTTTTCATAGTTGCGATAAGCCTCTTCTAAAGTGGGGTTGAATTTGTCAAGTTCTGTAACTTGTACATTATCAGGATATTCTTCTTTAATACTGTCGCTATCAACCACCATTTGCCCAAACTGAAAGAACTCTTTTAAATCTGGTGCTTCAGAACCTTTGGCATGTTCGCGGCCAAAGCTGGTGTAACCACGCTGACCTGCAAGGTCAGGGATTTCATAATCTCTTTTTTTATCTGATGGTAAAGAAAAAAATTGCTGAACATCTTCATATAAACTGGCTATCAGGTTATCTGGTATGCCATGATTTTTAAGTGCTACAAATCCTACGGTCTCATAAGCTTCGCCAAGAGCCTGAACAAAAGCTTTTTTACGGGTTTCATGGCCGCTTAAAAAATCTGATAAATCAACTACTGGTATCGCCATAACTTTTAATTTAATAGCTAAAAATACAAACAAGCTCCATTTTAAAAAGAAATGTGGGTAAAAGAATTTTGTTAGTTGAAAATTATGGGCATCCTGTTTACGCCGTAAACGGGTTGCGCGAACTGAGTTGAGGCTGTTTACGCCCGTAAACGGGTTGCCCGAGTTGAGTTGAGACTGTTTATGCCCGTAAACGGGTTGCGCGAACTGAGTTGAGCCTGTTTACGCCCGTAAACAGCTTGCACCAATTGCAGAAAGTCATTCAACCCTTTGAACGGTTATCAGGCCATCGGCGGAAGATTACTATAGAAACCTACTATTCCCCTGTTTTACACGTTCTGTGTCATTTTATCCACTAATTACAATGTTAAAAAACACCAGTTGTTTGCTTGGTGCGATTATTTATGGTGTAATAAAAGGTCTTTATGGCTTTCCATATTAACTAATCTAAAAAATAAAAACATGAAACAGTTGATCAAAAACTCAAATTTTAAAAACATTGGTGCTTTATTCTTAGTGCTATTGATGCAGGTAAGTTACAGTTGGGCACAGGATGCAGGTACAGAAACCAGCAGTTCACGTTCTACCACCACAACTACTACAGAAACATGGATGGCGCAACCATGGGTATGGGTGGTAGGTGGAGTTGTATTGCTTTTAGTGCTGGTGCTTTTATTGCGCGGCAATGGCAACCACGACAGGGTTACTATTACTAAAACAACAGATGTGGTATAGTCAGTATGACATTGTATAAAGAACTAAAGTTTAATTCAAAATAAACATCTATAAATAAAAAAACAGGAATCATAAGTTCCTGTTTTTTTATGTTATTTGGCGATAAATAAAATTACTATATTCAATTTCTATTTATTTACCGTTGAAATGTTCTGCTTTGAGAAAGATATTTTTATTTATTCTGTTGCTTCCTTTTTTAAGCGGAAATGCACAGAAGCCTTCTATAACTAAAGAACCCGCCTGGATAACTGTTAACCCGCCAAATTATAATGCCACCTTTTTAGATAGCGAAGCAGAAGATGGGTATATTGATCTCACTTATGAAAAACAAGTATCCCTGAATGAAAATGCTATTTATACTAAAACAGCAGTCAGGATTATATCTGAAGCAGGGGTACAAAACAGATCTGAATTGTCTGTAAGTTTTAATCCTGCTTATCAGCAACTGGCTTTTCATTCCATTAAGGTAATCAGGGGCACAACGGTTATTAATCAGTTAAATGCTGCAAAAATTAAAACTGTTCACCAGGAAAATGATTTGAAGAAATTTATTTATAATGGTTCTGTTGATGCAATTCTCATTTTAGAAGACATCCGTAAGGGTGATATTATTGAATGTAGTTTTACGCGTAAAGGCTTTAACCCGGTATTTAATAATACATACAGTGATGAGTTTGACATGAACTTTTCTACTCCGCTATACCTTTTGTACTATAAATTGTTTGTGCCTGCCGGGAGGAAGATTACTACTTTAAATTATAAAGGAACTTTTGATCCCATTATGCATACTTCTGCTACAGGTACATCTTATGAATGGAAGAAAACAAATGTTAAAGCAATGCATGTACAGGATCAACTGCCATCTTGGTATGAAGTATATCCTTATGTTATGATAAGCGAATACGAAAGCTGGAAAGAAGTAAATGACTGGGCGCTTACGTTGTTTCCTGCAAATGTGGTACTAAGCAAAGACTTATTACAGGCCCTGCAACAAATAAAAGCAAATAATAAAACTGATGCCACAAAAACTATGGCTGCCCTGCGTTTTGTGCAGGACGAGGTTAGATATATGGGGATTGAAATAGGAATAAACTCTCATAAACCTGGCCATCCTGATAAAATTTTCAAACAAAGATTTGGCGACTGTAAGGAAAAATCCTATTTACTGTGCTGCATGCTGCGGGGGATGGGTATTAAAGCAGATCCTGTATTAATCAATACCAGTTTTAAAAAAACATTGCACCAGTGGTTACCTGCTGCCAATGCATTTGACCACGTGACTGTACGCGTGTTAATTGACGGGATGTATTATTGGTTTGACCCTACCATTTCTGATCAGCGGGGTAATATTAAAGAGCTGTCCTATCCTGATTATCAATGCGGATTGGTAGTAACGGATACTACTACCGCTTTAACTGATATACGTGCTATGTCAAAACCTAAAATAAATATAAAAGAGGTTTTTACAATACCAGACCTGAATGGTAAAGCTACAATGGTAGCTACCACAACTTATAATAGTTATGCTGCTGATGAGATAAGAGATGAATTCAAAAATAACAGCGTGTTCGAAATTCAAAAAAAAGCTTTACAGGTTTTTATAGCGGCTATCTTGAGGGAATAACCAGCGATAGCCTTACCTATAAAGACAATGATAGTACGGGGGAGTTTATAGTTAAAGAATACTATTCCTTGTCAAAGGTTTGGATGATGAAAGAAGGTATTAAGAAGACTTTTTTCGAGCCATATGTAATACAAAGCCTGTTAAAAATACCTAAGGATAAAACGCGTTCAATGCCGTTTCGCCACATATTTCCAGCAAGTTATCATGAGGAGGTTATTATTAACTTACCTGATGAATGGAATGCTACTCCATCTTCTTCAACCATTAGTTGTAATAATTTTATTTTTAAGGTAAAATATGAATATTATTATAAAAAGATAGTGCTAGAATATGACTTTGATAGTATTAAAGACCATGTTTTACCAGAGGAAACGGAGAAGTTTTTTGCAAGCATAAAAGAACAAAGCAATGATTGGGGATACGAATTAAGTGTTAACGATAATTCAAAACCAACCCAAACACCGTTTAAGAACATATTGTATTCTGTTTTGGGTGTTTTTGTAGTTGCTGGCGGTCTTGTCTGGTGGTCACAGCGTAGTTGATACTAAAGTAAATAAAAGAAGGGGAATACATTTTCTGAATGTATTCCCCTTCTTTATTAAATCGTTTTATTACTTAAGCTTCTTTATGCGGTTGCGGTAAAGTAACCCAGTTATAACCATCACGTGCTATTAAAGCTTCTGCATCTTCAGGTCCCCATGAGTCTGGCCCATAGTTAGGAAAGTCGGTTGCAGGGCGGTTGCTCCATGCTTCCAGTATCGGCATTATAATATCCCATGACGCTTCTACCTGGTCGTTACGCATAAACAGGGTAGCATTGCCTTCCATTACATCAAGCAACAGGGTTTCGTAAGCTTCAGGTTCATGGCCATCGTAAGCATCAGCGTAGCTGAAAATCATATCCACAGGATTTAATACCATTGCTTGTCCTGGCTTTTTCGCCTGGAAACGAAGGCGGATATCCATCTCTGGCTGAATGCTGATGGTTAAACGGTTTTTACGCCATGTTTCAGCAGCCTCTGGTGGAAACGCGTAGTTGGGCGCATCCTTAAATTGTATGGTAATGATGGTGCTTTTCTGGTGCAGGTATTTACCAGTGCGTACATAAAAAGGAATGTTCTGCCAGCGCCAGTTATCAATATAGAATTTTGCCGCGGCAAAAGTTTCTGTATTTGATTTTGGATTAACGTTTTTCTCTTTACGGTAACCTGAAACCGGCTTGCCTTTCATAAATCCATCACTGTACTGGCCACGAACTGCAAAGTTCTTTACCTCTTCAGGTTTAATGCGCCTGATGGCATTTAATACATCCACTTTTTTGTTGCGTATCTCGTTGGCATCAAAGCTTACAGGGGCTTCCATGGCAATCATGCACAACAACTGTAATACGTGGTTTTGCAGCATGTCGCGCAATGCGCCAGACTGGTCGTAATAACCACCACGGCCTTCTACACCAACAGTTTCAGACATGGTTATCTGTACATGCTCAATGTAGTTGCGGTTCCAGATGGGCTCAAACAAAGCATTGGCAAAACGCAGGGCAAGAATGTTTTGTACGGTTTCTTTACCAAGGTAATGGTCAATGCGGTAAATCTGTTCTTCAGCAAACATCCTGGTAAGCAGGCTGTTCAGCTCTTTGGCACTTTCAAGGTCGTGACCAAAAGGTTTTTCAACCACAATGCGCACATTGCTTTTCTCGTTGCAAAGGTTAAGCTTGTGTAGGTTGGTAGCAATGCCTGGCACTAATTGCGGCGCAACACTCATGTAAAAAATAACATGCGGATGCTCGCCCCATTCGCTTTCTTTATCACTTACAATTTTTGCAATGGCGCTGTATGCCTCAGCATTTTCGCCATCCATCTGCAAGTAATTAAGATTGTTTGAGAAGGTATCCCAGTTGGTGCTTACATCGTTTCTGCGTGAGAAATTTTTAATGCCCTGCAGCAGATGTTTGCGGTAATCTTCATCTGAATAAGGGCTGCGACCAATACCAATTACGCTGAACTTATGAGGCATGTAATTATCTATAAAAAGATTGTACAGTGCCGGGGTAAGTTTACGCAGGTTTAAATCTCCACTGCCTCCAAAAATGAAGATGATAGAGGCAGAAGGTTTTTTATTAAAGGCGGACATATTGTTTGTTTTGTTGTTGAAGGTAATGTCGAGGCACGAGACATCTAAACTTGATATGCATTAGATGTCTCATTCTTCGACATGACGAAAAAATTATTCGCCAGCAGTAGATATCCATTGTGTATGGAAAACACCTTCTTTATCTATACGCTGGTAAGTATGTGCACCAAAGAAATCTCTTTGAGATTGTGTTAAGTTTAAAGGCAATCTTTCAGTAATGAATGCATCAAAATAGTTAATCGCATTGCTTAAACCCATAACAGGTATACCTGCCTGTGTTGCAGCAAGTATGGTGCTTCTAAGACCTTTTACTTTGTCTTTTACCAGTTCTACAATTGAGGCATCTAACAATATGTTAGAGATGCCTGGGTTGTTATTGCAAACAGTGTAAAACACACCCAGCATAGAAGAGCGGATGATACAGCCTGCGCGCCAAACCTTCACTGCATCCTGTAATGGAATTTCCATTTCAAGATCAACAGACGCTTTTTGCAGCATGGCCAAACCTTGTGCATAGCAAATAATAATAGAGCTGTACAGTGCATCGTGTACCTGCTTAACCAATGCTTCTTTATCAGTAGCAATGGTATGGTCAACTGCTTCGTATAAAGTGGCAGCTATAACACGTTCTGCTTTTAGAGTAGATACACTGCGCATAGTAACGGCAGCATCAATTACAGGAACTGCGGTGCCTAAGTCCATGGCGCTTTGGGAGGTCCATTTACCCGTGCCTTTGCTTCCTGCAACATCAAGAATTTTATCAACAAGATCGCCGTCGCCTGCGTCATCTTTTTGTAAGAAAACATCAGCAGTAATTTCCATTAAGAAAGACTGAAGGTCGCCTTTGTTCCATGTAGCAAATAATTCATGCAATTCAGCATTGGTAAAGCTTTTGCCACGTTTAAGAATATCATACACTTCAGCAAGAATTTGCATAATAGCATACTCAATACCATTGTGTACCATTTTAACATAGTGGCCAGCAGCGCCCTTACCCATATAATCCACACAGGCTTCACCATCTACTTTCGCAGCAATAGCTTTAAGTACAGGGGCAACATTTTCGTATGCTGAGCGGTGGCCGCCCGGCATAATGCTTGGGCCTTTTCTTGCACCTTCCTCACCACCAGAAATACCCATACCCATAAAGTGAAAACCAAATTCGGCCTGCTCTTTCATGCGGCGAACGGTATCAGTATAATGGCTGTTACCGCCATCTATAATAACATCATCTTTTTGTAATAATGGTTTTAGTAAACCTAAAACTTCATCAACAGGTTTACCTGCAGGTACCAGTAAAATTATTTTACGCGGAACGGCCAGAGCGTCTACCATTTCCTGTAAAGAAGTTACACCTTTTACTTTAGTACCTGGAGTTGCGCCATCTTCTAAAGCTTTAAGCTTTTCGGCACTTTTGTTAAAACCTACCACGGCAAAACCATGATCGGCCATATTGTAAAGAAGATTACGGCCCATTACACCAAGGCCGATCATTGCAAAATCAAATTGTTGTGGCATAAGATCGTGTATTATGTTTTGAGGACGCAAATTAGGTAATGTACAGTTATGTACGGTTAGTATTGCTGATTAGAAGGGATAAATTGATGCAAACGTTTTCAGTATTAACTACATGCAATTATTCTGCATGTATCCTCTATGCCTGTTCCTCTTTATTTTCTAATGGTACACGCCTGCTGCCAGCATACAGTTCATACTCAAATAAACGGCAGTCAATAGTACTGTTATAGAATTCTATCCTGCGCTTGGCTTTAAGGCCAATCTTTTTTGCAAGTTCAAGATTGCCCGTAAATACGTAGCCAAAATAACCACCGCATTTCTGTTTCATAAAATCGCCAATGCGTTTATAGGTCGCTTCCAGTTCATCTATCTCGCCAAGGCGTTCGCCATATTCAGGATTTACCAGCATCACACCGGCAGCTTCCTGCGGTACTTCTGTAAGGGCAAAGTCGCACACTTTAAATTCAATCATCTCTTCAACGCCAGCGGCGGCGGCATTCTTCTTCGCATTCTCAACCGCCTTTATGCTGTAATCTGTAGCAATAATGCGTAAATCGTGCGCTTTGGTTATTTTTTGATCCAGCAAAAAACGCTGTTCTTCATACATGGCTTTATCGTAACCCTGCAAATGCATAAAACCATAGTTGGTACGGAATAATCCAGGCCGCCTGTTGGTAGCAATTAAAGCAGCTTCAATAGCCAGCGTTCCCGAGCCACACATTGGGTTGATGAAAGGTGTTACCCTATCCCAACGGGTAGCGAGAATACTGGCAGCAGCCAATGCCTCAAGCATTGGTGCCTGACCTGGTATTTTGCGGTAGCCATGCCTTGCCAATGAATCGCCTGAAGTATCTATAAATACTTCTGCCGTATCATTTTTCCAGAACAGATTAATCACTGCGCCTGTAAGCTCTGAACCTGTAGAGGGGCGGGTGCCGTGCTTTTCCCGAAGCCTGTCAACAATAGCATCTTTAACACGCAGGTTGGCAAAAAGGCTATTGTTAATAGTATCGTTACTTACATTACTGGTGATGGAAAAATAGCCGTCTTTTATAAGAATGTTTTCCCAGGGATATTTGATGAGGTTGTTATAAATACTGTCTGCATCGCGAGCCTCAAACTGCCTGAGGCTATACAATACCTGGCTGGCACAACGAAGGTTAAGGTTTAGTTTAATACAATCTTCCACCGTTGCAAATAGGCGAACGCCTGTAACAAAGGTTTCTTCAATATCAAAACCAAGTGCTTCTACCTCCTGTTTTAAAAATACAGATAAGCGTTTGTGGCAGGTAATTATAACGGTTGACTTGCTGGTAAATACATTCATAGCGGCGGTAAAGGTAAAAGCTTAGCAGGGAAGCGGGTTGAAATGATGAAAATGACAGAATTGCAGTAGTAATTATAAGTGCAAGGGTATACTCAAGGTATACTCCTCCTATACTCAAAGCAGCTTTCGGGTTAATTTGCTGAATGACAGAACGGCAACCATTTTTAAGAGAACTACTTCCACGTAAAACGCTTTACTATCCAAGACCATACATTAAAAGTTAACAGGAAAACGCCAAGGACCGTAGCAACTTTAAACAGCAAATCGCCATAGTTTACATAAAAAGTATTGCCTGTTTTTATGGGGATATTGTATTTGATAACGGCAGCCGTATCCCAGGGCTGAGTCGTAATTATTTTTCCTTTTTCATCAATTACAGCACTGATGCCAGTATTGGCGCTACGTGCTACCCAACGCCTTGTTTCAATGGCACGAAGCCTTGCATAATCAAGGTGCTGTTTGTGGCCTGGAGTGTTGCCCCACCAGCCATCGTTTGTAATAATGGTAATAAGGTTGGCACCACGCTGCACATAGCTGGCAACATATTCGCCATAAATACTTTCGTAACAAATAACTGGCGCCACAACGTAAGGATTGCCGCTGGTGCTGATGGCTTTGGAACTGTCGCTGCGGCCATAGCCGCCAGTAGTACCACCAAATTGCTCAAACACAGGGCCAAGAAAGTTTAAAAAAGTAGGCAGACTTTCTACACCAGGCACCAGTTTGCTTTTGTTGTAAAACTGAACATCATTGAACTTTTTTATGGCAATGGCAGAATTAAAAGCATCGAAATAAATGTCATCGCCTGATTTTCTTGCAGTAGGAGTCATTTTTTCAGTACCGTATCTTTTATAGCATTCTATGCCAGATAAAACGGTAAGATTGGGATGGCGCAAGGCAAAGTCAAACACAGGTTTATAGTACTGGTTTTCAGTAACATGGTTTTGATCATCATTAACACTTAACGCAGTTTCTGGCCAAATAACAAGGTTGGTATTGGTATCTATATTTTGTTCTGATAAAGAAACCAATTGTTGAATTTGCTGTGATGCAGAGGATACTTCAAATTTTTGATAGGGGTCTACATTGGGCTGAACGATTAAGACTTGCCCATATTGTTGCTTTATATTCCAAATGAGGTCAGATTTTACAAAAAAAGAAATGACCAATGGAATTACAAGCAAACATGATGTAAGTGCGTAATCCTTTACCGCCACTGTTTTAGCAACAATTTTCTTTTCAATTAATGATTTAATGGCAATGTTCACCAGCAACACCCAAAGCGTTCCGCCGCCTGCACCTGTATATTCATACCATTGTACCCAACCTGGCCTTGAGGCAAAAACATTGCCCAGCGTAAGCCAGGGCCATGTGAGCTGCCAGTTAAGGTGAATGTATTCAAACATCATCCAGAAAACCACCAATGCCATATAAGCAAAGCGTTTGGTGAATTTTTGTTTAAAGATGTGGTAACCGTACCATGGCAGGTACATGAGCAGTGAATTACATACAAATGCTGCTATAGATGGGCCTGGCGCTGAGTTCCATATCCACCAGGTGGTTGCTGCGTTCCATACCAGTAAGGCAATAAAACTGTACAGAAAAAAATGGTTTCTTTTAGGTAGAAAATCTGCTAAAAAAAGCAAAGGCACAAAGGCAATAAATATTAAAAAAGTAAGCGGCGATGTTGGCCATGCGGCAAACAATAAAAGCCCTGATAATAATGAGAGGTAAAGGTTCTGCGATCTTTTCACAACAACAAAATTTGTGTGCGAAAGTTAGGGGTAAATGATGAAGTACACAGTGAAGGTTTAGTGACTTGCTGAGAAAGAGCTGGCTGTAAAGTGTATTGCTGCCGTACGGCTAATAATCAATTACTTAAATTTCAGAAAAAAAATTATCTTGTACGCTCTAAAAACACCTCCCAGATGGCATTGAAATTTATAGATCACGGTACAAAAGATTATGATTTGATGATTGACCTGCGCATGCAGATTTTGCGTAAACCCCTGGGTCTATCTTTTAGCGAGGAAGATCTTGAAAAAGAAAAGAACGATATTTTACTGGGCTGTTACGATGATGATGTGATGGAAGGCTGCTGTATGCTTACAGAAACAGAACCAGGTACAGTGAGGTTAAGGCAAATGGCTGTTTTACAGGGGTTGCAGGGAAAAGGTTTGGGACGTGCTTTAATGCTTTTTGCAGAAAATGTGGCGCGTGATGCAGGCTACAAAAAAATTACCATGCACGCCCGTAAAACTGCGGTTGGGTTTTATGAAAAATTGGGCTATAAAATATGCAGCGATGAATTTGAAGAAGTAACTGTGCCACACTACGAAATGGAAAAGATGCTGCGGTAATTACCAATCCTGCAGAAAATTAAAACTGCTGTTAAGCATTGCAGAGTGAATCTTTTTAAAGAAAGTACCTGTAACAACGTATTTACCATCCTGTAGTAAAAAACATGTGGCCTGTTCACTTTCAGGATCTATTGTAAAATACTCTTTAACTCCAAAGGTTTCGTACAATTCTTTCTTCTTTACAAGGTCATAATCTTTATTGCCGGGCGAAAGAACTTCAATTAAAATATCAGGGCTGCCATGCAGGTAGCCTTTTTTTCTTGATATGTTTTCGTTGCTTTTTAATACAACAATAATATCAGGCTGAACAGCATTGGATGTTTCATCAAGATAGATATCCAATGGTGCGGTGTAAATATTACCAAGTTGATGCTGTTTCAAAAAACCATATAGTCCATACATTACATCTGCAATAACCACCTGGTGTTTTTCTGTGGGTGAAGGCGACATATAAATTACATCATCAATCAGTTCTGCCAAAGTGCCTTCAGGAAGCATCTGAAATACTTCCATGATTGTTTTTGGCGGCTTTTGCAGTAACTCATTTTTCATAGTCTAAAACTAAGAATTATTGTTGGTAATTTTTGTGTTCAGCACACCTCTCAACTCATGCCTCATTTCATCGGCCATATCTTCTTTAGGCACAAGAAAAAAAGACTTTGAATCAAAGTACAAGTGAAAGAAATGCGGGCTTTCAAAAAACTTTGTAAACGTATGCCAGGGCCATATTACATTGCCTTTATCGCTGGTAAGGCGAACTTCTTTTTCTGAAAAAAAGATAGTAAAACTGTCTTTAAAAGTAGAGGCTTTGTTGTAGATGTTGTAAGGCAGAAGATACCACACACTTATCATCATCAGTAACCAAATAACTGTGCCTAATAAAAAAGGCTCAGGGCGAATGGTGTGGTTATAAAACAGGATGGCTGCAACGATTGCAAACACGTTTACCAGAATCATCATTACCTTAATTTCTGGTCGCGAAATAAAGTGGTAACGTAGTGCCTGTAAGGTCTTTTTTTTATCGTACGAAAAGGAAAGTTGCATGTATAGTATTAAGACTGTAAAAGTAAGTTATTGATACCTAACGCATTGTCAAATAACAAAACCGCCCCGGAGAACCAGGGCGGAATTTTCTAATCTATAACTATGAATAACCGTTAAAAATTTAGCTGCAACCCATGCTGTTGCCGCAGTTTAAACATTTGTAACAGGTGCCGCTGCGAACTGTAATATGCCCGCAGGTATTACAGCTTGGCGCATCGCTTTGCATACTTTTAGCCGCAGCATTTACAGCATCAAGCCCGTACTCTGCTTTAAGTGTGTTTGTTGCACGCTGTAGTTTTTGTGGTTGCGCTGATGGTGTTGTATTGGCACTGTTTGGTGCTACCACACGTACGCTGCTTAATTCAGGCTGGCCGATAAATGTTACTTCATCATCTGCACCTGTATTGCTTACTTCTGGTTTATTCAGTACATGCACAAGATCTGTTCTGTCTAAATAATCAAAAGCCAGTGCACGGAAAACAAAATCAACCAGTGATGTTGTGGTTTTAATATTTGGATGATCTACCATACCAGCAGGCTCAAACTTGGTAAACACAAACTTTTCTACAAATTCTTCCAGCGGCACACCATACTGCAAACCAACAGAAATAGAAATAGCAAAACAGTTCATCAGGCTGCGAAGGGTAGAACCTTCTTTGGCAAGGTCTATAAATATTTCTCCCAAAGTGCCATCAGCATACTCGCCTGTTCTTAAAAACAACACCTGCCCGTTTATTTTGGCTTTTTGGGTGTAGCCGCGGCGTTTTGCAGGTAAAGATTTGCGTTCTACAATTCTTGACAGCTCACGTTTTAACTTAGTATCGGTAGAAGCAGCCATACGTTTGTTTACTTCATCCAGTAGTTCTTCAACACTAAGTTTGGTAAGGTCAACAATGTTTGAGGTAAGGGGTGAGTCGTGAGTTGTTAGTGTTTTCTCTTCTGCAACAATATCCTCTTCCTTCGTTTCTGCCTTTTTCTTTTTGTCAGATTTATTACTGAGCGGTTGTGATAATTTAGAACCATCACGATATAAAGCATTGGCTTTTAAACCAAGTTCCCAGCTCATTTTATAGCAGTCAGCAATTTCTTCCATGGTTGCTTCATGCGGCAGGTTAATGGTTTTAGAAATAGCCCCGCTAAGAAAAGGTTGGCAGGCAGCCATCATACGTATATGGCCATGTGCATGAATAAAACGTTCGCCTTTTTTACCGCATTTATTGGCGCAATCAAATACCGCTAAATGTTCTTCTTTTAAGTAAGGTGCTCCTTCAACAGTCATGCTGCCGCAGATATAATCGTTAGCTGCGTCAATTTCATCATCACTGAAACCCAAAGCTTCCAGCATGTTAAAACTCCAGTCACTGTATTGCGCTTCGCTGAAGCCAAGGCGTTGCAAACACGCATCGCCTAAGGCGTAACGGTTAAAGATGAACCCAATTTCAAAAGCTGCTTTTGCAGCACCATTCAGTTTGGCAATTTCTTCAGGCAAAAAGCCTTTGGCTAAAAGAGTTTGTGTATTGATGAAAGGTGCACCATCAAAGCTTGCAGCACCAACTGCATATTTTTCAATGGCATCAACTTCTTTTTGACTATAGCCCAATGTTTTTAAAGCATTTGGAACAGCACCATTGATAATTTTGAAATAACCGCCTCCGCTTAGTTTTTTAAATTTCACCAGCGCAAAATCAGGTTCAACGCCAGTGGTATCACAATCCATTACCAAACCAATAGTACCTGTAGGGGCAATTACCGTGGTTTGTGCATTACGGTAACCATATTTTTCGCCTAATTGAACGGCATCATCCCAGGCTTTGGTAGCAGCTTTTAATAAATGATCAGGACAGTATTTTGCATTGATTCCCTGTGGTTTTATTTCAAGACCTTCATAAGCTTCACTGGCATCGTAAGCTGCAGCACGATGGTTGCGCATTACGCGAAGCATGTCGTTTTTATTCTCTTCGTACTTATCAAAAGTGCCAAGAAAACTTGCCATTTCGGCTGAAGTTTTATACGCAGTACCCGTCATCACTGCACTTACTGCGCCTGCAATACCACGGGCTTCTTCGCTATCATAAGGTATGCCGCTAATCATTAGTACCGTACCAAGATTGGCAAAGCCAAGACCCAGCGTTCTGTAATCGTAACTTAATTGTGCCACTTCTTTTGAAGGAAATTGCGCCATCAATACAGAAATTTCTAAAACAACGGTCCATAAGCGGCTGATATATTCCAAACCTTCTACATCAAGCTGGTTGGTGCTTTCATCAAAGAATTTGCGCAGGTTGATGGAAGCCAAATTACATGCAGTATTATCTAAAAACATGTACTCGCTGCAAGGGTTGGAAGCGTTGATGCGACCGCCTTGTGGACAAGTATGCCATTCGTTAATAGTTGTATCGTATTGTGTTCCTGGATCGGCGCAGGCCCATGCTGCGTAAGCTACCTGGTTCCACACTTCACGGGCAGGAATTTTTTTCATTACACGGCCATCAGTACGTGCTTTCAGTTCCCAATCACCATCTTCTTCCAAAACTTTAAAAAACCTATTGGGAATACGAATAGAGTTGTTTGAGTTTTGGCCTGCAACAGTCATATAAGCTTCGCCTTCGTAACTGTTATCGTAACCAGCGGCCACCAACGCAGCCACTTTCTTTTCCTCACCCACTTTCCAGTTAATAAATTCCATTATTTCAGGATGGTCCAGATCAAGACAAACCATTTTGGCGGCGCGCCTTGTAGTACCACCACTTTTAATAGCACCTGCAGCCCTGTCACCTATCTTTAAAAAACTCATCAATCCACTTGAAGTACCGCCACCACTCAGTTTTTCATTTGCACCACGTATTTGAGAAAAGTTGGTTCCCACACCACTTCCATATTTAAAAATCCTTGCTTCACGAACCAAAAGGTCCATAATGCCACCATCATTCACCAAATCGTCACTAACACTTAAAATAAAACAGGCATGTGGTTGAGGACGCTCGTAAGCATTCTGCGATTTTTTTAACTGACTATCTTTTGGATCAACATAATAATGCCCCTGCGGCTTTCCTGTAATGCCATAGCTTTCGTGCAGTCCTGAATTAAACCATTGCGGACTGTTAGGCACGCATGACTGGTTTAAAATGCTGTAGGCAAGTTCATCGTAAAATATCTGTGCATCTTTTTCAGTAGCAAAATACCCGTAACGCTCACCCCAAACGCGCCAGCAATTGGCCATACGGTGCGCCACCTGTTTTACAGAAGTTTCGCGGCCAACGGATCCATCAGCTTGTGGAACACCAGCTTTACGAAAGTATTTTTGTGCAAGAATATCCGTAGCAATCTGGCTCCATTGTTTGGGCACTTCTACATTGTTCATTTCAAAAACCTTTTCGCCCGATGGGTTTTTAATTACGCTGTCGCGGTAATCATATTCAAACAGGTCAAAGGGGCTTACTCCTTCTTTTGTAAAGCGGCGGCCAAACTGCAGGCCTTTTTTTGTGGTGGATGTTGCCATAAAAAAGTAGTGATTATGTGGGATTTGTTTTGAAGATAAATGATGTTACCAAATAATTAAGTGGTTTGACGAAAATATTCTTACAATTTCAAAAAACATAACACCATGTTTCAACAGGTGTGCATAATAGATGTTGAAATTATTAAAGCGCCAATGCCTGCTGCATTTGCTGCGATACGCACATGTTGTTAGCAAGTGAGATTTGTATATTTCAGCAGTTTTGGTTACTGTAGCCCTGTTTGCAAGCAGCATAAAAGCCCCGAAACAACTCTTTTTAAAATAATTATGATTAATTTTTTTAATGATAATTTTATGAAGAAGCTTGATTATATTGCGTTTGAACAGAAAAAGCTGTAAAAATGCCGGGCATGATTATTAGAGCCTTAAAATAAACACATTAACAAAAACTTTTTTTTGCATTTTTGCAGCAATCACATTAACCAACTTAATGAAGCAAGAGTTATACAATCAATTTGTGGAGCGGAAGAAGCAGGGGAAAAAATCCTTTTCGGTTTTGATAGACCCAGATAAGGTTGATGTCGCTGCAATAGACCAATTGGTTAGCCTTGCGGCTGAAGCTTTGGTAGATTATTTTTTTGTTGGTGGGAGCCTTGTTATCTCTAACCATCTTGATGACTGCATTAAACAAATAAAAGCCAACAGCGATATTCCTGTAATACTTTTTCCAGGTTCACCATCGCAGGTAAGCCGTTATGCCGATGCGCTTTTGTACCTTTCTTTAATTTCTGGCCGTAATCCTGAGCTGTTAATTGGCCAGCACGTCATTTCTGCACCTTTTGTAAAAAAGAGTGGTTTAGAGATTATGCCTACAGGTTATATGGTAATTGATGGCGGCGCACCAACAACGGTATCTTATATAAGCAATGCAAGCCCTATACCTGCAGATAAAAACGAAATTGCAATGTGTACCGCTATGGCGGGAGAAATGCTGGGAATGAAGCTGATTTATATGGATGCAGGCAGTGGTGCCAAACGCCCTATAACAGAAGCAATGATTGAAAAGGTGGCCAAACATATTGAAGCACCATTAATTATTGGCGGAGGAATCATCACACCTGAAAAAGCATACCTTAATTGCAAGGCTGGTGCTGATGTAGTTGTAGTGGGAAATGCGATTGAAAAAGACATCAATCTTATAAAAGAAATGAGTGAAGCGGTACATTCCACTTCAACAGTGTCAATATAAATACAACAAAATATATAAAAAAAGGATTCTGAAAAGAATCCTTTTTTTGTTGATATACTAAAAACAATTAGGTCTGCACTTTTTTCTACCACATAGACACATAGGCACATAGGCACATAGCTTAAAACTCTTTGCCAAAGTGGCTTTTCTATGTGTCTATGTGCCTATGTGGTTCATTATTTTGTTGTAAACCTGAAAGTGTTAAGTATATATTGGTCATTTACTACTATGAGAGAGCATTAATTCTATCTGTCAATCTGCAATTTCAATCTTTCTCTTAATTCTCTAACCAAAGGATATTGGTTGGCTATATGCTCAAATTTTTGCTGGCTGTTAAGCGCCTGGTGCAAAGGCAATTCCTGTTTTTCGCCTTCAATCATAATAAAATCGAAGTTAACACCACGGTTATGGTAATGGCGTTGCAGGTAATCCAGCAGCATTATTTTTTCCTGCTCAATAAATTTTTGCTGCAGGGTACTATCAACAACCACAGAAAAAAGAGACTCGCTGTTGATCTGTAACCTTGCCAATGTAAAGGCTGTGGATTGAGAATGCTTGTTCTCTTCTTTTAGCTTGGATGCATAATGGGCCCAGTGTGGCTGTAACGTTTCAAGATTTAATGGTATAGGGTCTTTTACAGCCTCAACAGTATAACGGTCGCCGTACTTTTCACGCAGTGAATCTAAAAGGCTGCGTTTTGGGGCATCAGTTTCAGATTGCAGGTTTGCGTTTGCAGGTTGTTGTTTATTGGTTGATGGTTGATATGTAATTGGGGCTAAAACTTCTTCCTGCAACATCGAATTTGCCACCTGTGACTTTCTTTCCATCTCCACATACAACTTCGCAGATGAAATATTTGCAGGCGCTGCCACAGGTTTTATTTGTATAGAAGCAATTGGTTTTACTTTTATAGCTACAGGGCCATCAACCCGTTTTTTTTTAACAAGGCTGCCATCGCTTACTGAAAGCTCCATTGCCTGCTGTAAAAAATTAAGTTTAATAATTACCAGTTCAACATGCAAGCGCTTGTTGCGGGCCATTTTAAAGTTAATCTCAGCCTCGTTTAAAATATTAAGTGCACTTACCAGGTAACCTGTATTTACTTTGGCTGCAAAGCTTGCATATTTACCCTGCAGACCCTCAACCACATCAAGCAATTGTGCAGCACGGGCATCTTTGCAAACCAGTATATTTCTTATAAATTCGGCAAAGCCGTTAAGTACTAAATCACCTTCAAAACCTTTGCGGTTTATTTCATCGTACAAAAGCATGGCACCAGCCATATCCTGTTGCAGTAAAGCTTCTATCAACCTGAAATAATAATCATGGTCAAGAATATTCAGGTGTTCTAAAGTATTCTGGTAGGTTACTTCGCCATTGGTAAAACTTACAATTTTATCAAGAATACTTAAGGCATCACGCATACAGCCTTCGCTTTTTTGGGCAATGACCTGTAGTGAACCTTTATCTGTTTTTATCCCCTCTTTATCTACAATTTCCTGTAAATGTTCTACCGTATCGTTGGTGGTGATGCGTTTAAAATCGAATATCTGGCAACGGCTTAAAATGGTTGGCAGAATTTTATGTTTTTCAGTAGTAGCAAGTATAAAGATGGCGTAGGATGGCGGTTCTTCCAGCGTTTTTAAAAATGCATTAAAGGCGCTGGTACTAAGCATGTGTACCTCATCTACAATATATACTTTGTATTTCCCCGCCTGCGGCGCGAAACGAACCTGCTCAACAAGGCTGCGTATATCGTCTACAGAGTTGTTGCTGGCAGCATCCAGTTCATGAATATTCATTGAAGTACCTGCATCAAAAGAAACACAACTGTTGCAGGTA
Source organism: Chitinophagales bacterium (assembly GCA_031424995.1). GTDB lineage: Bacteria > Bacteroidota > Bacteroidia > Chitinophagales > Chitinophagaceae > Parasediminibacterium. The sequence goes on along the minus strand of JANPIP010000006.1, from coordinate 107,177 downwards.
TTGCATGCCTCGCCTTCAGGCGTTTGCTGGGTACAGTTAATTGTTTTTGCAAGAATTCTCGCACAGGTGGTTTTACCCACACCACGCGGGCCACAAAACAAAAACGCATGTGCCAGTTGCTGGTTTTTAATAGCATTTTTTAGTGTGGTAGTGATATGACTTTGACCCACAACTGTATTAAAGTTTTGAGGGCGGTATTTACGTGCAGAAACAATAAACTTATCCATAGAGAACATGCAAGATAGGCGATGAGTGACGAAGTTGCAAGCGGGAAAGAGGAGTTGTGGAAAAGGAATTTGATATGGAAAAAGATAGGAATGTTAATGGAGCTATTTGCTTATTCTCCTTCTTGATAACCTTTAACAGAAGAGATGTTTTCTATAAGCCTTGACTGATGGTGGATGGAAATGATAGTAACAACATCATTTGAAAAATGATAAACTATACGATAAGATTTGTGCAATAGCTGACGAAGATTTTTAAATTTATCAGGTAGAACTAAATGTCCCATTTCGGGATATTTTTTCAGTACTTCTGATCTGGATTTAAATTCTTTTACAAACCGTTTTGCATTTGTGGGAGAGTCTAGTGCAATGTATTCATGAATGTTACGGAGGTCTGTCTGCGTTTGCAGCGTAAACTTCAATCTCACCATGATGCAATCATTTTGTCCATCTCTTCCTCAGAAATTACATTGCCTTCATTCATTTCTTTTAATCCCCGCTCAATTTTTTCAAGCAAAACAATCTCTTCCAATACTTCATCAATATGATTGAATTCTTCCTGAGGCATTGCCTGTATAGCTTCTATTATCTGCGCTTTTGTAATTGACATAATCCTGACATTTTTCCAAATTTACTACTAATTCTTACTATAATAATGAATGGTATTACTGTTGTTTTCGTCAAAAACAATGCGGCTGTACTCCTGAATATCCTGCACAGTAATGGCCTGGTATTTTTCCAGTTCTGTGTTCATTAAGTTTGCATCGCCCAATAATTCGTAATTGGCCAGGCTAGTGGCGCGGCTCATAACGCTCATGTCTTCAAAAGCAATGGTGCTTTCTGTTTTGTTCTTTACTTTTTGTAGTTCGTTTTCATCAACCAATTCGCGCTGCATTTTTTGTATCACTTCATTCACGCCATTGGCGGCATCTTCCATTTTAACGCCTTTCACCAGTTTCCCTTCAACTGCAAGCAAACCTTTTTCTATACTGCCAAAATGATAGCAATCAAGATTAGAGAACAATTGTTTTTCTTTTACCAAAGCCTGGTATAAACGCGAGGAACCGCCGCCGCCAAGGATTTCAGAAATCAGGTCGGTTACATAATAACCCTTCTCTAACCTTGAATCCATATGCCATGTTTTTACAAAGGCGTTCAATGGTACATCGGCATGATATTCTGCAAAGCCGGGTTGTGTTTGTTTTGTTTCCTGCGGCAGGTTACGTTCATATTTTTCACCCATAGGTATTGGGCCAAACCATTTTTCTGCAAGGCGTTTTACTTCTTCAGTTGTTGTTTTGCCAGCAACAACTAAAATAGCATTTACGGGGCGATAATGTTTAAAGAAAAATGCTTTAACATCATCAATAGTAGCGTTTTCAACATGGCTTAATTCCTTGCCAATAGTCATCCATTTATAGGGATGGTTTTTGTAGGCAAGCTCACGCATCCTGAACCAGATATCGCCGTAAGGCTTATTAATGTAATGCTCTTTAAATTCTTCGCATACTACTTTGCGCTGCACTTCAAGGCTTTTTTTGCTGAAGGCCAGGCTCAACATGCGGTCACTTTCCAACCAAAAAGCGGTTTCAATATTTTCAGCGGGAAGGCTACAATAATAATTGGTGAGGTCGTTGGTGGTATAGGCATTGTTTTCGCCGCCTGCACGCTGTAAGGGATCGTCATAATCAGGAATGTTGATGCTGCCACCAAACATCAGGTGCTCAAACAAATGTGCAAAGCCGGTTTTGTTGGGGTTTTCATCCCTGGCACCTACATCGTACATTACGTTTACCACCACGGTGGGAGTACTGTTGTCTTCATGCACCAAAACGCGTAAGCCATTATCTAATACAAACCTGTTATAATTGATCATTGATTTATTTTTTGCGAAGCCACAAATATAAAGTTGTGCAGGGGAATGTGGTTGGCGATTTGAGGAAGGGTTTTAAAGTTGATCAATACTTAGCCTAAGCTTTTTACCATGTTGCTTTAGATGAAATATTTCTGCAATTATGACGGTATGTTGATAGATGATAAAGTAGATATGATAGGTTTTATAATGCGTGTAAACACGTACATCTGCATTGATAAATTTAGAGGAATGTATTTTTTATATTGGTAAGGATTGTCTGCAATCCTGCCAAAGCATGTATCAAACGAGTAAATTATTTTAACAGTTCTTTCTATGCTCTCGTTAAGAAGGTAATATTCTGTAATTTCTGCCATGCGCAACTGCGCATTGTCAGATAATTCTATCTTCATTAACCCTTGTTTATTTTTTGAAGCAGATCAGCCTTTACATTTTCACAGGGCTTGGTAATGCCAAGAATAGCCTGCGCAATGCCCTTGTTCAGTTCATTCTCGAAATCCGGCTTATTCATACCATAGTTGTTGATAAAATAGGCATCATCGTTTTCTGAATGCTGTTCTTCTATTACAGTGTCAGCAAAGGCACTTGCAAATTGCTTAATCTCCCTGGCAGTTTCCTGCGAAGTCGTTTTTATAATTAATTGTTCCATGACACATGTTTTATCAAATATAAAAAAGATATAGTAAAGACAGTTTTAGAACTGGCACATAATTGTGAGGCCAAAACCAAACAGCCACCAACTTTTTTAAAGTTGATGGCTGTTAGTATTCGTTTTTTCATGCTTTCTACTCAAGAACTTTATTTTGCTACCACTACTTTTTGAAGGTACTGCTCACCGCCACTCACCAATTTTACAAGGTAAGTGCCGTTGGTAAGATTTGCCGTTGAGATTTTTATCAACCCATTATTTACCTGATAACTATTACTGATAAGCTGTTTGCCTGTTAAATCGCTTACCGTAACCTGTACTGCATCCCTTGTATTTGTATTTACCTGCAACTGAATAAAGCTTGCAGCAGGGTTGGGATAAACACTGAATTTTACATTTAATGGTATGTGTATTGAGAACACTTCACTGTAAGTAAAACTGCCATCTTTATCAACTTTTTTAAGGCGGTAATATACACGGCGGCCATTAATGGTAGAAGCATCATCACTGTAAGTATAAACTTTGCTGCCCGTTGCTGTTATGGTGCCAATAAGGTTGTAAGATGTACCATTGAAACTTCTTTCCACCTCATATTTTGCAAAGTTTATTTCATTTTCAACTTCCCATGTAAGAGCAATTTTATTACCCTGCAGCTTGCCGCTGAAATAAATAACATTCACTGGTAATACGCTCAAGCCTGGGCAGGTGCCGTTCCATACCTGTGCTACATATTCAGGATGATCAACGTAGGGATTACGGTTGGCCTGGAAAGTGTAGGCGGCATTGTTGCGGTTAATTTCTTTTTGGCTTACAGGATCAAGGTTATGCCATTTAAGCATCAGCTTTAAATAAGCAATATCAATGCTTGGGAAAGTGTTTGGCTCAAAAGCCTGTAAGGCTTCTGTATTGGTGGCATAAGCCGACATGTTATCTTCATATCTTGTAACAAAGTAAAGAAACGCTCTTGCTACATCACCTTTAAATGAATCAATGGGCTCAAAAACAGTACCTGTTAAACCTGCAAAAGATGAGCTGCCCAGCTTGCCGCCATTTAGTGTAGTGGTTGTAGCACTAGCTACTTCCCCATAAATAAAATTGCCTCGCAGGCTGTTTACTTTTTTATCAGTTGGAAAAACGTGGTGGTAGTCACTTTCTGGTCCTATTATTCCACTGCTTGCATTTCCATTAAACCAACTTTGTGGCACACTGTGCTCTCTGTTATAATATTGACCTTCGCTGCCACCACCAGTTCCAGGATCCTGCTGTCCGCCTATACTTGTTGTACCTGGCGTAAATTGGTAAGGGTCTGTACCGTTTGGCCTGGTGGAATAGATATCCCAAATAACATTTGCTGAGCCAGTGCCTACTGTTCTTGGCTTAACATCAGAAACCTGGTATTGCGCCCATAAAGAGTTATAGGTTTGATAATTGCCAGGCGTTACAATACTTTTTAATGCCGTTTTTAAAGTGGCACAACTTTTACCACCTGCATTGTTGTAATAGTTTGCAGGAATTTGCGCAATAACATTCACTGTAATAGTCCATATAGCAAAAACAAGTAAAAGTTTCTTCATTAAATAAAAATTATGCAGCGAAAATAGCCTTATTTGTTAAAAACCGATGTCTTGAGTGTTTTATTATTGTTAAGGCATCATTTGGTTAACCCCTTAAAATGTTGCGTACATGTAGTTTTAATTCAACAGGCTGGCCATTGCGCATTACCACTACTTTTACCTTATTGCCTGCGGTTTGTAAAAGCGTTTTAAATACCTGTATATTTTTAGTGAAGTTTTTATCCATCGCAAAAATTATATCACCTGCCTTAAAGCCTGCTTTTTCGCCAGGCGATCCTTCAATAACATCAATCACTGTAATATCATTTTCTACCTGGTAAATACCAAGGCCAGTATAAGAATAATCGAAAGGATCTATAAAATGGGTGTTCGGTTTTATGTGGATGGATTGTTCAGCATAATTGAGAATTACATTAAACCTGCGCAAAATATCGTTACCAATAATGCCACCAAGGGTAGGGTAAGAGGTTACATTATAATCATCTCTAAAAATATAAACGGGCATTTTTCTAAACTTATAAGGCCCTAAACGAAATTGTCGTATTACTGAAATGTCCATTAGTTTTTTGCCGCCCAAACCTTCAGCCTGGCTGGCAAAACGCTTACGGTTTTTCTTTAGCAGCAAGCTATCAGTAACAAAATCTTCACTTAATAACATACATAAACCTGCACCAGTATCAAAAATAAAACGGCTGTCAATAGCCCTGTCGTCTTCTACACTTGCCTGCTGAAAAGGCAATGCAGAAAGTTGTGGCTTTAGCAAGTAGCCGCCTCTTGGGTATTTAATGGTGCCATTGGTAAGCACATCAATTTTTAAAGAATCGTAATTGATTTTTACAATAAACCTTTTTAAAAAACTAAAACCTATAATGCCATCAATCCTTACACCATATACACTTGTAAGCAGTTCGTAATCGTTTATATGAAAGTCAAGGTTGGGTACATCAAGGCCAGGCAAGCGCAATGTGTGTTTCAGCGCAAAATCAACCAGTTTCATACCAGCAATACCGCGAATGGTGCGATCGCTTTTGCTACGTGTAAGTTTTAATTCTGCAACGGTAGTAGAGTCAAGCGAAATGCCGCCACTGCCTGTATCAAGTACAAAGTTTAATGAGTCAGGTATATCGTCAATCCTTGCTTTTACAATAATAATACCGCCACTTAATTGTGTAAAAGGAAACCTCGTAATTAGTTTCGCCTGCGGCGGAACAAATTCTTCCTGTGCTTTTAAAACGGTACATAAAAGCAATAGAATAATAATGCCTGTAAAGGTTTTTTTTATGGAACAATCGTTGGTGCTGTAGTATAACATGGTTGCAGTTTGCACCACCGATAGCTATCGGTGGCATCTGTTGGATACTTTGTTAATCAGGACTATGAAACTACAACTTTTCTGCATGGTTGTTTGTAATTATGTTTATAAGCAGTTACAATAAAAAGAGCAACGGTCAACACTGCTTTTATAAAGTGTTGCAATAACGCCAACCTTTACCTTTGTTCATCGAGTTTTAAATTGAGAGATTATGCAGTTAGCAGATTTGTACCAAAAGGCGCTACGCTTTGAGTTTTTGAGTATTGAAGAAGGAATGTTTTTATTTGAACATGCACCACTTACTGAGTTGATGTTTGTTGCTGATGAAATGCGCAAGTTTCATGTGCCGCATGGTAAAGTTACCTGGCAAATTGATCGCAATGTAAATACCACCAATGTATGTATTGCCAACTGTAAGTTCTGCAATTTTTACCGCATTCCAGGTCATGCAGAGGCTTATATTACTGATATGCCCACTTATCGTAAAAAAATAAGTGAAACTTTAAAATGGGGCGGCGATCAGCTATTGCTGCAAGGCGGCCATCATCCTGATCTTGGTTTACAGTATTATGTTGATACTTTTCGTGCAATTAAGAATGAATTTCCAACCATTAAGTTACATGCTTTAGGGCCGCCAGAAGTTGCCCATATCACCAAGCTTGAAAAATCAACCCACCACGAAGTGTTGAAAGCATTACAGGCCGCAGGCATGGACAGTTTGCCAGGTGCCGGTGCAGAAATACTGGTTGACCGTGTTCGCCGTTTAATCAGCAAGGGAAAATGTGGTGCAGATGAATGGCTGGCTGTAATGCACGAAGCACATAAATTAAATATTACTACCAGCGCTACTATGATGTTTGGCCATGTAGAAACGCTGGAGGAACGCTTTATACATCTTGTTAGAATAAGGGAAGTGCAGGCTAAAAAGCCGCAGGATGCAAAAGGTTTCCTGGCATTTATACCTTGGACTTTCCAGGATGTTGACACCTTGCTTACACGTATTCGTGGCGTTCAAAATCTTACAACACCAGATGAATATATACGCATGATCGCCATTAGCCGTATCATGTTACCTAATGTAAAAAACATACAGGCAAGCTGGTTAACTGTGGGCAAACAAACTGCACAAATTTGCTTGCATAGTGGCGCCAACGATTTTGGCAGCATTATGCTGGAAGAAAATGTGGTAAGTGCCGCAGGTGCACCACACAGGTTCACTTATAAAAGCATACAAGATGCCATTAAAGAAGGCGGTTTTGAACCGCAGTTGCGTAACCAGCAATATGAGTGGAGGGAAATTCCTGAAATGATAGAGGAACAGGTGATTGATTATTAGAAATTTAGTAGCTTAGTTATTCAAATGATTTATATGCAAACCTTAATGTTGAATGTTTCTACTAAAGAAAAGGCTGATGCACTTAAAAAGTTTTTAAGTGAGTTAAGCTTTGCATCAGATATCAAACTGGTTAAGGATAAAGAATCTTTAAGAGAGGCTTTAACGGAGCATGAATCTGTCAAAGCCGCGATTGTAAAAAGAAAAAACAAGGCCATTGCAAAATACCTGTAACAATGGTTGCGAATCAAAAAGATATCATAGAAGTAAACTATCAGCTTCCAAATGGCTAGTTTAAAGTTCATCCTGCATTGGTTATTTCAAATAAAGATGTACATGATATAGAGGGCATTTTTTATGCTTTAATGATTTCTTCCAAACCGCTTCCAGATGAATTTTCTTATGAATTGAAAAGCGAGATGCTGTCAAAGCCAATGAATAAGGAAAGCTTTGTAAAATGTCAACTTATTCAGGCTTATACAGAAGATGAATTAATAAGAAAACACGGTTTTATAAAGCAAAAGTATTTTGATGAGATACTTAGGCATCTTATTCAAACAGTTTTTTAAAATATTTTCTTTGCATTGTAACTTTTACAAAGCAATATCGTATCACTAACTCAAAAGCAACATTTCTAAGTCACCCTGCTGTTTATGACCGAAAGAGAATATAACGAATGTGTTAACCAGTATGCAGACAATGTGTACCGCTTCATCGTAAAAAATTTACGGCACGAAGAGGATGCAAGGGATGTAGTACAATCAGCATTCGAAAAACTTTGGCGCAACAGGGATGCTGTTGAAAACAGCAAATGCAAAAGCTTTCTTTTTACTGTAGCATACAATCAAATGATTGACCATATCAGGAAAAACAAAAGAATTTCTTTAAAAGAAGATTTTGCAGACGACACAAAAGTGGGTCATCCGTCAACCACCAATCATACTAAAAAAGCTTTGATGGAAGCCTTGAACAGGCTGAACGAAACACAGAGAAGCCTTGTAATGTTGAAAGATTATGAAGGCTATAGCTACGAAGAAATAAGTAAAATAATGGATTTGAATGAAAGTCAGGTAAAAGTATATTTACACAGGGCAAGATTAACATTAAGAAATTATTTGGTAAGCCCTGAAAATGTGATGTGAGAATAATTTGAAAATGTGATGATTGGGGAATTTGAAAATGAAGAATGTGAATAGTGTAAAAGGATCTTAAATTAAAGCGAAAAATGATTAACAGGAATAATTACGAAGAATTCTTTTTGATGTATGTAGATGGGGAACTGTCTGCTGCACAGAAAGAAACTGTTGAGGCATTTGTAAAGCAAAACCCTGATTTAAAGGAAGAGCTGAACATGCTGCGGCAAGCTGTTTTATTACCTGAAGAAGATATATTTTTTGATAAGACTTCTTTATTTAAGCATACGGGTAATGAAATAACAACCACCAATTGCGAAGAAAAGTTTTTATTGTATGTAGATGATGAGTTGGATGCAAAAGATAAAGCTGCGGTAGAAACCTTTGTATTACAACACCCACAGTTGCAGGAAGATTTTACGCTTTTAAAGCAAACAAAACTTCCGGCTGAAACTATTGAATTTGCCAATAAAGAAGTTTTATACAGGAAGGAAGAAAAAGAACGCCGTGTAGTGTACATGCGTTGGTACAGGATGGCTGCCGCTGCTGTTATTATTGGTTTGGGCGTGGTACTTTATACGGTTATCCCTTCTTCAAATACCAATGCAGATGGACTTGCAAGTAATACAACAACTACAATTCCTGCTGTTAAACCCGCAAAAGAAAAGAATGATGAACAGCCTATTAAGACATCAATACTAAATGATGTTCAGATAGCTAAAATAGCGCCTGTAACTAATACAGTTGACAGGGTAAAAAACACTGTTGTTGCTGTTAAAAAAGTAAGCAGCGACGCACCTGTTAAAACAGCAGTACAGAAAAGTAGTGCTATTGTTGAAGCACCTAAACAGGATTTTATTGCAGCATTAAATAATCTGTCACAGCCTGAAAAAACAGTGCCAGGAAGTGTAACAAAAATTAATGTTCCCCGTACTACTAACGGCAACCCAATAAAAGAAATAGTTGACGAACCTTTTGTAGTTGCCAAAGTAGATAATGCTGATGTTGCAAAGTCAAACAACAATAATATTCAGCAGGTAGCTTATAAAGAATTAGATACCAATGATGAAAAAAAGAGCCTGCTGCTTGGCTCTGTAGAAATAAATAAAGATAAGCTGAGAGGTTTATTCCGTAAAGCTTCCAGGCTTTTTGGAAACAAACAAAAATCAGACGAAGACAAGCTTGCCATAGCATCTTTCGCTGTAAACAAATAACACTAAAAATCATAGATTGTATGAAACCGTTAGCATGTACCGCAGTAATGCTGTTAGCCACAAGTATGGCTTTTTCACAAGCAGATTCAACAAAAAAATCAGACGTTCCTGACACCATTAAAGTGGGCAACTTTATTATCATTAAAAAAAATAAAGAAAACACAAACAGTAATGATAATGGCAATGGAAAAAGATCAACCAATGTTACTATTAACATACATGGGGGAAGCAAGGAAAAGAAGAAACATAGTAATGTAAGTACCAACTATTTTATCCTGGACCTTGGTTTTGCTAACTTTCGCGACCAAACCAATTATGGCGCTGGCGGCCTTGCGCAAACATCTGGTTATTTAAAACAAATTGGTCCAGGTGGTAAACCCGATGCTAACAGTAATGGCCTTATTTCAGGTAAATCAAGCAACGTAAATCTTTGGTTGTTTATGCAGAAATTAAACCTGTACAAACACGTGGTAAATCTTAAGTATGGCCTTGGTTTAGAAATGTACAATTTCCGTTATAACCACAGCCTTAGTTACCGTAAAGATCCTTCACCTTACATGTTCAACGATTCTGTGAGCTTCTCAAAAAACAAACTTTTTGCAGAATATCTTACAGTGCCATTTATGGTAAACGTGAACACCAATCCTGATAAAAAGCGCAGCTTTAGCTTTAGTGCTGGTGTAAGCGCAGGATACCTTTTTGCAAGCCGTAACAAGCAGATAAGCAATGAGCGTGGCAAACAAAAATATAAAGGCGATTTTAACTTAAATCCATGGCGTTTGGCTGCAATTGGTGAGCTAGGTTTAGGGCCTGTACGCCTTTATGGATCTTACAGTTTTAACGCTTTACATAAAGATATGACAGGTATAGAACAATACCCATACGTAGTGGGTGTAAGGTTTAGTAACTGGTAATTTTTTGGAATTTTCTCATGTTGATTTATAAACGCTGCCTTTCCAGGCGGCGTTTTTTGTTCACCTACTTTACGTCTCTTACTATGCTACTTTTTCTTTAAACTCATTATTAATACAGGCAATAAAACAAGGTTGGTAATGGTGCCAACAACCAATGTAAGCGATGTTAGCCAGCCCAAAGCAATCGTTCCGCCAAAGCTGCTGAAACAGAAAATAATAAAGCCTGCAATAAGTACTAAAGAGGTATAAATAATGCTGATGCCAGTATGATAAATAGTGAGCTTTAAAGTTCGTGGAATATCATTTCCATTCTCAGGAAGCTCCTGTTTGTAATTGATTAGAAAACGGATAGTTACATCTATCGCAATGCCTAAAGCAATGCTGAAAACCAACACTGTAGAGGGTTTTAAGGAAATGCCTACCCAGCCCATTACGCCTGCTGTAATTAAAAGGGGAATAATATTGGGTATTAATGAGCATACCAAGATTCTGAAAGAACGGAACAGGTAAAGCATACATAAAGTGATCAATAAAAAGGCCCAGAAGATACTCTCGCCCAAGCCTTTAATAATAAAATTAGACCCTTCTAAAAAGGTAACACTGGTGCCAGTAAAAGTGATTTTATATGCAGATGTATCAAATATTTCACGGCTCTTTTTCTCAAAATCCTGCAACAGTAAGGGTAGTGCCTGGCTGCCGATATCTTTCATGTTTACACTTATCCTTGCCACCTGTTTATTGCTGTCAATAAACTTATTCATTAGTACCACTGCCGCATTACTTTTTTTGGTACTGTCGCTTTTAGCTGAAAGATAGGTGCTTAAAAAAGCAAGATCAACATCAGCAGGGATTACGTAACTACTGGTATCACCATCAAAATAAGCCTGCTTGGCAAACTTCAATCCTTCTGCAAAAGAAACAGGCCTGCCTGTTTCTGGCTTATTGGAGATATAGGTAGAAAACTCTTCAATCTTAGCCAAAGGTTTGGTGTTGCGCATCAGGCCTTTTTTCTTTTTGGTATCTACCATTATTTCCAATGGCATTACGCCTTCAAACGTACTTTCAAACCACTTCAGGTCAGTATATATTTTATCTTTTTTAGGAAGGTCATCTACAATAAAAGCTTCGCTCTTCAACCTGAACAATCCTGCCACTGCAAAAGCTGTAAGTGCTATTGTTACTACATACACCCACTTTGAATGTTTAAAAACTGCTTTTTCAATACTTGCCAATACTTTTTCTAAAAAGCGGTTATCAAGGTATTTTACTTCGCGTGGTTTTGGTGCAGGTAAATAGCTTAATACAGTTGGTATAAACACAAGTGATATAACAAACAGTAGCATAATATTAATGCCGCTTACTACGCCAAACTCGCGTAGTAATTCACTTCTTGTTAAAGCAAATACTGCAAAGCCAATGGCTGCAGCAATATTGCAAAAAAGGGTTACAATGCCCATACGGCCAACCATTGTTTTAAGGGCTTCTTCTTTATTGCCTGTGTCTTTATAGGCCGTATGGTATTTGTTTAAAAAGTAAATGCAGTTGGGTACACCAATTACAACAATCAATGGTGGAATTAATGCCGTAAGCAGTGTAATATTAAAACCGCACAATACCATTGTTGCTAAACTCCAAACCACACCCATGGCAACTACCAGCAGGCTCATTAGGGTGGTACTGAAACTTCTGAAAAATAATAAAAGTGTAATAGCAGATAAAAGAAAAGAACCCAATAAAAAGTAGTTCATCTCATGCTTTATCTTATCGCCAATTATAGTACGTAGGTAGGGTAAACCGCTAACGTGAACGGTAATACCAGTTTGCTTTTCAAAAGCCTCAATGGGCTGCATTACAGTGCTGATAAGCCTTGTACGGCTTTTGCTGTTAAGTGTGTCTTTATTTACGCTGATACCAACGAGGTAACTGGCCTCCTTTGGATTATACAATAAACTTCTATAAAACGGCAAACTTTCAAATACCATCCTGTCGCTGTCAAGCAAAGCCTGCTGGTTATAAGGGGCATGAAAAATATGCGGTGTTCTGAACCTTTGTGCTTCCCTGTCATTCACTAAATTCAGGGCATCTGGTACGCTTAGTACATCTTTTACATCTGGCACTTTTTTAAGGTCACTGTGCAGTTTGGCTACTGCATTAAATATTTCTTTGGTAAAGAATTTATCGCTTTGTATACCAACTACAACAGTACCACCATCATCGCCAAACTTTTGTTTAAATGCCTGAAATTCTATGTACTTGGCATTATCAGTTGGGATGGCACGGGTAAAATCGTAACCTATTTTTACTTTTAATGCAAGTGTTACGGCCACTGCGTTAATGGCCATTAACGCAATTAACAATGCTAACCTGTATTTTAAAATAAAACTGCCAAGGCGGTACCACATAAATTATAAGATTTCACACCAAGGCACCGAGAAGAAAGTGCCTGGGCATCCCGTTTAAAATTACTTACTCTGCAAAGTGTCTGACTTTACAGCTTATATATTTTTCAGAGCCTGCGGCTCATTATTTTTTCATTTCGTAAGATAAGGCTTGCATGTTAACCCAATCTTGCAAAAGAAAACTGGAGCTTAATAAAGAACAAAGCGCCGCTTCCGATAGCTATCGGAAGTGCGATGCTCACAGAGTCCGGTGGACAACGATGTTCAATGTATATTCTCCTGCTGGTCCCATAAAAACAACCTACATAAACACGAAATAGCCAATCAGTTGGCTTACTACACCTACTGCAAGGCCGCTGTATATTTCAAAATTGGTGTGGTTGCTTACCAGCAAACGGCTGGTACAAACAATACCCGCGAGCAATACCGCTATTGTTATTTCAAGCCCCAAAGGCGTTTGATAAAAAAATGAACAAAGTATTACTGCTGCCACAGCGCCGCCAACACCAATGCCGTGCAAACTTATTTTTATGAAATTGTTGATGATAACACCAAAAATGGTAGCCACAAATATGCCGCAGTAAAAGAACTTTAATGCCAGCGGCTGGTCAGTAAAATTGCGGCTTAAATAATACATCCACCAGTAAAAAAACATGCAGATGAAGTAGGGAATGATGCGTTCTTTTTGGGTACGCAGGTAAATGCTTTCGCTGAATTTTAAACGCCACAATAAAAAGATGGCAAAGGCTGGGAAAAAAGCAGTCATCCAGAAAACACTAAATATGCGCAGCTTTAACTGCCAGTCAGTTATGCCTGCAAACTCTGCAGGAAACTGGTTGGCCAGGAAAAGAAAAAAATACCCTGGTATAAATAATGGGTGGAATAAATAAGATATAATTTTAGCAGGTATGGTTAGGAATTTGGATGGGTTGTAATCTGTTGCGTTTATTGTTTGTTCCATGGTTTTTATTCTTTCCCCCTTTAGGGGGTGGGGTGTCCTACAATTCCTTTCTCAACCTCGCCACAGGTATATTCAGTTGTTCCCTGTATTTAGCCACCGTTCTGCGTGCAATATTGTAACCCTTTTCGTTCAGCATATCCGTTAAAAATTCATCGCTCAATGGCTTGCGCTTGTCTTCCGCTTCAATCATATTGCTCAAAATCTCTTTCACTTCACGGGTGCTCACTTCTTCGCCACTGTCAGTACTAAGGCTTTCACTAAAAAAGTATTTTAGTCTGTAAGTGCCGAATTCTGTTTGTACAAACTTGCTATTGGCAACACGACTAACGGTACTAATGTCAAGGTCGGTTTTTTCGGCAATATCCTTCAAAATCATTGGGCGCATATTGGTAACATCGCCTGTAAGAAAAAACTCTTCCTGGTGGCGCATAATAGCACCCATGGTAGAAAGCAAAGTATGCTGCCGCTGCTGTATCATTTCAATAAACCACTTGGCACTGTCTATCTTTTGCTTAATAAAAATTACCGCTTCCTTTTGGCGTTTGTCCTTCTTGCTTCCCTTATCATACTCCTTCATCATGTCCTTATAACCTTCACTTATGCGCAGGTCAGGGGCATTGCGGCTGTTAAGGGTTAGCTCAAGTTTACCGTTATTATTAAGAATATAAAAGTCAGGTACAATATAGCTTTCAGCCTTGTTCATTTCACCCACATTGCCGCCAGGCTTGGGGTTCAGTTTTATAATCTGGTTAATTACTTCCTTCAGTTGTTCATCTGTCAAATTCAACCCACGCTGAATTTTCTCGTAGTGCTTCTTAATAAATTCATCGTAGTATTTGCTCAATACCTGTATGGCAAGTTCCACCTCAATTCCTTCTTTCAGTTTACGTTTTAATTGTATCAGCAGGCATTCCTGCAAATCCCTTGCACCAACTCCTGGCGGGTCAAATTGCTGAATCAGTTTTATAATTTTCTCAATCTCATTTTCTTCTGCAATTACGTTTTGTCTAAAGGCCAAATCATCGGCAATTGAACTCAGTTCTCTTCTTAAATAACCATCATCGTCAAGGCTGCCAACAATTTGTTCTGCTATTTTAAACTGGTGCTCATCAAGGTCAAGCATTCCCAATTGGTCAAGTACAATATCAAAAAAACTGCGTTCCAGTTTCATGGGTATGGTCTGCTTATCATCCATTTCAGGATAATTATCATCCTTCATTTTGTAGTCCGCAATCTCACCATCATCATCCACCACGTATTCGCTAATATCCACATCGCCGTAATCGTCCTCGCTGCCATCTGCTTCAAATTCTTCATCTGGCGATGTTTCAAATTCATCCTTCATTTCATCGCTGTTGTCATTGCCGTCTTCATCTTCACCCACTTCCAGCGCAGGGTTTTCCTCCAGTTCTTCTTTTATGCGTTCCTCTAAATTAGCCGTAGGCACCTGCAGCAGCTTCATTAATTGAATCTGCTGTGGTGATAATTTTTGTAAGAGTTTTTGTTGTAATGATTGTCCTAATGCCATGTCAATTCCAATTATTTAAATACCCCTAACCCCTAAAGGGGGATAAGAATCTTGAACTTTGAAAACCTGCTAAATTTTTAAATACCTTAGTTTCCAAAACTTTTCTTTTTTTGTGGACGGGCAGCAAAACATCTATTTGTCTTCCGTTGCGTCGCACCCTTGTACGTTCTGTTCACTTTTCAACTTCAGACTCGCCTTTTCTTCGTTCCCCTTAGGGGGTATGGGTTCTTCTTCCCCTCAAACTATCTAAACTTTCTAAACTACCAAACTCTGTAAACCCGAACTTCAAACTCTGTACATTTGCACCCTTTAAAAGTGGCCAAAGATAGCCGCAAACATTGCAAATTTAATTGTAAAAATTCTCTGTAAATCATCATGACCAGTTCCGTTATACGCCAGCAATTTCTTGATTTTTTTAAAAGTAAAGGTCACCAGATTGTTCCTTCTGCACCCATAGTCATAAAAAATGATCCCACACTTTTATTCACCAATGCAGGCATGAACCAGTTTAAGGATTATTTTTTGGGCAATCGCCAGCCAGAGTACCCTCGTGTGGCCGATACGCAAAAATGCTTGCGTGTAAGCGGTAAACACAACGATCTTGAAGAAGTAGGCGTAGATACGTACCACCATACCATGTTTGAAATGCTGGGCAATTGGAGTTTTGGTGACTATTTTAAAGCAGAAGCCATTGCTTGGAGCTGGGAATTACTAACCGAAGTGTACAAGCTAGATAAAAGTAGATTGTATGTAACTGTATTTGAAGGAGATGAAAAAGAAGGTTTACCGCCCAGTGATATTGCCTTGCGTGAATGGAAAAAGCTGGTAGCTGAAGATCATATTGTTTATGGGAATAAAAAGGACAACTTCTGGGAAATGGGAGACACTGGTCCATGTGGCCCATGTAGTGAAATACATGTAGATATGCGTAGCAATGAAGAAAGAGCATTGATAAAAGGGCGTGATTTAGTAAATAAAGACCACCCGCAAGTAATTGAAATTTGGAACAATGTATTTATGCAGTTTAACCGCCTGAAAGATGGTAGCCTGCAACCCTTACCAGCCAAGCACGTAGACACTGGTATGGGCTTTGAGCGATTGGTACGTGTGGTACAGGGCAAACAAAGCAATTATGATACAGATGTTTTTACAGGAACAATAGTTGAAGTAGAAAAAATTACTGGTAAAAAATACGATTACAGCGATACCAAAGAGGCCATAGCTTTTCGCGTATTGGCAGACCATATACGTACCATTGCTTTTACCATTGCCGATGGTCAATTACCAAGCAATAATGGTGCTGGTTATGTGATACGCCGTATACTTCGCCGCGCAGTTCGTTACTATTATTCTTACCTTGATTATAAGCAGCCATTATTATTTCAATTGATGCCGTTGCTTGCAAAACAATTTGAAACTGTTTTCCCTGAATTGCAGGCACAGCTTGACTTTGTAAGTAAAGTAGTGAAGGAAGAAGAGGATGGATTTTTGAGAACATTGGACAGAGGCATTGCGATTTTTAATGGTTACATAGTTGAGGATGGGAAATACTCATTCGTTGGCAGCTCTTCTTTAGGGGATGAAATTTTAGTCTCGAGACACTCAATTGAAGAACGAAATTTTAGGGAAAAGAAAATTATATCAGGAAGGTTTGCTTTTAAGTTGAATGATACTTATGGTTTCCCAATTGATTTGACAGCTTTAATGGCACGTGAAAATGGTTGGACAGTTGATGAAGATGGTTTTAATGAAGCCTTACAACAACAAAAATCCCGCTCAAAAGTAGCAGCAGTAGTTGACACAGAAGATTGGTTTACACTTGATGATACCAACACTTCTACTTTTATTGGCTATGATAATTTAGAGGCTACTACCAATGTTGTAAAATACCGTAAAGTAAAAGCCAAAGGTAAAGAAGGCTACCAGTTGGTATTGGCACAAACACCCTTTTATGCTGAAAGTGGCGGCCAGGTTGGCGATACAGGTACTTTAAACTTTGATGGTGAAATAATTGCTGTTACTGATACAAAAAAAGAGAACAACCTTATCATTCATTTTACAGAAGCACTGCCTGAAAATATTGAAGCACCCGTAGCTGCAAAAGTATTCAGTCACAGGCGGCTGGAAACCTGTATCCATCACAGTGCTACACACTTATTACATGCCGCTTTACGTAATGTGTTGGGTACCCACGTTGCACAAAAAGGGAGCATGGTAAACGATGAGCAGTTGCGTTTCGACTTCTCTCATTTTGCCAAAGTAACCGATGAAGAAATAAGTCTTATTGAACAGAATGTGAATGGTAAAATACGTGAGAACATTCCTGTAGTAATTAAAGAAATGAACAAAGACGAAGCGGTGAACCTTGGTGCTATGGCTTTGTTTGGCGAAAAATATGGCGATACCGTGCGTGTGGTAATCATGGACCCAACTTATTCCATTGAACTTTGTGGCGGTACCCATGTAGGTAGTACAGGCCAGCTTGGTTTCTTTAAAATAAAACACGAAAGTGCAGTAGCCGCAGGTGTAAGAAGAATAGAAGCAGTAAGTGGTTCGGCTGCTGAAACACTTATCAACACACAGTTTGAAGTAATAAGTTCACTGAAAGAGTCTTTAAAAAATCCAAAAGATTTATTGAAGGCAATAGAGAGCATCACCACAGAAAACAGCCAGCTTAAAAAGAAAATAGAAAGTCTGGAAGCAAAACAATTAGCCATCATTAAACAAGAGTTACTTGCCAAACAGGAAACCATAAACGGTAAAACCTTTATAGGTGCTTTGGTAGAAGTGAGCAATGCCGACAGCCTGCGTAAACTAAGCCTCGACCTTAAACCTTCTCTTGCCAATTACCTTGTAGTGCTTGCTGCCAATATTGATGGCAAAGCAAGCGTGGCTGTAAGCACAGATGAAGCCACAGGTATTGATGCAACCAAAGTAATCAAAGAGTATGTTGCCCCATTAATTAAAGGCGGCGGCGGCGGCCAAAAAACACTGGCAACTGCCGGCGGCCAGGAAGTTGGCAGCCTGGATAAAGTGATTGAGAAAGTGAAATCATTGTTGTAAAAAACATACTTTTACGAAATATGAAAGTCAGCCTCGAAAAAGGTTTATCCATAAAAATTGAAGGTGAGTTAGGAAAGTTTCAAACTCTCCCCATTGATGCTTTAATAAAGATTGCTCAAAGCCTTCAGATACTTGTACATTCAATTGCCGAATTAGAAATCAAAACTGAAGGGGGCATTGATTTAGAAAATTTCAATGTCGAACTTTCAAATTTTAAACATGGTAGTGCAATACCAGAATTTTCTTTGACACCACGAATCAAATTTACTACGGGTGATGATGTAATGACTCAAAGAGCCTTTGTAGCTAACAGAATAGATGCACTCCTTTCTATATCAAACAATGGGAATTACCTTGAGTTAAAAAAACAATATCCTGAACCTTATAAAAGAAACCGCATCGTTGAAAATTTTTACATTTTCACAAATAGCTTTGGCAATGCGCCAGTAAGTTTTGGTTCCGTAAATAAAAGCAATCAGTTCCGGTCTTCGTATAAATTAAACAAGTTCAAAGAGCCAATAAAAAAGTCGCTAATTTCTGAAATAAAGGAGATTAAGAAAGATGAAATTATACATGTAACCAAAGCTGTAGGGAATATTGAAATTATCCGAAAGGAAGGAAAAATTCAAAAAAGAGTTACTACATATTTTGAAGATAAACATGCTGATCTAAGCTATTGCACAGACACTATAATTTATGGTGATACTGTTTATGAACTCCATTCGCCATTGCGATGTAAATTGAGTAAAGAAGATAATTATTTTCTAATTGAGTCGGAACAACTGGATATTGTTGGAACAGGTTTAACTGAGGATGATGCTGAAAAGAATTTTGCTGAAGAATTCAATTATATCTATAAACGATATAAAGAGTTGCCTGATCATAAACTATCTGATAGGATTATAAGGATCAAGAAAATTTTAGATGCGATAATTACAAAAGTTTCCTGACATGGTATTAGACGCAAAAAAGGCTTTAAAAAATTTAAAGAAAAAGGGATTTGCAGAATATGATGGTGACCATAAATTTTTGGAATATTATCATAAAGGCAAACTAATCCTGCATACCAAAATTAGTCATGGCGAAAAAGAGCTAAACGATTTTTTAATAGCCCAAATGTCTAAACAATGTAAAATTTCTAAGCTGGATTTTGTAGACTTGGTGAACTGTCCTTTGTCTGAAGAAGCATATGCCCTTAAATTGATAGAAGCAGGTATAATAAATGAAGCCTAAATACGAAATCATTATTTATTGGAGCAACAATGATGATTGCTTTATAGCAGAAGTTCCTGAATTGCCTGGTTGCATGGCAGATGGTTTAAGCTATGCAGAAGCACTTGCAAATGCAGAGGTTATAATTGGGGAATGGCTTGAGACAGCAGAAAATCTTGGGCGAACTATACCAGAACCCAAAGGCAAATTAATGTATGCCTGAAGTTGAAAGTTAATCCTTCAGCAACCGCTTTATCACCCTTTTCATACTATTAAACTCATCAACGCTAAATCCTGTTGATTGGTAAACAATCTTTCCATTCGCATCTATTAAAATATTACGTGGTATTGATTGCGTTGCAAAAAGTTTATAGATACTTCTCGCTTCATCTGGCAGCATAGGGAATGTAAAGTTATTAGCCGTTTTAAAGTCAGTTACTTTTTGCCATCCTTCCTCACGGCCAAAAACAAGTACCGCAAAACGGGGGTTTGTTTTATACTTCCCCCAAATTTCTTTTTCAAGTAAAGGCAATTCTGCACGGCAGGGGCCACACCATGTGGCAAAAAAATTAATAAGCACAATCTTTCCCTTGTAGTCAGTAATAGCGGCAGCCTTTCCCTTTTCAATTTCAAAATTGAAAACAGGCACATCACTCCCATTTTTTAAAAGAGTGCCATCCTCTTGGGCACTGGCATTAAGGGCTATCAGCAGGGTAAGTAAAATAAGCAGTTTTTTCATACTATGAATATACGGTCTTGATCAATATATTTTTTCACAAACATAAAATTGATGAATTCTATCTACTAAAAGATAAGTCAGGTGAATATGAATACTCATACAGAGGGCATATCTATAACGGAAGATAAACGGAAGATAAACGGAAGATGAACGGAAGATGAATGGAAGATGAATGGAAGATGAATGGAAGATGAATGGAAGATGAATGGAAGATGAATGGAAGATGAATGGAAGATGAATGGAAGATGAATGGAAGATGAATGGAAGATGAATGGAAGATAAGCAATCTATAGTGTTTCGCAAGCTATGGAAGTTAATAGCGGAAGTATAGGTGTAGCGTTTTAATATCTGCACATATTTATAACACATATCACCGAAAGCAGCTTACATATAGTATGGTAAAATATTTTGAGTTTTTCTGACACCTCTAGTAAACCTTAAACATCATTACACAGTTATAACTCACCAACCTTTTATATTTACTGATTGTAAAGTGTAAACACCGATTCAATTATTATGTCACATAAACATACCAACAGGCTTGCCAACGAAACCAGTCCTTACCTTTTGCAACATGCACACAATCCTGTAGACTGGTTTCCATGGGGTGATGAAGCACTTCAAAAAGCGAAGGATGAGAACAAACCAATTTTAGTAAGCATTGGTTACGCCGCCTGCCATTGGTGCCATGTTATGGAACGCGAAAGCTTTGAAAACGAAGACACTGCGCAAATAATGAACGAATACTTCATTAATATAAAAATTGACCGCGAAGAACGCCCAGACCTTGATCATATTTACATGGAAGCTGTGCAGGCTATTAGTGGTAGTGGTGGCTGGCCATTAAACGTATTCCTCACGCCAGAGTGTAAACCTTTTTATGGTGGCACTTACTTTCCCCCCATTAATGCTTACAACCGCATGAGCTGGAAAGAAGTTTTGTACGCCATCAATCAATCCTACAAAGAACGAAAACACGAGATAGATGCACAGGCAGAAAATCTTACAGACCATCTGCTCAATTCAAACTCATTTGGTATAAATAAACCCAGCTATAACGACCATTCATTATTTACAAAAGACAACCTTCAGCTTATAGCTGATAATCTTTTAAAACAGGCAGATACAACCTGGGGCGGTTTTGGTAAGGCACCAAAGTTTCCGCAAACATTTTCTACACAATATTTATTACGCCACTATCATTTTACAAAGCATGAAGCTTCTTTAAACCAGGCATTATTAAGTTTAGATAAGATGATTGATGGTGGCATTTACGATCAGTTGGGTGGTGGCTTTGCACGTTACAGTACAGATGCGCAATGGCTTGCACCACACTTTGAAAAGATGCTGTACGACAATGCCCTGCTGATAAATGTGTTGGCAGAAGCGTATCAACTTACAAAAGATGAAAAGTATAGTGATACGATTCATCAAACACTTGCTTTTATTAAGCGTGAGATGTTAAGTGAAGAAGGTGGTTTTTATAGCGCCATTGATGCAGACAGCGAAGGCGTAGAAGGAAAGTTCTACACGTGGAATAAGGAAGAAATTGATAAACTGCTTGGGGCAGATGCTGACCTTTTTAATGAGTTTTATGATGTAAAAGATGGCGGCAACTGGGAGCATACCAATATTCTATGGGTAACTGAGCCGCTAAAGGATTTTGCTGAGAGAAAGAATATTGAGATTGGGGATGTTAAGGCCATATTGGCAAGATGCTGTACTGTGTTAATGGAAGAGCGCAGTAAAAGAATTTACCCTCAACTTGATGATAAAGTTTTATTAGGCTGGAATGCACTGATGCTTACTGCTTTGTGCAAGGCATATGCAGCTACAGGCAAAGAATCTTATAAAGAACTTGCGGTGGCAAACATGGCCTTTATAGAAGCAAAGTTTAAAAATAAAGATGGCTCTTATCATCATACCTATAAAAACCAGCAGTCAAAAATTCCCGCTTTTTTAGATGATTACGCCTATTTAATACAGGCATATATTCATATGCAGGAAATTACTGGCAATGCCGATTATCTTTTACGTGCAAAAGAAGTAACGGCTTTTGTTATTGAATATTTTTCTGAAGAAGAAACGGGCTTTTTTTACTTCACACATCAGCAGCAAACAGATGTTATTGTTCGCAAAAAAGAAGTGTACGATGGTGCAGTGCCGTCAGGTAACGCAATTATGGCCACTAACCTAAGTTATCTTTCTGTTATTTTTGATGCTAAAAAATGGGAAAGTACAGCACATAAAATAATCCAATCTCTGGGAATGGCCATTGTAAGGTACCCTACTTCTTTTGGAGTATGGGCTGCGTGTTTGCAGCAAATAACTACAGGTGTAAAAGAAATAGTTATAACAGGATTGGATAAAAATGAGGATTTAAAGAGGGTTTTACAAGAATTTATACCTAATAAAATTGTACAGTCTGCCTCTTCAATTGAGTATAATTTCCCATTACTTGCAGATAAACAGGTTAGTAGTAACAATACATTTTATATATGTGTAAATTATTCTTGCAGGCAACCAGAATATGATTTAAATAAATTTTTATCAATAATTAATATGCGTTGATGGATTTTATTCACAAAAAAATGTTATCATTGCCCATAAATATCCTTTTGTTGCCATAGAAAAATATAACTGGTAAGTCAAATTTAAATTGCGATTACTACTGAGATTTACATCTACCCGAGTTTGTGAAATTATTGAAAACAATTTTTAAAATATGGTTTAATAATCGTTGAGCCATATATTTGTCATTACCTGTTAATAGTTTTTATGATGAGAACCCGTTATAATTTGGTTTTAATAAGTATGCTTTCGCTGAGCGTAATTGCCTGTAAAAAGAGCAAGTCGTCTAAGTCTGTTCCTGGTGATGATGGTCAGGTGAAAGGCGTAGCTCCAAGCTCTAAGCAAAGTATGAATCCTCCATTTGCAATGGTGTACGTACCACCTGGAACGTTCCACATGGGTCCAAGCGATGAGGATATCAATTTCACATTCACTTCACGTAACCGTCAGGTTTCTATCCCTGGTTTTTGGATGGATGCTACTGAGGTTACAAATAATAAATACCGTCAGTTTGTGCTTTGGGTTAGAGATTCTTTAGCCGCAAAAGAATTAGGTTTTTACAAGCCTGGTCCTGGTGGTTCAGCTAGTGGTGGGGATTCTTCTATAGCGATTGATTGGGCTAAAGCGAGGACAATTAAGTATGATGCTTCCAATTTGGAGAAGCTTGGTAATAAATTAATTCTTGCACCTGATAATAGGTTGTATGGTAAGCCAGATATTGATCCTGATAAACTCGTTTATAGGATGGAAACATTCATATTATCAGAGGCCGCAAAAAGGGAGAACGCAGGTGTTGCGCGTACTAATTTCATCGTAAGAACAAGTCAAAAAATTTATCCTGATACATTGGTTTGGATGAGAGATTTTTCATACTCATACAACGAACCAATGACAAAACGTTATTTCTCTCATCCATCTTTTGGCAACTACCCAGTTGTGGGCGTTAGCTGGAAACAGGCACTTGCTTATTGTCATTGGCGTACACACGTACAAAACAGTTTTCTTGAAAAAAAGAAAATGGCTGTTGAAAGTGATTACAGGCTGCCAAGTGAAGCTGAGTGGGAATATGCAGCTAGGGGTGGTCGTAGCAATTCTATGTATCCTTGGGGTAATTATTACCTGAGAAATAAAAAAGGCTGCTTATTGGCTAACTTTAAACCAGGTCGTGGTAATTATGCTGAGGATGGTGGCTACTACACAGTTAGGGCTGATGCTTATTGGCCAAACGATTTCGGTTTGTACAATATGGCAGGTAATGTGGCCGAATGGACTAATTCTTACTTTAATGAAGGTTCTTATAATTTTATGGCCGATATGAGTCCTGATGTTAGATGGGACGCAAAAGATTCTGATCCTCCCCGAATGAAACGTAAAGTAATACGTGGCGGTAGCTGGAAAGATGTTGGTTATTTTCTGCAAACAAGTACTCGTGCTTACGAGTACCAGGATACTGCCAAATCTTACATAGGCTTCCGTACTGTTATTGACCTTGCCCCCCGAATGAAAAAATAATTATTAATTACAACGATTTATTACGAATTAATTCTAGCAAATTTTATTTAATCTTAGTGTGATTTTAAAAAAGTCATAAGCGATAAACCTATATCTAAAATCTAAATTTTAAAAAACAAAAACTATGTCAGCAGGAATTTCTCCAGGGGTTAACAAATTGGTTAATATTATTGTGTGCGTAGGTGCATCAATCGTAATTATTGGTGCCTTATTTAAAATACAGCACTGGCCAGGATCTGATATTATGTTACCCGTAGGTTTATTTATTGAAGCAGGTATATTTTTAGTATATGCTATTTTACCACCCCCTGATGCTGGTCACGCACCCGCTGCTGAACCTGCTGCTAAGGGTAACCCAGCATTAAAAAGCATGGAAAAAATGTTAGCTGAAGCTGATATCACGCCTACTAACCTTTCTAAATTAAGCGCTGGATTTCAAAAATTAGGTTCAACTGTTGAAAAAATGGGCGAAATAGGTGATGTTGTCAAATCAACAGGTGATTTCAGTGCTAAAACAAAAGAAGCCACTACTGCTTTAACTGCTGTTTCAACTGCTGTTAATCAGGCTGCTGCCTCTTTTTCAGGCTTCAATGGTGCTTCAGAAAGCGCAAAACAGTTTCATGGTCAGGTACAGGTACTTACTAAAAACCTTGCATCTATCAACACTGTATATGAATTAGAATTACAAGAAAGCAACAATCACCTAAAAGCTTTAAACCAGTTTTATGGTAAATTGGCACAAGCCTCTGCTGCTATGCAAACAAGTGCTGAAGACGCTGTAAGGGCAAAAGAGCAAATTGCAGCATTGGCTAATAATCTGGGTAAATTAAACCAGGTGTATGGCAATATGCTTACTGCAATGCAGGGCAGGGGTGCATAAAACCTGATTAGATGAAGCATCTGAAACTAATTTGTATATTAAATTTTAACAAAAGTTAGACATGTCATTACCTAAGGAGCCGCGGCAGAAAATGATTAATATGATGTATTTGGTGTTAACAGCAATGTTGGCACTGAACGTATCATCTGAAATCTTAAATGCCTTTAAGACGGTTAATAATAGCTTAGTATATTCAAATACAGTTATTGATAAGAAGAATGAGACCATTTTTGCATCCTTTAAGCAAGAACTAAAGCAACCTGAAAAGCAAGCTTTAGCTGCTTTATGGATGCCAAAGGCTGAAAAAGCCAAGCAACTTGCAGATGATATTACATCTTATCTCGAAGGGCTTAAAGCGGAATTGAAAAAAGCTTCTGGTTTAGAAATTACACCTGAAGGCGAGCAATTTAAAGAAGATAACTTAGATGCTGCTACACGATTATTTGTAGAACCTGGAAAGGAAAAGGGAGAAGAAATAAGAAAGAAGCTTGAAACTTTTAAAGAGCAAATCTTAAACATTGATCCAAAGATTAAAGCAGAATTTGCTAATTCTCTTCCTTTAAATCTTGAAATTCCCAAGTCATCTAATAAATCTTCTGTTGGTAAAGATGATTGGGCTTTCAGTTACTTTCACATGACACCAACAATTGCAGCCATCACTATTTTTAGTAAGTTTCAGAATGATATTAAAAACAGTGAAGCTCAAATTGTCGAATACTGCCATAAGCAAGTTGGTGAAGTACAAGTACGTTACGATGCTTTCCAAGCTATCGCAAGCCAAAGTTCAGAATATCTAATGCCAGGTCAGGAGTTAAGGATTACTGGCGGTGTAGGTGCATTTAGTAGTGCAGCTAAGCCTTCTGTTTCAATTGACGGTGCTTCTGTGCCTTTAAATGCAGAAGGTGTTGCTGAATATAAGACAACAGTTGGCGGCCCAGGGAGTTATTCTAAAAAAGTATCTATCTCTTTTAAAAAACCCGATGGGTCTACTGGGGTTTTGGATAAAGAAATCAAGTACACAGTGGGTTCGCCAACTGGCGTAAGCGTAAGCGCTGATGCTGTTAAAGTATTGTACATAGGTGTTGTAAATCCAATCACCATTTCAGGTGGTTCTGCTGGGGCAGAGAAAGTTAATGCAAGTATTAGTAATGGTTCTTTAAGTAATAAAGGCGGTGGTAAATTTGAAGCAACTGTTGATGCTCCTGGTAAAGCTACAATTAATGTCTCTGTTGATGGTAAATCAACACCTTTTGAGTTTAGGGTAAAAAGAATTCCTTCACCATTACCTAAAGTTGGTAATAGTGCAGGTGGTACAATGCCTGCAAATGCATTTAAAGCCCAACAAGGCGTAAGGGCCGATTTGCAGGACTTTGTTTTTGAGGGTGTTAAGTTTGATGTTACAGGCTATACTATTGTTTTTCAGGGTAAAGGATTTGAAGAAGGTGCAAAATTTGCTCAGGTAAGAGGTGCATATTTTAGTTCAGATGCCAAACAGTATATTGATAAATGCAGACCTGGATCAACTGTAAATATTACAGATATTAGCGTTTCAGGCCCAGATGGCACAAGAAAAATTGAAGGTTCAATAGCCTTAAATTTATCAAATTAAAAATTATGAAGAAGTTAGTATTGAGAGGCTTGACAGTAAGCAGTTTGTTTATTTTCGCATTACAGGTTAATGCGCAAAAACCTAAAGCAGCAAAGCCAAGAGTTAAGACTACGCCTTCATCAGGTGCAAAAGATCCGTTTGGCAACCCTGTCAATCAGTCTTCTAAGCCTGCTGCGAAGGATCCTTTTGGTAATCCTACAACGCCAGCTTCTGGCAATAATAAAGCACCTATTGATCCTTTTAGTAACCCTAATGCTAATGGTGGTGGGGTACGTAAAAGCGGCATTCCTATTTTGCCAATGAAGGCCTCTAATGGAAACAATCCTTTAACTGATACAGTAAAAGTTTCATTACGTAACGATAACGTTATAGAATCAAGTCAAATAAAAGAACGAACACCTTTGCCTTACGATCATATACGTGAAGATGATGCTGTTTATAAACAACGTTTCTGGCGTATAATTGATGCAAGGGAAAAAGCAAATCTTTCTTTTAGATATCCTGTTGTGGGGGATAATGGTAGTGAACTTTTCTTTGCAATACTTTTTCGTGCTATATCTGAAGGTGGGGTAACTGCTTTTGAAGATGATCGCTTTACAAAACCTTACACAAAAGAAAAATTTATCCAGGAACTTTCTGGGGGGATGGATACTTCCGATGTCATTGGGTTAGATGGTGAAATATCCGGACGTCAACCAGCAATGCGGGAATTTCCGATTGATTCTATTTATCAGTTCCAAATTAAAGATGAAACAGTTTTTGATAAAGAGTCATCACGGCTAGTTACAAGAATTTTAGGTATTGCACCTATGGGACCATTAATGTTGCCAAGCGGTAAAATTATTGAAGGACCAGCACAACCTAAGTTTTGGGTTTATTATCCTGATGTACGTGCATACTTATCTCGTAGGGAGGTATATAATCCAAAAAATTTTGGTAATAAAATGAGTTGGGAAGACTTATTTGAAAGTAGAATGTTCAGTAGCTATATCATTAAGACAACTCTTGATAATCCTTATGATATTAAATTGACACAGAAGTATGAAAAGAACAAATTGTTGATGTTTTACGAAGGTGAAGCAATCAAAGAGAAGGTGTTCAACTACGAGCAGGATCTTTGGGCTTACTAATAATAAATTTGGAAATGATAGTAAATAAGGCATCAAATTTTTGATGCCTTATTTAGTTATGTAAAGTCAATAAGCATCTGTGTTGTAACAATAAATTTTTTTAAAAAATATTTTATTCTATTGTTTCTTTTTAGTTAACAAAACTCTACATTCGCGTCGGTTTTTCATAGGATATTGGATTTTAAAACGGGGCTGGATTTTTATCCTGGCCCTTTTTTATTTTCATACCTTACTGATAAAGTTGAGTAAGTGATTTGTTTAAGTTTACTTATATTAGTCAATTAAAGTACTAATACTTATGCAGCCTGACGATAGTGAATTGTTGTATCAATTTAAGAACAGTTTAAATAAAGAAACTGCCTTTACTGCCATAGTTAAAAAATACCAGGAAAAATTATACTGGCATATTCGCAGAATGCTTGTAGACCATGACGATACAAATGATGTTTTACAAAATCTTTTTATAAAAGCATGGAAAGGACTGGATAATTTTAGGGAAGACAGCCAATTGTACACATGGTTGTACAGGATTGCTACTAATGAGAGTTTAACCTTTTTAGATAAGCAAAAGCGACGGGCATCAGTTACTCTTGATGAAGAAGAAAGTGGGTTATCCAACAAAATAAAGGCAGATGAAAATTTTGATGCCAATAAACTAGAGTGGAAACTTCAATTAGCCATACAAAGCCTCCCTGAAAAACAACGTATCGTATTTATTTTGCGTTATTATGATGAAATGCCTTACGAGCAAATGAGCAGAGTATTGGAAACAAGCGAGGGCGCATTAAAGGCAAGCTACCATCATGCAGCAAAAAAAATTGAAGACTTTATTATTAACCGTTAAACATCTGCTAATAGCAACTGTCTTATTCCATCAATGAACAATAAAGCACTTATATTAAATGAATTGAAAGAGATAGCTCCAGAATTATGTACAATAAATACGTCCATGCCTTTTTCAATTCCCAATAATTATTTTGAACAATTTTCTTTAAAAATTCAACTTACCTTGCAAGAGGAAATTACTCAACAAAAGCAAGTTGCTTATTCAGTTCCTAACAATTATTTTGATTCTCTCAGTAATGCGATACTGAATAAAGTAAAATCATCACCTTTAGTGGAAAGATCACCTGTACAAGAGGAACTTGAATTAATTGCACCTTTTTTGAACACATTAGAACGTAAGGATATTTATGAAGTTCCTATTGGTTATTTTGAGAATTTGAAACCTTCTTATTTTACAGATGACCAGGTTGAGCCAAAAGCAAAAGTTGTTCCTATAAAAACAAAATGGTTTAATACTGCTATTGCTGCTTCAATAATTACAATTGTTTTTATTTCATCTGTTTTATTCAATGGTAATGATAACAAATTTGATTATGATGCATATAATAAAATAGATGTAAAAAAGGGACTTAATAAAGTAAATGATATTGAACTGGAAAGATTTCTTGTGAACGATAATGTTATCATAAATTCAGATGTAGTTAGCAGTTTAGAGGGTGAAGTGCCTGATTTGGATGAACGTTTGAAAATAACAACTGACGAAGAATTACAGCAATACTTAAAACAAATGGAAACAATATCAATAAAGTCGGGGATATAAATAAAATAACAATGAAATATTTTTTAGTTTTAATAGCAACGTTTTTTTTACTAACGGATAATTACGCACAAAACACAAAGCTGCAAAACCTGCAGGCTTTAAAAATTGCTTATGTAACAAAAGAGCTCAATCTCTCAGTAGAAGACGCTCAAAAATTTTGGCCAGTTTATAATACTTACTTTTCAGAATTAAAAACAGCCCGTCTTGAAGCAAAAGATGATATTCTTGGCTATGAAGAAAAAATGGTTGTTATAAAAAGGAAATATTTTGCTGAATTTAAACGGATTTTAGGCAGTGAAGAAAGAGCTAGAAAAGTTTTTTTAGCTGACAGGAATTTTGGAAATATTGTAAAGAAGGAAATTGAAAACAGGCGAAAACAAAGGGAACAATAATAAGATCATATTGGTACGTAAAAAGAGAGGGCAAATGTTTTTGACATTCGCCCTCTCTTTTCTAAAACTTTATTTCTTCTTCGTTATCATCAAAAAACCTGAACTCTATCAAGTGGTAATTATTATTTGCCTCCAACTTTAATTTCGTTTTATGCTTTCTTTTCCATTGCTTGAAAATGGAATTGAATATACCTTTTGTTAAGTGAGAGTAAACAATAGGATGCACGAATAAGGTTAAATTCTTGTGAGAATGTGTAACAAGATAATGTAGGCGTTTTTCAATTTCATCTTCCAGTAAAAGCGAAGAAGATATTTTGCCAGTGCCGCTGCAAACAGGGCAAATTTCTGAAGTATTAATGCTCAACTCAGGGCGCATACGCTGCCTTGTAAGCTGCATCAAACCAAATTTAGAGATAGGCAGAACGGCATGTTTGGCCCTGTCTGTCTGCATAAATTTTTCCATGGCTTCCTGTAGCTGGCGCCTGTTATCAGGAAGCTTCATATCAATAAAATCAACCACTATAATGCCGCCAATATCTCTAAGGCGTAGTTGCCTTGCAATTTCTTCGGCAGCTTCTAAATTGGTCTGTAAAGCATTCTCTTCCTGGCTGTTGCTAACACTTTTGTAGCCGCTGTTTACATCAATAACATGCAAAGCTTCAGTATGCTCTATAATTAAGTATGCACCACTTGGCAGATTTACCGTTTTACCAAAAGCACTTTTTACCTGCTTTGTAATACCATAAGTATCAAAAATGGGGATACCATTATTGTGATAAGTTACAATATCAGTTTTATCAGGCGCAATTTTATCAATGTAAGCTTTTGTGTCAGCGTAAATGTTTTTATCATTAACCACAATACGGTTAAAATCGGCACTTAAAAGATCGCGAAGTATACTGGTAGCCCTGTTTTGTTCGCTTAAAATTTTGGCAGGCGCAACAGCATTTTTCAGGTTCTTCTGAATGCCTTTCCAGGTTTCTACAAGACTTAACAAATCCTGGTGCAATTCTGCGGTGGTTTTACCTTCTGCTGCAGTGCGTACAATAACGCCAAAGTTTTTAGGGCGTATAGCTTCTACAATCTTATGAAGACGTTTTCTTTCCTCGCCTGAATGAATTTTTTTGGATACGGCAACAATCTCGTTAAAAGGGGTAACAACAATAAACCTGCCTGGTAAGCTTAATTCGCAGCTTAAACGCGGGCCTTTTGCGGCAATGGGCTCTTTTAATATCTGAACAAGCACATTCGGCTTGCCGTTCATTACCTCGTTTATTTTACCTGTTTTTACAATTTCAGGCTCAACATTAAACGTGGTAAAATCAAACTCATTTTCATCCTTATCTGTTATTGACATTTGGGTAAATTTCAATAACGATTTTACATAAGGCGAAAGATCAGTATAATGTAGAAATGCGTCTTTCTCAAAACCTACATCTACAAAAGCTGCATTAAGGCCGGGTATCAATTTTTTTACCTTACCAAGGTAAAGATCGCCAACGCCAAAGCTGGCATCAGCCTTTTCGTTATGTAGTTCTACTAACTTTTTTTCTTCTAAAAACGCAATTTCAACACCCGTTGGACCAGCGTTTATAATTAATTCTTTGTTCACAAAATTTGCAACTTTAAAATAAAAAAATCATCACTGCACCTTAAAGTGATAAGATGCACAAAACACCACTATAAAAGCCTGCCGCAATATGTAAGATAGATAAGGTAGGAAAAGGTAAAGTTGCGTAAGATAAGGTAGATGGCGGCGGCCATATATATGTGTAAATACAGCGGTAAAATTTACCGCTGCATTTAATATAGATCCCAGATAAAAAGAACTTCTATTTCTTCTTATGACGGTTTTTTCTTAAACGTTTTTTACGTTTGTGCGTAGCAATTTTATGACGTTTTCTCTTTTTACCACAAGGCATACCAGAACATTTTAATTAGTTAAAAAATCTATTTTATGATGTATAATCAGTACTTACGCACCTCTTATTATTTCAGTTGGTTAATCCTGTTTTCCAGTTCTTTTTTAGCTTCAGGGTTTGGTATGCGTTGTTTTACATCGCTGTACCATTTTACTGCATTTGCTTTATCACCCTTTAGGTCGTAACATTCAGCCAAATGCAAAGCAGCTTCCAAATCATCAGGCTTTTTATTTACTATGATGAGAAACCTTTCAATTGCTTTTTCATATTGACCGCTTTTTTTTCCTCCCAAACCAAGAATTAGTTGGGCATACATGTTATCAGGATTTTTCTGTGTAATCTCACGTACAGGTAAAATACCTTGCATAGGATTGTCAGAAATATTGCCCATCATATAACATGCACCAATACCAATTTTTGTACTGTCGTTATTGGGATTTATTACCAAAGCTTTATCTAAAAGAACTTTTGCATTGCTGGCAAGCCAGTGTTGCATTGCAGGGTTTCCTTCAATCATCAGGCTCTCTAAAAATTGACGGGCGGCAAAAGTGAGGCTTTTTTCTGAATTTTCCAACTTTGCTGCTTCAGCAGTATAAAAAGCATAAGGTTCAAACAAATGAATGGAGTCTTTCCAGAACCTGGCAAGCTGGTGATAAATGTGTAATTGCTGTTCTTTTACATCGCCGCGTGTTACACTGTTTTCTAAACGTGTAATGCGTTCGTTTTGTTCAGGGGTAAGTCTTTGCTTAGCTTTTGCAAGTAAATCAGGAAACTGTATTTCAGCATCGTGCTGATGGGTGGCTTCGCCTGAAGCAACAGTTGCTGTTGCGGGCTTTTTAGGAGGTGTGGTTCTGCCAAAGAAAAATATCGTTACAAACAATATAAATGCGCTGCCAACCAGTAATAACTGCTTTTTGTTCACTACACGTAATTTGGCGCGAAATTATGCTACTTCTGCTTTGCAATTGTTTTTTACATCAGCAACAAACTCTTTAGCAGGCTTAAATGCAGGAATAAAATGTTCAGGAATGTTTACGGCTATATTTTTCTTGATATTGCGGCCAATTTTAGCGGCTCTTTTTTTAGGATAAAAGCTGCCAAAGCCTCTTATGTAAATGCTTTCGCCTGCAGTAAGATTTTCTTTTACTTCTTTAAAAAGCGTTTCTAAAGTAACAAGCACATCCACCTTGGGTATACCTGTTTTGTCTGATATTTGACTTATAAGGTCTGACTTTCTCATTTGTGAATTAATTATTGGTGTTGATTCTTTGGGTTAAAGTAAAACAAAAATAACAGAATTGCTAAATTAAATTATGTATAACCAATTTAGTTATCAGAAGCGGCGGGCGTTTTTTTTATGAATTTGTTATAAAACAACTAATATTTTACGGAATGATTACAGGAACATTTTATTTAACTGATGTGAAAGAATGAACAACAAAAAATTTACCAAGCTTTTGCTTGAATGGAATGACACATACAACAACCGCCAAATGCCATGGAAGGGCGAGAAAGACCCTTATAAAATATGGCTAAGCGAAGTTATTTTGCAGCAAACACGTGTTGAGCAGGGATGGGCTTACTACGAAAAATTTATTACCAGTTACCCCACTGTACGGCAGCTTGCAGCAGCAAAAGATGATGATGTATTTAAGCTTTGGGAGGGTCTGGGCTACTATAACCGCTGCCGTAATCTTTTATTTACTGCGAGGTTTATTGTGAGTGATTTAAAGGGAAATTTTCCTGAAGATTATAACAACATTCTTTCTTTAAAAGGCGTTGGGCCTTACACTGCGGCAGCCATTGCATCTTTCGCTTTTAATTTGCCTTATGCCGTTGTTGATGGCAATGTTTTTAGGGTATTGGCAAGGGTATTTGGTATTGATACACCAACTGACAGTACACAAGGCATCAACCAGTTTACACAGCTTGCCAATGAAGTTTTAGACAGTAAACAACCAGGCATTTATAACCAGGCCATTATGGATTTTGGTGCTACTATATGCAAGCCTCTCGTGCCATTGTGCAGTGATTGTTTGCTGCAAAAAATATGCACTGCTTGTAACAATGGGCTGGTAAATATTTTGCCTGTAAAAGAAAAAGTATTGCTTAGAAAGAACCGTTGGTTCTATTATTTTTTGTTTGAGCTGGATGGTAAAATACTGGTGCATCAACGCAACCTGAAAGATATATGGCAAAGCCTTTTTGAGTTTTATTTGCTGGAAAGTAAAGAGCAGTTGCATTGGGATGAAGCTGCCGTTAAACAATGGCTGCAGGTGCAACTGGGTATCACAAAGGCTGTGGTTACAAACATTTCTGCCATACAAAAACAACAGTTAACACACCAGCAAATTAAAGGGCAGTTTATAAGAATACAACTAATAACCATGCCTAAAACGCTACAGCATTACCATTGGCAGGATGCAGAGAAACTGAATGAACTTGCTTTTCCTAAGTTTATAAACCAATACCTTGAAATGCCTTTATTGCAGGGTAATTTATTTTAAGCAATCATAGAAACAGCCATCAGTAACAAAAAATAATTTCATACATACACCTTCCACAAACAATCAGTCTTTCTTGCAATGTTGCATATTTTTTATTTTTTAAAAAGTTGAAACAGTTTTTGTTTCAACTTTTCTGTTGCAAAAAAAATTGCAACAAAAAATTTTGCAACAAATTATGTTGCAGTTTTAAAATAAAAAATAAAAGTGCAACAAGGGTATTACTATCTTTTATTAAACTTGGCGCAAGGCGGGCTTGTAAAATAAAAACCTGTAGTTGCGTAAAGAATAAAGCGTACAAGTGTGCGACGCAACAAATGCTTAATTAATAACAAAAAGCTGGTTACATAAAACAAATAAGCAGGCCAACTGGCCTGCTTATTTAATAAATAATAATTTTTCTTATTGACCACCACCTAACAGCGAAGCAAGCTTATCGTTCAGCACCTCGCCACGTAAATCTTTGGCAACAATTTTACCTTGCGGGTCTATTAAAAAGTTTTGAGGAATAGCCTGTATGCCATACTGCTTGGCCACTTCATTATCCCAAAATTTAAGGTCAGAAACCTGTGTCCATGCAAGCTTATCATCGTAAATAGCTTTCAGCCATTTTTCTTTAGCACCTGGCTGGTCTAACGAAACTCCAAGCACATGAAAACCTTTTTCTTTATACTTATTAAAAGCCATTACTACATTAGGGTTTTCTGCACGGCAGGGGCCACACCAGCTTGCCCAAAAATCAACCAGCACATACTTGCCGCGTAAAGAAGACAGCTTAACCATATTGCCAGCAGTATCTGCTTGTTGAAAATCTATTGCATACTTGCCAATGCCCAGTTTTTTGGCTACGTCAATTTTATCTGCCATTGTTTTACCGGCAAAACTGTTTTGCAGTGCAGGCGATAATTTTTTATACAAAGGCTCAACCTTATCAGCATCAATACTGTAACCTGCATACTGCTGTAAGGCATACAAAGCCAATGGCGATGAAGGATTGGCTTTTACGTAAGCATGATATACTTCTTCTTTTTCAATGCTGTCAATAGCATCAATTTGCTTTTCAACTGCTGCCATGCCAGCTTTGTCTTTATTCTTTCTTGCCTCTGAATATTTTTCATACAAAGGCTTCTGCTTTTCGCCATAAGGTTTGGCGGCAGCATTTAGTTTTTCAAACTCAATGTGCGACTTAGAACCCGTAACTTTTACATTAGAAAAAGAATCTGTGCTGGCCACTTTAATGGTACCAGGCTCAATAAACAAACTGGCAAAACTTTTTTGTGTAAGCCTTGCTTTTTTATTGGCAGTGTTACGTGCCGTTAACTGTACACGTACAGGTTCTGCTATTTGAGCAGTAAAACTATAGCTGCCATCTTTTACCATAGCACTGTCTGATTTTCTTGCGCCGTTGGCGGAATAATTAAGATACACCCAGTCAATAGTGTCTTTAATATTTTTAAGCGAGCCAGAAATTTTAGCAGGCTTGGCATTCTGCGCCATTGAAAATATGGGCAACGCTGTTGCCAGTAATAATAGTTTTCTCATACATATAAATTTTAGTGTTTGAAAATACTAAAACCCGTGCGTAGTTTTTAATTTTTACATGAATGGCGTTAAAAATTAATTTTTAAATAAACAAACCCCATTCATCTTTAAACTCATCTTTCTCAAAAGTAGCCACCCAATCTATAAACAGCAGCCTGAACTTGTCAATCTCATCGCGAACTATTTCGCCATGCTGTTCATCAATGACTTCGCCCATCATTTGCAGCATGCTTGATTTTATAAACTGTGCATTCTTGCGTATAATGGCCGCATTTTCCATACGAAGGCAATAAATATTTCCCGCCTCAGAGCTGAGTATTTTGGCACCCACCTGCAACGCATCACCAAGTATCATCTGCTTATGGTCTTCCCAGTAATCTGGCGGAAAACCATTTTCCTTTTCCTCAACATTCATCGTTTCAAAA
The DNA here is from genome assembly GCA_031424995.1 of Chitinophagales bacterium. GTDB lineage: Bacteria > Bacteroidota > Bacteroidia > Chitinophagales > Chitinophagaceae > Parasediminibacterium. Next base: position 70,956 of record JANPIP010000006.1, on the reverse strand, counting down.
AGGCCGTTCAGCAATACCATTACCTGCTGCCATTGCAGGTACAACGCTTTACAGGCGGCCCTTGTTGGGTTTGGTTTCCATTCCTCCTCATCATGGTTATCAAACATTTTCATGTGTTCATCATCCCAATCTGGCAGGCCGCTTAAATTATTAATGTTCATGGTAATTTTTTGGTAAGAAGATTATAGGCTTTTGGCAATATAATACAGTTCAGCTATAGTTACGGCTGTGCGTTGCATTCCGATAGTTATCGGAACCTCGTTCCGCTTCGCTGCACTGTGGGCTTTCCACTTCCATCCGGCAGCCTTTGGGCAGTAGGATGTGATTGAGCAGTTGCCGTTCAACCCCTTGAACAATCAAAACTCAACTGGGAGAAGCTGTTTACGCCCGTAAACAGTCTCAACTTGAGTGGGGGAACCAATTCACGACCGTGAACAGCCTCAACTCGAATGGGAGAACCAATTCACGCCTGTGAACAGCCCCAACTGAATTGGGAGAAGCCGTTTACGACCGTAAATAGCATCAACTGAACTGAGAGAAGCCGTTTACGACCGTAAACGGGAAGCTGAAATTGAGATTTGTTTTTTTTCTACAAAGTGCCTTTAATTATAGCCATTATGCGTGGCGTAGAAGAAACGGGTTGCAAAACCGTAAGAACATAAAAAATGCGAAGTCAGAGACTTCGCATAGCTGAATTATTCCTTCTGCAGTCTCTATTCATGGTATTTGCATAGCAGGACACTATATTTAAATAATTTGTGAATTAGCAGAGGCTAAAGCCCCTCGGCTTGAGAAATGCCACAAAACAAGTTATTTACTAAAAAATGCCCCTTACCTCTATAGCATAGGTTATTTGCTGACGTTCATAACAGTCCACAATTTGCCCATTTTGCATAGCAGGCTTCCAAATACCACCATCTTTAATTACTCTTATTGCCTCCATATCTGCCGACCACTCATAAGATTTATCCATGTAAAACTGTCCTACATTTCCGTTCTTATCTATAATAAACCCAACAATTACTGTGGCATAGTAAATACCTTTTTTTTGTTTTACAACAATCTTCTGTAACCTTTTAGGGGTTACAATATTTTTTACTAAGTAATTCTGCCAGCCTTTTTTGCCACCTGTGGCTTCTGCTTCTGCCTGTACAGTAGTAAATATTGTAGTTGTTGTATCAATATTTTTTAATTCCGCAGGTGAAGCTTCCTTATTGTTACCTAAGATTATTTTTTTTGTTTTAGGATCAAAGGTACAAATCAGGTTACCATTATCATATTTACGCACAAGCAATACACTCGTATCCTTTTTATAAACCCACTCACTATGTCTATTATTGCTTAAATAATTTCCTGCACTGTCTATGTACCCTGCTTCATTATACCAAATAAACTTTCCATGTTTAATATTGAGTGATTCATCACTATAAGTTTCCTGATAGATCATTGGCCCGTAAATATTATAATATTTTTTCAGCCAGGTAGTATCATCAACTTTAGTGACATTCATTAAATAACTGGCTGATTTTTCGTTAGGCGCAGGGCTGCCATCTTTAAGAAAATAACTAAAACTGCCAGAGCTGGTTTGTGCTTTGGTTGCAACTACTGATAAACCTAAAACAAATAAAAAAGTTAGTTTTTTCATAACGTACAATATGGCACTTTTAATAAGTGTAAATCAACTGGTGTTTACCAGTTGATTTAGATGTAATTTCTTATAGGCTGTTAATTCCTTTCCATAGCCCTTAACCACCTTTCAGGTATTTCGTTATTGCTGGCAATAAGGTAGTCGAATTTGCTGCAGGCTATAAACTTATCGCCGTTCAACTGCATCCACCAGCGGCCAGTTTTTTTGCTTTGTAAAAACACGGTTTCTACCTCGGCAAAAGCCAGGGTAAACTCGTTAAAATTACTGCGCTCAGTAAGGGCAGCTTCCTGCTTGCTTTTGTAAATACCATCCATAACATACCAAAGCATATGGCTTATTTGTTTGGCTGTAAGGTGGTGGTTATCAAGCGCAGCGTTATAACCATAAATACCAATGCTGCTTACATGCTGGCTCATGCCTGCATACTGCATTAAAGTGCAGGCTTCTTCACCAGTAAAACCATTGGGTGTAAGGTGGTTGGCGGGTGCATGTGCATTTTGTATGGCGGCAATATCAAAACTAACCAGGTGGCTGTTGCGTATGGCAGGCTCCATCTCTTCCAGGTTCTCTTTTACCTTGCCCACCCTAAAGCAATCAAAGCGCAGCTTGTCAATAGTTTCCAGCATTTGGGGGTGTACAAAATAACTTTGAAACCCAATATGGTTATAGTGCTTTACATAGTTGGGCACGCCTGTAAGCATCTCCATTAAAAAATTATCTTCAGGCAAAACACTGTCCATATTAAGGTCAATGCGTGCATCAATGCAGGTAGTTTCTACAATTTTATCCAATGCAGCATAGGCGCCGTATTGTGCCAGTGTTACATCGTGGCTGCCGCCAAGTATTACCACACGTTTACCCTGCTCAATAAGTTCTGTAACAACGGTACGCAGGGCGGCATAGCTGTCATGCAAAGTGGCTCCTGCTTTTACATTACCAATATCTGCCACTACAACTTCTTTATGCCAGTGAAAGAGATTATAAAAAGCGGTGCGCACTGCATTAGGTGCATCAGTACGGTTGTTGCCACCTGTGCCACGCATTTCGCCACAGCCAACCAACACCATGTCTACATTTTCAAGGCTGGGAAAATCATCTTCGTACACTTCAACATGGCGGCCAAGCTGTGTGTCTTTATAACCTTCATCGTTACTTAATTCATAACGGTTAACGGGTTCTAAAAAATCTATAATGGTTTGTAAACTCATGGCGGTTTTCAGTTTGTAACAAACATACTCAACCCTTTATTTAAATAAAGCAGTGTGTGTAAATTGTAGGCTGTTAAGGGCTTTCCAACAAAAGGAATGGTAATTGTCTTTACTATGGCAAAGTGTTATAAAAGTTATTGCAATAAGAAGCTGCTTTCATCAATTTACATTTCCTTATTTTTATAACAATAACGCATTTCTCTTTCGCTTGCTTGCTGTTGTTGCGCTACTATGATTTAAGTATTGGAGGCATTTTTTAAGAAGAGCAAATTGTAAAATTCTATGACTGCAGAACATCAACGTTTATCTGTAAATGCGCGCAAACAAACACCTTTAGAGCAATGGGGTCCCTACCTTAGTGAACGCCAATGGGGTACGGTACGTGAAGATTATGGCGGCTTTGGCGATGCATGGAATTATTTTCCGCACGACCATGCCCATAGCCGCGTGTACCGCTGGGGCGAAGATGGTTTGGGTGGCATTACTGACTACTTTCAAAACCTTTGCTTTTCTGTGGCTTTATGGAACGGAAAAGATCCTATTTTAAAAGAACGACTTTTTGGGTTGGGTAATAACGAGGGCAACCATGGTGAGGATGTGAAGGAACTGTACTATTATTTAGACAATGTTCCCACGCACTATTACATGGAATTTTTATATAAGTATCCACAGCAAAAATTTCCTTACGACCAGTTGGTGGCACGCAATAAATGGCGCAGCAGAAATGAGCCTGAATACGAAATTCTTGATACAGGTGTGTTTGACAACAACGAGTATTTTGATGTTAAAATAACCTATGCCAAACAGGGACCACAGGATATTTTTATAAAAATTGCCATTACCAACCGTTACCATAAAGCAGCACCAATAACTGTATTGCCCACCCTTTGGTTTTATAACCGCTGGAAGAATGCAGAAGATGAAAAAAAGCCACTGATAACTGAAGTGAGTAAAACCTGCGTTAAAGCAGAGCAGCAGCGTTTGGGCAAATATTATTTCTACTTTCAAAAGCCAGATGATAACTTATATACCGATAACGAAACCAACAAACAGCGCATTATGGGCGTGCCAAATGCCTCGCCATTTGTAAAAGATGCTTTTCACAGTGCTGTTATTGATGGTGAAAATGTTGAGCTGCTGCGCAAACGAAAAAAAGGCACTAAGTTTTCGCCAGTGTATAAAGTAAATGTTGAAGCTGGTGCTACCAAAATAATATATTGCCGCCTAAGCAACAAAAGTCATGAAAGCCCCTTTGGTGTTGGCTTTGACCGTGTTTTTGCTACGAGAAAGGAACAGGCAGATGAGTTTTACAGTACCATATTTCAGCAAAGTGCATCAAAGGAATTAATTAATATTCAGCGCCAGGCTTTTGCTGGTTTATTGTGGAGCAAACAGTATTACCATTACGATGTAGAAAGATGGCTTGGTACTACTGATGGCTTAACTCCTGTAAATGACGGCAAAAAATTTGGCCGCAACAGCGATTGGAAGCACCTGAAAAACCAGGATATTATACTAATGCCTGACAAGTGGGAATATCCCTGGTATGCTGCCTGGGACCTTGCTTTTCATTGCATAGCAATGGCAATGATTGACCCCAATTTTGCCAAGCACCAGTTGCTGCTGATTATGCGTGAGTGGTATATGAAACCTGATGGCCAGTTGCCTGCTTACGAATGGAATTTTAGCGATGTAAACCCACCTGTACATGCTTGGGCTGCCCTGCAGGTGTACAGGATTGAGAAGCATGCTACAGGCAAGGGTGATCTGAATTTCCTGAAACGCATCTTTCAAAAACTCATCATCAATTTTACCTGGTGGATTAACCGTAAAGATGCCCATGGTAATAATATTTTTCAGGGCGGGTTTTTAGGGCTGGATAATATTGGTGTGTTTGACCGCAGCCACGGCATTGCCGCACACATGCACCTTGAGCAGGCAGATGGCACCAGCTGGATGGGCAAGTATTGTTTAAATATGATGGACATTGCGCTTGAAATTGCAACGCACGATCCTTCATTTGAAGATATGGCCACCAAGTTTTTTGAGCATTTTGTACTGATTGCAGAAGCCATGAACGAACACGTTTTATGGAATGAAGCCGACCAGTTTTTTTATGACACAGTAAGCGTAAAAGGTGGTGATGCCATTGCATTAAAAATACAGTCAATTGTAGGTTTAATACCCATTTTAGCTGTATCAGTAATTGAAAAACCTGTACTTACCAAACTGGATGATTTTAAAAAACGTATTACCTGGTTTGAGAATTACCGTAAGCGTAATAACCGTTTCTGGCCCAATGAAGAACGTGGCGACAGTGATAAAATACTCATCTCATTAGTACCAAGAGAAAGGTTGATAGCCTTGCTTAAACGTATGCTGAATGAAGAAGAATTTTTATCAGATGGCGGCATCAGGGCACTATCAAAATACCATGAAAAAAATCCTTACTCAGTAACTATTGATGGTAAGAGTTACACCATACAATATGACCCCGGCGACAGTACTTCTGACCTTTTTGGCGGCAACAGTAACTGGCGTGGGCCAGTGTGGGTACCTATCAATTATTTAATCATACGCTCAGTAAGGCGTTATGGTATTTTTTATGGCGATGACTTACAGGTAGAATGCCCAACGGGTTCAGGCAACCTGATGAACCTTACACAGGTAGCTGATGAATTAAGCCGCAGGGTAATAAGCCTGTTTACAAAAGATGAAGAAAGTAAACGTAAATTTAATGGTACCTATAGCTGGTTTTATGAGCAGGAAGCCAATGCAGACCTGCTGCAGTTTTTTGAATATTTTCATGGCGATACTGGCAGTGGCTTAGGTGCTTCGCACCAAACAGGGTGGAGTGCATTGGTAGCAGATTTGATTCACCAGATAGAACTGCGCAAACCACAACCACAAAAGGTTACACCAGAAATGTTTGAGGAAGATGAGGATGAGTAATAACTATTAGGTGTATAAATAATTTTTAAATAAGCTGACCCAAAATAGAGTTGCCAACCTTCAAAAGGTTGGCAACTCTTTATTATCAGGGATTATTTATGTATGCAATCCATTGTAGCTTCAGGACTTTTTAGATGTTGTATCAGCAGCAGGCAATTCCTCCTCCGCTGCTGGTACATTCTTCTTATCTTTTTTTCCTTTTTTCTTTGCATCATCAGGTTTACCAAAATCAGTTTTTGCTGGTGCTGGTTTATTTTCCTCTGCTTCAGGCTTATCTTTCTTGCTTTTCTTTTTAGCATCCTCAGGTTTTGCAAATGCAGGCTTTGCAGGAATAACAGCAGTTGAATCCTGTGCTTCAGCTTCATACATAGCAGCAGGTTTTTCTTTTTTACCTTTCTTTTTAGGTTCTTCAGGTTTTGAGAAAGCAGGCTTTACAGCAGGTATTGTTTTACCAGTAGAGTCTTTAACATCATCTGCATTTTTATAAGACTCTTCAATCTGTTTCTTCATTTCCTTCTTGCTCAGCTTGGCCGGCACTATTACTTTACCTGTAGAGTCTTTTACTTCCACATTTTTGCCCTTGCCTTTCTTAAGCGCATTCAGCTTCATGGCAGGTTGCTCAGAAACAGGGGCTTCGTCAGGTTTCTGGTGCCAGTCACTAATCTTGGCAAGTGCAGATGCCTGCTGCATTTCCTTCATGGTTTTTACGCAGATGGGTTGCTTTGTACTGTCAACAACACCACACCATTCTACAGCAATATCAAGAATGGTCTTTGAAACTTCTACCTTTAAATTATTTCCTATAGGTGCTTTTTTAATGTAGCCCATCACATGGTCGTCTTCAAACCAAAGGCGCATGGTAATAGTATATTCTCCATCATCTTCACGCACATTTTGCTGAAATTCTTCGTGCATTTTTACAATCTCTTCAGGCTTGTAAGAACGTATTTGCTGCAACAGCATACCAGGCAAACCAGCATCTGCAAACTTTGTAATAAAGGTGATGCCATCTTTCTTTTCAATACTTGAAGAATCTTTTTGCGCATGTAAACCTGAAGCAATCAACAAAACAACAACTGAGGTAAAAAGGGTTTTAAAATACATGGCAAACGACATTCGTTGTAAACGGGAAAAGGGCATCATCAGGGTAATATATTTTGGATATCAAATTTTAATTAAGCAGTTAAAAGTAATATTTTTTGGCAGAACTAATTACAACTGAAATGCATCAATATGATGGGCTTTATATCACAAGCCATTTTTTGTAGCAATGGTTTCTGCTACAGGTTGCTTTATTTCTTTACGCTTCTTTCTTCGCCTATTTTTTGCATTTTTACTATTTGCTTTCTTTGCATCTTCTTTTGCTGGCTTTTTACTGAAAAAAGCAATAAACTCAGGGTCATCATCATCAGGTTTTTGCTGCCAGTGGCTGCATTTTACGGTTGAATCAAATGCCTTCAATTCCTGCAAAGTTTTTACACAATGCAGTTCCTGGCTGCTGTCAATAATACCGCACCATTCAACAGGTATATCAATAACTATTTTAGCTATTTCTATTTTTAAATTGTTATTGATGGGTGCCTTACGTATAAAGCCTACAATATGGTCATCATCAAACCATAAATGCATGGTCATAGTAAATTCTTCCTCGTCTTCCCTAATGTTTTGCTGGTATTCTTCACGCAAGTGCGTGATACTGTCTTTACCGTAACTGCGTAGTCTCTTTACCACAATATCAGGCAGCATACTGTCAGAAAATTTACTGATCACATTATGCCTAAGCCCTGCGCTTATCTCATTTTGTGCATGGCTGCATAAGGCTGTAGTTAAAAAGAGAAAAAACATTGCCGCAGCAGAAACACGAACATCATTTTGTAAAAAAGATAAAGTTTGTTGCATACCATTTGTTGTTTTATAGGTGACTATGGCAACAAATCGCTCAGGCTAATTTACTTGTTATATCACCTTTTTCATATTATATATTGGTTTATGACAATAATTTAATCTGCACCGTCTATTTATGAATGGCAACAAACAGCTTTTTAAATACATAACTTGGTGCAACTAAAAAACCTGTATGATACAAAAGAAAAATTTCGCAGTAATAATGTTGGTAACGTTATGCTTAAGCTGTACACGCTCGCGCTATTATGCTACCAATAAAATATATAAAACGCAGGCAAAGGCTTTTGCAGCAACCATAAAAACCACGCCTGTAACTGACAGTATCAGCACGCCTGATTGGGTGGGCACCATTAACTTTAACATGCGCAAACCCAACTTTGTAATTATACACCACACGGCGCAAAACAGTTGCGAACAAACGCTTAAAACCTTTACCGTTACACGATCGCAGGTAAGTGCACATTATGTAATTTGTAAAGATGGAACGGTACACCATATGCTTAACGACTACCTGCGTGCCTGGCATGCCGGCTTAAGTAAATGGGGTAGCAATACTGATATTAATTCAGCATCTATAGGTATTGAAATTGACAATAATGGTTTTGAAACTTTTACTGAACAACAGGTAACAAGCCTCACTACCCTGCTTGCAACCCTCAAAAAAAGCTATAGCATACCAGCCGCCAATTTTATTGGCCACGGCGATATTGCACCCACCAGAAAGAATGATCCCAATATTACTTTTCCATGGAAAACATTGTCGCAAAAAGGTTTTGGGCTTTGGTATGATGAAACCCTGCCGCCTGCTGACAGTAATTTTAACCACCTGCAGGCATTACGTATTATTGGCTACGATATAAAAGACACTACCGCCGCCATACGTTCTTTTAAAAGGCATTTTATGCAGGACAGTACTAAAACGCTTAATGATGCTGATAAAATAGTGCTGAATAATCTTTATAGAAAGTATTTGTAGATTTTTTGCTAAAACATAGGCACATAGTTTAAAACATCAATCATAAAAAAAATACATAATTTAAAACATTTGCTTATTTTGGTGTAAACAATTAAAGCTGCAGCCAAAATGCTACAACCTACACAAGAACGCCTGTACAGCGCAAAAGACGCTGTTATGCTTACTTCCGTTTCAGTAATACTGAACAATGCCAAAGACAATGCTGCCGAACTGACTGAAGAAAACGAAAACTGGAACACCACCTGGTTTACCGCACAGCTAACACGCACCACTAATGCTTTTAAAGACATTTTGGGTATTGATCCTAAAAAAGACCAGCGGGAAGCGACCAGCCTTTTAAAAAAGATACAGGCCGAAGCACTGCCCTTGCTCTCAACCTTTACGCTTCGTTTGCAGGTGGCCATACCCTATGCTGCACGCCGTAAAGAACTGCTTACCCTGTTTGGTTTTACAGGCTTTTATGCCAAGGCCCAAAAGGGCGACCAGCTTGCTTTAATTGAACTGCTGGCAAAATTTAAAACCAATATTACGGCGGCCATTACCACAGAAATTACTGCCACCAAACATATTAAGCCTACCGTAATAACCACGCTTACGGGCTTTGCCGATACACTGGTGCAAAAAAATATAAACCAGGAAACCTTTAAGCAAAGCAGCAAAGTGGTTACCGCCGCTGGCGTTGAGGAACTGAATGCCATTTATACTGATGTGGTAAAAGATTTTTCAAAGCTGGTATTTGACTTTTATAAAAAGAAAAAATCGGCAAAAAAAGGGTTGTTTAGTTTTAATGAGATTAAAAAGGCGGTGCAGGCAGCAACCAAAGGCAGTGATGGAGGTACGCCGCCACCAACACCGCCAACCACCTAATTTATACTATGCTGCTTTAAAATAAAAGGCTGTTTCAATGGCGGCGTGGTATTTCAATGAATTTAGGGGGTTTCAAAATATCACTGGGGCATTTCAAAGTTTAAAAATGGGCTTTCAAAACCCTGTTATCGCGTTTCAAAATATCAAAGAGGCATTTCAAAATATTGCTGGTGGCTTTCAAAACCCTGTTGGGTGTTTTCAAAATAGTATAGCGGGGTTTCAAAATATTAGAAGGGCATTTAAATATAATAAAGTGGCATTTCAAACATTGCTACTATGGGTTGGTGTCCCACCAACCCGAAAAATAGCTGGTCGGTGGGACACCAACCAGTAGGGAAAAGCTTAACAGCCAACCTTCAAACACAGGCACATAATATCACAAACACAGAAGCTAACCTATAAAAGATCTTTTGAGAAACAAAAGCTGAACACATACAACATTAATTAATAATCTCTTAACAAACCGATACGCAATACTGAATAGCTTTATATAATAAATATACAAAATAATAAAGCATGAAAAACTCAGTACATGCCCCACCCATAGCTCTGATATCTGTAACAAAAATTATTGATAACCAAAAATAGCAACATGAAGCAATTGTTTCTCATCCTTTCACTCATTTTCATTTCTTGTATGTCAAATGCTCAATTAACCAAAGGTAACTGGCTCGTAGGGGGTAATTTATCTTTTACTAGCTATAAAAATAGCGGTTCAAATTCTGGTAATAATAGCAGCATTTATTTAACAGCTTCACCCAACATAGGATACTTTTTTATTGATAAACTTGCTGTTGGTATTAAAACAAATATCACATCAATCACCGACAAAAATCCTCAGCCAGATGGTAGTATTAATAAAGTAACCCAAAAAAATATTGGCTTTGGTTCATTTGTACGGTATTACTTTTTACCAACAGAGAAAAAACTAAATATTATTTCAGAAGCAAGCATATTGTATACTACAAATTCAAATAATTCAACGAGTGTTAATAGTAAATCATTTGAGTACGCTATTTATGCTGGGCCTGTTATCTATTTTAACCCAACAGTTGGTATTGAGTTTCTACTAGGTTATAATCGCTTAAAATTAGCCGATGTAGACTATAGGAATAATAGTTTGCAATTTAAAATTGGCCTTCAAATACATTTAGAAAAAGAATAAAAATTTCATTATGAAAACAAAAATCAATTGCCTCATAATAATTCTTCTATTAACAGTTGTTTTTGCAAAATCTCAAACAATTGATTATTCTTATGAACAAATAAGCACAACATCTTGCAATATTTTCGCATCTGCAACAACAATAGATAATTTTGAACATTTAACAACGCTTAGCAGACCAAAATTTGCTGACAACTCTGTCGTGTTAGAATGTAAACCAAATAGCAGTAGCACACTTTTATCAACCATCTACTCTATTAAATACAACTTTAAGGCTGGCTATAATTATAAAATATCAGTTTATTATAAGGGTACTTTAACTACTCCAGATGCTCTTTATCCAAGTGTAGGTTTGTTAATTGGTACTACTAATGGCGGTACTGATGCTGGTACAAATTGCATTGCACCGTCACAGTTTAGTTTAAGCAATGCTAACAATTTTATACAAAGCACAGCCAATGGCACATATGCTTGGGCAAACAATATAATTAATAGTACGCTAACGCAAAATGCAGATTTTTTAATTGTGGGTGGTTTCCCCACATTCAGCACTACACAAACAGGTAAAATTTATGTACGGAAGATTCAGATTGTAGAAACGGCCGTAAATCCACCTTTTACATTAACCCCTAATTCTATTTCTACAACTTGTGGTACTGGTTTTACTCAAACATTTACTGTTAATAATGTCAACAATTTATCTGTTAGTTCTTATGTCTGGAATATTGGTAATAATAGTGGTTGGCTTTATAACGGCAGTCCAGCAAATACTACAATTACTACAAGTACTAATACATTGACTCTAACGTCAAATGGATGTTCAACATTATCAAACATTTATGTTACCGCCAATGTTGGGAGTTCTACTTATATGACAAATTATAGTGCGGTCAGCACTTCATTACCCACATTCAGCATAAGTGGTGCATCTAGCTTTTGTAGCGGCCCAGAGGTCTATTCCATTTCCTCATTGCCATGTTCGGCAACTGTTACATGGCTACCGTCACCAAGTAATTTGGTCACAATGTCTACTTCTAATAACCAAGCTTCACTTACAAGGGCTTATGATGGCACTATTAGCCTATCTGCAATTATTAATAATGCTTGCGGTACTAATGATATTCAAGTTGCACCTATAACTAATATTCAAGTAGGCGGCAATCCTATTACAGTTACAGCTTCGCAAAACAGTTGTGACCAAGTAACTTTTACTGCTACTGGTGGTGCATCTAATACTACTTATAATTGGTCATCGCTTAATGGAACTATCTTATACAATGGTACTTCTACAATTGCAACTACTAGTACCAATTATATTGATGCATATATTACTTCTGCTAGTGATTATGCAATTCTAACAGTAAATAATTCTTGTAGTCAGTCAGTAAATACTGGAGTTAATTATGCACCTTTTGAAAGACAAATTCAAGGTTTATATCCAGAATATGTATCTAACGACCATGTATCTGTTTTAGTAAATACCACACAATACGATACTTATTACCGATGGTATGTTAATAATACTTTGGTAAAAGAGGGTAGTAATGCTGATATGTACTGTACTTGTAGTAACGAACCGCCAGATACAAGAGTATGTGGTGAAAATACCATAAGAGTAGAAGTAGAAACAAATTGTAATATCACTACTTCTTCTAACGTTGAATATTTTCAAAAACTTTGTTACTATCGTTTAAGTAAAGAAAAAGACCAAGCAACCTTAGCTACGCAATCTATTACAAAAGATGAAATAGGTATTAGCAAATTATCCATATATCCAAACCCTGCCAACAATCTGCTTAACATTAGCCTACCAGATAGTATCAATACACTCAAAGCCACAATTCAACTAATAGATATATATGGCAAAGTGGTTAAAAAAATTACCACCGTATCAAAGAGTAATACCATACCAATGTATAGCCTACCATCAGGCATGTACTTAGTAGAAATTTATGATGGCTCTAAAAAAATTATAATACAAAAGATAATAAAGCAATAGGTACCAATTTATTGCATCTTCATCAAAAGGCGGATATTAGTCGCCTTTTGTTATTTTGAAATACCCAGGTAGTCCGGATTTTCCAGTTGGTCTGGATTTGCAATCCACGCCCACAAGAGTAATGAACTTATAGTTCAACACTTTAAAGGTTAAAAACAAAACAGCCGCAAATAATTATCTGCGGCTGTTTCTATATACTAAATACTAAAATCTAAATACTTCTACTTATACTGTGGTATCAAACTCTTTGCTAAGTCTACCATCTTCTTAATGCCTTCTTCTGGTAAACCGCCTTTCTTAAATTCAGCAAGAACATCAGGTAATTTGTTTTCCATTTCCAGTAAGAAATGGGCTTCAAATTCCTTCACTTTCTTAACAGCAACTTCTTTCAACAACCCTTGTGTACCAAGGTAAATGATAGCTACTTGTTTTTCAACGCTGAAAGGAGTGTATTGTGCCTGTTTCAAAATCTCCACGTTACGGGCACCTTTATCAATTACGTTCTTTGTAGCGGCATCAAGGTCACCACCAAATTTAGAGAACGCTTCCAGCTCCCGGTACAAAGCCTGGTCAAGCTTTAAAGTACCAGATACTTTTTTCATTGATTTGATCTGCGCATTACCACCCACACGGCTTACAGAGATACCCACGTTAATTGCAGGACGGATACCGGCATTAAAGAGGTTACCTTCAAGGAATATCTGGCCATCAGTAATAGAGATAACGTTTGTTGGAATGTATGCAGATACGTCACCAGCCTGTGTTTCAATAATTGGTAAAGCGGTTAAGCTGCCACCACCTTTTACAAGATGCTTGATAGAAGCCGGCAAATCGTTCATTTGTCTTGCTACTTCATCATTATTAATCACTTTCGCAGCACGCTCTAATAAACGGCTGTGCAGGTAGAATACGTCACCGGGATAAGCCTCACGGCCTGGTGGACGGCGTAACAACAATGAAACTTCACGGTAAGCCACCGCCTGTTTAGAAAGATCATCATAAACAATCAATGCAGGACGACCGGTATCTCTAAAGAATTCACCAATCGCAGCACCGGCAAATGGAGCGTAGAACTGTAAAGGTGCAGGATCGCTTGCAGAAGCCGCAACAATAGTGGTATAAGCCATCGCACCATTATCGCTCAGAGTTTTCATTACACCTGCAACAGTAGAAGCCTTTTGCCCTATAGCCACATATATACAATAAACAGGTTTGCCTGCTTCGTAAAATTCTTTTTGATTAATGATGGTATCTAAACAGATGGCTGTTTTACCAGTCTGGCGGTCACCAATTACCAACTCACGCTGGCCACGGCCAACGGGAATCATCGCATCAATTGCTTTAATACCAGTTTGCAATGGTTCCTTAACCGGCTCACGGTAAATAACACCCGGTGCTTTACGCTCCAATGGCATTTCATACAGTTCACCAGTAATCGGGCCTTTACCATCTATAGGTTCGCCCAAAGTGTTTATAACACGGCCAACCACGCCATCACCTACTTTAATAGAGGCAATCTGGCCGGTACGTTTTACTTTGGCACCTTCTTTAATATCACCGCTTTCGCCCATCAATACCACACCCACATTATCTTCTTCAAGGTTAAGGGCAATTGCTTTTACGCCATTTTCAAACTCAACCAATTCACCACTGCGTACACCGTTAAGGCCGTACACACGGGCAATACCATCACCCACCTGCAGAACGGTACCTACTTCTTCAAGGTCTGCAGAAGCATTAAAGTTGCTCAGTTGCTGCCTTAAAATCGCTGAAATTTCATCCGGCTTAATCTCTACCATATTTTAAATTTTGCCCCCGTCCCCTGAAGGGGTGCATTGACGGGGGAGTTAAACATTTATTTTGTGACCGACTTCTGTTCTTTATTCTTCTTCGTTGCGTCGCACACTGCAACGCTTTGTACTTTCTTCAACTTGTCTGAACGATGATTATGGTGATTTTTGTGATTATTATGATTTTCATCCAGTATATAAAATCATGAAATCAATCTAATCATAAAAATCACAGTTCCAGACTTTACCTTATATTCTGCACATAATAGTTCTTCATAAACTGCTTCTTCACATCGTTCAAATCGCGAAGTACACTTGCATCTACCAGCTTATTATCAAACTCAAGTACAAAACCACCAATCAGTTTTTCATCAACAATAGTTTCAAGCTCAACAGAACCGCTAGTTTGTGCAGCATTCACTTTTTGCTGAATACTTTGTTTGATATCATCACTTATAGCAACTGCTGTAGTTAACTTAACAGTATGAATATTCTTGATTTCATTATACTGTGTAATATACGCAGCAGCAATTTCAGCAAGCTCGGCTTCACGGCCTTTGTTTACCAGTAAAGTGGTAAAAGCAGTGGTTAATTCGCTGATATTTCCTTTGGTTACGGCATTAAGAATAACAACTTTTTTATCAGCATAAATGATAGGGCTTACCAGAACGTTGGTAAACTCTTTGCTGGCCTTACAAACCGCCTGCAGGTACTTCATATCATCATACACAACTTCTAACTGGCCTCTTTCTATAGCAAGGTCAATTAAACTTTTGGCGTACCTGGTGGCTAAACGTGGATTGGGCATAGTTCAATTTGAAAATAATATCAATTTGATAATTTGAAAATAACAGCGACAAAATAAGGTCAACTAATTTTCAAATCTTCAAATCTTCAAATTAATTAAGTTTAACAGCTTCAGTTAACTGCTTAATATAATTTTCCTGTTCAGATTTGTTGGAAAGTTCTCTTCTCAAAATCTTTTCACTCACCTCAATTACAAGGCTTCCTACCTGGTTCTTCACATCAGTTAAGGCAGCATTTTTTTGTTGCTGAATAGCCTGCTGTGCATCTGCAACAATTTTATCAAACTCAGCCTTGGCTTTGTCTTTTGCCTGGCTGATCATTTTGTCAGAAGCTTCTTTTGCTTCTTTAAGCATGGTAGCTCTTTCTTCACGGGCTTTTACCATCATTGCTTCATTTTCAGCAGACATAGAAGCCATTTCAGCTTTCAGTTTATCAGCCTGCGCCAACGCCGTTGTAATACCAGTTTCACGTTCGCTGATAGCAGCCAGGATTGGCTTCCATGCAAACTTGCCCAGTAAGAAAAATAAAGCAAGAAAAGCGATTGTACTCCAAAACACCAGCCCTATATCAGGTAATACCAGTGGATTTATTTCTAATAACATAGATACTGTTTTAACTAAAGGTTCATCATTCAAAAAAAAGAACAAAATTAAACAAGCCCGCCGCCCTGTGCTTTAGGCCTGTTCAATAGCGTTTGGTGGATTGACTGTTAATTACTTAACATCATTACCCAAAAGGGCAACAACCACAGCAAATAATGCAACCGCCTCAACCAGTGCCGCAGCAATGATCATACTTGTACGGATGTCATTTGCAGCTTCAGGTTGACGTGCAATACCTTCAACAGCACCTTTACCAATCTGGCCAATACCAATACCAGCACCGATTGCAGCTAAACCAGCACCAAGTGCAGCAATACTTCCTACCATTTTTTTGTGTTTTTGATGATGAAAAAATTATTAAATAAGATTAATGATGTGCGTCGTGATGATGTTCTTCTATTGCCATTCCTATATATAAAGAAGACAACAGTGTAAAAATAAATGCCTGTAAAAAAGCAACCAGTAACTCAATAGCGCCAATAAACACTGCAAAAGGCACAGCAACAATAGATGCAGCCATTGATTTAAAAATGAATATTAAACAGATAAGACTTAATACAAGAATGTGACCTGCCGTAATGTTTGCGAACAAACGTATCATTAATGAGATAGGCTTCGTGAACACACCAATCAACTCAATAGGTAATAAAAACAGTTTCATTGGAACAGGAACGCCCGGCATCCAGAAAATGTGTTTCCAGTAATTTTTGTTACCGTTAATATTTACAATGATTAAAGTGAAAAACGCAAGTGTAAAAGTAAAAGCGATATTACCACTTACATTGGCAGCACCAGGAAAGAAAGGTACCAACCCTAACAGGTTATTGATTAATACAAAGAAAAATACAGTAAGCAGAAAAGGCATAAACTTGGCGTAACGGTGACCAATGTTTGGCTTTGCAATATCGTCACGTACAAAAAGTATTAAAGGCTCCATTACAGATTGCAAACCTTTTGGTGCAGATTTTACGCCAGTTTTTTTGTAAGCTGCTGCTACAGATAAAAACACAAGGAACAATATAAAAACCGTGAACAGCATTGAAGCTACGTTCTTGGTAATAGAAAAATCAAGAATCTTAGCAGTAGCAGCGGCATCAATATTACCTTCTGCATCAACCGCTTTTATTTTTCCATCAAATGTTTTATAGTTGTAATTGCCCTGGTAAACTACAGGCTCGTGATGCTCGTCAATTAATTTTGCAGAACTGAAAGTTTCAAAACCTTTATAAGTTTTTAAAATTACAGGCAGTGGCAAAGTTGTATGACCCCACAAATGCCAGCCATGCTCATCTTTAATGTGCTCAAGAATAGTTTCTGTAACGTTAAATTTCTTTTCAACAGCATGTTCTTCTGTAGCATGCTCAGTTTTACCTGCATTTTCTGCTTCGTGTTGCGCGAAAGAAGATATAGAAAAAAATGATATAAGAAGGCTGAAAGCCGCTACCCGTAAAGATTTCAAGTTAATCAACGCCATACCAGTTCTCAAATTTGCGGCGAAGATAAGGTGTAGATTGTAAAAAAGAGAATTTAAGAAATAAAATGGTAGGCTATAATCCTTCCTGCTCCCTTAGCGCTTTTATTTTTTCAAGATAAATCACATCAAGTTGGTCTTTGGGGCGGTTAACTGCTTTTTTGTTTGCGAGTAAGTGGTTGATGTGAAGGAAGGGGACTTTAATTCCATTAAGCTCATCAACAAAAGCCATTTTGTAACACTCATCAAAACTGAAATTTTCCAATCCTTTCATTTCTGTCATAATATCCAGTTCAATACCAGCAGCGTAAAAGCTTGTCCAGCCAGGTACAAACTGCATTGTTTCTAATGAAGGGTAATCACCATACTTCAATTCATCAAAAGCCTTACGCAAACCCTTCCTGTTTTCAAGTGTATCCTCCAGCCAGATATCCAAATCATCGGTATTTCTATTATAGCCGTGAAAGCGTGTTGCAAAACCACCAACCATCATGTAACGGACTTTATGGCTATTCAGTTTTTCCCAAAACGCCAGTAAGTCTTCATCCATTACATCCATGAAAAGTTATTTTGTTTTACCTAAAGATTGATTTGTAAATTTATTGAGGGTGCTGTTACGTTTTAACATGCGGGTGAAAAGTTGCAGTTTTTCAATGCCGGGGCGCTTTGCATCTATTAACAGTTTCTCATCTTCAGAAAGATGTACAAAACCATATCGTGGTGTACTTTCCTGCAAAAGATTTTCTGTAACATAATTTGATTTCTTTTCCATTATACCAGCATGTTCTTTTTATTTTCAAACTGCATTTCATGCAATTTACTGTAAAATCCACCGTGTGCCAATAACTCTTCGTGGTTGCCCATTTCTTTTATTTCACCCTTATCAAGTACAATAATTTTATCCGCTTTGCGGATGGTAGACAGGCGGTGCGCAATTACAATGGAAGTCCTTCCATTAATTAAGGTATCTGTTGCTTTTTGGATCAACTGTTCGCTTTCTGTATCAATGGATGATGTGGCTTCATCAAGAATTAAAACCGAAGGATTATATAAAAGTGCCCTGATAAAAGAAATTAACTGCCGTTGACCAAGGCTTAATGTACTGCCACGTTCCATTACATTATAATCGTAACCATTGGGCAACTGCATAATAAAATCATGCATATCAATCATTTTTGCCGCATCAATAACCTGTTCTCTTGAAATTAAAGGATTGCGCAACGTAATATTATCCATCACTGAACCTGAAAATAAAAACACATCCTGCAGAACAACGCCAATACTGCTGCGCAGTTTTTCTATCGGGTAATTTTCAATGTTTACATTGTCAATTTTAATCTCACCTTTTTGTATATGGTACAAACGGTTTAATAAACTAATGATAGATGTTTTGCCGCTTCCTGTATGCCCAACCAGGGCCACTGTTTGCCCAGCTTTTACATCAAAAGAAATGTCTTTTAATACATAATGTTCTTCGTTGTAAGCAAACCATACCTTTTCAAAAGTAATAGCCCCTTCAATTTTTTCGGGTGCTTTTAAAATTCCCCCTTTGGGGGATGTGTGGGCTACATCCTCATTATCCAGCACTTTAAAAACCCTTTCTGCTGCAATCATTCCCATTTGTATCACGTTAAACTTGTCTGCAATCACGCGAAGCGGGCGAAATATCTGGTTGAGGTATAAAATAAACGCCACCAGCAACCCAGCATCTAGTTTTCTATCTGCAATCCACCAAACCAGTAAACCAGTACTTATTGCCAGCACCAGTTCTACTACAGGGAAAAATACGCTATATGCAAAAATGGCCTTAATATTCGCATCGCGGTGTTCTTTATTAATGGTGGTAAACTTATCCAGCTCTCTTTCTTCAGCAGCAAAAGCCTGAACAATGTGCATCCCTGTAATATGCTCCTGCACAAAAGCATTTAATGCAGCTACAGCATTGCGCACTTTTAAAAAACTTTTGTTTACACTTTCTTTAAAATAATAAGTAGCCACCATCATAAAAGGAAACAGAATCAAGCTTACCAGCGTAACGCGCCAGTCCATGTAAAACATGGTGATTAGCGTAATTACGATGGTAAGCATATCTGCAACAATAGGTATCAGGCCATCACTAAAAATATCATTGATGCTCTCAATATCGTTAATGGTTCTTGTGGTTAAAGTACCAATGGGCGTTTTATCAAACTGACTAAGGTTAAGGCTTACAATTTTTTCATACACAGTCACTCTTAAATCTTTTACTACATTCTGCCCAAGCCATGATGTGATAAAGCTGAAAGCGAAGCGCACCGAAGATTCTACAAATAAAAACACCACCTGAAAAATGGTAACATTTATAATAAACTGGAAAACATTATTACCATTTGCCAAAAACAAAACATCCTGCAACCATGCAGGTATTGGCAGGTTATTGTGTATGGATTTATTTACAGTAAGCTGAATTAAATAAGGACGTACAGGTGCAAAAAATGCCATCAAAATAGCCAGTGCCAAACTACTATAAAACAACTTTTTGTAAGGTTTTACAAACAGGTAAACCCGCTGCATCAAACTAAAATCAAATACCTGTTTTTTACTGGCTTCACTCATAATTAAAACAAATGTAACAACACCAAAATATGAATGTTTGTTAATGAAGAAAATAATATGCAGCCAATCGCCTACAAAGCAAATCATGTGTAAGCCTTTAAGCGCAATTTCTTATTTTCGTAAACCTATGGTAGCAGAGCAGATAATATCAGAAACTCCTAATATCCCTAAATATAACCTCACGCCTGAACAGGAAAAAAAAGAGATACTTCGCCATTACCGTGCGCTGTTGCGAAGCCTTCGCCCAAAATTAAAAAAAGGCGACCGGGAGCTGGTACGTACCGCTTTTGAAATGGCCGTTGAAGCGCACAAAACCATGCGCCGTAAAAGTGGCGAACCATATATACTTCACCCCTTGGCGGTTGCCATGATTTGTGTGGAAGAAATTGGTTTAGGAGTAAGAAGTACCATCTGTGCTTTGTTGCACGATACCGTTGAAGATACTGATATTACCCTTGAAGATATTCAGCGTGAATTTGGGATTGAAATCTGCAAAATTGTAGATGGCTTAACAAAGATTTCGAACATTATTGATACCAATACCAGCCAGCAAGCTGAGAATTTTAAGAAGATATTGTTAACGCTAACCGATGACCCACGGGTAATTCTAATAAAACTGGCTGACAGACTGCACAATATGCGTACGCTTGACAGTATGAAGAAGGAGAAACAGCTAAAAATTTCTTCTGAAACAGTTTGGGTGTATGCACCATTGGCACACCGCATGGGCTTGTACAGTATTAAAACTGAAATGGAAGACCTTTCCATGAAGTATCTTGAAACTGAAGCTTACCGTGATATTGCCAAAAAACTGGCTGATACCAAACGGGAAAGAACAAGATATATCAATGAATTTATTCGTCCACTGCGTGAAAAATTGGTAGCCACTGGTTTTAATTTTGAGATTTATGGAAGGCCCAAAAGCATCCATTCTATATGGAATAAAATAAAAAAGAAAAGCGTTGTTTTTGAAGAAGTGTACGACCTTTTTGCCATACGCGTAATACTTGATGCACCACCAGAAAAAGAGAAAGAACAATGCTGGAAAGTGTATTCTATGATTACGGATGAATACAACCCCAGCCCTGAACGTTTACGCGATTGGCTTAGTAACCCCAAGAGTAATGGTTACGAGGCTTTACACACCACAGTAATGGGGCCGCAGGGTAAATGGGTAGAAGTGCAGATACGTACCAAACGTATGAATGAAATTGCAGAGAAGGGCCTAGCCGCCCACTACAAATACAAAGAAGGAGGCAGTAATGATGAAGACCGTTTTGATAAATGGTTTGGGCAGATACGTGAAGTATTGGCACAAGAAGATACAGACAGTGTAAACTTTCTCAACGATTTTAAAACATCGTTTCTTACCGAAGAAATTTATGTGTACACACCAAAAGGCGAAGTGAAAATGTTGCCGCAGGGTAGCACAGCACTTGACTTTGCATTTGCCGTTCACTCAGCCGTAGGCGCCAAATGTATTGGTGCCAAAGTGCATCATAAACTAGTGCCTATAAGTTACAAACTGCGCAGTGGCGACCAGGTTGAAATTATTACCAGCAACAAACAAAAACCAAGTGAAGACTGGTTAAATATTGTTGTAACGGCCAAGGCCAGAAGCAAGATTAAAGATTCGCTGCGCGAAGAAAAGCGCAAGATTGCCGAAGATGGCAAATACATTTTACAGCGCAAACTGGAAGGCCAGGGAGCAGCCTTTAGCCAGCATAATATTGATGAACTGATGAGCTTTTATAAGCTCTCATCACAGCTTGATTTGTTTTATGATATTGCGGTAAAAAAGAACGACTTAAAAGATCTTAAAGATTTTAATGTACTGGGAGATAAACTTGAACTTCCCAAACCCAAAGCGGTTATTACAGAAGTACCGCATATTGAACCGCAAAAACAGTACAGCAAAAAAGACAGCGAGCTTATAATTTTTGGTGAGAGCAGCGATAAGATTATGTACTCGCTTGCCAAGTGCTGTAGCCCAATTCCCGGCGATGCAGTATTTGGTTTTGTAAGCACAGGTAAGGGATTAATTATACACCGCATTAACTGCCCTAATGCCGCACAGTTAATGGCCAATTATGGCCATCGGGTAGTTAAAACAAAGTGGGCCAAAAACAAAGAAATTTCCTTCCTTACAGGATTGAAAATTATTGGTATGGATGATGTTGGTGTGATTAATAAAATTACCAACGTTATCAGTGGCGAACTTAAAATAAATATCGCCGCACTTACTATTGAAAGTGGTGAAGGCCTTTTTAACGGCACAATTAAAGTATTTGTACACGACAAGGAAGAATTGGAAGAATTGGTGGCAAGATTGATGGAACTTGATG
Organism: Chitinophagales bacterium; assembly: GCA_031424995.1. GTDB lineage: Bacteria > Bacteroidota > Bacteroidia > Chitinophagales > Chitinophagaceae > Parasediminibacterium. The sequence goes on along the minus strand of JANPIP010000006.1, from coordinate 48,626 downwards.
GCATACAAACCGTTGACAGGTTTGATACAGATACGGTGAAGATGTAAGATGATTTACTAATCAATTTTATAAAGCCCTGAAGCCTAAACTTGTTTAATGTTACTTATTGAAACTTTTTGCTGTACTTAAAAGCATCCACTACAGTTTCAAAAAAGTTCTATTGGTAAGTTAAGTTTTATTTATAAAAATACGCTTTGCCATTCCTTTTCAACTATGGCCCAACTGCCTTCTTCTATTTCCGCTTCCAGTTCAAGGTTGTCCCAGCCGCTGTAGCCAACAAATATTTTAACATCTTTTGGGGTGATGGTTTTGCGGTTAAGTAATGTTACAGCTTTACTAAAATCACCACCCAAATAAACATCACCTATTATAAGTGTGCCACCTTCTATCAAATCAGGCCTCCTGTGAATAAAGAAAAGATGTTCCCCATCTACAGGGCCTCCATCATACAATTGAAAAGGAATACTGTGTTTAAATTCTGCCAGTTCATTTAACCTACGGTGAAACAACTGGTTAACTACAAAACCAATAGCCCCGTTACCGTTGTATTCCGTAATGAATATCAAGGCTTTTTCAAAATTTGTTCCATTAAGCAAGGGCTGGCTTTTTAAAAATATACCTGCACTAATATTCATAAATAAAACATTTTAAACCTATAAAATTAATGTAGTAAAACTTGAGGTATATGAATTAGTTTACGTGAAACATAAACTTTTATCTTATCGCAAAAATTAGCAGGGAATATAGAAAAGCCTTTACTGGAACTAAAATTCGATTGGTTTTATTGATGTTTATACCCATTATCAATGGGTTAATGATTTTTAGGTGGTATATTTTGTAGGTGGAGTATGCGAGGGTGGATGAATAGGTATTTGCGTAGTTTAGAGTTTAGCAGAATTAAGATATTCAATAAAAATATTCATTAAAATTAATTTCAATAAACGTGTTTTAATTAATATTTTAAGTATCATTGTTTTAATAAAAATTGTCGTAAACCTTTAAACCTAACTGCTTATGCGCATCATCAATTATTTAGCACTTTGCTTTGCAACTTTAATTATTACTATCGGGGCTATAGCCCAAACACCAGAGATACCAAGTATAGGTACGCCATTTTTGGTAAGTACTTTACAACTTAATCTTAATTCTTTAGCACGTGATGGCCATAAAACATTTATAACCTTTAATAAAAACAGCTCATCAGGGTATAGTTTGGTAATGATAGAGAATGGCGAGTTAATGGGGGCAAACCCCAGGCATGCATTTAAATTCATTTCAGTAAACCTTGATCTTACTGAAGCCAACCCATATAAAGTTATTAATATCACTGATGACAGCGGTGATCCCATTGATTATCCAGTTGGCAGGGTAAGTAAATGCGTAATGGGCGGTAATCATAAGTTGTACGTTGCAACAGAGGGAAGCCTTGAAGCAGACGAAAAGGGCGGCGGCCATTTGATTGAGTATGACCCATTTACCCAAACCGCAAAAGATCTTGGCAGACCTTTTTTTAAACCAGAGATACCTGCTGCGCCAGGAATTCCTGCAAAACCTTCGAAATATTTAGACATTTATTCGTTAAACGTAGGAACGGACGGCAATATTTATGGTGGTTCTTTTGGTAATGGAAATGAGTTTAAAATTTTTTATTACGAAGTAGGATACGGTAGCAATCCAGGTACAATACACATTTCCTCATTATTTACAACTTTAGAAAATAACTCTTTTATACATTCTATAACCGGCGATGCAACACATATATACGTTACGTGCGGACAAATACATTGGCAGTTATTGGCGTTTGAAAAATCTGCAATTGGTGCAATAGATGATGATCCACCCTTCGTGTATGTTTCGGGTGCCGGCCCTAATGATAGACTTGAAGTTATTCCCCAAAAAAATATTTCGGAAACTGAGCCAGGTGCAATTTTTGTGGTAAAAAGCACACTAGGCGATGGGGGAACAGACACATATTATCAATTAACGGCTGGTGAAATTGCAGAGTTTGCTACAAGCCCTGCCCCAGAAGCAAACTCCTATAGCAGATATAACGAGGCAGACAGGGCTTCATTTAATCCAATTTGGGACGAAAAAACAAGAATATTGCAATTTACATCTTATGACTCAGAGACTTGGTTGAATTTGAGTGCAGATAGCGATAATGACGGACAGCCCGACGTGATACTGGACAAAATACCTACAGGTGAAGCAACATTGCTGCAAAATAGGCTTTTTATGGGCAGTTTCAACCGCCCTTATTTCACTGAATATACTCCCTCTTTTACATCAAAATGGAACACACGCCGAACCAACAAGGTAGATATGACCAGTATTACCAATGGCACTGGAAATACTATTTATATGGGCAGTTATCCCGAAGGTTATTTATTGTCTTACGACATTAGTAGTACACTCTGGAATATGAATGACAATTCTGTAGTTGATAAACCAATAGGTGAAAATCCCCGTGTTCTTAAAAACCTGAAAGAACCTATAAGTTCTGTACCAGGACCAATTAAAGTAGACCAATTATTAAGAACCAGCAGCGGTATTGTTGTTGCTGGTGGCAATGTTGATAAGATTGTAGGCAAGAAAATGGCTATAAGTACTTATGATGCAACAACCAATACTAATACCAATAAAGTTTTTCCCGGGGATGAATTTTTAAATATGAGTTTGGATTATAGCGGCAGCAATGTAATTATCTCAGCAAAAGATATTAGTTGCGAAGGTTGCGATAATGATAAACTTATTTTTTACAATGTTTCTACACATACCGTAACCAATACTATTTACAGACCTTCTGAAATTGAAGCCTGGGGTAAAATAATAATGATTGCAGATGGAATTATATTCGGGTATTATAAAGACATGTACTATTTGTACAATATGTGGCTGAATGAAATCACAGCTGTTGATTATATAAAATCAGAATCGGGTGTGCTAGCTGGGATGAATATCCTTGCTGCCAAAAGAATCGGCGCTACAGACGACTTACTAATAGTAAATAGAATTGGCGCTACGTCCTACCAAGTTAGATACTTGAACCATCGGCCAGATCATGATAATCCCAGTAGTCACAGGACTGGTATCAGCTGGGATCGTGTAATTGGTTTGCTGAATGATTTGGATGATGATGAAACAACTACCCCTTCTTTCATAACAACACAGTTTAATTCAAATGGATCGCTGAATATCTATATTTCTGGGTTGAAAAAAGTTTACAACATAAGTGATTATGATTATGCACCAATAGATTACTGCATATGTGCACCACCACCAGGTGGTGAAGAATTTGGGCCAATTGATATGTCTGTTTCCAAGACATCATCACAAAATACAAGTTTAGACTACATAGAAACAGACTTACAAAAAAAACTGAGTGTTAAACTTTTTCCAAACCCAGGTAAAGATGTTCTTAATTTAAATTTTACAGGTTTAGATAATAAAGAACAAACAGTTATCCGTATAATGGATGTTACAGGTCGTGAGGTATCAAAAATTATTGTTGGAAAAACTGATTCAGGTAAGCAATCTTTAAATATTGTAAAATGGCCTGCTGGCTTTTATTTTGTTGAATTAGTAAACGGCAAAAAAAGACTGCATAAACAATTTATAAAACAATAGAATAAACAGTTTTATGAACAAAGAGGCTGCCTCCAAAAGGCTGCCTCTTTCATGTTGGATACTTTACATAAATAAATGCAAAACTTATTTTGATGATTTCCCCGATTTAATTATTTAATAAAGTAAAAGCAACTATTTTAGTGTGCCTATTATTTATGGGGCGTATCCGCTATTAGCTAAAATAAAATTATAATGAAGAGAATTTTCCTACTTGGTGCTGTAGTTGTGTTAGTAACAACTATAAAAGCACAGGTTAAAACCAATGCTATTACCTTAAAACAATTATCGCTTAATCTTAGGAAAACAGAAGATTCCAATTACCAAAAAGCATTATCATTTGCAAGTGAAAAAGGTTGGCCACTCGTTTTAAACAGCGCCAATGGTTCAAAAGCCTATTTGGTAGGTTTACACGAAGATGGTACGCCAAAGTATTATACAACATATAATAATACAATCGCTGCCGCAACAACAAGGGCGAATCAACTTTGGAGTGGTGGTGCTACTGGATTAAACCTCAATGGTTCCTCGGCTAATATGAAAAACAAACTGGGTATTTGGGATGGTGGCAAAATACTTACAAGTCACATTGAGTTAAGTGGTCGTATTACCGAAAGGACGCTTTCAATGCCAGCATTGAGCGATCATGCTACCCATGTTGTCGGTACTATGATTGCAACTGGTATAAACCCGATTGTTAAAGGTATGAGTCATGGCTTGCAAGGTATTATTGCCCATGATTTTCAAAGTGACATTTCAGAAATAGCAGACGAGGCTTCTGGTCTAATTTTATCAAACCATTCTTATGGTGAAATTTGCGGCTGGTACAATAACTCGTCAAGCAGCTTATCAGGTTTTCCAGCTGATTGGCTATTTTTTGGTCGAAATGGCGATAATGAAGACTACAAGTTTGGTTATTACAATACAGCTGCTCAATCGCTTGACCAGATTTCATACAATTCCCCTTTTTATTTAATAGTAAAAGCTGCCGGAAATAACAGGAATGGTAACGGGCCTGCTGTTGGGCAGCCTTATTACCGGTATAACGCATCCAATCCTCCTAATATGGTAGCAGCAGGCAACAGGCCAGCAGGTATAAGTAACAATGACGGCTATGGCATAATACCTACAGATGCAAACGCAAAAAATATTTTAACGGTAGGTGCTGTTAATGGCTTGGCGCAAGGTTACTCACAAAAAAGTGATGTGATAATGAGCACTTTCAGTAGCTGGGGGCCAACAGATGATGGAAGAATAAAACCCGATATTGTTGCTCATGGAGTTGGTGTTTTTTCTACAAGTTCATCGGGCAACAATGCTTATAATTCTAAAAACGGCACTTCAATGGCAACACCAAATGTAACGGGTTCTTTACTGCTGTTACAGGAATATTATTCTCAACAAAAGGCTGGTGCTTTTATGCGTTCTGCTACATTGAAAGGGTTAGCCATACATACCGCCGAGGAGGCGGGTGATGCTTCAGGTCCAGATTATAAGTTTGGCTGGGGGTTATTGAACGTTGAAAAAGGTGCAGAAGTAATAAAAGAATATGTATCTAAAAACAACGCAACTAACGCCAAACATTTCCTTTATGAAAATGTTTTGAACAATGGCTCAACCTATACAACCACATTCACACCGTTAGTAAGTGGTTCATTAACAGCAACCATTTGCTGGACCGATGTGCAGGGCAATGTTACCCCAATCGCATCTGCTTTAAACAATACCTCTATTAAATTAGTAAATGATCTTGATATAAGGATTACAAGAGACGGTACTACTTATTTTCCCTGGATACTTGATCCCAGCGTTCCATCAGCAAGTGCAACAACTGGCGATAATTTCAGGGATAATGTAGAAAAAATAAATGCAGATAACCTGATAGCTGGGGAAACTTATACCATAACTATTTCTCATAAGGGAAGTTTGGTAAATGGCAGCCAGGCTTATTCATTATTAATGAGTTTTGTTCCATCCAATGACATTGCAGTAGCAGAAATAGTATCACCAACAAGCACTGATGGTTCAAATGCAGAACAGCGTTTGGTAATTAAATTGCAGAACAAGGGTACGGTTGATAAATCAAGTATCCCCTTAACCGCTGTCATAAAAGATGGTGCCACTACAGTTGCAACTTTAACCGCTACTTATCCTTTTACACTTGCAGGTGGCACATCTGGTATTTACTCTTTTCAGCAAGGTTTCTCTACAAACCCAGGTACGGTTTATTCTGTTACTGTTACAGCTTCAACAACAGGTGACCAGGATGTTACCAATGATATCAAAACAACAAATATTGCTATTGCACCTAAAGCACCAACACCTTCGGCATTAGGTGTTACCTGTAGTACAACAAGTAATGTGTTGTTAAAAGTGAATAATCCAAGTCCTAATACAACTTACTATTGGTACGATTCACCTACTGCCACAAGCCCCATAGGCACAGGAAATACATTAACGCTTGCAACTTTACCAGCCAGCACACTTTATGTGGGCAGCGGTTTTAACGGTGGTGCAGGCATAAAATTAAAAACAAATTACTCAGGTGGGGGCTACCAGGTAACAACAAACTCAGCGGGTACTGCATCTGGTAGTTACATTAAATATACCGCCACTCAGCCGCTTATACTTGAAACAATACGACTTTACACAAAATTTCCGGGTACATTCAAGCTTGAATTATTGAATATAACTGCTGAAAATACATCTAATGGATCCTATAACTTTTTTGGGCCTTTAGATTCTAGAATTATAAACGTTACATCCTCTCATCCAAGCTCTTCACCTGGGGCTTATACAGGCAATGAAGCTGCTGATACAGGCCGCATTTATTATGTTGGTATGACACTTCCAGCGCAAGGCGCCAATGTAAGTTATGCGCTAAGGCTTACGGGTACAGATGTTAATGTAAGTGTATTTAGGCATAATGGTTTACCAACAGGCACTACTACTATTTATCCAATAGCTACACCAAATGTTTTCTCTGTAACAGGTAATAGTCAATTTATTAGCTCTTCCAACTATCAGTTCTTCTACTATTATTTCTACGATATGAAGCTTAAAACAGCTGATGCTTTAAGCGACAGGTCTTCATTTACGGTTACAGAAGCAGCAGCACCTGTAATAACAGTGGAAGGCGATAGTTTAACCAGCAACATTGCATCTTCTTACAGTTGGTACCGCGATGGTAATTTTGTTCCTGGTGCTGTAACCAGAAAATACAAACCAACGATAGATGGAAATTATCATGTAGTTACTGTAGATGCCTTTGGTTGCACTAAAGCTTCATCTATATTTGGTTATTCTCTTCCCGTTACATTAACCTCTTTCACAGCCCAACTCCAAAACAACAGTAAAGTATTGCTTAACTGGGCTACCGCAAATGAGGTAAACAATAAAAGTTTTGATGTTGAAAAACTTGTAAGCAGTAATACCTCTGCATCATGGCAAAAAATAGGAACTATTACAGGCGCCGGTAACAGTTCTATTGTAAACCAATACAGCTTTACTGATAATGATGTTAAGCAAGGGACTGCCATTCAATACCGCCTTAAACAAAATGATTTTGATGGGCAATCAAAATACAGCAATATAGTTGCTGTACAGGTTAATGGCAATCTTGTATTGGGTGTAAATGCTTATCCCAACCCAGTAGCAACTATTGCAAAAATCAGTTATGCGGTACCACAAAAAGGCAGGGCAACACTGGCGGTATATACCTTATCAGGCAAATTGGTTACTACTTTGTTTGATGGTGAAAAATATGCAGGTGCATACAACCAGGATTACAATACATCCAAACTTGCAGCAGGCAGTTATGTATTGAAACTTACTGCAAACGGCAGTTCAGTAAATACTATTATCAATAAGTTATAAGACAAGGATTAGTTTGCTAAAGAGGCTGTCCAACATGGGCAGCCTCTTTTTATTTTCAAAAATCTGTAGCATATAAATCAAACTTCTTTTATCTTCATCTTCCATGGCTAATGAAGTTTTATACCAGCTTGCACTTACTCAAATAAACGGCATAGGTGCTGTTCAAGCAAAGCAATTAACAGATTATTTTGGTGCTGCTTCTGCTATTTTCAAAGCAAAAAAAAATGAACTTAGTGCTGTAGAAGGCATTGGTGATTTTCGTGCAAAAGCCATCAAAGAGTTTACTGATTTTGCTTCTGTAGAAGAAGAAATAAAATTCTGCGACAAGCATCATATTAACATTCTCTTCCTTACTGATAAAAATTACCCACAGCGTTTATTGCATTGTTACGATGCCCCAACAGTTTTATACTATCGTGGCAATGCAGATCTTAATACAAGTAAAATTGTAAGCATTATAGGTACAAGAACCAATACTGATTACGGAAAACAAATCACAGATCAATTAATCGAAGGCCTGCAGCAGCAAAACGCTTTAATAGTCAGTGGTTTGGCATTTGGCGTTGACGCACTGGCGCACAAAGCAGCCGTACAAAAAGGGCTTTCAACTGTAGGCGTACTGGCACACGGGCTTGATACCATTTACCCATCACAACATAAATCTCTTGCAAAAGAAATGTTGCTAAACGGCGGCTTGCTTACTGAATTTATGCAGCATTCAAAACCTGATAAACACAATTTCCCCAAGCGTAACAGAATTGTAGCAGGTATGAGTGATTGCACCATTGTTATAGAAACGGCCGCCAAAGGCGGGAGCATGATAACTGCTGAACTTGCTTACAATTATAACCGCGACCTTTTTGCAGTACCTGGTAAAATAACAGATGCTAAAAGCAGTGGCTGCTTAAAATTGATACAGCAAAACAAAGCCATATTGTTAACTGATGCCGCTCAATTAATGGAGGTAATGGGCTGGCAGCAAAAGAAAACAACCATCAAAAAGCAACGCGAATTGTTTATTGATCTTTCTGCCGATGAACGACTGATAGTGGATATTCTAAAAGAGAAAGATACCGTAGCTATTGATGAAATATACCTGCGTTCTGGTTTAAGCAGCAGCTCAGTAGCCGCCGCCATACTTAGCCTTGAATTACAAAATGTATTGATAGGCTTGCCTGGAAAAATGTACAGGCTGGCGTAACAACCATTGCTTTTATGATAAAGGATAATTTCTAAAATTTCATTTTCACGTTTTACAGCAGCCATATATCTTTGCCTATGGCAAGTATAAAATCTTCTTCCCCCAAAACAAATCCTTCTTCCCGCTTATTTGGTGTTGGCCTTACGTTCGATGATGTATTGTTAATGCCAGCTTACAGCCAGGTATTACCCCGCGAAGTAAATATCCAGTCACAGTTAACAAAAGAAATCACGCTTAACGTTCCCATGCTTTCTGCAGCTATGGATACCGTTACAGAAGCCAACCTTGCAATTGCGCTGGCGCGTGAAGGCGGCCTTGGCATTCTGCACAAAAACATGAGCATTGAAAAGCAGGCCGATGAAGTGCGTAAAGTAAAACGCAGTGAAAGCGGGATGATTATAGACCCCATTACTTTACAGGAAACTGCTTCTGTTGGCGATGCTGTTCGTTTAATGAAAGAGAACAGGATTGGCGGTATACCTATTGTTGATGCAGCTAATAAATTGGTGGGCATTCTTACCAACCGCGACCTTCGTTTTGAAACTGCCAACCGTACCAAAAAGGTAAGGGATGTGATGACAAGTGAAAACCTTATCACCGCACCTGAAGGTACCGACCTAAGAAAAGCGGAGAAGATTTTACAGCAATATAAGATTGAGAAATTACCCGTTGTAAACAAACAAGGCAACTTGATTGGCCTGATTACTTACCGCGATATTTTACAATTGAGCAATAACCCAAATGCAGTGAAAGATGGCTACGGCCGTTTACTGGTGGGTGCCGCTTTGGGCATTACCAAAGACCTCATGGACCGGGCCGCTGCATTACAATCAGAAGGTGTTGATGTGGTTACTTTAGACAGTGCACATGGCCATAGCAAAGGCGTAATTGATGCCCTTAAAGCGCTTCGCAAAAACTTTAAAAAACTTCAAATAATAGCGGGCAATGTTGGTACTGCCGAAGGTGCTCTTGCTCTTGCAAATGCTGGTGCCAACAGTGTTAAAGTAGGTATTGGCCCTGGTTCAATTTGTACCACGCGTATTGTTGCAGGTGCAGGCGTACCGCAGCTTACAGCCATTATGGAAGCGTCTAATGCGCTCAAAGCAAAGGGCATTCCTGTTATTGCAGATGGGGGTATCCGTTACACAGGCGATATGGTTAAAGCTTTGGCCGCAGGCGCCAATGTGGTAATGATGGGTAGTGTATTTGCAGGTGTGGAAGAAAGCCCTGGCGAAACCATCATTTTTGAAAGCCGCCGTTTTAAAGAATATCGTGGCATGGGTAGCCTCGGTGCTATGAGCCAGGGCAGTGGCGACCGTTATTTTCAGGATGTGGAAGACGATATTAAAAAGTTTGTACCAGAAGGTATTGAAGGGCGTGTGGCTTATAAAGGCAAGCTCAGCGAAATCGTTTACCAGTATGCCGGTGGACTTCGTGCAGGTATGGGTTACTGCGGCGCCAAAGACATTAAAACTTTGCAGCAAGCAACCTTTGTACAAATAACCAATGCAGGTATGAAAGAAAGCCATGCACACGATATTGATATTACCAAAGAAGCACCTAACTATAGCAGAAAATAGTATGGTCAGTAAGTCAATTGTCAGTGGTCAATAAAGAAATACAGGCAAGGCTTTTTTGGGAACGAGCTTCTTGCTACTATTGAGCTTCGTTGTCCGCAGGACTCTGTGAGCGTCGCACTGCCGATAGCTATCGGCATGTACGTTCAGATACTTTATTCAGCTTTCATTGAAGCGTAGATTTCATGAGAAAAAACCTATGTTTTCTTTTCCTGACTATGTACCTATGTGTTAAAATAAACAATGCAGATTCAGCTTACAGATACAGGCAAACGTTTTAACCGTGACTGGATTTTCAGGCATTGTGATTATACATTTACAACAAGCCATTCATACGCCATTATTGGCCCAAACGGCAGCGGCAAAAGCACGCTCTTGCAAACCATTGCAGGCGCCATCAACCCAAGTGAAGGAAAAGTTGAAATGACCTTTGACGGCAAAAAGCTGGCAGACGAAAACATTTATAATTGTATTTCGATTGCTGCTCCTTATCTTGAAGTAGTAGAGGAAATGACAGCCACTGAATTCCTTACCTTTCATTCAGCATTTAAACCTTTGCTTGCCAACATAACCATTGCTGAAATTCTTGCCATTATTGGTTTGGAAAAAAATGCCGGCAAGCAAATACGCTATTACAGCAGTGGCATGAAACAGCGAATAAAACTGGCACAGGCCATTTTCAGCGATACACCTGTATTATTATTAGACGAACCCTGTACTAATCTTGACGCAACAGGTTATACCCTTTATCACCAGTTAATTAAAAATTATTGCAGCAATAAACTCATTATTGTTAGCAGTAACGATGAGCAGGAATTTGGTTTTTGTGAAGAGAAAATTTCAATTGCAGATTATAAGTAACCCTGCGAAAATTGTAATACGGATGATATAGATAGAACGGATAAAAAACGGATTATCGACCGCTTTCCTGACTTCGTCACTGGGACACCCATTTTAGGGATAAAATAAACCTATCAGGTTTCGTTGTTCCTCATTGAGCAATAATGTTTTTTCAAAAAGCTCTTTTGAGTTGGGTTTGATGGCTTGGATGCTGTAAATGGTTTTGGCAATTTCTATGGCTTTTTCTGGGCTTAGTGCTGATTGTTTTTCCTTCAGTTGCCGTTCCAGTTCTTTGTAAATTTTATAGGCTACAAAAGCAAGGCAAATATGGGCTTCTATCCTTCGTTGCGCATAATGATAAACAGGCCGCACTTTAAGATCTGTTTTGGTTACCCGGAAGGCTTTTTCTATTTACTCATTTTCTATTTTGTTTTTTATTTGTATTCGTGATTGCTTCGCAATTGCCATAAATGCCCATAATTTTCTATCACGGCTTCTTTAGATAAATCAGTATTGATGATAGAACCCTTTTAATCCATCCCATTTTTTATCAGCAGCTATTTTGAACTGCCAATAGTTTTAAGAACTTGATACCTGCCATTACTTTTATCAATTACCTGAACACCGATAACTCCACTCTTATTCTTTTTTTGACGGACGAACATTGTACAAACTAAAAAAACATAGCGGGGACACCCAAATTGAAAACAACATGCAGCATTTATAGGTATTGCAGAAGATTATTTTGATTCACCAAATGCGTCGCTCCTAGATTGAGTTATTCTGAGGGTATAAAAACAAAAAAGCCCGTAAAATCTACATTTTACAGGCTTTTAGGATACTTTGCATAGTAGCTATGCGGGCTGGACGGGACTCGAACCCGCGACCTCCGCCGTGACAGGGCGGCATTCTAACCAACTGAACTACCAACCCTTTTCCGTTGATCGGGGTGCAAATATAAGGGCAACTTTTTCTTATAAACAAATCTTTCTAAAAAAAATTTCATCCCCTAATTTTACCGCCTCAACTGTTAGCATTATGCCCCAGTACCCCAATAGACAATTTCTTGAATTTGAGCAGCCGATAAAAGATTTATATGAGCAGATTGAACAAACAAAAAAGCTGGCAGAGAAAAATCAGAAGATAGATTATAATAGCACCATAGTGCAACTTGAACATTCTATAGTTGATAAACGCCGCGAAATTACAGAGCACCTTACCCCATGGCAGCGTGTACAATTAAGCCGTCATCCAGACAGGCCTTACCTGTTTAAGTACATTGAAAAAATGATGGAAAACTTTGTAGAGCTACATGGCGATAGAAACTTTGCAGATGATAAGGCAATGGTGGGTGGCTTTGCAGAACTTGATGGTCAAACCGTAATGGTAATTGGCCAGCAAAAAGGCATCAACACCAAAATGCGCCAGCTACGCAACTTCGGTATGGCAAAACCAGAAGGCTATCGGAAGGCTTTGCGCCTTATGAGGCTTGCAGAGAAATTCAATAAACCCATTATCACTTTTATAGATACACCTGGTGCCTACCCCGGCCTAGAAGGCGAGGAACGCGGCCAGGGCGAAGCCATTGCACGTAACATTTTCGAGATGATACGTTTAAAGGTGCCTGTAATATGTGTTATTATTGGCGAAGGTGCCAGTGGTGGTGCTCTGGGCATTGGTGTAGGCGATAAGGTGTTAATGATGGAGAACACATGGTACACCGTTATTTCACCTGAAGGTTGTAGTTCTATTCTATGGCGCAGTGTTGATAAACGTGAAACAGCAGCAGAACAATTACGCCTTACAAGCCTTGACATGAAAGGGTTTGGACTTGTAGATGAAATTGTACCTGAGCCAATTGGTGGTGCACATTGGGATTATGCAGAGGCTGCGGCTTTGCTTAAAAATGTAATCATAAATGCCCTTAACGAACTTAAACCTATTGACCCGCAAACACGCATCAGTAACCGTATTGACAAGTATGGCCAAATGGGTTTTTGGGAAGAACTGTCACCCGCAGAAATGATAAGCCAGTACATAGTGAATGAATAGTTCTTGTAACAGCGATTGCCTTTAATTCTTGCCGTTCGTTATAGTTCGTGTTAAACATTTGGCCTTAATTAGTATAATAATTTAAATCACGTATAACCTAATGTCTCTTCGTTCTATTCTTACTGGTACAGGTGTAGCCATTATTACACCGTTTAAAAACGATGCTTCCGTCGATTTTACTGCCCTTGAAAAAGTAATCAATTACATAGTAGATGGCGGTGCAGAATATATTGTAAGCCTTGGCACCACAGGCGAAACCCCTACTTTAAGCAAAGAAGAAAAGCTTGATATACTTGCCCTTACTACTGAAAAAGTTAATGGCCGTGTACCAATAGTGGTAGGCATTGGCGGTAACGATACAGCAGCTATTATAAAAGACCTGCAGTCTTTTCCTTTAGATAAAGCCACCGCTGTTTTAAGTGCCTCACCATATTACAGCAAACCATCGCAGGAAGGTTTGTACCAGCATTACAAAGCCCTGGCTGAAGCATCGCCCAAACCAATATTGCTCTACAACGTACCTGGCAGAACTGGCCGTAATTTAACTGCTGCAACCACTACACGCCTTGCACACGAAGTAGCTAATATTGCAGGTATTAAAGAAGCGCATGACGATATGAACCAGTGTATGCAAATACTGCGTGACAGGCCAAAAGATTTTTTAGTAGTTACTGGCGATGATGCTTTAACCCTGCCACAAATTGCATGTGGCATGGATGGTGTTATCAGCGTAGCTGCCAACAGTTTTCCTAAACAGTTTTCAAATATGATACGCCTTTGCTTGAAAGGCGATTTTGAAAATGCAAGAACCATTCATTATAAATTATTAAAGGCTTATGATATGCTTTTTGCAGAAAACAACCCTGCTGGCGTTAAAGCATTTATGTACGAGCAAGGGCTTATAGAAAATATACTGCGCTTGCCTGTAACCCCTGTAAGCAGTGGTTTACAGCAAAGCATAAAAGAATTTGTTGCAGCCTTTTAGTTTTATTAACAAACATATTGAGAGCAGGTAAGAAACCGCTATGACTGATACTGATAAACAATTATTGGCTGAACTTGACTACAGTATTATCTCTGTGGATACTTTTTTAAAGAGGTTTTCTGTGGATATAACAAAAGATAAAGAATTCGTAAAAAAGGAAATAAGAGCGGCAATTGAAGATGCTAACCCTGATGAAATACAAATGACGCTTTCGCTCATTTGGTTATCAGGTAATGCTTCTGAATATATCGATATCCTAAATGAATTATTAATAGATCCTAATCATATAAGTCACCAGAGAGTTGCAAGAGAATTACAGGAATTAGCAAGCCCTACAACAATTTCATTTGTTAGAAAAGCATTGGAAAGTAATTTTGACTATTTAGAATATACTTATTCGGATTCTGACGCACTTGCAAAATGGTTTAGTTGGATTTTGATATCAATTGGTACGACTGAAGCGATCGACTTGATGAAAGAATATTGTAATTCTGCAAATGAGGGAATAAGGAACGAAATGTTATATAGGTTAGCGAAAATCAGTAGCTAACTACACTCCACAATCATTTTTTCTCTTTCTAAGTAACGGTAAACACGCATTATTATCTTCGCGGCATGAAAAAAATCATCATTACCATAGATGGCTATTCTTCCTGCGGCAAAAGCACGCTTGCAAAGCAGCTTGCCAAAGAACTGAACTATGTTTTTGTTGATAGCGGTGCCATGTACCGTGCCATTACCTTATACTTTTTACGCAACCATACCGACTGGAATATTTCCACTGAAGTAAACGCTGCGCTTGAAAATATTCATCTAGACTTTGCTTACAACGATGCCGATGGCACCAGCGATATGATAATGAATGACGAGAACGTTGAAAGCCTGATACGTGACATGCTGGTAAGCGAAAATGTAAGTGAAGTAGCTGCCGTTAAAGAGGTTCGTGAATTTGCGGTGGCACAGCAGCAAAAGCTGGGTGAGAAAAAAGGTATTGTAATGGATGGCAGGGATATCGGCACCACGGTTTTCCCAAATGCTGAACTTAAAATATTTGTTACTGCCGACCCTGCCATAAGGGTTGAAAGACGTTACAAAGAACTGTTTGCCAAAAACCCGCATATAACTATTGAAGAAATTCGCGACAACCTTGAAATGCGTGATTATATTGACAGTAACCGCGAATTTAGTCCCCTGCGCAAAGCTGATGATGCCGTTGTTTTAGATAATACGCACTTTACAAGAGAAGAACAGCTTGCCAAAGTGCTTAATTGGGTAAAACAGATTTTAAAGGATTAATGTCTCGCAGATTTCGCGGATTTTCGCTGATGATATTGTAAAATATTTTTGTTTTCTGTGTACACCTGTGCTATCAGCGGGCAATTAATCTATAGTAACACACCTCTTGCAATTTCCTACACATAAACTGTCCATTCCTCACTCCTCTTGTAATTTAATACACGTACACTGTTACCGTGGCACTCCTCTTGTTTTTTCCGCCGCGTACATTGCTACCGTGGCACTGCTCTTGTTTTTTCCGCCGCGTACACTGCTACCGTGGCACTGCTCTTGTACTTTCCGCCGCGTACATTGCCACGGTAGCAATGCTCTTGTAATTTTTTACATGCACACTGCTACTCAAAAACCGTTGTTTTTTTGTACCCTTAGCTTCTTTGTGTGAAATCAAAAGCACAATAAAGTATCCAGCCGTTGCTCCCGATAACTATCGGGAGAGTGACATTCACGGAATCCTGCGGACAACGAAGTATCATTAAAGGACAAAAGTTCGTACCATAACCTGCAAAATGCCTGTAGCCTGCCAATTTTGCACTTTGTTTTGCCATGGCATAATGATTGACTTACCGCAAATCGTAAAAATAAAATATTATGGGTAAAATAATTGGTATAGACTTAGGAACCACCAACAGTTGTGTTTCCGTGATGGAAGGTAACGAACCAGTGGTAATAGCTAACGAAGAAGGACGCCGTACAACGCCGTCTATTGTTGGTTTTTTAAAGAATGGCGAACGTAAGGTTGGTGATGCTGCAAAGCGCCAGGCCATTACCAATCCTCAAAACACAATCGCGTCTGTAAAGCGTTTTATGGGCCGCCGTTTTGATGAAGTGACAGAAGAAATTAGCCACTGGAGCTACAAAGTGGCACAGGGTGACAATAATACCGTTCGTGTTGATATTGATGGCCGTTTATATACGCCACAGGAAATTTCTGCAATGGTTTTGCAGAAAATGAAGAAAACAGCCGAAGATTATTTAGGTGTTGAAGTAACTGATGCAGTAATTACTGTGCCTGCTTATTTTAATGATGCGCAACGCCAGGCAACAAAAGAAGCTGGTGAAATTGCTGGTTTAAATGTTCGCCGTATTGTGAACGAGCCTACTGCTGCGGCATTGGCTTATGGTTTGGATAAAAAATCTATTGATCAAAAGATAGCCGTATTTGACCTTGGTGGTGGAACGTTTGATATTTCAGTTCTTGAACTTGGTGACGGTGTATTTGAAGTAAAATCTACCAATGGTGATACTCACTTAGGTGGTGATGACTTTGATAAAGTTATTATGGACTGGTTGGCTGATGAATTTAAAGCTGACGAAGCCATTGATCTGCGTAAAGATCCTATGGCTTTGCAACGTTTAAAAGAAGCCGCTGAAAAAGCGAAAGTTGAATTAAGTAGCGGTAACGAAACTGAAGTTAACTTACCATACATCACCGCAGTTGATGGTGTGCCTAAACACCTTGTTAAGAAATTAAGCCGTGCCAAATTTGAAGCCCTTGCTGACAAATTATTTGAGCGTTGCTTAAAGCCTTGCGAAGCTGCTTTGAAAGATGCAGGTTACAGTATTTCTGAAATTGATGAAGTAATCTTAGTAGGTGGTAGTACACGTATACCTAAGGTTCAGGAAATTGTAGAAAAATTCTTTGGCAAGAAACCAAACAAAGGCGTTAATCCTGATGAAGTTGTTGCTGTTGGTGCAGCTATACAGGGTGGAGTATTAACTGGTGAAGTAAAAGATGTATTGTTACTCGACGTTACACCTTTGAGCCTTGGTATTGAAACAATGGGTGGTATTATGACAACAATGATTGCTAGCAATACAACCATTCCTACCAAGAAAACAGAAGTTTATTCTACAGCAAGCGATAACCAACCTGGTGTACAGATACACGTTTTACAGGGTGAAAGGCCAATGGCTGCTCAAAACAAGAGCTTGGGTGTATTTAACTTAGATAACATACCACCAGCACCACGCGGTGTTCCTCAAATTGAAGTAACTTTTGATATTGATGCCAACGGTATGATACATGTAAGTGCAAAAGACAAAGGCACGGGCAAGGAACAAAAAATCAAAATCGAATCTGGCAGTGGCTTAAGCAAAGAAGAAGTTGAAAAGATGAAAGCTGAAGCAAAAGCACACGAAGCTGAAGATAAAATTGCGAAAGAAAGGGTTGAAAAACTGAATGGTGCTGACAGCCTTATCTTCCAGACAGAAAAACAATTTAAAGAGTTTGGCGATAAGATTCCTGCTGATAAGAAAGGGCCTATTGAAGCTGCGCTTGAAAAATTGAAAGAAGCCTACAAGAACCAGGACATTGCAGCCATTGATGCAGCTACTGCGGAAATGAACACTGCATGGACAGCGGCAAGCGAAGACATCTATAAAGCGCAGGCAGAAGGTGCAGGTGGTGCGCAACAACCAGGTGCTGAACAGGCTGCAGGTGGTCAAAGCTCAGGCGGTGACCATGTAGAAGATGCACAGTTTGAAGAAGTGAAGTAACCAATTTGAAAATTAGCTGATGTGCTGATTTGAAAATGAAGATAGAAAAAGCCCTCGCAGAAATGCGGGGGCTTTTTAATTAAATTTGTTTCTTATTTTTGAAAAAACAAAAGGATGACAGCTTCACAAAGTTTTAAAATATATGAGATACTGAATAAGCATTTCAAAAACGATGAAGATGCTAAGATTATAATTCAACAAATTGAAGAAATTGTTGAAGCTAAAATTGATGCTAAAAAGGATGCACTATTAACTAAAGAAGATAAAATTGATTTGATTGACCGCATTAATAAAAGCAAAATTGAAACTATCATTTGGATAGTGGGTATTGGGTTGTTACAATTTGTGTTAAGCTATTTGGTAAGAAAATAAATAGTTTATTTATTTGATTTAAAGCCTGGCAGAAGTGCCAGGCTTTTTTGTTTGATATATTTATATTATCAAACACATTTATGCGGTTACTACCTGAACAAATAATCATCTCAAAAGAAAAAATTACAGATTACCTGTTGGTCAAGAAAGCAAAAAACGATAAATCTATTTTTCTTGAAAAATTAGGCTACACCAAAGAAAACTATACTGCCCTGATTGATGACATTAAAAGCTTAGCTGTGAAGAATGATATTGTTTTATCCAGAACAAGTGATTTTGGTAACTTATATTCAGTAGTTGGGGTTTTAAGAAACAAAGTAGTAATAACAATTTGGTTGGAGCAATTACCCGATAATACTTTTCGTTTTGTAACTTTATATCCGGCTTAAATAATCTAAGTATGAACAAATTTGAATTATATAATGAGGTTCAATTGGCAAAAGACTTGCCTGAACTTGGTTTTATTAAAGGTGATGTTGCAACTGTCGTTGAAATAGTACAAGATGTAAAAGGCAATTATGGATATTGTCTTGAATTTTTTGATGGACAAGGAAATACCTTAGAAGTTACTGTTGTTGCAGAAGATACAATACAAAGACCAATATTACATGGTGTAGTAAATTATAGAGAATATGCTCATCATTAATCAAACAAAATATAAAAGAGCCGCTAAAAGCGGCTCTTCCATTTATCAAACTCTTATTTTTTAACCCGCAATCGCAG
This sequence comes from Chitinophagales bacterium, assembly GCA_031424995.1. GTDB lineage: Bacteria > Bacteroidota > Bacteroidia > Chitinophagales > Chitinophagaceae > Parasediminibacterium. The sequence goes on along the minus strand of JANPIP010000006.1, from coordinate 29,584 downwards.
TACTCACTCTTACCTTATCCCCTACCAAAACCCTTACGGCTGCTGCAATACCCGCGGCATCATAGTTACATTCTTTGTATAATTCTTTTAAAGTACCGTGTTCTACTAAACGGTCTGGAATGCCAAGTAACTTAACATTGGCCTTATAATTATGCTGTGCCATAAATTCAAGCACGGCAGTACCAAAGCCACCAATGGTAGTACCATCTTCAACGGTTATTACCCTATTATATTTTGTAAATACTTCGTGCAGCAAATCTTCATCAATTGGTTTTACAAAGCGGATATCGTAATGTGCAGGATTAATACCTTCTGTACGCAATTCACGTATAGCGGCCTGTGCAAAATTACCAGGATGCCCAAGGCTTAGTATAGCAACATCTTCACCATCCTTCAGTTTACGGCCTTTGCCTATTTGCACTTCTTCCAGTTTGGTACGCCATTCAGGCATCACACCTTCGCCACGCGGGTAACGAATTACAAAAGGATATTCTGTGGTTTCCAGTTGAGAAGTGTACATCAGGTTACGTAGTTCCTGCTCGTTCATTGGTGCAGAAATAATGATATTGGGTATACAGCGGAAGTAAGCAATATCATAACAACCATGGTGCGTAGGGCCGTCTTCGCCTACAAGCCCTGCCCTGTCTAAACACAAAGTAACCGGCATTTTTTGTATAGCTACATCATGTACAACCTGGTCAAAAGCACGCTGCATAAACGATGAATAGATATTGCAGAACACACGCATACCCTGTGTTGCCAAACCTGCACTTAATGTAACTGCATGCTGCTCGCAAATGCCCACATCAAAAGCACGGTGCGGCATCTTCTCCATCATAAACTTAAGCGATGAACCACTGGGCATGGCAGGCGTAACGCCCATTACCTTATCGTTCATTTCAGCCAGTTCAATCATGGTATGGCCAAATACATCCTGGTATTTTGGAGGTTGTGGAGCATTGTAAGTTTTCTTTACAATCTCGCCAGTTATTTTATCAAACAAACCAGGTGCATGCCACTTGGTCTGGTCTTTTTCTGCCAAAGAATAGCCCTTGCCTTTAACGGTAACAATGTGTAAAATTTTGGGGCCAGGAATTTCTTTCAGATCACGTAAAGTATCTACCAGCTTGGTAATATTATGTCCATCAATTGGGCCAAAATAACGCAGTTTTAGGGCTTCAAATAAATTGCTGCTGCTGCTTACCATACCTTTTACACCTTCAGTAAGTTTATGTGCCATAGCACGGCTAAAACCTTTGCCCACAGGCAGTTTGCCCATCATATTCCAAACTTCGCCTTTAAGTTTGTTGTAAGTAGGGCTGGTTGCAATATCAGTTAAATATTCTTTTAAAGCACCAACATTAGGGTCAATGCTCATGCAGTTATCGTTCAATATAATCAATACATCACTGTCTGCCACACCCGCGTGGTTCATGGCTTCAAAAGCCATCCCTGCAGTCATGCTGCCGTCGCCAATAATGGCAACACTTTTACGGTTTTCACCTTTGTATTTTGCAGCCATTGCCATACCCAAAGCCGCAGAAATAGAAGTAGAAGAATGCCCTACTCCAAAAGTATCGTACTCACTTTCTGTGCGTTTGGGGAAACCGCTTAATCCACCATATTTACGGTTGGTAGGAAAAGCATCTCTACGACCTGTAAGAATTTTATGCCCATAAGCCTGATGGCCTACATCCCACACCAGTTGATCGTAAGGTGTATTGTACACGTAATGCAAAGCCACCGATAATTCAACCACACCAAGGCTTGCTGCAAAGTGTCCACCATGTACACTTACTACATCAATTATATATTGTCTAAGCTCATCGCACATTTGGTGCAATTGTTCGCGGCTAATTTTTTTAAGGTCATCAGGTGAATTTATGTCTTTCAACAAGGCTCCGGATACAATTTCCATGCACGTGTAATTTTTGTAAAAATAGGGCTTTTAAGGGCAAAAACTGTTAGCTACTGTTATACACACAGCATGGGGAAAGGTTTATAAACAAAGAATTTCTTTACCAAACAGCCGTTGTTTTTGCCTTTAATAAATTTTAATAGAAGATGACTAAAGGGTGCAGTTACATTTGTTAAAATGAAAAATAAGTCTTTGCTATATTGGGGATGCCAGATTGGGGGATGGTTGTTTTATAGCTTATCAATTTTATTTTACTCTTTCACGTTTAACCAAAAAATTCCTGATATAAGATATGGCCGTATTGGTTTGGGCATGGTACTTGGTTTTTTATTCACTCACTTATTGCGCACTTTTATTGTTCGTCTTAAACTTCGCCCACCCTTTGAAAAAAAACGCTGGTGGTTGCTGCTTGGTTTGGTTATTTTAATTGCTTACCTGTACAGTATTACCAATAGTGCCTTTGTTGAATTCTTTCATTTATACGACCCGCAAAAGAAATTTTCTTTGCAAAAAAGGTCTTTTGTTAATTTTCTTTCTGATAGTCCTATTGTTTTTGCGTGGACCAGCTTTTACTACCTGTGGCATTACATTGAAATAAACACCACTTCAGAAATTGATAAAGTAAGGCTTGAAAGCATGGTTAAAGATCTGGAACTGCGTACCATTAAATCACACATCAACCCGCATTTTATATTTAATGCATTAAACAGCATCAGGGCTTTGGTTGATGAAAATCCTGAACGTGCAAGAACCGCGATTACAGAATTAAGCAACATCCTGCGCAGCAGTATGCAAACTGAAAAAGTGGAAACTGCCCCTATGGAAAGGGAACTAAATATTGTGAAAGATTATCTTGCCCTTGAACATATTCGCTTTGAAGACAGGTTACAGGTAGAATACAATATTGATGATGAAACGCTTGACCTGCCTGTGCCACCAATGATGCTGCAAACACTGGTAGAAAATGCCATTAAACATGGCATAAGCAAGCATAAAACTGGCGGCCTGATAAAAATAACGTCTGATTTTTCAAATAACCACCACGAACTGATTGTTGAAAATACTGGTCACCTTAACGGCAATTACAACCCCGATGGTTTTGGCGTTGCCAGCACAAAAAACCGCCTTAATTTATTGTATGGAAAACTCGCTACATTTGAATTAAAGGATGTGGACGATAATAAAGTACAGGCACGCGTTACCATTCCTGTTTAAAATTAAAATCTTAAAAAAACATTTGTTCTATGGCAATAACCGCTATAATTATTGATGATGAAAGATTGGCACGTAATGAACTGAAGAAACTGTTGCAGGACCATAGCGATATTGAAGTGGTTGATGAAGCTGCTAATGTAGATGAGGGTCTTGAAAAAATTGAACAGCACAACCCTGAATTGATATTTTTAGATATACAAATGCCAGGCAAAACAGGCTTTGACCTTTTAAGTGAAGTAGATAAAGCCCCAAAAGTAATATTCACCACCGCTTACGATGAATATGCTATTAAAGCTTTTGAAGTAAACGCACTGGATTACCTGCTAAAACCCATTGAGCCAAAACGTTTAAGCGATTCTATAAGCAAACTGCATGATGAGCTTAACAAAGAAAAAACGGAAAGTCAGCCAGGTTTTAACCGCGGCCTTTTAAGTGAGTTTGACCAGGTTTTTGTAAAAGACGGCGAACGCTGCTGGTTTGTAAAACTGGGCGAGATACGTTTGTTTGAAAGCGTTGGCAACTACGCCAAAGTGTTTTTTGGCACAAATAAACCACTTATTTTAAAATCACTTAATGCACTTGAAGAAAGGCTGGATGAACGCATGTTCTTTCGTGCCAACCGCAAGCATATTGTAAACCTTCGCTGGATTGAAAAAATTGAACCTTATTTTAATGGCGGCCTTTTGGTTGACTTAAAAGGTGGAGAAAAAATTGAAGTTAGCCGCAGGCAAACAGTTAAGTTTAAAGAGATGATGAGCCTGTAATATCAATCAACTTACCACCGTTTTTATATCATCTGCGCAGCGGTAATAAATTTCCTGAGCAGGAAAAGAAATTTTTCACGTTAGGAAAATATGTTTTCCTAACGTGAAAAGTTTTAAAACAAGCCTGCATTTTAACTAAATAAACGCGAGCGGCTATTTTACATCAGCAATCCCTACTTTTGCCCACCTAAAATTTTCAATTCATAATACTTAAACAATGGCAACAACTTCAGACATAAGCCGTGGCATGATCTTAAAATTAGACGGCAGCTTATATAGTGTGGTGGAATTTGGTGAAAACAAAACCGCCCGTGCAGCAGCAAAAATATGGGCCAAGCTAAAAGGCGTTGATAATAAACGCAGCATTGAAAAAACATGGAACAGTGGCGAAACAGTTTACCCAATTCGTGTTGAGAAAAAGACGTTTCAATATTTATATAGAGATGAAACTGGTTTCAATTTGATGAACAACGAAACCTTTGAGCAAATTGTTTTGGCCGAAGAAATGATTGATTCACCACAGTTTTTAAAAGATGGGGCAGAAGTATCAGTGTTCATTAATACTGAATCAGAATTGCCAATTGGTGCCGAATTGCCAGAAAAAATCGTTGTCCGTGTTACTTACTGCGAGCCAGGTTTACGTGGCGATACTGCAACCCGTGCCACAAAACCAGCCACAATTGATACTGGTGCAACCGTAAACGTACCCTTATTTGTAGATGAAGGTGAGTTAATACGCATCAATACCAAAACAGGTGACTACGTAGAAAGGGTAAAAGAATAATTGCTTTTGGCCTGTTGTTACAACAGGATAATTTATATAAATCAGAAGATGGGATAATGAAAATTGTCCCATCTTCTTTTTACAAAACCACTCATCGGCCAAATAGGCTGTTTTACCTCTATTTTAGCTTAAAATGCCGTTTTTTTTATAAAAAGCTTGCATTTTCCGTTAAAATATGGCTACTTTGCCGCCTCTTTCAAAATACGGAAAAGCAATTTTTTTCCGTTTAACAAAGAGAAAATCTTTCTTCACAAAAAAAATCTTTTATGGATTTAAAGCAGATTCACGAGCTTATCAAGATCATTAACAAGAGTAATATTGGTGAAATAAGTATAGAAGATAAAGATGGTAAGGTAACCATCAAACAAAAAGAAGAACAGGTAGTAACAGTTGCAGCCCCACAACAAGTATATAACGTAGCCCCTCAGCCATCAGCAGCTCCACAAGCCTTACCACAGGCAGCCCCCACTGCAGAAGCACCAGCCCCAAAATCAGATAACCTTATTACCATTAAAAGCCCGATGATTGGTACTTTTTACCGTAAACCATCGCCAGACAAACCAAATTTTGCAGAAGTAGGTACAGAAATAGCCCCTGGAAAAGTGGTTTGCATTATTGAGGCAATGAAATTATTCAACGAAATTGAAGCAGAAATAAGCGGTACCGTTGTTAAAATACTGGTTGATGACCACAGTCCTGTTGAATATGATCAGCCTTTGTTTTTGGTGGAACCGAATTAGGAATAATTCGATGATTTGATAATGTGCTGATTTGCTAATGTTACTGCAATGCTAATACAGCTTAAAGACTAATCACAATGCAAAAAGATTTGTTTGAAAATAATCCCATTTTGAAATTAAGTTTCGACTTCTCTCTTTTAGCCATTGATTATTGCGAATTACTTGATACTTCGAAAAAATACATTATCAGCAAGCAATTATTCAGGTCATCAACTTCCATAGGTGCCAATGCAATGGAAGCCCAAAATGCAGAAAGTAAAGCAGACTTCATTCACAAAATGAAACTTGCTGCAAAAGAAGCAGATGAGACACAATATTGGTTGATGCTGTGCACTTATGCAAAGGGTTATCCAGACTGCTTACAACTATCAAATAAACTACAAGAGATTCAAAGGGTACTGAACAAAATACTTGGCACAGCAAAAAGTAAAAGTCCCATTAGTTACTTGTTAAGTTTTTTCATTTTCTAACAGCTTGGTGTTGTGTGCATCAGCACATCAGCACATTAGCACATTAGCTAATTATTAAAGATGTTTAAAAAAATATTGATTGCCAACCGTGGCGAGATTGCCCTTCGTGTGATTAGAACCTGTAGGGAAATGGGTATAAAAACGGTGGCTGTTTACAGCACTGCTGATAAAGACAGCCTGCATGTTCGTTTTGCAGATGAAGCCGTTTGTATAGGCAAACCCGCCAGCAGCGACTCTTACCTTAACATTCCGCATATTATGGCGGCGGCAGAAATTACCAATGCCGATGCAATTCACCCAGGTTATGGTTTTTTGGCAGAGAACAGCAAGTTCTCACAAATCTGTGCCGATCATGGTATTAAATTCATTGGGCCTACGCCTGAAATGATAAATGCCATGGGCGATAAAATTACCGCTAAAGAAACCATGATAAAAGCTGGCGTACCTGTGGTACCAGGCAGTGGTGGTTTACTGGAAAGCGTAGAGCAGGCGAAAGACCTTGCTAAAAATGCAGTGGGTTATCCTGTAATATTAAAAGCCACTGCTGGCGGTGGTGGTAAGGGCATGCGTGTGGTTTGGAGCGAAGAGGAAATTGAAAAAGCCTTTAACGCTGCCAAAATTGAAGCGGCTGCATCGTTTAAAAACGATGGTATTTACATGGAAAAATTTGTGGAAGAGCCACGCCACATTGAAATACAGGTTGCTGGCGACCAATACGGTACCGTTTGCCATTTAAGCGAAAGGGATTGCTCCATACAACGCCGTCACCAGAAACTGGTGGAAGAAAGCCCCTCTCCTTTTATGACGCCAGAACTGCGTAAAGCCATGGGTGAAGCTGCCATTAAAGCCGCCAGCGCCATTAATTATGAAAGTGTTGGTACCATTGAATTTTTGGTAGATAAGCACCGCAATTTCTACTTCATGGAAATGAACACCCGTATACAGGTAGAACATTGCGTTACAGAAGAAGTAGTGAATTTTGATTTGATAAAAGAGCAGATAAAAATCGCCATGGGCGAAAAAATTTCAGGCCGAAATTATGAGCCTCAAATGCACGCTATTGAATGTCGTATTAATGCAGAAGATCCTTATAACGATTTCCGTCCTTCGCCAGGCAAGATCACTAATTTAAATACACCTGGTGGGCACGGTGTTAGGGTTGACAGCCATGTATATGCTGGCTACACCATTCCGCCGTATTACGACAGTATGATAGGCAAATTGATTACCGTTGCACAAACCCGTGAAGAGGCGATTGATAAAATGTACAGGGCATTAAGCGAGTACGTAATTGAGGGCATTAAAACCACCATTCCTTTCCATTTGCAGCTAATGAAGAACGAAGACTTCAGGGCAGGCAATTTTACCACTAAGTTTTTGGAAGGGTTTACAATGAAGTAAGGTAGAAGCTATTATATAAGCCGGCCATTTCTAAAGATGGCCGGCTTTTTTTATTTAAATACTGTAAGGAAATACTACCAACAACAAAATAAAGAAAAAACACCCCTACAATCCCTATAGCTATCCAAACAAATGGTATTATAATCCTGTCTACTTTTCATCTAAAATAAAGCGATGGTTATTATTAGGGTTAATTAATAAAGATACTTTACTACCAACATCATACATGGGTCTGTCTGGGTTATAATCTTGTGAAACAAGCCGTAGCTGTTCACCATTACGGTCAGTAAATTCCACGATGGGATAATAATGAGTGTATCCACCTGAGCTGGACGAAGGAAGTTCTTCAACATGATAGTCAGTAACAACCCCTTTTATGCTGTAATAATTTTTATTCTTATTTCTTTAATAAAAAAATTGAACAATTCCCTTTATCACAGGAATGCAGCATAGTAAATAAAGTAAAAACATAAATCAAGTAAATTTTGGAAGTCTATACACAACTTACTTTACTGTGGAAAATGAAATTTACAATTGCAAAATAGCATCTTTAACTTAAACTATTTCTCATCTCAACTTAATAGCAATTCCTTTTTAACTTAATCACAAAATGTTTTTAAGTTAAAGTCAACTCCACTTTAAGTTAAAAACAAAATGTTTTCAACTTAAAAATAAAACCTCCACCGTATAGGTGGCAAGTTTCTCCACCAACTTAAAAACAAAATGTTTTTAAGTTGGAAATACTTTTTATCATACAAAAAAGCTATTCCCCTTCAATGCCTATTTTTGGCGCATCATCCTGTTAAGGTTAATCATTATGTCCCTTCCATATTTCTATCAACCATCTATTTCGGCTTCGGGTTCTTTTATTTTAAACGAAGAAACCAGCAAGCATTGCATACAGGTGTTGCGCATGAAAGCAGGGGAACCATTGCAGCTTACAGATGGCAGGGGCAATATTTACAAAGCCATTATTAAAAGAGAAGATAAAAGACATTGTGAAGTATTGATTGAGGCAACCAGTTTTCAACCGCAGGTTGAAAGAAAAGTTTGCATCGGTATATCTCTTTTAAAAAATGCCAGCCGCTTTGAATGGTTTTTGGAAAAAGCTACGGAGATGGGCGTGAGTGAAATCATTCCATTATTGTGCAGCAGAACAGAACGCCAGCATTTTCGTTTTGACAGGATGCAGAACATCGTAATTTCTGCCATGCTACAAAGTCAGCAGGTTTGGTTGCCCGTACTGCATCAACCAATAGAAATAATTAAAACAATTCAATCATCTGCTAAGCAGCAAAAATTAATTGCCCATTGTGAGGAAGGTGTAAAGACTGCAATAACCAGCCTTTCACTTACAAATAATTTGCAAATTCTTATTGGCCCTGAAGGCGATTTTACTCCCCAGGAAATTGAACTGGCCTTGCAGCAACATTACATACCAACGAGTTTGGGAAATACCCGTTTACGTACTGAAACTGCAGGTATAGTAGCCGCCGCATTGCTTACAAACTGCTAACTTCATTCAACCATATTTGTGTTTATGAATAAAGTAATGCTATTATTGTTGGTAGTCGTTGTTACTGTTTCCTGTAAAAACCAAAACAAAGAGAAGCCCATTGTACAGGATACTACTATCACGGAACAAACTTCTTATAACACACTTTTTTTAGACAGTATTCAGTTGGATAAATTTCTTGCTTCCAATACAGATTTTGAGAAGTTCAGGAAATCCTTTTTCGACTTTTACAAGCACCGCAATTACGAGTTTGCATGGTTTGATACCACTGGAATGATTGAGCAGGCGCATAACTTTTACAACCTACAGAACAATTATATCACTGAAATTAAAGACAGCAGTATTTACACGGCCGGCCTGCAACAATTGTTTGATGCAGCAAGTTTGGTATCAAAATATCCTGCAAAAGATTCGCTTGTGTTTAAAGCGGAAATGTTTTTAACGGGGCAGTTTTTTAAATACACTTCAAAGGTTTACCAGGGCAGCGATATTAATGCAAGTGAACTTGGCTGGTTTATTCCACGTAAGAAAATTGATGTAAGCGCTGCGCTTGATTCGATGGTAAAAGCCAATGGCAAAGCACTTGACGATTATGAGCCGTTGAACAAACAATACAGGCAGTTAGAGAAATATTTATTGAAGTATTATGCCATTAAAAATGAAGGTAAATGGGATTCCATCCCTGCCATAAAATCATTAAAAAAAGGCGATTCAAGCAATGTAATAATGCTTGTAAAAAAACGTTTGTTTGCCTTGGGCGATTTGGCTGAAAGTGATACCAGCAAAGTGTTTGATACAACATTACTTATAGCCGTAAAACAGTTTCAGCAAAGGGTTGGCCTTAATAATTCAGGATTGATTGGTTCAGGTACTTTTAAAGAACTGAATATTTCTATAGATACACTGATACAGAAGATTTTGGTAAACATGGAAAGGGCAAGATGGATGCTGCCTGACACTTTAACCACTGATCATTTGGTAGTGAACATTCCTGAATACAAACTGCATGTGTACGATTCTGGCGCCTACAGTTTTAGTATGAATGTAGTGGTTGGTACTGCAGCCAACAGCACGGTAATTTTTAACGGCAACCTGCGTTACGTAGTGTTTAGCCCTTACTGGAATGTAACTGATGCTATTACCAAAAATGAAGTAGTGCCTGCAATGAGGCGCGACCCCAATTACCTTGCAAAAAACAATATGGAGATTGTAAAATATATTGGCAAGATGCCCGTAGTAAGGCAAAAACCAGGGCCAAATAATTCGCTGGGTGGCGTTAAGTTTCTCTTCCCTAACAGTTATAATATTTACCTGCACGATACACCTTTCAGGGAAGCATTTTCTTCTTCAAAGCGTTCGTTTAGTCATGGCTGTATACGCCTTGGCGAGCCAATAAAACTTGCACAATTTTTATTAAGAAGAGATACCGCTTACAGCGTTGATTCTATAAAAACATTAATGAGTCAGCCTAAAGAAAAATGGGTTACCATAAAACCTACAGTGCCTGTTACCATTAAATATTTTACTGCCTGGGTTGGCGAAGATGGCTTACTGAATGTAAGAGATGACATTTATAAACACGATACCAAAATGGCGGCCAAGTTGTTTGTGAAGAAGTAAGAATTGTGGAATCTTATTCTGCGTATTCCCCGCTTTCTGCGGGAACAAAAAAACTACAATCCCAGTTTCTCAATGGCAGATTGTGCAGCCTGCTGGCTGGCATCCTTTTTATTAAAGCCTTTACCCTGGGTTATTATTTCGCCATCCAATACAGTGTTGATAGTAAACACACGACGACCACTTTCCAGCTTTTCTTCTACAAGGTCAAAAGTTAGTACTTTGCCATTTTTGCTTGCCCAGCCAATCAGTTTGTTTTTCAGGTTAATGTCTACCAGTTCCAGGTCATCAACAAACATGTGGGGGATAACGATTTGTTTTAACACCCATTGGTGGGTTTTGCGGTAGCCTTTATCAAGATAAATAGCTCCAACAATGGCTTCTAAAGTATTGCCAAAAATCTGACTGTTACGAAGGGAATTATCAAACTTATTAAAGAGAGTAATTTTCTTGAGGCCCATCTTAACAGCAATATCATTTAGCTGCTGACGGTTCACCATTTTGCTGCGCATCTCTGTTAAAAAACCTTCTCCTTTATATGGGTAACGTTTAAAAAGATAATCAGCAACAACGGCACTTAATACAGCATCGCCAAGATATTCAAGGCGTTCGTTATTTTCTTCAGGGCTGTCTTTTACGCTTCTGTGGCTTAGTGCAGTACGATAAATAGTAAAGTTTTTGGGTGTGATGCCCAAAGTGTTCTTTACATTTTCTTCAAATGATTTTGTTGCTGATTTTCGTAGTAGTCGCTTTAATATTTCCACCGCGTTAAGCTACATATTTTTTTACAATCACACATGCATTATGTCCGCCGAAACCAAATGTATTGCTTAGGGCTGCATCTACTGTGCGTTGTTGCGCTTTGTTAAAGGTGAAGTTTAATTTAGCGTCCACATTAGGATCGTCTGTGAAGTGGTTAATGGTTGGTGGAACAATATTATGAACCACACTTTTTATGCAGGCAATAGCTTCTATAACACCTGCTGCACCAAGGCAATGGCCTGTCATAGATTTGGTACTGCTGATATTTAATTTGTAAGCATGTTCGCCAAATACATGCGCTATGGCTTTCAGTTCTGCCACATCGCCTAAAGGTGTAGAAGTACCATGAGTATTAATGTAATGAATATCTTCTGGCTTCATGCCTGCATCTTTCAAGGCTTCCAGCATTACATTTTGTGCGCCAAGCCCCTCAGGGTGCGGGGCAGTTAAATGGTGTGCATCAGCGGTAGCACCACCACCTGCAACTTCGCAGTAAATTTTGGCACCACGTTTAATGGCGTGTTCATATTCTTCCAGAATAACAACACCTGCAGCTTCGCCCATAACAAAACCATCACGGTCTTTATCGTAAGGGCGGCTTGCAGTTGTAGGGTCGTCATTTCTTTCGCTCATCGCCTTCATGGCGTTAAAGCCACCAACACCTGCTTCGCATATTACAGCTTCGGCACCGCCGCTTAATATGATATCTGCCTTGCCCAAACGAATGGTATCAAAGGCTGAGATAATACCATTGGTACTGCTTGCACAGGCGCTTACCACGGCATAGTTGGCACCACGAAAACCATGACGCATAGATATTTGCCCTGCGGCAATATCCAGTATCATTTTAGGAATGAAGAAGGGATTGAAACGTGGGGTGCCATCGCCTTTGGCGAAGTTGGAAACTTCTTCCTGAAAAGTATTGATACCACCAATGCCACTTGCGAAAATGACACCAACCCTGTCAACATCTATATTTTCTTTGGTAATACCTGCATCGGCAACAGCCATATCGCTTGCAACTATGGAAAGCTGTGCAAAGCGATCCATTCTTTTAGCTTCTTTCCTGTCCATAAAATCGGCAGGGTCAAATCCTTTAACCTCGCAGGCAAAGTGAGTGCGGAACTTCGCTGCATCAAAAAGAGTAATAGCACCAGCACCTGAAACACCATTTATAAGACCATTCCAATAATCATCTAAATTATTGCCCAAGGGTGTTAAAGCACCTATTCCTGTTACTACTACTCTTTTCAATTGCATATGGCGATAGCCTTTAAGTTAGAAATCCGCCCTACGTTGGCTTTGGCCTAAGCATGGCGGATTTAAAATATTCTTTGCGGGGGGAGTGAAAACTACTTAGCGTTTTCTTCTAAGTAAGCTACAGCCTGGCCAACAGTAGTGATGGTTTCAGCCTGCTCATCGGGAATTGAAATGTTGAATTCTTTTTCAAATTCCATGATTAATTCAACGGTATCCAAAGAATCGGCACCGAGGTCGTTGGTAAAAGAAGCTTCGTTTGTAACCTCTGCTTCGTCAACTCCTAATTTATCAACGATAATTTTTTTCACTCTTGTTGCGATGTCTGACATTGTAATTATTTTTTAGTTACGGCTGCAAAAATATACTTTTTGATAAAACCGCAAGAGATTAAATAAATTTTGTTTCAAGTGGTGAAAAACCTGTTATTAAAGCGTTTGCGGGCATTTGTTTTTTTTCTTTACGGTGTTTATAATGAAAAGTTTTACAGGTTGTAAACGGCAAAGTTTTAAAAGTGATTATCAGGTTTGTAAGCAGTTTTAATCATCATCAAACCTTACAAAGTCATCTACAAATAACTTCAGTTGATATTTGCCTTGCGTAGTAAAATAATCCTTTCTGACAAAATTTAAATGCCATTATATTTGCACCTCTCTATTAGTTCTTAAAATTTATGCCCAGGTGGCGAAATTGGTAGACGCACTGCCTTCAGGTGGCAGCGTTCGCAAGGATGTGCTGGTTCGAATCCAGTCCTGGGCACAGAACTAGATTTATGGCAATCCACTAAAGGATTGCCATTTTCTTTTCCCCCTTTACTGCCTGTCAGTAAAGGGATATAGCCGAATAGCGAATTTATTTTTGGAGTTCGAACTGTATCGTTTTTCTTATCGAACTCAATTCGACCAGGATAGTTACAGTGAAACGAGGGGCAGGAGATTACCCTTAAACCTTACCACCACTAATAAAAAACGTAAATGAGAATGGTACGTATTAATACTTCTATCATAAATTCTGGGGATGCCTGGCCAAAATCTACCTGATAAGATCGTCAAAATGAATGTTTTCTTTTTCCATAATTGTTTACCGTATTTTTTTAACGCGATAAACTTTATGCCAGCTCATTACGGCATCTTTTACCCACTATCTTTTTATAAACACTGCACTTGCATTTGTGACTTAAACAATCTCTGAATGCGGGGGAATATTAATTGTGGGGATGTAGAAAATTTAATTGAATTACTGCTGAACCAAAAAGACGCACACAACATAAAAACCACTCCGCTGGTTTTATTGATTGTATTGAGGTACGGCTTCCTCATGAAACGTAAAAGCAATGAAAGATGAATTTTAATGCCCCTGCTTTCTTACCTGTGGGATTATGAGATTTTTACAGGCGCACCTTAAAATTTTAAAAAAGCAATATTTTATTTGCTTATATACTTTTTGATAGCTTAGCTTTGTTACACAGGCTGGGTGTCCTATCCCTTGTTCCTTCGACAAATTACATTCTATATTTAAGCTGTAAATACCTGTTACAGCATATTTAAAAAGTAAATCAAATTTTTATTTTTAGCAGTGTTTACGCACACTGGCAGTATTTACTTTCTATTTATTTCCTCTACACAACCTCTCCCTTTAAAAGCAAAATATACACCTGTAAAAAAATTTTTTACCTGTAAAATTTTTTTATGACACACCATGTTTTGCTGATTGATGATGACAACGATGAGTTTTTAATTTTTAATAAAGCACTTGATACCGCTGGTGTTAACTGCGATTGTACCCATGCTGCCAGCTATGAAAAAGCCATAAAAATGCTCAAGTGTATGATACCGCACTTTATTTTGTTGGACTATAATATGCCAAAAATGAACGGGCTGCGCTGCCTGCTTGAAATTAAGCAAACAGAACAACTGCGCGACATTCCCGTAATTATGTATTCAAACTATGTTGATTTTGAAACCGAAAAAAAAGCAAAGCAATTGGGTGCTTCAGCATGCATACAAAAACCTACAAACATTACACAGCTTTCTGAAATTATGAAAGACCTGGTGACATCTTTTAACATGATACTGCCTTATACTAAACTGTAAATATTTAAAACAATTTTACATGATAAAGGAAGAAAGTATAAGGATACCCGTTATAAGCCAACAGCTTTTAAATGATGATGGTATCTATCCCAATTCCAAATTGCCTGTACTTATTTACCAGCATGCGCTTAACATACCGCTACGAGCTTACTACGAAACGGTAAAAGAAATTTTTGCTGTAAACGGATGGGCCAACAGTTGGGCTGGCGGCATTTATTCGTACCACCATTACCACAGTAATACCCACGAAGTACTTGGCATATGCAAGGGCAATTGTGTATTAATTACTGGCGGCCCTGGCGGGGCAGTATTTACCTTATCAAAGGGAGATGTTATTATTATACCTGCTGGTGTAGCACATAAAAATCTTAAAACAAGCGAAGATTTTATGTGTGTGGGTGCGTATCCCGATGGTGTTTTTTTTGATGTACGTACGGGTAAAAAATCAGAACGCCCTATGGTTGATAATACTATTAACAAGCTTACGTTACCCGCAAAAGACCCTGTATATGGCAAAGAAGGTCCACTGTTTGATTACTGGCAAAACAAAGCCACCAAAACTATAACAGTGTTAGTGCCAAAATTAAATTATCACACGTAGTGTGATAAACATATTAGCAGCACACTGCCAATTGCAGTAACATTAAAATGTGGGGAAATTAAAAATATGTGGGGTGCTATCTTTTACAGTAGCCAATTACATAAAAACATTATTCCCCTGCATGAACAGTTGTTGTTAAGACAGTTTTGATCCTGTTCTATCAGTTTTATGTACAAACAAACGTTTAAGTACACTTAATAATACCCCATCCCATTTTTATACATTCTTCACGGTATGAATTTTCTTCTACAACAATAGTGTTATTCCCCAAAGGATAAACACTATTGTAATATGACAAAGAATAACACAGATATAAACCCAGGCATTGCAGAGTTACTGAACGATGCAAGCATTAACAGAGTGATGGCAATAGATACATCATGGAAAATTATAGCCTGGAACAAAACATCAGAAGAAGCTTCTGGCTACAGCAAAAAAAGTATGATAGCACAGCCTTTATTTGATGTATTTCCACGTCTTAAAAAGGATGCAGAAATGGTAACAGCTTTTGAAAACGGTATGCTTGGCAGAAAATCTTTTCTTCCTGCTGCCCCCTCACTTTTTAACAGAGACTTTTATGAAAATCATTTTATTCCGTTAAAAACCAGGGAAGGTATTATTGTAGGCGTAATTAACATTATGCAGGATGTATCTAACACAATAAAAGCAGAGAAAAAGCTGAACATGTTAAAGACAGAACTTAACTTAAAGTTGAGGCAGGTAGAGAAAGCGAATGCTGAACTGGTAGCTTTTAGTAAGTTAACAAGTAGTGATATAAAAGAACCTGTAAGAAACGTGTACACAGCCCTAGAGCTGCTTGTAAGATCAGAAGGTGAAAAATTTTCAAATGCGGGTAAAGCTACCCTGCGGCGTGCACAGGCCACCCTTAACAGGATAAGCCTTGTACTGGATGATATTGTTTCATTGTCAAACGCAGGCAGTTTATGCAAAGAATTTTTTGAGGTAGATCTATCTGTTGTTTTAGAGGAGGTACTTACAGAGATGAATAAAAAAATTACAGAAAAAAATGCAGTTATTAAAGCAGGCATCCTTCCTACGGTGTATGGTTCAAAAGAGATGATCAAATTTCTTTTTTATAACCTTATTGATAATGGACTAAAATTTCAGCAGGCAGGAAACATCCCCAGGATAAGTATAACTGTATTGCAGGTAAGCTTACCTGAACACGGCAATGAAAACGAAGGAACAATGAAAGATTATACCAGCATTACTTTTAGCGATAATGGGTTGGGCTTTGAGCCTCAGGATGCGGAAAAAATATTCAATATGTTTGAAAAATTACACCCCCGCAGAGAATTTTCTGGTGCCGGCATTGGCTTAACCATATGCAGTAAAATTACTGAAGCGCATGGTGGCTATATAAAAGCAGAAGGTATGCCAGGCAAGGGTGCTACTATCAGTTGCTATCTAAGTGGGTCGCCTGAAAATTACCGGGTTAAATAATTAACTAACCAGCTTTATCATCCCATCATACAAATAAATGGCTGTACCCCTACTTTCAAGTTTGGCGGCTGCAATCATTGCTTTTGCAACATCTTCGGCTTCTATGGCTTTGTACTTTACAAGCGATCCAAAAAAAAGTGCAGATACTGCTTTAAAAATATTTTTCCCCAACAGCTCGCCCAATCTCAATTCTTTTCTATCCCCCAATAAAAAAGAAGGCCTGAAAATACTACAGCTATCAAATCTAATTGCAATAACAGCTTCTTCTACTTCGCCTTTCAATTGTAAATAAAAGTTAGAAGCGGTTTTGTCTGCACCAATAGCAGATACTAAAAGATATTTATTAAAACCTGCTTCTTTAGCAAAATGTGCAGCATTAACGGCAATATCAAAATCAATTTTCCGGTATTCATTTTTATCGCCTTTTACTTGCTTTTGTGTGGTGCCAATACAGCAAAAAATACTATTGCCATTGCCAAGTTGATGTTTAAAATCAGCCAGGTTATTAAAATCAATCACACAAACCTCTAATTTGGCGTGCGAAAAATCAAGTTCCCTTCTTACAAGTACACGTACTTTATCAAACGCGGCATCATTTAATAACTGGTGTGTAAGCAGGTTACCTATTAATCCTGTGGCTCCAATAACAACGGCGGTTTGCAGCTTCATAATTTACTTATTTTGCGTGCATGCAAATTCAGGAAAATATTTCTCTTAAACCATATAATACTTTTGGTATTGCTGTAACTGCACGCTACATGGCCAGTTTTAACAATATAAATGAACTTGAAGCATTGCTCACCAATCCCAAACTTCAAACACTTAGTTCAAGGCTTATTCTTGGTGGCGGCAGCAACCTTCTTTTCACCAAAAATTTTGATGGCCTTATTTTAAAAAATGAACTGAAGGGCATAACACTGGTAAAGGAAGATGACACGCATTATTATGTGAAAGCAGCCGCTGGCGAAGTGTGGCACCAACTGGTACTGCATTGCATTGAAAACAATTATGCAGGGCTTGAAAACCTTAGCCTCATTCCAGGTAATGTTGGTGCCAGCCCCATGCAAAATATTGGTGCTTATGGTATTGAAATTAAAGATGTATTTCACGAGCTGGAAGCTTACCATATTAATGATAAAAAAGTAGTTGTTTTTGGATTGAATGATTGCAAATTTGGCTACCGTGAAAGTGTTTTTAAGCATGAACGTAAGGGTGAGTTTGTTATACTTAACGTTACTTATAAACTTAACAAACAACCAAAATTTAATACCAGTTATGGCGCCATTAACGAAGAGCTTGAAAAGATGGGTGTTATTATACCTTCTATCAAAAATATCTCGCAGGCCATTATTAATATACGCAGCAGCAAATTACCAGACCCTAAAGTAATTGGCAATGCAGGAAGCTTTTTTAAAAACCCTGTTATATCAAAGTTCAGGCTGCATGTTATACGCGAACAATACCCCAATGTTCCTTTTTATAAGATAGATGAGATGTATGTTAAAATGCCCGCAGGCTGGCTTATTGAACAGTGTGGCTGGAAAGGTTACCGCAAGGGCGATGCAGGCTGTAACCCTTTACAGGCTTTGGTTTTAGTAAACTATGGCAGTGCAACTGGTCAAGAAATTTTTGATCTTTCGTCTGAAATAATTGCATCAGTAGAAAAACAGTTTGGGATTATTTTAGAGCGCGAAGTGAACATCATTTAAAAAATTACTTAGTAATACTTTAACATTTTTAGGGCATCATATTGAAGTCATTGTATGTCATAGAAAACAAAAAACTGCAATGAAAAAAATTCTATTTACTATTTGTATCCTTACTTTAAGCAACTGTTTTGTAAGTGCACAGGATACTGTTTACCTGAAAAAAGAAGGCAAGAAAAAAACATTTACTGACAGGGCGCCGCAGGCTTTTTATGCTGAATTAGGTGGTGCTGGTATTTCACTTTCTGTTAATTACGACAGGCGTTTTAATAAACGCACTGATGGCCTGGGCTTCAGGATTGGTACAGGTTACAGCTTTGACAACTATTTTAAATTTGTTACTGTTCCACTAGGCATCAATTATCTTATTGGCAATAATCAAAAAGGCCGGTTTTTAGATGTAGGCTTAAACTTCACGCCTATCTTTCTTGCCAACTCAACCAACAATAATTTTTTTGGTGGCAATGGCTGGTTTATTGATGATATAAACTCAGATAAAAAAACACTTTTTTTTACAGGGATGAACATCGGCTATCGCAGCCAGCCAACACGTGGTGGCTTTAATTTCAGGGGTGGCCTTATGCCATTTATAGTAAGCAATCAAACAGGCGTTGGCGGCTATCTTAGTTTTGGTTATAATTTTTAGTGTAAATACACAGGTATAAAACAAGGCCACATAGTTTATTGCTATGTGGCCTTGTTTTTTATATGACTTGTTATTTAAAATTTCTATTTAAAATCTTCTTCGTTAAACTCATCATCGTCATTAAAGTTAATACCGCCAAGATTTATCATACTGCCCATTAAATCTTTAAACTCAATCTTTCCGTCAATCATTTTTTTACTTATCAATGAGTAAGACGAAAGCCCGTGCAGCACAAACTCCATCAGCAGTGCATTTTCATTTTCATTGGCCGAATGAAAATGTTTTTTCACAAAGCCATACAAGCCATCTACTTTGTATAAAGCAGCTATTTTATCTGCATCCTTCATATCTATCAAAAGGTCAAGATGGTTACCTGCATCAAACCAGCGTGTGATTTGTTTGTACGGATTTTCTGTTTCTTTTTCTTCTGCTGAACGTTTGCCAGTGGCTTTCTTTTTCTTGGCTTGCTCTGGGTTAGGAAAGTATTGTACAAACTGTGTTCTTATACTTTTTTCAAGCAGGTTTACTGATACCTGGTAAGGCCCTTCCTGCTCGCCTTCATACACCAGTTCTATCTTTCCTGTTATGGATGGAATGATGCCCATTAAATCACTTATCCAAACCTGCGTTTTCTTCTCCTCATGAATAATGGCACGCCTTTCTGCACTGCTTACCGCGTTCTCAAATGCAGCAATGGTAAGCCTTGCGCTTACACCACTCTTTTTATCAACGTATTCATTGGTCCTTGCTTCAAAGGCAATCTGTTCTATCAAACGCTTTACCAGGTCGCTTGTATCTACCATTTCTTTCTGCTCAGCCAGTATCTCTGCTTCCTGTTCTGTAATAGCCAATGAGGTTTCAATGGTTTTAGGATAGTGCGTTAAAATCTGGCTTTCAATCCTGTCTTTTAAAGGCGTTACAATACTGCCACGATTGGTATAATCTTCAGGGTTTGCAGTAAACACAAACAAAATATCTAAAGGCATACGCAGTTTAAAACCACGTATCTGTATATCGCCTTCCTGCAGAATATTAAATAATGCTACCTGTATTCTTGCCTGTAAATCGGGCAACTCATTAATTACAAAAATGCTGCGGTTACTGCGTGGAATAATGCCATAATGAATTACCTCCTCATCCGCAAAACTCAAACGAAGATTTGCCGCTTTTATAGGATCAATATCGCCAATTAAATCTGCAACGCTAACATCTGGAGTAGCCAGTTTTTCGCCGTAACGCTCACTTCTGTGTACCCAATGTATAGGCGTTTCATCGCCGTATGCAGCAATCTTGTCTTTGGCATATTTGCTCAACGGTTTCAGCGGGTCATCATTAATTTCACTGCCAGCAATAACAGGCATGTATTCATCCAGCAGGTCAACCATTTGCCTTGCCATACGCGTTTTTGCCTGGCCACGCAAACCCAGAAAAAGAATATTATGGCGGCTGAGTAACGCCCTTTCAGTATCAGGTATTACCGTGTCTTCATACCCCAAAATGCCTGTAAAAGCATTCTCTTTGTTCTTGATTTTTCCAATAAGGTTCTTCCGTACTTCTTCTTTTATAGTAAGCGGTTTGTAACCGCTTTTTTTCAATTGCCCTAAGGTGTTAATACCGTTTATATTCATCTGTATTTTTTTATTTTATGTCGCTTTGCGGCATTTTTTCTTTTATGTTAACAACAATAACAATGCTACGGTGCTTTTTGTTCCGCCCTAAGCGCACACTTGCGTAGTAAATTCAACATGCAGCAATGTATAAGTTAATATCACACGCACCAAACTGTACTTTACTTTAAAAGGAATTTTTGCCACTATAACCATACTTTCACAACAATAATTTTTAATGTAATTTTCCTGAAACAAAAGTTATGACCAACGACAATAAAATAATTACAGCACCTACTGCAAATGAATTGTTTGCACAACTGAATACTGACTTTGCAGTTGAAGATGGCTTTTATGAATACACAGCTACCCTTGTAACTGGCAATGTGCAAGTGTTACTTGATATAGATATCGACCCCGGCGGCGGTTTTGAAAGTGGTTACGAAACTACTATGCTGCGCAGCGAATTAACCACAACGGCGGGTTTTCGTTTTGCCATACACCATGAAAGTTTTTTAGATGACCTTGGTAAATTTTTTGGCATGCAAGATGTTGAAATTGGTTATCCTGAATTTGACGAAAAAGTGATTGTAAAAACCAATAATGAAGCTAAAGTAAAATCGCTTTTTATTCATCAACCTGTAAGGCAGGTATTTGAAACTTTAGACAATTATACGTTTGGCATTACCAGCCACCGCAAACCTCATAGTGATGAAAAGCAATACTATCTTGAACTTATTATTGAAACAGGAATTACAAACACAACTGAACTACAGAAAATATACCATGCTTTTGTTGAAGTATTAAGCAGGTTGTAGATTGTTTTAAAAACAGGGTGCTGGCTGGGTTTGGTGTAGGGCCTTTGCTAAGTTTTTGTTTGCCTTATCTATCTTAAAGTTAGCTTTTGCTATGTTTTTGTTAGCCTCACCTATCTCAAAGTTAGCTTTTGCTATGTTTTTGTTAGCCTCACCTATCTAAAAGTTAGCTTTTACTATGTTTTTGTTAGCCTCACCTATCTTAAAGTTACCCCTTGCTAAGTTTTTTGTTAGCCTCACCTATCTCAAAATTAGCTTTTGCTATGTTTTTGTTAGCACTGTCTCATCACCGCCAAACAACTTACTAAAATATTTGTTGCTGTAAGTGATTATGCAAACTTCAACACAACATAAAGCAACCAATAAAATTCAGCAACATTGAACAATTTTACTGAAATAGAAAAAGACAGGATTGTAGAAATGGCCTGGGAAGACAGGACCACTTTTGATGCTATTAAAACCCAGTTTGGCATTTCGCAGGGTGAAGTAGAAAAACTGATGCGTAAAGAACTGAAACACTCCAGTTTTAAAAGATGGCGAAAACGGGTGTCATCAGGTACAGGTGTAAAACATGGCTACAAAGCCCAGGATGATATGCTGCGTTTTAAATGCTCAAGACAAAGAACTATCAGCATGAACAAAATTTCTAAAAGATGATTTTTGTAACTGAATATGAGAAGATAGTAGAAAAAATAAACCAGGTTGATCCCATACAATACGGCAAAACAAGAAATTTTATAGATGGTGCCGTAACCTATTTATCGCCCTATATTTCCCGCGGTGTTATTAGTACCAGGCAGGTGTTTGATGCTGTAATAGCAGCAGGGCATAAACCTTATGCTATTGAAAAATTTATACAGGAATTGGCATGGAGAGATTACTGGCAACAAATATGGATTGTTGAAAAATCTGGTATAGATACTGACCTGAAACATGCGCAGCCCCTTGCTATTAAACAGGGAATGCCAACCAATATGCTAAGCCACAATACAGGCATCGTGGCAATTGATAATGGCATTGAAACCCTTTATAACACTGGCTATTTGCATAACCATGTAAGAATGTACATAGCTTCAATAGCATGTAATGTAGCAAGGTACCGTTGGCAAACACCTGCACAATGGATGTACTATTATTTGCTGGATGCTGATTGGGCCAGCAATGCACTAAGCTGGCAATGGGTATGTGGTGCCAACAGCCATAAATTATATTATGCCAACCAGGAAAACATAAATAAGTATTGCGGCACCAGCCAGCAAAATACTTTTTTAGACATCCCTTATGATGCGTTTGAACACCTTGAAATTCCTGCTGTTTTGGATGCTGCTGCTATGCCTGAATTTATTACACCATTGCCACAAAACAGCGCACCTGCGTTAAATGCTAATTTGCCTGTATTAATTTATAATTTTTACAACCTTGATCCTAATTGGCGAAGTGATACACCAGCCAACAGAATATTGTTGCTGGAACCTTCTGTTTTTAAAAAATATCCTGTTTCTAAAAACAGTATCGATTTTATTATAGCCCTTGCAACACAAAATATTCCTGGTATAAAAATAATGGTGGCCGAATTTGCTGATCTGCAAGCCATAGCACAGGGTGAAATTTATTACAAAGAACATCCACTAAACAACTACAGCGGTCATGAAGATGCAAGAACATGGATGACAAATGTGAAAGGAGAATTTCCATCTTTTTTTGCCTTTTGGAAAAAATGCAGAAAAGAGTTGTTTTAATATGATTGATTGAAATAAATAAGCATGAAAAAAAGTGAACTCCCTCAAAAAATTTGTCTTGTTTGTAAGCTGCCATTTACCTGGCGAAAGAAATGGGAAAAGAACTGGGATGAAGTGAAGTATTGCAGTGAAAAATGCAGAAGAAATAAAACCCAGAAAGATGCCAACCATTAAGCTCATTTTTCCACACCAGTTATATCAATTAAACCCCTTATTTGCTGTAGAAGGTTCTATTTATTTAATAGAAGAAATACTGTTTTTTAAGCAGTTTAATTTTCATAAGCAAAAGATTGCTTTTCACAGGGCAACGATGAAATATTATGAAAACTATTTGTTGGAAAAAGGTCATTCAGTAAAATATGTTTCAGCAACAGCACCTGAAGCAGATACCAGGTTATTAATTAAGCAACTGCATACTTTAGGTATTGAAAAAATAGCAATTGTAGACCCTGTAGATGACTGGTTGTTACGAAGAATAAAAACCAGTTGTAAAAAATTTAAAATCGATTTGCAGGTGCTGGAATCGCCCATGTTTTTAAATACAACACAACAGCTTGAACATTTTTTTAAACCTTCCAAAAAGAAATTTTTTCAAACTGAATTTTATAAGCAGGAAAGAATCAACAAAAAAATTTTAATTGATGAAAACGGCAGCCCCGCTGGCGGCCAATGGACTTTTGACGAAGAAAACCGTAAAAAATATCCTGCAAAAAAGCCTGTAGTTAAAGTTGCGTTTCCAACAACAGATAACTATGTTTCAGAAGCCCATGCTTATACCAATCAATATTTTGCAGGCAATATTGGAAGCCTTGATAGTGCAGTAAATTATCCCATTGGGTTTGAAGCAAGTGAGCAATGGTTGAACCAATTTCTTGAAAACCGCATGGCAGAATTTGGAGACTATGAAGATGCCATTGTACATAAGGAAATGTTGCTTAACCACAGCTTGCTAACACCAATGCTGAATGTTGGTATGCTTACACCGCAACAAATAATTAAACACACATTAAGTTACAGCTTTGCCAATCATATACCCATCAATTCATTGGAAGGATTTGTAAGACAAATAACAGGATGGCGTGAATTTATAAGAGGGGTTTATATTACCAAAGGAAGGGAAGAAAGAACCAGGAATTACTGGGGCTTTACCAGGAAAATACCAGCCAGTTTTTATAACGGCACCACTGGCATTTTGCCTGTTGATGAAACCATTAAAAAGATTTTGAAAACGGGCTATTGCCATCACATAGAACGACTGATGGTGCTGGGCAATTTTATGTTATTGTGTGAGATTGACCCCAACGAAGTGTACCGTTGGTTTATGGAGCTGTTTATAGATGCTTACGATTGGGTAATGGTGCCAAATGTGTATGGCATGAGCCAGTTTGCAGATGGCGGAATGATGTCAACCAAGCCGTACGTAAGTGGCAGTAACTATCTTATGAAGATGAGCGACTATCCCAAAGGTGACTGGCAGCAAATATGGGACGCATTATTCTGGCGGTTTTTAGATGTTCACCGCGCCTTTTTTCTTACAAATCCAAGGCTTGGTATGCTGGTTAAAACTTACGATAAATGGGACGCAGAAAAAAGGGAATTAATACATCAAACTGCGGGTAATTATCTTGACAGCCTGGGGTGATGATTTTTCACGGTATTGAGATAAAGAGTCCTTGCTAAGTGACACCTTACATTTGCTTAAATGAAAATTTATTCAGCATTGCAGATTGGCGACTATCATATAAATCATTGTGAGGATTATTTATTTATCGGGGATATTGGGACGAACAAAACTTTATGTGCAGTTATGGACGGCTGTACAATGGCGACCGACAGTTATTTCGTTTCAACATTGGTTGGAAAGCTATTAAGGAAGATTACAAAAGAAAAAGGCTACAAAGAATTATACAATTTAGAAGTACATTCTGACCTTGACAGTTATTTAAAATCAATAGTTCAGGATTTATTTAAAGAGTTGAATGTTACTAAAAATCAACTCATGTTAGACCAAAAAGAATTATTGACAACGTTGATTATTTTACTCGTTGACAAAAAAGAAAATCAAGGAATTGTACTGGTGGTTGGAGACGGGCTTGTTTGTATAAATGGAAAGGTTACAGAATTTGACCAAGATAATAAACCAGATTATTTAGGTTTCCATTTAACTGAAAATTTTGACACATGGTACGTCAATCAACAACAGAAAATTATATTTGAGGGCGTTGAAGACATAAGTATTGCAACTGATGGAATATTCATGTTCAAACCTGTTAAAACGGTTGAAACAACAGAAACAATCAATCCGTTAGATTTTCTATTATCAGATAAAACGAATATTGACAATGCTGACATGCTGGAAATTAAATTAAAAAACTTAGAATATCAGTTTGGCTTAAAGCCAACTGACGATTTTGCGATGGTAAGGCTCATAGCAGAAAGCTGCTAAAAATGTGTAGTGGTGCATAATTTTTGAAATGGAATTCTGGCAATGCTTTGGAAGTCGAAAATTGACTATCATTAAAATAAAGTAAATGACCAAGCTTAAAAATATACATCCAGGCGAAGTACTTCTTGAAGAGTTCCTTTTGCCGTTGAATATTTCAGCATACCGGCTTGCAAAAGATGTTGAAATACCCCAAACGCGTATTTCAGAAATAGTAAAAGGCAACCGCAGGATTACGGCTGACACGGCTTTGCGTTTCAGTAAATATTTTGGCAACTCAGCAAAATTCTGGCTTGGTTTACAAGATGATTTTGACATTGAACAAGAACTTTCCAATAAAGATTCTATGATTCACGCCATCAAATCATTCAGCCCAAAAGTAGCCTGACACTTGAACAGGTAAAAGGTGCTACTAATTTCCAGGATGGTCAAGTCACTAGAAAATTCCGCTCTTCTAAACTTATTGCTCTCCGGTAACTTTTTATTTCCGCAGACATTTATGTTGCTTGCAGCAACTACAATAACAAATAGCCAAGAGCTATATAAAAGTTCTGCGAAACTCCAAGTTCGCAGGGTAAGAGCATATAGTTGATGTAATTTTTGTACCAGGAAATTTTAGTTACATTTCAGCATCAGAAGAACTAAAAAATTAATCAACATCATACCTGAATGAAAAATATTTTACTGTTATTGGTTTTCATTTTTATATGCGTAACTGCAAATGCACAAAAAAAAGACCCATGGACAACGTACATGACGCCTAACAACATTCATAAAATGTTAGCTGACTATGTTGGTGAATTTAATATGCAAATTTCGATGTGGATGACAGAAGGTAAAGCACCTGAAATTGTTACAGTAAGCTCAAGCCACAGAATGATTTTAGGCAATAGATTTCTTGAAATGGCACAAACAGGAAATATGATGGGGATGGAATATTCTTCTGTTTCAACTATTGGCTACAATACCATTAGCAAATTATTTAGCCTCACTAATCTATCAAACATGGGTACAGGTACTTTGCATTTAAAAGGATATTGGAATGCAACGAACAAAACAGCAATATTAACAGGTGAAATGATAAATCCGATTGATAGTAAAACAATCATGGTACGTCAAAAAATAAGTTTTATAGATAAGAACCATTTGTTGATTGAAAATTTTGACACCTATAAGGGGCAGCCAGAAAAAAAGAGTATTCAATATAAATTAGTGCGTAAATAAAAAGGGGCGAACACCATCACTTGGCCAATCGCAGAGTCCTGCCAGCGCACTATGGCAGGAGTAGAGACGCTGCGCAGAAGAAGACAATTGATACTTATGCAGGGTCTTGCTGGCTCTTGCTTTTTTAGCAGGCGTTATTACCTAATTAAACAGGTAAATTGAATACCTAACTCATGTATAAAATCAAAATCATTAATCCAACGAATCCCCATATTGTCACAAACATTCGGAATTTTAATCCTTGTTGAACTTAAGGCAGTAACTTTTTCTTCTTTTGTGACAACTATGGCATTTTCATTTATCGCATGTGCTATTACCCAAGGATCAGCTAAAGAACGAGCCTTCGTATTATCGACTAAATTTTTATGAATTGGATCATGGGAATAAATTTTTTGAAGGCAAATGGTAACAGATTCTGTGATTCTTTGTATTGGTATTTTACTTCCTTTTAACCACATACACAAGTCAGTCATCTTCTGTTCTTGTTATCTCCTCATAAACTAATTCTGGAATGAATATTTTGCCTTGCTTGCCTAATTCAATAAGAATGTTCCAATAGTCTGGGCAAAACTTTGGGTTATAATATTTTTGCCATGCTTGAATTAACACATTGGCATCTAAACAATACTTATTTGCCATAGTGATTATCTAAGAAGTTGAGCTTCGAGTTTCTGAAATTTATTTATTTGAACATTAAGAAGATTACTTGCTACAGTTGGTTCAATATAACCGCCGCGAAACGCGTCTAGAACCGTTTGCGTAAAAAGCCTGCTATTTCTATTTAGTTGCAATAAAAAATAATTTGGTCCGCCGGGGGTGTCTTTTTCTTTCTGCTTTGCTTTCTTTTCTGCTTCACGTTTCAAATATTCTGCGAAGTCTAAATCAGCTTGTTTTTTTAATTTTTGGTATACTGGAATGGAAATTAATCCGAGGTTTAATGCTCTTACAATAAGTGCAAAAGAACTTACGCCAAGAAGTCTTGCCACCTTGAAAACCTCTTTGGAGTTTTGATAAATTTGAGTGCCAAAATGGAGTACTATGCCTTTGGGCATTAAAGCATTTGCCGCCACTTCGTTACAAAATAGTTCAACAGGATGAAATCTTTCTTTGTTTTTGATTTCCGGTTCAACATCATTCGATATTCCTGTTTCTGCAATCCAAATATGAGCTAATTCATGAAGAAGTGTAAAAAGTTGTGGTGCATTCCAATCTTCAGAGTTAACAAAAACAAAAGGAGCATAAGGATCAGAAATTGCAAAACCTTGTAATTCTTCAGAGTCTAATTTCAGCCTGGAATGTATAAAACTTGTCCTTGATACAAAGATGCCCTTTGTCTCTGACGCATCTATCCACTCTTTTATCGGGTTGTCAGATTTATAATGAGCTGGATAAATGTCTAAGGTTTTTAAAATATCTTGAGCAACGACTTGAGGATTATCATTAATAGTAAAACGGCCAACGAATGGCAACTTAATTTCATTATTTTCAGCATAGGTATCACTTATCCATCCTTGCTTTTGTTGTATTTCACGAATAATGAAAATCGAAGAAGTTGTTAAAGTTTTCGAGCCACTTTTTCTGAAATCCTGAAGAGGTTGAAAATCTCTTGGTATTTCTGGAAGAAAGAATAAGGCAAATGGTCGTTTATAGCTTTGGCCAAGGTTTGGGCTTGTTTAATGGTTGGTTGACTTGTTCCATTTTCCCATTCTTGGAGTTTCTCAACTGTTGCTAAAACCTTCGCAGCAGCAATTTCTTCGGACATTTTTGCCGATTCTCTTGCCCACTTGAGTATATTAGGAGTTATGAACGCTTTATCAGCCATTAGATGCCAAAAATACTATTTTATAATTTCAATATTAATATCAGCTTACCTTTAGTTTTTGTGTCTTTCTCTAGCATAATTCACCACCAACTCCTTCAAGCGGGGCAACACAATCAACTCGACAGTAATGTGGCCATAATAATCGATGTCTCGTTCCTCGGCCTAACGCCCTCTCTCACCTTACTTCCCCCCCATCCCCGCCAACTCCACTTTCTTAGCTTCCGCCAAGGCTATCGCATGTTCCAGTGCCGCAATTTTTACCTGTAGTGTTGATTGTGCTTCTGCGTTGTATATCCTCGCGGTTTCTATGGCATGTTCTTCATGCACTTTGCACCAGCGCAGGTCGTCAGCACCTTCCTTGCCGCCTGGCAATGTAAGTTTCAGGGCGGCTATAACCCTGCGCATATTTTCTGCCTGCGCATATTTTTGCTGCATTTTCTCCAGCTTGCGCTGTGCCGATGTTAAGGCTGCCCTGGTTTTACGCAAATAGGTTTCCAGTTCGCGCAATCCTGTTTTAATACCGTAACTATTGCTTACTGCTTCAACAGGCGGTGCTTCCTTTGCTAGCTTCTGTAACTCAATAAACTTAAAAAAAGCGGTTGACCGCAGCCAGCGTCCTTCATCAGACTCTGCCATGGCCAGTGTAGAAGCATTCATACGCAGGTAAGCAGCCAATTCAAGCTGTGTTACACCAAGCAATTGCCGTAATTCTTTAATGTCGCTATCGTCGTTTGCCATCATTTATTTTTTTAAAAGTAAACGGTGGCAGAAAGGTAAAATAATTTTGTGAGAATTTTTTTGTGAGAAATTATTTTCACCGATTTATTTTCTCACAAAATGTGACCCGTCCTGAAAATAGTTGACACTTTTTAGAGGTAATCCTGTATTTGGTTTACAGGAAGGTGTTAATCCTACAATGGCTTTACAAAGAAGTTCAAAAATAGGGAACATGCGGGTTTGATTGATTTTGTTGTCCTTAA
>JANPIP010000005.1:0-117835 GCA_031424995.1 Chitinophagales bacterium | reverse complement strand
GAAATTGTTCATGGCAAAGAACAGGGTGTCGTTGCCTTTTATTGTTGGCCTGCCTTCTATACTTAACCTGTTGTTGTTTCTTGTTAAAGCGAAGGTTTCATTAAAGTTGTCCATCTTGCCTGCATCTTCTTTTGCTATGCCTGCTTTGTAGTTGTTGCCAAATATGGCTACTACACCATCTGCCAGTTCATTGCTTTTGTGGTAGATGTTGATGTTTACGCTTGCCTTTATTTCTTCTTCACCAAATACAGTATTGGTACTTGCAGTGCTGGCCGCGGTTGTTTTGGCCGCTTCCGTAAAAGTGATGGATGGGTTATCGGCCGATTTGCGTATAAAGAATGCCTGACCACTCTGTATTACATTGGGCTGTTGCTGGCTGCTGCCATTGCCTGTTGAAGAAGGCGATACGATAGTGCCATTTGAGGTGATGAAAAAACCAAGGTTAGGATCGTAGGTATAAAATGAACCGGCTAAGTTTGACTTTGTTAAGCCCGTCCACGAGATTGCACAAGCATATGGGTTGGCAACAAGGTTAAAACTGCTGTCTGTTGTGGTAAGCACCGGCGTAAAATCGCCTGTAGTAATGGTGCCTGTTGCACGTAGTGTGGTATTGCCCACAGAAGCAGAACCTGGTGCTATTGTTCTATCACCACGCACATAAAGCAAATAACCTTTTCCTACCCCCAGCGTGTTTACATCGGTATTGGTTAAGCCTACCCATTTGCTGCCAACAAGGTTGCCGTCGTTATAGGTAAATATAGAAGGGAAACCCGATGCACTTGCTGCATCAAAACCATTGCCTGCTGCGGCACCTGTAATCTGTGTGCCGTAGCCTGCGGTGGCCGCACCGGCTTCCTGCCAGGCGGCATTGATAGTTGGACTTGAAACGGGACTGGTTACCATGGTATAGCTTTTACGGCCACTACTTGGAATGTAGCGCTCTACGGTTACATTGGTGGCACCATTTAAAGTACCGCTTACAGTTGCAATAGAGGCTGTACCATTAGCATCAGATTGAAGAATTATTGGACGACTAGCAAAATTGCTTGTTCCTAAATTGCTGAAAGTTGCATTAGGTGCTAAAATTGCAGATGCACTCGCCCCTAAAACCAAGCCTCTACTATTAAAATTTAAAAGAGCTCCATTGCCTAAACTTAATAATCCATTAACAGTAGTATTACCAGAAAAACACAGGTCGAAATTTTTATTACTATTAAATTGAATATTACCACCAAAAAGTAAAAAATATGTGTTTGGTTTAATTGTGGCTGTTGCAGTTGCACCAGTTCCGCCCCCGCCAGTGAAACTTATACTAGGTGCAGACGTGTAACCACTGCCCGGGCAAGTAACTGTGATAGAAGATATTGCACCTGCAGAAACATTACAAGTAGCTTTTGCTGCAAAACCAACCCAACGCAGAACAGCGGTACCGTCATAAAGGTCACCACCAATTTTGGTTGTTGGGGCTATCGTTCCTGTTGTACCACCTGTAACTACAGTGTATAAATTTCCCCCAGCTGTACCACCTCTTAAAGCACCATAAAAAACTTGATCACCAGTACTAAAAGCAGTGCTAGCTGTCCATGGTGTACCAACTACTACTGTTGGTGCTGATGTGTATCCGCTACCATTTGCATTTCGTGTTATACCAATAATGCTTTGTAAAACAGTACTAGTACCAGCTAACTCAATTTTCCCAGCACCTGCATGACTTATAGAAGATGTACTTGTAGTATTTGCGTTAAAAATACCAGAGCTAACAGTACCACCAACTTTAATTGTATTGCCACCATCGTTAAGTATGGAACTGTAGCTAATTAACAAATCATTAGTTACTGTTAATATTTGTGAACTTGTTGGAAAATTAACTGTCAACGTTCGTCCCGCACTTGACCCTAATTCGTTTGAAATGATGACTAAATAAGAAATAGTTTCTGTAACCAAATCTGTAAGGGTAACAGAATTACTAGAACTAGCAAAGGAGCCAGCTGCCAAACTTCTGCCGTCAAAGACTAGGGTGTCTGCTGCATTAGGTGATGTTCGTGCAAAACCACCACCAGACAATGTAACAGTTGGTACAGATGTATAACCAGCCCCCCCATTTGTAACTGCGATTGCACTAACAGTTCCATTGGAATTAATGGTAGCAGTAGCAGTAGCACCAGATCCACCGCCACCTGTAATAGTTACTGCTGGTGCTGTAGCGTAGCCGAATAGCCCATTATTTACTGTTACTGAACTAACAGAACCAGCTGTTAAAACTGCTGTTGCTACGCCGTTAACACCCCTAACTGTATTCCAACTAGCGGCATTGCTCCATGCAGCACTACTACCACCAGACCAGTAGTAGGTTTTTTGGGCAAAGCTGTTTAGGCTTACTAAAAAAAGAATAAATACTAGATTTTTTTTCATGTTGATTTACTGTTAAATATTACAATGTGAAAGAGAAAGTGACTTTTGTTTGGAAATTATTGTTTGATTAATCGTTGTGTTAGCTGCTTATCAGTAAAGAGGGTAGTAACATTGTAAATGCCTGTTGCCAATTCTGCCGTATTTAAATTAATTATCTGATTACCCTCAATCAAATGAGCATTAAAAATTTTTAGAGTTCTACCAGCAAAATCTGTTATTGTAATAGTAGCCGTTTGCTTTTCTTTTGCAGTGATTGCAAGCTTAAATTGTGATGAAGAGGGGTTTGGAAACAATTTGAAACTATTTTCTGGAGTGATATCAGATACTATTGTTTCATTAGAAGCTTTACTTAGTGTTGCATATGTTGATATACCACCTTCATTTAAAAAAACCTGTACATCATCGTAATATACCGTACCAATAAAATTGGCACCAATACCAAACTGTACTTGACTTATGTCGGCAACATCATTTCTAAAATTGGCTTGAGATACTTTTAACACGCTATCAACATAAACATCTAACTTGTTGGTATAAGTGTTTAGGACTATTTTAAAATTGTACCAAGCACCAGCAACAAATGGTTGTACCATTACATAACTACCAGATCCATAGTACAATTGAATATTACCATCTTTAAAAATTAGGCTTGCGGCAATAACCCCATTCCTATCCATTATTGTTGGCACACCTTTCCAGTCTGTTGTAGCTTCAGTACGTACTTTAGCACACACGTACACCTTACCACTTGTAGGTGCAAATGTTTTAGTAGAGTTGAGATAACCTGTTGTACTTGTTTTATTAATTTTTACACTTTTGTCCGTAGTACTTGGCAACTCAGCTACTGTTATAGTACCTGCTGACGTTGTTTCCCAACCATATGGTGAAGTATTGGTAGTTGCAGTATTATAATTTTCGTTTACAAAATTTAAATCTGCATAAACTCTAACATCGTTGTAGTATAGGGTACCTGAAAGATTGTTACCAATGGCAAATTGTATTTGTGCAATATCTGAAACAGGATTTCTAAAATTATCTTGTGCCAGTTTCAAAACATCGTTTACATAGATGTCAAGTTTCTTACTCTCAGTATTCATTGCAATCTTAATATCGTACCAAGTATTTGCAGTAAAAGTTTGAAGTGTAGTATAGTTACCAGGCCCTTTGTATACTTGTATGTTTCCATCTTTAAAAATTATACTTAAGGCAGGTAATCCATTTTTATCAAAAATGTAAGATGCGTTTTTCCAACTTGTTGTTTCGTCAGATTTTGCTTTATATTCTATTACAACATAACCACTTACGGGCGTGAAGGATTTGGTAATACTTAGATTATTGGCAGTAATAGTTTTTTGTAACTTGATACTCCGATCGCCATTATTTAAAACATCAATGGCATCAATAGTTCCTCCAGAAGTATTTGTAATCCAGCCAGAGGGAACACTTCCAACTGGGGTAAAATTAAAAGTTTCACGCAGGTAATCAGTGCCCCTTATATCTGCGTAAGCATACTGCAGCCCTGCATCTTTAATTACATTTTGGGCAGTAGCAGGCCAGTTGCCATTGGTTACTACATTTATTGGGCTAACGGTACAATTGGTTCCTTTATTCCAGTAGGTATTATCATCGGCATAAGTATTTGTAATATGAATATCATGTTTATCTGGTGTAGATATATTAATGTTTACGGAAACAATATCGTCATAAACATTATTGTTGGCAGTATACCAACTTGATCCCTCATCAAAATATAAAGCATGGTCGTGAGAGGTTCTAACAAAATTGCTGTCTACAGGTGTGGTATTGGCAGCAGAGCCATTAGGGCCTAAAAAGTAAATACCGGCACAATCATCCAATTCGGCAAGTACATTATGAATGTAGTTGTGCTTGATGGAATTGTTTTTCATAACAGAACTTGAATACTGCTGCCAACCCCAACCTACATGCGTTCCTCCATAAGGCATATTTGCTATCTCGTTATAAGCAATGCTCATATCTTGTGGAAGGCTTGCGCCTATTGCATTTGAAGACCTGTATTCAACACCGCATTTATCAAAATAATTATTTATAACATCGTTGTTTTTTAGGATAAATCGAGCATCTGTTTGTAGAATGTAATTTTCGCTGGTACTAACACTCCAATCTTTATAATCACCAATCTGAACCCCATTTGCTGCTATATCTTTAAAAGTGCAACCCTGAATGAGGTTGTTTTGGCAACCCGCATACATATTTATTCCTGTGCAGCCCAGCCTCGAAAAATTACACCTTTCGAAATTTATAGAACCTGCATATTTTAAAGTAACAGCAGCACCACTTGGAATAAACATGTTGGCCGATGTTTGTCTTAACACATTGTTTTGTGCATCTGAATGTCCCGTGTTAAAGTTTGGATTTAACCAAGTAGTATAGGATAGATTAATGCCTTCAAAATTGATATTGGAAACAGGGGTGCCTATGGATGCCCCTTGTATTACTATCAATTTCTCTAAAACCGGGGCTTCCACCACTACTGAAGCCATATTCTCAGCATTGTAGGGTTTGTAATAAAAAGTATTTGCAGTGCCATTTATAGCTCCTGTTTTATCTAAATACCATTCACCTTCATCATCTAACAGTTCATAAGCATTTTCATAATACCAAGGTGTTTTAACACTGGTAAGCCCCCTGGTAGTTAAGTACCTAAAGCCCGGCTGCTTCATGGTAACCATTACAGAAGCACCTTGTACTGCTACACTCGCTACACCACAACGCGAATTGGTCCATTTTTCATTATACACCATTTCCAGGTTGGTAATATTTTTCCAGGTAACCAACTCTGTTTTTGGGCTAACATATCCAAGGCCTACATTACTTGCATCATATACCATTGTTGAATAGGGCAAAGTATCGGTACTTCTTGCCCTTATTGCTCGTTTGCCATTTACAAATAGCTGCCTGGTATCTATAGTATAACCAGTACTTGCTTTATAAATATTTTTGGCAGCATCGTAAAGTGTCCAGCCTGTAATTGTTTTTTCGCCACTAATTATTGGTACTTCGTTATTAAAGGCTTTGTAAAAAACTTTATAACCGTTACTGCCGCCATCCAATTCAGTAAAAGTTACCGTTGAAGTAAGAGTGTAGTTGCCGCCACGTAAGTACACATAAATGTCACCAGTCATGCTACTATTAATGGTTCTAACAACAGTTCGTGCCTTATCAATACTTTTAAACGGGCTTGTTAAAGTAGTACCACTATTGGCATCATTACCATTTACAGGATCTATAAAATAAGTTGCCTGAATAGCGGCAAAAGAAGAAGTAGTAACTAGCGTAATTAAAACTAGAATAACTACAAAAAATTTTCTAAATAATTGGGTGTTAAATTTTTTCATGTTTGGCAAATTTTTGTTGTAATGCAATCGTTTTTTGAGCCATTAGTTCATATATATGTACTTATCTTATTAATTCATATTTCATTAGTTTAATAGTTTAATAAATTTATTTGACGTCTTTTCAAATGGCGTAATCAACGTAATGTTATAGGCACCTTGGGGTAAGTTGGAAGTAGATAATTTTTCATATTGAGAGTTACTCATCAACTCAATACTTTTCTTTTGCAATACATTACCTTTTAAATCGGTTATTATTATTGTTATTCTGTCATGTATAGCGCCGCTAATCAACAGCGAAACATCTGAAGAAGATGGATTTGGGAAAATGCTAAAACGATGGTTGCTATTGGTTTCAATGTTGGCAGCAACTATATTGGATAAAGTACTTGTACCATTATAATCTACCTGAAGCAATCTGTAATAGTTATTGCCTAGTAATGGTTTTGCATCTGTAATGCTATATCTGTTTAGATTGGTTGCATTGGCTTTACCCTCTACCGAATCAATAGGAGAGAAATGAAGGCCATTTTCAGAGCGCTGTACAACAAACCTTTTATTGTTTACTTCTGAAGCAGTTGTCCACTCTACAACAATTTTACTATTATCAATAGCTTTTGCGCTTAGAGATAAAAACTGAACGGGTAATACATTGGGGGTTAATGCTGGACTATTAAAAAGCTGCACATCATCAACTAACATACTGCCGGTATATCCATCGCCAATACCAAACGTTATCTGGGCAATATCTGCTACTTTATTACGAAAATTGACTTGTGCAAGACGTAGAGTATCGTTTACCAACAAATCAAACTTGTCTGTTTCGGTATTAAGCAAAAGTTTTATAGTGTACCACGTATTTATCACAAAAGGCATTACATTGGTAAAAGCTGAACCATTGTACAATTGAATATTGCCATCTTTAAAAATAACACTTGCTACAACTTTATCAAACCTATCAAACAGGTAACAAGCATTTTTCCAACCTGCAGTAGTGGTAGAACTAATTTTTGCCGTGGCTATAACATTTTTATAAATGGGGTCTATTTTTTTTAATGTTAACACTGAATTAGCTGAACCAGATTTAACCATCCTAACAAACCTATTTCCAATTCCAATTGCAGTATCCACTATAACAGAGCCGCCTGCGGTAGTATTGGTCCATCCTAAAGGCTCTTTGCCAATGGGTAAATTGGTAAAATTTTCATTTACAAAATTTTGGTCTGCATATACTTTTACATTGTCAAAATAGGCTGTACCAGTATAGTTTACATCAATACCAAACTGTACTTGACTGATATCTGATACTTTATTTCTAAAATTATCCTGATACACTTTTTGTATGCCATTTACATAAACATCTACTTTATTAGTTTCAGTATTTAAAACAGCTTTTATACTGTACCATTGGCCAGCAGTAAAAGGTTGTATTAAGGTATAGCTGCCACTTCCTTTAAACAACTGCAGGTTGCCGTCTTTCATAATAATTGAAGCAGCAATAATTCCATTTTTATCTAAAATATGCGGCAGCACTTTCCAATCGGTAAGGGCTTCTGTACGAACATTAAAAGTGAGGATGACTTTACCACTAACGGGCTTAAAAGTATTGTTAGCTGAAACTGTATTGGCACTAGTAGATTTATACAACATCACACACTGATCGCCACTGCCATTAATGTTACTTGTTGTAACTGTACCCCCACTTGTGCCCACTATCCATCCTATAGGTGCATTACCTGTTATGTTGGTGTTGAAATGATCATTTAAATATGCAGTTGTTCGAATATCAATATACTCATCTTGCAAGCCAGCACTATCCATAAGTGCCAGTGCTACTGAAGGCCACAAGCCATTAGATGTAACGATATTAGTAGCAATAGTGGTTCGTACACCATAATTCCAAAAATGGTTTTTTTCAGCATAAGTATTGGTTACTGCAATATCATGCTTTAAAGGGTTCGGAGCATTTCCTGGCAATGGAGAAGATATGTTAATATTTACAGTTTTAATATCCTGAAACACATTTCTATCTGCTTTCCACCAACTCGCACCACCATCAAAATAAAGCCCATTATCGCTTGAGCTAACGCAGTGATTACTGTCAATTCTGGAAAAATTATTTAGAGAATCCTGAGCACCACAAACATAAATTGGCGCGGCATCATCTAATACAGCAACCGTATTATGAATATAGTTATTACGAATAAAATTGTCTCTTGCAACTGAAAAATTAAAAACACCGTCACCTCCTTGCCCCCATCCCACATGTATACCACTGTAAGGCATATTACCGATCTCGTTGTGCTCAATACGCATATTTTGTGGAAAAACAGCTGCAATAGCACAAGCTGACCGATATTCAACTCCACATTTATCTAAAAAATTATTTACTATAGAAATGTTTTTTATGATGAATCTTTTGTCTGATGGGTTTGAAAAAGCCTCGTAGCTTGCATCATTAAAGGCACCATATACATCCCCTACTTGGATACCGTTTGCAGAAATATCTGAAAAAACACACCCTTTTATTGTATTATTTTGGCAACCAGAATACATTTCAACACCAATACCGCCAAGGCGCTTAAAGCTGCACCGTTCAAGAGTTATTGCAGAAGCATATCTCATAGATATTGCCGCAGCATCTACAATACGTTCACCTCTACCCTTCCATCTTAAAACATTGTTTTGAGCATCTGAATGCCCATTATTTCCATTAGGCATTAACCATGTTGCATACTCAAAAACAAGACCTATAAATTTTATATTCTGTACAGGATTGGCAATACTTCTACCTTGTAATGTAATCAGCTTTTCAAGCACAGGTGTAGATGCATCCACCTTATTCATATCCTCACCAGGGAAGGGTTTATAAAAAAAGGTATTAGCTGTACCATTAATAGCACCTGTTCTATCAAGATACCATTCACCTGCACTATCAATTAGTTCATACGCATTTTCAATATACCAAGGTGCTTTTGAAAAACCGCCACCAATGGAAGTAAGACCTTTATTGGTACAGTAGCTCCAACCGGGCTGTTTCATGGTTAATACTGCAATGCCGTTGTTTACAGCAATAGAATTTATGCCACAGCGTGGGTTAGTCCAGCTTGCTACATACACCAATTCAATGTCGGTTGTATTCTTCCACGATGCAATGGCCGTACTTGTAGTGGTGTGCCCTATTGCTGTATCAATGGTAAGATTAGCCAACGTATCGAAAGTGCGTGCCCTTGTTGCCCTTCTTCCATTGATGAACAATTGCCTTGTTTGGATAGTGCTTCCAGCAGCAGCCCTATAAATTTGTTTGGTATTATCATGCAATACCCAACCTGTGATTTTTCTTTCACCACTAATAACAGGCGTTTCATTAGGAAAAGCCGTATAATAAATGTTATATCCATTGGTACCGG
This sequence comes from Chitinophagales bacterium, assembly GCA_031424995.1. Lineage (GTDB taxonomy): Bacteria > Bacteroidota > Bacteroidia > Chitinophagales > Chitinophagaceae > Parasediminibacterium. Next base: position 108,639 of record JANPIP010000005.1, on the reverse strand, counting down.
CATCTCTATCATCAAAAACCAACGTGGTAGAAAGAATATAATTACCCCCACGTATGTACACATAAATGTCACCGGTCATATTGCGGTTTACACTTCGTACAGCGGTTTGTGCTTTTAGTATAGTTTTGAAACTTGCAGTTACAGATGTACCAATATTATTGTCATTACCATTTGCAGCATCTACATAATAGGTAATTTGCGTACCTGCAAAAGCTGACAGTTGTGTGCAAAAAAATACAATCATTACAGCAAGCACATATCGTTTTATCATCCTCATTGTTGTTGATTTAAAATTGAACGATATTTATCAACAGATGCTTTCATACCAAAATCTCTGTGATACAATGGTGACTCATACACAAAAGCATAAGGTTTATATAGCGTAGCACAAGATGGATTATTGGCTTTTAACTGATTGTATGCTTGCCAATAACTATCATAACTTTTTATTGCCTTAGCAAGCTGTAGGGTATCATACTTTTTTTGCTTATCGCCTACAAAACCTATTGCCATTATTTTCCAACCTTCAGCAATAATTTGATGTAACAACAAGCCATATTGTGAAGAAACACGTATGTAGGTTTCATCATTTTTATTTGTAAGTTTTGTACGGCTACTTAATGCAACAATGGTTTTCCATTGTTCCACAGCCTCATATTTTTCATCAATAGCTTGCTGTAATTGGCCATTAGCGTCGTAATAAGTAAAAGCATTTTTTAGCCAACCTTCCGAAGTATTTGTTTTAACATAAGGTTTATTACCAATGCCCCCTAAAAATTCATCCCGCATCCAAAAAGCCCAATCTACTTGAAAAGGCAATGAAGCACTTGTGTGCCCCCTAAGTACTGCCTTAGCAGATAACAAACACAATTGCCTGAAAGCCTTTCTTGACTCACCTTTTATACCGTTAACATCCATGAACTTATTAAATACCGCTTCTTCAGTTTGGTTGGTATTCTTGGCCCAAGAACTAATTACATGGGCATTTAATTTACACCAGAATTCATTGGTTATATATGGCCCTACCCATCCACCGCCACGAGACCATGACCATACGCCTTTAAATATTGGCTTATCTTTTATATCATTTAAACATGTATTGCCACTTTGCTTTGAATTGGTATTAAATTCTTCAAACCCATTAATTACCCCATTCATAACATAATTAGGATAAGCACCTTTGCCTTCATATTCACGCTGGCATTGCACTTCAATAATTTGGGGATGATTACCCAAGCCTAATGTGGGGTTAAAATCGTAGGTGCGTTGATAATCGCCTTTGGTATGTTTTATAGAAAAAACAAGATTTTTATGTGGTTCAATTTTATTGGTAACATCTAAATAATAGTTTGCATTATCGTGCATACCACCAAAAGACCATGTACGATAAAAAACCATTTTATTACGTTTTATACAAACTTCTTCTTTCAATAAGTTAATAAGTTTAATGTGACTTTCTGCACCATTAATAATAGGGCCATTACCTGTATGATATGGAACGTTGTTGAGGTAGGTTTCACCTGTTCTAATTACCAGCCCATCAAGCCCAGGAAAGCTGTCAAAAACTTCCTTGAGCATGATGCGGTGCAGTTCTAAAGTTTGGGGTCTTTCAAAGGAAATTTTACCGTTAGCATCACAAATTTCATTTTTATAAATGCTAACTAATTTTTTAGGAAGTACTATAATATCGGTGAAATAATACACTTTAATACCTGCTGCATGAGCTTTACTGATGTTAAGCCGAACCTTTGCAGCAGCATCCAATACCCATCTTCTTTCGGTTGAACCTTTAGGAAAAATATCTTGATTTAATGCATCGTAAGTAATAGCAGTGTGAACAAAAGTAAAATCATTGATAACCTGCCCGTTGTACCCATTAGTTTGCAAGTAAGAGGCACTGTTATAATCACTTGTGGTTAATGGTTCGCCAGGATTGTTATGAACCATATCTAATATAAACTGGTCTTTAGGTGCTTGTGCATTACTGGTTGTAGTAAGCATTAATACCATCACGCTTAATCCAATTATGCGGTAGATTATTCTTACATTAAAATCTATATTTTTAAAAAAATGCTTCAATGATTTATTTTTAATTGTTTTATTGACAGTTAATAAAAATTAAAAAATATTTTAACGAGATTATTAGCCTTTAAAAAATTACGATAGTTTTAGTGTAATAGCATACACGTATTTTGATTTTTGCTCAGGTAACTGCACTACTAACGCTGCGTCTGTTTTTTCAAAAGCTAAAGTATTATTGTTGCCCAAAAGCTCTACTTTGTTTACTTGTTTTATGTTACCATTAGGGGCATTTGCACCAAGACTTTTAATAACTACTTTTCCATCCTTTGGCCAGCCATATACCATTGCGTACAAGGCGTTTCCTTTGGTTGTAAAACGAATATCTTGTGCGCCAAATGGCTTGCCTTTTCCTTCATTAAACCCTTGTGCAGAAAGAGGTGCAGCAGTTTCCATAGCTGGGCCTTCGCCAAAAACCATCCAAGGTCTTGTACCAAAAATGGCTTCTTTATTAATATCCATCCAGCCTGTAATTTCTTCTATTACCAGTTTTTCATCGCTGTCCATTGAACCATCACCACGTAAAGGCACATTCAACAAAAGGTTACCGTTTTTGCTTACCACATCTACCAAAGTTTGTACAACTGTTTTTCCGCTTTTATACCTATGGTTATCAAATATTCGCCTATCGTAATGCCATTTACCTATACAAGTATCAGTTTGCCAAGGCAGTGGTTCTATTTTATTACTTTGCCCCCTTTCTATGTCCCAAACCATACATTGCTGTTGTTCTGGCGTTAATATTTTACCAAACAAAACAGCATTTAACTTGCCGTGTTTTTTAATACTTGCGTTATACATATGGGCCGCTATTTTAAGCCCAGCATCACTCACTGGCCATAGCGGTAAAGCGGTGTCATCAAAATAAATTAAGTCAGGCTCGTAAGTATCTAACAAGTCAATTGTACGGTTAAGAAAATTGTTACAATATGCTTTAGTAGGGATGCTAGCACCATTTATCCAATCCCATTGTTTATGAATTCTTTCTGTATCCGTACTATCTGCACTTAAAGGATGGGTTTGTGCGTACAATTCTTGAGGGTCAAGGCCTTCCCACCAAGTGCCTTTACCTTGGGTTTTGGTAAGGTTGCCATCATAAGGAACACCCGCTAAAGGGCCTGTTGCATCTGCTTTTTGTGCAGTTTCGTACCACGTCCACGCATGGGCTGCATGTACGCTTACCCCAAACTTCATTCCATTTGCTTTGGCAGCTTTGGCCCATCCACCAATAATGTCCTTTTTAGGCCCAAATTTTACAGAATTCCATTTGTGATATTTACTATTGTACAAATCAAAATTGTCGTGATGGTTTGCTAGTGCAAAAAAGTATTGTGCACCTGCCCTTTTGTACAACGATACAATGGCTTCAGGATCCCACTGCTCAGCCTTCCATTCGTTAATAACATCTTTAAAACCAAATTTTGACGGGTGGCCATACTTTTCTACATGAAATTTGTATTGTTCACTACCTTCAATATACATTTTACGAGCATACCAATCGCCTCTTTCTGGCTGGCATTGTGGCCCCCAATGGGCCCAAATTCCAAACTTAGCATCTCTAAACCAGTCTGGCGCTTGATAGGCTTTTAACGAATCCCAAGTGGGTTTAAAAGGCCCTTTAGCAATTGTAGCATTATCATCAAAGCTATTGAGTACACTACCATTTGCCATTGCTTTTGACAACCAAAAGGCAGGTAATGCGGCAGCTAAATTTTTTATTACTTTTCTTCTTTCCATTTCTCAATATTTTATTGCTTTATCTTTTTTTGTTTATAACAAAGGGGCCTTTTTTATTCCAGCCTATTTCAACCTTTGATAAATACCAAGTATTGCCTTTATCGTTATTACCTTGAAAAAACAAGTGGTATTTACCTTTTTGGTCTTTAAAAATATTAGGATGCCCACTTTCACTCTCGTTCCAAGTACCTTGTTTTCCATTTACTAGTAACGGTTCATTAAACAACCTTTGCCAATGCAGCCCATCGGCACTTTTGGCAACCCCTATTTGCTGTGGTTCATTATTATAACCACCAGCATAAAACATATATAAACAACCGTCTTTTACAATACAAGAAGCCGCTTCTAAACATTTAGTTTCCCATGGCAATTGGGGTTTTAAAATGGCACTATCCATTGATAGTTGTACCCAAGAATCTCTACTAAAATTTGAACTGGCATTGGTAACTGCAACGCCTTGCTGCTGAATGGTGTAAGAACTATCTCTTGTGGCGAAATACAGAAAATATTGATTTTTGTAAAAAACAACTTCTGCGTCTATAGCCCTACCAATGTTCCACTTACCTGTAGGTTTAAAAATAGGATTCGTTGCATCTCTTTGAAAATGCAATCCATCGGTACTTACTGCATGGCAAATAGCATCTTTTTTTCCATTGCCATATGTTTGGTAAAAAATGTGTAGTTCACCATTTTTTACCAAACAACTAGGTGCACAAATGCCTTTTGATTCAAAGCCTTCCACTGGTTTAATATCACCTACTTTTTTCCAATTTATCAAATCATTGCTACTTGCAATACCAATATACCAAGCCTTTAACTGCGGCCCAGGTATAGAATAATACATATAGTAAGTGTTGTTAAAATATACAACGTAGGGGTCTTTTGCATATGGCTTCTTATTTACACCACTATCACTGTAATACATTTGAGGGCGAGCTGTTACTGTTTGTGCTAATCCTTTCTTGTGAATTAGTGTAAAAACAACACTTATAAAAAAGAATATAAAATTTGCTCGTCTAAGACAATTCATAAAAAACTATTGAGTTACAGTAATAGAAAGCTCTTTAATACTCTGCGCCTGACCATAAACGTTTTGATTATTGGCAACAAAAACAACCTTGTAAACACCAGGTTTAGTATACACTTTACTTACTTCTGTAACAGGATTATCAGACATTGTTTTGATAGGAATTGCTTTGTCTGGCAAAACTTGCGATAAGTTGAGGGCTCTGGATATAAGCCAATCTTCATTGTCAGCCACATTAGCGGTGGTACTACCCTGTATACTAGTTTGTGCTACAGAACTTCCAATTCCCCATCTAACGTCATTATTTTTTATGTTTACAATACTAAATAATGGGATGGGCGATCTATTGATTAAAAAAAGGATATTATTTTTCGTTCCATCAGCTATTGTGTTATCAACTGTAATATTTGTGATATACCAAAAACGTTGTAATAATACTGGGTCTGAAAAGTCTGCGTACTTAAAAGCTATATATACAGGTTTACCTTCACTCGCTTTCGCAAAATCCGTAATATCAGCAATACCTGAATTAATAGATGCATTACTTGGCACAGTTGGCAAATTGAATCTATTTGTTATATTAACCCATGCATTAGATCCTGCATTAGCAACAGCAGCAGAATCAATAATGTAATTAGCAACAGGAGTAACGAAATTATTAGAAATTAATATTTGTAAAGTATTTTGCTGTTTTGTTGGATCAGTAGAACCTTGTGTAAGCCTTGAAGTAAAAGACATGGTAACCTTGCCGGTTAAAGATGTTCTATTTCTATTATCATACGCATTGGCAGAATCACCAGCATAATAATAAATATAATCAGGATTGCCACTTAAGTTAAAGCGTATGGTGTCACCAACTTTGTAACTATTTTTCACAACTGAAACATCAAAGTTGGTTAGCTTGGTTACATCTTTTTTGTTGCAAGACAATGCAAACAAAAACACTAAAACAGTTATATATATTTTCATAAAAAATTTTAAGTATTTATTTAATAACCTGGATTTTGCGTTGCAGATTTATTTACAGATAATTCTGTTGAAGGAATGGGTAATAAAACATTTCTTGGAGCAACATTTTTACCCGCTAATGCAGCCAGGGGAGATATACTTTGTATATCAAAAGCGTAATTATTCATGAATTGTACATAATTCCCCCATCTAATTAAATCAAAACGCCTGTATCCCTCTGAACAGAGTTCACGTAGCCTCTCATTTTGTATAGCCGTTCTAAATGCATCTTTATCTGCAATATCAGACGCAGTTACATCTGCATCAGTTGATGTTGCCAATACTGCGCTAGCAGACGCACCAGTACCCCCACCAGCACTAATAGTAATAGCTGGTTGAGATTGATAACCGAATCCTGGGTATATGATATTGATGGCAGATACTTTACCAGCACTTATTGTAGCAGTGGCAGTAGCACCAGTACCATTACCAGTAATAACTACACTTGGTGTAGAGGTATAGCCGCTACCGCCATTAATAATAGTTGCGCTAGCTATACTTTTATATGCTCTTTGACGAACGGTATTGACGGCAGTAATTCCTATACTCTGCGGTCCACGTAATTCATTGTCTGCTTCTGCAATCATTAAGAGCACATCAGAATACCTAAGAAGCGGAAAATTTTGATTGGTAGAGTTTTTATCTTTTGCGGCATAGGGTTCGTATTCTCTTCGCCATTTTGCTGAATTTCTATCATACAAATTACCGCCTGTAATCTGTGTGCGAATTGGATTTGATCCACCAAGCTTATAACTGGCCATCACCCAGTCGCGCCTGTTGTCTAGGCAATAAGATAATGTTCCACCGTAGCTGTTAAAAAGTTTTGCCGTCCCATTCATTTGACCATAACTATAACCTGTATCTAAATTTGAACATTGAACACCGTTAATATTACCTAGCCTAGACCCTTCTGTGTAAGTGTTGGCGCCAGGAAAATAAAACTCAACCTCCCAAATACTTTCCTTGATATCGTATTTATCTTGTGCGTAATTAATAAAAATGGATCTGTAATCAGGATTAAGTGAATGCTCGCCATTTTGATTTACCATTTGTGCCCATTTTAAAACTTCATCATATTTTTTGGCATTTAGTGGGTAGCCTGACCAATACAGATAAACTCTAGCAAGTATCCCCCTAACTGCAGATTTGCTGATACGCCCGCCTGTTTTAACCTCTGTAGCTGTTTTTACCCTACCCTCAGCTTCTATCATATCCTTCGTTATCTGATCGTATATAACCGTGGATGGAGTTCTTGGCAGTGATACATTTACTACTGATTGTGTGGAGGTTAGTTTTAGAGGAACATCACCAAAAAAGCTAACAAGTACAAAATGGTAATAAGCTCTTAAAAATAAGGCCTCGCCTCGTGTAACACTTTTTGTTGCTGAATCAGCGTTGGAAGCATCCAGTTTTTCAAGTAGCAAATTAGCCCTATCAATACCTGTATAAAGAGAATTCCAGATGTTATTAATTACTGGATTAGAAGGATCGAATTGATTTACCAATATTCCCGAAGCACCGTTTATGTTACTATAAGCTTCATCTGTACCCATACTAAAATCGATAGGTATAGAGCTTCCATAAAGTTCAGAACGCCCCAAAATATCATAAACCCCTGCTAGCGCTCTTGCAAGTTCTTGAGACGTTTTATAATAATTGTCAGGTGCTATAGAATCCAAAGGTTTTTTATCCAAAAATTTGTTGCAGGACAAAAAAACAAATTGCAGACTTAATATAAATACTAGTACTTTTTTCATATAATGTATTATTAATCGTTAGAATCTCACATTAACATTTAAAGAAATAACTCTGGCACGAGGATAAGCAGAAAAGTCAAAACCCTGTGTTAACGCACTATTTCTTACTGATACTTCTGGATCTAATCCAGAGTAATTAGTCCAAGTGAATAAATTTTGGGCAGATAAAGACAAGCGGATATTTTTAAATTTCAACGCCTTCAAAACATTTTCTGGTAAATTATATCCTAAGGCTACGGTCTTAAGTCTTAAATAAGAGCCATCTTCAATTACTCTGCTAGAATACTGATAATTTCCTGGTACAGAATATCTAGGTATATCAGATGTTTGGTTTGTAGGTGACCATCTATTTGCGTAGGTGGCATATTGATTAAGGTGCTGTCTATAGCCGCTTTCGAAAACATACCGATTTGCATTTATAATATCATTCCCCACTGACCATTGAAAGAAGATGTTTAAATCGAAGTTTTTATATCTGAAATTGTTACTGAAGCCACCTGTATACAATGGCAATCCTCTACCAATAATGGTATAGTCTCTTGCATCTATTGTTTTATCGCCATTTAAATCAGCGTACCGAATATCACCAGGTTGAATGTTAGCCCGAATATTACCATTTGAAGTTATTTCATCTTTTAAAGCATATCTAACACCTGAATTGCCTGTTTGAATATTAAAATCATCGTATTGATACAAACCTTCATCAATTAACCCGTAAAATGATGACATTGGTTGATCTATCTTGGCTAAATAAGGCGTAAGGCTAGAATAGTTTTGATCCCATCTTACACTTACAGGTAATGCATCTTGATTTTGTGATAATTGTAAAACCTTGCTTTCATTAAATGAGATATTAAAACTACTATACCATTTAAAATTTTTTCCATCAATATTTGTGGTATTAAGTGTTATCTCAAGCCCTTGGTTTCTAACCTTACCAATATTTTTAAAAGCGGTTGTAAAACCAGAGCTACCTGGTAATTGTGCATTTAACAACAAATCTTTTGTTATTTTCTTGTATACATCAACAGTTAATGACATTCTGTTTTTTAAAAAACTAATATCTAACCCAGCATTCGTTTGTTCAGTTGTTTCCCACTTCAAATCTGGATTACCAACAGTAGTGCGATTTGCTCCAATATTGGTAGTTGGGTTATTATCGAAGGGATATACACTAGCAATAGGGGATGATAATTGAGGTAAATAAGCAAAATCACTTACTCTATTGTTACCTGTAAATCCAAACCCTAAGCGTATTTTAGCATCAGATACAAATTTTATTTTTTTCATAAATTCCTCGTTACTAAAACGCCACGCAATGGAACCAGAAGGGAAATAACTATACTTGTTTTCTTTTGCAAATCGGGAAGAACCATCAACACGATAAGTAAGTGTAACTAGATATTTAGACTTATAATTATAATTAACTCTAGCTAAATAGGAGGCTAAAACCGATTCGCTACTTGCTATTTGGTTAGTTAACGGAACACCTTCACGTAATCCATTAATACCTAAAGATTCGTTGGGTATCTGATTAGCAGAAAAAGCATAGCTTCTTATTTTTGTGCCTGCTGCTGTAATACCTGCAACAACAGATAAATCGTGCACTTTATTAAACCTATTTGTATAGGTTAAAGTATTCTCATTTAACCAATTATTTGTAGATAAGGTAGAAATAGCCCCATTTACACCTTGTTTAAAAACAGAATTTGGCCCACCAGAATTTGTATTTGAATTGTTGAATGATTCACGAGATAAAAAAATATTGTTTATACCAGCCGTGCTTCTAAATTTAAGTTTTGTGTTTATTTGATAATCTGCATAAGCATTTATAACAATATTATTTGTTGTGTTATTGCGAAGCTCGTTTTCTGCGGTAGCAACAGGATTAACAATATAGTTACTAGAACTTGGTATATCAGGATCGTACAGGTTATCTGCAAAATCATCATAATCTCTACCAGTTATAGGACGAAAACCCCAAGCTTGGTACAATAAATTAGATGTAGCTGCACTGTAAGTTGAAGATGGCGGAGTACCTTTTTGTAATACACTACTATAACTAATGTTTACACCTGTTTTAAATTTATCATTCACCGTTTGATCAAGCGAAACCCTTCCTTGATAGCGGGTATAACTTGAGGCTTTTATTATACCATCTTGTCCTGTAATGGAACCAGACATTGAGTATTTAGTTTGTCTTGTTCCACCAGCTACACTTATAAAGTTATTATACATTGGTGCAGTTCTATTGAGCATATCCTGCCAATCAAAACTTTCTAAATTCTTATAGTCCTCCAATTTCCTGCCACCTGGTGTTAAGTATAACGCAGTAAAAGCCGGAAGCCCCAAGGTCTCTATCTGTAGGTTTGCAAAATCATATGGGGATAATAAAGCTATTTTTTTTATGCGGTTTTGCACACCATAATATGCATCATATGTAACTACAGGTGGCCCTTCTTTTCCTTTTTTGGTAGTTATCATAATAACACCATTAGCACCTCTTGCACCATAGATAGCTGTGGCTGATGCATCTTTCAATATTTCAATGCTTTCAATTTCGTTGGGACTTAATAAATTATTATTATAGCCCTCTATTGGAAACCCGTCAATTACATACAAAGGTGAATTGTCTTGTGTTACAGAATTATTTCCACGAATTACAATATTTACCTGAGAGCCTGGTTGGCCATCTTGTGAAGAAACTTGAACACCAGCAACTCTACCCGCCAAAGCTTCATCAAAAGATCTTACGGTAGCTTTATTGATATCATCCATATTAACTTTAGAAACTGCCCCGGTAAGGTCTTTGCGTTTTTGAGTGCCATATCCAACTACAACAATATCATTTAACTCAGACGTCTCTTCTTTTAAAACAATATCAATTGTTCTCAATGCACCAATACCTCTTTCAACATTTGTATAACCAACAAAAGAAAATATTAAAATACTCTTATTATCGGGTACTTTAATATTATACTTTCCTTCTTTATTTGTTATGGCATTAGCCGAGCCATTTTTAACTTTTACGCTCACGCCTTCCATTGGGCTTCCATTTTCATCTTTTACGATGCCATTAATATTAAGTGGTGGTGGTATTGTGAGCGAACTAACAGATGGATTTTCTGCATTAATTACAGAATCGACAGTAGCCACACTTTCATTATAAAGCAATATCTTTTTATCGTTTACAACTTTGTATATAATTCCATTTACTGCTAAGAACTCAGAAAAGAAATCTTTTAAAGTCTTGCCCTGACATGTGTATGTAATTTTTTTACTATCATCTAGTGAGTTGGGGCTGTAGATAAACCGTACATCTGTTTGCAACTGTACAAGTTGTATCACTTTACGCATTTCGGTGTTCTTTACAGAAATCGTTATTTTCTTGTTTAAGATATTTTGACCATCACTTTTTTTTGCGAAGACGAGTGTTAGCGATAATAGTGTTATGGACAATTGTATGAAAGATATTTTCATAGCAAGCAGCATTGCAGCAACGAGTTGCTTTTTTTTCATATTTTCGTAGCGTTTTTGTTCGTTATTAGAGTTTCGTTCAAGAACATGCCGTTGGCACAGGGTGTTAGTAATGCGCCAACATTACTGCACCCTTTTTTTTATTCAGATTTTATAAAAACTTCATTGTATAATTATATTTTTTTAAATTATTTCTTACATCCTTTACCGCGTATTAGTATTCTTGTACCTGAGGCTTGGTATGTTGCACCAATTGATTTACATATTAAATCTAACTTTTCGTAAAGGCTTTCTTCCGAGATATCACCTGAAAAATTACACTTATTCAATTCATCATTTTCTAATACGATTTCAATACCATACGATTTCTGTATTCGCTCAACTATAGTTTGCAAAGAGGTTCTATCAAAATCGAAGTAATTTTGAGACAATTTTAAATATTGAATTGGTTCAGGATTCTCTACAATTGATGTTTCGAAAATTTGTTTATTCGCAGTGTAAACAACTTGTTGGTTGGGGGTGAGTAAAATACCTTTAGTAGAAAGTGTTTTACTATTTACAGCAATGAGGTTACTTTCATTTTTTTCAAAAACTTGCACCTTACCTGTTACTACAGATACAACAACATCGTTTGAATTTTTATTTGAATTAATTGAAAAACTGGTACCTAAAACTTTAGTAATAATATCTTTTGTGTAAACCAAAAAAGGTCTATCCGGATTTTTAGCTACTTCAAAAAAAGCATCCCCTTCTAAGGTAAGCTCTCGCCTTTCTAAACCAAATTTCTTAGGAAAAAAGATAGTAGCATTCGATCCCAAAGAAACCTTAGTACCATCTTCTAGTGTTACTATTTTAGACTTGCTTTCAGTGTTATTTATACGATCTAAGTTCTTCTCTAAAGCTACAATATTTGTTGAGTTTTTTCTTATCGTCAATAAAAAGAAAGTTGAGATTATCAATATGAGTGCGGCAGCAATACTTCCAACTTTGAAAATCATTTTCCTGTAAAAATGTTGTTTACCTTGCTGTGCCTTTTGATTATAATGTTGGGTTAGAAGCTCTTGCTCATATACTTCTAATTTTAAGGTAGCGTGAATTTTTGTCCAGATTTTTTCTACGTCCAGGTCTTGATCTGTGGTTAATGTGGGGATTTTATCCCAATTTTCCTTCATCCAGATTTTAAGTGTTGCATCGTTGGAAGGATTTAGCATCCATCCAATAACTTCTACTATTTCTTTTGCATCACACTCATTCAAGAAAAATTTATGTAGTAGTGTTGGATTCATAGCAAACAATCTTCTTTGTAGATAATTACGCAAAAAAGATTGTGACCCCCTATCAATCTTTAAAATATTCTAAAATAAAAAAAATATACAGTAGGAATTCGTTTTTTTTGAAATACTCTTTTATGCATGCTATGGCAGCAGTCATTTGATTTTCAACAGTTTTAATAGAAATGTTCAGCTTCTGTGCAATCGCATTATTACTTAGTCCCTCATGCCTGCTTAAAAGAAAAATTTCTTTTCGTTTATCAGTTAACGTTTCTAATGCTTTTTGATAAAGCGATTCAAATTGATGTTTATTTATAAGATCGTCAGCAGATAAATCAGTAATAAAGGTAGCATCCAACATAATTTCAACAGTATTGATATTTTTTTTAGCTGTTGTTTGTCTTATATAGTCAATTATTATATGGTAAGCTATAGTAAAAATAAAACCGTCAAATGATTTATTTAGATTAATAGACGCTTTATTTTCCCAAAGTTTTTGAAAAACAATTTGTGTTAAATCCTCGGCCTCATGTTTATCTTTTACATAACGACATATGAAACTGTAAATTTTACCGATGTATAAATTGAAAATCTCTCTAAATGCTTTAGTATCATTTTGTTTGATCTTTTCAAGTAAAAGCTTCTCGTGATTCATATGTTATTGTGCCCAGCAAACTTAAAGTATGGTGTACTTAATTCTGTTAAAACCAGTATAGTACTTAAAGAATTACGAGATAAAGAGATTATGAAAATATTGTGTACTCATGTGGCATCCTAAGTGGCTGGCAATCTTCATTATTTAACTTTTTATTTTAAAGGCACGGAGTAATATTTATTTGCTCAAAACTAACACGAAAAGCAATTATGAACTAATTTTTAAGTACTAGCGAAATATATGATTTTAACCAAATATCATTTCTTTTCTTAGCTGGTAGGGCTTCCTGAAAATCAAGTTTGAGGCCGATTAAAATGTTAGAATCATGAACTAAAAATAAAAATGCAGAAAGATAAAATTTGGTGCAATAATTTCAAAGAGCTAATTTTAAGACAGTAAGTATTTGTGATTACCCATCGTGTAAGAATCATGAAACTCCTGGCCCTGATTACCCACACGAGATTTCAACGATCGTACCAAATGATGAAATATTTTAAGATGTTATTTTAGCCTTACCTAAGAACTTTAGCTATAACAAATGTGATGTTTTATGGTTGTGTATCTCATCATTAAACTCTTTGTTTTCTGATTTTTAAGCCCTACACAAAAAATACATTTTTAAATTAAGTCTCAAATCTTAATAAAAGGTTGTAAAAAAAAAGCCAATTTTATTACGAATCAGATGATTTGATGAGGATTTAAAAGGGGTAAAATTTGAAATGTTTTCTACTACTACTTTGACGTTACAACTAATAGCGGGTACTCTAACCTCAATTTATACGAATTCAAATATTTTATCCATGCGTCTGCATTAGTTATTTCACCTGCCTTATCCCAGGCTGCACCAGCATAATAAGTAATTATATTGCCTACACTTGTATTTGCTTGGGCTACTAACTGTCCTTTATTGTCATTCATTTGGGCAATGGGTGTTTGTAGAAGGCAGGCGATGCCTGTAGTGCCATCTTTTTCATGCTGTGGCTCCCAATAAGCCATTATTCCAGCTTGCTCATTTAAGTATTTAACACCACTACCCTTTCTGGTAATAATGCCTGTAACAACGGGTAAACTATCGCTTCCATTGGCTTTATACGCAACAGTTATTTTATTTAGCTGGCTACCTGCATCTAAGCTGATGGTTTTTACAGCTGTAACTGTTTGTTTTCCAACTTTCCATTCGTCGTAAAATAGTTGAAACGTAGTACGCAATGGTCCATTATCTAACACTTTATAACTAGTATAATTTTTTGAATAGCAAATCGTATCATTATCCAAAGGCATCATGTTACCTGCACCAAGAGTAAAGCCTACATGGTAATAATCCAATCCATCACCATGATCTATGTGATAATCGCCACGTTTATAACGTTCATTTAAAATTAAACGACTTACACGCTTTACCCACACATCTATACCATAAGCCATTTCTTTGGGGGTTTTCTCTAATTCTTTTCCATACATTCTAAAAGCAATCTTATCATTTTCCCAAGCAAAATCTTCTTTACGTTCAGGCACATAACGCCCATAAGTTGCAGGTGTAACAGCAGCAGGTTTTCCTTTTACTGCTATCAGTACTAATTTACCCTTTGCAGGTACACTTACTTGTAACAATAAATTTTGTACATCGGCAAAACCTAAATACTCTAATTGGTAAGGAATTTCCTTTTTTGTAGCAGCGTTAACCACTTTAAAATTAGCAGTATCTATGGTTGGATATTTGGCTATTACTTGTTTCCAGGAAATACCCACAATAGATTTATTAAAAGCCAGATTGCCATTGTTGGTAATGGTAATTGTTTGTGCTTGAGTTGTAATTACCGTTGCTACCAACAACAGCAGTAAGAAAAAAATTTTATTCATTGTCTATATATTAACTATTAAAATGGATGGATGTGCTACCGCTTTTATTCAGCCCAAAACTGATCGCCTTTAATTTGCTGACCTTTTTTTACACCATATTGGTTAAAATATTTAGGCTCATTTTTTATAGGTTGTAGTACCAAGGGTTCTTTTACTATCGCAGGTAATAACATAGCTTGCTTCCCTTTTTTTAAGTTTACAATAAACTCACCCGCAACTGCTGTTTTGGTAATTTTAATGTTTTTATCGGTGCTTATCATTTGTGTCCAACCGTTCACTTTTATAATACAAGGCTCGCCTGCTAAGCTTTTTAGCTGTACCCACTTTGTTTTTCCATCCTTTTTTACTGCACTTACTAAAAAGCCACCTTCAGCTCGTAACTGATCAAAAGAGGCATCTTTCCATGTGCTTGGAAGCGCTGGAAAAACTCGAATTTTATTGCCCCAACTTTGTAACAAAAAATCTATGACACCAGCTGCACCACTTAAGGGTGTTTCAATAACCGGATTTTTACCACTACTTTCTACATAAAAAGTATTGGTCAATATTCTGGATTTACGAACGCTATCGCCCAAAAACTGACGCATAATATCCAAGGCTTCATCACCCATTCCCAAACTTGTGTATAATAGGGACGCACCTGTAAAGGAATAGCCAGCTAACGCTTTTCCCTTTTCAATTTGATGCCAGTGCTTTACTGATTTTACTACCAAATCCTTGTCTTCTTTATTATCGGGATTCAACTGAAATAAAGGATATAATGCTAGTAAATGTGAGAAATGGCGGTGCGACATGTCTACGGGTTGATTGCTACCAATCATTAATCCGTTTGCATCAACTGGATAAGGCGAAAGGTCTGCCAAGGTTTGTTTCCATTTAGTTTCATCTGCATTACCTGCTTTTGTTTTTTCGTTTACAGTAATTAATGTGTTCAACAACCAACGCAATAAAGCATGATTGTAGTTGGTATTTGGAAAAACTTCAAAACCTTTATACTCTGGCGAACCTAGTGGCACGATATCTAATTTTCCGTCTTTATTGCGAACCAATTTAGATTGATATGCTTCTGCAATGATTGCTGCTTTAGGCATCCATTTTTCTTTTAAAGAAGTCCAGTCGCCAGCATAGCTAAATTGCCAATAATAATTGTGCATGGCCCATGCAAAATCACCTAATGCTTTTTCTTGATGACGCTTTAATAATGTTTCAAAATTATCATCTACAATAGAGATATAATTCTCGCCCAATTCTAAGTGGTTGCTTGCATATACTGGCCAGTAAGCCAATTGAATATTTAAGTTCCACCAATGGAATGGCCAAGTACTGATACGAAAATATGGGCCGAACAAATCAACAGCAGGTGCATCAAGCCTTGAACAAGTGGCCATTTTATATAATTGAATCCAATAGAAAGATTCCATTTTTGCATCTGGAATAGATAAGAATGATTTTTGATAGAAAGTATGCCACCATTTGCGGTTGGCTGTTTTTGCTTTATCTAATCCACCATTGATTACCTCATCGATGTATTGTTTGCCTTTGACAACAGATTGTTTCGCTGCTGGAATTTCATTGGCAATGGTCATGTAAAAAGTGCTTTTATTGTTTGGTTTACTTTGCACTTCTTTCCATACAGTGGCATAATCACCGCCCGCAGTTAAGGTTTGCTCACAATAATTATAACCATCCTTTTCATACAATACCGGTGCAGGGTTACGAACATAACTTGCAGAAGAGTCGCCCTTTGTAACCATTCGTGGCGGGAATGCTCGTCCTGGCTTAAATGCCCATTGATAGCTATTATTTGCAGTTGTTTTTTCAGTAGAAGTTACCTCTACCACATTTACGTTATTGTTATAGGGGCAAGATGCAACAAAATCTATAGCACCTGCTTCTGTAACAAAATGAGCAGTAATTTCTGCATCCCAAATGTTTTGCCTAATAGAACAGGACAAAATTTTACCAGTAGGTTTTAATGTCATTTTACCAATATCGAAGCGGGTAAAATCGTTAAACCCGCTAGCCCCAAATACACCAATAGATGATTTTTTATTTGGTGCTTTACGATGCTCGGTCACATCTTGCCTGCCAATATGAAAAGTAATGTTATTGTCTTTTTGGTTTACATAAATCATCATCCCGATGTGACCGTTGCCTACAAATGCTCCTTCATTCCACTGTAAGGGAAGTTCTTCCCAAATAAGGTCGTGTTGGCTCATGAAAGCAGGCCAATCGATATTTGCCTTATACGAAGTAGTAAGTTTGGCTTGCGCTTGAAGGGTTTGATTAGAAAACATGCTTCCTAACAAGAATGTTAATTGAAAGCAGATGATAGTGATTTTGTTGGCGTTAGCGTTCATAATTTTTGAAGTTTAGCAAATTTATGTATGTACTTAAATGCAAATATTATTGCACTGCAATCATTTCATTTATAATTACAGAAGTTGGCAACTGGTTTCTAATAATGGTAACATTAAAACTACCTTTTTGTGAGTCTTTGACAAATGCGATTAATTGATTGATGCTTTTGATATTGGCATTGTTAATTTTTAGTATCAGATCACCATCTTTAAAACCAAATTGGGCAGCCTTTGTGTTTGCTATAATATTTTCTAAAGCCACACCACCTTCATCATAACCCACACCATAAGCAGACAACTCATCGCCTTTGGGTTCTTTTAGCGTGGTACCCATCCATATGTAGCGGTTTGCTTTGTTAGTAGTACTTACTAAAGACGCTTTTATTACCGGAAAAACAGGTTGCTTAGCTATGGCTTTTAAGGCAGGTTTTGTAACACCAAAATCATCCATTGCAAAGTTTTTGAAACCCATTTGCAAAGCAGGGGAATTTGGCTTTACTGTATAATTACCAACTGTTGGATTTTCGAACAAAGGGTCGCCTGATAATGAATTGGTATCACAAGCGTTCTTTTTAAACTGGTACATTTTTGCAGTATCAGTAAAGAAGAAATTAGAGTCAACTTGTTGTCCCCATTTGGCATCGGCCGCAAGTGTTCTTGTCATGGCAGCGGGCTTGTAAGCCGCGAAAATAATATTGTGTTTAAAAACGTCGCCACTATTATCTAACCACACATGCGGGTGTAAACTATTGTTAACTGTAATGTTATTGGTAGCAATACGCTGATAGCCTTCACGCAACTTTAAACCACCATTTAAAAGCAAGTTGTTGTAAATGAGGTAGCGACTAGAGCCATCATCTAAATCAATATCCCAACCATGATCGCAACGCCATCTATTGTGTGCAATAATGTTTGGGCTTTGCACATCTAAAAATGGCAACGAAGAATTTTTCTTTACAGCAGCCACAATATCTTTAACGTTAGGTGTCCAATAACGATCTCTTCCCCATGAGTTAAAACTACCATGATCGCCTGTTTCTAAAACGGTGTTGAATATGTCACAATTCTCAATGATGTGCCCACCAAAACTGCCATCATTAATGTTGATGCCCGCCCTTGGTACATCATAAATAGAACAATGGTTTACGTGTATTTTTTCTGCAATAGAAATATGAATAGGAGCAGATTGTTTTTCATCTCTGCCTGTTTTTGTAATGAGGCAATCTTCTACCAAACAATTTCTAGGATATTGGTTGTTTCTTGCACCAGGTGTTGTGTTTAGTTTGTCGTAGTCTTGCTTTACATAACCGGTTAAGGGATTAAATACAGCTGATGTATCACCGACAAATAATATACCGCTAGCACCACTTTGGTGTATGTAACAACCTTTAATGGTGATACCATCATTGTATCCATTTACAAAAATGGTGTTACCGCCAACCTGATCAAATTCGCAATCTGTAATGGAACAATTAACAGCATTATTGAACAAGATGGCACCACCACGGTACACCGTCCAATCTGAGCGAAGCAAGGGTTCTTTATTCTCCATAAAAGTTCTTGCTGTATGCTTAAACACCAATCCTTTGAAGTGTATGTTTTTTACAAATTGTTTCGCAGATCCAACAACTTCAACCAAATGCTTTAACCGAACTATTTCTACAGTCGCTTTGTTAAGGTCAACATTGGTTTCAGGTATGTAATACATTTTGTGTTCTTGTGGATGAAAATACCATTCGCCAGGCGCATCTAATTCTTCAAAAATATTTTCTACAAAACGGTACACAGAATGAATAATAGAAGGTCTATTGTTTTGCCAACCACCTTCTGTGATTAAAGAACCATTCTCTTTTTTACCTTTTATTATCCAATGCATATCGCCCCAAAGAAGATTCTGCATACCGTTTAAATAGCCACCTTCTACATTGTTCCATTTGGCTAATCTACTTGCAGCAAGTACGTCATTGGCCGTATCTGCTTTAGGTGCGTGAGAAAGCGTCCAGTAATCGAATACGTTTTTATTGGCTACAGCATTGGGATAGCGAGCCATACGTTGCCGTTTGCCATTCACTATTAGTTGATCAATAAAAGCGTCTTCGCTACAATTTGCCACCCAAATATTATTCTGATATGGCTGCCATTGCAGCTTCAAAGTCTTACCACCACTAACAACAGCTTTACCTTCATTTACAGCTTGAAAGGTGATAGGAAAAGAAGCTGCAGTTGTAATTTTGAGGGTTTGTGGCAAATAATAAATGTCATCTTTCAGCCATACTGTAACGGCAGTGGTTTTGCTTAGCTTTTCTGCCACATCTTTTGCTTTCGTAAGTGTGGCGAAAGGCTGTGCTTCACTGCCCACATTTTTATCAGACCCATTTACTGCAACGTACAACACTTTTTTTTGTGCGGCAAGTTTGCTTACAGGGTAAATGGTTACATGTATAAAACCAACCAAAAAGAGAATAATCTGATACTTTTTTTGTTTAAACATTCTTTTGTTTTACACTTAAAACTTATTCCTAATACTCTTTGCACTAACACACTTTCACTACTTCGAGATGAAGTAAAGCACCTAACTTTTCTATTTTAAAACCAATATGACCCACACCTACAGCACAGTGGTGTGCAGGCCCATAACTGTTCCAATCATTCACAAATTTTCTTGCCCCAATAGGAAATTGATAGCGGCTGTTGGTATTGCCAATTTCTAAAATTGCCCCGGGCACACTGTTACCTTCTGCTACCAAAAGCAATAATTTGCCATCTTTCGATTCTACAACTGACAAGAGCGTTACAGGCCCGTGCTTTACACTCATTTCTACACTAAGGCCACTTCCTACTTTGCCATGATATACTTCTAACGGACGCACTTTAGTTTTACCTTCTGCGATAGCTATATGGCCAGGACCATCATGCCCCATCAATACCACATCGTCATTAAAATCCATCGCATAATATTCGGTAAATGAGCCGCCGGCATTAAAGCTATCCATAATTTTCATGGCGATGGTGTTCTTAATTTCGTATTCACCGGCTACAGGAATATGGTTGGCCGTAAGCAATGAATTACCTAAAATAATAGAACTGATGGTGTCTTCATTATCTACATTTCCTGTGCCTTTATAATAATAAGCAAGTGAGCCTAACTTATATTTATTCACTAGTCTATCTAATGCCAGAGATGTTCTTGCAGCTCGTTGCAATTCGAGTAAAGAACAGTCTGCTTGCACATCAAAAATTTCATTAAAAAGCTGCACCCTTGTATCAATAGTTTCTTGTTCAATATCTTTTCTTAAAGCAGCTAGTTCATCTACTTCAATCAATTCTATATGACCACCAAAATGTGCATATACTTTGGTGAGGTCGGTATATATATCCAGCATGCCACTGTAGTAATGCCCCATGCAACCCATGCGGTTATAGGCCAATGTATGTGCTACTTTCGCAGCTTCTACCCATGCAGCAATTTCATTCCTGCACTCCTCATCATTATGCAACATGCCCGTTACCTGATGAAATTTAATACCTGTGCGGTTAAATACATTGGCAATTTCAGGTACAGGGCAAGCCGAACAATAAGACAGCCATTCACCTGTCATCTTTGTTCTGTCGTGCATTTTATTAAAGGTTTGATAGTTGATAGCCGCCTCTGGCGATAAGTTTAAAATGATTACCGGCACTTTGTTGCGTTGTACCACAGGCAATACAGTTGAGGATAAAGCATACGTAGTTACATACAAAAAAATAATGTCTACTTCCTGCTGACGAAATGTACTACCGGCTTCAAAAGCTTTGTCAATTGTATCAACCAAACCAACATTTATTACATTGTTATGAATGGCAGTAATTTTATCTTCCACCACTTTCAAGTATCCTTCTAAGCGTCGTTGTAAGCCTGGAAACTGTTCCCAGTAAGCATCTAATCCAATACCAAATAAACCTATTTTCATTTTATTATTTATATTATTTATGAATAGGTGTCAATAGCAACTGCATAGGTTGCATAGCTTGCGTTCCTGTATATTTTTCTAATTGTAGTTGAATTACATGCTTGCCTTCGCTTAGTGCCACATTATTCATTTGTAAAGTAGCCGATGTATTGGCATTGCGTGTGGGTGTATAACTGATAGGATATTTTGCATCATCTATCATTAACACTATTGTTCCACTATCGGCTTTGTTCGCAGTATTGTACTGCAACTCTATGTTGAAATTTGCAGCTTCGTTTAAACGAACCTCCCATTGTAAATATTGGTTGGTGTTCTTCCAATTGGTGGCAAAATTTCGGTTGCGTTTACCATCACCATAACCAAAAGTTTTAACGGGCGTTTGGGCATCAAAAACCAACAATGTATTTGGTGCTTTTGCAGATAATAACCGTGTAGGGTTTGCATTGATAACACTATCGCATACCAATTTAATAACAGTATTAGCTGTATCAGGAACGATGCCGTCTAAGGCAATCATCATGTCAGAACCATTAATTGTACTAACTTTCAGAGCTTTTTGCTGCACATCAGCAAGGGTAAACGCTTTTGTCACATGGGTTTGCAATCCACTAATTACTAGCTTTTTATCGCTTGGCCATTGAAATACATGCAAGTAAAGGTTATTCCCTTTTTGGGTGATTTCGCCCCAAGATTGAAGGGATATAGGATTTCGTGAAACACCATAAATGCTTTCGCTATTAGCTTTCATCCATTTGCCAACATTCTTTAAAATGGCTGCATCTTTTGCATCAATAGTACCATCGCCTTTAGGCCCCACATTCAATAAAATATTGCCACCTTTTGCGGCAGCACTTGCTAATAAACGAATGAAGTGCGTAGGGTTTTTATGGCTGCTATCAAACTTGTTGTACCCGTAAGATTCATTGGTAGTAGGTACGGCTTCCCACACACCTGCGGTAGGGCGAAAAAAAGCGGCCCTGTCGCCTGTGTTGGTGTAATCACCAAAATTTACATTTGCCACTCTTGCCAAACGTCCATTAAGCACTAAATCTGGCGCTGCATCACGAATGGATTTTACTATTTTAAGATTAAGATACATGGGCAATTTATGCGGTGTATCAAACCACAAAATATCGGGGTGGTAATTGTTGATGAGTTCTAATATTTGTGGGATAGATTTCTCATTTACATATTTTTCAGCTTTAGATAAAAATTCAGGATAGGTTTCCCACCAATTGGCACCATGTAATAGCTTATCACCACCAGGATTTTCATAATCCCAATCATTGCCAGGGGCATCTGGATGTTCCCAATCGAAAGCATGGGAATAATAAAAGCCGAACTTAATACCATATTTTTTTGCAGCGATGCTCAAGGCCTTCATTGGGTCTTGCTGCATTTTGGTTTGCCTTATGTCGAATGGATATGCCTTTGAAGGATACATAGCAAAACCATCGTGGTGCTTGGCGGTAATGATGAAATATTTCATACCAGCGTCACTTGCGTTTTTCATCCATTCATCTGCATTGAAAAGAATGGGATTAAAAGTTGCTACTACTTTTTCTTTGTATTCTACTAAAGGTATTGTTCTAGAACGCATAATATGTTCACCATATCCTAAACTACCAACACCCTTCCATTCGCCAGCCAAAGTAGAATATACCCCCCAGTGTACAAAGCAACCGAAATGAGCATCTGCAAACCAATCTGCCCTATTCGGATAAGCCTTTTTATCAGCTGTGTACCAACCTTCAATTGCTTCTTTATACGCATTTTTATCTTGCTCAATCACAAGACTCTTAGGAACTTCCAAACCTTGTTCATCGCCTTTAGAAGGCTTTGTAAGTATGGATGTGGTTTGTGCTTTTGCTTGAACAAGCATTAAAAAGCCTAATAGAAAAAAAGAGAATTTTATTTTCATTGGGTTTGATTTTATAGGATCTACTTTAATGAACTTGTTATACACTTATTGCTACTTTTTATTTTGAAACAGTACTTACGCGTAACAATAGGCATCCATGTGCAGGAATGATAACTGCATATTTACTTTTAACAACGCCTATATCTTTCTTCATCCATAAGTCTCTAATTTTTGCATCCGTACTATATCCAATTGCAGCTAAATCAATGCTTACTTCATGGGCTGTATCGGCAATATTGAATAGGCCTACATATTTGTCCTTGCTATTGGGTATATCAGATACCCAAACCATACTACCCTCATTTTTGTACAATTGCGTTGGGTTTTGACCTTGCTGGTTGACTGCTACCACTTCTTTATTGGTAAATAAAATTTTTTCTATCTCTCTGTTCTCAGGCATGTTGCCACCAAGCATTAGCGGTGAACGATAGATAGCCCAAAAACTAAAATGTGTGTACAATTCATCGTTTGTAAAACGACTGTATCGTTCTTTACCAACAGGACCTCGTTTAGATAGTTTGCCAATCTGCAACATATCACAGTCTGGCCAATGGCCTTCGGTACCAATATTTTCCCATGTTTTGGCTCTATTAAAAATTTGCAACAGCTCTTTCCAAGAGTCCCAAAAATCATTTTCTAAACGCCATAAATTGGTAAACTGCTTTACATGGTCTGCCTTTGCAATTGGGGTAGCCCCAGGCGATACACTTAACACAATTGGGCGGCCACAATTTTTGATGGCTTTACTATACCCTTCAATTTCAGCATCGCTGTAGGGCTTGGCAATATCATCTACCTTAATAAAATCTACACCCCATGAAGCATATAGCTGAAGCAAACTATTCAAATACTCTTGTGCACCTGGCTTTTGCATGTTCAATCCATACATATGATTTACCCAAGAACATTTGGAAGCAGTATCCGCAATCATATCGGCGGTTATGCCACTGGCACCTAACACTGGTGTTTTTGCCCATACGGCTTGCCTTGGAATACCACGCATTACATGAATACCGAACTTTAAACCCTTGTTATGAATATAATTACCTAAGTTCTTAAAGCCAGTATTCTGCTGGGCAGATGGGAATTTATTAACATGGGGCAGTAACCTACCGTAGTCGTCCATTGCAAGCCAAGGCACATAAGAACCATCTTCAAGTTTGAATTGCTTATTGTTAGATAAGGCACTTAAAGGTGGGTTATCGTAAGCCCATAAAAAATCTACCACAATGTATTCCCAGCCATACTGCTTTAAGTTAGTGCTGATATAATCGGTATTTTCTTTCACCTCATTTTCTCTTACAGCTGAGCCATAGCAGTTATAGCTATTCCAGCCCATAGGTGGTGTTTTGGCTAATTGAGCTTTTGCAACCATACATCCTGCAAACATTATTGCTACCAGCAATTGCATTCTTTTTTTGAGCATGATATTTATTAAAAAATTTAAAATAGTTTACTAGCTTACCTAACTGCTTTGTCAATTCTTGGAAAACTGAATACCTATTCCAGTACTCAAACTTTCAATTTTCTTCTTTCTAAAATCCATTGGATTGTATTTCATATCCATTTCTAATGGTAAAAAATAGGCAATAGACGACCATCCATAAAATGGGTTCATGCCTAATCCTTCACCAGTTTCGGCATTGTAATATTCACGAGTGGCAGTATTATTAATTGCTAACTGAAAGGTTTTTAAGGCCAACGCTTTGGCTACAGATGTATAACCATAATCAACCAATCCATGACAAAGCATATAGTTTGTAGGTATCCATGTAGACCCTTTCCAGTTACATTCGCCTTTGCTTGAACCTTGGTAATAATCGGGCTCTGTTTTGGCATAGCCTGGCACTGGATATTGTAACCAAAACTCACTGGTATCGGTTAAATGTTGTACCAAACGTTTTGCTTGCTGCTTAGATGCTACCTGTGCCCATAAAGGTGTAAAACCTGATACCGATTTCACATAGGTTACTTTTCCATCCACCTCATTTCTATCGTAATAAAAACCTGTTTTTTCATCCCATAAATATTGGTTGATGGCTGCTTTTAATTGTATGGCCTGCTTTTCAAATGTATTCGCATCGTTTTTAAAGCCTAAGGCATCTGCAATAAAATTCATGGCTTGTAATTCACGATACAGGTAACAATTTAAATCTACGCCTTCGCTTTTGCCTACACAACGTGTTGTTTGATTATCCATACCACTTTGGTCTGCACCGCCTTCCCAATAAGCTAATCCATTTTTATCTGTATCGTACTGAAACCAGCGTTGCAGGTACAATTTCATTTGTGCATAATGCTGTTTTGCAAATTGGTAATGGCCTATCTGATGAGACCCTAACAAAACAATTTGGGCTATGAAAGGCTTAAACATTTGCTTAGTGCCCCAAGATTTTGCGCCAAAAGCCCTTTGTATAAAACCATCTTGCTTTTGTAATGAAAAGAATACTTGTAGATTATTGAAATTGTATTCTGAAATACCATAATAAGAAAGGTAAATGTTTTCGAAATATAAGTCCCAATCGTAGTACTGGTTATAGGCATAGCCTGTAAGCAATTTTATCTGATACTTTTCGCTAAAGGCAATGCTTTTGGTAGCAATGTCTTTATTCAATTCAAGTAGCCTTGGTTTTAATTTAGCGTAATTGGTGTCGCCAAAAATATGGGCATATTTATAGGTACTTTTTTGCGAGTAAATTAGACCGCAACTTATAAGACAAAAGAAGAAAAGTACTTGTTTCATTTATTGATAAAAATTAGGCTTTTAATTTTTAACTATACCTTACCTAAATGGCTTGAACACTTATAAGAGATGACTGCTTTATTTAAAATTAATTTTAAATACCACCACTTTATAGTTGGGCAATTTTGAAGGCTTTGTAATTACCAAAGCATCTTCTTTTTGTTTCCAAGTTATTTTCTCTTTACTTCCTAGCAATGTAACAGCAGCTACCTTTTTGGTTTCAAATGAAGTACCTTCTGCCAATGATTTGATATTGATATTTTCTGTAGGCGTGTTCATACAAAAAGCATATAAAGCACCATTTTTTGTAGTGAAACGAATATCGTTGGCCGCGTATGGGCGAACATCTTTTACACCACCAAATGTGCCTTTTTCTTGTTTGCCTGTTGTAGATGGTCCTTCGCCATAAGTCTTCCATGGGCGAGAGCCATAAATGGCTTCACCATTGTCATTTGTCCAGTTACCAATACCATCTAAAATTTGTAATACATCAGGTTCTAAATCACCTTCAGGTGTTTGAACTACGTTTAATAAAAGGTTTCCATTTTTGCTTACAATATCTACCAGCATTTGAATAATTTCATCGGCTGTATGATACTTTTGGCCTTCTGAATAAAACCAATCTCCAATAGAGGTATCTGTTTGCCAAGGAAATACGCTAATAGAATCTAGCACGCCACGTTCTACATCTCTTACAAACCGTCCATTTGAAGCTTCCTTGCAATTGTATACAGCTTCAAGGTTGCCTTTATTTTTTAGCATATCCTGATTGTAATAATGGGCAATCATTTCTCTTCCAATATCATTGTTAAATGGCAAACCACAATCAGAATACAACAAGTCAGGTTTGTACATGTCTATCAATTCTGTAATAGAAGCAAGCCATTGTTTTTGCCAAACTGGGTTTTTAGTCATCCAACCAAAATCAGTAGAATCAGCTTTGCTATGATACAAATCTTGATAGCGAGGATCATTGCCATCATATGATACACCCGCCTTATCACCAGTTTTATCTGCACTATGGGCTGTTTGAAACCATGTGTAACTTGCTGCTAAATGTTCAGAAACACCAAAACGAAGACCCTCTTTTTTAGCGGCCTGTTGCCATAGTGCCACTACATCTTTTTTAGGGCCCATTTGTACTGAATTCCAACGATGAATTTTAGAGTTCCACAAGAAGAAATTATCGTGGTGGGTACCCATACTTACAAAGTATTTAGCACCTACTTTTTTATACAATTTCATTAATGCTTCAGGGTTCCAACGTTCTGCCTTCCACAAAGGAATGATGTCTTTATAACCGGTTACAGAAGGATGTCCATAGGTTTTTAAATGATGGTCGTAATGCCTATCAGCTTTTTCTACCGGCTTTCTGGTTTTGCGATCAATATGAAGCGGACCTTCATACATTTTGCGTGCATACCAATCGCCCTGGCGAGGTACGGCTTGCGGCCCCCAATGCGCCCAAATGCCAAATTTGGCATCCCTAAACCACTCAGGATATTTGTATTGTTTTAAAGATGAGTCGTTAGGCTCAAACTTTTTTCCACTTTGTTGCGCTTGTGTTGCCGTTATGCTTAACATCAATAAAGAGGAAGCAATTGCTTTAACTATTTTTTCTCTCATTATACTTTATTTTTAATTACCGTTTCCATTAATTGTATAATCAACACTTTTAAATCCGGGTAAAAAAATTCAATTCTATTCAAAGAGATAGAACGGAATTTTTTATGGATGATTATATATTTTATTGCAATGCCACTGCTGGTTTAGACCAGTTTTTACGGTTTAATTTAAACACGTAAGACTCAGATGATTTACCGCCATTTAAATTAATACACCCGGCAGCATAAAAATAGGCAGGCTTTCCACCAATAAGTAAAATGGCAGGACGTTCAAGTTTCGCTGATTTATGATGTATAAAAGGTTTTTTCTCCAATAATTCTGCCCACTGTTTTTCATCACCCCAATAATCGTACAATGTTCCCAAAGCAATTTTTGCATCTTTGAGTTTAAAATCCAGCCCTGTAGCCGATTCCCACAAGATAACTGCTCCAAAAAGATCGGTGTTGCCACCCAAATTATCGGTGGTAAGCATGTAATATTTACCGCCACTCTTAAACACTTGCGCATCTTCTATGTAAGATGTATTGTCGGTAATAGGTGCATCACATTTTACATAAGGACCTTCCAAATTGTCAGATACAGCATATCCGTATTTAGCTGCCATTTGCTTTGGCATACCGGCCTTGTAATAAATATAGTATTTTTTGCCTATTTTCATAAAGGCAGGATTGTCGGTACCGAGTGCTGATTTATAAGTCCAATGCGTTGAGTCTTTGGACGCTTCCACCATTACGCCATCTTTTCCACCAGCAAATCGCCACGGTCCTTCGAGTTTATCAGCTATCATCATACCTACCCGTTGACCTATCAATCTACCCACGGTTGGGTTTTGAGTAATATACAGCAAAATGTATTTACCATCAACTTTCTCTAGCCTTGGGTTATGAGGCCCTATATTCAAGGAAATATCTGGGAAATTTTTAGAATTTAATACCACGCCCACATACTTAAACGGACCTTCGGGTTTATCGCTCATCAGATGAACAATTTCTGCATCCTTACTCGTCCAACCACCCATTTTCATTTTGGCAGGCCAGCGACTAGTGAATAAATGGTATTGCCCTTTGTATTTGATAGGCGATACACACCATGAAAAAAAATTGGTATCAGATGCTGCAGTACCTAACAGCTTTGCCGATAATGCCATTTGAGCATAAGGCATTTTCGTAACTTTTCCTTTGGCCGAAGGCAAGGAAGTTCTTACAGAATCTTGAGCGAAAACAATAGATTGACTAATTGTTAAACCAAGTGTAACAAAAAAAAGAATTTTTTTCATATTGCATTTATTGTACAGTTAAAAAATGCTTAGCATCAAGTGTCATCGTTGCAGTTTGTAATTTTTCCCCAGCAGCTTCAAATTTTATTACACCCTGCTTATCGCACTGAATAATGACCTGGCATTTACCGTTAAATAATTTTCGTTGATAGTTGCCATCACTAAATTGATCAGGTTCATGACTGCTAGGATCACCATTTCCAACACCAATGATTCTTGCCCCTGCTGATACTTTGAAGAACAAATTATTCATTGCATCTGGCACTTCATTACCATTTTTATCTTTTACGGTAATGTTCATCATAACCACATCTTTACCATCTGCGTTCATCGTCTTTTTGCTAGGTGTAGCAACTACTTCATAAGCTTCACCGGTTGTGATTCGTGTTGCTTCTAAACGTTTGCCATTTTTAAAACCAACCGCTTTTAATGTGCCCGGTTCATAGTTTACCATCCACTCCAAATGGCTATTTTTTACCATTTTCTTTTTACCTAAACTTTTATCGTTTAAAAACAATTCCACTTCCTCAGCATTGCTGTTACAAGCCACTCTTATAGGTTGACCTTCCTTGCCTTTCCAATTCCAATGTGGAAAAATGTGTAGCACCTCTTTATTGCTCCACCAACTTTGATAATAGTAGTAAATATTTTTAGGGAAGCCACAAACATCCATGATGCCAAAATGAGAGCTGATACAAGGCCACGCATAAGGTGTGGGTTCACCACGGTAATCAAAACCAGTCCATGCAAAGCCGCCCATAAACCAATCTCGTTTGTAAGCCAAATTCCACCACCTTTCTGCGGTTGAATTCCAAGAGCCATAAACAGTATCGTAATCAGCAACGTAGCCTTTGCTACTATCTACAATGTAAATTCCCCGTGTACCGTAAGTGCTTCCTAATTCTGAACCAATCATTGGCTGTAAAGGATTATCTCGCCTGTAACCATCAATGCCATACAAACTATAATTAAATCCACGCACAGGAATTACTTCGTTAATACCTGGTCTAATATTGCCAATGTTTGCTGCATAAGTGCTAGTTCTTGTAGGATCTAGCTCTTTTTGTTTGGCAAGCAATGACATGGCAATTCTTTTACCAACATCCGTTTTTTGAACCGTTACTTCCTCGTTGGCTAACGACCACATAAACACCGATGGATGTGTACGATCTCGAATGATCAATCTTTCAAACTGACTGATCATTTCAGTACTGCTGCCTAACAATCTATTTTCATCTAACACTAACATACCTAACTCATCACATGCATCAAGCACTTCAGGTGAGGGTGCATGGTGTGTAGTGCGGTAAGCGTTAGAACCCATTTCCTTTAATAATTTGATTCGGTAATACTGCAATGTATCTGGCACTGCACTTCCTACACCTGCATGATCTTGGTGGTTGCAAGTACCCTTTACCTTAATAAATTTTCCATTTAAAAACAAGCCCTTTTCATTATCAATTGTTATGGTTCTGATGCCAAATTTGGTTACCATACTATCGATAGTTTTTCCATCTATTTGAATCAACGAATAGGCACGGTACAAATAAGGATTGTCAATATCCCACAACTGTGGTTTTACCACCGTGGTAGTAAGAATGAGTGTTTTATTTTTGTTTACTTTTAATGTAGCTTCTTGGCTTTTAAACATGGCTACTTTTTGACCAGCTTTATCTACTATGTAAGAAAGAACCGTACATTTTTGATTGCTGTATGATTGATTTTGCAACGTGATTTCATTAGTAACAGTGGCAAAATTGTTTTCTATTTTTGTATGAATAAATACACCATCAGTAGCAATATGTAACGGATGCATTTTATTAAGCCATACATGGCGATAAATGCCTGCACCTTCGTAAAACCAACCTTCGGCTTGCGATGCATCTACACGAACGGTTAGCACATTTTTTTCTCTAAAATTGATATAGTCAGTTATATCTAACTCGAAGCCAGAATAACCACTAAAATTACCACCGAGATAATGCCCATTTAAAAACACTTTACAATCTCTGTAAACACCATCAAATTGTAACTTGTATTTTGTGCCAGAGTCGGCAGGTGTCATTTTAAATGTTTTTCTATACCAACCGATGTTGTTTTCAGGATAGTCGGAACCAATTGCTTTAAAGCCATGATCTACAACTTCTTTACGGGTCGATTTATAAAAAGGCAATTCCACGGCCCAATCGTGTGGCAGATTTATCGTTTTCCAACTACTATCATTAAACTTATTGGCAATGCCAGTATTGCCTGCATCGCCTGCTTTTGAAAAAATAGTAGCGATTCCGTAATTAAAATCTTTCTTAGGATTTGCTGAATGACCTAAACTGAACTTCCAATTATCATCAAAAGAAATTCTCTTTCTAAATGACTGTGCATTGGCTGAATTTGTTATGCTAGTAATTAATCCTACTGCTACGGTGAGGATGATAAATCGAATGTTCTTATTGTTCACGTGTTATCTATTTAAAAATAAATTGAATGAGCTTTAGGAAATTAAAGTGGCATTGTTTGCATTTGCTGCAAAACCACTGGCCCTGCTAATCCTGCTGGCTGTAATGGTGTATCCTTTCTATTGTAATACCATATAGAAAATGCCTTTCTTTTGGATGGCCTTGGCTGATTTTTGATAAACCAATCGGGATAAGCTTTCATGGCACGGCCTTTATCGCCTCTATCGCTACCCCATTCAAAATCGGCAGGTTCTTGTTCATCACCAATCAATCGGTTTATCCAATTATTGGTTACTTTAATTTTAACCTCATTTGTACCTTGTTGTAAAAAATTAGATACATCTATTGAATATGGTGGATACCAAAATGTGCCTACTTTTTTATTATTTACAAAAAACACTACTATGTCATTTACAACTCCAAGATTCAATACCCATCTAGCTGATGACTTGATATCATTACTACCTATTGTAAATGCTTTTGTATAAGTGGCTGTGCCTGCAAAGTATTTTATGGAAGCATTGGTATGCTTGCTAAAATCAATAAGCGTATCCATTGCTACGGTAAAAGCATTATCTAGTTTAGGGGCAAAAACAACCTTCCAATTATTATTT
Source organism: Chitinophagales bacterium (assembly GCA_031424995.1). Lineage (GTDB taxonomy): Bacteria > Bacteroidota > Bacteroidia > Chitinophagales > Chitinophagaceae > Parasediminibacterium. Next base: position 76,825 of record JANPIP010000005.1, on the reverse strand, counting down.
AAAGATGTAAGCATAGGTGCCTCAGACTTTATCGTTTTTTGTTTGCCAGAAGCATCTGTGAAAATGGCATTGGCAATGGTATCGGCGAATAATATTGGTTTCTTATTTACATCCCATCCTGCCTTCCAGGATGCGTTGGTTGTTTCTATTTGCAAAGGATGTGTTGCATCTAATGACTTTTTCCTAAACACAACAAATATGGTTTGTTGGCTTTTTAAGCTTAACCAAACATGTGTGCGTTTTTCTTTTTCCTGCCAAATGGGTGCATTTATCATGCTGGCATCTTCTGCTTGCCAAAGCTCTGGCTGTAACCCCATCACATCAAACGACATGGTAAACTGTTGTGGCTTTTCGGATGGATTTACAACAAAGAAAATATGTGTATCACCTTGCTTACGATGTACCACTTTAGGAACAAATTTTGGTTCCGCTTTCTCTACTGCATAGTCTGGGATTAATGATAAGGATACAGGTTTATGCTCCTTTAAATCTTTGATTGAAGAAAAAATATAGCCTTTCCCATACTGCTGATAAGTGCCATTTCCCCAAACTTCATTACTTATATTTTTAAGTATGGAATCGCATACAGGAAAGTTTTGCAAGCTTGGCGAAGAAGTAGGCTTAGCTGAAACTACAATTGCCCCTTGGTTTACCAAATGCTTTATTTGTTTAGCCACTTCGGGCAACATTGTTCCATCACCTGGAACTACAACATAGGTGTACGTTCTTCCAGAAGCTAGTACCACTTTTCCATTGACTACTTTTATTGGATTAGTCAAGAAATCATGAATAGAAAGCAAATCGCCATAACCATCCAATTTGCCAATAAACAAAACATCTGCTACTTGTTCGCCTAACTGTAATAACGCCTGACAACGAGATAGGTAATCGATGAATGCTTTACCCGGTTTAAACCAAGTTTGATTACGACTAAAATGGGTACCCCACCAACCCATATCCATGCCTGGCTGGTATTTATCGTCAAATGGCTGTAGTGCCCATTGATGCAGTACAAAGCGGTTAGCACCAGAAGCAAAACCGCCATCGCCAGAAGGTTTTAAGAAGGCAGGATCATCATTCCATTTACTTACTTCAGGACGGCTTGTAAAAGCTTCCGCACCAATAGTTGTTTTGCCAGCAGCCCTTGCAGATGCAGTTACCGCAGAACTAATACCAGAACGGCTGGTTGTCCAAAATTCACCCATGATAAAATCGCCCACCCATGCACCTTCGGCTGTTTCAAAAGGACCATCACCATAAGGTTCCCAAGAAAATTGCAATCCTTTTTGATGAATCATATCTCTTGTAACATTCCATCCATTCTTATAAAACAAACGATTGATGACGTCTTTATAATCCCAATCAAAACGTTCTGTTTGTAATGAAGAATTTCGGCTTCGCTGAATAGCACTTTTGCTATTGTTAACAACCGTAGGCGTAAAAGTGAGCAGCCAAGGTAATGGGTCGTATCCTTTCAATTTAATAAATTCTTCCCTAAAGTTCTCCGTCCAATTCTGCCCCTTCGCTTCATAACTATCTACATGCATGTATTTGAAACTATTACCTAAGTATGCATTCAGATGCTCCTTCAAAGGATCGAGTACCGACTTCCAATGAAACTGATTATGGGTAAGACTCATTTTATCCACCTCCTGGGATTTATTTAATAACTCCTCTGGCAATGGATGTGGTGTAGCCATAGTTGGTGCATAACCGATACGATAAATCACCCATTCGCCAGATGGCAGGGGTTTAATTAATTTACCACTAGTATCAAAATGGTTTGTAAAATCTTGGTACTTTTCATACAAGGCGGTATCCTTTATAGCAATTGCTAAATAGCCAATGTCTTTGTACCATGTTGATGGCATCGGTGGCAAATTACGACGGCCCCATGCCAAGTTGTTGAATACAGGGTCTGGCTTAGGAATGACAAAATTATTTGTGCTGTTAGCCTTAAAGATGGCTTTTCGCCAAACTATCTTTCTCATACTTTGCTCTTCCGCTATCCAAGGGCCGCCTGTGGCTGAGTATCCAGGTGCATTGTGAATACCAATTTCTAATCCAAGCCTTTTTGCTTCTGAGGCCGCATGTTTCATCGCATCCCAATAGGCAGGGCTTCTAAAAGTTTGGTTTGGCCAAGGATTATTTAAAGTTGGTGCATGGGTTTCTTCAACAGCCGAAGTAAGATTTACAATAATGCCACCTGCAATGCCCATTTCCTTCATGGCTTCAAGGTCTTTGGTAATGCCAATTTTAGAAAAATTAGAACCCATCCAAAACCAGTACACCAAAGGTCTTGCTTGTAATGGCGGATACAGGAACACATTTTCAAGCGGTGCGTTACTCAGCAATTTACTTTGAGGCAAAGCAGTCTTAATCTCTTGTTTAATTGCAGTTTTACTTACATTTTTTTTAGCCTGTGCATACAAGTTGCTTTTTGCAAAGACTACTAAAAAAAAACACAATAGGTATTTGTTCATTTTTTGTTTTAGCGTTTAATTATAAAGGCATTGCATCTTGAATGCTTAACTGCACAGGCCCTGTTAAACCTGCTGGTACCAATTTGCTATCTTTTCTATAATAATACCAAATAGAGAAGGTTTTACGTCCTTGCGATGGTCTTGGTTGATTCTTGATAAACCAATCGGGATAAGCCTTCATGGCATGGCCTCTATCGCCTCTATCGCTTCCCCATTCAAAATCGGCGGGTTCTTGTTCATCACCAATTAAGCGGTTCGCCCAATTATTTGTTACGGCAATTTCTAATTGGTTATTGCCACTTATAGCCACGTTTGAAATATCTATCACATAAGGTGGGTACCAAAGCACACCCAAATCTTTTCCATTCACTTTTACTGAAACGATATCGTTTAATGTACCAAGATGTAAGAACAAACGTTTTGAAGCTGTAATAGCTGTTGATGGAATATTGATGCTGTTTTTATAAATGGCTGTACCAGCAAAATATTTAATGCGGTTGTCTGAATGGGTGCTAAAATCGGTAAGCACATCTAAATTTACAGAAAAGGCACTTTCTAATTTTGGTTGAAAAAGAACCGACCATTTGCCAGCTACTGGCATTGTTTCGGCTTTAGTAAGTTCGATACTTTTTGTAGTGCCAGAAGCGTACTGTACCGTTGCTTTTGCAGCATCTACGGTAGTTACAGCCATAGTATTTGGCTTGATGCTTACATAATTTGCTTCGGCTTTATTTTGCCATACAATGCTTGTAACATGGTCTTGTTTTGCAGCTTCTTTTCTAAATACTACAAATACGTTTTGGTAATCTTTTAATGATAAGGTTACATAGGTGCGATCATTTTCTTCTTTCCAAATAGGGGCGTTGGTAATGGTGCCGTTTTCAGGTAGCCACAATTCGGGTTGACGATTTTTAACATTAAAAGAAACTAAAACAGTTTGTGAATATTTGCTCACATTACCAACAAAATATACCTCGCCATTTTTACCTTTGCGGTGCACTATTTTTACAAACTGTGCTGAATCGGCTTTCTCTACGGTATAGTCGGCTTGATATCCTACCTTAGTAAAGGCATCTTTTATATTGGTAAATACAAAGCCTTTACCATATTGGTTTTGCAAACCATTACCCCATAATTCATTGGCTGTTTTAACAACTGCAGCATCGCTTGCAGGAAAGTTTTGTAAGCCATACGATTGATTAGGTTTTGTACCTACTATAATAGCACCATCATTAATGAGCACTTTTAATTTTTCCAATACTTCCGGTAATATTTTATTGCCTTTTGGCAATGCAATAAATGGATACTTTCTGCCAGAAGCCAATACTATTTTACCGTCTACCACTTTAATATTGGTACGTAAAAAATCGTTTTTTGAAATAACATCTATGGTAGCGTTTGGTGCATTATCAAGACATATGTAATCTGCTGTTTGTTCGCCATATTGCAACATGGCTTGTGTTCGGCCAAGCCATGAAAAGAAAGCTTTTCCTGGTTCAGCCCAAGTTTGGTAGCGGCTAAAATGTGTACCCCACCAACCCATACCCATACCAGGTTGGTATTTATCTTCGAAAGGTTGATGCACCCAATGATGCAGAATTAAACGATTAATACCTTGGCTATAAGCACCTACAGCACTAGGTTTTAAAAAGGCAGGATCTTCTGTAAATTTACTTACATTAGGGCTACCTGTAAAAGCTTCTGCCCCAACAACAGTTCTGCCCGCCGCCCTTGCTGCTGTTGTAACGCGTCCATTCACACTCACATTGCCACCTGTCCAAAATTCGGCCATAGGAATATCTGCCAATGCAGAACCTTCTTGGGTATCAAACTGGCCACCATAAGCTTCAAACTGCAATTGAAGTTTGGCATCGCCCAACATTTTTTTACCTATAGCAAACCCATTTTCAAAAAAAAGTTGGTTCATTACATCTTTATAATCCCATTCAAAACGGTCAGTTTGTTCCTTATTGTTTTTGATGCGGCCTTCTTGCCCTTTTTTATTATCTACCACCGTGGCAGTAAATGCTAATAACCAAGACAAAGGATCATAGCCTTTTCTTTTAATAAATTCTTCTCTAAAATTGGGTGTCCAGTTTTGGTTACCTGCTTCATAGCTATCTATCAGCATATGTTTAAAACTACTACCTAAATAAGGTGCTAGGTTCTTTTTTACAGGATCCAACACAGTATTCCAATGAAATGTAGATTGTTCCGCACTCATCTTATCTGCCTCTAAGCATTTCGTAATAAGCTCATCTGGTACAGGATGCGGTGTAGACATAGTTGGCGCATAGCCCATACGGTAAATTACCCAATTGCCTTCTGGCAAAGGTTTTATTAGCTTTCCTGAAGTGTCAAAATAAGTAGTAACATCTTGGTATTTTTCATAAACGGCTGTATCTGCCAAAGCAATTGCCAGGTATGCAATATCCTTGTACCATGTGGAAGGAAGTGGCGGCAATCCACGACGACCATACCCATTATCTACCACTGCATCTGGCTTTGCAATAGATAACTGAGACTTATTGGCAGCATTAACAATTACTTTTCGCCATACTAATTTTTTCATGCCACGTTCTTCTGTAATCCATGGCCCACCTGTGGTTGAATAACCTACGGTGTTATGCAAGCCTATTTCTAAGCCTAGTCGCTTTGCTTCTGCTGCTGCATGCTTTAGTGCGTCCCAATAAGCAGGGCTACGATAGGTTTTTTCAGGCCAAGGATTATTTAAAGTAGGTACATGCGACTCTTGCACCGCAGAGCTTAAATTAAAAATAGTAGCACCGCCAACACCCATCAATTTCATGGCTTCTAGGTCTTTGGTAATGCCCTCTTTTGAAAAATTACTGCCCATCCAATGCCACCATACATAGGGCTTTACACTTGTAGGCGGGTTTAAAAAATTGGTTTCCAACGCATCTTTAGATACTTTATTTACCTGTGCAATGCTTACTTGGATGCAAAGAGTAGAAAGTATTGACAATAGGAATAAACGGTATTTAAAAAAAACTAGGCACATATATTTTTTATGAGTTTTAAATTATTAATCTGAAAGTTGTATCTTTTAAATGGATCCTCTTTTAATGATATAAAAGGGTTTTTTACAATTGAATTTTTGCCTTTAAGAATTAACTCGGCAGCCGTTTTTCCCATTTGATCAAAATCGGTACTTACAACGGTAATATCCAAAAGACTTTTAAGGGGCATTTCATTAGAGGAAATAATCCCAATGTCTTGACCAATATTTTTGGTGATGATATCGTTTAATAATGCGGCATTATAATGATGGATTTCAATATCAACAGCGGCAAGTTCGCCAAGGGTTTTGATGAAGCTGTAATAGATAATTTTTTTGAAGTTGCTGATCTTATTGAATACGAAGAGTATCTTTAATTTCTTCTCTTTCGTACCAATTATAAAATACCCTTTGCCTTTGATGGAGTTTATATAACCTCTACTCTTAAGTTCTTTAAACGATTTTTCAACTGTATCTCTGGCTACGCCAAACTTTTCGTTAAACCCATTAATTGATGGTAATGTAACCCCCTCACGTAAAGTTCCTTTTTCAATTTGATACATAATTGAAAAAGCAATTTGCAAATAAATTGGGCGTGGAACTTTCTTATCAAAAACTATGGCTTCAAGCATATCTAAATTTTATGGTTATAGGGTATTACCATATTACAGCATATAAACCATCTCAAACCATTGCAATCGAAAAAAATAAATATGCTTGTCAAATTATTTTAAAATAACTCTTAACTGACCCTTATTTGTTCAGTTGCTTGTTCATTCACTTCATTTAGTGTCAGCTCCTTAATCTATATAGTTTTAGATAACTGCAAGCTTTTGATTAAACATCAGGCTGCTCTTTTAACATGTAAATTTTGCGGCCTGATCTTTAAAAACATGCTAGCAATTCTTACTTTTTTACCTGACTGGTTTTCGCTCGCACAGTTTATCATAGTAAAAGACAGGATTCTTGTGGTTTACCACCGTATACGAGCTTTATGTTTTTTCATAAGACATAGCAAGCATGGCTTCATCACCTTCTTACTCAAAAATTTAATATAGGGCGGCAGGATTTGGGCTGACCGATTATTAAATAGTGATTGCTTGTTAATATTTTTTAAAATCTCATGTTTTTTGTTGTAAAAGGAATTACAATCACTTTTGCATATAACCCATTTTCAAAGCCACCAATACCATCCATGGTAGAAAAGAATAAATAAGCTGGTTTATTATTTTCGAACATAATAAATGGTCTTTCTAACTGACCCATTTGCTGTGTGGTTCCATCATTCCACTCAAGTGCTTTAGACCATGATTTAGGACTTTTATCCAATTTCCAAAGAATGCCATCTTTTGAATGCGATAAAACACCAGCCCCTCTTTCACCAGTAAAACTTGCTACTTGGTCTTTAAAAATTACATGGTATCCGTTTTCGTCTTTCCACATAAAAGGATCTTCTTGTTCACCCCAATGCTCGTAATCAAATACAGGTTTTTTGTTGTTTACCACCGTATAAGGCCCTATAATGTTTTTAGCATAAGCCACGCCAAGCGACATACCACTGTGTACATTGCCTTTGTGAGAACGACCTTTAAACATCAGTAATACTGAACCATCATCGTGAATAACAGCAGTAGGATTAGATGTAAGAAAACTATAGAAGGTATTAGGTTCGGTTGCTAATAAGGGTTTATCAAATCGCTTCCAGGGGCCGTTTGCATTGTCGGCTACTGCTAGTCCTACTCGCTTGTTGCTTCTACCAACAATGCACCACTTGCTTTGTAGGTCAAATGCTTTGGCAGAAGGCGCTTCAAAAGGATGGGTTGATCCTGTATAAAACATATAGTATTTGCCCTTATGTTTAAATACTTGCGGATTAAAAGTTGAACGACCATCCCAATATTGTGCCCCTCTATCTGTAAATACAGTACTTACAAATTGGTAAGGGCCTTCTGCCTTATCTGCCACACAATGTATAATTTCTGCAGTGGCCATCCAGGCAGGATGCATTAGTAAACTATCTGGCCATCGGCTGCAAAACATGTGGTATTTACCATCATCACCCTTCACGGCACAACCATCCCAAATCCAATAGCCTTTCATTGCAAAACCACTACCTTTTATTGCTTTACCTAAATTTTTAAAAATAGGATTTGTAGTTGTGTTCTTTAAGGCCAATAAGCTATTGATAGATGCATTCTGTTGAGCATTAGCACTTATGAAAGCCCCAATTATGGCGAATAAAAAAAAGCCTTTTTTAAAGTGATTAAAACCCATAGAATTATTTTTTTCTTACAGAATTATTTAAAAATGGAATGACAATAATTTTTGCATAGGTGCCATTATTAAAGCCACCTTGCCCATCCATAGTAGAGAAGAAAAAACACTTTGGCTGATTGTTTTCAAAGTAGATAAAAGGACGTTCCAATTGCCCCATACGTAATCGAGTACCATCGTTCCATTCAATGGCTTTTGACCATGCTTTTGGGTCTTTATTAACTGTCCATTTTTTGCCGTCTTTAGAATGAATTAAAACACCTGCACCTCTTTCGCCAGTAAATTTTCCTATATGGTCTTTAAAAACAGCGTTGTAGCCAGATGCATCTTTCCACATAAAAGGATCTTCTTGCTCGCCTTTGGTAGCCTCGTCAAAAATGGGTTGCTTGTTATTTTGTACTGTGTAAGGGCCGTATATACTTTTTGCATAAGCAATACCTAATGACATATTACCAAAATTATTACCAACGTGGGGTCGTCCTTTAAACATTACCAATACAGATCCGTCATCATGAATAACTGCTGTGGGATTAGAAGTGTAATAACTATAAAAAGTATTAGGTTCTGCATCAATAATGGGTTTATCAAAGCGCTTCCACGGGCCATTTACATTATCGGCTACTGCAATACCAACGCGTTTGTTTTTAAAGCCTACAATGCACCATTTACTATATAAATCGAAATCTTTTTTATTCGGCTCTTCAAAAGGATGTGTTGAACCAGTATAGAACATGTAATACTTGCCTTTATATTTTTGTACTTGCGGATTAAAAGTTGAGCGACCATCCCAATACTGAGAACCACGTGCTGTAAATACGGTACTTAAAAAGGTGTAAGGGCCGGCCAAGCTATCGGCTATACAATGTATAATTTCAGAAGTGGCCATCCATGCAGGATGCATTAACAATGTATCGGGCCATCGGCTGCAAAACATATGGTATTTGCCATCTTCGCCTTTTACCACACCACCATCCCAAATCCAATAGCCCTTCATGCCAAACCCACTGCCCTTTATGGCTTTGCCCATATTTTTAAAAATAGGATTGGTGGTTGTTTGCTTTAGTGACAGCAAACTATCTACATTGTACACCACTTTTTTGGGTGGTGCATAAAACTCTGCGTTTTGACATATAACTACTTTGCTTACCAAAATGATTAAGAGTAGCGTACTAAAAAACCTGTAAAACATAAAATATATTTGTAAATTAAAAATGCGCTAACTATTAGTTGTTACCATTAACTATTTTAATAATTCTTGTAGTATCACCAATTTTAAAACGAACAAAATAAACCGCATTGTTTAAATCATTTACTTCTACTGGATCATTGTATTTTCCAATAGGTTTCAGTGCATTACTTACTATAGATTTCACTTTTTTTCCGTTGATATTTAACATGTCTATAGTTACATATGATGGTCTGGGAAGCGTGTAACTAACATAAAATTTCTTGTTTACAGGATTGGGATACAAAGCAACAGAAGCTGTCAAATTATTTCCGTTTACATTTTGTCCAGCAGGCTTACTAGTGTCAATTGATAAAACATGATTAGGTGTTCCAAAAACAGCAAATTCAGGAATAGTAATGGCAGTGCCTGTAAATGAAACTTTAACCTTAATACCCTGCACTGGTGTAAATGAAATGTTATTTGGTGTATTACCTATTGCACCACCATTAAATACGTTTTGCCATATCGATCCATTCCAATAACTCACTACAAATGCGGTTACCCTATTGAAACTCTCACTTAACATGACTCTTCCAAAAGTGAAATTCCCTCCTAAATCAACTTCAAGCGAAGCGTTAGTGAAATCATTATCAGTGGCCCAACGAGTGCTTAAATTACCATCAACCGCTTTTGCCCCATTGAAATTACTACTGTTTTGATAAACATTATTTACTGTTACGCTTTTGCCAATACTAATTTGGTCTACATAAAGTGATTTGGAAATAGATGTGGCAGAGTTGAAGTCACTATTTCCAGATTGGCTGGCAGTAATTGTAGTAAAGCCTTGGCCAACAATTTTTATCTGATTATTTACGATTGTGGCAACACTTGTGTTAGAACTAATATAAGCGATGGTTAATCCAGAATTTGTTGAAGCCGGTGTAAAATCAACATCGCTTATAACCTTTGAAATATAATTGCCTGGAAAAGTGATGGATTGATTCAATTTCGGACCTATTATAAATTTATAGGTAGCGCCGTTTGTAGCTGTTTGTGTGATGGTTGTTTGATTACTGCTAATAGTGATAGTAGCCCCAGATGGATTACTGATAAAACGGTAAATACCATTCAACCTTATTGAAATTGTTACATTGGCCGGAAGGCTATCTGCTTGCCTATTAATATCTGGATCGGAAAGAGAAATCTCTAATGTATCGCCAGCATTTTCTTTAATCATCGCAATAACTGGACGAGTGGTAGCAATTAATTTACCGCCAGTAAGTGTAGTATTAGGCATAAATACTGAATAGCCATAGGTTTTTTCAAGTGTGTTATAAATTACATGTGCATCGGTTTCTTGACGAAGCACTTGTATAGCTGGCGAAGTGGTATTGGTTAATGCACTTGCCATGGTTGCATCTTCATTTAAAAGCATTGCATAATTATACTTTGCATTCGAAGGTTTTTTTCCATGGTTAATCCATGCAATTTCATGATTATTAGTTGGCATTGCAGTACCTGCTGGATCAAACCCTGTTTGTGGTGCATTTTTTACAAATAAGGTATTCGTTCCAGGAAATACAATATAGCTATTTCCCCAACTATTCTTAATGGTACTAACAGCAGATGTTGGTTGATTATAAGAAGCGTTTAATGCAAGGGTAGTATTATCAACTTTTAATGATGCACCGCTCAGGTTTTGAAACAAAGTGGTATGGGTTTCATACGTTGTATTATTGTTTGTAATTCCTGAGCCCATACAATAAATCAGGTTACCGAAATAAAACACCGATTTTCTTGCACGGAATGATTTATCGAATGTATTGTCGTGCAGGTGCATGGAAAACATTGCTGTGGTATCGCTCATGCTGGTACCTCCTAAAAAACGCTCATCACCCAAATTTCGCTCTTCGCTATTATTGCCTGCACCCCTTGTATCAATATTGCTTAAACCCAAATCGATGGAAGTAGTGCCTGGAAAATGAAGCCAGTCAAAGCTTTTATCATAATTATAACTATTGAGGTTACGTGAAGTTGACATGATTTGCATGTGACCATAGCTGCTGTAACGTAAATACCTTCCATCGTTACGTATGCACTCAAAGTCTATAATATACCTACTAAACCCTTTTATGCTCACAGCCCAATCATTTTTTGCTGCTGCTAACATTCCAGAAAAAGGAAGCATTTTTGTAAACTGAGATGGCGTTTTTGTTTGTCCTGCAATCTTTTGGTCATAATCAATTAAAGCCACAGCGCCACCTGGTCCTAACGTGTATTGAATGCCGATGCCTGAACCAGAAATCATACCTTTAACAGCTGCATTGGCGGTATCATATAACCTTTTGAAAATGGTACTTACTTCTGTGTCGATACCTGAATTTGTCAATCCTATATAGGCAATAGCCTGTAATAAATCAGGTACATTTTTTCCATTTCCAGGAAACCTTCCTGAAACTGAAGCGGGAACAGTATAAGTAGATGAAATTTCTGCAATGTTTAAGGTTGCTTTTTTTATATTGTTGTAAGAGGTATTAGATAAATTAAAGTTTGTGCCTCTTAATAAATACATAGCCAATGCCGATTGATGTATCGCATCATCGCCATACTCGCTGTAATAAGGCATTTCATGATGATATACCGAATAATCTGGTTTTACTAATCCAAAATATTTGGGTGCAATAGCTACAGCATTGTTCATATAATTTTGAAAATCTCTTAACTCTGCCAAACGCTCTGTTGGATCTTTTAAGCATAGTGCATAAGTAAGTTTGGCAATCGCTGATCCTCTGATAGCATCGGCTGAAGCGCCAGAATAGCTATTTGAATAGGTATCTTTTACCAGCCACCGAATAGAGCGCATGTATTTGTTGTACTTACTGGTATCGGTGATATAAGAATGGAGCAGAAAAAAGGCAAATGGAAAGCCAGATGAAAACAACTGGGTAGATCCTGTACCTAAACCACTTCCTTCAGCATAGCCTTGGTCGTACATCCAATCCATGATGTCTATACAGCGTTGCAAGTCTGAAGCGTTGCTTGCATTGTTGAGCGCAACATCCATTGCCAGCCAAAAGATACAACCGGTACTTATGTCTACAAATTTTCGTTGATAGCCTATCAAATCGCCATGAAGTCCAATGCCACTATCAATTCCATTAATGTCTTTAACATAAGCCAAAACAGAGTTACTGTTTTGGCGAACGAATTTGGTAGTTTTATTAATTGTCCAACTAGAATTTTTATACATATTAACCCTGCCAAGCAATCCAGTACGTCGTGAATTGTATATACGATTACCAGCATATGCGGCGTTTCCAACAAACCATTGCATCAATCTATTTTTAATAGTATTTGCTTGAATAGTATCATTGAGGTTTAGTCCAGTTTGATCGGCTATTTGATTGTAGGATATGTTTCTATGTGAGGCATCTCTTTCTGCTACAGTATATTGTAAGTCTGAAGAACGATGCCAGTTGATTCCAGAGGTTTCTATTGTTTCTACCATATCAAAAAACAAGGTACCGCTACCTGTTGAGGGCGCTGTAATTCGCATTGTGGTAAGTTCGTTACCAGCAGAATATCTATATTTAAGATCTCTATTAAAACAAACCCACATGAACCGCCACCCTGTAAAATTTAGGCAAAAGCCAAACTTGGCCAATACATTACCGCTTGAATTTGTAAAATTGAAGTAGGCTGAGTCAGTTGAAGATTTAGCACTCTCATTATACACCCATGCCCAAATAGCACTTCCAGCGTTTTTTGAGTTATTGGTTAAATTTAAAATGGAAGTATTATTTACCGTAATGGTACTTCCCTGATTCCAATTCCATTGAAGCGATTTAATACCGTTTTTGTAATGCGAACCAGAAATAGCAACTGTGCCATTGGTTACATTGTTCCACTCTGTAGGTACTGTAGTTTCAAAAGAATAAAAATTGTTTTGCGCATTTGCAACTAACACATAGCAACATAAAATCGTTAGGAATATCTTTTTCATAAAAAGTATTATTTGCACTTACTGAAACATTATGCTCCTAGACTACCTTCAGATAATTTTATGTTTCATTAAAAAGCCTTGTAAGAAATTGATTTAGAATATTAGGCCTCGAATTGAACGAGAATTTAAATTAGCACTTCGTTTATTACGGCTTTATCGTTAATGCTAGCAAGTAATAAATGTTTAATAACTAATTTTAAGGTGGGGTAAATAATGTAAGGCTCTGCAAAAAGGGCTTACTATCGGCTTTAAAAAAGAGTTGGCAAGCAAAAACAATTGGCATTCTTTTGTATTTCATAATTAAGGACAGGTTCTGTAGTGATTACCACCGTACAATACTCAATTATGTTTTTAAGAATAGTCACTATATAAAATTCTATTATGCCTAATAGAAAAAATGGTTTAGCTATTTTCTAGCTATTACGATTATTCATAACAAAGACTTTAATTTCCCCTTTTATTCACAAGGGGAAAATCATTTAGTACATACATAATTAAAAAGTCTATATCTATCAATCAAGTATCTACCATAGTAATGATATTTAATAATGTCATCTAGAATTTAAATTGCGACACAATCTTTTTTGCAGGTTGTGGATCTGATAAGTTTGACAAAAAAACAAACAAGGGAAAAAAATGAGAGCTACTATTAGTTTATTTCATACTTGATACATTAAAAACTAATTACTTTTTAGTTGCCATTATTGAAATAAAATACACATCATTTTCACGCATCGCTAATTGCTTCTTAAAAACGCCATCAGCTTTTACTTGCACTTTTTCTGTTAGTACAGGCTTGTTGCTATTTTTTTGAAGTATTTGTGTTACTTGTGGTTTAGAGAGTTGTTGTGGCGAACCAAGTTCTAAGTAAGTAGCATAGGCATCATTTACTTTGTAACCCACCTTATACACTTCTACGGTGTAGTTACCCGGCTTTACATTAAGCAGCTGCACGGCTACCTTACCTAAGTTTTTTGCAGGTAAATCACGTTTGTAAAAAACATCATTATTTACCGAATCGCCTTGTGTTAAAATGGATAAATCCCATAACAACACCTGTATATCGCCTTTCTCATTTTTACAAATCCATGAGGCTGTGTCAGCATTTTTTATTTCTGTTTTACCTAGTTTATTTAAGAATTGGTAAGAATAAAAAGTAGGCTTTGGAATAGACTGGTAATTTAATAAACCAAACCCACCATGAAACGGTGTAGCACGTGGACCAGCTTCTTCAAATATGTCGGTAAATGTCCAGTACGACATAGAGTTGGCAGCATCTTCAGTACCCTTTATTTTATCTAAAATAAAAGCAGCCGATTGATACGAATCATGCACTGCATCAAAGGATGAAGGCGAAGTACTCCATTCGGTATAATGCAGTTCTAGCTTAGGTTTTGTAGAATTAACAATCTGATTTTTTGAACGCACTACATTTCGTATAATTGACTTACTATCGGGTGATAATATTTTTCCCGCCTTACCATCAGCATCTAAAAAGCCTTTAATTACTGCATAATCATGCGTGGTAATGATGTCAATAGGGCAATTGTTTTTTTCGCAATATTCAATCAGTTCTGGTATCCAAGCATTACCAGCGGTAGCAGGTCCACCAACACGATATTCATTACAAACACTTTTAACAGCTCTTGCTGTGTAATCGTATAGTTTAAAATATTCGTTCTTATCACCACTAAAAAAGTATTTTAAATTCGGTTCGTTCCATGCTTCAAAATACCATTTCTTCACTTCCTCTTTGCCATACCTTTCAGTAAAATGTTGTGTTAATGCTTTTATTAAATCTGCCCATTTTTCGTACGACTTTGGCGGAGTTACATTTCCCTTCCACCAAAAGCAAGTTGCCGTGCCGCTTGCCAATGCTTTGGGCATGAATGAGAACTCTACAAATGGCTTTACATCAATACTTAACAAAAAATCGTACAACTGATCTATATATTGCCAATTGTAAATAGGGTTACCATTTTTGTCTTCAAAATACACACCCATATCATCATGCAATAACCCATGCATACGAATGTATTTAAAGCCCATTTCTTTTTTTACCAACCGCAGTTGCTCTTGCCAATCGGCTCGTAATCCTTCATTGGCTCTACCTGCACCTACACATAACTGCCAACCTGTTTTAGTAGTGCCTTTTACTGCGTTTACATTAGCGGAAATTGTTCTTAAAGATTTATCTATTGCATTAGAATTTTGTGCGGTAATAGAATTTAGATTAAGGGCAAGTAACCCAATTATTACAATGAAAAATTTGCTAGACATGGTTAGTATTTAATGATTTTATAAAATGCGAATTGCGAGTTACAGAAGCTAGATTTTTTGTTTAGTTAAGTATTGCCTCTACACTATTTTTTGTAGGTATTACTTGTTTGATGATTCCATCTTCATTGTAGTATAAATAGTCTACACATAACGAACGACGAAAGGGTGCAGGACTTTTCCAATTACACACTGGGTTTTCATTGGGATGCTGCTCATAATACAAATCAGAATTATGGTAGAATAAATAAGATTTACCTTTAAACTCAACAATAGAATGGTGATTGGTACAGCTGTTCATAGGTGCTAGAATTTCGCCTTTGTACTCAAAAGGGCCGTAAGGACTATCACTCATGCAATACAAAATTTTTCTTCGCCCTGAAGTAGAACCTGAATACGACAAGTAATATTTGCCTTTGTACTTGTGCATCCATACTGCTTCAAAAAATCCTGTGGTGCCTTGTAGAACACGTACAGTATCCTTAAACGATACCATGTCTTTATTCAACTTTACCACATTCACTTGGTTTTGTCCAAAGTAGATATAAGCACTACCATCATCATCCACAAACACTACTGGATCAATAAAATCGCCGGTACAAATCACCCCTTTAGTAGCACGACTTAACAATGGTTTTTGTAAGGCATCTTTAAAAGGCCCCAACGGTGTTTTTCCAACGGCCACGCCGATGTATTCCTTATCTGTTGGATAGTAGAAATAATATTTCCCATTTTTGTAAGCACAATCTGGTGCCCATGCATATTGCTTTGCCCATTTAATATCACTCAACGAAAATTTTACACCGTGGTCTGTCCAATCCTTCATGTTAGATGTAGAATAAATATGCCAATCATTCATGTTAAACCATGTAGCCGTATCGGGATCATGTGAAGGATAGAGATATAACTTGTTGTTGAACACCTGTGCCGATGGATCGGCTGTATACATGTGGGTAATAAACGGATTGCCTTTTGATGTAAAATTGTAAGGATACTTGATGTTGCTATTTTGCGCAACTGCCAGCACCGGTACTACTAAAGTAAAGAGTACAATTTTCAAAAAAAATTTATTCATTACAAAGTACTTTAAAGTTGTTTTCACTCAAAGTTGTTTTTAGTCTTTATAACTCATTCTAAACCAATCAAAATCGGCGTAACCACCTATTAATTTTGTTGCATAATTAAATAGGCAGACTTTGTTTCCTGTGAAAATCTTTAAGCTAAAGCGCATGTTAAGTGCATTACCTAAAGGTGTATAGGTTTCATTATCCATACTATACTCAAAAGTTGCTTTTCTGGTACCATTAGATGCAAGTGCTCTGAAATAAACAATAGAGGTCTTTAACGGAATAGAATCTAAAACAACACCATCATTAACCATAATAATTTGAGATGAAGTTTTTCCTTTTTTTACAGCTATGTAAGCGTATGGATCCTGAAAAACTGCTAACCCTGCAATGTCGCCTTCTTTCATATTCCTTGCGTCCATTTTTATGGCTCCTACAGTTGGTATATTTTGATCGTAATTAGAAAAAATACGCTGAGTAAGAGTATTGGGCGCCACTGTTAGATTTGAAACAACTTTTCCTGTTGTTAGCCTAAGACTTCCCTTCTTTTTGGTAAGCGACCAATTGGCAGCATTAGGATTGTGGTTCCAACCCCATTGCATGCCTAGCTTTTGTGAGGTAAATTCGTCTGAGGTAGGAAGGTCTAAAATAGGATATATTTTACCTACAGTAGGCTTTTTGTAGGTTACCACAGCATGACCGTTAACCCCAGCTATTGGCCAATCTTCTGCCCAAGTAATAGGCTGCAACGAGGGCACACGTCCTAACGGGCCAATATCTATAAACAACATAGACCACCATTCGCCAGTTTGGGTTTGAAAAAGTGTGCCTTGATGTATACCAAAATTAACGTTTCGCTCTGTTTCATTAATCACTACCCTTTCTTCATAAGGGCCATATATGTTCTTTGATCTTAACGCAATCTGAATACCTTTAGACCCACTATAAGTACAATAGAGATAATAATAGCCATTGATTTTATACATATGGGTACCCTCTAATCCTTTACGAAAAGTACCAGTATGAACTAAAGAATCTTTAGTAATGGGTGCAAAATTTTTATCTAGCTCTGTCATCATAATTTTTGTATTTCCATGAGCTACATAGATGCGACCATCCTCGTCAAAAAACAATCCCGGATCGTAAAAACCTTTAGGTAATTTTTTAATTTCCCATGGGCCTTCAGCTTTGGCTGAAGAACAAATAAAGCCACCCTCATCAAGGGTAATAAAAAGATGTAGAATTTTCCTTTATTGTATTTAAGGCTAGTTGCCCATTGCCCATGCATATAGCGGTTACAAGTGTCTAAATCGTAACATGGACTAAAATCGAACCTTGGCACTGCATTGCTGCAATATTCCCAGTTAACAAGATCGTAAGATTTGAGAACAGTTACACCCGGAAAAATAAACATGGTAGTTGTAACCATATAATAGGTATCGCCCACTAAAATCACATCCGGATCAGGAAAATCAGCATTTATTACCGGATTAGTATATGTACCATTACCATTATCGCTATGAGTACTTAGTACAATTTTATGTGGTGCTTTATATAACTCAGCTTTTTGTGCAAACAGAATTGTCAACGATAATCCTAATGCTGTTAAACTTAAAATTAGTTTTTTCATTATGTCTTTAATAAAATATAATCTGTTAAATCAATGTTAGTTCGTACTCATCTCTCGTAATTGCGTTTATTAGAATTAGCTTTTGTAGCGAACAACAATTCGCTACTTAATCTTCAATATATCTGAAATAAACAATCAGATTTACTTGATTCCACTTGCAGTTGCATACACACCCACATAACTACCCACAAAACCGCCAGCCTCTCTTGAACTTAAATGTTTAATATCAATTTGTTTAATTAAAACTTTACGTGGCTGCTCATTAAAGCTGTAATACACATCACAGAAACCTCCCTGTACTTCTACATTGATAGAAACATTTGCTTTTGAATAATTACCAGGAATTTCAATTGTTGCTATCGTTTCATTTACCCCTTTCTTTCTATTCACCACCACTAAAGCTTCCTTACCATTATTTATAGTTTTACCTACTACGATGTTGTTATTTTCATTTTGGATTAAAACCATCCCAGCTAATTCGTCATTTGTTTTTGGTGTAAATGCGAAGGTTGTTTTTGCAGAGAAGGTCATGTGCTGCTGCCTGCGACCTAAAAAGGCAGGATTCACTTTGTTGTAAATGCTTTTTTCCAAGGCATCTACAATCAGTTTACCCTTACTGATGCTGTACCAACTGTCTTCTGGTGTACGAAGCATGTTCCATTCTTGTTGCAACGTGGCATTGCTAAAATCATCTCTCCAAACAAAATTTCCAGTAGGCCTTTTTGAAGTGGCGTTTAAACCTGCTTTATTTACAATTAAAGGCAAGGCTTTACCACTATCAAGAATTACTGGAACATTATTCTTCCATGTAACAGGCAATAAACAGGTTTCTCTACCTGTATTGTACAAATCATTGCCATAAGGACGTGTAGCTAAAAAAACTGCATACCATTCACCTTGAGGTGTTTGCACTAAATCTGCATGACCAGTTGATGTAAACTTATCGCTTCTTTTGTCGGCTAAATCTCTTTGCGTTAATATGGGATTGATGGCACAAGGCTTATAATCGCCATCAATTTTATCACTTTCAAAAACCACCTCACTGTGCCCTTCTTCAGTGCCGCCTTCTGCACACATTAAGTAATATTTATTCTTTACCTTGTAAATATGTGGGCCTTCTAACCAAGTAGGGTGCTTAGAGGTATCAACACCACCCTCTGCAATTCTTTTTCCTTTACCAACAATTTTGTCTGTTTGGGTATCATATTCATACAACCAAATGGCTTTGTAACCTTTATATTTTGAAACAGAGGGCGGCCCACCATTGGTAATGTAGGCTTTACCATTATCATCAAAGTAAATAGAAGGATCAATCCCTCTTACTTCAGGCAATAAAATGGGCTCGCTCCAACCTTTAGATAAATCAGTGGTTTTTACTAAAAAATTCTTAATACCATTCACAATGGTACATATCATGTAAAAGGTTTTGTTGGCTTCGTTATACCGAATGGTTGGTGCAAAAATGCCATCTGATAATTCCAATCCTTTCAAATTTAATTGCGATGGCCTATCTAGCACGTGGCCTATTTGCTTCCAGCTTACCAAATCTTTGCTATGCCAAATAGGTACACCAGGATAATAGCTAAAAGAAGAGTTTACCAAATAATAATCATCTCCTTTGCGGCAAACGCTTGGGTCGGGGTAAAAACCCGCAACCACAGGATTAAAATACTGCTTGGCTAGATTGATTTTCTTTTTAAAGCTGTTATCATTACCTCTATATTCAAAATAGTCGAAATAGGCTTTATTCGTTTGGGAATTTGAACCCGTGTTTTGAGCAAAAGCATTCATGCAAGTACCCAAAAACAGGATTAGAAAAAAGTGAATTATTCTCATTGTTTATAAATTAATCATCATTTAAATATCATTGCTTAGGTCTTGCCGTCTATCGTTATTTTTTCAACTTGGCTTTCATTTAGTTTACCGTTGCTAGAAAATGAATCGTAGAAACAGTGCATTGATGAATTGATTTGTAATATCAACTTCACGTTTATTATCTTATAAACTCGTATGTTTTTCCTGCAACTGTAGGAATATCGTATTCGTAAACTTTACCCAACGTTGGATTTTTAGGTACCATTTCGTTAGAGCTAATTGGCTTTTTTATGGCATAACTATCAAAAAAAGCATTTGAATTTCTTCCTATAGCGGGCTTCAATCCTTTGCCCACAAGTGGAACGTAGGAGCGTAAACGTAAGTTTCCGCCTTTCTTAGAAACAATTACCGCTTTTTTAAGTTGGCCTGCTTCCCATTCTATTGACACCTGAAAACCACCACGAGCCACAAGGCCCGATACCGTGCCTTTATCCCATGCCTCAGGAAGTGCAGGAAGTAAATGAAGTGCGCCATCGTGGCTTTGTACTAACATTTCGGCTACACCGGCAGTGAAACCGAAGTTTCCATCTATTTGGAACGGTGGATGTGCATCAAAAAGATTAGCATAAACACGGCCATCTTTTCCATCATCAATTAATGTAAGCATATTGCTGATAATCTTATAGGCATGATTACCATCTAACAAACGAGCCCATAGATTCACTTTCCAGCCCAATGACCATCCCGTTGCGATGTCGCCCCGTTGGATAAGTGAAGTTTTTGCAGCTTCAAAAAGTTGCGGATGCTTATAGGGTGAAATTTGATTACTTGGATAAAGCCCATATAAATGAGACACATGGCGATGTTTATCATTGGGGTCATCAACATCTTCCAGCCACTCCTGCAATTGATTGTTCTTGCCAATTTGCATAGGAGCGAGTTTGTCAATCATCGCTTTAAGTTTACTACTGTATGATTTATCGGCATTTAAAATGTCATTGGCACGAAGTGTATTGGATAAAATATCGAATACAATCTGATTGTCCATGGTGCATCCTGCAATAATAGACGAACCTCCACCCGTAGGGCCATGTTCGGGTGATGCGGAAGGACAGGTAACCATCCATTTATATTGAGGATGCTCAACCAAAAAGTCGAGGAAGAAATCAGCCGCCCCTTTCATTACCGGATAGTATTCTTTCAAAAAGGTTTTATCACCAGTGAATAAATAATGCTCCCACAAATGCTGACAAAGCCATGCACCGCCATTAGGCCACATGCCCCAATAAGCACCATCTACAAGCCCTGCACTTCTCCACAAATCGGTATTATGATGCAACATCCACCCCTTGGCGTTGTACATTGTTTTGGCGGTTTCGGCCCCTGTAACCGACAGTTCTTTCAGCATTTTGAAAAGTGGCTCACCTGTTTCAGAAAGATTGGTGACTTCGGAAGGCCAATAATTCATTTCAGTATTAATATTTACGGTGTATTTGCCATCCCACGGTGCCAATAATTTGTTATTCCATATTCCTTGAAGATTTGCAGGTTGGCCGCCGGGTTGCGAAGCAGATATTAGCAAATACCGACCATATTGAAACATTAGTTGGTTGAGCGTGAGGTCGTTGCCGTTTTTAAAATTACGAATGCGGCTACGGGTATCTAACGTGTCGGCTGCATTGTTTCCTAGGTTAAGCTTTACCCTGTCGAACTGGCTTTTAAAAACCGAAACATGTTTCTCAACTAATTGAGAAACATCTTTTGTTAGCGCTTTTTCTAGATAGGCAGTTGCAAGTTTGCTTTCATCAGCACTAACATCCTTATAGTTTACAAAGTTGGTGGCAATAGAAACAAAAATAATTACCGAATTGGCTCCTGTAACACTTATTTTGTCCTTTTCCACATTTACGCTGCCACCTTCTGCTTTTATTTGAACCTGACTTTCGGCACGAATCATTCCTTTTACGCCTTCGTGGTCGGCGCCAGTTTGGCGAATGATCAATTTATTGCCTTTGGTATATATTTCATTTTTTAATGGAGATGTGTAGGAAGTGGCAAAAGTTAATGCCCCTTCTTTGTCAGCAGTCAATCGGATAACAATTACATTATCAGTAAATGAGCTGAAATATTCACGGGTGTAGTTAACGCCGTTTACTTTATACCTTATGGTAGCTAACGCTTTTTGAATATTCAAATCCCGGTAATAATTTGTTGCATTTTCCTGTCCAGGAAAGTAAGAAATAAACTGCCAGCCGTTTGATAGGGCATTCCGTTTTTGCCAGTCTTGAAAGTGGCATTGATCAGGTTTTCTGCTTCTTTATTTTTTCCTTCAAAAATCAATTTTCGAATATCAGGCAGCGCATCCAATGACTTTGTACTGTTGTTATTATGCGGTCCACCGCCCCAAATGTTTATTTCATTTAGCTGAATCTCATCTTTTTTTATACCCCCAAAAACCATAGCACCCAAACGAGCATTTCCTAGCGGAAGTGCTTCTTCCCATTTCAATGCAGGCTCACGATACCACAACCTTAAATCATTGGCCATCAAACCAAAAGAACTCAAAAGAACGGATGCAAATACTAATATTTTTTTCATTTGTGTTTGTTTTAAAATAAACCATCGAAATACGAAACTTTAGCGCTCATCATTTCATCATCACCTTTACATCTTTTCTTCTGCTTTCTGGCATCACTACCAATTCTTCTAATTTTCCATTAATCAATTTACCTTCTACGGTGGTATTAAATGGTGCATGAAGTTTAAAACTCACATCCCAGTTTTTTGGCCATGCTGGAAATAAATAAATGTTGGTACTATCAGTTTGCATCAGCATTTCCTGTAAGCCAATCATGCCCGATCCGCCCCAGTTATGGTCGGGTACCCAATCGTGACCTGGCCCCCAAAACGTAGGAAAGCGGCGTGGGGAGTTTTGCATTTTTTTGGTTTCAATTTCTGCAGCCTCTTCTGTTAAACCAAGTCTAGCACAAGTAATCGCATCTTGATGCCAACTGATAAAATCTTTTTGAGCAGGCACTTCTGCGCCATATTTCCAAGTATCAATCCCCAGTTGAATATTGGGCTTGCCAACACCATACACACCCCAAGGATATACTGGATATAGTTGAGACAGTTCATGGTTTTGTCTTCTATCCCATGCTTGTGCAGGTGCTATAACAGTATGCCCATCTTTTTGCATTGTAGGGATGGCAGGAATGCGCTTTAACACCGATTTCCAAAAATTTCTTTTTTGCGCAGTAAGGTAATTGTCTGGTAACTGCACCAATCGGTTCAATACTACTTGCAAACCAGCAACGGTAGAACTGGCGTTGTATGCCACTTTAAAAGTTTCAGCACCTGAGCCTGGAAAAATCACCAATTTGCCATTGCCATCAAAAGGATTTAAGGTTCTTTTTAAGGATTCTTGTTGATAGTGTTCGTAAAAAAAGGTAAGACTACTTTCTATTAATGGAATGTATTTGGTGATGTCATCGCCATTAAATTGTTGTTTGTCCATGGCTATTAAACAAAACTCTAACACCGTATCCCATACATATTCAAGCCACTTATTGTATTCTACACCTTCAGGATAGTTCTTGGGTCTGTTCCAACCATATTCAAAAGCAACAGGTAAGCCAAAAGCTTCTATTTGTTCCGTAAAGCTTGCACCATTATGGCCCCAATAGGCTTTTGTTCTAAGTTCTGCATTTTTTAATGCATTCAAATAAAAATCAAGCTGTGGTGCTATCATATCAAAGTCGCCACTTTTCAACATTGGCCAATACAGTAAACGTTGGTTTTGTGCGGTGAAAGTGATGCCGCCCCAATCTCTATGGTCGGGCGTAGCTTTGTAATTGGTATCTACATAATAAGGATCATAGGTAAATAAACCGCCATTGAATTTGGTAGGATAATTTCCATACGCATTGCAACCCAACTGATACCTAAATACATTGTAATTACGCCCTATTTGCCAAGCTTTGGAAGCTGTATCTACTTTCAAAGTATTAATAGCTATATGGCTTCGGTTCCAATAGCTTTGCCACCATTGTTCCGTATTTTGTGCTGCGGTTGCAGCCGATGCTTCCGCTTTTTGTACAACTTGATTTAGTTCAGTAATAAATGCCTCATTTGATGTTACATTATTGCGGTGCAAGGCTATTTTTATATGAAAGTTTTTAGCATTTTTTATAGATTGCATTTTCCATCCGCCAAAATTGGTAATAGCATATGTACCTCTGGTAGTACCTTTCGGTTGCATATTGGCTGCATACAAACATCCACCAAAAGTTAATCCCTGTAAAGGATTCCAAAGTTGCTTTTTTATGCTATCAAGCCCTTGTTGCTTTACCGTAAAATCAAACAATGTTTCGTTTCTATTGCGATGATAAAACAAAACTTGGTTGTTCTTAAAGCCAATACTATCCTTACGTACTATGGGTTTAACAGGTGCACTAACAAAGGCACGACTGGCATTAAATTCTAGTTTGTTCGTCCATTCATAATCTTGCGTACGCCAATTTTCATAGGTAGCTGTGGCTTGTACATTTTGCTTGCTTGCCACTTCAATATGTATTAATGGATGAAACACATCAACCCAAATTTTCACCTCTGCTTCTGCGGCATTGCTTTTACCATAAACGGTTACATAACCTTTGTCAAGATGCAGTTCTTGCTTAAATACACCATTTGCAAAAGGATTAGGCATAAGTTGAACACGTACCCTGCCAAGCTTTGGCATAATGCCATTTTCATCAAAAGTGCCGCTGCGAGAAAAGTATAAAAAAACATCTCCATTTTCAACCCATACATTGGTGCCAATATCACCACCACCACAGGGCATTGATTCAGCTGAATTTTTAGAAGGCGCATTCCAAACAACATTGTATTGCGCTACATTAAAAGCTTGGTTACCTTGGCAAAAAACCATTAAGGGCAAAAAAGCACATAGGCACTGTATCAATAAAAACCGAATTTTACTTTTCATCTTATTCATCTAAACAATTGTTTTAATACTCGAATTATTATGTTATTTTTTTAAACGCACACGATAGGTTGCCCCATTCATGCTTTGCACTTTCAATTTTGTATTGCCATCACTTAGAGGCGTTGCCGTTACACCAGCATCTGCACTTGCCATTACATATTTACCCTTAACTATGATTTCTGTAGGTGAAGCCGTACCTGGCGTATTTAGAGTGTTAGCATTTGCCGATGGCCTGTTTAAATCTGGATTGGTAAATACCAGTTCTATCCCCTCTTTACTAACTGTACCCATTACAATACATGGCACATCTACACTTACAATCATGCCCATGTTTTGGGTTAATGTTGTAGGCTGAAAAAAGGCATAGCCATAGATAGTTTTATTGCCTTGCACCGTTTCAATGATGTGTGCAAAAGCGTCCTGCTGCCTTACCTTAATTAATGGTGATTGTGTATTGGTTAACTGTGCTACTGTGGCTTGATTCTCATTCAGCACCAACGCGTAGTTGTATTTTTTGTTAGCAGGATTAGTACCATGATTTAGCCAAGCAATTTCATATTCATTCGGCTGCGAAGGCATTTTACCAGTTGGATCTGGATGGTTTTGCATTCTTTTTTCAATGTGCAAACTCGCTCCTTCTTGTGGGTAAACAATATACGTATTGTTCCAACTATTTTTAATGATGTTGATCGTCTTGTCAATCACTTGGTCGTTCACTTCATTAACAGCAGTGCCATTTAACAATAATTGTTGCCCTGCAAGATTTTGAAATAAAGTGGTATGCGTTTCATAGATTTTATCATTGTTTTCAATACCCGAACCCATGCAATAAATGATGTTTCCAAAAGTAAATACTGATTTATTAGCCCTAAAGCTGGGATTGAAAGTATTATCGTGTAATTGAAACGATGTCATGCCGATAGTATCTGATAAAGCAACGCCACCTAAAAAAGTTTCATCACCAAAATTTCTTTCTTTAGCATTATTGCCTTTACCACGGGTATCAATTTTATCCAAAGGCAGGTTAATGGTAGTGCTTCCAGAATAATGTATATAATCAAAGCCTTGGCTACAAGTATAATTATTTACATTCTTGGCATCAGACATGAGTTGCATGTTTCCATAGCTCAAATAACGAGAGTAACGTCCCTCACTTCTAATGCACTCAAAGTCGATAATGTATTTACTGAAGCCTTTTACAGATAGTGACCATTCATTGTATTTACTAGCATATAAACCACTATAGGGCAAAAATTTAGTGAATGCGTAAGCCGTTGTTTTTATTTGAGGAGCGGCAACATCGTACTGTATCAAAGCTATTGCCGCACCCAAACTTTGCGAGTATTGTATCGCCATTCCAGATTTATCCATGCCTATGGCCGATGGGTTGTCTTTTATCGAACGGTATAGTCTTGTGTAAGCTTTTGCAATGGCAATGTCGGGTTGCGTACCTGCTGGCGCTGAAAGACCTATATATGCCAATGCAGGCAGGTGTTCTATGATGTTTCTGCCATTCATAGGAAAGCGGCCAGACACACTTGCAGGCACTACATAATTGCTAGAAATATCAGTAAGATTTAGTACCCCGTTTTTAATGTTGTTATATATAGTTGGTGATAAGGCAAATTTTGAATTACGAAGCAAGTACAACACAATAGCCGCTTGATGAATGGCATCGTCTCCATACTCACTATAGTAAGGCATTTGATGATGATACAAAGAGTAATCTGGCTTTACTAGGCCATAATAGCCTGGTGCAATAGCGATTGAATTTTCGGTGAAGGCTTTGAAATAACTCATCTCACCTAATCGCTTCACCGGATCTTTCAAACACAATGCATACACTAACTTAGAAAGTAAGGAACCTCTAATATCATCTGCACTACTACCTGGCTTAGTAGTATCGTACGAATCACGTGCAATCCAACGAATGGCATTCATGTAGTTATTATAGCGTTCCTCGTCTTTAATTGATTCATGAATAAGAAAGAAAGCAAATGGAAAACCAGCAGAACGAAGTTGTGTTAATCCAACACCTAAACCACTTCCTTCAGCGTATCCTTGATTGTACATCCAATCCATTATATGGGTAACGCTATCGACCATTCGTTGCTTTAATCGCATATCATTGCCCTTGTAAAGGGCAACACTCATTGCCATATCGAATAAGTATCCATTATTGATGTCATTAAAAAAATAAGCATAAGGCGACATATCATTGTGCAACCCAATACCCATTGATTTACCTGTAGAAACGTTCACGGTATCTGCAACAACGGTAGTAGCGATACCATCATTAATTTCTCTGAATCTAAGCTTTCTGCTGACGGCCCATCGAGCTGTTTTTTTATCTATAATAGATTTTTCTACAGCCATCATTCTTGCTACATAAATGGGATTATCGGCGTAAGTTTTATCATCACCCGTAAACCATTTGTAAAGTTCATTCTTCAGCTTTGCAAGTTCTGCGTCATCCTTACTATCAATATTTTTAACAACAGGCTCATAATCGTACGCTATGTTACGCCAATTTGCTCCTGCACCTTTAAGTGTATATTGTTTATCAGAATATCGGTGCCAATTAACATCAGATTTTGGTCGGCTTTCAAACATATCAAAGTACAGTATGCCATTACCAGCCTGCGGTGCCAATATTTTTATATTTGCCAACGACTTCCCTGCTTTTTGATAGCTATAGCCAAAATCTCTGCCGTAGGCCATCCACATAAAACGCCAACCTTTAAAGTTGATTTTAAAATAAAAGCTACCTCTTTCAATGCCACCATCATCAGTAAAAACAAATTGGATAGAATCATTTTTTGGTAATGGATTATATACCCAACCCCAAAAAACGCTTTCTGGATTTTTACTGTCTTCGCTTAAATTTTTAAAATTATTTACATGGATGCTACTGCCTGCTTTCCAATCCCAACGCAATGAATTGACAGAATCTTTATAGTGAAAATTGGATATTGACAATTGACCTTTATCATCAACCCTCCAATCACTTGGTACGTTTCTACCTTCAAATGAATACAATCCTTGTGCTGTTATTTTTTGCGATAACAACAATATGGATACATACAACAGCAACTTACATACATTCATTGATTACCATTTTATAGAAATTGGGCTAAACCATTTTCAAACTCGAATTAATTATTTCAAAGCATTTTTAATAGCCTTAATTATTGGTTCTGCAAGCAGCTGATATCCTTGTTCGGTATAATGTACATCGCCAAGTTTAGAATTATTGGGGTGAGTGGTAAGTGATGATGTGTACAAGTCTAACACCTGTATACCATTTTTTTTCATGACTTCAATTGCAGCGGCATTGTATACGGCAACGTCATCCCCTTTTCTACCTGATGCATTTTCAGGAACCATGGTAGTGGTTACAAAAATGAGGGTAGCGGTGGTTTGTTTAAGTTTGGAAGCAATGATGTTCAAGTTTTTTTTGTAGTCTTCAATAGTCACTTGAATTTTGCCATCAACTACATTGTACTTTTTTAGAGAGTCAATCCTTACCAAATCATGCAATCCAAAGTTGAAGACAATTACATCCCATTGCTTACCACCAAGCCATTGATCGATACTTTGTACACCACGCTTGGTATTACCACCATTGCCTGGATTATGTTCTACATTAATTTCAGGGGCTAGCGCTTTCTGCAAAAAAGGGGTGTAACCAATTGATATGGAATCACCAATAATTAAAACTTCTTTTTTTTCTAAAAAGGAAGTCAACACAATCAATCCTGCAAAGAGCATTAAGGAAAGAAATAAGTGTTTTTTCATTTTGTAAATTTTTATTAATCTTATAATATCATACAGGCAAGTAATCGCTAATTTTTTTCAGAAGTAATTGCAATCTTGGTTTCACCTTTTAATGATGTTGATTTTATGTTCAACCGAATTCTTCTTAAGCCAGATTTCCAAGCTTTTTCAAGTGATTCATCATCCATTTTCACTTCTTCTACAGTTGCCTCTAATTCATTAGGATTATAGGTAAGGTTAAGGTCACCGCCTTCGGCTTTAATCAATAATTTCCCTTTACTATCAATGGTTACAGCAGCAGGAGTTAATAGGTTAATGTAGGATTGACCATTGTTTTCTTTCAGCTCATAATTATCTGTGATGGTAAAGTTTTTCCCTTTGTTTAAGGCGTAATTACGCACCCAACTATTTACAGCAGCATCGGCCTGATAAGCTTTTGCTAAATCCACAGAAAAAGTAGTTGCTTTTTTGGCATCATTAAATACACAATTACTTGCCACAAACTCTTTTCCTTCCTTTTGGTCTTTGCCATTGATGGTTACAATATTGTGATAACCCGATTGCATGCTCCAAATAGTATAACGTTCTTTACTAAAAGTTTTGATGGTGTATGTGCCTACGCCTGCATCTACAAACACAGGTTTTTGCTTGTAAAAAAGAATGAAGGACCCAATATCGTTATGGCCGTGTGGTGCAGCATTGTAGCCACCTTTTGTAGCAAAATAAAAGTCAGAACCGCCATCATCTCTTGCAGCACCAATTTGCGTTTGCGGTAGCCAAAATGCAGGTATAAATGGTTGTATAGCATTACCATTTATTTTAGGTTGTAGTGCAGTATAATCAAAAAGATTACTAACCAGTTTTTCAATGCCAAAAACACCACCCCAAATACGGTCGAACCAACCACGATCTTTTACAAGCATTAGCCCAAACTGTTCCATTACTGGGTCTTTTGTTCTTTCCCCAAAATGATACACTATGTATGGGCTAGGTGATTGGGTAGGGCCTGCATCTGAAAAGTTGATGAAATAAGGATAATAAATACAAGCTTTATAAATGTAAGCACCAATATTTTTAACCTTGTTTTCGTTGAAAATATTAATGCTATTATTAGTAGCCCTGCTTAATAAATCTAAATACTCGTACATCTTACCACCTGCATGATTCCAGTAGCCTGGCCCTTCTTCGCAGCCACCATCTTCATCAATACTATTAATAAAATTGTTTGCAGAAACCAATGTACGATGAACAGCATTTAATCTTTTGGTACTGTCTTTTTCCATCAATAAAAAAACATTTAGCATATTGTAGTTAATCCAAATATTCCAGTTGTTCGATTTTCTTCCATCAAGCCCCATCCAACTATAATCTCTAGTCATGTAGGGTGTCATTGCATTTCGCTTTAGTGTATATTCAATTCTCTTAGCAATTAATGGATTGATTGCATCAAAATCATTCTTAAAAAAGTAATGACACCAAGCCATTAGGTTAGCTATTTCAGCCACACTCAAATCAACTATGGGTTCTTCAATATCAGGTACACCCAAACCTACTTTTTGTGCTGTTAAATGGGCTGTACCCGACCAACTTGTCATTTCACAAATAGCGAAAACAGCGTCAGCAATTTTTTCTATAAAACGGCCTTTACCCTCTACCAATTCGGCCATCATTAGATTTTTTAACGTGGTAAATTTTTCACTGTTAAAATTATCAGCTAGCGTTCGGTTTCCTTTTCTTTTGGTTTCTTCGTAATACATTGCTGGTGTAGATTTAAAAACGAAAGGCAGTAGTTTATTGCCTCGTTCTATAATTTCAGCCTTATATTTCTCTGAGGTTTTGTTCCAAGCTTCCCTGTTTTTATAAGTAGGGATATTGATCCAACTTTTATCTGTTACCAACACTTTTGAGAGGGCTTCTTTTGAGCTACAAGCCTTTATTAAAAGGTCTTTTGACTGTGACCAGGATGTTATAACCCCTACAAAAAAAGAAAAAAAAGCTACTAGGTAAATGCGTATAATCTTCATAAATAATGATGGCTTAGAAATAATGACTTTGCTTTTATTGTAACGTTACTTTGAAAGTATAAATAGGCAGGTTGGCTGAATAATTAGTAGGCAGTTTAATGACCAAACCTTCTTCTGTTTGTTTCCAATTAATAGCTGCTTTATAGCCTAATAATTGCACAGTTTTTAGGTTTTCTTTCCCTGCAGCCATGGCTTTAACTAAGGCTTCTGAGGTTTTCCAGCTTCTTACAAAAACATACACAGTATTACCTTTTGCAGTAAATCGAATATCGGCTGGCGTTTTTTGCGAAGTGGCATCATTAAACACATCTTTCATGGTGTTTTTATCAACTACTTCAGCTTTTTTTTCTGCCACAATTGTAGTTTTTTCGCCTTGTACTTTCCAAGCATGTGTTCCATAAATAGCCTCACCATTTATTTTCATCCATTGACCAACTTTAGATAGCCTTGTTAAACTTTGAGGTGCTATTTCGCCATCACCTGTTGGGCCTACATTCAATAAAAAATTACCGTTACCACTTGCTACTTCAATTAAGTTGCGAACCAATACTTCTGGCGATTTGAAAGTGGTATCGTATCTATTAAAACCCCATTGTTTACTCATAGTAATACATGATTCCCATGGTTTTGTAGCAAGCGTTTGTTCTTTATCTAATTTTTGTTCAGATACATTATAATCACCCAAGCCATTGCCTATTCTTTCGTTAATAATACAATTGGGCTGTAGCTTTAAAATCAATGCTCTTAATTCACTGCTTTGTTCCTTATTGATCAATTCAGGTGTATCGAACCATATAATTCCAACAGGGCCATATTGGGTCAACAACTCCTTTACTTGGGGTTTTACTTTACGTTCAAAGTATTTAGAAAAATCTTTTGCATCTTCATTAGGATAATCCCAAGTATTGCTTCTTCCACCCTTTTTTGGCCAGTTTGTAGGTACATCTGGATCGGCCCAATCACGCCCTAAGGAATAATAGAAACACAATTTCAAGCCATATTTTTTGCAAGATTTTGCTAGCATTGCCATAGGGTCTTCAACGTAAGGACTCGCTTTTACGATGTTATAATCATTACTCGGCGAATTAAACATAGCAAACCCTTCATGATGTTTTGTAGTAACTACTATGTATTTCATGCCAGCATCTTTAGCGGCTTTTACCCATGCGTCTGCATTAAAGTTTGTTGGGTTTAATTGGGCAGCAATGGTGGCATATTCTTTCAATGGAATTTTTTCGTACATCATAAAATGTTCACCTCCTTTAGATGGTTTACCTTTCCAATCACCACCTGCTACAGAAAACAAACCCCAATGCACAAACAATCCAAACTTGGCTTCTTTCCACCAATCTAGCCTATTGTTGTCTTGTGCAAAAGTTGATATACAAGAACTCACCAAAATCACCAATGCAAAAATTCTCTTTATCATTTTCTTAATGTTTTACAAAAGGTGTATCTGTTCTAAAAGGTGAAGCAGGTAAACCATCTATGTTAAAAAGGTTGCCAAAAGCACTTTTAATAAAAGCATAACGAGCTGCCACGGGTGTATTAATAGATGGAGCAGATACCACTACTTGATTCTTTTTTATGATAGCTGTAGCAGGAACAAAATCTTTTCCATTGGCAGAGATGGTAAATCCAACAAGTGAATCACCTTGTGCCTTCAATCCTTGACCTACATGCGTAAAGCTTATTTCAATAGTATTATTCTTTGCCTTGAATGATTGGTATAACGGTCCAGAATATTCTAATTTCTTTTCGCCATAAGCCAAAGCTCTTGCACCAAGTGCTAGCCTTTCGCCCACAGGTTTTTTATTGGTAGGATGAATATCTGTAGTGTCGCCACAATCAAGTGTCACAACCATTGCCGTTTTAGGTGTTTGAAGGGCAGTGTACAATTGAGCTTCCCTTATCTCAGGCGTGTTAGTACGAAAAGGTGCGATTTGTACGAACAAAAAAGGAAATTCGCCCAACCCCCATTGGCTACGCCAATCTTTAATCATAATAGGAAACATCTTTGCATACAATTCAGGGTTGCCAATATTCGATTCACCTTGATACCAAATAACGCCTTTTATGGCATAAGGAATCAACGGCTCAATCATGGTTTTGTATAAACTTCCATAATTTCCGCTGTTCATTGGATTAGGATTAGATGGCGCTTGCGGTTTTTGAGGCATTGTTCTTTTTTCAGCTACAGTAAGGGCTGAATCTGCTTTCCATTTTATTGTAAGCGAATCTTTTATTAAATTAAAAGCAGCGATTTTTGATTGATAATTGACGATTGCTTGCTCATATTTTTCATTTGCAAGCGCAAATTCTGGATTGGATAAAAACAACTCTTTACGCATCCATTTTTCAACTTCCGTACCGCCCCATGATGAATGAATAATACCAATGGGAACATTTATTTGTTGGTACAATTGCTTGGCAAAATAATAGGCCACTGCTGAAAAACTGACAACATTTGTCGGATTGCAAACTTTCCATTTTGCATTGATTGATGTAACAGGTTGTGTGCTATTATTATTGCGAGGTAGAGAAAATTCTCTTATCAATGGATAATTTGCAGCAGCAGCTTCAGCTTCCCAATTTAAAAGTGGCTTTTGAGGCGGTCTTGGGCCTATTTGCCTTTCCATATTGCTTTGCCCACCTGCAAGCCATATTTCACCAATGGCTATATTATGCAGTACAATTTCATTTTTATTACCTGAAATATGCATGTCTAGAGATGCTGCATTTGCTTTCATGGGTGATAACTTAACCATCCATTTACCATCCACCACAGGTGCTTCTTTTTTTTGACCATTAAACTCAATGGTAACCGTTTTACAATCTAAAGCAGTGCCCCAAATAGGCACTTCTATTTCTCTTTGTAATACCATATTATCGGTAAAAAGAGAAAAAGGTTTTACTTGTGCATTCACTCCAAAAACACTACAAGCAAAAGCAGAACACCATAATATTTTTAAATATTTTTTAGTCATTTTTTTTGTTTAAAGATGGTTTAATGGCAGGCAAACGAGATAATAGAAAGCGGTATGACATGCCATCTACGGCTGTTATAAAAACGCGGGTAATATTCTCTTTTTTTAAGTAACTCGCTTTGATGTTATTGAGGGTAGAAATGAGCGTATAATTCCCCACAACATCTATGCTGTCTACAACAGGTGCAGAAGCGGTAGTACTATTACCTTTTTCAGCACCACCAACCATATGCAAATCAGGATCGCTGAAAGAAATAGTCAGATTATTACCATTCGCTTGTTCCATTACAATACATGGTTGGTACACTTGTTTCAACTTAGCTTCACTATTATTTAAAGCAATTGTTGTGGGTGTAAACAAGCTGTATGCAAATACATTTTGTTGCTTGTTATAAATAATATGAGCGGTATCATTTTGCTGTTTAACATCTATTAATCCATTGTTCATCGCTTTATTAACCGTGCTATTGGAAGGTTGTAATAATAGTGCGTAATTATAGTTTCCGTTTGTAGGTTTTGTACCATGATCAATCCATGCAGCAACATAAGTAGCCGGTGGCATATTGTTGGATGAACTATTGTTGGGAAACTCCTGCACTCTTTTGTTAACCGTTAGCATAGCATCGGCAGAAGGATATACCACATACACATTGTTCCAATTATCTTTAATAGCCGTAGGCTTTGCTACTTTTTCATTATAGTTGGTTACAACATTCTCGTTCACATATACTTCTTCTGTGGGTTGTGCAGTGATATTTTGAAAAAGCGTTGTATGGGTGCTACTTGCAGCATCATTGTTTTTTATGCCTGAGCCCATGAAATAAATGACATTTCCAAAATAGTAGTAAGATTTTTTAGCTTCAAAACTTTGATCAAAAGTTGCATCATGCAACTGCATAGCACACATACTTATAGAATCGTTAAGTGAAGTACCGCCTAGAAAAGGATCATCGCCATAATTCCAATTTGAGGGCATTTTACCTAACCTACCCCTGCTTGCATCTAATTGAGCCATCGTTAATGCTTTAGCCGTAGAGCCTGGAAAATGTGACCAATCCCAACTATTGCTTGGTGTAAAACTTTGCTTTTGATATAAAGAAGAAGACAATTCAAAATTTCCATAACCGAGGTAACGCCCATAGCGTCCATCATTGGTTATGCACTCGAAACCAGATATATACTTACTAAACCCTTTTACAGTAGCAAGCCACCCATTCTTTCTACCAATAAACAATCCAGAATAAGGCATAAAAGTAGTGGTAGAGGCTTCAGTATTAGGTGCTATATTCATGTTTAAGGCCTGCAATATGCATTTAGAAGCCCCTAAAGTTTTGGTTAAAGAAATAGATACGATAGGCGGTTTACTAAACCAAAAATCTTGTAAGCCTTGAGGGTCTAATTGGTACAATCTTTTAAAAGTGGCTATTAAGGTAGTGTCAATTTTATTAGCACTTAGCGCTAAATACAGGTAAGCAGGTAACAACTCTTGCATGTTTTTAGAAGCCGATGGAAAGCGACCTGATGTTCCTGAAGGGGTTCTATGATTGGCACTAAACAAATCGTAACGAAGCAATGTGCCCTTTAACTGCTCATATACTTCAGTATTTAACTGAAGAGGCGTTTTTGCAAAAAGATAGTAAATTAAGCAGGCTTGATGCAATGCATCGTCACCATATTCGCTGGTATAGGCATATGCATGGTGAAAGGTAGAGAAATCTACTTTAAAAATGTCGTGGTAGCCTGGTGCAGCTTCAAAGGCAAAATTGTAAAACTTTTGTATTCCTTGCAAAGAAGCAACTTTTAATTTAGGGTCTTTTTCGGTTAAAGCATAAATTAATTTTGCAACACCTTCGCCCCTAATGTCATCAGCATTTTTGGAATCCATATCCACTTTAAATGGGGCATAAGTATGGCCAAACTGTGTAAACCATCTTAATGCGTTTAAAGTATTGGTATAGGTAGCAGCTGGTAAATAATTGCGTAGCAAAAAGAATGCATGTGGCCATGCAGTTGTACGAACTGGGTTTAAGTATAAAATTCCCATGGCACTACTATCTGCCCATCCTTGATCGTAAGCCCAATCAAAGAGGTCTATACATCTTTGCAAACTTGCTTTTCCGCTAGGCGTCTCAGGATGTAATCTAAAATCCAAAGCCAACTGCAGAAAAGCACCTTGTGTCAATTTAGAAAAATTCATTTCCGTTCCATCACCTATTGAGAATAACCCAACACCTTCTCCATTTCGTTTTCCACTTACGCTTCCATCATCGTTGCGTGTTAAAGCAATTTTAGATGCGTCGGTAGCTGCATTGGCTGTAGAACCAAACTTAGACCAGCTAATCCATTGGTTAGTAGCTTGTATTCGTTTATTGAATAGTGATTGATCTATATTGGCCTCGGCAGAGCCCAGCATCCATTCGTCTAATTTTTTGGCAATGGCATTGGCTACATTGGTATCTGCTAAAGAGATATTTTTTAGATTAGTCTGCAATTCCCTAGGAGTAATAAAATCCCTAACATTGGTACCTGTTTTTACAAAATAATCAGCAGTGCGATTCCATGGTACTGAGTTAGTAATATCAACCATATCAAAAAATAGGTTACCACCAGCACCTGTTTTGGGGGCTTTTAAACGCATGTACATTAATTCTCTACTAGCAGCATAAGCATAATTTGCATCTGCTTTAAACGCAACAGAAATACAACGCCAACCTTTAAAGTTCAGGTACATTTTAATGGTTGTAGCATAGGTTTCGTTCACATTTAAAAACTCAATGGTTAGTGAGTCTTTAATTGGGTTCTCATTGTACACCCAAGCATACAAACCGCTGCCACCATTCTTACATTTATTTTTTAAATCGTTGAAATTGTTTACGGTTAAAAAACTGCCAGGTTTCCAATCCCACTGTAAGGAATGGTTGCCTATTTTAGAATGCTTAGCAGATAGTTTAACGGTGGTTCCTCCACTAGCATTATTCCATTCAGAAGGTATAGTATCTGCTTCAAAAGAATACCACTTTTGAGCATTTAGATTAAAGGTGATTAAAGAGATACCTACTAATAAAAATAACTTTATCATTCCTACACACTTTACTTGCTTAGGCTTGCTTATAACTAACATCTTATCATTTTAAAAAAGTGAACCGAAATGGCCTAACTCATAGGATACTAGAACCTGTTTTATTTCCAAATAGACAATGGATTTGATGTTATGGAAGCCCCATTTTCATTTGCAAATACGACTGTAATTGTTTGCTTGTCTGATACGTTATTCAATGAAATAAATAACCTGTGTATTCCCTTCGTTGGCTTTTCGCCATCAGATAAAGTAGGTGCATCTTCTGTAGTAAAAACGGCATTGGCAGGTGCTAAAATTTTCGCTTTTATCGTTTTTCCATTTTGTGTAAGTAAGGCTTCATTTCCTTTAGTGGTTATTAAGGCATCGGTACTAACACCCCATACAAAATTGTGCTTGCCATTGAACGTAAATTCATCTTGCACTACAATAGCTTTTCTATTATCTACTAAGGCAATACCACGTTCTGCTTTTTTACAAAATTTTTTATACGCATCTGTAAGGTCGGTAATAGCAAATGGGTTGGTAGTGTTTAAAGATGTTTTGGTGATTTTTGCAATAGCCCTAATGTTTTGGCTTTCACCGTCAATCATTGGTACATTGTGGCTTTTAGAATTGTTACGATAATAGTTCCAACGCGTAGAATCCATAACGAAGTAGCCCTTCAACTCATAATGGTCGCTACCTATATCGTACAACCATCTTTCACCAGCTAAGTCAATTTCAACATTACCTAAATCCAGGTGACCATGATTCACTTGATTGTAGCCACCTTTCATCCCAGCAAAAGCTGCGTTTTTATCTGCCCAGCTACCACGCATGGTTACCACTGGTACAGGACCATTGAAGTATCTGTCTAAAGGAAGATTGGTTACAGATTTACCACTTGGTGCTTTGTAAAAAAGCACATGGTATGGTGAAGGCAGTTTTTTGCTTTGTTTTAAGTAAGCATGTTCGTTATCGGCCAGGTATTGGTCGTTGTATCTATTAGCTGCCCACAAAAACATATTGTTAGGATAACGCGGTGTTTTAGGGCTTACATCGGCATAAGTCATTTGTAGACCAGTTGTACCACGAGTGTATAAACTAAAGTAAAATGTTTGATCGAAACCTTTGGCATTCGATAGACCAAAATCAGTGCCTAAAGCAGTTTTTAAAGCTTCAAAACCATAAATAGAATATGAAGTTCCAAAGCCCCAATATCCCGTACCTTCTGGATATGCGCCATCTGGTGCATATTCGTTTAAAGCCAAAGGTTGTGATGCTAATGCATACGATACAATTTGTTTGGCGTACTCAGGGTCGGTTTCGGCAATAGCCAAAGCACCAATTGTTAATCCTGAATTACAAACCTGATTCCAGTTATGTCTTACGTACGTAAACCAGCCATAAGGTGCACCTGCATAGGCTGCAAGTCCAGGAATTAATCCGTTATTGATAAGCCTTGTGCGTAGATATTTTTTGGTAGAATCAGGAATACAATCGTAAAACCAATCATAACCAATACCAACAGTAATAGAACTTTCGGCTGGATCTAAAAAGTGAATCCATTCCCAGTCAGGTTTTTCACAGATATTGAGTAAATCTTTTAAAACAGGTGCATAGTATTTTTTATTGCCTGTAAAATGATAAGCCATTCCAAAAACCAATTCACGGTTTAAAGCTTCGCGATGTTTTTTGGTGTCAGTCTTTGCAAGCAAATCATCGGCCTGTTTAATAATAGACGCGATATAACTTGATAGCAAAGTATCTGTTAAAGCTTGCTTTTTTAAATCAGCTATCTTCTTTTTAGTCAACAATAGTCTTGGGTGTTCCTGCTGCAGCGTACTTAAAACCGTTTCAGGTTTTACAATAATGCTTTGCGCTTTACTGTAAGGGTTTTCAGGGGTTACAACAATTACGGGGGCTTCCTGCGCCAGTAATCCTTTTATGCTTAGTATACTTACTACTAAAGCTATCTTTAACTTGGTCATCTTGCTTATATTAACTGTGATTATTGGTATTATTTTGCTGATACTATTTTTTTATATCGTAACAATGCCTCTAAATAATAGTAGTCAGCATATACCAATGGCACATCAATTTCACCGCCTTTGGGCTTAAAGCCTACACTGTGTTTTAATAGAAAGCCATGCCCTTCACCGGGTGCGTAGGTATAAGCATCGCTGCTTAAACTTTGCAACATCGTTTCAGCAGCTTTAAAATACATTTGCCTGTTGGCAGCAGAATAACCGCTTAACTCTAACAAGGCCGAAGCAACTACCGCAGCAGCAGAAGCATCTCTTTCCTCGTTTGGAATATTTGGTGCATCAAAGTCCCAATAAGGTATTTTATCAGCAAGCAAATTGGGATGATTAAGATAGTATTTGGCAACTTTTTGGGCTTGAAGCAAATACTCTTTTTTCTTTGTTTCCCTGTACATCATAGTATAGCCATATAAAGCCCAGGCCTGGCCTCTGGCCCAAGCAGAAGCATCGCTATAACCCTGCCAGGTTTTCTTAGCAAGAACCTTTCCGTCTACATCGTAACACACTGCATGAAAACAACTGTTATCTTCTCTAAAATGATTTTTTAACGTATTATCAGCATGAATAGTGGCAATAGATGCAAAGCGTTTATTACCTGATTTTCTTGATGCCCAGGTAAGGTATTCCAGGTTCATCATGTTATCAATAATAACCGGATAGGCATACATGCTATCCGGGCCCACCGGTGGAAAACGATCCCAGGATTTAATTAATCCTACCTTATCATGAAACCTTGTAGACAGAGATTTCGCCCCTTGCAATAATGGTGCTACATAAGTTTTATTTCCTGTTAACCGTAACCCATTACCATAGGCACAATATAACATAAAGCCAAGGTCGTGGGTAGAAGTGTTCCACTGTTCTTTAGCCAAAGCCAGCGTCCATAAATGGGCTGCTTTTTTCCACTCGTCTTTTTTAGAAAATTCATACAAATACCAAAGCGTTCCGGGGAAGAAACCGCTGGTCCACCACTCAGATTTACTGTCTTTTAAAGTGCCGTCTTTTTTTAACGTAAAAGGAATTTGGGTTGTGTCAGGATGTTCTTTTAAAAGCAATTGGTATTGCTTTTGGGCATTTGCAAAAGCCCTGGTCACATTTACTTTTGATTGTGCTGACGAGATGCCATACATTACTAACAAAACTGAAAAAACTACAAATCGCATATACATATTTATTGGTTAAAGACAAACACTTTATGGCGGGCCAGCGGGCTCGGTTATTTAAAATTATTGTTTAATAAAAGTGCTTAAAATTTGTTTAACAGGTGTAACCATCCGTACCGTATACCAGCCTTTTGGCAAATGGAAATCGCATATGTATGTTACTATTTGAAGTAACAGCCTTTTCCATCGAGTCGATATATTATAATTATGCATTGTGTATTTCAATTAAATCATAACCCACGTAACCCACATTTAATTTACTATATACAAAGCAGGTACCGTCGTACCCTGATTGTTAATATAACAATAAGCATTTGCATCACTTGCTGTTAAAGCCAAAGTAAAAATTTTCTGGTTATTGCTTATCTGCTGCCGTATAAATGATGTTAGATCAATAACTAGCGGGGTTGTTTGGCCGGATACAATACCTGCAGAACCGATGGTATTATTGGTATCATAGCTAATAGGTGTATTCCAGGTAACGGTAGTGTTACTGCTGTTCCAGTCTGTAATAGCAGGTGTACATTTACGAACAAAAATGTTCCCGGTAATCTGGTTGCTGTTTACCGGAAGCACTAACCTGGCATTAAACGGGGCATAATTTATATTTGTAAGATTGAATTTTAAATAGGAAATGCGGTTTCGGGCTACATAAGTTTTAACAGGCAGTTTAATAGCATTGGGATTGGAAACTTGCGGTTCGGTTTGATTGGTGTACGCAGTTTGGTTTACAGGTACAACAGCATCTTTATTGCGCATTGCTTCATAACTTGATGCACCTATTACCACCCGTACATCGTCAAAATAACAGTTAACGTTTTTAGCAGTAATTTGATTGCCAATGCCGATGTACATGCCCCATTTTATTCTGATTCTGTTGTAAGCCTGCAGCGCATTTGCACAAGTTATATCAAAGTATTTTACCCCATCTTTCCAAAGTTGTATTTGCCCGTCTGCCC
Organism: Chitinophagales bacterium; assembly: GCA_031424995.1. Taxonomy (GTDB): domain Bacteria; phylum Bacteroidota; class Bacteroidia; order Chitinophagales; family Chitinophagaceae; genus Parasediminibacterium. The sequence goes on along the minus strand of JANPIP010000005.1, from coordinate 36,089 downwards.
CTGTACTGTATTTACAATGCAGTACAAAATTTTCCCAATTTCCATAATCAGGCTTCACAAAGCCAAAGGATCTGTCTAGATGAGTTGGCGTATAAACATTACCCTGAGCTGCATATAAACGCCAGTTCCAGGTATCCTTAGCCTCCCCTGCGGCATCGTTTCGCATAGTTACCTGGCAAAATCCGCCACTTCCTACAGATGGATAAGTTTGTGTGTTTGATACAGGCCCAAACTGAAATATACAAGGCTTATGTTCAAATTGTCTGTCAGCAAGAGGCCTGTAAACACGCATGCTTACCCAAACCTCATTCCCAAAGCTATGGGCATCGGGCATTGTTCGGTTTTTATCCTTAAAACCAACAGGAGCATCAGCATAAAAATACATAATACTACCCAACGCTGCCGGATCAGAAAATAACGCTACTTCTGATCTGTCACGTCCGATAGGCAAAAAAGCCCGCATTACTTTATTATTTGGATTAAGCGGATCCGGGACTACTGATATGCCAACCCGAGGATTGGATTCATCTTCTATCCGTAAGTGATGTAACGGATCAGCACCATCAAAATCCCATCGGTAAATACCGTTCGAGGAGTTATCTGTTGTTCCCGCAATGGTAGACTGTACCGCAATTTCATTTGGCGGCGTAGCAATTAAAGCATCATCGGTGCGCTTTGTGCATGCAGCAAATAGTAAAATAGCACTTGCTGCAATTGAAAATTTGTTGTTCATGTGGCAATTTTTAATTTAAAAAAAAAGTCGTTATCAATCTATTTATCATTACCTGCATTTTCTGTTCTGTTGCAGGCGAAAACTATTGTTTAAGAAAGGAACCGGTGAGTTGCTTAACCGGCGTCACCATCCGTACTGTATACCAGCCTTTTGGCAACTCAGAAACGTCCATTTTAATACCAGTGCTTCCAAGGGCAATTGGCACTTGTTTTAACATGCGGCCATTTAAGTCAAATACCTGTAGTATGCTTCCTTTATATTTAAGCTTGTCATAAGCTATCATAATATAGCTGCCTGCGGGGTTGGGGCTGATGCGCAGGCTGTTTAATGCACCATTCTGTAATGATGGTATTCCAGGAATTTGTGCAGCAGACAACAGGGTACCCGTTTTAACCTGTGGCACCATACAAATACTGCGGAATACCTGACTGTTGGCACTTGTTGAAGCAATCAGTACTGCTTCGCCGGAGGCAGACATATTGCCCGTCCAGCTATCAGTAACAGCAACCAGTTCACCTTTAGTATTGGCATTACTTTTTCTTATCACATACAGTGTAATACCACTTGCCGATGCTGTTGCCGTTAACGACAGATAGCTATCTGTACCAAGCCCATAGGCACCCACTGAATCCCATGCTGAGGTCATCAGATTTTTTCGGTATTTGATAATGCCGGGCCCTGAGGAATTTGTCATTGCCTGGTATAACAACTGAACGGTGTCTTTATTCAAAAAACAGAAGCCCTTCGCACCACCTTTTCCGGCTGCACTAATCTGCAATGGAACGGCATTGGCATCCAATGAGTCGTTGGGAAGTGAAGCACTGCCAAAATAGTTAAGTTTAGTATTGGCAGTATTAAAATAAAGCAACTGGTCGGCCGGGTTAATATTTAATTGCCTTACACTATAACCTGTTTTCCATTTGGTAACGCTTTTCAACGGTAGTGGTTTATTGGCACTACTCATATTGCCATACATTATGCCGCCATAGTTACCCGAAAGGTGGCCATAGCCCAACCAAAATTCTTTTGCATCGTAAGTATAGAGTGATTTAGGAAAAAAGCTTTTTGCAATATCCAAATCTGGCAGAATGGCTTTCTTCATTATACTGCCGTCGTACTTTACAAAAGCAACTGCACGATTAAGTGTGTCAAATCTTGAGCTGTATAAGCCTTGTGCAGAGGTTTTTTCATACCCTGTAAAGCCAATATATTCACCGTTGCCGGAAAGTGTTAAATAGCCTTCTTCGGTAGAACTATTGGCAGTTGGCTGGTACAGTGAATCTATCAGTATGCTTCTTACAAAAACTCCATTGGCTGTATACTCGTCAATATTTACAGCCACACCGTTTGCTGATGGTGTTGCTGTACGTAAGATGGCAAGGTTGCCCGGCGTAAAGGCAGTAGTACTAAGGTTCATGGGCACCAGTTGCACACGATAGTCAAAGCCTTCACTGGTAGGAAAATAAAGCCTGCTTACACCATTGCCCAAAAATTTTATGGTAATATCAGGATTGCTGCTGGATTGTATACCATACTTGCCGTCTACATCCAGGCTATCAATTTTCAGATTATTCTTATTAAAATTCGGACTTCGCATGTCAGGGTCTGTAAAGGAAACCAGCTTAGTGCTGTCATCATTGTTCTGCTGCATCACAATGCAGGGATGGTACACCCTGTTAATGATACCCTTGTTTACATTGGAAGCAGTATTAAAAAAGGCAAAGCCAAAAGTTTTTCTTGTTGTGTGATAGGCAATATGTGCATTTACATCCTGCTGTATAACGTTTACCACATTACCGCCAGCCATGGCATTTACTGCGGCTTGCTGCGGTTGAAACAATAAGGCATAACGGTAAATTTCATTGGATATGTTTGTACCATGTTCCAGATAGGCAAGATCATATTCCTTGGCGGGCGTTGCCGCACCCCCTGAATTAAAACTTGCTATAGATTGCTTTTGAGCTACAAGCCCATGGCCTGTATTGGGAAAAACTACGTACACATTGCCCAGCCCATCTTTTATACTTGTTGTGGCACCTACTGATGCAGCGGAATAGCCTGTATTGGTTACATCCTGGTCGTTCACAAAAAATCTGGTTAAACCGGTGGTTCGCTTGTTTTGGAACAGTGTGGTATGTATAGGATTGGAAGCGTCTTTACAGGTAATGCCACTTCCCATAAAATAAGCCATATCACCAAAATAAAACATGGTTTTTCTTGCACGGAAGCTGGTATCGTAAGTAATATCGTGCAGGTTTACCGAAAAGGCACCCGTACTATCATTTAACTTCAGGCCGCCCAAAAAAGTCTGATCGCTAAAACGCCAGTAAGTGCTTGAATTGGCCACATTAATTTGTGCCAGAGTAAGCTTTTTGGCAGTGGTGGCTGGTATATGTATCCAGTCGTAACTACTATCAGGCGTAAAGTTGTCGGTATTGTGTATTGTGGAAGAAATTTGAACGCTACCATAACTAAGATAGCGGGAATAGACACCATCAGTAGTAATTACTTCAAAGTCAAAATGATACTTGCTAAAGCCTTTTGCACCTACTAACCATCCTTTATTACGCCCAAAGAACATACCTGAATAGGGCATGAACACCGTTCCTGAAGGGTCAGCATTGGCAGGAATTGGATTATTCAGAAGCCTGACTACGCTTTTGGCACCAGCAACACTATTGGTAAAGGAGATACCAATGCCAGCATTTGACATATTGCTGTTTAATTGACTTGGCCATACATTTACCAGCCTTTTAAATGTGGCAATAAGTGCAGTGTCGGTCTTCCCTTTTTGTGTAGCCCCCAAATAGCTAATACCCTGGATATGCTCCTGCATGTTATTACTGCCGTTGGGGCCCCGGCCAGAAAGGGCAAATGGCACTCTCAGGTTGGTACTGAAAAAATCGAAACGAAGCCACGTGTTTCTTAGCTGGTTATAAGCCGGTTCGCTTAAAGCGTACTTGCTGCCATCCAGTAAGTAATAGATAATAGTAGATTGATGAAGGGCGTCATCCCCATATTCGCTTACATAAGGTCCACCGTGATGATATGCAGAATAATCTGTTTTATAGATATCAGAAAATCCAGCATAAGGCAGGCTGGCATTATTTAAAAAATCACGGGTAAAGCTAAAAACAGAAAGCCGTTGTGCAGGATCTTTTATACAAAGGGCATAAATAAGTTTTGCCACACCAAGGCCACGTATAAAGTCGGCGTTGGCGGAAGCCATATCGGGCGAATATGGGCGGTAAGTATCCCCAAATTGAAGATGCCAGTACAAGGCGTTCATAGTGTTGGTATAGGTAGATTCCGGTAATACATCCCGTAATAAGAAAAAAGCCTGCGGCCAGGCAGTAGTTCTAACTTGTTGACCATATAAAGACCCCATGGCACTACTGTCGGCCCAACCCTGGTCGTACATCCAGTCAAATAAATCAATGCACCTTTTAAGGCTGTTTACGTTGTTGTTGATACGGTAATCCAATGCCAGTTGCAAACAGGCACCAGTGGCAAATCCGTTAATTTTAGGGGAATAAATAGAAGCTGTGGGAAAAAGCCCTTTACCTATGCCCGTAACGGTATCAATAGCTGTTACTGTGTTATCTTCTGTATTGCGGATGAACTTAAAATTCCAAAGTGGTGAAAAATTTCGCGTTTTAGTCCAGCCTATTCTGTTCTGTAAATCATTAATACGTTTGTTCTGATAGGTATTTACATCTGGCGACACCCTGGACGTATCGACCATCCACTTGTCCAGTTTTTCTTCCACAAGGTTAAGTTCAATGGTATCGCTCAAAGGCTTGATTACTGTTAAAGGAGCCACCTTTCTTGGTAGTACATAATCGTCTGCAACACTATTTGTGGTAATGTTAACAAAAAAATCGGCTGTTCTTGACCATATTGGGCTTGTTTGCACGTCAAACATATCAATATAAAGCGCACCAGTTCCTGTTTTTAAGGCTGGAGCATACAATTTCATAGTACCAAGCCTGGTACTTGAAGTGTATTTCATATCATTTTTAAAATTAACCCATACGCAACGCCAGCCTTTAAAGTTTATATAAACTTTAAAGCTGCATGCCACTGCATTGCTAACATTCAAAAATTCCATTTTTAAAGAGTCGTTTTGGGGCGACTCATTATACAACCAAAAATAAACGCCCCCTGTTGAGGGGTTTATGGCTGATAAATTTTTTGGATTGGAAACCGTGATAACGCTACCAGGCAACCAGTTCCATTTCAAAGCTTTTAAACTGTCCTTAAAACGGGTGTTGGAAATACTTAAAGAACCATTGGTAACTTGATTCCATTCTGCAGGAACTGTGGATTCAAAAGAATACATTCCCTGCGCCGTTACCAGCGCAGGGAATAGTATTACAAAAATAATAAATGTGGCGGGGCAAGCGAACCTGATTTGCATATTTTAATTTTTAATGAACACATGACTTGCTATAGTAGCAGTAGCATTTGTGATCTTTAAAAGGTAGGGCCCTGTAATAAGCTGGCTAATATTCAGCTGAATGGAAGTTGTGTTTTTTGACAATACTTTTTGAACCAGCATTTTTCCGGAAAAGTCATAGATGCCTATAGTTGTATTTTCGGTTACCGGGCTAAATACTGCATTTAAAACATCAGAAGCCGGGTTTGGATAAAGCTTAATGGCATCAACCACTTTTTCAGGCGAAAATGACAGTACATTGCTGTAAGAGAAAGAACCATCCTTATCTACCATTTTTAAACGGTAGAAGGTTATTACAGATAATGAAGCAGGATCGGCAAACTGATAATCGTTTTTATCAAGGTTAGTTGCAGCTACTTTACCAACAGGTGTAAAATTGCTTCCATTAAGGCTTTTTTCTACTTCAAAATAAGCAACATTCTTTTCTTCAACAGACGTCCAGTTAAGCGCAACATTGTTACTGATGGTTGTACCTGTAAAGCTTATTAATTTTAAAGGAAGCGGGATCGGTGATATCGGTGTTGACATTGGTGCAACAGAAATGCCCCTGAATACCTGCTGATATTGTGGTTGTACTATTACCGTTTCTGTACCGTTTAAGCTGGCATCATAATCTGCCGCATCATCTATTCTAACAATACAGGGAGAGCCTGCCAATGTACCTGTAGTTAAAGTAACAGTACCATCTAAGGTTGCATTGTTAGATATGGTAACGCTGGAACCACTTACTGCTGTGATAGTTGTATTGGAAGGAATACCCGTACCAGAAATAAAATTACCAACAACAAAATTGGCATTAGGCGCGCCTAAAGTAACTATGTTAGAACCTGCAACTGTAGAACTGTTTGCCTGGGTATAGGTTGTGGGAAATACAGCATTGCCTGAAAAATTAAATTTAGTTGCGTAAATGGTAAAACCACCACCACCAGCTTTAGGCTCGGCGGTTACGGTAAGATAATTTTCTGCACTTGTTCCAAAACCACCTGCGGCTATCCAAGCGTTACCTGATGGTTTTCTGTAAAATTTTGAGATGCCTTTAACCGTTGGCAGAGAACTATAAAAGGTTTGCCCGTTTAAAGTAGCTGTAGCTTCTTTAGAGAGGGTTAATGTTGTTGTTCCGCCACCCGAAACAATAGTTGTATTTGGTGGTATGCCTCCCCCCGAAATAAAATTGCCATTAACAAAATTTGCATTTACAGCACTTAAAGTTAATGTGGTGCTGCCTGCAGTTGTAGAAGCCGTTGCCGCGCCGGCCTGACTTGCACTGGCAACATAGGCTACATACATTACCTCGCCACCACCGCCAACAGGCTGTACAAAACAATAGCCACGGTTTGCAGATACGTTATTGCCCGTAGTAGAGAAAGGAGGAGTAGCCGCTAAAGGCTGGGCAACAGTTGGGGCACCCGAAAAAAAGTTAAACGCACCATTGCTTCTGGATATATACAAATTGCCATCATAAGGGCTTATGTTCATTTGCCTGAACCCGGCTCCAGTACTACTTGCTAAAATATTAACAGGTGTGCCTGTACTACCTGTTGGCTGGTATAAAATTCCATTAGCAGTTGTACTAAAAGCACTATACGATGCCCAAATGCCTGCGCCATCAAGTGTTACAAAACTTTTTGTTGCAAAATTGGTGGCTGGGGTCACTAATTCTACAGTTAATACTGCACCATTTGCCACTGTTGCTGCCTGCGACAGCGTAGCCACTCTTGTGCCGGTGTTAAATGCCGTAATGGTTGTGCCCGGGGCAATACCTTCACCGGTTATAACACTTCCGGCTACTATTAAAGAACTATTGGAAGCGATTGTTAACGATGTAGAGGCAGTAATTGCAGCAGAAGCTGTAGTAAAAAGATAACTTGAACCTGTAAAAGTTGTTTGGGTATTTACAGTGCCATCATACTTAATTAAAGCAGCTACGCGCGGGTTGCCTGCTACACCAATGTTACCAGAAGCCGGCGGAAAAAACCCGCCAAAAGTAACATACTGCCCATTGGCAGAAAGCGACATATAATTGTATTCTGTTTCGCCTGATCCCATATTCGGGCTTACCACCTTGTTATTTGGTGCAGATAAGGTATCAAATGACATTTGCTGCACCCTTGTACCTGTAGGGGAATATTCCTGTAGAACAATACCACCAGCAGAACCCGAGGGGTTTTGCAAGCGCACTACCACAAAATTGCCTTTGGTAAAAGGTGCCATTTGGGCGAACGACTGCATTGACAGCATAATTAAACCCAGAAAAAAAATGTTAAATTTTGATTTCATATTGTACTTATTTAATTTAAAAAGAACTACGGTTTATAACTGTTGTAAATATTTAAGCGCTTTTATTTTGCTTTATTATCTCTTTTTTCTTTCAGCTTCTTAGCACCATAACCTACCCCTGCTGCTACCAGTAAACTAAGGCCGCCATCAATCGGTGCATCAGGGTTGCCGCCATCAGGAAAGTTATCAAACTGTGCTGAGGCAAGTGAAGGAATGGCCATCGTTACTACCAGCACCGCAACTGCTATGGCAACAGATTTTGTGTTATATATTGATTTCATTTGTTTAAGTTGATGATGATGAAGGGTTTGTTGTTTTTATCAGCCATTTCAGCAAGCCATTGATAACTTTATTTTCGCTACCAACGGCTTACTGACTCAATGACTTTATTGACTCAATGACCTTTTGACTATTGCTTTACAATCTTATGCGAAGCAATATTTTTATTGCCACTTATTAATTGTACCGTGTACAAACCATTGGCAAGGCTGGTAGTTGGTATGCTGATATTGCCTGCGTTTACTTTGCCTGCATTAACAGTTTTAACCGTTTGGCCAAGGCTGTTGATTACTTTAATAACAGTGTTTTCAGTAGCCGCTGTTTTAAAGTTTACCTGTAACTGGTTGCTTACAGGGTTGGGGCTAACTTTCACAAACAGGCTTGCATTGTTGTCTGTTGTTTCGCCTGCGGCGATGTTTGCTGTGCTGCCAAAGGTTATCATAAACCTGTTGCTGTTTGCAGAAGCTGCATCACCATTTACAGTGAAGCTGTAGGTGTTAATGGCTGCAAGGTCAAGGGCTGTTTTGGTGCCTGTGTAGTTGTCAATTAAAGTGGCATTGGCTTCGCTGAAATTGCTGCCATCTATCTTTAAAACATATTCTTTTTTGCTGAAATTGCTCATGGCAAAGAACAGGGTGTCGTTGCCTTTTATTGTTGGCCTGCCTTCTATGCTTAACCTGTTGTTGTTTCTTGTTAAAGCGAAAGTTTCATTAAAGTTGTCCATCTTGGCGGCATCTTCTTTTGCTATACCTGCTTTGTAATTGTTGCCAAAAAGGGCTACAACGCCATCTGCCAATTCATTGTTTTTGCTGTAGATGTTGATGTTCAGTTGTGATGCAGGTGCTTCATCACCAAAAACAGTGGTGGCCGATGTTGTAGTGGCTGCTGTTGTTTTAGCTGCCTCAGTAAAGGTTATGGATGGAGTACCGGAAGCTGCATTTTGGATAAAGAAGGCCTGGCCGCTTTGTATTACATTGGCCTGTTGCTGGCTGGTGCCTGTACCGGATGAAGACGGCGACACAGTTGTACCATTGGATGTAATAAAGAAACCAAGATTGGGATCGTAGGTATAAAAAGAGCCTGTAATATTTGATTTTGTTACGGCTGTCCAGGTAACTGCACAAGGGTAAGGGTTGGCAACAAGGTTAAAAAGGTTGGCGTCAGTAGTGGTAAGCGTTGGCGTTACATCACCAATAGTTACCGTACCTGTGGCACGTAATGTAGTGTTGCTTACTGCAGCAGAACCCGGTGCAATAGTTCTGTCGCCACGTACATACAACAAATACCCTGCACCTGGTGCCAGTGTGTTAACATTGGTATTAGTTAAGCCTACCCATTTAGTGCCGGGTGTGTTACCGTCATTATATGTAAAAATAGATGGCAAACCCGAAGCACTTGTGGTATCAAAACCATTGTTAGCCGCTGTGCCTGTAGTACCACCTGTTATTTGCGTACCATAACCCGCAGTGGCCGCACCAGCTTCCTGCCAGGCTGCATTAATAGTTGGACTTGAAACCGGGCTGGTTACCATAGTATAACTTTTACGGCTATTGGATGGTATATAGCGTTCAACGGTAACGTTGGTGGCACCTGTAACAGCGTTAAAGCCTGTAACTGCACCAATGCCCGCAGTTCCTGCATTGTCTGATTTAAGCAAAAAAGATTTACCGCCCAACGCAAGGGTATCGTTCGTACTGCTAAATCCTATATTCCCAGTACTACTAATGGTCAACCCATTACTTGCGGTACCTAAAGTTAACTTGCCGCCACTAAATGTTAATGTGTCTACGGTAATAGTACCTGTACCACCAGATGCCGCTAAAGTAAGATTACTACCATTTATTAATTTAAAATTTGGGAAAGTCCTGGTACCAAATGCAGTATTTGTGTAAGTAGTGCCATTTAAGCTAAACGTACTGCCCTTATTGAATTTAATAACAGATGCTGTTACATTACCATTAAAAGGAAAAGGCAACCCGGCACCTGTAGCAGCCTGGGCAACAGGCGTAACAAAAGTAATGGTAGGTGCAACGGTATACCCGGTTCCTACATTGGAAACGCTGGTATTCATTGTGCCACCAGCAGAGGCGGCATTACTGCTTATTCCACCTGCACTAAGGCTAAAACTTGTTGTTGTAATAGCTGTACCAGAGGTTGTACCGGGATCTGTAATTGTATAAGTTGGTGGTGCTACATATCCGCTGCCGCGGTTGGTAATATTCATAGACAGTTTTCCGGCATTTGACCCTGTGCCTATGGTTAAAGTGGCAGTAGCGGTTACCGGGGGAACAATGTTATAGGATGCCCCTGATTGGAATATTACATTGTCGTTGGTGCTGTTGGCATAGTAGTCAAACGTGTTACCATAAATTGTTCTTGTAATATTAAAAGCACTACCGCTAACAAAAGTTAATGCACCACTTGCCGCTGCATACGTAGCATCCTGGGTAATTATCCGCTGCCCTGCACAAGTTACATTAATGGTTCCGCTAACTGTACCCGACGCGCCATTCAACAATTTAATAGCAAAAGCATGACCCGTACTTAAATTAAGCGTACTGCTGCCATCTATCAAAAAGCCGCCCGCCTGACTGATAGAGAGTATATTGGCTTTATACAGTGTCTGGGCAGATTGCCCGCTTATACTATAGCTTGTATAAACATTACTGCCCGTAGTATTGGTAAGTATTTGGCCTACATTTACAGGGGCACTGGTTGAAAACTGATTGTAAACGATATCACCAATATTTGCTGCGGTTAAAGCTGTGGTTCCATAAGAACAGGCAGTTGTTGCACCTATTGTATTAAATGCACCCGCAGTTACACCCGAATTTAAAAGAGCTATAATACCGGCATTTGCACTTTGCCTGCTTGTTGTAGCAAAAATAATGTTGGCACCGCTTTGCAATATTAATTTACCAATGGTTTGTGTAGGTAGGCTTCCTACATAAACAGTGCCTGTTGCGCCGCTTCCTATATCTGTACCGTCAAATATAAGAATGTCATCTGCAGCAGGTGTTCTTGTGGTACCCGAGGCCCCGCCAAGTACTGTTTTCCAGTTAGCGGCTGTTGCCCAGCTTGCAGGTGAAGTAACGTAACCTGTGCCGCCTACCCAATAATAAGTAGTTTGGGCGTTCAATTGTCCTGCCACCATTAATAGCAAAACAATACACATTAAAAATTGTAACTGTTTTTTTAAGGTAAACTTCTTTTTCATACGCAAGAATTTGTTTTTTTGGTTAACATTTAAGGTGATATTTTGTAATAGTAAAAACACGCTGTTTATTTTAATTTAACTGCCCATTATAATTAACCTGCTTTGCCGAAATTTTTTCATTATTTACCGTTACAGCTTTGGTGCCTGTTAAAAAACGAATTTTCCTGTAACCATCACCAATATGTAATGCGGAGTTGGCACCGCTGACAGTCCAGTTCTTTCCATTTATTTTATCAACAGTATCGGCGTTGGTTAAAATAAATACCTGGTTGTCAGTAGTAAAATTTGCTGGTGATGTACCTGACCCTTCATAATTACTGCCCCAGCTTGTTACGGCATCTACTGGCCCCTGCCCTTTGTAATAATAAATTAGTGTTTTGCTGCTTACAGCAGGTGCCATTGAAATCCCTCTAAAAATATCCCTGTTAACAGTAGTGTGTACTATTACTGTTTCTCTTGCAGCCATGTTAACATTAAACAATGCAGAATCCACAATTTTTACGATTTGCGGTGTCCCTTCCTCCACCATAGTAGTGTACTTGGCACTACCACCGTTATAAACATTCTTTGTTGCATACAAAGTAAAACCCCCATTTGCATTAGGCATAGCGGTTACTGTTAAATAGTTATCCGCCGAAACCCCAAAGCCACCAGCAAAAGTCCATGCATTTTTAGGGGATGTTCTGTAGTATTTATAAATGCCATAATTACTAGCTGGACCAGTATAAAAATTATGTCCGGTTTGTGTAGAAGTAGCATTTATAGATATAGTAACTACAGTTCCTTCAACTGACTTAATTATTGCACCAGCAGGAATTCCAGGTCCCGTAACAGGATTGCCTGCTAAAAAGTTACTATTTGCTGAATTAAGGGTAAGAATATTGCTGTTTTCTGTTATTGATCCCGATGCTGCGATTGATGCTACGGCACTTATATACATCACTTCACCACCACCATTTAATGGTTCAACAAAACAAAAACCCCTTCCGCCGGGCGAAGGGGCTTTTACATTTATTGGCGGAAAACGGTTTGTACGCGATACAACTGTGGTAGGTAAGCCACTAAAAGCATTAAAACCACTATTACCACGAGTAACATACAAGCTGTTATCATAAGCACTAATATTCAATTGTCTAAATCCAAGACCTTTCTCTGGAGTTTCAATCAATTGAGTAGGATTAAAAGTGGCACTCAATGGTTGGTAAAAAATGTAATTACTATCACCACTTAAATGACTTGTTGATAACCATAAGCCTTTACCGTCGGCAGTAACAACACTTTTAGGATTGAAAACAGGATTATCTGTATTGTTAAAAAGGGTTTGTGTGTTGATAGTACCATCATATTTTATCAACGCGCCTACTCTATTGCCAGTCGCATTTGCTTGCCTGAAAGCAGCGAAACTTACAAACTGACCATTGCCGGAACGAGATATATATCCATATTCGCTAGAACCAGAATTAGGATTAGGTAAAAAACAGCCATTGTTAGGGGCAGCTAAAGTACCTAAGTTAGCTGCTTGAACTAAGTTACCCGAAGGTGTATATTCTTTAATAAACACAGGTGTAAAACCACCAGAAATATTTTGTGAAATAACTACAAAATTACCAGGCGTAAAAGCACGCATATTCTGGGCATTTAAAATGCCCAGAATAGCTGACAAACTGAAAACAAATATTACTTTTATAAGTTTCATAAAGATTTAAAGAAAAGGCAACTTCAATAAAGTAATTAAGGTGCTACGTTAATTGTAAACTCTTTAACTGATGACACCAAATTGGTACGGTTAGCGTTATTGGCAGCGAAAGAAACTTTATACATCCCCGGCTTTTTATAAGGCGGCTGACGGAACGTAGCCGGCATCGCATCAGTCAATGTTTTGATAATAAATGCAGGCTTATCAACAGGTACCCGGTTTAAAACAATATCGCGTGAAATTGCCCAATCTTCATTCGCTACAGAAGTAGTTCCTGCCCCCCCGGTAAAAGCAAGTTGAGAAGTAGATGAAGACCAGGTTTGCGACCCGGCGATATTAAAGGTTCGCCACGAAGGGTTTAAGTTAGCAACGGTCAGTGTGTCTTTAGTGGCACTGGCAGTATCATTTCCTTTAGCGTAAAATGGAACGGAAAGATTGGTAATCGTCCATCTCGGTTGTTGGCTACCAGAGGTAGCATTGTACCTGAAGGCTATAAATACTGTCTTACTTTTAAATGAATCTGGTATACTTACCAAACCAGAATTTATTGGTGTGGTTACGCTTCCGTTAGATAAATTGGCCCCGCCTGTTAAATCAACCCAATTTGCATTACGTATACCCGCTGAATCGTAAACTCCACTGAAATTGCTTGAAATTAAAAGCGACAATGTGTTGGGTTGCGAAACTGATTGCAAAACAGACGAAAATTGAATAAAAGCATTTCCGTCAGCATAATCGCGGTCTTTGTATTGATACCTGTATCCAAGCAGCGGCGTACTTGGTACAATTGTAGCAGTTTGTACAACATTTTCACCTGTGTAAAGGCTTATATTATCAGCGTAGCCAGTGAATGTATAATTAATAGTATCGCCTACTCTATAATTGGGTGTGCTGATACCTGCATCAAAAGTGGGCATTTCTACATTCTCTTTTTTACACGCAAAGAAAAGTGTAGGCAACAGGATTATAGCTATTAACTTTATAATAGATTTTTTCATTATTTGAAATTTAAAGGATTACCAGCCGGGATTTTGCTTTGCTAAATTATTTAGTGTAATTTCTGTAAGTGGTATTGGTAAGAGGTTATGACGTTCGCTAACCCTGGCATATACATCTCTCATCCGTGTATTATAGTTGTTAGCAATAAATGTTTGTCCTTCTGCCTGCAATGTTTGTACATAAAGACCCCAGCGTATTAAATCGTTACGGCGTGTAAATTCAAAACATAATTCTCTGGCACGCTCGTCACGTATCGCCTTTCTAGAAGTTTCCTTATCATCAGTAATGAGAAAATAAGGGTTTGTAGCAGACATGGAATACATTTGTGTACACTTCGCCCTTGTTCGCACCTGGTTTAATAAAGGGAGGGCATTTGCAGGACCGCTTATTTCATTCTCAGCTTCTGCATACATTAGCAATACATCTGAATAACGGAGTATCGGAAAATTCATACCGCTGGTACCGGTTGCTGGGCGAACATTTTCATATTTACGACGTAGCTTACCCGGGTTTTTGTCAATCACTTTTTGATTCCTCAGTGCCACTGTAGTATTTAAAGAATCCCTTGGTGTTTCCCAAGTACCTGTTGCGCCTCTATAAAAGAATGGTGCAATGTTCCAGTTTCTGCGAACATCAAAAGTATCAGTATTATAATAAGCTGCTAAACTGTAGGAAACCTTATACCAGTCCAAAACGTATCCGATATCGGGATTAGTACTGGGGCAAGTTATTCCTATTCCTGTTTGCCCCCCCCAGCCAGAAGCCCTGAAATAAGGTGGCTGTGGTGCTTTAAAGTCTACCTCCCACATGCTTTCCTTAATATCATAAGCATCCTGTGCTATATTAATCCATATTTGAGGATAATCAGGATTTAAACTATTTTTTCCAGCATCTACCACTTTTTTAGCCCAGTCACGTGCCATTTGGTATTTGCTCACATCCTTTAAGGGATTGCCCGCCATATACAGGCAAACGCGTGCAAGTATGCCACGCACTACCTGCTTGCTTACACGTGTTGGTTGCTGTTTACTTTGATCTACATCATACACTTTTGCTTCTGCGGCAGTCATATCTGCCAATACCATTTCGTACACCTCTTTTTGTGGAGTAAAAGCTATGCTAAGGCCTGACGCGCTTTGTGTAGAAGAGAGCTTCACAGGCACATCGCCAAACTGCGAGGTAAGTAAAAAATAAATGTAAGCCCTTAAAAAGGTAGCCTCAGCCCTCATTACTTCACGTTTTCCATTATCCATTGACGGCTTATCAATGTTTTCCAGAAAAGAATTACAGTTATTGATATACCTGTAAGCTTGTGCCCAGTAAGTATTTAAAAAGCTTGAACTCGCGTCGTAAGCTAATGTGTTATCGCCGGTAGTATTATTCCTGTGAACTTCATCTGTTGGTACCACATGCGACGTTAATGCATTACTTGAATACAGCCCATTACCATTATCATTAAAAACAGTATATAACCCATACAGGGCAGAATTTGCTTCTGCCTCAGTATTGTAATAATTTTCAGGACTGATAAAATCCTGCGGTGTAGTGTCTAAATATTTATCACAAGACACACCCAGGATGCTTATAACAATTGCGGAAAGGAAAATATATTTTTTCATAGCAAATAATATTTATATTTAAAACGTAAGGTTGGCACCAAAAGTTATTGTGTTTGCCCGGGGATACACAGAAAAGTCAAATCCTGGTGTTAAGGCAGTTGGGCGACCATTTACTTCTGGATCAAATCCGGTATAATTGGTCCACGTTAACAAGTTTTGCATGGCAGTATAAACACGCAGCCTTTTAAATGGATTCCCTAATCTTTTGATAATCTTTGCAGGAAGCGAATAGCCTATTGACAAAGTTTTTAACCTGATATAAGAACCATCTTCAACAACGCGGCTCCAGTAATAATTACCCGGCAAAGCACCAGGGTTAGCACTTGGCATATCGTTGGTTTGGTTGGAAGGACTCCAGCGATCGGTATAAGACTTATACATGTTCAAATAACTCAACGAACTATTAGGAGATCCGTTTTCAAAAATCAAACGGTTGGCATTATAAATGTCATTACCGTAAGACCATTGGAAAAATATACTCGCATCAAAATCATGTATCTTAAATGTGTTGGTTATACCACCTATATGTATTGGCAGCCCGCTACCAATCACTGTTCTGTCGGAATTGTTAATAATACCATCACCATTTAAATCTTTTAATTTAACTGCGCCGGGGTTGGGTTGGGTTAAACGTGTTGTAAAACTGGTAGGCACATTTGTTTTTAAGGTGTAAGCACCAGTAGAAGATCTGTCAAAGTCGGAATATTGATAGATGCCATCAGAAACAAAGCCGAACATTTCGCCTAAAGGCCCACCCTTTTTAGCAATATATAACGGTGTGGAGTTATAGTTACCGTTCCATCCTACTGTTGAATATTGCACTTCCTGGTTTTCAGCTAATTCCAATACCCTGGTTTGGTTAAAAGAAATATTAAAACTGGTAGTCCAGTTGAAGTTTTTCCGTTCCATATTCACCGTATTCAACTGTATTTCCAGCCCCTGGTTTCTTGTTTTACCAATATTTTTAAAAACACTGCTAAACCCTGATGAAGTAGGCAAATTCGCATTAAGCAATAAATCGGAGGTAACTTTACGATAAAGGTCTACAGTCAGGCCAATTTTACCCTTCCATAACTCAATATCTAATCCCAAATTGCTTTGTGCGGTTGTTTCCCATTTCAGGTCTTTGTTACCAAAGCGGCCCAGATTAGCGATATATAAAAACGTGTTGTTTACAGGCGAATATCCTCCTGCTAAACTTGAATAAGTAGAAAAATCGCCAATTCTGTTATTACCAGTTACACCATAGCCAAAACGAACTTTGGCATCGGTAACTACTTTTATTTGTTTCATGAATGGTTCGTTAGAAAGGCGCCAGGCAACGGAAAAGGCGGGAAAGTAGCTCCAGCGCTTATCTTTGCTAAATTTTGAAGACCCATCAGAACGGAAAGAAGCTGTAACCAAATATTTTGATTTATAATCATACTGAAACTGGCTCAAAAAAGAAACCAGCGTATTTGAAGACGCATCAACAACCGGCACACCTGCTATCCCCTGACTAAGGCCTGCTATTACAAGGCTCTCATTAGGTATATTGGTAGCACCCTGGGAGTAAAAATTTGTTTTAACGCTTTGATTGGTAAAGCCAACAAGCACATTTAAACGGTGTATCCTGTTAAAAGTATTGTTATAGTTCAGGGTATTTTCATTGGTAATGTTCTGGGTAATGTTATGGCTATAGTTTCCATTAACACCATTAACGTTTGTTGCATTTATCCGGCCACGGCTTGTTTGGGAATTATAAAAATCTTCCCTGCGCCCATTGGTTTGATTAATGCCTGCGGTCATACGTAATTTCCAATGAGGTGTTATTCTATAATCCAAATATCCATTTACAAAAATATTTGCCTGGAAGTTTTTATGGTATTCATTTCTTGTAGAAAATAATGGATTAAACAATTGTGAAGTGTTGGTAGGATCAATACTGGCATCGTTCATTTGCTCTAATAACGAGTCAATATTACCTGAAACGTTAATGGGTCTGTAACCCCAAACACTTGCCATTAAATAAGAAGTACCCCCTGCCAAACCCGAGTTACCACTGCCCACGGGTTGCACCCCATACTGGTCTGTATAAGTATAGGTGGAGTTTAAGCCGATCTTAAGTGCATTAGAAATGGTTTGGTCAATATTAAATTTAAGCTGGTAGCGCTTAAAGCCAGAATTAACCATAATACCTTTCTGGTCGGCGAAGTTGCCGGAAAGGTTGTACTTGGTTTTTTCATTACCACCTCTGATAGAAAGATAATAATTAGAAAAGGGTGCAGGTGCACCAAACACAGCATCCTGCAGATCAAGCCCGCGTACATTTTTGTATAAATTTAAAACAGAATCTACTGATTTGGGATTATTGTCAACATTGCGCAAATAACCTGTAAGCGTATTTACTGGGTTTAAATCATATAAATATTTAACATACTCATAGGGGTTCATCAGCTCAATACGTTTTAATACTTTTTGGCTTGATGTATATGCCTGTAATTCTACTACAGGTACACCTATTTTTCCTTTCTTGGTAGTAATCAATATAACACCATTGGCTGCCCTGGCACCATACACAGCAGTAGCAGATGCATCTTTTAAAATTTCTAAAGATTCAATTTCAGCAACGTTAATGGTATTGGGATCAGGGTTTTCTATGGGGAAACCGTCAATTACATAAAGCGGTGAATTATCCTGCGTTAACGAGTTGTTGCCCCTGATAACAATGTTAATGGGCGCGCCTGGTTGCCCATCCTGCGAAACTACCTGCACACCTGCTGCACGGCCCGCCAATGCCTGGTCAAAAGAAATAACGGGTGCTTTTTGCAATTCGCCTACATCTACTTTTGAAACAGAAACGGTTACATCTCTTTTCCTTACAGATGTGTATCCAAGAATTACAACATCATCCAGGTTTTCTACCAATGGCAATAACCTGATATTCAGGGGAGATTTTATTGAAGCGGTAATTACTTCCTGCTGTATGTAACCGCTGTAAGTAATTACTATTATTTTTTCCTTAGCATCGTCTAACTGAATCTTAAATTCACCATTAGCATCTGATACTACACCTTTGTTGGCACCCTTTACCTTTATGCTTGCACCAGACAGCGGCTCACCACGATCATTAATTATACGGCCTGTAATTACTTTAACTACCGCAGGTGCATTTGCAGCAATCGCGTTTTTGCTTGTAATAACAATTACGGTTTCAGAAGGGAATTTGTAAGTAAGGTTTGTATTAACTAAAATCCTGTCAAGAACGTTGTTAACGGCTTCATTATTGGCGTCAAGATCTACATTTTTCCCAACAGGAATAATATCATCGTTGAAAACAAACCTGTAAACAGTTTTATTTTCAATTTCGGCGAAGACCTTTTTAATAGGGGTATTTTGCAGCTTTAAAGTAATTGTTTTTTGCGGTGATGCACTGTTGGCAAACACTTGACTGACTAATAAAACAACGGCGGCAACGGTTAGTTTCATAACAAGCAATATTTTGTTATGTCTCCTTTCCAACAAAAATCTGTTGGGAAGTACATTTTTTTTCATACTTTGGCGTTAGATGTTAGAAATAGGATTTTTTGCGACTTCCTTTTTAGCTTATTTCAGGGAAATGTTCCACCATTTCCCCTTTTTTTTGCTCAAAACAAACAATTACATAATTCCTTTTTTTAAGTGTTAAAATATTTTTATTAGTTTACTCTCTTTGTTATAGGTATAATTAAAAGAATAAGAGAGTTTAAGAAAATGCAGCACATCTTCAATTGTTTCGTTATTAAAGTTTGCAGTAAACAGCTTTTTTTCAATCTGTGCATTATCAATAACAATTGTAACATCGTACCATCTCTCAAGATCTTCAGCCAATGACGAAAAAGGCTTTGAATCAAACACAAGGCGTCCATTTTTCCAGGCCGTTTCCAAAATAGTACTGTCAGACTTACTGAAGGAAATATTATTAATTGCAATTACAGTATTCGAGCTTGATTCTGATGCTTTATTTTCAGGCAAAAGCTCGGCAGGATTTTTCACTGCTATTTTTTCATTGGGTTTTAAAATAAGGTTTTGGTTGGGGCGGTTAGGGAAAGATACTTCGATAGAGCCACGTATGAGGGCTGCTTCTGATACCTCATCTTTTGGATAAGCACGTACATTAAAAGCGGTACCCAATACCTTAATATTCATTTCTTTTGTATGAATAATAAAGGGTTTTTCTTTATTATGTGCTACATCAAAAAAAGCTTCGCCCACAAGCTGCACCTCACGTATATCAGCGGCAAACTGTTCGGGATAAGAAATTTTGCTGTCAGCATTAAGCCAAACCTGCGTACCATCTGGCAATAATATTTTAGATTTTTGTCCTTTTAAAGTAGCTATTTCATTGTGCGGTAAAGTGGCACTTTTTGCTTGCCCAGAATTATAAATCTTTATTGCAGTGAAAAATAATGTGATGAAAATTGCGGCAACAGAAGCGTACAGAAAATAATATTTTGTGGGTGTTTTTTTTAACTGTACAAGTGGTGTAATATAGGTGTCGGCAGGGGGTGCAACTTGAGGCATCTTACGCAATTTCTTCCCTAACAGCTCGTATGCCCTATTAGCTTTATACGCTGTAATAAAATCGTTATTACTGCTTTTTATTTGTAAATTATCATATAGCGCCTTGTAATTTGTGTCGGTATCAATAATACGTTTAAATTCATCCAATTCTTGGATGGTGGCCTCGTTAGCGAATTTTCTGCTTAATAATTGTAGAAACCTTTCTTGATACATATTCTTGTAATAAGCATAAAAAATTTAGCAACCTGGTTATTAAGACAGAAGGATTGCGTAATTCCACCGTTGAGGGGAAAAATTAATTTTGAGCAGGATGCAGGAAAATACCGAGTGATTTTTGAAGTTTTTTCAACGCGTTAACCATATGCCCTTCTACAGTATTAACTGATATATTCAAGATTTCAGATACATCTTTATAACTTAAACCATCTTCACGGATAAGCTTATAAACAATTTGACACTTGGGGGGCAACGACTTTATAGCCATTATGGCAAATCGGTTGAACTCATTTGCAAGTATTTGAGCATCAGCGTCATGTAGCGGCAAAATTTCTATCGAAATACTATCAAAATCTATAGATTGAAGTTTGTGATATTTTTCGAGATAGTTTAAAGAAGTATTTTTTATTGCTCGGTACAAGTAACTTTTCAGATTATTAATTCCTTGCAAAGATTCGCCTAAGTCCCAAATTTTTAACATAACATCTGAATAGATTTCCTCTGCGGCTTCCTCAGATTTAGTTATTGAATAAGCAAAATTGGTAAGCGAACCGTAAAAATATAGGAACAAAGTTTTAAACGCTTCATCGTTTCTAAACAAGGCAACATTTCTTTGAAGTTCTACAATATCAATCGCTTTTGTATCCAATTTTTGATAAAATTCTTTTTTATTTATTGAAGAATTATCCCAATGGGACAACGAAGTTATTACATTACCCCAAATGAGATAATTGAATTTTCAATTGCGCCAATATTTGAACAGAAAATATTCCTTTAAAAACTAAAAAATGCAAAAAAAATACTGAATGGTTAAAATACTGAAACTGTTTAAACATTTTTAATCATTATTTAAAAAAAATCGGCAAGTAAGATATTTCAATCGGAGAAGAGTCAACCCGATAAACTCTGTGGTTCGCAAAACATCACAGCCAAACTGCCTGGTTATATCAGGGTAGGCAAAGAGGATTTAACGGAAAAGTACCTGTTCCTTGCCACTTCCCATGATGGCTTTGGCAGTATCACCGCAGCCTTTACGCCCGTGCGCATTGTTTGCCAAAACACACTAAACGCAGCCCTGCATAAAAACACAGGTGCCATCAAGATAAGGCATACCACGGCAGCAAAAGAAAGGCTTGAAGTTGCCCGCCACCTGATGGGTATCACCAATACCTTAAGAACACAACTGGAACCATCTTTAACAGATGATCAAAAGTGCATATTACAGACCCTGAACTGAAAAGGCTGATACAGTTGGCCATGGTGCCATCCAAGGAAGTTTTAAAACTGGTACAGGGTGGCGTGGAGGAAGAACTTTCTTCCTGCTTTACCAACATGGCGAACCATGCCTATGAATATGCGCTCACTGCACGCTCACAGCAGGACGAGACCACAACGGGGACGGTCTTCGGTGCCTACAATGCCGTAACGGGTTACTATCAGAACGTCCGCAACTTCAAAGACGAAGAAGCTAAACTGAAGTCCCTCATGTTCGGTGGCACCGCACAGACCCGATCACAACAGGCGTTCCAGTTGTGTGATGACTTTGCAAGGACGGGCAGGGCTGCCTTGTTCCTTAATTAAGGTTAACAGGGTTGGCAAACCCAACCCTGTTTTGAATTTTTTACCACTCATTTTTTTACGATTAAAACTTGTTTATCATGGCAAATTTTTGTTGCATTAAGATTAATCATAAAAAAACTAAACCACAAGTTATGGAACGGTCAAAAAAAGTAAAAGCATTAAAGGAAAAGTTATTGGTGTTTGAAAGGGAAACTGAAGGTTTAATAGAAATTGAGTTAACAAGGATAAACAGGACAATAAGCATAAGTGAATTAGCTTATGTGTCGTTTGGTAACGAGGTGGAAGGTTATATAGAAGCCATCAAGTTGGATGCCATTGGAAATGTGGTTATTGAAACCTCATTTGAGGATGTTGAGGAAAAAGGTTTGGCATCTTTTATAAGCGACAAGGAAATGACCCATTGGGATTTGTTGGAACTGCTGGAGATGTTGACGGCAATAACGTGATTTTTTTGCTTTTGAAGCCCGGGAACGGGCCGCCCAAAATACAGGGGCGGCCCGTTATTTTTTGTGGGTATTCGGCAAAGATTATTTCTGCTGACACTGAAACTTAAAAGTGGGGTATGAAATCGGCTACAATAATTTTGAGTACAGTTATTCAAAGCATCTGCTTATCAATAATCCCAATCAATATGGCTTACTGGTAATTTATTTAATTCGCTCTTTATGTTTTTCCAGTTGGGAAGGAATTTATTCATGTAGGCCAGGAAAACATCATTGTGGTGGCGTTCTAACAAGTGTATCATTTCATGGGCTATGATATAGTCCAAGCATTTTTCAGGTTTTTTTGCTAATTCAAGATTTATCCAGATACGCTTAGCCTTTATATTGCATGCCCCCCATTTGGTCTTCATTTGCTTAACCCCCCAATCTTCTACCTGCACGCCCATTTCTTTTTCCCATTTGTCTATTAATGGGGGGATAATTTTTTTTAATTCTGTTCTATACCATTCATTGATGATGTTGTGTTTCTGTAAAGTAGTATGGTCCGGCTTGGTATACAACACCATAGTAGACCTGTTTACTATTTCCACTTTCGAAGCTTTGCTGTTCGCAATAACTTTCAATAAATATCTCCTGCCCAAAAAATAATGGGTTTCCCTATCAACATAATTTCTTTCACTTTGCCTGTCCTGTAAGGTGAACTGCTTCTGCTGCTTTTTTATCCATGCCAATTTAGAAATAGTGAAAAGTCTCAAAGTTTCATCATTTACCCCTTCTGGTGCAGCCAACCTTACCTTGCCATTTGGCGGATACACAGCAAGGTGAATATTTTTGATATTCTTTTTTACAACCTCTACACTAATATTTCCTACGTTAAAAGATTGCACTATTTTAATTCGTTTTGATTGGTGGCCAACTCAAGTAACCTGCGTTCTTCATTTTCATCCTCAATGCCATGCCTTTTTAATACATCCTTTATAGCAAACCTTACCTTTTTCTCTTTCATTGCATTACCTATCCAGTTATCAGGCCTTGCGGTATTTATCGCATCATATATATCCAAAGCAAGTGCTTCATTATTGTTCAATCCATCAAAAAATGACCGTAAGCCATTGGTATTAATATTTTCAGGATAGGCTTTTGAATGTTTGGGATGTATAGCGTTTGCAAGCTTTTCAATTTCCAGTAAAAACTTCTCGTAGTCAATGGCACCTTCCTTTCTTTGCCTTACCAGTTCCAGCAACAGCGTACTCATTTTTTCATAGTACACAGGGTTAATAGGCATTTCCTGTGTTATTACCTTACGCATGTTGGCCTCTAATGTTTCAGCCATTGCAGCGGGGCTTTTTTTGATAATAATTGGCAACTTATCAATCGCATCATCAATGCCATTCTCAACTATCAACTGCATCAGGGTCGCTTCCCCTAAGTTAGAAATTGTTCTGCTGGGGTCTGCTGTTAAATACATGTCCAGCAACTGCCGCATCTCTGGCTCAAACTTTTTCAAGTCTATATCATCGCCGCTGGCAATCTTGATGGCGTTACGTAATTCAGTATAATTATTTACTTGCTGTTTTATTTTGACAGCTTCTTTTTCTGAGTAGCCAGCAAGTAATATATCGGCTGCAATGTTGTTATATGCCCTTATTAAAGCAACTACAGCCTTATAAAAAGTCAGGTGTAGTTCTTCCTTATCTTTAAGCGCAAACTTATCATCAACATAAGCCCCAAAATACTTTATATACTGTTCTATTTGTTTGGGTGGCTCTACCGCTTCGCATAGTTGATGCACAGTTTCCAAAGCATCTTCCAGCCTATCCTTAGCCTTTTCTATCCTGTCTACCAACATTCCTTTTACATCATCTTCTTCAAAGTTGTCAAAGGCATCTGACGTGTAGTCTGTTATGGATTTATTTAACCTGTTGAACAGGTTTTTATAGTCAACAATATAACCAAATTCCTTGTCCTCGTTCTCTGTTCTGTTTACCCTGCATATCGCCTGGAACAGGCTGTGGTCCTGCATTTCCTTGTCTATATAAAGGTAGGTGCAGCTCGGGGCATCAAAGCCAGTAAGCAGCTTGTCCACCACAATCAGCAATTGCATATTGGCAGGCTGGTCAATAAACTGCTTCTTCACGGCCTTCTCAAAATCTTCCCGGCTTTTGTTATTGAGCATTTTAATATAAATCTCATATTGCTCTAATTTCTCTGTATCGCCTGCACCTGCATCTTCTAATTTTATACTGTTTATGCTTGGCTCAAATGATGTAACAATGGCACATTTTTTAAAACCAATGTTTTGAAAAATTTCATAATACCTGCAAGCTTCATAAATGCTCCTGCTTACCAGCATGGCATTTCCCTTTCCCTCCCTTAAACGGGGCTTGACCTTAAAGTCCTTAATAATATCAAATACAATTTTCTCTAACCTGCTCTTGGTGCTTAAAACCTTTTGCATGGTGCCCCATTTCTGTTTCAGCTCTGCCTTGGGCAAATCATTCATTCCCAGGGTAACTATATTAAACCATTCATCAATCCCTTTTTGGTCCAATACATGTTGGTCTACATCCCTTGCTTCATACAGCAAATCCAGTACTACATTGTCTGCAATAGCTTCATCAAACTTGTAGGTATGTATGTACCTGCCAAATATTTCTATGCTTTTCTTCTTGTCTGCTTTCAGTAATGGCGTACCAGTAAAACCAAGAAACACAGCATCGGGAATTATATCCTTCATGGCTTCATGCAAATCGCCACTTTGGGTCCTATGGCATTCATCTATAAACACAAACAAATTGCCCTTGGGTTTAAAATCTTTGGGCTTGCTTAACTGCTTAATAAACTCAGTGGCATCATCATCGTTCCTGTTACCAAACTTGTGTATCAAGCTACAAAGCAACCATGGCTTGGTATTGTTCAATTGGTTCAATAAATCCTGCCCGCTTTTTGTTCTTACAATGGTTTCATCTACCCCCTTAAATACTTTCTCAATCTGTTCATCCAGTTCTGTTCTGTCAGTTATAATCAGCAGCCTGGCATCAGTGATATTTTCATGTATCCATTTCGCCAGCCATACCATGGTAAGCGATTTACCACTGCCCTGTGTATGCCAGATTATGCCGCCTTCTTTTCGGGCAATATATTTTTGTGCCTCTTTAATACCAAAGTACTGGTTGGGCCTGCAAAGCTTTTTTCTTCCACTATCAAACACAATGAAGTTGTGAACCATATCCAACAGCCTTGCAGGATTGCAGAACTGCAAGACTTGCTGATCCAGTATATTTTCGTCCTGGTTATAACTATGGTTCTCTTCCTTCCATTTCAGGAAATACTTTTCAGATGTTTTGGTAGTACCATAATACAGGCCTTGTGTATCATTGCCTGCAAGCACCACCTGTATGGTGGTAAAAAAGGGTGCTACAAACCGGTGCTGTTGGTTTCCAATGCACTGCCTGATACCTTCTGTGGCAGAAATGCAAGCACGTTTCAGTTCCAGTACACCTAAAGCAATACCATTTACATACAGCACAATATCTGGCCGTTTTTCTCGCTGCCCTCTTATGGTTACTTCTTCTGCAATAGCGAAATCATTTTTTGCTGGCTGCTGCCAGTTGATAAAATGCACTGTTTTATCTGGCTCTCCTACATCTTCTTTTACAGGTATGCCGTAACGTAACCTGCTGTAAGTTTCTTTGTTTACCGTATATAAATCATCATTAACTGAAAGGGCTGCTTCTTTTTTTAATTGCAGTATGGCTTTATCAATAAGCTTGTTGCTATATAGTTTTGTTTTAAGCAGGTACGCTTTAAGGTGTTCTTCTTCAATGTTAGTATTGTTTGCCCTATCTTCCCAATTGCCTAAATAGGTATAGCCCAACTGTTGGGTTAGCAGTTGCACAATGCGGTTTTGGGTTGTTCTTTCAGCAGCTACAATTTTGCTCATCGTTTTTATTTTTCTGAAGCCCAAGTCAAGATTAATTCAAAAGGATTTCTTTTTTTATTTCCACCAAGAATTTCAATATCCAGAGTGTTGTTTTGATTTAATCCAAGGTTATATCTAAACTGTTGGTTATACACCTGAAAAATAGGATTACCAGTAGGGAAATACTGACACCCATCTATTCCATTTGAGAACAATGATTTATGTCCTGTTTCTTTTGCAAGCCAACCAAAATTGAAATTATCGTTCTTGAAAAATTGACTATATGATTGATTATAAATCCTTTCACTGATTATGTAATAAAGATAGAGCTGTTCTTTAACTGGTTTGATTTCTGAAAGTTTTTCATGTCTTTTTGCCAAGCCTAAAATAAATTGTTTTTGAATTTTTACTATGTAACTGTTCAAATCCAATTTGGACTTAGCAAATCTCTTAGCGAATATCAACGTTGCAGGATGCTTCCTAAATAATCCAGAAAAAACTAACCGGGATTCATAAGTTTGAGTATACAGACTTGTTATCAATAGATTGCCCCAAATAATGTTAAAGTTATTTTGCAAAATTTTTCTATAGCTTTTGAAAACATCTGATAATAGCTCTAAATGTTTTATTTCATAAACAATTGATTCCAATTCCTGTCCTTTAAATTGACGTTCACTTTCTACAAATGGTATCAATAAAATATTGGCGATATTTCCTTTAAAATTTTTATGGTCTTCGATTTCAAAAATTAGGTCTTTGTATTCTCTAAAAGCAAGTATTAACTTGGCTTTAAAAATCTCCTCCTTTCTCTGGTCTACATTAAACCCTATCAATTTATTTTCATCACTTAATTCAGATAGAACTATATAAATATCTTTATTTGAAATTAGATTTTGTAATGATGATATTAGTCTTGGCCATTCACGTCTAGAATTATCGTCTGTGTTTTCAATTAAATTTCTGACTACTCTAATAAAATTGCTTAAGTTTTCTATGGGTTTACCATTATAACAATACATGAGAGTTAGGAAATAAATGAACTGTTGGTTTGTATCATATTTCTTGTTTAAGATACCTTTTAAGGTGCTATGCAATGATTCACCTTCCCACAATATACTTTCATTATACCCTTTTACTTTATTTATAAAATCAAACGAAAAAATTAGAAATTTAAGGTTATCTTCTATCGAGTAAACGTCTGTAAGTATCCGAAAATCCAAAAAATCATTTTCATAGGATTTTGCTCTAAATTCAGCATCTTTAAAATAAAGCATCTCTGTTAAAAAACTCAAATACGCCATAAAGGGGCTATCAATTATAAAAGAACCAGGATTTCTGTATTCCCATAAATTATCAACCCAATCATATTCTATTTTATCTTTTACAATCTCAAGCAGCAAATGATTATATCTTATAATTTTTGAGAATTCCGATTTAAAATTCTCAAAGTCTGTTAGCATTTTTCCCCGAGCATTCATTCTAATGTAAAGGTTCTCTGTCAACCCGAATTGGTCTAAATCTGTAAAATAGAAGGTTACTAAATTGCTTTCATGCCCTATTAATTTATCCAATAAGCCTTCATTGGCATTTATAAGGTTTTCGTTCCGTGCCAATGTGTCAAGCATATTTAGCATACCTGAAACAGTCGGGTCTTGTTTCCATTCTTCATTAAACCAAACCGAGTCTTCTATCTCCGTCTTAATTTCTGTTAAATCATTAACTTCCGCTAGTTCCAAGAGTCGTTCACAAAAGTCGTGAGCAGAAGGCCTGGTTTCATAAGAAAATCTTAATAGAATATTTTTGATTTCACCCAATCGCTTCTCTTTAATTGCCAAAAAAAATGAAGCAGGAACAATGTTGTAAGTCTTTGTTGACCATCTAATGTTATAAAAATTTTTTGTTTGTCATTGTCTTTTACTTCGGTTAAAATTGAACCATACACAAAATCCAGTTCTATATTTTCACACCTTAAAATTGACTTTATCAAATAATCGTTTACAAACCTATCCCTTAGCTTTTGCACATCAGCTGTATTTCTACCCTGTGCATAATCTCGCTGTATAATTGGAACTTCAATTTTATTATATGATTTGCATAACTCCCAAAAAGTATATTTATTGCTCATTATTATTTTGCTTTTGAATTTAAATATGGCTTTAGCTTTTCTTCTATGTCTGCATAATAATTTTTTTTGTCTGTTTTGCTCCAATAGTATGGTTGCAAATCAGAATCAGTATAGCACTTCAAAAAAACATTCTTGGTCGCAAATGGTATGTATTTACCTTCTTTATCTAACTGTAAGATTTTGTTTCTCTTTACAGGGAATATAGCATTTCCTAGCGCGGCATTTTGTTTTGTTGATAGTAGCGCAAGATTGTCTAGAACATGAACTGATTCAGAATTAAAAAGCAGGATTAAGTCATTCTTTAATTGGTTAAAAGCCGCCTCATCAATTTTATCTTGGTTCAATAAGGTAGAAATCCTTGTTGTATAATCTTCATCAATAGAAATATGTGTTGCATCGCCATGGTTTCCCTTTTCTGCTTTAATATCTTGTATCTTAATATCCTTTTTTGCTTCAAAAGTGTCTTCAAGCCATTTTCTTATTGCTTTTTGGTCTTTCATTTCTTTGGATTCCTGAGCATGAATGTGTTCAATGCTCCAGCCACCATCACTTTCCATTCTTTTATAGAGATTAAAAGGAAACCGATTTTTTTGGGCTGTTTCAGTTAGTACAGAAGTTACAATGTTATGCAGCAAACAAACCTTTTTCAATTCTTGTGTGCTTTTATCATAGGACACCTTGCTTAAATCAACATCTGAAACTTTAGTTTTCACCTCACCTAAAATCCATTCTTTAAATGCTGTTTTGCTACAATTTGAATTATCAATTATCTTGCGGATGGCTTTTACGGGATTGTCTTCCAAAACAAGCATAAACCCTATATGGTGATATAAATAATCATTTTCAAACCAATATTTCAATTTTCCAAAATACCCTTTGGTTTGACTCCATAAGTTAATTGCTTTTTGTTTTTCTTCTTCAGAATTTTCTGATTTAATTTCTTTTTCAAACCATAAATAGGTTGAATACTTTTGTGTACTACTCGTTGCAATAAGTTTAAAAATGAACTCAATTGTAGATGATGTTTCTTCAAGTTGTTTGCTGTTCAGAAAATACCAGAATGCTTCATTACGAAGTTCCATTTCCATTCTGTGCCATTCATTTGATATTTCAGCTTGTCTAAGAATTGCTTCCCTGTCACTCAATCCGTGTTTTATCTTGGAAAGTAGCAACGCCCTTATTAATTCAGCATCAGTCAAAGGTATTTTGCCAATATTCAAACGATTGAAAATGTCGATCTTTTTGCTTTCTACTTCATCTACATTTTCAATATCTTTTAGCTCTTCAATTTGGTATCAGATGATTTCTACCTTTTTTGTTAAGGTTGAATTGAAGTCATCTATATATCCAACGTCGTTTTTTGTTTTCTCTTCAAACCATTTTTTAACAACGTCATATGCTTGACTCATAAAATGAAAATCAGGACTATCATTGTTATAAGTTTCAGGGGAAAGACTATCTAAAAACTGTGTGCTCTTACCTCTTTTTTCAAACATGATGACATATCTGGCACGTCTTAAATAATTGAAAATGATGTTCATTGTTATCAATCGCTGCTGCCCATCAATTACTTCCCATGTATTAAATCCGTTTTCATCCGTTGCTGGGACAACAACAATAAGTTGTAAACAATACTTCTTTTCGTCGGTAAGCATGAAGTTATGAATGTCATCCAGCAAAGCAGAAACGTGTTCTACATCCCATCTGTACCCTCTTTGATAATATGGAATTAGGTAATGCTCAAACCTTGGGTTTCTAGCAGGGGTTTTATCATTCAAAATGATTTTACCTACGGGTTTCAATTCTATTAAATTCATTCTAAAAATAATTTTAAAGC
This sequence comes from Chitinophagales bacterium, assembly GCA_031424995.1. Lineage (GTDB taxonomy): Bacteria > Bacteroidota > Bacteroidia > Chitinophagales > Chitinophagaceae > Parasediminibacterium. The sequence goes on along the minus strand of JANPIP010000005.1, from coordinate 6,144 downwards.
ATTAAACCAACCTTATTTTACCAGTTAATAAATTCTGCATCATTCCCTGTTTAAGCTGTTGGTATTTTGCCAGTTTTGTCTCCAAAGCATTTATCTCTTCATCCATATCTGAAAGTATAGTGGCTATTTGGGTTTGTTCAATATAAGTGGGAGGAAAAGGAATTTCAAATACTTGAAATGTTGGTAATCGTAATGAATCAACTGTTGCTTTGACTGAATTCTGTAAGGCATGCTTTCCAAAATATTCAGAGATGTAGCGATAGATATATTTACCATAATATCCTTCTTTGAAATCACTGATTTTATAAACTCTTTGATGATAATCGAACTTGCCGTTTATGTAATGAAATATTTTTCCAATATTCCCTTCACCTGGAATCAAAATAGCTTCCCCATCAAATGAATAACTATTGATGGTTTCAATAAACTGTGAACGAACAAAAAATGGATATTGCCCATTTTCAACTTTATCTTGGTTGTTTTTCTTTCCTGTATAAATTTCCGTTATTTCCCCCAATTTCTTCACCTCCCAACCCTCTTTAGGTTGCAGCAGTTGCTGCATGGCACCTTGTTTAATATTTCGTTTTTTGGCGAGTAGCTTTTCTATATTGGTTATTAATGTATCTACATCACTTAGGGCTATGGCTGTTTGTTCTTGGATAGTTGGGGGAACAAGGCAAGGCAAAATCATTAATGTCTTTTTCCCTAACTTATATCTACCTGCACCTTGCCTGGTAAGATAATTGGTAATATCCCTATTCCTGAAAAAGTAATAAAACCAACTTGTTAAGGTTAGCTCTGCTTTGCCTTTTACAGCATGAGCATGATTATTAACATTGAACTTTCCAGTTGCAAGTTGTGTCATAGAAAATTCTTGCCACTTTAAAAAATGATCGCCATCTTCTCCAATTAATGCATGTTCTCCCTCATACCTAAAATGGTTTATATAATCTTGAATTTTCGTAGGACCATAATAAGGATAATCACCTTGAATCTCTTTTCTCAAACTATCATTAATTGGGAATCGATTTTGATTACAAATATCAAAAGCTTCATTTACACTCATTACCTCCCAGTCATGAGGAATAACACCAATTTCCGTTTGTTTGTACCCTTTAACTATCATGTTCATTTGCATTTTGTATAGTTTGGGTAATAATGGCTTGCAGTTCTTCTTTATTGGGCAGGTACAATTGGTACTTGCTTACAAAAAGCTGGGATGATATGTTGTGCATGGCATACTGCACCAGCAAATCGTCTTTGTCTTTTGCCAGTACAATGCCTATGGGCGGGTTATCGCCCGGTGTGTTCTCCTCATTTTCAAAATAGCCCAAATACATGTTCATTTGCCCCACATCCTGGTAGCTGGCCTCGCCTTTTTTTAGGTCTATCAGTACAAAGCATTTAAGAATGCGGTGGTAAAAAACCAAATCTACATAATGGTTCCTATTGCCTAATGTAATGCGGTATTGGCGTGCTATAAAGGCAAAGCCCTTACCCAATTCTAATAAAAAATGTTGCAGGTGCTCTATGATTTTCTTCTCCAGCCCGGTTTCGCTTAAATGGTATGGCTCTGGTATCTTTAAAAAATCCAGTACATATGGCTCCCTTATTAAATCGATAGGGGTTTGTGTTATTTGCCCTTTTTGTGCCAGTTGCAATATGCCTTCCTTGTCTTTAGAGGCAGCCAACCGCAGGTAAAGAGCAGCTTTTTTTTGGCGTTTCAACTCGGGTATTGACCAATTTTCTAAGATGGTTTGTTTTAAATAAAAGTTACGCTCCAACTTATCGGATATTTTAAGCAGCTCTACATAATGCGACCAACTCAATAAGTGAGAAGGCTTCTCACTTATTGGGAACTCTATGTAAAACAACCGCATGTATATCAAATTGCTTCTGCTAAACCCTTTTCCCAAGTTTATACCTAAGTCTTTGGCAAGGTTATCAATAAGGGCCTTGCCATATGTTGCTTTGGCATTTCCTTTTTGTTCAAACTCTACAATATAATGCCCAATTTGCCAATAGGTATTTACCAAGTGTGTGTTTACCGATATGGTAGCAGTTTGCTGCCCCTGCAAATAGGTTTTAGTAATGTTGTTTACCAAAAGGTCATAGCCATTGTTTTGTTCTATGATATTCATGGTCGGTTATTTTAAATCATACTGTTTTGAAGCTGTTTAATACTGCTTTCAAACAAGTTTTAAGGCTTATGGTTTTTGCATGGTAAAACCCATTGCTGCCAAATGCCCATTTACTTTTTCTTCCAGTGCTGTTAGTTCGACTGTATGTTTTGGTAATGGGGTTTCATAACGTTCTATCAGTTCCTTTATACGTTGGGTAAGGCGTTGGCTAATGCGTTCCATTTCTGTTTTAAGGGCTGCTTGTATAGTGGCCATCCATTTATCGTCTACCACCAGTTGTTTTATGTCCTGTTCGGTTAGTGTGGCATAATGGTTAAGGCATTGTATGTCCAACGCATCGGTGTCATTTTTTATTTGCGCATTCAGTTTGGTTAAGGCTTCTGCTTTATCCAGGTAATCCTGCAATATGGCCGCTTCGCCATAATTGGCCCGATCTTCTGCCGCCATGTTCAGCAGTTCTTCTTTGGGTTTCAGTTTCTTTGGTTTCTTTTCCTGCAAGATTTTTAAACGCTGCTGCACTATGGCTTTGTTTACCTTTTCAAAGTCAGCAAAATAGCCATCTTCTGCACTGTGTTCCTCTTCCAGTTCTTGCAAGCTTGCTTGTGCGTTTTCTTTTTGGGTTTCCAGTTTTTCCAACGCTTTTTTTTCTGCCTGGTAATACCTGTCAATGATTAAAGTAGGTGGCACCAAATCACATGTCCAGCCCTTATCTGTTTCCTTGCCTGTTTTTTTGTTTTTTTCTATAATTCGGTAAGGTTCTGCTTTCCAGCCATCCACGGCTATAAGGTAGCAATCATCCTGCATCGTGGTTTCCCAATAGTTCATTAAATGCTGGTACAGGTCGTACTTGTTTAGCAGGGCTTTATCGGTATAAGTTTTTAAAATTGCTTCTGCAATTGCTTCAATAACCTGCTTGGGTTTTAAGCCCAGTGTCAATGCTTTTAAATACCTGGTACTGCTGGTTTTCCATGTGGCAAACAGGGCATCCATATCCTTGCTAAAAGCAATGAACTCTTCATGGTTAAAAATGGTTTGCTTCACCAGCTCCTTTTCAATTTTCGGTTGGCTATAACCTTCCCTATCGCTGTTGGTAAACAGTGCTGCTTTTAAAGAAGGGTATACTTGCCAGTAATCACTTAAAGCTTCAATATCTGCATTAGGTATGCCACCCAATAAGTGGGCGGCAATGTCTTGTATATCCTCTGTTTCCTGGCTATCAATATACCGTGGAATGTTCAGGTTGTAATCGTTCTTGGGGTCAGCAATTTCTTCCTTTAACACAAACCTGCTGTACTTGGGTAATTCCAGTTGCTTTGTAAAAACATCCACTATCTTGTGGATGTCTTTTTCCTGCAAACGGTTCTTGTTGCCATCTTTGGTAAAGCCCTTGCCTGCATCTACCATAAAAATACCCTTGCGTTCTGCTGAACCTTCTTTGTCTACCACAATAATACATGCGGGAATTCCCGTGCCGTAAAAAAGGTTGGCAGGCAAGCCAATAATCCCTTTTATATAGCCACGTCCTATGAGGTTCTTTCTTATTTCTGCTTCTGCATTGCCCCTGAACAATACACCATGTGGCAAAATAATTGCGCCCTTTCCACTGCTCTTCAAACTCTTGATAATATGCAGCAAAAAAGCATAGTCGCCATTCTTATCCGGGGGGATACCATACCCTGTAAAACGTTCATAATCATCTTCTGACGGATTAAAACCTGTTGTCCAGTTTTTTAAAGAAAAGGGCGGATTTGCCACCACGTAATCAAAGGTTTGCAGGTAGCCGTTATTATCTGTAAACATGGGGTTTGAAAGTGTGCTTTGACCCCTGCATATTTCGGCGTCCTCACTGCCATGTAATATCATGTTCATCTTGGCGAGACCAGCAGTGGCAACTTCTTTTTCCTGCCCGTACAAAGTACCCATTCCCGCAGCTTCATCTAATGCTTTTAATAGCAAGGAACCACTGCCACAAGTAGGGTCGTAAAAAGAGGTTTTATTGGTAGCATTCTTAATGCCCAATACTTTTGCCATTACACGGCTTACCTCGCTAGGGGTGTAAAATTGGCCCTTGCTTTTGCCGCTGTCCTGAGCAAAGTGCCGCATCAAATATTCATAGGCATCACCCAATATATCATCGCCTTCTGCACGGTTTTTACTAAAGTCCAATGCTGGGTTTTCAAAGATGGAAATCAGTTCAGTAAGCCTGTCCACCATTTCTTTTCCCTTGCCTAGTTTTTCTTCGTCATTGAAAACAACATTATCAATTACTTTTTCAAGGTCATTCGCCTTCGCGATTGCACCGATAGCAACGTCAATTTTTTCACCAATATCTTTTACCCCTTTCAGCTTCCTTAAATCGTTAAAACCAGAACCCGTTGGCACCTCAATCATTGCATTGGGATTGGTGAGGGCTTTATCAGAAACATATTTTAAAAAGAGAAGCACAAGAACATAATCTTTATATTGGCTTGGGTCCATACCACCACGCAGCGCATCGCAACTTGCCCAAAGAGAAGAATAGAGTTCTGATTTTTTAATGGCCATTCGGTAAATATATATGGTTAGGAAGCGGGCTTGTACAAATATTAAAAACCTTCCCAAATTTTAAATAAAAATTGTTTACAAAGCAGCAGGTTTCATGGCAATTTATTTTACCCAATCACGCCAATTAGCTATTGCTTAAACCCACCTCATTTTAAGTGCAAATAGATGCTCTTAACTATGATAAGCAAGTGATGCATAGTCTACCGCAAAAAAAGTTTTAGCGCCTAAAAATGCAGTACAGGGTGCGGCCTTGGTTAGCATTTTTTATAAAATATTTTCTTCATTAATTCTGCTACAAATTTCGGTTTTTGCCGCCGTGGCGGCAGCGGAATTTCCGGCATAAAGCCGCTCACGCTATTTATTCCGCTCCTCCGCTGCCTTGGTTGGCAAAAGCCGGTCACTGCACCATAATTAATTTTTTAAAATCATTAAATTTTAAGTTATGGAAAGCGTGAACGGAACAGCAGTATGGAATACGGTTGCAGAAGTGGAACTGAGTTACAAAACAAAAGTAAAACCGTCTGAAAGGCCGAAGGTGAACAGCTCAAAAGATGCCTGTGATATACTGCTCAAAAGCTGGGATGAAAGCAAGATTGAATTCATTGAACAGTTCAAAATACTGCTACTGAATACAGGTGGCAAAGTGCTTGGAATAATGGACGTTTCAACGGGTGGCGTAACTGGCACTGTTGCCGACCCAAAAGTGATTTTTATAGCTGCATTGAGAGCCAATGCGGCAGCTATAATTTTAAGCCACAACCACCCCAGCGGAAACCTTCAGCCAAGCGGCCAGGACATGGCATTAACACATAAAATTAACGAAGGGGGAAAGCTGCTGGATATCGCAGTTCGTGATCACATCATAATAACAACTGAAGGTTACTATTCATTCGCAGATGAAGGGCTTTTATAGCCCTTTTTTTATTGCTGACAAAGCGGAAGAAACTGCCCTTTCTTCAGCTTTGTCAATCGCAGATTTAAAGTGCGGAAGCAGTAATCTTATACCCGGTTGTTCTGTTTCTTCAAGGTCGTACCAACTGCCCTCTTTTGTTTTACAGATACGGCAAATAACATCGTTTAAATTTTCTTCTTTGGTTGAAGATATTATATACTCCTTCAGCACAGCTACGACAACACCTAACGGGTTTTTTACTTCACAACTGTTCGGAAGTTTATGTTGTATTAAGTAGTGGTGATTTTGATGGGTCGCCACCACAAAACACCACTATTTCTTTGATTATTTCCAATTCAAGTTCTTCAACGAAACAAAACTTTGCAATCTTATAGCCTTCTATTGCATTTTGTTTTTTATAAAGCAGTGAAGCTGTTTAAACTTTTAATTTTCTACAAAACATGGCGGTCAAAGTAATCCATTGCAATGCCATCCATGTTTCCGTTCTCTTTTCATACCTGATTAGCAGTGCTTTAAAAGCGTCCATCCAGGCGTTTGCATGCTCTA
>JANPIP010000004.1:0-31564 GCA_031424995.1 Chitinophagales bacterium | reverse complement strand
AGTGGAAGGCGTAGACAACATTCTTGCAGGCGTTATTGGTGGAAAAACCAAAACGATGTATGAAAAAAGAAAAGCAGCCCTTACGCTGCGCCAGTTAATACTGGTAGAAAAAAAGAAACAGTATGGCGTGGTTGCCCAATTAGAGAATGAGTTTGAAAAAGCACAGGTTGAACTGGCAATTACAGAAGCTGCTACGCTGCTGGCCAGCCTTGCAACAAGAAAAGCAGAACTACCTGCATAAGTAACCACCCAAAAAAATCCTGTGTAAAAATCTTAAAGCTGCCAATGGCGGCTTTTTTTATGCAATAAACTGTAAGTTATTTAAACCAAGTGCTGCTTATTTTGCTTAACCAGTTTGCCATTTGTTTTGATGTAATTTATTTATTACCGCTTTTACCAGTAAGCCTTTTACAAACGCAAATTCTTGTAGTAATATGTTGTTACTTGCTAAAAATTAGCCTCTTATAATTTTCCATTCTTGTTTATATCAATTTAACTCTACTTTTGAACAAACTGTTAAAAAACATTTACTTTATAACCAGTACTCATGAGTGGACATGGCGGCCCTTCGGTAAAAGTGAAACCAGCTTTTATCATTACAATCCTTATCCTTGTTTTTGTTTTTTCCATCTATGGCTATCATCATGAATTAGGCGATAAATTCAATATTTGGGGGGTTATCTACGCTACCATCTGCTTCTTTTTAATGCACCATGTTAGCCCCATTCCCGAAGATGTTCCTATTTTAATTGCACAATACCTGGCAGCACTTTTATTGGGCCTGGGGGTTTTTAACCTGGTGTGGGAGTATTTTTACCGTGGTTACATTCTCAATAAAATCCGCCTCACCTACAAGCAGCATACAGTTATCTTTTCATTAAATATTACAGGGCGCAAACTGGCATTTGATCTTTTATCTAAAGGCCATAAAGTGGTGGTAATTGAGCCAGACGTACATAATACTTTTATTGCAGAAGTTAAAAGAAAAGGTGGCATTGTACTGCACGATAACCCGGGCGATAATAAAACACTGGAAGCCTGTGCCGTAATTAATGCCAAAACCTGCATTATTGCCAATAACAGTGATACGGAAAATATTGAACTTGCCAAACGCATTGCGTCTTACTCGCTAAAACATGCTAAAAGAGAAGATGGTACCAGCATAAAAATTATTGCCAGCGTAAAAAACCAGGACAATGTTAACCTGCTGAAAGATTATTTTGACATTCATAACCAGGATGAACATTACGATCTTGAAACCATTAACGTAAACGAACTGGTGGCGAAAAGAATGTACGATAATTATCCGCCGCATAAATACCTGCATACAGAAAAAGAAGAAGAAAATGCAATTGCTATTATTGGCTATAACGAAACCGCTGCGTATTTTTTATTAGAGAATATTATTCTAAGTCACTACCCAGATTTACAGAATTTAAAAGTGTACCTGGTGGATAAAGATGCCGAAACACACTTTGCAGAATTTACCTACAAACACCCCTACTACAGCGATTTTATTGAGATTATACCTGTTAAATTATTAAACGAAACCTTTTTTGCCAATTTTGCCTGGAGCAAAAAACATATTGAGCAGTTAAGCCAGGTAAAAGTTGCCTACATTTTTGGCAATAAAGATGCAGAGTTGATGAATACAGCAGCCAACTTCAGGCAGTTTTTGTATTCGCAAACGCTCTCATTATCACAAGTGCCTATTGTTATTTGCCTGCCTGAAAATGACGGTATTATTGACCTGCTAAACATGCAGCATAACGATAAAGAAAACGTTTCAGTGGTATTTAAAAACAGCCTGAATATTCACCAGGTAAAAACTTATACTGATACCTGCACCAGCGACACCATTGAAGAAAACGAACTGAATGACAGTATTGCAAGAATTATTAATTATTTCTACGCCATTAAATATGAGTTTCCCGGCATTTTACAAGATCAGTTTGAGGTTAAAGATGCCATGGGTATTGTAAAATTACTTGAGGAAGAAATGATGGCCATGCCGCTGAAAAACAGTAGCATTAAAGAAAAAGAAATTGATAAATTAATTACAGGCATACTGGTTGATAAACTGAACGTACCATCTTTTAAAATAAACAGGGCGCTTAGTATAGATAAACGCTGGAATGCTTTAAACCACCGCAAAAAAGACAGCAACCGTTTCGCCGCAAGGCATATTATGGTTAAGATAAGTGCCATGAAAAAAATGGGCTGCTGGCCGCTTACTTACGAGAACATTAAACTCTACTACCCCAAGCTTGCTATGATTGAGCATAAGCGCTGGAGTGCAGAAAAAATGATCTTCAATTTTAAGTATGGGGCTTTTCCTGACAACAAAAAAGACAGGAACCTCTTAAAAGAAATTTTAAAAATCCACGATCAACTGATACCTTACGAAAAGTTAACCGCCCACGAAAAAGAAAAAGACCTTAACCTATTCCTTTTACTGATATTATTACATGCAGTTAAACCAAACCACGATTAAACATTAAATGCAGTTTGAGAAAGACATATTTATAAGTTACGCTCACATTGATGATGAATCGCTGATTGAAAGCCAGAAAGGATGGGTTAGCGAATTTCACAGGGCACTTGAGATACGGCTGGCGCAACTGCTTGGCCGCAGGCCTGTGATTTGGAGAGATCCTTCGTTACAGGGTAACCACCTGTTTGATAAGCAGATTGTGGAGCAGTTTTCAAAAGTGGCCATTCTTATTTCTATCCTTACCCCCCGCTATGTAAAAAGCGAGTGGTGTTTGCGTGAAGTGAATGAGTTTTACGAAGCCTGCAATCAAAACATTGGCTTTAGTGTAAAAAACAAAGCAAGGATATTTAAGATCATTAAAACGCCTGTACGTGTTGATCTTCATCCGCCCGTAATACAAAATATTTTAGGGTATGAGTTTTACACTACAGATGCTGCAACAGGCCGCGTTAAGGAATTTGCACAGGTGTTTGGTCAGCAGAGCGATATGAGTTATTGGGAAAAACTGGATGATGTTGCCAATGACATCTGTTCGTTTTTAGAAAGTCTTGATAATTCATCGGCCGCACCCTCCAATACGGTTCCAACAGCGGCTGTTACTACTTCTGCAACCGTTACCTCTGCAAAAAAATCAAACCATTCAAAAAATATTTTTCTTGCTGAAAGCAGTTACGATACACTTGAATTCAGGGACAGCTTAAAACGCGAGCTGCTGGATTATGGATACCAGATTATTCCTGATAAACAATTACCTTTAATTGGCCCAGTACTTAGCGAGCAGTTGCCCCATTATATGAAAGACGCACATTTGTCGATACATTTAATTGGCGAAAACTATGGCGTGGTACCAGAAGGCGCCAAAAAATCGATTGTAGAAATTCAGAACGATGTTGCCACCACTTTCAGTGCTTCAGACAACCTGCACCGTCTTATCTGGATTCCAGAAAATGTTGAACCTATTGATGACCGTCAGGCCAATTTTATTGATAATTTAAAAGCGGGCAAAGCGGGCATTTTAGGGGCAGACCTTGTAGAATCTTCGCTGGAAGATTTTAAAAGTGTAATGATGGATACGCTAAAGCGGATGGAGGAAAAAGAAAAAAAACTTGCCGCCGCAGCAGCCGCAGTACCAGATGTAGTTACAACAGCTACTACATCACACGCAACTGACGACGACGGCGGTTCAAAAATGATTTATCTTATTTGCGATATACTTGATGTTGATGCCATAAGACCTTTAGAGGATTATCTGTTTGAAAATGGTTACGAAGTAGTAATACCCATTTTTGATGGCGATGAATCTCAAATAAGGGAAGACCATATTGAAAGCCTGAAAAACTGTAAAGCCTGCATTATATTTTTTGGCAATGCCAACGAACTATGGCTGCGCGGAAAAATGAGGGATTTTATGAAGATAAACGGTTATGGGCGAACGAAACCCTTAAATGCCAAAGCCGTTTACCTGGCACAGCCAAACAATGCATCCAAAGCACGTTTCAGAACGCTGGAAGCAGAGGTAATTAACGGCATTGATGGGTTAGCGGAAGACAAACTAAAAAGCTTATTGCAAAAAATATAATTGCTACAGATGGTGCAGGAAGAAACAACATACTTCAATCCTTTTCCCGGGCTGCGTGCCTTTGAGGAGCAGGAAGATGTACTTTTCTTTGGAAGGGAAAAGCAGGTAGACGAGCTTTTAAAAAAGCTGCGTACTGCCCGTTTTTTGGTGGTAATTGGTTCATCGGGCAGCGGTAAATCATCGCTGGTAAAGTCTGGTTTAATACCTGCTTTATACAGTGGCCTTATGTCTGGCGCAGGCAGCGCATGGCGTGTGTGTACCTTTCGCCCGGGCAACGATCCTATTGGCAATATGGCCAAAGGTTTAAGTGAAGATGGGGTGTTGTACAACATTAAAGATGAAGAAGAAAAACTTACTTACGATGCCATTAACGAAAGCATTTTAAGAAGAAGCAATTTGGGTTTGATTGAAGCTTACCGTCAATCAGGCGTTGACCCAAAAAATAAGTTACTGATTCTTGTTGACCAGTTTGAAGAAATTTTCCGCTTTAGCCGTTACGAGAAAGAAGCACGTGAAGGCAAGAGAGATGCGGTGGCTTTCATCAACCTTTTACTAAAAGCAGTTGAACAAAAGGAAATGCCCATTTACGTGGTATTCACTATGCGCAGCGACTTTTTAGGCGATTGTACAGAATTCAGGGGATTGCCTGAAGCCATAAATGAAGGCCAGTACCTTGTACCAAGAATGACGCGTGAGGAACGCCGTGATGCCATTACAGGCCCTGTTGCTGTTGGCGGTGCAGAAATATCACCAAGATTATTGAACCAATTGTTGAATGATGTTGGTGACAATCCAGACCAGTTGCCCATTCTGCAGCACGCTTTAATGCGTACCTGGGATATTTGGAAGAAAAAAAACAGCGAAGACAAGCCAATAGATATTGAGGATTACCAGGAAGTAGGCACCATGCTTCATGCTTTATCGCAACATGCAGAAGAAGCTTATGGCGAACTGGTTACTGACAGGCAAAGGCAAATTTGCGAAGCTGTATTTAAAGCATTAACTGATAAAGGCAGTGATGCACGTGGTATACGCAGGCCAAGGCGTTTATCTGAAATTTGCGAACTGGCCAGTGCCAGCGTTGCAGAAGTGATAGAAGTGATAGAAATTTTCAGGGAAAAAGGCCGCGGCTTTTTAATGCCGCCAGTAGATGTGCCTTTGGATGCATCCTGCATTATAGATATTTCGCACGAAAGTATTATGCGTGTTTGGGACAGGTTGATGAACTGGGTTGATGAAGAAAACCAAAGCGCACAGGAATATTTACGGTTATGCGAAGCCGCCAATTTATACGAAACAGGCAAAGGTGGTTTATGGCGCAACCCAGAATTACAGTTAGCCTGGAAATGGAAGGAAGAAAATAATCCCAATGCCACATGGGCCAGCCGTTATAATAACTATTTTGAGAAAGCCATGTTGTTTTTAGAACACAGTAAAAAACAATATGAACTTGAAATGCTGCATAAAGAATTTATGCAGAAACAACGGTTGAGAAGGGCAAGGATTGCCGCGATTATAATTTCTTTAATTGCTTTAATTGCATTTGTACTTGCTATATTTTCTTTTCAGCAAAAAAACATTGCCACCAAGCAAAAGCAATTGGCCATACAAAAAAGCGAAGAAGCTTTAAAACAGGAAAGAATAGCAAAACAGCAAACCAAAATAGCAGAAGAAAAAAGCGTAGAAGCTTTAGAACAGAAAAAGCTGGCTTTAATAAGTAAAGATGAGGCTTTGGAACAAAAAGCCATCGCAGAAAACCAGCGCATGAAAGCCCAGCAAAGTGAGCAAAATGCAAGGCTGCAGGAAGCTATCGCCAAAGGCGAAAAAGAAAACGCAGAACGCCAGAAAATAATTGCGGAAGAAAATGCAAAAATTGCCAAAGAACAATCAACCATTGCACAGCAGCAAACTGTAAAGGCGCAGACAAATGAAAAGATTGCAGTAGAAGAAAAGTATATTTCATCGAGGTTAAAAGATCTTGCAGAAAGCAGGAATATGGCTTATTCTTCTTTGCTTTTGTTGAATGAAGGTAAGGTTGCAGAAAGTAAAAAGAAAGCACTTGATGCTTACCGCTTAAATGAAAAAAACGACGGGCCTAAACAAAACAGCAATATTTACCTGGCATTGAAAGAAAACTGGGATAAATCTGTAAATGCTAAAAACCAGGCAACCTATCACCAGGCACCAGTTAAAATAATTGCCGCCAAACCTAACAGCAATGTGGTTTATACAGGCGATGAAAATGGAAACCTGTATGTAGCAAAAGCAGAGAACGGCATTATTACGCCGCTATCAAAATTTGAAATAAAAGAAGATATACGTGCATTAGCCATATCGCCTGATGCTACTAAACTTGTGGTAGCAACAGCTTTGGGCAACGGTTTTGTAATGGATATTTCAAACCCATCAAACACAGTAAAAGAAATTACACGTTTTGGCTTTAAGGGTATTGTAAAATCTGCCGCTTTTACAGATAACACGCATTTTTATGTATTGTACAGTGGCGACGTAAAGCGTTTTAAACTTGACGGTTCAATGACAGCAGAACCATCTATAGCTACAGATAACATCAATAATATAATAGTTGCCAAAAGCGGAAAAATCTACACTACATCAGGCAATAAAATAATTGTTTACAATAGCTGGAACGATGTAATGCTTAATGCAGCGCAAACCTTTACCATGCCATCTAAAGTAACCAGTATCGCAATTGATGCCAGTGAGAACTATCTTTCTGCGGGCAGCTACGAAGGTGGTGTTATGATAAGGGATTTACGGTCAGGCAACCAGTTTATACAAAACCTTCATTTGTCAACTGTGAGCGATGTGAAATTTACCAGGTTAAGCAATGGAACTTTGCAACTGGCAACCGCAAGTGCCGATGCTACGATACGTTTGATTGATGTGGCTTCTGCCCTGTCAAAAGGTACGGAAGATATTATTACCCTTAATGGCCATAGCAAATGGATATATTCATTGATATACAGCAGCGATGGAAACTTTTTATACAGCGGCAGTGAAGACAAACGCATTTTTGGCTGGCATACAACGGCTGCAGGTTTATATAAAACCTTAAACTAATTAATCATGTTAAGGAAACTATTTACAATATCCGCTCTACTTATTGCTACCATTGGTTTTGCACAAACCGATTGTGGCCCTGCTACCATTACAACATCACAAGCAAATTACGATATCGGGCGTTTTAAAGAAGCGATTGATAACCTGCAATCATGCCTTGGGCGTAATGGGTTAACCAAATATGAAGAGAAGATTGAAGCCCTACGGTTGCTGTCGATGAGTTACCTGGCAATAGATTCTGTACAAAAGGCAGATGAAAATATACAGGAACTGTTATTGGTCAAAGACGATTTTCAGTCAGATGTCCGTGACCCTGAACGTTTTAGATTAGAGCTGGATAAAGTACGTGCCGCACAACGTATAAACCTGGTATCATCAGTATCTAAAAAGCCTGAGGATATTAGAAAAGCACCTGCCACCATCAACGTAATTACCAAAGAACAGATTGCACAGCGTGGTTATACAGATATTATTGAAATACTGCAGGATATGCCCGGCTTTGATATTTCTATAGGTTATGGGGTAAACTATGCAACCATTTACCAGCGTGGTTTACGTACTACCACTACCGAAAAAACATTGCTTTTAATTGATGGTGTTGAAGAGAATGACTTATGGACCAATACTGCCGATATATCGCGCCAATACCCGCTGAGTAACATAAAAAGAGTTGAGGTAATTTATGGCCCTGCTTCTACCATGTATGGTACCAATGCTTTTGTAGGTGTTATAAACATTATTACAAAAGAGCCGGAAGAAATGGTTAAAAATAAGGCCATAGGTATTAGTGCAGATGCAGGCTACGGATCTTTCAACACCAAATACGCTAACCTTACCGTAGCCTACAAAAAAGAATCGTTTTCTTTTGCAGTTACGGCCAGGGTATATGAAAGTGACAGGCACGATCTTTCTTCTCAACCTTTTTTTGATTTTAATCCTGCTTCGTATGACGCAATAAATTATAAAAACATCATGGATATAAGATCAGGCGTACCTGGTTATATCACTGCCAATAGCCTTCCTGCAACAAGCCCCTATTATAATATTTTTTATACTGGTACTACTGCAGACAGTATTAAACTTACAGATGCAGGCCAGGCACGTGCAAGGCAGCTTGATAAAAGTGCATATGACCTTACCGTAAATGGAAAGAAAGTTGGTTTTGCAAACCCTGCACAATCTTATCTTATCAATGCCAAAATGAACGTGGGAAGTTTTTCCATAGGCTTTCAAACCATGAAAAGAAATGAGGCGGCAGGCACTTTGTTTACAGACCGAGGGCAAGCACTTAACAATGTTTACTGGATTCCTGAGCGGGCCTACTTATATGTAAAGTACGAGCGTAAACTTAGCAATAAACTTATGTTTACAAGTTTTTCAAACTACCGTAACCACTATCTTGATAACGATACACGTGTTCCTACTGTTCAAAATTATTCTTTAAGAAACCTTGGTATAAAAGATTTGGTAAAAGAAACAGCCCCCTTTTACAACACACTCTACTATTTTCTTACAAACAAACAGTTTCGTACAGAGATGAAGTTTTTGTACACCCCTACTCAAAATATTTATTTAATTACTGGTGTTGAATACCGCAGCAGCCAGTTACAGGGCAATTATCTTAACAGTACCAATGTTACCGTACCTGAAGAAAATGGTGGTGTTACAGGTTTTTCATTGGGTGGTAATCAGTTTAACGTATCGGATATAGGCGCATACACCCAGGGCAGTTACAGGTTTTTAAAATATTGGGGAGTAACGGCAGGTCTTCGTGTTGATAACAACACCATCAGGCAAAGCGGCGGCTATGGCACAGAAATTTCACCACGTCTTGTGATAGACTACATAAGAAAAGATTGGGTAATTAAGGTCATTTACAGCAGGGGTATTGAGAACGTTTCCAATTTTACCAAGTTTTCAACTTCAGGAACCAGGATTGCCAATCCATCGTTAGGTACAGAATCAATTAAAAACTACGAAATTTCTATTGCCAAAAAAATAGGTAAATCAATAAATGTAGATGTTGATTTTTACAGGAGTGTGATTGCAGATGTGGTGGGTGTTCAGTCAATTTCCCCTACCCTTTCTCAAAACCAGAATATCGGGCAATTTGATATTTATGGTATTCAAAGCAATCTGTCTTACAAAAAACAAAACTTAACTATTGACCTTAATTACACCTTTACTAATCCAACACAAAACAGAGACGATACAGGTAAAGAGGTTGATAATCGTGTGGGAGATATATCAACACACCACATTAATGGCATTATTAATTACCTGGTTGGCAACAAGCTTAATATCAATTTCAGAACAAATTATATGAGCGAAAGGCCAACTGGCGCAGGCACTTCTGTTCCGTTAAACCCTGAAGAATTTCCAGGATATTTTATCTCAAATACAGCCATCAGCCTGGTTAATGTAATAAAAAATGCCTCTGTGCAATTGGTTTGTAATAATATTTTCGATAAAAAATATTTTCATCCGGGTGCCCGTGGTGCCGATGGTTTAGGTGCTCCATCCAGCATTTTACAACCCGGCAGAAATTTTTTCCTGAAACTTAATTACGAATTTTAAAACCCTTTCACCGCAGAATTAAAAGGCTGTAACCCTTCACTAACCCTAAAAAACCTTGACCAACATATCACCTTTTAACATAAAAGACAATATGCAGATATATAGAGCAAGGGCATTCACTAATAAATCAGGCATCAACGGCAAAGCCGTTCTTGGCAATCCTGCAAGTGTTGTTTTTTGTTCAGAAATGTTACCCTCGCATGAAGATATGGGCAAAATTGCTTTAGCAGAAAAAGCACCAATGACGGCTTTTATAAGGCAACAACAGGATAACTTTTTTGATATTGAATTTTATACACCTGCTGGTGAAAGGTTTGGTTTATGTGGCCATGCAACATTGGTGGCAGCGCATTTTATTTATCATAAATACGGCTACGAAAAGGCATTTTTTTACAAACTAATTGAACTTGACGATACCTGTGCAGAAATAATTGAAAGTTATAAAGATGGCGATACCTTTAAAATAAGTATGCCTGCTTATAAGCCAACCATTTTAAAAGAATTTACGCTTGACTATGCAGAAATTATGGGCATAAATGCTGTTGAAAGCGTGTACAAATGCAACCAGCTAAACGATATTATATTGGTATTAAAGAACACAGAATTACTGCGTAAATCAAAGCCCATGTTTCATGAACTTGCGGTGGTACTTGCTGCTGATAATATACGTGGCATATTTTTAACGGCCCCTTCAGAAGAAGACGGCATTAATTACGAGGTGAGGATTTTTGCACCGCATCTTGGCATCAACGAAGATATTTCGTGCGGCTCTGCCAACTGTTCTTTAATTCCTTTCTGGCACGAAAGGCTTCATGCACATAATGGAGATAATTTTAAAATACTTTGCCCTTATAATGAAACAGCCGAATATTATGGCGGCATTGAAATAGGCAGTTACGATAAAGAAAATAAAAGAATTTATATTGGTGGCCTGATAAGTGAAGCCTGAACCATTAACTAAAGCTTGCTAAACAACTCTTATATATGATATACCCTATTGTTGTTGAAGGAAATGAAGTACAGGTAGATGTAAGACCTGCCATACCTGCAGACATTGAAAATTTAATGCAGTTAAACAAAAAATGGCAGCGCAATTTGCTTGGTGTAAATACCATGAAAGGCTTTCTTAGCGGCAGTTTTGACAATGCTACTTTTGAACGACTTATAAACGACAGAGCTGTTATTGTTGCCTATAGCAATAGCCAACTGCTGGCCTACATGCTGTCTGTAAACCATATAAACGAAGGCATACTTGCAGAACATAAAGAAGTGGCAGAAGAAGTTAAAACAAAAGGTACCGTACCTGCAGATGCAAATATTGCAGTTGGTATACAAACTGCGGTAGAAGAAGCTTATCATGGTTCTGGCTTAATTGGCATAGTACGTACAGAATTTAAAAAAATGCTCAGCGACAGGTTTAGTTATTTATTTACCACCATATCAAAAGACAATCACAGATCGTTTAAATCTGCCACTCATTTTGGCTGGAAAGTTGTAGGCGAAAATGAAGAACATTATTATTTGATTTTACCCGTTAATTAATTTTATAACTGTAACATGCGTACACACTTTTCCCTGTAAAAATCAAATATGCAAATCTTTAAACGGTTTAGTTTATCATCCAGCATCCACCCGGAAGAAAAGAAAATTTTCCGGCTACTATTTTTGCATTCCTTTTTGCTGGGTTTTGCTACATCGTTTTATTTTGTTGCAGCCAATGCTTATTTTCTTAAAAAAGTTTCCATTTCCAATATTCCAATTGCTTACATTATTGCAGGTACTATTGGTATTTTTTTAATGGGTTTTTACAGGGCCATTCAAAAAAAAGCGGGGGTAATTGCCAGTTTTGTATCAAGCTTAACAGGGTTTGGTATTGTTTGCCTGCTGCTGTATTTTTTTCATGCCAATAAAAATATTTCTGCAGAATGGAGCCTTTATATTGGCTACGCTGGTTTTATATTAATATTTCCCTTTTCTGTACTTTTTGTGGTTGGTTTTGCAAGTGTAAGCCTGCAATTGTTTAACCTGGCGCAAAGCAAAAGATTATCGGCACTTATTGGTACGGGTGAGGTTATTGCTTCTATTATTGGTTATTTGCTGGTGCCACTTGTATTAAAAATATCAGGCAACCCAAATGTTCTTTTTATTGTTGCCGCAGTTTCTATTATTCTTTCTGTAATACCTATAAGAAAAGTACTTGCTGACAATAAAGAAAAGTTTAAAAGTTACACACCAACCGCTGCAAGAACACCAAGAAACATCAATTGGGCATTTATAAAACAAGAACCTTTTTTTGTAAGTATTGCCTTTGTTACCGTGTTTTCTGTAATGGCATTCTATCTTTCAGATTATTCTTACCTTATTTCAATAAGGGCTTTATCAAAGCTTTCAGGTATTGAGGCATCGGTAATTATATCATTTTTATTCAGCATAATAAAAGCAGGCGAGTTACTGTTTTCCATGCTTTCAGGCAATATCATTAGCAGAAAGGGAATGCGTTTTTCTTTGCTGATACTTCCATTTATTTTAATGGCCTCATCGCTGTTTTCGTTTACTGCAAACTTTGTAATGGATGATGTGGCCTTCTTTCTTATTGCATTCTTTTTACTGAACAAATGGAGTGAGAGAGTAATAAGAAAAGGTATTACACTGCCTGCAATGAAGGTATTGTATCAATTGGCACCTTCAGCAGAAAGGGCGCAGATACAGTCTGCCGTTGAAGGTACCATCAGCCAGGTATCTATCGTTATTTCAGGGGTTGTTCTTTTAATTATCACAAGGTCTCAGCCAACAGATAACCCTTTACATTTTTTATATGTAATGAGTATTGTAAGCGTAATCGCTTTCAGTGCCTGGTTGCTTTTGGTAAGTAATTTATATGCCAAATACAGAAAAAAAATACAGGCATACCTGCACGAAATAAAACCTGCCAAAGCACAGGAAATAAACAACAATATTACCCTCTGGCTTGCTGAAAACAAACTAAGTAAGAACGAACATGAACTTACAGGGGTGGCTATGGCAATAAAAGAAATAGCAGCATCGCTGCAGCAACTTGGACAGCATCAATCTGAGCAATTGATTGGCTGTTACAATCCTGCTATACAAACAGCAATAGACAACAAAGACAAAAACATCAGCAAAAAAATTATAAATGCCTATTTTAATAACGATAATATTTTTAACAGGCTTCTTATAATAGCGCACACCCAATATCTCACAAAAGAAGACAAGCAAAAGTTTGTGTACGAAATGTACGAATTGAGCGACATTACACTAAGGCTTTACCTGCTAAAAACCTTTAACAGCCAGGGCTTTGCAATTAACAACAGGTTTTACTTTTCTAATCTTTGCCAAAGCACAATTCAGGAATTACTTTGGGCAGATGCAACTCTTGAAGATATTCATATACTAAATAATGCTGAGCTGAATGCTCAGATAGAAGCCTACCAGTTGCAAACAAAAAATATATTGCTTGAGTTATTGAAATTTTTGTACGACAAACAGTCAATACAAGTAATACAGGAAGTACTTAATGCTGATGATTACCATTTAGAAAACCAGATTTTTGCTGTGGAACTGCTGGATAATATTGTAACTGATGAGCTGAAACAAACCATTATACCAGTATTTGAGCCCATTACCATACAGGCAAAAAAACAACGCCTGCAAAAACATTTTCCTGTGTATGAATTACCTGTTGAAGAACGTTTAAAAGAAATTGTAATGAAGGATTACAAACTGATGAACAGTTACACCAAACAGCTCGCTTTACAATCATACTACCAGCTTACCAACGATAAACACACTTTAAAAGCATTTAATACCAGCAGCATTGAAAGCCTGAATGCCGTAGCCAAAGAGTTACTTAATACAGGCAAAAACGAAACGTATTTTAAAAAGCAAAAAGTAAGTGACGACCTTAGAATAAGCAATTACATGCTACAAAATAACCTGTATTATTTTTTGCAGTATGGGTTGTTTATTAAAGAAAATAAGAGAGGTTCTGCAGTTCCTAAAGAAAAAAATACGCGTTATATATTGCCCCTCACTACTATAGATAATAACAGGTTTGAAGTAGATGTACTTGGCTTAAGCTTGCTGATGACCCTATAAAATTAGAATTGCAGCAAAGTATTTTGATGTAGATAACAATTTATTTAGATGTACCGTTTATTTTAGCAACAACTATATTGTTATGACTAAATTAAAATGGCTGTACCTGGTGTTATTGTTCGCCTCTTGCGATCAGTTTGATAAAAATTCACTGCATGAACAGGAAGCAAACATTACAAAAACCTATAAAACAAATGATACCATCCCTGAAAGAAGGCGAACAGTAAATCCATCGCCCGTAGCCAGTTATATGCATATAATTGAAGATGATTTAAACGAATGGAAGTTTGCAGTGAATATTTTTGAAACCAAACAAACTTTTAAATACCTGGTAAGGCTACAGTACAAAGAAATCAGGGCAAGTGATACATTAAATATTCCAAATTTTGGCACAAATCCAAAAGTAGAAATTATTAAGGGAAAAGACAACTACAGTTGCATTATAGGTTTTAGAAATAAGAAAAATGAGTTTAAAGAATATAAATCTGTTTCAGTAAAGGGCAATCAACTTAAAATATCGCAGGTAAAAAGCTATTTTGTTGGGGTTTACAGTACAAAAACCGTCGAAAATTAAATTCTGATCAAATATTGCCCTCCCCTTACTAATGTGGAAAACTTTTTTCTATGTTGCAACGTAAGTAGAAATTATTAACATAGATTTACAATAATCCTTTAAACCATATAAAATTCAATCCTATGCTCGCAAAACTAAAACTCAACGTTGCTATTATTGCAACCGCCGCATTGGTTATTACTGCCACAGTTACGGCCCCTTACACAAAAATGTTTGGTAAACACTACAACAAAAACCGTGATTTTTCCTGCTGCCAGGGAGATCAACTGGTAATTAAGCATTATTATTCTGTAAAGTTTCTTTGGGCCAATGTAAGCGAAGGTTATGCAGTTGAACCTACAGGCAAAGCTTTACCAGGTGGTTGTAATATCAAATGCAACGACTAATATTTTTACTATTCCTTTTTTTATTTTTTATATCTGTTACTATAATATCCTATGAGAATACTTTAAGCGTATCCTATGAATTTTTAAGTCCAGTGAACACAACTATGAAAAACTAAAAACTAAGAAGAAATAGCCCCCAAGGTTAAACTCTTTTTTTAAGCCCTTAGCAATAAGGGTTTTTTTATTTCCTTAAATTGATGTATTTGCTGTAATAATATTACTTTGTTTTGTACAAACAAGATTAATGAAGAAATATCTGCCATTTTTAGCTTCGCTCCTACTATCAGCCTCACTTTTAGCACAGGCACCTAAACAAAAAACTTTATTATGGAAAATTGAAGGCAAGAATTTAGCCCGTCCATCTTATTTATATGGTACTATGCACCTTATGTGCCCTGACCAAATAAAAGTTGATACCGTTATAAAACAAAGTTTCGCCAATACAAAACAACTGTTTCTTGAAATTGATCTGGATGACCCGCAAATGATGGCAAAAGCAATGCAGGGCATGATGATGAAGGACACCTTTAAGCTGCAAACACTGGTAAATAAAACCGATTTTGACAGCATGAACAAGGTATTTACAAACTATGCCAAAGTTCCTTTAAGTGCTATGGCAAAAGTGAAACCCCTGCTGGTAATGAGCCTTATTTTTCCTGCGTTGTTGCAATGCACCCCCGATGGCTGGGAAAAACATTTTCAGCAAATGGCCAAACAAAACCAAATACCATTAAAAGGATTAGAAACTATTGAATACCAGATGCGGGTTTTTGATACTATTCCATATATAGCACAGGCAGAAATGCTAAAAGGGTTGTTATATAATATTGACAGTACAAAAAAGTCAATTACAGAGATGATAAATATATATCTTGATAAAGATATTGACGGTATGCAGGCTATGACGGTAAAAGACCCTGAATTTGGCAAATTTGAATCTACAATGTTATTGAACCGTAACAATAACTGGATACCTGTTATTATGGAAGAAATTAAAAAAGTACCTACTTTTTTTGCTGTAGGTGCGGCACATTTAGGCGGCAATAATGGCATTATTAACCTGTTGCGAAAAAAAGGATTTTCTGTTACACCTGTTATATATTAGTGTAAGCAATGGCAAACGAAAAAGACTTTGTTCAGCTTATTAAACAGCACCAAAAAATCATACACAAAGTGTGTCATGTTTATATGGACACCGCTTTTGACAGGGAAGATCTTTTCCAGGAAATTACCCTCCAGGCATGGAAAACTTTTGGCAATTTTCGTGGTGATGCACAATTTTCTACATGGCTTTACAGGGTAGCGCTAAACACAGCTATTACTTACCTGAAAAAAGAGAAAAAATACACGCAGGCAACAGCAACAATGGTACAAAAAGAAACAGAAGATGTTGATGATTTTGAAGACCGTTCGCAGGCCATGCACAAAGCCATTGCACAATTATCAAAAATAGATAAGGCTTTAGTTACTTTATATCTTGAAGATTACAGTTACATCGCCATAGGCGAAATACTTGGCATTTCAGCCAATAATGTAGCCGTTAAAATAAACAGGCTAAAGTGGAAACTGAAAGAGGAAACACAAAAAAATTACCAGTTCTGATAAACAAATACTTATGGAATTAGATGAACTGAAAATACAGTTGCAGCAACACTTTGAAGCATATCATCCTGAGAAATCAGTTGAAAATATTGCTTCGCTGTTGCACTATGATTCAATGCCCATAATTGACAAAATAAAACGCAGCCTGCAGTTTGAAATTGGTATAAACATCTGCTTTATTGCAATTTTATTATACTTAACATTTCATACTTCAACGCAAAGTTTTAAAGTATTTTTTGGTGTTTTTGCACTGCTGTCAACCATATTTTCAGGTATTTTATTTTTTCTTTTTAAACAGGCTCATAATCTCACTTCAGGGTCACTTCCTGTTAAAAACAGCATTCAGGAGTTGTACGATATTATAAGGCGTTATACGCTAAAATATACACAGTTTACCATGGGTTTATTACCTGTATTTTTTATCATTTCTTTTGTGGTAGGCTATAGACAAACCCTTCTTGGTGAAGACTGGGAATTTGACACTTTAACAACAGGCTTTAGCGGCAACCCTACATTTTTACTGCCCGCAATTGCAATAACTGTAATAGCATTTTTGATTTCAATCTTCTTTTTTACAAGATGGTATTTAAAGAAATTATACGGAAATTATTTAGCTGAACTGAAGATTTTGTTAGATGAGTTTGAGGAATAGTAAATTGTTTGTACCAAAAAACTACCTCACTAGTAAGCAATAAAAAACGCTTCAACCTTCAATATTATTGAGAAGTGCAGGGTTGATAAGCACAATAAAACAAAGATTCAGCACTAACAAAGCAACTATTGCCACTATTATTTCTGCCCTCGCCTGCCCTGCAATATTTTATAAAAACTGCGGCTGCGGATTTCTTGTAAAGTAAGCCCTGTAGCCAATGCTTCTTCTTCAGTTATGGCACCACAGTTCATCGCTTTTAAAAAGAAGTTGAGCAAGCCCTGCCCTGTAGCGGCATCATCAAAAATATCGCCCGTAAGTGTTGAGATCGCGGCACGATCTACAAAGGTTTTAAGGCGAAAAACAGCATCTTCATAACTGCTTAAAAAGAAGTTGTAGGTAGCTGCATAACGCATTGGCAATTGGGCAGGGTTTAAATCCCAGCCCTGGTAAAAACCATTAATAAGCGAGTGCGTGGTATGGTTAAAGCCCTTCTTCCAGGCATTGTGTACAGAGGCACGGTTTTCGGCAAGCTGCACATAACTAAGGTCATCGCCACGGTGTGGCGCTATGGGCATTACATTGGTGGCGCCATCGCTAAGAAAAATGCCAGTACCGCCCAGCGCCACTTTGGTCATGTGGTGCGCAAAGTCGCAAACGCCATGATCCATAGTTTGGTATTTGGCGGTGATATTACAGGAAGCTGTATAATCGTATGTGCCAAAATGCGCAGCGATACAACGGCCTTCGCTGGCTTTAATAATGCGCAGCAAAGGGTTGCGGCCTTCATCATCCATAATGATTTGCGTAGCCTCAACCATGGTCTCCATTTTTAAGGTGCCCGGTGCAAGGTTGTTTTGCTTTTCTATAATCTCAAACAAACGTACCAATGTTATTACCTGTTCAGGAATGGTAACTTTTGGCAGCATTACAATAAAGTTGGCAGGCAATAAGCCGCCTGTTTTTTCAAGTAAAGTGGTAAGAAAAATATCCAGCGTTCTTACACCGCGAAATTTTAAGTCCTCGGTAAAAGGCTTGATGCGTATGCCTATAAACGGCGAAATGGTTTCATTTTGCATACCAAGTGCCAACTCGTTGGCAGCATTAACAGCAGTAGCATCTTCTTCGTCATCAGGGCGGTTACCAAAGCCATCTTCAAAGTCAATACGAAAATCTTCTACCGCTTCTGCCTGAAGTTTTTTAATAATCTTGTTATACACTGAATAAGACAACCAGGCGCTTTCTTTTTTGCGCTCTCGTTCAGGCATATTATCCAGCTTAGCTGTTAAATAGTCAATGTCTTTTTGGAGGGTTGGCAAATGTTCATAGCCATCCAATTGCAGCACTTTGGCTAATTCTACAAAATTGGGGGAATAGGTTTGCAGGTTTTTCAATGCTATTTCACCCATTTTTACGGTGGTATCGCTTTTAAAAAGGTTGGCCCCACCATAAACGGTATGCACAGCCTGTCTTTCAGGTTTATCGCCTGGGTAGATCTTTTGGAATGCAAGATTGGCTGTACCAAGCTGGTCAAGCAGTTGTTGTTTATCGTTTTCTTGTATAGATAATTTCATAATAGGTTGAGTGTTTTTATTTCAAAATGGCAATAAATAAACAAATTTTTATTTTAAGCTGCAATAAACTAAAAATTTATCAGAAGCAACAAATAATCAAGTGCCTTAAAATAAAATAAAAGACAACCATTAAAATACTGCATTTTATATTTACAAACCTTTGTTTTACACACCGCTTAAAACAAAGCGTTTAAAACTTTGGCAGATATTCACGCCTGTGTATAAAATATTTCTACAAAAATCTATACAACAAGCTTGCTTTTCTAATTGATTTCCCTACTTTTGCCGTCCGAAAAAAAAAGTTATGGCAAGAGTATGTCAGGTTACAGGAAAAAAGCCAATCACTGGTAATAGTGTTTCTCACTCAAACATTAAAACTAAACGCAGGTTTTTACCAAATTTACAAACCAAGCGTTTCTTTTACGCAGAAGAAGACCGTTGGATCACTTTAAAAGTTTCCAGCGAAGCTATCCGTACCATCAACAAAAATGGTTTGGTTTCTGTAGTTAAAGAACTAAGAGCGAAAGGCGAAAAAATCTAAATAACAACACCCGCAAATTTATCATACAATGGCAAAGAAAGGTAGCAGAGTTCAGGTGATATTGGAGTGTACAGAGCATAAAACAAGTGGTATGCCTGGTACAAGCCGCTACATCAGCAACAAGAACAAAAAGAATACTCCTGAGCGTTTAGAGCTTAAGAAGTTTAACCCAATTTTGAAAAAAGTAACTGTTCATAAAGAAATTAAATAAATCATGGCAAAAGCAGCTTCAAAGAATGCGAAAGTAAAAGATTTAAAAGCAGCCGCCGAGGCAAAAAACTGGACCAAAGTTATTAAGGCTGTACGCAGCCCTAAATCTGGTGCCTATACTTTTAAAGAAGCAATCATACACAAAGACAAGGTTAAAGATTTTTTAGCTGAAAAATAACTGATTGCCTTTAACTTATTTAAAGCTATCCAACATTGTTGTGATAGCTTTTTTTGTTATTGTTTTTCGGCCTCCAGCTTTGTACTACTATGGTACATCGTTGCGTCGCTCTCCTGATAGCTATCGGGATGTACGTTTAGATACTTTATTCAGCAGCAGGTTTCCGATTATGCAATATTTCCATTGCACTAAATAGGAAATCACAAGCTACATATTCTTTTCAATCACTTTCTTATGCATTATGTTTCGGCCGAAGGTCTCACAAAAAGTTTTGGTATTAACCCACTTTTCAGCAACATTTCATTCCATATAAACGAAGGCGACAAGATTGCCATTATAGCACGCAACGGTGTAGGAAAATCTACCATGCTGCGCATTTTAGCAGGACAGGATACGCCAGATAAAGGCAAACTCTTTGTAAACAAAGATGTTACCGTAGCCCTTTTTGAGCAGGATCCAAAGTTTGATGAGACAAAGACCGTTCTGGAAAATATCTTCAGCAGCAACCACCCTATTATGACGGTGATGCGTGAATATGAAGCAGCCATTGAACGTGATGATGCAGAAGCGATTACAGACTGCATTGGCAAAATTGATGAACTGGGTGCCTGGGATTATGAAGCCAAAGTGCAGCAGATACTTGCCAAACTGAATATTCATCATTTACAAAATATTGTAAGCAGTTTAAGCGGCGGTCAGCGCAAACGTGTGGCATTGGCTAAAACGCTTATAGATATTGGATTTGAACACCAGCATACTTTACTGATGATGGATGAACCTACCAACCACCTTGATGTTGGTATGATTGAATGGCTGGAAAATTACCTGAACCAGGAAAGCATCACCCTCTTATTGGTAACGCACGACCGTTATTTCCTTGACGCAGTTTGCGATGAAATATGGGAACTGGAACGTGAAAACATGTACACCTATGTGGGTGACTATGAAAACTACGTTGAGAAGAAAGCAGCACGTATTGAAAGCGAACTTTCCAGTATAGACAAAGCCAAAAACGAATACCGCAAAGAGCTGGAATGGATGCGCAAGCAGCCCAAGGCACGTACCACCAAAAGCAAGAGCAGGCAGGATAATTTTTATGACGTAGAAGCCCGTGCCAAACAAAAAATAGAAGATGCACAAGTGCAATTGCAGGTAAAAATGAGCAGGCTTGGCGGTAAGATTATTGAGATGAAAAAAGTGTACAAAAGCTATGGCGACCTTCCTATTTTGAAGGGCTTTGATTATACTTTCAGCAAGGGCGAGCGTATTGGTGTTATTGGTAAAAATGGTGTGGGTAAAAGTACCTTTTTAAATATGCTTTTGGGCATTGAGGCAGTGGATAGTGGTAAAATAAATGTGGGCGATACCATTGTATTTGGCAATTTTTCTCAACAGGGTTTGGTGATAAAAGAAAATATGCGTGTGATTGAATACGTGAAAACTTTTGCTGAACATTTTCCCCTTGCTAATGGCGGCAGCCTTAGCGCAGCACAGTTTTTAGAACTCTTTCTGTTTACGCCAGACAAACAGTACACTTATTTAAACTCATTAAGTGGTGGCGAGAAAAAGCGTTTGCAATTGCTTACCATTCTGTTTACCAACCCTAACTTTTTAATACTGGATGAGCCTACCAACGACCTTGATTTGCCAACACTGGCGGTACTGGAAAGGTTTTTAACTGATTACCAGGGTTGTGTGCTTATTGTTAGTCACGACAGGTATTTTATGGATCGTCTTGTAGATCACCTGTTTGTATTTGAAGGCGATGGTGTGGTGAGGGATTTTCCTGGTAACTATACTTTGTTGAGAATGGAAGAAAAAGAAAGGGAGAAGGATAAAAAATTACCAGCTACAGGGTCGCAGTTATCAGGTGCACCTGAAGCACCTAAGCAAGCAGCTGCGCCAGTTGCCCAGGAAACGGGAACACCAAAGCCAGCAGCAAGAAAACTATCTTTTAAAGAGAAGCAGGAATTTGATCAGATTGAAAAAGATATGCCTAAGCTGGAAGCTGAAAAAGCAAAGCTTACCGAAGAAATGAGCAAAGGCAGTTTATCTTTTGAAGAATTAAATAAACTAAGCCAGCGTATGATTGAAATAACCAACCAGCTTGAAGAAAAAGAATTGCGATGGCTGGAATTAAGCGAAGCGTAGTAGCATAAGTTTACACCAAAACAAATTACGTTTTTATCAACCTTTCCTCGCTACAGGAAAATGGCTTTCCTGTAGTATGTAGTGCTTTTTTAAACAATGCCTGATGTTTTAGTAAACTCAACATCAGGCATTGTTGTAATTTTCCATCCTTTCCATAACCTTTTAAAAATTGGTACAGGTACAAAATTTTATGCCTTTAGCAACCTGTTCAATATTTATAACATAACAACAACGCCATCCCCCACTACATAAATTTCAATATCAAAGAAGTTAAATACCAAAAAAGATAATCAATCAAGCCTAAAATACAAAAATTACTGTATTCACTTTATCTTGGTATTATCAAAACCCATATCTTCAACCCTTACTAAAATCTTATAACCAACCCCCTGGCTTATGGCACGCTTTCAAGGCATTTTTGGTATTATACTTATCCTGGCAATTGCATTTTTATTTTCCAATAACAAAAAACGGATCAATTATAAACTGGTAATAAACGGTATCATATTGCAGATTGTAATTGCTGTACTGGTTTTAAAAGTTGAATTTGTAACTAACTTTTTTAAATGGGTGGGCCGCCAGATTGGCCATATTGAAGAATTTGCCAAAGAAGGTGCTGGTTTTGTATGGGGTGGAATATTTGTTCAGGGCAATACAGGCGCAGCTATCCCCTACCGCTCACCAGGCACTTTTATTTTTGCTTTTAGTGTAACTGCCACCATTATTCTTGTGTGCGCTTTAGTGGCTGTATTTTATCATTTTGGTATTATGCAGCGCATTGTTTCTGTTATTGCCAAGGCAATGAATTTTGTTATGAAAGTAAGTGGTGCCGAGGCTTTAAGCAATGTAGCCAGTGCTTTTGTTGGGCAGGTTGAAGCACAGGTAATGATTCGCCCTTATTTAAAAGGCATGACAATGAGCGAACTTTTAGCCAGCATGAGTGGCAGCCTTGCCTGTATTGCTGGTGGTATATTGGTGGTTTATGTAAACTTTGGAGCTAAAGCAGAATATTTATTAACGGCCAGTTTAATGGCAGCGCCCGCAGCCTTGGTTATTTCAAAAATTGTTTGGCCTGAAACGGAAGAAAGTCAAACCATGGGCAAGGTAAAACTGGAAGTTAAAACGCCTTACCGTAATGTAATTGATGCCATTTCGCACGGTGCGGGTGATGGTTTTAAAATTGCGATGAATGTTATTGCCATGCTGATTGGTTTTATTGCATTGATTGCCTGCGTTAACTTTTTACTGGGTAAAATTGGTGGATGGATGCACCTTGACATTAAATTATCTCTTGACTGGATTTTCAGCAAACTCTTTTACCCCATTGCATGGGCTATGGGCGTGCCTGCGGCAGATGTAAATAATGTGGCCGCTTTATTGGGGCAAAAAATTACGATTAACGAGTTTGTGGCTTTCTCAAACCTAACGGCTAAAGACCCTGTAACCAATCAACTGGTAATGCAAATGAGCGAAAAAGCAACCATGATTGCCAGTTTTGCCATTTGTGGTTTTGCTAACTTCAGCAGTGTTGGTATGCAGATTGGCGGTATTGGTGAAATAGCACCTGAACGCCGCGGCGATCTTGCACGGCTTGGTATGAAAGCATTGCTTTGCGGAACATTGGCTTCTTACTTATCTGCAACCATTGCAGGTATTTTAATGGGGTAAAACAATAACACTATCATATTTAAGATACAGGGCTTACCAAAAGGTGAGCCCTGTTTTAGTAATATAGGGTTACCAACCTTTTAAAGGTTGCCAACCCTTATGTTGGGAAGGTGTATGTAAGCAAATTATTGATGCACCCAAAAAACAAAAAATTACCCTTTCGTTTTTCAGATAAAACATCTTACTTTCATCAAGTTGAATTACCCCCATAATCAACTACCCAACTGATTGCTTATTTACCACCTCCCCCAAGATTGTAAATAAGAAGATAACGAACTGTGCATTTGCTGTTGGTGTACGTATTGTAAAATATTGCGAAGGAAGAAGTGTGGACATAAAAAAGCCTCCAGCCGAACTGAGAGGCAGACTTAAATCAGTCTAAGGAATAATCCTTATTGTGATAAGCTTTCAAAGTAAAAGTAATAGTAAAACTTAAAAAACGATACAAATGGCAAAATTTATTTTAGGACTTGACATCGGCACAAATTCAATCGGATGGGTTTTATTTAAAGACAACAAGATTTTTGATAAAGGTGTAATCATATTTCCAATAGGAACGAATGTAGATAAGAATGGTATTGAATCTACGAAGAATATGGAAAGAGGAACTTATCGTAGAGCAAGCAGAACAAACTTTCGATATAAACTTAGGCGAAAGGATTTAAAAAAAATTCTTGCAGGCTTAAACATGTTGCCAACTTTCTCTAACACATTTGAGGTAAAAGAAAACTACCAAGCATCAGACTTATACAAATTAAGAGCTAATGCTTTAGATGATAAAATTCCTGTAGAAGAGTTAGGCAGAATATTTCTATTAATTAATAAGCACCGTGGCTTCAAGAGTAATAGTAAAACCTTATCTGAAACAAAAGATGAAGAAGGGAAAGTAAAAGGTGAAATATCCGAACTATCCAAATCAATGGTAAAGTATGGTGCTAGAACCATTGGCGAATACTTCTACAAAATGTATCAAAAAGCTACAGCCCTTTATAATGATGGCAAATGGCATAATATAGATGAGCCATTTGATGAGAGATCATTAATAGATGATGATAATAATTTCAATCTTTTAAATAGTAAGGGAATACGCAGAGAAGGCAGATTTGTTGGTAGAGAAATGTATGCTACAGAATTTGACCTTATTTGGGACAAGCAACAGAAATACTATCCTCAATTAACAGGTAGCAGAAAAGAATATGATGAAATATGTAAACTACCAGTTGAGGAAAAAAGAACTAATCTCAAATTATTCAAAGAAACTTACTACTGGAAAATAAAACATCAAACAATCTTCTTTCAACGGCCTTTAAAAAGCCAAAAGAAGTTTATTGGCAAATGCCAATTTGAAAAGAGCAAAAGAACTGCACCTGCAAGTTCATTACTGTTTCAAGAGTTTAGAATTTGGAAGCAGTTGGCAGATATAAGATACACAGATAAAGTAAATGATATTTACCAACAACCACTACCACCAGAATGGAAACAGAAAGTGTTTGACTATTTGCAAACACATCTTTCATTAAGCCTAAGACCCAAGAAAGACAATTGTGATATTTTGGAATTATTGGAAATGGCTAACAAAAAGAATTTTGAATTCAACTACGAAAGTGATGAAGAAGATAAATCCTTTCAAGGAAATAAAACGTTGTATGCTATCTACACAGCATGTGGAGAAGAAAAATTTAATCAGCTAAAAGCAGAAAATAAGTTAGACAAACTTTGGCATATCCTTTATATGGCCAAAGATGATGAATGGCTGTATGATACATTAACATGGAAATGGAACCTAGACCCATTTACAGCAACTAAACTTGTTGAAATGGGACTTGAAGAAGGATTTGCTAACTATTCAAGTAAAGTGATAGAGAAAATATTGCCTTTTTTAAAGGAAGGCAAAGATGAACATGATGCCTTGATACTTGCAAATTATATTCAGGCATCAGATGAGTTTAAAGAGGTTCAAATTCTTCAAAAGAAAATAAAGCAACTAAAAAATAATGAGTTAAGAAACCCCGTAGTTGAAAAAGCGGTTGGGGAAACAATAAGATTGGTGAATACAATTTTAAAGTCACATGAAATTGACCAAGAAGATTTCACTATAAGAGTAGAAAGTACAAGAGAATTTAAGAAGCCTAAAAAAGAAAGAGAAGGCATACGAAGAAAAAATTTAGACACCGAAAAGAGAAGAGAAGAATATGCAAGATTTCTAAATGAAAAGAAAGAAAAGGGAGAATTAAGTTTCAGCAGGTATATTCAAAAAAATGATAGCATCATTAATAAGTTTGAGATATGGCTTGAATTGGGTGCTGATAAAAACGACCCTGAGTTTAAAGAATTTGAAAAAATAGTAGAAAGAAGAGATAAGGAAAAGCATACCCTTTGGCTTGACTGCAATAGAATTTGTCCATATACTGGTAATATTATCCCATTATCAAAATTATTCAGCCCTGAAATTGAAATAGAGCATATCATCCCTTATAGCTGGAGCTTAGATGATAGTTTCACAAACAAGACTTTGACTTTTGGCTATGTAAACAAGGAAAAAGCGAATAGGTCAGCTTACGAGTATATGCAATCAAAGGGCAAGGAACCTTTCAAAGCCTTTGAGAGTAGAGTTAAAGTATTCAATAAGGAAAAAGCCAAAGAAAGATTTTTAAATGCAAAACCAGAACAAACATTTACCAATGCTCAAGGTAGGAGTGCCTCATATATTGCTGTTTATGTGAGAAAGAAACTACAAGAAATTTGTAGGGATGTTCAATTTACTAATGGCTTTGCAACTGGGGAACTCAGAAAAAATGACTGGCGTTTAGGAAACCTTTTAGACAAGATTAGATACCAAGAAGAAACAGGAATTGATATAGACAAATACACTAGAGAATTTGCAAACTACAAAAGGGATTTTGAACAATATAGAAAACGCAAAGCCAATAGCACAGACATTACAAGAACTGATTGGAGAAACTTGACCATAGAAATGACTGCTGAATATGAAGTAGAAACCAAAAACCCTATTTACGAATGGTGGGAAGAATTACAAAAGTTTGATGCTTTTAGAGGTGCTAAAGGAAAGAAAGACCGTTCTGACCATCGGCACCATTTATTAGATGCCATCATTATTGGCATGTGTTCCCGTAGCATTATTCAAAGGTTAAGTACATTAAACCAATTAAGGGAAAAACAAGGTGCTTCTTTATATGATGAAAAAGGAGAACTGACAAGAGAAAGGATTGATTTGCCTATACCCTATGCTGAAATTAAAGAAGCATTACAATCAATACTCGTTTATCACAAAGCAGAGCAACAGTTAATTACAGCAAAGCAAAACCGCATCCATAAAAAGAAACACACAAAAACTGATTCTTCTGTAATTAAACAAAGAACGATAGCCCCAAGGGGCAGTTTGCACAAAGCAACCTACTATGGAAAAGTAAAAATTTATAATAAAGAAGAACATACTTACAATGAAAAATTTGCTACCAGGTATAATTCATTTGTATATGAATTCACTACAGAAAAATCGTTGGAAGCTATTTACGATACTGATTTGAAAGAAATTATTAGACGAAGAATAAATTATTATAAAGAAAATAATATTACCATCAACAAAGAGGCGTATGAAAAATATCCATTGTACAGATATAGCCCTACTATGTATCCCATCTCAGAACCAGAAACGCCACTAAGTAAGGCTGGAAACGCATTGCCTGTAATAAAAAAAGTGAGAACAATTTATAACTTCCCTAGAAAAATGGTACAAATTTCAGCTAAGGAAGATGGTTTAGTCATTAATACTAATCGATACGCAGAGTCAGATGGCAACTTCATTATGGCTTTATATGAACTAAAAATTAATGACAAAAATGGTAACCCCAAAAAACCTAGGCGAGATTTTACCCTTTTAAAATTTCTTGAGGCAGTTAATTATAGAAAAGATAAAACAAGGTTGTTCTCAGATGAAAAAGAACAAAAAGATGGAACTTTCATATCTAGAATGAAATCATGCCCTTCATTAAAACAAGGTGACTTTGTAGTGATGTATGAGAATGACCAAAACGAAATTGATTGGGAGGATATTGACAACCTAAAGGAAAGGCTATACAAGGTAACTGGCTTATCATCAGAGGAAGGTTATGGGCTTATAAGCTTTATAAAACATAATATAAGTAGTCAAAATGCTTCATATGGAAAAGCAGCTTTCTCAATTTTGTCTAAAATGAAATCTTTCTCAAATAGGCATACTCAATTTAATGGCTTTAAGGTACAAATTGACCGCCTCGGCAACATCAAACCAATTCACATATAAACCACACCTCTTTTCATAAACAAACATTCATTAACCATTTAAAACACAAATGTTATGGCAGTTAAGTACAAAGTCATCAAAAAAATCAATCCATTAAAGAAAACAGACCCTAAAAAATCGTATGCAACCATTGCAAGCGAGGGGGAAATTACATTGAAGCAAATTAGCAAACGTATTGCGGCAATGAGTACAGTAAATAGCGGCGATATTTTAGCGGTGCTAGACTTATTGTTACAAATTTTAATTGAAGAATTGAGCAATGGCAAAACCCTGAGATTTGGCGATTTTGGCTCTTTTGCTTTGTCTCTATCATCAGAAGGTAAAGACACTGATGATGAAGTAACGGCTGCTGTAATAAAAGCAGCGAAAATTTTGTTTAGACCAGGTAGCGACCTGAAAAAAATGTTAGCCACTTTAGACTATCAAAAAGCATAGTAAAAAGAGGCTTTTACCTATGTACAAAAGCCTCCTTTGCTTTTACAAGAAACCTCCTTAGGTTTTCACCAAAACCTCCTTTGCTTTTTTACCAAACCAAAGGAGGTTTTTTAATAGTGATATAATATGATAAAACGCACCATCCATATTGGCAGCCCCTGCCACCTTAAATGCGCCAACAGCCAACTGGTACTAAGTTACAGCCAGGTAAAAGGGATGGAAAGCGCACCCGATAAAACGGTGCCTATTGAAGATATTGGCATACTGGTGCTGGAACATCAGCAAATAACCCTTAGCCATTTTTTGCTGGATAAACTGGTAAGCAACAATGTAGCCGTTATTACCTGTAACGATACCCACCACCCTACCGGAATGTTGCTGCCATTAGAAGGCAATACCATACAAAGCGAACGTTTTAGGGCACAGATAGAAGCAACAGAACCATTAAAAAAACAAATGTGGCAGCAAACGGTAAAAGCCAAAATAGCCAACCAGGCGGCAGTGCTAAAAAAGTGTGAGGTAAACAATAAACTGCTGGTAAACCTGTCTGCCGCCGTATTAAGCGGCGATACCAATAACAGCGAGGCAACGGCCGCCGCTTATTACTGGCAAAACCTATTTCCACCAGCATGGCTGTTTTACCGCAGGCGCGATGGTGCAGCCCCCAACAACCTGTTAAACTATGGCTATTCACTATTAAGGGCAACCATGGCAAGGGCTATAGTGGGTGCAGGTTTGCTGCCAACACTTGGCATTTTTCACCGTAACCGCTATAACGCCTATTGCCTTGCAGATGATATTATGGAACCCTACCGCCCTTTTGTTGATGTGGTGGTACGGACGATTATTGATGAAACCAGCAATGTACAGTCGCTTAGCCAGGAACATAAGGTAAGGCTACTGAATATGCTTACTACAGATGTGTTTTTAAACGGCGACAAAAGCCCATTGATGGTGGCCATGCAGCGTACCGCCACATCAGTAGCCAAATGCTATAGCGGCGAGCAAAGAAAGATACTGTACCCTGAAATGTCATCCTGAAGAGCCATGTCATCCTGAGGAACGAAGGATCTGCCCAACCCTTTTGTCATCCTGACGAAGGAAGGATCTGTCTGTCATCCTGACGAAGGAAGGATCTGCCCGGCATGCTGACGAAGGAAGCATCTGCCTGGCATGCTGACGAAGGAAGCATCTGCCTGGCATTGTACCACTGCTGAAGCTGCATTACCACTGCCGCGGCGGCAGTACCACACTGTATCAACAGATCCTTCGTTCCTCAGGATGACAGTAAAAACAACCACCATGAAACCCATTGGCACCCACAACTACTTTGTGTATATTGTAACCAATAAAAACAAAACAGTGCTGTACACTGGCGTAACCAATAACCTGAAGGCAAGGCTGCACCAGCATTATACCAATGCACAGCCATTTACGCATACATCGTTTGCGGGAAAATACAACGCATATTACCTGCTGCACTACGAGCGGTTTGAATATATACAGGATGCCATTGCAAGAGAAAAAGAAATAAAAGGCTGGCTGAGAAGCAAAAAAGAAGCACTGATAAATAAAGGCAACCCCGACTGGAAGTTTTTAAACGATGAGATTGAATAATGTCATCCTGAGGCATTGTCATCCTGAGGCATTGTCATGCTGACGAAGGAAGCATCTGCCCGGCACCACTGACGAAGGAAGCATCTGCCTGTCATCCTGAGGCACGAAGGATCTGCCTGGCTGTTGTTACCGCTGAGGCAGAAAGCATCTGCCCAGCCCTGTACCGCTGCTGAAGCTGCATTGCCACAGCAAGACTGTAGTACCACGAGATGAACAGATCCTTCTTTCCTCAGGATGACATGAAAGGATGACAAGAAAGGATGACAAACAACCGTAAACAATGAAACAAGACCGCTTAAACGCTTATCGTATTATGTGGGTACTAGTATTCTTCGATTTACCAACAGAAACAAAAAAAGACCGTAAGGCCGCAGGCGATTTTCGTAAAAAGATTATGGCCGATGGTTTTGCTATGTTTCAGTTTAGCATATACCTGCGCCACTGCGCCAGTATGGAGAATGCCACCGTACATATAAAACGGGTACAAAAGCTGCTGCCAGAAAAAGGCCATATAGGTATTATGACCATTACCGATAAACAATTTGGCATGATGAAGATATACCAGGGCACCAAACCAGCCATAGCCATGGATATACCGCAACAACTGGAATTATTTTGATTGTCATGCTGACGAAGAAAGCATCTTTATTGTCATTCTGAGGAACGAAGAATCTGCCTGGCTTTTATTCTCCTGAGGCACGAAGGATCTGCCAGGCCATTTTATTGTCATCCTGACGAAGGAAGGATCTGCCAGGCTTTTATTCTCCTGACGCACGAAGCATCTGTCCAGTAATGTACCACCGATGAAGAGCAATGCTTCAGCCAGGCCATAGCACTAGGATGACCAGATCCTTCCTTCGTCAGGATGACATACACAAACAGAAATACAAAAAGCCGCTGTTTCATTTAGAAACAACGGCTTTTTAGTGTAGTTTTTTTGTTCTATTTTATTTGAAAACACTTGCCAGCAAAGGGTTACAGCCAAAACTGTTGTTATCAAAGATCAATAGAACAAAGTTTGAAAGCAAATCACAACCGTAGTGGGGGCAAGGTAAAAGCGTGGGAAGTTGTTATCAAAGATCAATAGAACAAAGTTTGAAAGCAAATCACAACTAACTATTGCTGATGCTGTTTTAAAATCCAGTTGTTATCAAAGATCAATAGAACAAAGTTTGAAAGCAAATCACAACTGGCTGGGCTACTGATAATATCAAGCATCTGTTGTTATCAAAGATCAATAGAACAAAGTTTGAAAGCAAATCACAACTGTAGATGAATATGGTATTGTAAAACTGGAGTTGTTATCAAAGATCAATAGAACAAAGTTTGAAAGCAAATCACAACATGCCAACAAAGAGGGGCAAATACCTTTTGGTTGTTATCAAAGATCAATAGAACAAAGTTTGAAAGCAAATCACAACTCAAAGATTTTACAAAGTATGCCGCACCAGGTTGTTATCAAAGATCAATAGAACAAAGTTTGAAAGCAAATCACAACTAGATGCTTTAAATTATATGGGCAAATTAGGTTGTTATCAAAGATCAATAGAACAAAGTTTGAAAGCAAATCACAACTTGCTACCAACGGTCAGTTAAGTATAACTGGTTGTTATCAAAGATCAATAGAACAAAGTTTGAAAGCAAATCACAACTGCTTTACAAATCTTGTCAAAATCCATCGCGTTGTTATCAAAGATCAATAGAACAAAGTTTGAAAGCAAATCACAACTCATTACTGCTTCAAATCCCTTTACCAGCTGTTGTTATCAAAGATCAATAGAACAAAGTTTGAAAGCAAATCACAACTTGCAAAAGCCTGTGCTGACATT
>JANPIP010000003.1:0-15914 GCA_031424995.1 Chitinophagales bacterium | reverse complement strand
TTAAGGACAACAAAATCAATCAAACCCGCATGTTCCCTATTTTTGAACTTCTTTGTAAAGCCATTGTAGGATTAACACCTTCCTGTAAACCAAATACAGGATTACCTCTAAAAAGTGTCAACTATTTTCAGGACGGGTCACGTTGTGGCAATTGCTATTGTGGCAAAATAAATTGCCACACACTCTTTTGCCACAAGACTGTGGCAATTTCTTTTTTTTGGAAAAGATTGCCACAATCTACCCCAACAAAGTATTGGTAAAAGCAATTCTTATTTTAGATTGAAAGTTTTCTATTGTCTTGAAAATCTCAATCAATGTAAGGCGGTCTAAGCGTGTAAGGGTTTGTGTGTTGATGTAATTATCGGGTTCGCTGTGGTCGTGCATAATTTGTATGGCGTGCTTTTTTAACCGCATGCCCATTAAAAAATAGTAGGACTGCAGCAGTTCGTCGCACTCTGTTTCTGTAAAAACGCCCAGTGTTTTCAATGCTTTTAAACGTTCGCCTGTATTTATTTCAAACACATGATTGCGCAGTGCAAAAACCCTTACGAGGTCTACAATGGGTGTCATGGTTTTCTTTATATCAAATACTTCCTGTGCACCAACGGTAAAGGTTTTTATATTCTTGAAAAACATGGTTAGTGGTGGCTCGTATTGCAGGGCATTTTTGGCCATATAGAAGAACAGGCGTTCCATGGGCTTATGCAGTTCTTCATCCAGGTAAGATTTTAGTTCTTCCAAAATAGACTCTTCGCCATAGATATAACGGCAATCGAAAAAGGTAGAAAACTGTATCACCGTTTCAGGAACACTTTCGGCCATCCAGCTATCGTAATTACGTTTCCAGTGCGATAAGGAATGTGTCCATTTTGGATTTTGTGCCATATACCCGCCCGTGCAATAAGCAAAGCCAACATGGTTGAGCCTGTCAGAAACCTTGGTGGCAAAGTCGAGAAAATATTCCCTTACTTCTTCGCGGTGTTCATTGGCTTTATCTTCATAAATAATGGCATTGTCCTGGTCTGTTTTAAGGGTCTGTTCCTTGCGGCCTTCACTGCCCAAAACCATAAACACAAACTTTGCAGGCAGTGGCCCCATCTCATTAATAATACCTTCTATAATTTTAACTGCAATAGTGTCAGAAACAGTCGTAATTACCTGGTTTACAATCTCTGCATGTACACCATTGTTCAGCAATTGCAGTACCATTTCAGGAACGCTTTGCCACTTGCGTTTTAACTCATCTATTGAAAGGGATTGCTTTACAGATTGTATAAAAACCAATGGCGATTGCCCCTGTTCGCTCAGCAGTTTATTACGTGTAATAAAGCCAACATATTCACCTTCTTTTTCAATTAAAAGATAGCCTGTACGTGAGCGGAACATTTGCAAAATAACATCGTACACGTAAGCTTCTGAATTGATAGAAACAAGCGGTGTATCCATGATGCTGCCAACAGGTGTGTTATAACTCAGCATGTTGGCAACCACTTTATCCCTGATGGTAATGTCTGTTATAAAACCCGTAAGCTTGCCATCTTCATCCTTTATAAAGAGGCAGCTTACTTTGCCTGCTGCCATCAATTTTGCAGCGTCGTGTACTGTTGTATTTATATGGCAGGAAACAATATCCCGGTACTCAATGCTTTCTATTTTCTTTGAAAAAAGCTGGTCAGAAGTGATATAACTTTTCTCAAACGAAATGGCATTTTTATAAAAATGAGCGAACTCATCGTTCATCATCCGTTTGCCAAATTCGGTAGTAAAATGCTGAAAAAATTCTTCGTAAGCCTGGCAAAGATTTTTAAAGTATTTTCTTGCCAGTACATAAATAACAGTACCCTTTTTTACAATAACAGTGGTAAGGCATTTCTTCTCATTCAGAAGCATGGATACGCCGCCAAAGCAGTGGCCACGCCTGTTAATTTCAAGCAATCTTTTATTCTGGCTACTGTCGTAAAAAAAAGATTCGTATTCGCCATCTACAATAATATCAACCCCTTTCATATTGGTGGTTTCCTGCTTGTAAATGATGGCTTCTTTGTTATAATGTACTTCTTTTAAAAGCGTTGCTGTTGCTTCTATAATCTCGTCTGGCAACAGGTTAAAGGGCGCTACTGTTTTTAAAAATTCCGCTCTTTCAGTCATAAACAACAGGCTATTAAAAGGGTGATTAATATTATTGCCGATGCTGCAAGCAGCCAGCCTGTTTTATTGTTATAGATGTATTGATTTGCTGGCAGTACAATGGGGGGCTGTTTAAAATTGGTGATTTCTTTACGCCTCACCAATTCAAAAAAACATGTGGCGGTAGCCATTGCATCTGATAGTGCATTGTGCTGGTGCTGTAATGGTTGGTTGAAAAGTATTTCGTGCAACTGCCCCAGTTTTAAAAACGTAGCTGCGGGATTTTTAACCATGTGTTTTGTGGCCACCATGGTACAGAACGCAGGTACTAACTGTAAAGGATTTTCCATCTTTTCACGGTAAGCGTCTGCGCCAATTACATGGTAATCAAGTTCCAGAAAATGCCCAACCAGCAAGGGTTTGTACTGCGTAATATCTGCTGTAAGCATTGATAAAACACTTTTTCGGGAAATGCCATAATCTTTAAGCACATGTTTGGTGATGCCATGCACCTTTATGGCGCCTGATGAAATCTGTATGTCGTTATTGTTGATGAAATAACTTTTTTCTTTGATTTTTCTGCCGTCTTTTGTAAAGATGCACCAGGAAACCTGCACCGCATTTGGCCAGTTATTGACAGCACTGTAAGGCTTATCAAGGCTCTTTGGCAAGCCTGATGTTTCTGTATCAATAAAAAGCAAATAATCGTTCATGTGCTGTGCCTGTGAAAGCAATGATATGCTTCAAAAATAAGGCATCTAAGACATATACAATCTTGAGTACAGCTGCTCATGCTGCATACAGCGGATGTCAAATGCAGGACGGCAAAGGCCGATGAGGTTTTTATCAGGGTGCAAAGATTTTTCAGCCAGCGAATTAATAAGCATATGCATTGAAAAAAGTATCTGCTGTCCGTCCATTTGCCCTAAGGGAATCAACTTTACGCTGTTGGTAACCATACCAACGGCTGTATTATAATAAAAGCCAGTTAAAGCCTCTTGTTTATTGATGTTGAGCACGCTGGCGTACATGCCAAAAGCAATGCAGTAATGGCCTGTGGCTTCTTTATTCTTTATAGCATTGAGGTATTGCTGCGCGAAAGGATGGGGGTGTACTTCAGTGAAAATTTTCAGTAAGCGCATGCCCATTTTTTGGCTTGCCTTCCGAATTTCTTTGGGAAGTTTAACGGCAGAACATTCATCATCTAATAACAATAATTGCTGAAATTTATTTTCTGTAGCAGCGTCATAAGCCAGTGATACAAAAGCCGCATCTGTGTACTGTAAATTTTGCTGCAGCATTTGTGTAACAAAATCTTTAGCCGTTGACGCATCTTTTACCAAACCTAATTGTACATAGGTTTCCAGCCCTGATGAATGAGAAAAACCACCAATAGGAAGGGTAGGGTCGCTTAACTGTAACAGGCTTAACAATGGGTTCATTCAGCAGGGTTTGTGAGTTGCATTATTTTAGAAAAGAGACTTGTGCTGTTGCTGTTATTGGTGTGTGGTGTAACAGTTGTTTTTAGTTGATTCAAGAGTTTTCGTTTTTCAACTTTTATGGGATAGCCAGCAGCAGTTAAGAGCTTAAACAAAGGTGCTTCGTATGGAACAAGAAGTGTGTCATCTTCATAAAATAATGGCAAATGTTTGTTGCCAATTTCATAACAAACGTATGCCATTTCATGCATTTTTTGGGGTGAGATAATAATGGTATCACAGGCTTCAATGTCAACAGCAATAATAGTTTCAGCATCCTGATGTAAAATATCGCCTTGTGTTAATTGCTGGTTCTCGCCCAAAAATTTCATGGTAATTTCTATACCGTTTTGGGTGCGTTTATGCAATATGCGTTTGGTGGTTTCGTACCACTGAAGGGTAAGCCAGTCGATGGTTTTATGATGGGCTGGTAATGAGTTGAGGTTGCCTGATTTTTGTTGGATGATCATATTGTTTCGTGGTAGACTGTACCTTTTCAAATATAGATTACCTGCGGGAAACTTACAATAAAGAACAAAGCACCGCAGTGTGAGCTACCTCACAAGCCTGGCGCAAGCTACACAATGTTTAAATAGATATTCAAAAGCTGGTCACCCAAAAACTACGCTACCAAAATGCCAATGGCTTCGTTTAAAAAGTTGGGCAGTATGTGTGAGTAGGTATAAGAGATTTTATCAGGGTCCTGCAACTGCTCTACCATGCTTTGCCATTTGGCTTCGCCGTATTCTTCAATTACAGCCTGTTTCTTTTCTTCTGTCTGCAGGTGCATGTGCATACCCACAGCATCGGCTTCAGGGTGAAATTGTGTGCCTATAAAATATTCGTTGAAGCGTATGGCCATAATGGCGCGGTCGTAAGGTACATGCGGCCTTTCTTTTTCAATGGAAAGTATCTTGCCACCCATATTTGCCAGTGTTTCGTGGTTAGGTTCAATAACCTGGTACCTGCGGCTGTCAACTGCGTAAAATGGGTCTTTAAGTCCTTCAAAAACAACTTCTTCAAAGCCATTGTGCAGCATGTGCACAGGAAATACGCCAAACGATGTGCTTTTGCGCTGGCATACATTGCCAAGATTGTAATGGCGGCAAATCAACTGAAAACTATGACAGATAAAGAAGACTTGTTTTTTGGTTTCGTTAAGAATATTGCTGTTGTAATCTTCTACCTGTCGCAACCAGTTGAAATAGTTGCTCTCCCATTGGGTATCAATTGTATCTAACGGTGAGCCAGGTCCACCGCTGGAAATATAGGCATCATAATTAAGGCCTGGAATTTCAAGCTTTAACCGCACATCAAACTCATCGCAAGTAATATCTACACTATTTGCTTCGCCCCATTGCTTAATGATATCACGAATACAGCGCATGCCCTGGTTGGCATGGCCTTCGTAAAGATCAAGAATTGCAATGCTAACCGACCTGTCTTCTCTGTAGCTCATGCTGCAAAAATAAGGAAAGGCGGGTTTGGGCGAGCGGAGATTGGTGAAGAGTGAATGGTGAGTGGTGAATGAACTTGCCTGGTTTGTTAGTCCTTATCTTAAAAATAAACTTACTTCGCTGGTATTGTAATCACTGCGGTTGCTGTGTCTTTACAGCCACTGTTGCCTGTAACAATCAGTTTAACGGTTTCGGTAGCTGCGGAAGTGCCTTTTGTATAAAGGTTTTCTACGTAAGTATTAAAATTGTCATCTACACGGCCGTTACTAAATTCCCAACGGTAACCAATATAATAACCATGCGGTATGTTTGACTGACTATAGAATGCCCAAGTAACTGAACTTGCATCTGAGGTAACAACGTTTTTAAGCATCAGTGCTTTTGGTCTGATATTTTGCCCGTTGGCACGCACTGCTTTATGGGTTTGA
This sequence comes from Chitinophagales bacterium, assembly GCA_031424995.1. Lineage (GTDB taxonomy): Bacteria > Bacteroidota > Bacteroidia > Chitinophagales > Chitinophagaceae > Parasediminibacterium. The sequence continues at coordinate 10,424 of JANPIP010000003.1, read as the reverse complement.
TAAATAAGTTTGCCTGATAAATACACATACATTTTTACATCATAATCGTTCTGATAAGTAAAAATGTGTGTAACAGGATTGCCTTCTGCAAGGCCTGTTGCATCTGCAAAATCCCATTTATATATAGCACCTGCGGGGGCACCAGTAACCTTTGGTGTCATGGTAAATGTTTCATTGATGCAAACATTGGTAGCAACGGCGTCAAAATTACCGGACAGTGAGTAAACCGCAGGTACTGAAACTGCTACCACAGCGGTATCCTTACAACCACTGTTAGCAGTAACTACTAATTGAACAGGATAAGATTTATCAGCAGCAACAGGTGGAAAATTATGTGGTGTAAAAGCATTGGCGGTACTGGTTTGTGGCGTTCCATCTGCCCAATCCCACAGGTAATTGGTTAAAGTGCCGCGCTGTACGCTTGAACTGCTGGTAAAGGACATGTTGTTTAAAAAATTAACATCAAATATCTGCACCGCAAAAGCGGCATGTGGTGTAACCTGCTGCCCCCATGCACTTATTGAAACCGAAGTTTTATTAAGCACCTGGTTATTGTCTTTTATTGAAAGTATTACTGTATAATTTCCTGTGGCGTTGTAGATGTTTCTTACAGTTGTACCTGTTGCAGTGTGGCTGTCGCCAAAAGTCCATTCATAAGTGGCAGAAGAAGGAAAACCTGTGCCTGTTGCTGTGAAAGTAAATATTTCGTTGCTGGGGTAACATTGATTGGTTCTGCTGTATTTAATAATAACATTACCTGCGGTAACAGAAACGGTGTCTTTGTAAGAAGATGTAGCACCTCCAACCGTTGGTGTTATTGTAGTAGTTGTTGGTGTCGTATCGTCTTTTTTACAGGAAAATACGAGCAAAAAAAATGATGCAAAAAGTAAAAGGTATTGAATTCTTATTCTCATTATCAACATTAAAATATCAGCAAACTAAACAAATTTATTCATCTTTTTAATGATGTATCTACCTCGTAATTTAATTTATGAACAGATAATACCAGTTTGGGAAACATTTTCCCCTTTTTATAAGAGAAGAATAGTGGCATCAATGCTGCTTTTAAGTTATTTAACCACTAAATCTACCAAAATGAACAAAACCTTTGTCTCACTGATAGTTATTGCAACAGTCACATTTTTGTGTGTAAGGGTTGTTATAAAACACAATCAATCTATCATTGATGACCGTTACCGTGGTGATGATCTTGGCTACGAAATAGCCTAGACAAAACAGCCCTGCCTTTTTACAAAGCAGGGCTGCTGATAAATTTTGAAGTTAATTACTACAGTTTAAATCCGTAAGCTAGGCGTAAGGCTACCTGTTGTGTGAACTCGTACTTGGTAAAGTTTTCGTACTTAACGCTTACATCCAAGTTTTTAAATGCAAAGCCTGCATAAGGGGAATAAACGAAAGATGTACCCAAACCTTTGTCGGTAAAAAAGCCTGCACCAGCTTCTGCTGCAAGGTAAAAATTAGGAGCAGGGAAGAACTTTAAACCCGCTTTTACAGGTACTACACCCGCACCTGCAAACAAGTCTTTCTTAAAGAAGTGTGTGTAACCTGGAGTTAATGTCCATGATACACTTTTGCCCATGCTTTGCTGCAACCTAAGGTCGCCGCCCAATACAAAGCCTGCCGTTTTGTTGGTGGCAATACCTGCATTAATACCAACCCCAAGCCTTACTGGGTTTGCCTTTTGTGCCATTGCCTGCGTGCCTGCAAATAATGCCATTGCAGCAGGAATAATTACGTTCATCAGTCGTTTCATAAATGATATATTTTTTGCAAAGTTTGCAATAGTTGTGCCAGCTTCAAGCTTCGCTTGGAAGAAAGGGTACTCGCAGAAAGCGCGGAAAACGCAGAATAGTTCACGCAAAGGTGCAAAACGAAAAAGTTTGAAACACATAGGCACAATAGTAAAAGAAAAGGACACATAGGTTTTTCACGCAAAGAGGCGAAGAAGCAAAGAAGCTAAGGAAGAAGGGTACATCGATTAGAATCATTGCCATCATGCAAACCTACTAATCATGGTTCAGACAAAGTGTTTCGCAAAGGACTTCCTTCGGTCGTCTGTCAACGGTAAACGGTTAACCCTCTTCCAAAACGCTGTGCATCCCCTCTGTGTAACTCTGTGGTTAAGAGGCTTTCTTTGCATCTTCGTCAATCTTCCTGTTTTTCTTAATGGTATCCCAATAATCTTTGCTGTAGCTCAATAATATTTCTTCCCCTGCGGGGATGTTTTTAATGGCTTCTACATAAACACGCACACCTTCTACCACAAACTGGCTGTTGTTGTTAATGCCTTTTATGCGCGTTAATCCCCTTGCATCGTTAATGTATCTTGCTAGTGACTTTTTGTAGTTAAGTGCATCAATTACATGGCTTGCTTTTACGTAGTAGATGTAAGGGTTTTTGCCATCAAGACTGTTCACGTTTTTCCAGGTAGTTATTTTGCCTTTATACTCAATAATGCGGATGCCTTTGGCTATAAATTCAGTTGTGTATAAACCATTGCCAGCCCCAGGTATTTTAGAGGGCTGAACAACCAATTGTTTCTCAAGAAGCGCCATTAATATTAAATTTTACGGGTTGAAAGTACTATCGAATATATCATGTTTTTTACATAAACGCCTGTTTATTTGGTTCCTGTAATAATTCCTGTTTTAGTAAAAATTGTTGTAAACATAATGTTGAAAAACATAATTGTTTTTCGGCCCACTTCGCAGCTAATATTGCATAGTTGTCTTGGTTTTTATCTCAAAGGTTTTGAGACAGAATTAAAAGGGAATCCTGTGAAAAACAGGAGCTATCCCCGTAGCTGTAAGTTCATTACCATTCTTTTCAAACTCTTGCCACTGCTGGCGTTCAGCCTGCGGGAAGGCAGTAAAAGAAGAACAAGCCAGAAGACCTGCCAGGATAACACAACACGTGCTTTCGGTGGAAAAGCAGCGGTGAATGGAAAACGGGAATTGTTCCTGTTTTTCTGTAGCCCCCTTTATCTGCCTGAAACACAAAAACATCAAACAGCAACCGTTTTTTTATGCATACAGAACCTATTTTACAGGACAATAAAGACCGCTTTGTTCTTTTCCCCATTACGCATCAGGATATATGGAAAATGTACAAACAGGCAGAAGCGAGTTTCTGGACTGCTGAAGAAATTGATTTGTCAACAGATACGCAGGACTGGGCCAATAAACTTACCGAAGACGAACGTTATTTTATAAAACATGTACTGGCATTTTTTGCAGCCAGTGATGGTATTGTGAACGAGAACCTGGCGGTTAATTTTCTACAGGAAGTACAATATCCTGAAGCACGCTGCATGTACGGTTTCCAGGTAATGATTGAAAATATTCACAGCGAAGCTTACTCTTTGTTGATTGATACTTATATAAAAGATGCGGTTGAAAAAGACCGTTTATTACGCGCTATTGAAACCATTGACTGTGTTAAGAAAAAAGCAGAATGGGCACTTCGCTGGATTGATAAAGGAAGCTTTGCAGAAAGGCTGGTTGCTTTTGCGGCAGTAGAAGGTATTTTCTTTAGCGGTAGTTTCTGTTCTATTTTTTGGTTGAAGAAAAGAGGCCTTATGCCGGGTTTAGCTTTTGCCAACGAATTGATTAGCCGCGATGAAGGATTGCACTGCGATTTTGCATGTTTGCTGTATACCAATCACCTTAATACTCAACTACCTAAAGAAACGGTTACGGAGATTATTCGTGATGCTGTAGAGATTGAAAAAGATTTTGTGAGCAGTGCGCTGCCAGTAAGGTTAATAGGTATGAATGCAGATTTGATGTGCCAATACATTGAGTTTGTGGCAGACAGGTTATTATTAGCTTTGGGTTGCCGCAAAATTTACAATGCTGTAAATCCTTTCGATTTTATGGAAATGATCTCCCTGCAGGGTAAAACCAATTTCTTTGAAAAAAGGGTAGGTGAGTACCAAAAAGCGGGGGTAATGAATGAATCCAATTCGAAGGCTTTCTCATTAGACGAAGACTTCTAAATAGTGAAGTAAAATTTCAAACGTCAATAAACTAATACAAACACTCTAAATATTTTCTTCAAATGCAGGTAATCAAACGCAACGGTAAAAAAGAAGCAGTACACTTCGACAAAATCACGTCTCGTGTAATGAAATTGAGCTATGGCTTAACACTTAAAAGTGAGGATGTTATTGAGATTGCCAAAAAGGTAATTGCAGGCATCTATAATCATGTAACTACTACCGAGCTTGATAACCTTGCAGCAGAAACAGCGGCTTCCTTCACTACAAAGCATCCTGATTTTGCAGTACTTGCAGCGCGTATTGCAGTAAGCAATCTGCATAAGAATACTGCAAAGAGTTTCTCAGAAACTGCCAAACTTTTATACAATTATATTGATGATAAAACAAACGAACCTGCACCATTGATTGCCGATGATGTGTTTGAAATTATCATGGAGAATGAAGACGTTTTGAATGCGTCTATTATTTATGAGCGTGATTATCATTTTGATTTCTTTGGCTTTAAAACCCTTGAGCGTTCTTACCTGTTAAAAGTAAATGGTAAAATAGTTGAGCGTCCGCAGCACCTCTTTATGCGTGTGGCGTTGGGTATACATAAAGCAGATATTGCAGCAGCTATTGAGACGTATAACTTAATGAGTGAAAAGTGGTTTATTCATGCAACGCCAACCCTTTTTAATTCAGGTACTCCAAAACCACAGATGAGCAGTTGCTTTTTGCTGAGCATGAAAGATGACAGCATCTCTGGTATTTATGATACACTGAAAAACTGCGCCATGATTTCTCAGTCCGCAGGCGGTATTGGTTTAAATATTCATAACATAAGGGCTACAGGCAGCTATATTAAAGGTACCAATGGCACCAGCAATGGTATTGTACCAATGCTGCGTGTATTTAATGATACTGCACGTTATGTTGACCAGGGTGGTGGAAAACGCAAAGGTGCTTTCTCTATTTATATTGAACCATGGCATGCCGATGTATTTGACTTTTTGGAACTGCGCAAAAACCACGGTAAAGAAGAAGCACGTGCAAGGGATTTGTTTCTTGCATTGTGGATACCTGACCTGTTTATGAAAAGGGTAGAAGCTGATGGACAATGGAGTTTGTTTTGCCCTAATGAAGCACCAAACCTGCACACCACGCACAGCGAAGAATTTGAAGTTTTGTATGAAAAATATGAGGCAGAAGGAAAGGCAAGAAAAACCATTCCTGCGCGTGAACTGTGGAATGCCATACTGGAATCTCAGATAGAAACAGGTACACCTTATGTGTTGTATAAAGATGCTGCCAACAGCAAAAGCAACCAGAAAAATTTAGGTACTATCCGTTGCAGCAACCTTTGCACAGAAATTATTGAGTACAGCGATGAGAATGAAACAGCAGTTTGTAATCTTGCCTCTTTATCATTGCCACGTTTTGTGGAAGGAAAGAATTTCAACTTTGAAAAACTGCTGGAAATAACACAGATCGTTACCAAAAACCTGAACAAAGTAATTGACAATAATTATTATCCAATAGAAGAAACAAAAACCAGCAATTTCCGTCACCGTCCTATTGGTTTGGGAGTGCAGGGTTTGGCAGATGTGTTCATGTTATTAGGTCTGCCTTTTGAAAGTGATATGGCCAAGATGCTGAACAAAAACATCTTCGAAACCATTTACTACGGTGCCATGGTGGCTTCTAAGAATATTGCCAAAGAAGTTGGAGCTTACCAAACATTTAAAGGTTCGCCTTTAAGCCAAGGTATCTTCCAGTTTGATATGTGGAATGTACAACCAAGTGACTGTTACGATTGGGATGCGTTGCGTAAAGAAGTAATGGAATATGGTGTTCGTAATTCATTGTTATTGGCTCCAATGCCTACTGCTTCTACATCGCAGATACTTGGTAACAACGAATGTTTTGAACCATATACTTCCAATATTTATAACCGTCGTGTTTTAAGTGGTGAGTTTGCTGTAGTAAATAAACACCTTCTTAAAGACCTTGTAAACCTTGGTTTGTGGAATGATAACATGAAACAGCGAATTATTGCTGCCAATGGTTCTGTTCAAAACATTGAAGAAATACCTGCTGAATTAAAAGAAATTTATAAAACAGTTTGGGAGATTAAACAACGCAATATCATTGATATGGCAGCAGACCGTGGTGCCTATGTTTGCCAATCTCAATCTTTGAATTTGTTTGTTGAGCAACCAAACTTTGCCAAGCTTTCTTCCATGCACTTTTACACCTGGAAAAAAGGATTGAAAACAGGCATGTACTACTTAAGAACAAAGGCTGCCGCTGATGCTATTAAGTTTACAGTAGATGCCAATGTGCTTACCCAAGCCAAAGAAAGTCAGGCCGCTGCTGATCAAATAGCATGTTCATTGGATAACCGTGATGCATGTGAGGCTTGTAGTGCTTAATTTTTTAATCGTTCATAATTCATAAACAAGAATCCCTGGTAAACCAATTTATCAGGGATTTTTATTAATCAAGATGTAAAACCTTGCAAGTCAGCAGTACCTGTCTTATTCAAAGAACTGCTATGTAGTTGGTTGAGATTTTGGATAAGATGTTGAAATTCATCCATAAGTATGTACCAAAACAAAGGCTCCTGCATTTTGCAGAAGCCTTTTGTAAATGCGATAGATTTCAATAACTATTTTGCTGCAACTAAGTGTACTTTAACTGTTACCTCGTTAGCCACTTTACCTGGGCCGTAGTTAATACCAAATTGTGTACGGTCAAGTATAAAATCTGCATCACCTGTAAAAGATTTTGCATCACCTGTAGTTGTTGCAATAAATTTTACTGGGTTGGTAATGCCTTTAAGTGTAAGCTTACCATCAATTTCAGCATGTGTTGCGTCTGTGTATTTTACAGTGCTTATAACATAAGTTGCCTCAGTTCCTTTACCTGCAACATCAAAAAAGTCTGCTGCTTTCAGGTGGCCTGCCAATTTCTCGCCTGCACCATCAGTAACTTTTACTGATGCAATATCAATTACAAAACTGCCACCAGTTAATTTGCTCTTGCTAACGGAAACAGCACCGCTTTTCAATAGAAAAAAACCAGGGTGAGAACCGCCTGTTTTACTTCCAACAAATTCAATTTTACTGTCTGTGGTGTTTACAGTTAAGGTATCATCTTTTTTTGTAAAAGAATAAATTCCTGTTGTTAAGGCAACTGCTGTCATTGCGATGAAAATTTTTTTCATAATTTTTAGTTTCTGATATTTTATTTATTCAACAATATTAATGTAATAAGACAATGCAAAATAGTTAAAACAGTGTTGCAACAACGAATTGGGATAACTTTTTCCTATTTCATAAAATCGGGATAGATATGTGGTTGCCAAATTTGTTCCTTAACCTGTAAACATATTTCTTATTTTGCACTCTCACACGTTTCTGTATTACCCTCCCCTGAATTGATTAACTAATTGTATTGCAGTTGAGTTTATTCTCAAATATGCTGCGATGTTTTGCTTACAGCGAATACATCAAAAAATAACAATAACATATTTGATTAATTGTGAAATGAAAGGCACTGCTTTTTAATTTTAGCTAAACCTCTTAAAAATGCCCATCAGGATAACTGCAACCGTAAAACGTGAAGGCTACCGCGGAAACCCTTATACATCCATCACCCATTTTGAATGGATGGAAGATGGTACAGGCAACACTGGAACCTGGACGCGTGAGAACATGTATTACTGGATTAAAAATGGCGGTAAAGCATATGTTGAAGATGAAGATGGTAATAAAGTTCCGCTAACCACTGTGAAGAAAATATTTGGGATACGCTATGTTGTTGAGAAAACAGAAGCAAAAAATGTAAGCCCCCTGTTGAACCTTAAAATCAAAGAGGATAAGATTGCTGCAAGTGCCATTACGTCTTAGCTAATAATTATCTCAAATCCTAAAAAATCATAAGTCAGTCAGTTATATTTGCCGCGAAATAGTCTACTACTTATGCAAGATATCCGCAACAACTGGACCTTAGAAGAAATTAAAAGCATATACAATTCCCCTCTTTTAGAACTGGTTTATAAAGCCGCTACTTTACACAGAACTTATAACGATACCGCAGAAGTGCAGGTGTGTACTTTGTTAAGTATTAAAACTGGTGGTTGCAGTGAAGATTGTGCTTATTGCCCGCAAGCTGCACGTTACAGCACTGGCGTTGATGTACAGGCATTGATGAAAAAAGAAGAAGTTCTTGAATACGCCCAAAAAGCCAAAGAAGCTGGCAGCACAAGATTTTGTATGGGCGCCGCATGGCGCGAAGTGCGTGATAACCGCGACTTTGACCGTGTTCTTGATATGGTAAAAGGTGTAAACCAAATGGGCATGGAAGTTTGCTGTACCCTTGGAATGCTTACTGAAATACAGGCTGAAAAATTAGCAGAAGCAGGGTTGTACGCCTACAACCATAACCTTGATACCAGTAAAGAACATTACGGTGAAATAATTACCACACGTACCTACGATGACAGGCTGCAAACTTTAGATAATGTGCGCAAAGCTGGTGTTACTGTTTGTTGTGGCGGTATTATTGGCCTTGGCGAAACACACGAAGACAGGATGCAGATGCTGCAAACACTCGCTACCATGCCTGAACACCCTGAAAGTGTGCCAATTAATGCCTTGGTTGCCATTAAAGGAACGCCGCTGGAAAATAACCAGAAAGTTGACATATGGGATATGGTACGCATGATTGCAACTGCACGTATTTTGATGCCGAAAACAATGGTGCGTTTAAGCGCAGGCCGTACAGAAATGAGTGTTTCTGAACAGGCATTTTGTTTTATGGCTGGCGCCAATTCCATTTTTGCAGGCGATAAATTGTTAACTACTCCTAACCCAAGCTTTGATGAGGATAATGCCATGTTTCAATTGCTGGGATTAAAGCCACGCAAGGCTTTTAAGGAAGAAAAACAGTATTTAAGGGAAATGGTAGAGGCATAACATTACTTATGAAACGTCGCCTTGTTTACTGCTTCCTGTTTATTTTTTGTACCTGGCTTGCGCTTGCTACAAGAAGCCACCACAACTGGTTTCCGCATATTGTAGTGGTGTATGGCGGCGATGTTATTTGGGCAGGAATGTTTTTGTTCTTTCTGCGGATGATATTTATAAAAACAACTTTATGGAAACTGGCACTTATAAATTATGCCCTGGGTGTTATTGATGAATTTTCGCAGTTAAACTTTAGCCCTTTAATGGTGGCCATACGTAAAACTTATTTTGGCAGGCTAATGTTTGGTGTTGGTTTTTTATGGAGCGATATTGTTTGTTATGCCATTGGAACTTTACTGGCTTTTGGTCTTGCAATTTTGATTGATAAATGGCTGCCTGAAAAATAATTTCAATTTTAACCTGTTAAATGCCCGCTCAATAATTAGCGGGCATTTTTATTTCAATGAAAGTTTGTCATTTTAATTTTATGTACTGGAAAAATTTACAGGTTAATGGCAGAGAAAAAACTTTGAAAAAGGCTGGATTAGGTGGAAACCTGAAAATTTGACCTGTTATTTGGCAATGGCATAATAATAGACAGGCGTTTAAAAAATTAATCATTAACTCAAAAATTAAATAACTATGGCTTCTAAAAAGCTTAACATTACCCCTCTTCACGACAGAGTGATCGTAAAAGCAGCCGCTGCTGAAGAAAAAACTGCTGGTGGTATCATTATACCTGATACTGCAAAAGAAAAACCACAACGTGGTGTTGTTGTTGCCGCTGGCCCAGGAAAAAAAGATGAGCCTGTTACTGTTAAAGTTGGTGACAACGTTTTATACGGTAAATATGCTGGTACTGAAATAGCTGTTGAAGGGCAAGACCTTTTGATAATGAGAGAGAGTGATATTTTGGCGATAGTTTAGCCCCCACAATCCCCCGAGGGGGAAATTTAAAAACATATTTAATTAGAATTAGCACATTAGCTAATTATCAAATTATCAAATTAACATCATGGCAAAACAAATTTTCTTCGACATAGAAGCAAGGAATAAAATGAAAAAAGGCGTTGACACTTTGGCCAACGCAGTTAAAGTAACCCTGGGACCTAAAGGACGTAACGTGGTTATTGAGAAAAAATTCGGCGCACCACAAGTAACTAAAGATGGTGTTACTGTTGCTAAAGAAATTGAACTTGAAGACCCAATTGAAAACATGGGTGCCCAAATGGTTAAAGAAGTAGCTTCTAAAACTGCTGATATTGCAGGTGATGGTACTACAACTGCTACCGTTCTTGCACAATCTATCATCAGTGAAGGTTTGAAAATGGTTGCTGAAGGAGCCAACCAAATGGATCTGAAAAGAGGTATTGATAAAGCTGTTTCTCTTGTGGTTGAAAATATTAAAGGTCAATGCCAAACTTTTGGTAACGTTGCTAAGAATATTCAGC
>JANPIP010000002.1:0-103186 GCA_031424995.1 Chitinophagales bacterium | reverse complement strand
TAGAGCATGCAAACGCCTGGATGGACGCTTTTAAAGCACTGCTAATCAGGTATGAAAAGAGAACGGAAACATGGATGGCATTGCAATGGATTACTTTGACCGCCATGTTTTGTAGAAAATTAAAAGTTTAAACAGCTTCATCTGCAAAAAGAAATGGTTTCAAAGGAAAACAATAAAACATCCTCTCCATTTAATATCGGCTGCTTTCAGTTTCGTGGCGGAATTGAGTACACACTTTTGCCAAAATTAGTTGCGGTTTATGCACGGGCAAACGGGCTACTTGTGAATTATAATCAGGCAGAGTTTATTAAAAATTATGGAGGTAGCAATAAACTCGAATGGTTCACCGAATTAGGCCTACTTAGCTATTTGAGCCTGTCAAAAGATAAATCTATAAACATGCTTTTAGAGTTACGTTTTATTCCTGTAAACAGCTATCTCAAAACAGTAACCCAAACTAAAGACCCCTTTCTTTCTTTAGCTAAAATTGGAATAGTAAAAGATTTTAAATTTTAACACTCACAACCAATCTCATTTCCTCACTCTCAAAAACCAAACACTTATGTCTCAAGTAAACAGGCTTAGCCTAACAATTACTGCTGCTATAGTTACAGCCGTAAAAGCCGATTTAGCATCTATCAATGCACAACTGCCTTTTCTTATTGGGCTAACGCCTGAAGAAAAAAAGGCAATGCCAAAAATTGATGTGAACAACAAAGTATTTGTAGAAGATGCACTAACAGCCATTCAGAACAATGGTGGCATACTGCCTCCCTACATCAGCGGTGCCGAAATTGGCAAAGACCTAGTGGCTTATGAAACTATTGACGAACTGGTAGCATTGGTAGGGCAGTTGTACGATAAGCTGCGTGATACGCAGATATTGCTGGGCAGCGAAGCCTATGTAAGCAGCCTTACCGCTTACCGTTTGTTTGCAGCGGCCGCCGCGGCTGGCTTGCCTGGTGCAGAAAGCATTTATACCCAGTTAAAACAACGCTTTGCAAGTAATGGTGGCCCAGCCACTGATGAGCCTAAAAGCTAAGTGCTTGCACTTTTTTGTGAGACCTAGCCACTTAAAAACCGAACATACCCCCTTTAAAGTTGAGGTAGCCCACCAAAAAGGTGGGCTTACCCACTTAAAAACAAACACCACCCACTTAAAAGTTAAGCTGTTGCGGTTTTAAAGTGGGGCTCCCCACTTCAAAAGCCAGGGGTACCCACTTAAAAGCTGCATAATCCCGCAAATGAAGGGGGTACCCCACTTGCCTAAGGGGGTGGTTGCGGTAAAAAGCCGCAAGGTGTCGGTTTTGAAGTGGGGTACCCCACTTGTGCAAGTGGGTAGATGCAGTAAAAAACCGCAAGGAGCAGGTTTTGAGGTGAGTCAGGCAATATTTAAGTTGTATTACAAAAGTTGCTGCCTGCTATATTTTTTTCATTATAACAGAACCTTTAGCATTTGCAGCAGTTGATTTGAATATGCCTGTTAATGATTTTTCATTAAATGTCAATTCATATGTTGTACTAGTTTCTCGTCTCCTGCCAAAATCGTGTATTAGAAAATAAATTTTAGTTTCTGTCAGATAGCCCTTTTCGATGTACCCTTCAAACTCTACGCGGGTTCTTTTATCAGTTTCAAAAACAGTAGTTGTTTTTTCATTTTCAACTTGTCTTATTTTTTCACCCGTCCCAATAATTTCAGATCCCTTTTGAAGCATGTGAAACGTGTAAAATATTTTAAAGTCTTTATATGGTAAATGGGTAGTTTCATGAATAATTTCCTCCACTTCCCATTCCCCTGAAAGATTTATCTTAAACACATATTCATTTAATGCGAAAAGGATAAGTGTAAGTAGTATGCCTGCCAAGAGGCTACCCATTAAATTAATATTCAAATCTCTACGAAATTGATAGCATGAAGGATCGAATACAGATATAAATAGGATAATAAAGAATACGCTTAGAATTGCTATTAAAGTCTTTTTCATATTAGTAAATGGTTATGTATTTTCTTTTTTTGTGTTTATCATGCAAGCTAAGTAAATGCATTTTTCTTAGCTTAATTTGCTGATTTCTTCGTTCATTTTCGGTTGGTGTTTCAGGATATTTTATGCGTGCAATAATTTCTGCTGCTACATCTTCTGTAAGTGTTTTATCCTCATCAATATTCAACCTCTTAAATACCTCTCGATACCCCAAAAGGTTAGGTCCATAATAGGCAACATTCAGGTAAATTAGCGGTATTCGATTCCTTGGTACAAGTTCCTGCAAAGTAGTAGCGAGGAATATTTCTTTAATTTTTCTTGATGCCGTTTTTTTAAAATCGTATATTAAAACGCGTACTAATTGTTGTTCAATCGTGCTGGCACCTTCCAGTTTATTAGAAACAAACCTTGACTTACATGCCCTTATAATTGCGAGTACATCAAAACCAAAATGATACCTGAACCTATGATCCTCGCCTGAAATAAGTAGCTTTTCTAGGATTGATATATTGGTATCTTGCTTTACAATTGTTATTTCAGCATATTTTGCCAATAGCTTGGTTTTTAACAGGGTGTACTCTTTCCTGTAAATGGTTTTAGCAATAAATGAGATTACAATTTGGAAGATCATAAGCGTTATTAAATGTAGTTGCATTTGTTGAAAACAATACTGAAAATATTATATCGGTTACTGGAAAAAAGCTTTTATACGGTATCATTCCATATTAAAAAACTACTGGGAAATTTGCCTGCTCAATGCATCTATCTCACCTTTGATGATGGGCCTTTGAATGGTACTACGAACTGTTTGAAAATTTGTAATGAACTTGGTATAAAGGCAACTTTTTTTCTTGTTGGTAAACATGCTGAAAGTGTTTATGGTAAACAAGTAATTACATTATTACAAAATAATTCGCCGCATATTTTAATAGCAAATCATAGTTACTCACATGCAAATGAAAAGTATAAAGATTTCTACAACAATCCACATAAGGCATTAGCAGATTTTTATCAGGCAGAGCAAAATCTTCCTGTTTCTTACAAAATAGTACGCCTGCCTGGGTATAATACAAGAATGCGTAATGGTATACTTAATTCAGTTGGCTTAGTTAAACCTGTAAGTGTATTGCTTATTGAAGATGGGTTCAAATTAATAGGATGGGATTTAGAATGGATTTTTAAGAGGGAAGGAACACCAAAAAAGGTTGTTGATGAAATTTTGTATTTATTACTAAGTCAAAAAGTTAACATCCCTAATCATCTTGTATTGCTTGTTCATGATTGGATGTTTCAAAAAGAAGAGCAGGTTGTTTTGTTGAAAGAGCTGATACTCAGGTTAAAAAAATATTCAAACATCTGTTTTGAAACGGTAGATAAATATCCTTTAAAGTAAGCTTCTGTCCTTTCAATATGGCAAAACTGTTAATGCATCATTTGTTGCATTGCAGGCACTGCCAGATAAATAATAAAACATCATTGACCTTCAAAATAAAACATCATGTTTTCCCTCGCTGCTTTAAAACAACCCAACGATACCACTGTTATTTCCTTCCTCGCCATACGCAAAGCGGTTGGCGTATTAGGTATCCTGCTTCCGCTGGTATTAATAATTGGTGTATACCTGTTTGACAATTGCACCCAGGTACAGCATTCAATAAGCCATTACTATTACACCATTATGGGCAACTATTTTGTAGGCACGCTGTGTGCAGTGTCGCTGTTCTTGTTTTGTTATAAAGGTTACGACAAACGCGACTTTTATACCGCAAGAATAGGGTCGGTTTGTGCACTGTTGGTCGCATTTTTTCCAACTGATGGTGATGCCGCTTCCACCTGCCAGTTTTTCTTTACACCAAGGGCACAGTCGTACAGCATTATACATTTTACGGCGGCAGGTATCCTGTTCAGCAGCTTTGCTTTCTTCTCTTTATTTCTTTTCACTGAAACAGATAAGTCAAAAGCAACCATAAACCGCCAGAAAAAACGGCGCAACAATATTTATAAAATCTGCGGAATAATTATCCTTGTATCTATCGCAAGCATTGGCTTGTATAGCCTTGTGCCGGCTTTAACATCAAGCCTTGCATTTCTTAAACCTGTGCTGTTTTTTGAAAGTACTGCACTGTTTGCATTTGGTATATCATGGCTGGTAAAGGGCGAGACAATATTGAAGGATTAGGTAAGCTATTACATCTTTACCCCAACCCGCAATGCTTTCAACCCATTCACGCCCTGTAATTCTTCCAGTTCAAGGTATTCAATATCGTTTTCTAAACTGCCCTGGCTTTGCAGGTAATGGATGTACTCTACATATTCTTCGGCTTCGCGTTTATTAAAATATACAAGGGCAATTTTGCCTGGCTGCGTAAGCCTTTCGCCCGTGAGTTTGATATGTACTTTATCAATGCGTTTTTTAATTACCTGGTAGCGTATGTTGTACGTGCCTTCTACATCAAACCTGCGTTCATCGTTCCTGAAACTGATGTCGATAGCGGCAGAGCGGATAAAAATTAGCTGCGTGGTAAGCAGTTCTTTTTCAAGCTGTGGCAGCAGCGCATGGGTAATTTTTGCAATGGCCGCCATAGAACTCAGTTGCCATAAGCGTATGTTTTTAAGGTATAACTGGTCAAAAGGTTTTTCAGGCATAATGCTTTGGCCAATATAAATATCATACTCAATACCATCGGTGCGAAACTTCTCAAAAAAGCAGGGGTAGGGTAGCTGCACTTCGTCTTTAAAAAATTCAAGGTACTGGCTTATGGCGCTGTTAATGGTTTGCATTGAATTTTCGAGTATGCGCCTGTTGGCAAATACTTCACCTGTGGCCTCGTTGGTGGCATCAAAATATTTGTTGATGATGGGCTGTAGTTGCGGGCTGCTTTCTTTAAAGTGCAGCAGGAAAGGATGTGCCTCATGCTCAAGGAAATCATTCACCCGCATATGGTCATCATCAATAGATTTTTCAGCTATTGATTGTACCCATTTGCTGCATTTAAAAATCAATTCATCAGCTAATGCAATGTGTACCTGCTGTTTTAATTGCGTTAAGGTTTGGTGCAATAAACCAAACTGGTATTGCAGGTCGGCAATCAGGGCATTGTTGCGTTCAATGGTTGAGTTACGGATGTCGATAGCCCCATACAAAGGGTACACATTTTTAAAGGCAATATCTTCTACTATGGCCTTTTGTTTTTTTATTTTCTGGTCGCGTAAATAATGCCATGCTACATCTTTAAACTTCCATTCAACCGCAGGTTGTAAAGAGGTAAACCTGTCTTTTATTACAGCTTCAATCTTTGCATCAAAATCATCAATACTGTTTTGCAGCAACTGTGCAAGCAATGGCAGTGCAGCATCCAGCCTTGCAAGTGTTTGTTCGGTTAAATCGCCATCGTGTTTTGAATATACTTCCAGCGCACCTGCTATGTTATTGTTGTAATACACCGGCAGCAGGGCATAAGAGCTTACACCGTTTTCTTTCAGGTACTTTAACATGCCGTTCTTTTCTTCTTCTTCACCTGTTATTACAGGATAAAATATTGCTTTGGGCTGTTTAAAATATTGCTCTGTCAACTCAATAAAGTTTTGCTGCATGCCCTTTTGCAAAACGGTTTGCACCATAATGCTGTAGTTGCAGCTTTCATCATCAAACACCAGTTTGTTGTTTACTTTTAACAGTGGCAATAAACCAAATTCTACATGCTCATTTTCGCCCAGGTTCTTTAAAGATGCTACCACTTTCTGGTAGTATTCCTGTGTGTTGTAAGATGATCTGTTGAGTATTACAGATTTTATATTTTCAACGGCCTGGTGACTGGTAACATCTGTAATTGAAATGATGGAAAAACCTTCGAAACGAAATGAAGAAAGCGGCATTATAGAAGCGAGAACACCCCAGTCAAAATCACCGCCCTTCAGCTTTTCCTTCATCAGGCCAAAGTTTAGTGCAGGCAGTTCGCCTTTGGCATATACCTGTACAAAGCGGGTGTCAATATGTACTTTACAATATTTGGGTAATCCTGTAACAGGATTAATCATTGAATAAACAAGGTCATTTTTTGTAAGAGAACTAAAGTTGTACAGCTTCTCAAGAATGAATGAATACGCGGCCTGGATCATTTTTTGGTTGGCATTTTCATCACTTACTGTATTTATAACGGAGCAGGCATTGTCGCAACTATCTTGCTGAAACATATCGTAAAAAGCATCTGTGCCATAAAAAATAATGGGATGCAATGGCACGCATATGGCCCACTGGTCTTTCTTTTCATCTGCAAGTGCAGGCAGCAAAAGACCAAAGGCGAGTGATAGTTCTTCTGCGTATTTGGCGGTGTCTTTAATAGCAATGGTTTCGTTCAATTCCTTCTTCGCCAAAAACTTTTTCAGCACAAATTTGAAGAAGGCTTTTTTATGCGTCGTTTCTTCCTGTTCGCGCTGGCGCAGGTAATTGATAAAATGTTTAAAGGTTAAACTGGTATCTATTTCATCCAGCTTTTCTGTCATGCTTTCGCAGAGGTCAAGTATAGTTGTCTGCATAATCTAAAATCTTAGCCCGAGTGTAAAATTAGGGTACCATCCTTCGGTAGAATGCCCCGCGATTAGTTGTATTACCGCCATTTGCGTAGGTGCAAAATAGAACCCGCCGCCAACACCCTGGTGAATGGTGCTGCTGTTATAACCATCTGCCCAAACTTTTCCTGCATCATAAAAGCCAATCAGCCCAAGCTGCCCCGGCAAAATATAACTGCCTACCTGTGCCAGTTTTATACGAAGTTCCAAATTGTTGTACAGCATGTTCCTGCCGGCAAAACGGTATTGCCTGTAGCCAAGTAAATTTTCGTGGCCGCCTAAAAAAAGCGACTGGTAAAAAGCAGTTTTACCTGCGGTGATACCGCCGCCAGTTCTGTTGGCAAGTACAATACCGCCACTATGATTTAGCTTCTTGTAAAAAGAGAGTTCAGGTATAATTTGAAGGAATGATTTTGAATAACTGTTAAGGCCTGTGTAAGCCTGTACTTTAAGGTTAAAATAGCCGCCATTGGTTGGTAGTAAAGGATGATTTCTGCTGTCTTTTACAAGGTTAAAAACAATGCCTGCAAACGCTTTATCATTTGCAATGGTGGCACTGTCGTAAGAGCGGATAAGTGAAGTGTTGGTGATGAAACGGCCTGTGTTATCTTCTGCATCAAAACGGTAATACTGTAGTGAAGGACCAACAGAAATAAACGAGGTGTTGGAAGAGCGCCAGCGCAAAGCAGGGTCTACCTGATAAATGGCAAAACGCGCCCTGTAATACTTGATATTGTTGCCTGTTTTGTCAAACATTGTTTCATTGCCAACGCCAAAAAAGTTTTGTGTATTGTCTGGTGCCAGTGCTTTTGCTGCAACTGTAATGTCAGCTTTGCCAATACTTTCAAGCCATTCGCTGTTGAACTTAAATCTAAATGCATCGGTAGAAAAGGAGCGCGTAAATGAGAACTGCTGCATGCTGGCGTATGGCTTTTTTCTAAAGCCCTGGTTTACAAATTTTACAGCGGCACCAAGCATAAGGCCATCATCTATATTAAAACCTAATTGTAAAACGGGAATAATTTTATTAATTGGATCGGTAGGTTGGTAAGCGGTATTGGCACTGTCGTTTGAAAGATGTTTGTTCAGCTTTGCAACATTCCCTGTAAGGCTTACATTTTCTTCTCTTGCATACAGTTGTATCTTTTTGTTTGATTGAATAACATGGTACGCTTTGCTGCCTTCTGCACCAACAACGCGAAGCTTTATTGGTGAGCTTGTGTTGAAGATGATACTGTCATTGCCTTTGTCGGTAAACAACCTTATCTCTTTTGTTTCATTAGGGTAAAAGATTCGGTTGAACAGCAATGCCTTTACTTCGCCATCCTTGTTTATTTTACGGATGCTGACCTGCATGCCGTTATTGGCAGCATCAGTAATGGCTACCAGTTCGTTTTTATTGGTGGTTTGTATGTCGACCGTTTTGTTTAAGAAGTGGTAATAATATGCCATTGCAGTGGCCATATTGCTGCGCCTTTCTTTCCATTGGTACAACAGCTTTTCATGCCTTAATGCATAAGATTCCGCAGGCAGTTGCCGTAAAGCTTTTTCAAGAACAGAATCTGTCATTGCAGCAACGAACCCATTGGTAACCTTCATCCATTGATCATAGCCGAACTGGTTTAAAAAACGCCTGTTCAATGCATTGCTTTTCAGGTAAAAAGCATTCATCTGTTTTATAGTGCCATCAAAATTGTGCAGCAGCGGTGCTATCCATGGCTTTGTTGCCATGGATGGTACAATGCCATCCATAATATGAAAAACCTGGTCCCTGTCCCTCGGTACTGCAAGGTATTTTTTGTCTTTGCTATTCTTCTGTACCGCCCATCGCCATTGGTCTTCATGCCTGTCCCAATCGCCCAAAAACAGGTCAAGCAATCTTGCTTTCAAAAATAAAGTACTGTCAAAGCTGTTGTCATTGTCCTTTGTCAGTTCGCTATACATTTTTTCTGAATTATCCGTTTTGCCAAAGGGTTCTCTTTCTTCCAGTAAACAGACCGTGTTCATGAAATCTTTGTTGTAAATTCCGAGTGCTTTATCTGGTGCAACTAACCCGATAATTGGTGTTGCGTGCGGCACACCCGCAGCATTGGCAATAACAGGTACCACCAAGGCAGAGTAGGGGTGCTGCGCACTCATGGCATCGGTAAAAATGTCTTTTGCAAAGGTTTCGCGTAAAGGCTCAGGCAGTAATACTTCCGGGTATTTGTTCACGCTTCTTAATACCCATTCTTTACCTGTATTATCTTTTAAGCGAAGCGATATAGATTGATATCCGCCACCTCGTTGCAATGGTGTTAAACCACCCTTAAAGGTTGATAGTTTTATTACTGGAAGCTTGGTGGGTGTTGCCCATTCTTTACGGTAATTCTCACCAAATAGTTTACGGTGAAAATTGCTTACACTGTCAAAGCCTGCATTGGCTTGTACCACTACACTATCGTTTGCTGTAGTTGCAGCAAATAAAGCGTCTTCCTGCTTTTTAATACTGGTGTATAGTTTTGTATAACTGAACGCTTCGCTGAAGCTGCTGTCTTTTAAATGATAGTAAGTGAATTTTACATCATTGTTTGCCAACAGGTCTGCTGTTACATATCCGCTCTTGGTTTCTGCAAACAAAGCATCCTTTCCTTTTTTTACAAAAGCATTTCTGGCGCCAGAACCGCTAACCACCTGCAACTGGTTGGTTTTTATTAACTGCAAACCATGTTCATGACCTGCCACATGCACCATATTGGGAAAGCCTTCAAATGCAGCATCTACCTGCTTTATCATTTGCTGGTATAAGGGGTGTGGCTTTTCTTCAGGATGTACAAAAGTACTGCGTAACAAAGGGTATAAAGAACCAATTACAGGCAGTGGTATATACAGGTTTTTATTGGCTGATGTTAAAGGAAAGATATGGTCTTTTAAAGAATAATAGCCGCCATGATGACCATAACTCTGAAAAGGATGATGCGATGCAAGCAGTATTACTTTGTAACGGTTTTTGTACACCAGTTCCTGTAGTTTATCTGTAATTTCTTTTTTGGTGTTGCAGTCACAGTCTGCTGCTGCATTGGTTTTGCTGTAGGGGAACAGCCACCATTCACTGTCAAAAGCAATAATTACAAGGCTATCAGAAATATTGATTTCAACAGGGCCAGGACATCCGTTGGCTGGTACCAATTTTAATAAAGCATCATTCTGCGCAGCAAGAAAATTTCCTTCTGCAATAATCTTCTTAAGCCCATCTTTTCCCATCCTGTCCCAGTCGTGATTACCTGGTATAAAATATACAGGGGCACCTTTGCTGCGCATGGGTACAAACTGGCTTCTTAATATTTTTTTGGTGCGTTCTTCATCTTCACTGCCTGGTAAAGCCATTCCTGTGGGATAAATATTATCACCCAAATACATTACGGTTGTTTTGCCTGCGAGTATTTTAGTAGATGCATTAGGAATCAGTTTATCCTGCTCATAGTTTATCTCGCCGGCATCACCTATCAAAATAATGCGGTGTCGTATGCTATCCTGCGCAGCAGCACTAATACTTAAAAGAATAAGAAAAATAAGATGTATATATTTCTGAAGCATAGGCTTACTGTGTTTTCATGTTACTATGGCTTCGCAAATTTGAATTTAAGTATGTTGCCGCTGCTGGTTTTATCGCCTTCGTTGCTGATGTACAGGTCGCCGTTGCTGTCAAACGCAATGCCTTCGGGCTGGTTAAACATAGCGAGATCTAACGTGTACATATTTTTAATTTTCCATTGGTCATCTGTAACCACCAGCAGTTTATTGGCCGATGAAACAATGAACCAATCATTACTGCCAGGTTGTTTAGCTAAGGCTGACGGACGAAAGCCACTTTTATTTTCACCAGTTATTTTTTCGAGGTCTTTTACACTTACCTCAACATTTTCCTTTGCTGTAATGTTGCCGTCAGACGCCAGTGCAAAGCTGTAAATAATGGTGCTTTTGTCATGCTTTGCAATATTGTTTTGTTTGCGTAGCACATATAACATGCCTGTGTTTTCGTCTGCATATATGCCTTCGTATTCTGCTGCGGGCAGCAGGTTGGCCCACTCTTTTACGTTGGCGGTTTCTTTGTTGGCTGTTTCGCTTAAAGCAAAAGATAAGAGTATGCCATCACTCTTTAATATAATAACCTGCCCGTTACAAATGGCTACGTCTTCATAATCACCTTTGCCGGCAAACCGCATTTGGTTTATTTGTTCACTGCCGGGTGTAAAGTAAAAAAGGCTGCCTTCTTCGTCTTGTACCGTGTAAGCCACGCTGCTGTTGCCTTTGCTGAAAGCGATGCCCGATATTTCATTCAGTACATTGGGCATTGTAAAGGTTTGTGGGTTGGCCAACTGGTAGCCTGGAGGACTTGTGAATTTTTTATCGTTGGTACCTGCGCAAGCAGCAATAGTAAAGAGCATAGTATAAATGTATTTAAGCTTCATGAATAGTGTTTTTTGTTTGCAGCAGATGATATATTGCCTGTTGCGATCTTACTTTTTCCAGGTCGTTCAGCACTGCAACGTTGTTCATGTTCTCATCAATTATAACAGCCGCCATATTATCCTGTAACTGTAGGTTGATGATGTTTTTTACCAGTTGTTTTAAACCTTCATCATACAACGGAAAACATACTTCTACACGGCGGTAAATATTCCTGTTCATCCAGTCAGACGAACCAAGAAAAAACAGTTCACTGTTATTATTGCAGAAAATGAACACGCGACCATGTTCCAAATACCTGTCCACAATCCTGCGCACCGTAATATTGTCACTCATGCCATTGGTGCCAGGAATGATCCTGCAAATGCCTCTTACAATCAACTGAACCTTAACGCCAGCCTGGCTTGCCTCGTATAACTTATTGATTAACACCTCTTCTTCAAGGTTGTTGAGCTTTATGGTGATGCCTGATGCAAGGCCATTTTTTGCGTTGACAATCTCGTTGTCGATTAAGGAAATAAATTTTTGCTGCAGGTTAAACTGTGCTACAAGCAGGTGCTGAAAAGCCACCCTGTTACTGTCATTCACTTTTTTGCGCTGGCATAAAAACAAAAACACCAGCTCTAGTTCGCGAAGCATTTGTTTATGGCTGGTAAGCAGTATATGGTCTGTATAAAATTTTGCAGTGGTTTCATTTAAGTTACCCGTGGCAAGCAGGCCAAGGTAAACGGTTCTATTACCGGCCTTCTTTTTTACCAATGCAACTTTAGCATGTACTTTAAGGTTGGGTATGTTGTTGATGGTTTTGACGCCCGCAGCCTTCATGTGCTTGGCCCACTTGATATTATTGGCTTCATCAAACCTTGCTTTCAGCTCAACAAACACAGTTACTTTTTTACCATTTTTAGCGGCACTTATCAACGCATTTACAATGCGTGAATCACTGGCCACACGGTACATGGTGGTATAAATTTCTTCCACATCTTCATTAATGGCGGCTTCGTTAAAAAAGCGAAGAATGGTATTGTAAGATTGGTAAGGCGGGCTGATAAGAATATCCTTTTGCAGTATTTCATCAAACAAAGAAGTATTGTTTAAAGCCATTTCAATTGCGGTCTGTTTGGGATACTGAAGGCTTGTATTGCTTGATGGAAACGAAGAAAGATCTTTAAGATTATGATAGTTGCCACCCTGAATGGTATTGGCGTTGTACAGTTTAAAAGCCTGTACCAGTTGCCTTAAAATACCAGCGGGTAAATTGGGTGGATATAAGAATCTTGTAGCAAGACCAAAGTCGCGTTTAGTTAACTGCTTCTCCATCTTTTCAGCTATATCACCTTCATATTCATCCTGCAGGTCAAGCTCTGCATCACGTGTTATTTTTATGCTGTAAGCCCCATGAATACTGTGTTTGGGGAAGATAGAAGAAAGATTAGCTTTAATAATGTCATCTATAAACACAACATAGTCAATGCCGTTCGCATTGGTGCAGTAAAACCGTTGCAGAATATGTGATGGAATGTTTACCAGCGCAGTTTCCTGCCTGTTGTTTTGTTCTACATCTACTGCTATGTACAGCCTGTTGTTTTCAGGAAAGAAATTCTTCTCCCTGTTAATAAAAACCACTTCTATATAAGCTACAATAGTGGTAAAAAAATAGTTGGTTGTGCTTTGCTTTATTGTTTCAGGCAGAGCTTCGTTATATACCAGGTGAATATTGTTTTGTTGCAGTTGAGGAATGAGTTGCTGCGTAAGTATGCTGCCAAAAAGTTGCTGCTGACGGTTGATGGTTGCTGCTGCTTTTTCATAAATACCATTTACTGCAACAGTATCTTTTAAAGGATTGTTTTGTTTATCAAGCGCCATTAATGCAGGCATACGTACCCTGTAAAACTCATCCAAATTGGATGAATAAATGGAAAGGAACCTGATACGCTCAATCAGTGGGACAGCAGCATTGGATGCTTCTGTAAGCACCCTTTCATTAAACGAAAGCCAGCTAAGATCCCTGTCAAAAAATAGTTGCTTATCCATTTGCATCATTATTACCTATAGATGAAAAAAACAATGATAAACCCAATCACAGAAGCGCTTAATCCAAACATAAAAATATTATACGCCAGCCTCAGCAACCTGTATTTACGGCCAAGTACAACACCCTGCGAGTACACATCTTTAATCAGCGTACCGTATAAAAATTCCTTATCACTCATTACACTTTGCATACCTGCGGTGTAGTCCTCAAGGTTCATTTTATAAAAGTTGCCAAAGAATAACAGGTTCACTTTTTTGTCTGTCACATCCTGCTTTGTAAACTCGCCATGCGGAA
Organism: Chitinophagales bacterium; assembly: GCA_031424995.1. GTDB lineage: Bacteria > Bacteroidota > Bacteroidia > Chitinophagales > Chitinophagaceae > Parasediminibacterium. The sequence goes on along the minus strand of JANPIP010000002.1, from coordinate 89,857 downwards.
TGCTTGGCCTTGTGGCAAGAATACAAACCACTATGGTTACAAGGCTTATGGTAAGTAATATAAAAGTAGGGTAGGTGAGAAAGCTGCTTTCATCAAGCTTGCGTAATACAAGGCTTATAATGGCAGATAGTATGATGGAATTTACAGTGATAAGAATATGCGCTTTATTATCTGCCATATCACTTAAACGCTGGTTATTGCCACTGGTAATCCTGAACATGGTTTCAATGCCACGACCAGGGTTTTCTTTTTCTTTTTTAACAGGTTCAATGGCAGGTATTGCAGTAATAGCAGTAACAGCAGGTGTTTTAGCAGGCTTTACTACTTTTATAGTGCTGTCTTTTTTAAGCATCCTGGCAATGTTTTCCTGTTTGGTTTCTTCCAGTAAAAGGCGGCAGTAATCGGTATGATAATGATGTTGCTGCAATAATTTAATGGTATTCCTGCGCCAGTCAGCCTTGTTTATTTCTTTTTGGTAAACGGCTTCCACTTCCTCGCGCATTAGTTTGTTTCTTTCACTGAAGGTTTCACTACCCAGGTGAAAAAAATCTGCATCGCAAACAATTTTATCCAGGTCTGTAACAGGCTGTTGCGGCATTTGTGTAGCCAGTATGCATTGCTTAACAGTTGCAGTTGTTTGCTCATCTACGCCAATGCTTTTTAAAAACTCACCTGCAAGGTCTGCAGCGCGTTGTTCATGGCCGTTTGTGGTACCTGTATAATAACCAATATCATGAAACCATGCAGCGGCAACCACTGTAAAAAAATCTGCTTCGTGCAACTGGTAATGATTGCCAATTTGCTTTGCAGCAGCCACTACCTGTTCTGTATGCTCGAGATTATGATAGTATAATTTGGGGTTGTCATTATCAGTCGTAAACTTCCTGATATAATCACCCGTTTGTTGCAGTAAAGCAGCGTAGTTCATTGCAAAGAATTTGATTTGAGACTGTGTTTGAATTGCCTATAAATATAATAGTTTGGTTTGCAGGCGGGTTTACGAAATTGATTATTAATATTTTGTTCAAATCAATGTTTAAATTAAATGGTAACGCTGTTAACAGAATAACATTCATTTGCAGCAATTATTTTTGGCTTGATTTTTAGCAGTTGTCAGGTACTTTCAAAACAGTATATTGTATTCTTATTCTGTTAATGCCAGGCTAGTTTAGCATTAAATTTTTGTTTATGACCCGTTCATTTCACACTCTTTTATGGATACTTTTTTTTATGGTAACAGACGCAGCAAATGCCCAGCAGGGTTTTGTAAAACGCAGCGGCCACCAGTTTATTCGTGATGGTAAGCCTTACTATTATATTGGTGCCAATTACTGGTATGGCGGCCTACTTGTGCAGGGAAATAGGAGTGCAAAAGGATTGGTAAGGTTAAGAAAAGAACTTGATTTTCTAAAAGCAAATGGCGTAACGAATCTTCGTGTACTTGCAGCGGCAGAAGGCAGTGGCCTTGTAAATGGCGTACAAAGGGTGCAACCTGCATTGCAGCAAAATAAAAATGTTTTTAATGAGGATGTTTTAAAGGGGCTGGACATACTGCTAAGCGAAATGGGCAAACGCAATATGACTGCCGTGCTGTACCTCACCAATAACTGGGAGTGGAGTGGTGGCTTGCTGCAATACCTTAACTGGAATGGATTGCTTACAGATGCAGACATGCAGAAGAAGATGAACTGGGAAGAAATGAAAGACATCATACACAAATTTTATAACAGCGAAGCCTGCCAGCAGGATTATTTAAAGCAGGTGGGTTTGCTGGTAAACCGCACCAATACTGTTACTCAAAAAAAATATATTACGGATCCCGCTATCATGGCCTGGGAAGTTGCCAATGAGCCAAGGCCAATGAGAACAACAGCTAATACTGCTTACACAAAATTTCTTGCACGCACCACCGCTTTTATAAAATCTATTGATGCCAATCATCTTGTAACGCTTGGCCATGAAGGTTATATGGCCACAGATGGCGATACAGATTTGTTTAAAGAAGTTCATGCAGATAAGAACGTAGATTATATCACCATCCACATCTGGCCAAAAAACTGGAATTGGTTTAGAAATGAAACGCTGGCGCGTGACCTGCCCATTGTTAAAACAAAAACGAAAGAATATCTTGACAAACACCTGCCCATTGCAGAGGCTTTAAACAAGCCTTTTGTAATTGAAGAATTTGGCCTGCCAAGAAACCATCATTCTTTTAGCATCAGTGCTTCCACTTCAGTGAGGGATGAATATTTTGAATTTATTTTTACTGAATGGCAAAACAGCCGTAAAAACAACGGCATTATTGGGGGTGTTAATTTTTGGGCCTTTGGTGGAACTGCACGTGCCACACCTGGCCAGGTTTTCTGGAAAGAAGGCGACGATTATATGGGCGACCCACCGATGGAAGAGCAAGGCTTGAATACCGTGTTTGATTCCGATGTTTCCACATTTGCTTTGATAAGAAGGTTTGCGGGAAAGTAATACAAAGTGAAAGGTGGAAAGGGAAATGTGAAAATGCTAGGTAAAACTGTACAAATATTTAAAGTAGGAATTAATAAGCCTGTATCAATACTTCTGTAGGAATATGCCATTGTTTATGAAGCTGTCTTATCATGTCTAAAGAAAGTTTTCTTTTCTTGTTTAAGACTTCGCTTGCCCTGCTTTTTTGACCAATAATGTTAGCCAGATCAGTTTGTGTTAAGCCTAACTGCTCCATCCTGAATTTAATTGCTTCAACGGGGTCAGGTAAGTCTATCGGAAAATTTTCATCTTCATATTTTTCAACCAGCATACTTAATACTTCCAATTCATCACCTTGCTGTGTTCCTTTACGGGCATCAAACAGCTTTTCAAGTCTTGCCATTGCTTGCTCGTAATCTTCGTTGGTTTTAATAGGTTTAATATTCATACGATGAAGATCGCAAGAGTTACCAAAACGCGAATTTGTTTCAGGGACCTCAGACTATACATATTAATCGTGGCCGAAATTTTGCCCTTACTCACATCTATCCACATCCAATCCACATTTACATGTATGTTTTAAAGGGTTTTGCACAATAGCTGTTAATATTCACATTCCTGCCTCAGCAGCAAAAACGGTATGTTCGCAGGTACTTAAAAGGGTTAGTGCTATGCGTTTAAAAAGTCTGGAAATAAAAGGGTTCAAAAGTTTTGCCGATAAAACCGTTGTAAGTTTTGATGAAGGCATTACTGGTATCATTGGCCCCAACGGTTGTGGCAAAAGCAATATTATTGATAGTATACGCTGGGTAATTGGCGAACAAAAGATAAGTGCACTGAGAAGCGAAAACCAAGGTGCCCTGGTTTTTAACGGCTCTAAAACCCGCAGTGCAAGCGGCCTTGCCGAGGTAAGCCTCACTTTTGAGAATACACGCAACCTTTTACCAACAGAATTCAGTACAGTAACGGTTACACGCCGTTTTTACAAAAATGGCGAGAGCGAATACCGCCTTAACGATGTAAGCTGCCGCCTTAAAGATATCCACAACCTTTTTCTGGATACGGGTGTGAGTACTGACAGCTACGCGATTATAGAGTTGGGAATGGTGGATGACATCATTCGTGATAAAGAAAATAGCCGCCGCCGCATGCTGGAACAGGCTGCCGGTATCACCATCTACAAAACCCGTAAAAAAGAAGCAAAAAGCAAACTGGATGCTACTGAACAGGATCTTGCACGTATTGAAGATTTGTTGTTCGAGATAAACAACCAGTTGAAAACGTTGGAAAACCAGGCGAAAAAAGCAGAAAAATATTACGAACTAAAGAAGGAATACAAAGAAATAGCGGTTGAACTTGCGAAAGCTGCGTTGGAAGGTTTCAACGTTACTTATAAAGAACTGAACGAACAGCAGGAAAACGAGACCAATAAAAAGATTCGTTTAGATGCAGAAATAGCGACAGAAGAAGCGGCAATTGAACAAGAAAAAGTAGGATTTATTGAGAAAGAAAGGGCTTTGCACAGCATGCAGACAGAATTCAATGAACTGCAGCAAACCCTGCGTGGAAAAGAGAATGAGAAAAATCTTGCTTCGCAGAAGCTGCATTACCTTAAAGAAAAAGAAAGCAACCTGAAAGACTTTCTGCAAAAAGCAGAAGGCCAGTTAAAGAATCTGGGTGACAGTATTGAGTTTACACAAATGCAGGTAGGCGAGGAGAGCAATTCTCTGCAGGAACTGCAGTTTAAAGTAGCCAATGCCAAACAGGATATTGATGATAAAAGGCAGGTATTTGATGATAAAAGAACAGGTCTTGATGCACTGCGTAACCAATACCAGGGCATTCAGCGTTCACAGTTTGATGCAGAGAAAAAAGTGGCTGTTGCAGATACTTCCATCAATAATATACAGCGTTCTTCTGCACAGTTGCAGGATGAACAGCATAACCGTAGTTACCAGTTAAAGCAACTGGAAAACGAACTGGCAGAAAAGGAAGATTTGCTGTTGCAGAAACGTATTGACTTGCAGCAATTGCAGGAGCAGCACGAAGCTACCAAGCAAAACATTCTTGCTACACAACAGGAACTGGAAGGCCTTCGCAACCAACTTGCAGAAGAAAGTCGTAAACTTGACAGCAAACGCAATGAATACGCGCTGTTGAAGAGTTTGATTGACTCTATGGAAGGTTATCCTGAAAGCATTAAATTCTTACATAAAAACCCCAACTGGAACCATACAGCGCCTATTCTTTCAGACATTATTTATGTGAACGAAGCCTATCGTGCCGCTGTTGAAAACGTACTGGAACCATACCTGAACTACTACGTGGTAAACAATTTTGCAGAAGGTATGCAGGCTATACAGTTACTGGATGCCAATAAAAAAGGAAAAGCTAATTTCTTTTTAATGGACCAGCTTTCTGCACAAACCAATACCATTCCGCAGCCCCAAAATACCATCAAAGCGCTTGACGTAATTGAGGTGGATGAAGCTTATCAAAAGCTGGCAAACTACCTCTTAGGCAATGTGTACATCGCTGAAAGCGAAGATGCTTTTAACGAGAATAGCGGCGCTATTGTTCTTGAGAAAACAGGTAAATACGTAAAGGGTAAGTACACATTAACAGGTGGCAGTGTTGGGTTGTTTGAAGGTAAAAAAATTGGCCGTGCCAAGAACCTTGAAAAACTAAACGATGAAATTATTTTACAGGATGCCATTGTTCAATCATTAAAAAGCGAGATACAGCTAAGACATAACCGTGTGATTGGTTTTAACGAACAGTTGAAGGAAAATATCATCCGTCAAACAGAGAATGAAATTAACCAACTGACCAACCAGGTATTTGCTGCCAAGAATAAAATTGAAAATACACAGGCCGCACAGGCTACCGCTTTACAGCGTTTAGATGATTTGCAACTGCGCCTTGAAGATGAACAGGAAGGCATTGCTGCAACGCGGGAAACCCTGCAAAACCTTAACCAGCAATTGCTTGAAACTAATGAGCAGTTAAAACTGGTAGAACAGGATTACAGGCTGGCAGAGCAGGATTACCAGCAAGCATCTGCGCAGTACAACGAGAATAATTTGCAGTTAACAAGGCAGCAAAGCAAGATCAGTTCTTTACAACAGGAACTGACCTTCAAGCAAAACCAGTTAAAAGACCTGCACAATCAAATTGATAATAATTCAGCACAGTTAAAAGAAGCTGCTACCAATATTGTTGAAGGCGAAGAAGCCCTGCAATTAAGCCACGAAATTTTACTGGAATTACTGCACAAAAAAGAAACAGAAGAAAAGAAACTGAACGAAACAGACCAGGCTTACTATAACCTCCGCAATGTATTGCAGGCCAAGGAAAGTGATCTGCGCCACAAAGTAAAAAGCAAGGAAATGCTGGATACTTTGCTTACAGAAATAAAAGACAAACTGAATGAGCTGAAACTGCAACTGGCAGGCATGAAGGAACGCCTGAATGTTGAGTTTAAAATTGAGTTGGATAAAATACTGGATGAGCAGCGTAACACTGACACTCCTCTGGAAGAATTGCAGGCCACCAGCGACCGTATGCGCAAGCGTATGGACAATATGGGCGAAGTAAACCCTACGGCCATTGAAGCGTATACTGAAATGAAAAAGCGTTACGATTTTATTTTGGAACAAAAGAATGACCTTGTAACCGCTAAAGACAGTTTACTGCAAACCATACAGGAAGTGGAAGCCACTGCCAACCAGCAGTTCCTTGATACGTTTAATAAAGTGCGTGATAATTTTCAGAAAGTATTTAAGGCCTTGTTTACAGAAGAAGATACGGCAGACATGGTATTGGTAAACCCTGAAAACCTTGCTGAAACTGGCATTGATATTATCGCGAAGCCTAAAGGCAAACGCCCTTCTTCTATAACCCAGTTAAGTGGTGGTGAAAAAACATTAACGGCAACAGCATTGTTGTTCGCGATCTACTTAATTAAACCTGCACCATTCTGTATACTGGATGAGGTAGATGCACCGCTGGATGATGCCAACGTTGGCAAGTTTACGCAAATGATTAAAAAATTCAGCGACAACTCACAGTTCATCATCGTAACCCACAACAAACAAACCATGGGCGCAGTAGATGTTATTTACGGTGTAACCATGCAGGAGCCTGGTGTAAGCAAACTGGTGCCTGTAGATTTTAGAAGTTTGAATTAGAAGATTTTTGAAATGGATACAAAAACGGATTGAAGTAAAACTTAAATCCGTTTTTTTGTTGGCTGGCAGTAAAACTTTTTAAGAATGTCTTTATATTTTAAAGGCCTTATACTTTGTTCAGTTTTTACAAATCCCGTTTTTCTTTGATAGAAAAAATCAAATTTCAATTCATAAATAACCTTTTGTAAAACATACAATTTTTTTTCGCTTTGGCAACTGTATCAAGTTAAGAGCTGTTTAAATATTGTTTTTATGTGCAGCTTATATGCTTCTTGTAAATTCTTTACATAAAAGCTTTTTTTACTTAATTAATCGTACCGATATTCGCACCTGCGAACAGTTGTTAGTTTATGACGAATATTAATTTTGACAATACAGAAAATGCCTTTGCCTACAAAAGTGACAAAGAGTTAAAACAATCCCGTTTTCTTTTCAATACAATGGATTACCCATTGTTTGTGCCAATAGGCACAAGGCTTACACCGTTTTTAATGAAAACGGGTTTGCCAATTAATGGCCTTATACGAAGTACTATTTTTAAACAGTTTGTGGGTGGCGAAACTTTACAGCAAACCGCTGCTATTGCAGAAACTTTAGGTAAATATGGCGTTCAGGTAATTTTAGATTATGGTGTAGAAGGCAAAGAAGGGGAGGCCAACTTTGACCATGCTATGGAGGAATTTGTTCGTGTTATCAACTACGCTTCATCACAAAAAAATATTCCTTTTATAAGTATAAAAGTTACAGGCTTTGCAAGGTTTGGGTTGCTGCAAAAATTAAATGAAGCCCCGCGTTTGCGCAGCGGCATTCACGACCATGAAGAAGAAGTTGATGAGTGGGACAGGGTTTGCGAACGTATGTACCGCGTATGTGAAGTAGCAGCCAAAAAAGATATTGCTGTATTGGTTGATGCTGAAGAAAGCTGGATACAAGACCCTATTGACAGGCTTACTATTGAAATGATGGAGGAGTTTAACAAAGAAAAAGCCATCGTTTATAATACCATTCAATTATACCGCCACGACAGGCTGCACTTTTTAAAATTATCGCACAAAATTGCTAACGAAAGAGGTTTTGTACTTGGTGTGAAATTGGTACGCGGTGCCTATATGGAAAAGGAGAGAAGGCGTGCTTTAGACAGAGGTTATCCATCACCCATACAACCAGATAAAGACGCTACAGATAAAGACTACAATGCAGCCTTGCTGTATTGTATGGATCATATACAGGCGATTGCGGTAGTAGTGGCTTCTCACAATGAAGAGAGCAACCTTATTGCGGTAAAACTTGTTGAAGAAAAAGGTCTTGCACTTAACCACCCGCATATACATTTTTCGCAGTTGTATGGAATGAGTGACAACATCACCTTCAACCTTGCAAAAGCGGGTTGCAGTGTGAGTAAATACCTGCCTTTTGGGCCTATAAGAGATGTAATACCTTACTTAATGCGCAGAGCGCAGGAAAACAGTAGTGTAAGTGGCCAAACAGGTCGTGAATTAAGTTTAATTAAGAATGAGCTGGCAAGAAGAAAAGGTAAATAACCTGTCGCTTTATTAGTCTGTAAATTGCTGGCACAGTTCTTCAATAAGCTTTGGTATAGCTTGAAATTCAGTGGATTTGTCAATGAAATATTCAGCACCCATTTGCTTGCAGATGGGTTTGTAATAATCAACAGATTGGTTGGTTACCATCATCACCTTAATTGAGGGATAAAACTGTTTAATTTCTTTCAACAGTTCAACACCTGTTTTTCCGGGCATATTAATATCAAGTAGTGCAAGATGGGGTGTATCTGTTTGTATCATTTCAAGCGCATCAAAAGCGTTGGTAGCAGAGCTAAGTTTGGTTATACATGCAATTTCAAACAGCATTTCTTTCATCCTGCTTAAAATATGTAAAGAATCGTCTACCAGTAATACCTTCATTTTTTTGCTGTTGATCGTTTTTTTATTGCTTGCGCATTTCCTTTCAATGTTTTTAAAAGAGGCGATACTATGTACCGCCTTTTCTTCAGAGGATATTGACTGATAACTGGAAAAAAATTGTTGGTTCGTGGGGATAACCTGGCTTTTCAAAGGATTTTTAAGTTAAACACCTATTCTTCATTGGAATTAAAACGGGGTGGAATAGTTTATTGTTTATGACTCAAAATAACTTAATTAATATTTTAGCACGTATAGTAATATTTGCCAAAGTTTTGTAGTACAAACAACTACAAAACTTTGGCCAGGCAATTAGTGGCAGGTTTATATAAGCCCGTTATTTATGGCATATTTGGTAAGTTCTGCATTGTTGTTCATGTGCATTTTTTCAAGTATTCTTGTTCTGTAAGTGCTTATGGTATTAATGCTAAGCGAAAGTTCTTCGCCAATGTCAGATACTTTTTTGCCATAAGCTAACAATTTCATTACCTCAAATTCGCGGTTGGAAAGTTGTTTGTGCTGCAGGCTGTCTTCTTTCATTCCCTGATGCTCAATCAGCATTTCTGCAATATCAGGGGTAATGTATTTTCTGCCACCAGTAATTTGTTTAATGGCTTTTACAAGGTCTTCAGGTGCGCTTTCTTTGGTAAGATAACCTGATGCGCCAGCCTTTAAAGTACGCACTGCATACTGTTCAGGTGCGTGTACACTTAATATTAGTATTGGTGTTTTAGGATTGATTTCCTTTAGTGTTTTAATAATTTCAACACCGCTTCTCCCAGGCATCGAAATATCTGAAATGATAATATCCCAGTTTTCAGAAGAAGATTTTTTTATAAGGTCTGCACCATCAATCGCTTCAGCTATCAGTGCATTGGGGTATTCTTCCTCAATAATCATTTTAAGGCCCTTTCTTACAACACTATGGTCATCACCTATTAATACTTTCATTGGATTTTGTTTTAAGGTAAAATAACTCTTATTGTTATAGCCGTGCCGCTACCAGCATTGCTTTCTATGGTAAAAATGCCGTTAATCATTATTGCACGCTCCTTCATACCTAATAATCCTAACGTTTTAGTAAGGTTTTTAGTATTAAAGCCTTTGCCATTATCTTTAATACTCAACTCTAAAAGCTGGTTATTTATTTTAAGGTATGAAGTGATTACGGTGGCTTGTGCATGGCGAATGATATTGGTTAAAGATTCCTGGTAAATACGAAACAGGTTCGATTTTACATCAAAAGGTACTTCAATATCACCAGCCATGTTTTCAAAATTGCATTTTAATTGTGTGCGTTTTTCAAATTCGCGGCTTTGCCATTCAAGCGCAGCACCCAAACCAATATCATCTAATATACTTGGCCTTAATTCAGATGCAATGCGTCTTACACTTTTTACAAGTGTATCTGTAAGATCAAGTACTTCTGTAAATTTTTCATTCAGTTCAGGCATTTGTTTGGTGGTACGTTTTTTAATCATACTAACATCCATTTTTAAACCTGTTATTAACTGCCCAAGCTCGTCATGTATTTCTCTTGCTACATGTTTTCTTTCTTCTTCGCGTACCTGTTGCAGGTGAGAAGTTAGCTGCCTTAATTGCTGGTGCGAGGCTATCAGTTCCTGTTCTGCACGCCTTCTTTCAGTAATATCTACCAGCATAATATACACAATATCTTTATGTATACTAAACAAAAAATTATAGGTTCTAAAACTTCCATCTTTACATAAAACCTGTGTTTCTATGTAAGGTGTTTTCTTTATTTCGCCCCTGCGGTAAGCAGCAACAGTTTGCAGCCAGTGATCGTACAAAAGTTTACGAATTTCAGCATCAGGCTGTGTTTTTTTGTACCAATGTTCCAGCGTTGGAATATCTTTTTGTGTATAACCAAGCGATGTTTTAAAAAATTTATTCAAAAACATTACGCCACCGTTAATATGATGGCTTCCTATGGCAATAGGCATATTTTCTGCCAAAGCTTTAAAGCGTTGTTCACTTTCGTGCAGTTGTGTTTCTGCATTTTTACGTTCAGTAATATCGTTTAAAATAGTGTAAACCAGGTTATTGCGTACCGTAAAATGTATGGTAAAAATTTTTTCCTTTCCATCTTTGCATAAAATGGTGCGCTCAAGCATGTAATCTGTATGCGAAAGTTTATGTTTTTGGTTAGCAATAACATCCAGCCATTCATCCCTGCCGTTTATGCGGTCTTCCTCGTTTTTATAAACAATGTAACGCGGCCAGGATTCGCCACTGGCTACTTCGCTGTATGAGTAGCCCATTGTATATAGAAATTTTTTATTGATGTAGGTGATGTTTTGCCCTTCATCAAAAATACAAATTGGTATAGGGGTATTGTCTGCAATACTTTTAAAGCGCTGTTCGCTTTCAATTAAAAGCTGCTCTGTTTTTTTTCTTTCAGTAATATCATTAAAAAGTCCATAGACAAAGGTTTCTTCAATTGAAAATGATATTTCAAAAGTTCTCACAGTACCATCTTTACAACGAATCTGGCGTTCGCTTAATGGCGCAGTAAGATTTGGGTTTCGTTTTTGAAACTGAATGGCGGCATCCCATTCCTGCATTTTTCTAAGCTTGGTGGCTTCATCAGCAAAAACAAACTGGCCAAACCATTTATCAAAAGGTCTAACTTCTTCCAGCTCAAAACCAAGAATTTCTGTAAAGCGGCGGTTTAAGAAAACCAGCTCCATATTAAAATTGTAACAGCCTATCGGCAAGGGAGTATGTTCTGCCATTTGCCTGAACCGTTGTTCACTTTTAAGTAATTTCTGTTCAACGGCTTTTCTTTCAGTAATATTATTAAAGAGGCCATATACACAATCGTCTTCTACAGAAACTGATACTTCAAAGTGTATAATCGCTCCATTTTTACTCTGAATGGAAACTTCTTCAGGTAAGAACTGGAAGCCATTATCTTTATGCAGAGCGGTTATTTTTTCTATCCATTTCTTTGTAAAAGCATCCCTTCCATCTTCATTTTCAAACACAAAATGACTGAACCATTTATCAAACTGCTTTATATCATCAATAGTATAGCCTAAAGTGTTGGTAAAGGTTTTGTTTAAAAATATAAGGTCTTTATTTTGGTCGTAGCTGGCAATTGCAATGGGAATGTTTTCTGCAATGTGCTTAAACCTGTCACGTGCAATAACCAGTTCATTCTCAATCTTTATTCTGTAAGTGATATCTATGTAAAAGTTGTACAAATAATCGCCAATTTGCCAGCCTGTTTTCTCAAATGTTTTCAAACTGCTGTCTTTGCAAACAACAGTAAGTGTAACTACTTCTTTATCCGTATCTGCATTTGTAAATGCAGAGTCACGTTTCCACCTTTTTTCTGCAGCCTGGCGGCCTTCTGGCGTGTTATAAAGCAGTTTAAATATGGTTTGCACATTCGGCAAATCATTAATAGTATAGCCTAAAAGTTGCGTAAATTGTTTGTTAAGAAAAATAATTTTCCCTTTCCTGTCAATAGACATTATTGGAACAGGAAGGGTTTCAGCCAGTAAGCGAAAGCGTTCTTCACTTTCCTCCACTTTTTTATCCTGTAAAATTTTGTCTGTAATATCTCTGCCAACATGTACGGTTGAGATATTTGAAGTGTTGGATGTAAGGTAGGTGGTTCGCCATGCAATTATTACCTCTTTACCCTTTTTTGTAATGGAGGGGCTTTCAAAATAATCGTCAAGTAAGCCTTGCCTCAGGCTTTGTGTAAGGCTTTTATTAAGATTAGGATAATGGCTTTTTGGAATAAAAAGCGAGAAGCCATTTTTACCAAGTACCTGCTCTTTTTTATAACCGCTTAACTGTTCGGCCATTTTATTAAAGTGCAGGATATTTCCTTTACTGTCAAGTGAAACAATGATTGATTTGGTATTATTTATAATGGTTTCTTTCAGCTTGCAGGCGGCTTTCCATTGTTCAATTTCACCTGTTAATGTAGCCAGTTTTTCTTCCGCTTTTTGTTGCTTAATTTTTTGGTGGTGAATATTTTTTAGGGCGATGATAAATCCATCAAAATCATCTTTGGGTGATGCTTTTTTTATTTCAACACTGTACCAGTTTAAGCTTTCATCAGCATGTTTAATAGCCAGTTCAACAGTACTATTTTTTTTTCTTGATTGCGTTAAAGCTATAATACTTGCAGTAAATTCTTTTTTGTCTTTAGCAGATAAAAGGCTGGTTATTTTTCTATTGATGAGCGACGCGTAACCAAAAAGTGGTGCGTTTTCGGGAATAAAAGCTACAATTTTAAGATCTGCCGTTAGTTGGAGAACAGGGTTCTGTATATAACTGTACAATAGAATTGGTGGTCTCATACGGTAGCTTCAAGCGAATATAAATATATACTTATTTTCACTTGAAGAGAAAAGAACCTTTAAGGATTTGGAATGATTTTTAAATCATTTCAAACATACATAAATATGCTTTACGTAAACGTATGATTTACACGAAAGTTAAAATAAAAGAAGCTTATATACCTGGCTGTAAACGGTAGATGCTTCTTAAGCCTGTAATGTAAAAACTGTTGCTGTTTGGGGCAAAAGTTAAACCTGTTGGCTTGGTTTCTTCGTCGTTGTCTGTGTCAGAAAACTCTGTAACTGTTGCCAGAGTTGTATTTACAGTGCTGCCAGTCCTGGTAAAATTCATTTTTTGAATTTTAAAATGAGTAGCCTGCAGGTATAAATGAGTAAAGTAAATAGTGCCTGTAATATCTTTTGCCATGCCATAAACTCTTTGGCCCCCACCCAGTATTTGTTTGTTTATTATAGTACCAGTGGTTACATCAAAAAGGTACACCACTTCATCATAAAAGCCGGCAATGGTTTTGCTGTCGGCAGTAATTATTTTACCAGCGCTTTTATTAGGGAAAGCAAATGAATTTACAATACTGTTAGTAGCCGGATTGTAAACAAATATTCTGCCTTGAGAACCACTGATAGAAACCGCTGAAATATAAGCGAGGTTGCTATCTGCACTTAAACACATGCCAGAAAACTGGTATTGAGCTAAAGCACTGTTGGCTGCATTTTTTGTAACACCATTTTTAAAACTGCTTATAGCTAACTGCCTGCCGCTTGTACTTGTAATCCTGTCATCATCGCCTGCTGCAACCATATAACCAGCTTTTGTTACGACCATTTTGCTTACCACCATTGGGCCATTATTTCCTGCGCCATCTGTAGTTTGTAACATGGTAGTTGCTGAAGGATTTGTACCAGTAATTTCACTTGTAAAAGGATCGCTGTTATCAGTAAGGTTCAACGTCCAGGGTTGTGCTGTTTTAAAAGTTAACAGCTTGCCTTTAGGATAGCCGCTGATAAACAAATCGCTGTTGTTATTGGCACTTGCAAGGCTGTTAATATCAATACCAGTAGTACCCAAAACATTCCATGATGAATTGTCAAGCCTGGCAAGTAAAGAACGGTTAGCTGCTGCAATAAACAACTGGTTATTTACAAAAGCGGCATCGCCTGTAGGGTAAGTATCAGTTTCTATATCATAAACCTGTAAGCTGCCAGTGGCACCTGTTGGTAAAACATAAGATAGTACTCTTGTAAATTCATTCCAGCCAACAGTCATGTTTTTAATTGTTTCAGCGGGGTAAATGGTGTACCTCAACTCATTGGTTTGTGGAGTGTTGGAAGCACCAAGGCTTTTTGCAGTATTGTTTTGCAGTTTGTAATGCGTATTAATAAGGTTTGCATAAACAGCATCTGTGTAAGTGTTTAAGTCAATCCTGTTATCGGGATTGCTGTTTTGCAGTAATACTTTTTTTGCTTTGGTCACTTTATTAATGGCATACAGTTTCCAGGCATTTTCGCCGCAAGAAGCATAAGTGTAATAAGCATCGCCGCTAACATAAGACACGTAGCGAGATGAATTATCAAGCGCAGTGGCATCAACATCAAACTGGCCATTGTAGTTGTAGCGAAAAGTCATTACATCGCCGCTGCCACCAAATGAGCCACCATAAAGGCTGCCATCAACACCAACGTTTAATGAATAAATATCTAACCTTCTGCCGCTTTTTAAAAAGGGTTTGCCAAGGTCAACAGCAGTTTGTTTATTGGCATCGTACTCAATAATATGACCACCGCCACCAAAGCTGCCTTCAGTAGCAACATATAATTTTTTGTTACTGCCAAATACATAACGCACCACGCGGCCAACAGAGTTTGTTACTTCTGCGCCAGCAGTATTTTTAATTTTTACAGTATTGTATGTATTGTTGTTAAGGTTTACAGCAATTAAACGAAAAGCATGTAAAGGAGTTTGACCATCGGTTTTACCGTTGTCAATCATTACAAAATTGTAACCAGTATTGCTGTTACTGTTAAAAGTAATTAAGGGTGAATGATTAGGGTTTAGCGGATCTAATTTTGTTAAAACATTAGTGCTGGTAAACGGTTTGCCAATGTTTTGCACACCAGCCGTTGCAGCAGTGGCTGCCAGCGACTGGGCTATTTTAGTTTTGATACTGTCAGTTAAAACAGCATCTTTTTTACAGCTTATCAATACTGTTGCAAGTAATACAACTAACATGAAAGTAAAGATAGCATTGATGGGTTTCATGGGATAGGATTTTAAATCGGGACTGCTTATTTGCCAGATCAAAAATCCATTTAAACCATGGCTGTGCAGGTAGCACGACCCATGAATGTTCCCTCAATGTTCAGGGGGAGCTTTGTAGTATTTTGTGTATACGATTAGTGAAAAGAATTGATTTTTTGTTTTAAGATGTGTGATAATACAAGATACCGTTTTGCAATTTTTAAGCTTTAATCCGTGAATGTTAGTGTTTCATGATGGTGGTTTTCGTGAACAATATTTTTTATTATGGCGTGTCCCTTCGGGCCGGGCTTTTCGCTTCAAGCCGATAGTTATCGGCTTGAAGCGAAAAGCAAGACAGCGTTGAAGAACATCTTATCGCCTGTCTTCAAAAAGAGATTCCTAAAAAAACAAAGAACTTTTGACTTTAACTTTAAACTATAAACTCTTAAACTATAACTAAACTTCAAATCCTAAATTTCAAACTAACGTGATGCAACACCATTTCTTTCAGGGTTTTGAAGGTATTTAGCATACACCTGCATTTGTGGTTGATCGTTGCCTGCAACAGGGTGCAGAGACAATGGGTAGCTTTTCCACCATGGACCTGCTGCCCAATAAGAACCGCTGATATTGTTGGCTTGTAAATATTTTAAGAAATTGTCTAAAACCGGTAACCAGCGGCCATCATTTTTTGGTACACCAAACTCGCCTACAAAACCTCTTTTGCCATTTGCTTTTAACCAGTTAATGAAAGGTTTTACTTTTTCAACACCAGTTTGTGCGTTAATGCGATCTTGATCGTAGCTGTTTGCGTAGCGGCCAGAAAGGTCGTTATCAAAATAGCAATGTGCATTGTACACTAGGTTATCATAAGGATCGTATAAATTTTTCAGTTCATCGTTGTAAACATCCCATTTCGCAGCGTTTGAGTAGCTGGTGCCTTCAATCATAATGGCAACTTCTTTATTTACTTCTCTTATGCCTTTAATCGCTTCCTGTGCAGTGGCAGCCCATGGATAATTTTCCATATCGTGCGGCTCGTTCATAATATCAATAGCGTAGATATTGTTGAAGTTTCTCAATTCAAAAGCAATTTTTTTCCAAACCTCTTTAAAGGCACCAACTGGCACTTCAGGTGAACCAATAATGTGTTCAACACCGTTTATTTTGTAGCGTGCAAAGTTGTGCATGTTTAAAACTACCATTACACCAGTGTTGGCGCAGTCGTTTAAGAAACGTTTAATATAAGCCAATTCCTGAACATCTAACGGACCACCAATTTTGCGTTGAATCCTTTCCCAACGAAAAGGCAACTGCATTAAAGAAACGCCTTTAGCAGCAAAATATTTTACTTCGTCTTTTTGTGGGTAGATGTAGTTTTTATTATAAAGACCAGGCAAGTTTTCAGTACCAAATTCAGCACCACAAAGTGATACACCAAACGGTAACATTACATTTTGCGATTTAACCATTGTAACAGAGAAGGAAAGAAACAGGACGGTTAAAATTAGGGTTTTCATAACTGCGGAATTGGATTTGCTTAATTGCAGTACAAAAGAACGCAGGTAAACATGCAGGGGAAATCGTATGCTTAATGATATTAGCTTCAGTTTTTATGGGGTTGCTGTAGTAAAATGCCTGCATAAAACACTACAAAAAAGCAGGGCGAAGCACTGGAAAATGAGAATGCGGGAGGTGATTTTTGTAGCTAAAAAAAGGGCTTTAGTTAGCAATATGTTGCACAAAAAAGCTTTTACTGTAATGCGAACAGTAAGTGTGTATTAAACGTGTTTAAAAATTATTGTAATCAAATAACTACAGGAGCGTAGTAGTAACACTGTAGTATTTAAAATATGCTAAGGACTAAAAGCAGTATTTAAGCAAGATTTACTTTTGCTGGAGATTTTACTACAGTGTGAGTTAGTGGTATAGTAGAAGTATTTATGCCAGAAATTACAAGTTAAGCCTTGCGCTCATTCTACTTTACTTAGAATTTAACGTAAGCCGCAGATGTTTGAACTATTTTATAGGTTCTGCCAGTATTGCGTTTGGTACCAGTTTACAGTTTTTAAGCCTGTACACATAAAAGTAGCGAACGGTCTTGCCGCTTCTTATTTGATGAATGATGGTTGGCTTTTCTATAGTAGTAAAATAAT
This sequence comes from Chitinophagales bacterium, assembly GCA_031424995.1. Lineage (GTDB taxonomy): Bacteria > Bacteroidota > Bacteroidia > Chitinophagales > Chitinophagaceae > Parasediminibacterium. The sequence continues at coordinate 72,553 of JANPIP010000002.1, read as the reverse complement.
TACTATAAGCTTCTGTAACGTTAAATGGTACGTTTGATGGAACGATGCAATAAGCATCATCGCCCAATTGCAAAGGTTTTCTTTCCTTATTCAGCCATGCAAATTTGTGAACGTCAACAAGATCGCCAACGGCTAAAACCCTTAAGCCGCTGGGGCGGCTTACATAAAACTCAATATGCCCTGCGGGAAACCATTTGCCTGCAATAATGGGCGAATTTGGTTTCATTGTTTTGGAAGCATCGTCTTTCTGCGCAAGAGCAGTAAACGCATGGCCAAAGTCCTTCCAGCCGCTGATGTCAAGGGTAGGGCAGTACTCGCCGTAACTTTCTTTATCCTGGCTGCCAATATTAAAAGGCGCAAACCTTACTAAACCAACTGCCGCTATAATTACAGTAATTACAAGGCCGCCTGCAATCTTAATAAACAGAGGGTATGTTTTTTCTGCCTTTATTTCAAGATAATGTGCAGCTATAAAATACAAGGGAATATAAGCAGGGCCGCTCCAGTGCGGCAATGTTGGATTAAACAACGCAATCACCCAAAACAAGAGAATCATTGGTAAGCCCATACAAAGCAACCATGTATTAACAGTTGCGTTAAACAGGTTTTTATTTCTTATAAAATAAACAGCAGCAACAATAACCAGTATAAAGATTACAGGGTTTTGATAAGCCAACTCACCAATTACTTCCTGCAGCAACATATCCCATTGTAAAGAAGTATTGGTTACCCTCTCTGAATGGAATTTATAGGTGATGAAACCGTTCTGTATATTCCAGTAAGCAATAGGTAAAAGGCAAACTAAAGTAATGGCAACACCTACGTACAATCGCCAGTTCAATAGCCATTTACTTCGTTTTATCAGCATAAACAATCCAAAGCCTGCCCATAAATACATGCCATGCACTTTGCACAAACAGGCCAGGCCAACTAATAAACCCAGCCATAACCAAAGCGATAATTTTTTATCTTCCTGTTTGCAAATAATCAGGCTCATAACATATAAAGCACCTGTCCATAAAGGCATTTGGGGGCTATCAGGCAAAATAAAAAGCCCTGCTATAATGCTGCTGTACACAGAGCCGTTGTACAATAATGCAGCATACCAGCCAGTTTTTTCAGTACCTATATTTTTACCTGTATTGAATATAAAAAAGCTGCTTATGGCACAACCAAGTACAGCACCAAAACGCATGGTAATATCATTAGCCCAATGCAGGTTAAGGGTAGTTAACCGTATTAATAATCCCACCATGGGCGGGTGATCAAAATGATTATAATCTGGTTGTAAAGCGTAAGTGTAATAATATACTTCATCATTGCCAAGTTCAACCAAACCACTAACAATAATTTTTATTAGTGAAGTGATAAGAACAAGATAAAAAAGTTGCTTTTTATAATTGATGTGCATGTAGTGCAAATATGGCGGCTAAGGTAATGGTTAACGTTTAGCTGCATGCCCAGAAGGATTACTATGCACAATAAAAAAGGTGTCAAACACTGACACCTTTTTTAAAAATATTACGGAAAGTTATAGAGATGAAAGTTTGGCTTTCTGCAAATACTTTTTTGCGTCTTCAACTTTTTGCGGAAATAAAGTCCTGTCTTTAAGCTTTGAAGCAACTAAAGACAAAAGCCCAGACTCTGGTACTTTTACCAACTCTTTTGATTTTGTTACTTTAATTTTCATACCGTAAAGTTATATACCTTTTTGAATAGAAAGACTGAATCATACTTTTTATGTTGCTCATAAGGTTCTATTGAGATTTTTTGGCCCAAGTCTCTTATGCCACCAAAAAATTGATAATCAATACTTAATTCCTTATAATTCTTGTCAACATAACCACGGTATATATTGATTCTCCTGTTGTAATTTTTGCATTCGTCTTTGCATTGTTTCCTGCATGTTAACTTACAATGCTTAATAAATTCTGGCCTTCCGTCACTTCCCTGAACCATTAAAATATCACTGCTGTAGTTTTTAAAGAAGCTTGGGATTGTACTCAAAACAGTATTAAACACTTTATACCCATCCCCATTATTGGTGTTTGTATTATCAGATATCGTATCATCTATTAAATCGTAGTCACCAAAGCCTAAATTATAAATGCTTTTGCCATTTAGTTCTTGTACAAACGAATATTGAATAACCTTCACAATATCTTGTTTACCCTTACTGATAAAAAAGAATTTTAGATCATGCTCTGATTTATTTTCCTGTAGTTCATAAATATTTTTCAGATTACTCATTATATGTCAACTTATCTTACAAACATAAGTTGTCTTAATAACCTAATCTACTATCTGAAATATGAAACCGCGTTGCCTACATTTGCCGCCATGGAGCCGATACAACAGTTTTCAGAAGGCAGGGTTTTATTGTTCGACAAGCCTTTGCATTGGACAAGTTTTGATCTTGTAAGAAAAGTACGCAACCTCATCAGGATTAAAAAAGTAGGTCATGCTGGTACTTTAGATCCTTTGGCTACAGGGCTTTTAATAGTTTGTACAGGAAAGTTTACGAAGAAAATAAACGAATACATGGGCATGCCCAAAACCTATACAGGTACTTTTACTTTGGGCAGCACTACGCCAACATACGATCTTGAATCAGAACCTGTAAATTTTAAAGACACCAGCCATTTAACGGAAGAAAATATTTATGCTGCAACAGCGCAGTTTACCGGCGATATTTTACAAATGCCACCACAGCATTCTGCCATTAAAAAAGATGGGAAGCCGTTGTACCTCTCTGCACGTAAGGGTATTGAAGTAAAAGTAGACCCCCGTCCTGTTACTATTTATTTTTTTGATGTTACAAAAATCGAAATGCCAGTAGTACATTTTACAGTCGTATGTTCAACAGGTACTTACATACGTAGCCTTGCCAACGATTTTGGCGAAGCCCTTGGCGTGGGTGGTTATATGAGCAGTTTACGCCGCACAAAAATTGGTGATTTTTCTGTAGATGAAGCTTTAAGCATTGAGTCTTTTATGGAAGAAGTAAAGACAATAAGGGCAGGTGAAAATGAAACAGAAAAAGAAGCGGGATAATTTTTGGGCTGATATGTATTGAACCTATACATTTGCTATCGTGCGGGGAATTAGCTCAGTTGGTAGAGCGCTTGCATGGCATGCAAGAGGTCAGCGGTTCGACCCCGCTATTCTCCACCTGAAAATCAAGCACTTACATATTTAAGTAGGTGCTTTTTTATTTGTTATTAACCTGTAGTAATTGCATTGTATACCTTGCTGTAAAAACTTTATCTGTAATTCTATCTGTTTCTGGAACATTTTAAGTACTACAAATTCAGCAGTTTAATTGTTGTTTTAAAATACCCCCAATTCCAGTACATCTGTTCAAAAATCCATGAAGCAAATTATTATTTTTGGAAAGTTTGTCAATTAATTCGTCATTAAAAACCCTTTCATTAATTATTGTCAAACTATTGTTAGAACCTGGAAATGTATTTTTACAATAGCCAGCTTTTCTTAAGGCAAAAATTACGGGTAATGATTACGTTTAGGTAGGGTATTAAAATAGATGTAAGCATTTAAAAGTAATTTAAGTACAGTCTACAACAAATTAGGTTTGGTTAACTACAACTTGAAAAGCTTTTGCTTTTCTCTACCAATCCTTCTTTCCATCCTCCCCCCTAAATAAAAAGTTAAAAAAATCTTCATTAAAGCAATCCACCGCTTTAACAATACCGTAAGTGTTGGCACTTTTTAATTCTTCAATCATTCTTTAATGGTCACATCACAATTTAAACTTGTCGATTTATGAGCAAAAAATTTATTCACTTCAATGGGTGGAAGCTGCTGTTAGCCGTTCCGTTACTCATGTTCGCATTTACTGCCAAAGCCTCCTCGCACAGGGAAGCACCGTTGATCTCAAACGATCCGCTGGCAGATAATACCGATGTGTATGCCTTTCGCAGTCCCGATGACACCAGTACCGTCACTTTGATTGCCAACTACATTCCTTTCCAGTTGCCTGAAGGCGGCCCTAACTGGTACAGCTTCGGACAAAATATCCGTTACGAAATTCACATTAAAAACAAAACCACTACCACTGGCGACGATATTACTTATCGTTTCCTTTTCACACAGGTGATAGAAGATTCCACCACGTTCTTTAATATCCGTTTGGGTAAGCAAAATTTAAGAACAAGGTACACGCTTCAAAAAAGCACCGATGGGGGCAGTACATTCGTAACGGTTGTTACCAATGGGATTGTACCGCCACCAAACATCGGCCCGCGTTCTATTGAGAATGCAACCGTTGGTTTGGGTACTACCTACGATGCTTTAATGACTAACGCCATTGCTACTGCAACAACAGGCGAAAAGGTGTTCTGCGGTCCTGTAGATGATCCTTTCTTTGTTGACCTTGCAGGTGCTTTTGATGTTGGTAACTTCAGGCCAGAAGGCAATAGCACTAATCCAACCAAGGATGGCCTTGCCCGTTTTAATGTGCACACTATTGCTATTAAAGTGCCAATTAGTATGCTGCAAAAAGATAGTAAAACTACCGCACAGGCAACCAGCATTTTAGACAGCGATTTTATTATTGGTGTTTGGGCAAGTGCCAGCCGCCAGCAAATAAAAACACTAAATACTGATGGCTCTACCGCTTATTCAGGCAACTGGGTACAGGTATCGCGTTTGGGTATGCCATTAACTAATGAGGCCGTTATCGCCGTAGGCGCAAAAGACAAATGGAACACCGTACGTAGCAACAGCGCAGGCGAGGGACAATTCTTCCCTTACTTTAAAAACCCTGAACTGGCTTTGTACATGGATGACTCTCAGTTTGGTGGTGCAGTGCCTTCTATGAATGCATTACGCATACAAAAACATGCTTTGAACGCTTTTGATTTCCGCAATGGTAAAAAAGGATTGTTTGGCCTGAAAGGCAATGCAGCCCTGGATGGTACCGCTTTAAGCGAAGCAAATTTTGGTTCTATATTATTACCAGACAGTGTTAGCCCACGTGCTGTTGACTTATTGCCTATCTTTTTTACAGGTGTACCAAATTTAAGGCCTTATCAACTGGCTACAGGTAAACCTGCAAACAGTCCTTTAGCAGCGGGTAAACCTTTTATCAATAACTTTTTACCAACTTTTGGTGATATGCTTCGCCTGAATATGGCGGTACCTGTAACACCAAGAAACAGCCCTGACTTTAGTTCTTTAGGTATTGTTAGAGCGGCGGTATTAGGTTTAACAGATGCACGTTTTACTGCAAGCGGAACTGCTTTACAGTTCATTCCAAATATGGATGGTTTTCCTAACGGAAGAAGGCTGGAAGATGATGTTACTACCATTGAATTACAGGCTGTAAGCGGTATAGCACTTGCTGCTATTGGTTTGTGGTACGATGATTATGATCCTAATGCTACTACGCCAAACCCTGTTACACCAAATTTGGTGAATGTAATTTCTTTCACCGCAGGGCCAACAAAAAATGATACCACTTTTAAAGCGGCTTTCCCTTACGTACAGTCGCCATGGAGAGGTAATGACTACACAGCTAAACCAAGGTTCTAATCAAATCAAATAACATTTTTATGAAAAAAATTGTAAAACTATTTACAGCCTCTTTGGTTTGCTTAGTCCTCAATCAAACCATTGCAAAGGCTTCTTCCCACAGAGAAGCACCATTGATCTCAAACGATCCTATTGCAGATAACACCGACCTGTATGCTTTTCGTAGCCCGCAGGATACTAATAAGGTAGTATTAATTGCCAATTATATTCCTTTTGAGTTGCCACAAGGCGGCCCCAACTGGTACACTTTTGGTGAAAATATACGCTACGAAATACATGTAGATAACAACACTGCCACCACAGGCGATGATATTATTTACCGTTTTACTTTTACCAAAGTAATTCAGGATTCTACTACTTTCTTCAATATCCGTTTGGGTAAACAAAACCTTAAAACCACATACACTTTAGAGCGCAGCATTAACGGTGGCTCATCTTACACAGCTATTGTTACCAATGGCATAGTACCGCCACCAAATATTGGCCCGCGTTCTATTGAAAATGCAACAGTTGGCTTGGGTGCAGCAAGTTATGATGCACTGATGACCTCATCCATTGCTACAGCAACAACAGGCGAAAGGGTATATGCAGGCCCTGCTGATGATCCTTTCTTTGTTGATCTTGGTGGTGCTTTTGATGTAGGTGGTTTCAGAACCACAGGCAGGGATGGCGTTGCAAAATTCAACTGTCATTCGCTGGCTATTGAAGTGCCCATTGCTACTTTGCAAAAAACAGGTAAAACAGCTGCACAAGCTACCAGCATTTTGGATAGTGATTTTATAATTGGAGTATATGCAAGCGCCAGCCGCCCTGCTGTTACTACTTTTGATTCTACAGGTGGTAAACCGACTACTTCAGGCAACTGGATACAGGTATCACGCCTTGGTATGCCATTAACCAACGAAGTGGTAATACCAATTGGTTCAAAAGACAAATGGAATGCAACACTTCCTGCAAATGACCTACAGTTTGCTTCTTTTTTCAAAAATCCTGAACTTGGTTTATACATGGATGATTCTCAGTTTGGTGGTGCAGTTCCTGGCCTTGCCGATTTGCGTATCCAGTCAAGATCATTAGGCAGTTTTGATTTTAGAAATGGTAAAAAAGGATTGTTTGGTTTGAAAGGTACTGCCGCACTGGATGGTACTGCTTTAAGCGAAGCAAATTTTGGTTCTATTTTATTGCCAGATAGTGTTAGCCCACGTGCTGTAGATTTACTTCCTATCTTTTATACAGGTGTACCAAATTTGCGTCCTTATCAATTGGCAACAGGCAAACCAGATGGTAATCCTTTAGCTGCTGGTAAACCTTTCATCAATAACTTTTTACCAACCCTTGGTGATTACCTGCGCCTGAATATGGCGGTACCTGTAACACCAAGAAATAGTCCTGATTTTAGTTCTTTAGGTATTGTAAGAGCAGCCGTTTTAGGTTTAACTGATGCACGTTTTACTGCAAGCGGTACTGCTTTACAGTTTATACCTAACATGGATGGTTTTCCTAACGGCAGAAGGCTGGAAGATGATGTTACTACTATTGAATTACAGGCTGTAAGCGGTGTAGCCCTTGCTGCTATTGGCTTGTGGTACGATGATTATACCGTTGGTTCACCATCTGGCCCTGTAACTGCGCAGTTGGGTAAAGTGCTTGGTTTTAATGCAGGTGTAACGCAAAACGATACAACGTTTAAAGCTGGCTTCCCGTTTGTACAGGCACCATGGAGGTCATTTACAGGTGCAGGTTATGTTGGGCCAAAAGCTGGTGATTTACTTCCTGTAAGCTTCCTTGAATTTACAGCAGGCATTACAGGTGATAAAGTAGCCCTTAACTGGAAAGTAACTAACGAGGTAAACAACGATCATTACGATATTGAAAGCAGCACTGGTGCTGTGTTTACTAAAATTGGCAGTGTAAAAGCAACAGCAGGTGGCGGTGTTAAAAACTACAGCTTTGTTGATGTTTCACCAGCTACAGGTACAACTACTTTCTACCGCATTAAACAGGTAGATGCAGATGGCAGGTTTAGCTACTCACCATTGCGTTCTGTTAAGTTTGAGGTTAAAACATCTATTACTGTTACGCCAAATCCTGCAAGCAATTTTGTAAGGGTATATGCGGCAGATAATAATGTTACTGTAAATCTTTTTGATGGTTCAGGTAAAAGACTTGCGTCTAAAGCACTAACTAATGGTTCAGTTGAGTTTAATATCTCAAACTACAGCAAAGGCACATATTATGTGGTTGCAGAGAAGAATGGTGTTAGGCTTGAATCTAAAAAGATTGTAAAGCAATAATCCTGTGATCTTCCTTTTATTACAAGCCCGGCTATTTAAGATAGCCGGGCTTTTTTGTATTGATGGGTCTTTTTTAACAGTTTAAAACCAAAGCATAACATGTTTCGTACATCATTGTGTTCATCTGCAAAGCTTTGACCAGCCACTAATTGCAGGTGTTACGCCAAATAAAAATCAGTTTATCTGCTATCCATCAAATTTAAAAACCTTTTACACATGAAAAAAAGTTACCTCTACATTATTTGCATTGCATTGTTTTTTATTGCCACTGCTGCCATTGTTGTTAACTATAATAACAAGCAAAAAAACGATGTGTACGCTTTGCTTGACAGAAAAGGCCCATCTGGCCAGAGTAAAGAATTTGCAGATGTTAAAACCAGGGCTGAAGCTTTAATGGCTGCGCTGAAAACAAATCCCAACGATACAAAGTCTGCTTTAAAACTTGCTGCCTTATACATACAGGAGGCGCGTGAAACAGGCAATTATGTGTATTATGATAAAGCCGCCATGCGCCAGGTAAACACGGTGCTTGCAGCAGAACCACAAAACTTTAATGCACTTGTTTTTAAGTCATTAATTGAATTGTCTCAACACCATTTTGCAGACGGTTTGGTAACAGCAAAACAAGCAAGGGACATTAACCCAGCGAATGCTTATGTATATGGATTGCTTGTTGATGGTAATGTAGAAATGGGGCATTATGATACCGCAGTAATTAATGCCGATAAAATGGTTTCTGTTCGCCCAGACCTTACTTCTTATTCAAGGGTATCTTACCTGCGCGAAATTTATGGTGACTATGATGGTGCGATAAAAGCAATGACGATGGCAGTTGAAACAGGCGGTGCTGGCGATGAACATACAGAATGGACAAGAACCCAACTTGCCGCTTTGTATGAAAAAACAGGTAATTATAAGAAAGCAGATAGCTTATATAATTTTTCGCTGGCATTAAGGCCAGCTTATCCTTATGCGTTGGCTGGTTTGGCAAGAGTGGCTGAAGCCGCAGGCGATCATAACAAAGCCATTGCATATTACCAGCAGGCAGACTCTTTAATAAGCGATAATATTTTTAAAGAAGAACTGGCAGATGTGTACAGGGCTGTAGGCCAAACAAAAAAAGCCGAAGAACTGGATGAAAAAGTAATTGATGATCTTAGTAAAGATGCTGAAGCTGGTGTAAATGATGAAAACATTGGCCACTATGCCGATAAGGAACTTGCCTATGCTTATCTTAAAGTAAATAAGCTTGATAAGGCTTTTGAACATGCTATGCTTGAGTATAACCGCAGGCCTGATAATATTGATGTAAACGAAACAGTAGCATGGGTGCTGTACAATAAAGGCGAATATGCCAAGGCATTGCCTTATATAAAAACAGCTTTAAAAACCAATTCAAAAAACCCGGTACTTTTAAGCCGCGCAGGTTTAATTTATTTAAAAGCAGGCGATAAAGCCATGGCTAAAAATATATTGCAGCAACCATCTTTAAACAACCCCTATGTTACTGCAGCATTAAGAACAGAAACCGCCACTGCTTTAAAGGCATTGTAAAGTGTAGTTTAATTTAACCACATAGCAAACAGACACATAGATTTTTGAATACTTCTATGTTTACTGCAACTATGTGGTTTTTTGTAAACGCAACTTCTTACTTCTTACTTCTTTTGTTTCTTTGTACCAAACTCCGCTTTACCATTTAACTATCAACTGTGATACAGCCTCAGAAAAAAAATTACTGGCCTGCATTTGTATTGCTTGCTGCGTACCTGTTACATGCAACTGGTGCATTTGCCCACACCATAAATTATGCGCTGGAAAAAGCACCTACTGAACATGTCATACTCTTTTATTTAAAACTTGGTTTTACGCATATTATTCCTGAAGGGTTTGACCATATTTTGTTTGTTATAGGCCTGTGCTTATTAAGCAATAAAATGAAAGTGATATTGTGGCAGGCAACAGCTTTTACAGTGGCGCATTCTATAACACTGGCGTTAAGTATGAAGAGTATTATTGTAGCCCCGCCCGCTATTGTAGAACCTATCATTGCATTATCAATTTTATTTGTAGCGGTAGAAAATTTGTTGCTTACTGAATTAAAAGCCTGGCGCATACTATTGGTTTTTGTATTTGGGTTGGTACATGGAATGGGCTTTGCAAGTTCGCTTAATGAAATAGGGTTGCCGCGAAACAAGTTTTTTTTATCCATACTCACTTTTAATGTTGGGGTTGAGCTGGGGCAGGTGCTGGTGATACTTGCTGTATTTCTTTTAATTATAAAACCTTTTGGCAGCAAGCCTTATTACAGAAAAATGATAGTGTATCCTTTATCGGTTTTAATTGGCCTTACAGCTTTGTACTGGACAATTGAAAGGGTATTTTTAACGTAGTAGCACAAAAAAAGCTGCGAACATTGGTTTTGTTCGCAGCTTTTTATCTGGACTTTCGCTTTTATTTCATTTTCATTTGGGCAAAATAAGGATGGTCTGGATGTACAATTAACTCTTGCCTTAATGGATGAATCAAAACATCCATATCCTCTATAGGTATCGCACCAAGTAATGGTTCATTATCACCTCTTAATACCATCGCATCTATCATGCAACGCCTGTTTTTAAACCTTACTTCCAAAGGCCCTACTACATCGTATTCTTCAATAGTACCATTTGCCATTTGTGCTTTTCGTTTTTGTATAAATGGTAACTGCAATTGCTCTTGTATATTCTCATTAATAGCCATCATATAAGCACCAGAATCTGCCAGCATTCTCACCGTCATTTGTTTCACTTCCTCTTCGCCTATTATATGTCGTTTGGCAAGTATTAAGTCTTCGCCATTAATCAGTGTAATATCTGCATATACTAAGCCCATCATTACTTGTTTTATTGCTCAAATTTACACGTAAATGCACACCACCTATTATTCTATGCTGGCGGATTATCATTTGGCGGTGTATTATCACCATCACCACCTGCTCTACGCCTTTTAGCAGTGGTTACATACTGGTCTTTCAAACTGTTTATTTTACTAATCAAACTATCGTATGCTGCCGAAGGTGTTGTTAGCGCATAAAACTCTATATGCTTTTTCAATATATCGAATTTTGCTTCTACTACTTTACGCAATACCAACATATCACCCTCTGGTATTTCGGCATATTCTGTATTACGTACTAAATAAGTGTCGTTAAAGTCTATGTTGGTTTCTTTTAAAACAGTACCTCAACTGGTTAGGTTTAGTAATGCCAAAGCAGCTTTTACCTTATCATCCGTTTCAAAATCTACTGCCAGTTTATCTAATGTGGCAGTTTGGGTTACCAAATTTTGCCGCACTATATTATTACCATATTTATCTATACACAATTGTATAGTATTGGCAGCTTTTACTATAGTAGCATCATAATGGTAAGTATAGCCGTCTACTACTTTTGTAATGCCTGTAAAATATCTATCTCGCAATACATCCTTGTTATTAATGGTAATTATTTCGCCACTTTTTTGTGGTCTTACATACAAAGTATTTACAGCTTCAACTGCGGTTTTTACATCTACTAACGGTGCATTAATTTTAAGTGTGGTAGGGTTACTATCATTGCAAGTGTTGTAAATATTGGTGAACAAGCCTATAAATTCACCATTAATAAAAATGCTGGTTGGAATGTCTTGTATCATATACTATTAGTTTTAGGTTTAAAAGTAATTATTTATCTATTTCATCATAAAAATGGTATAGTATCTTTTTTATTTTTTTGGCTATTGACAAATGGAATCTGCAAAACCTTCCGCAAAGTTTGCGGACGCCAAAAAGCTGTAAAAAACCTTCCGCAAAGTTTGTGGAAGCAAAAAAGCCGTAAAAAGCCTTCCGCAAAGTTTGCGGAAGCTAAAAAGCCATAAAAACCCCTTCCGCAAAGTTTGCGGACGCCAAAAAGCTGTAAAAAACCTTCCGCAAAGTTTGCGGAGGCTAAAAAGCCGTAAAAAACCTTCCGCAAAGTTTGCGGGGGCTAAAAAGCCATAAAAAACCTTCCGCAAAGTTTGCGGACGCCAAAAAGCCGTAAAAAACCTTCCGCAAAGTTTGCGGAAGCAAAAAAGTCATAAAAAACCTTCCGCAAAGTTTGCGGAAGCAAAATGAGGTGTGAAGAAGAATAACGGATACGTGATAAGTGCCTTGTGTTTCTTAATATTGGCATTTACCTACAATACAAAAAGCGCAAGAAAACAGATGGATTGTTAGTTTGTTACCAACGGGCTTTCGTCTATTTTTGAGTTGATGGCAATTTTTTCAGACCCTCAAATTACAAAAATTTAGCTGTTTAATTTATGCCGTTTTCAGACGACGAACAAATATTGGTTGAAGAAAAATCTAAAGTAAAGACTGCAATTCTTATTTTAACTGTCGGACTTTTTGCTTTTTCACTTTTCAATATTGCTTTTTGTACAGACAATGGTTGTAGGACATCAATTGAAACATTTTTAATAGGTTGGCTTGCAATGTTGACAGGTGGTGCAGCTATTTCTTGGTTAGCAAATCCTTTCTTATTAATTGCTTTTATACTGTTGACAAAGAATAAAAAATATGCTTGGATTTTCGGCTTGATTGCATCTGTTTTCAGTCTTTTATTTTTGAGATTTAATACAATTATTGAAAATGAAGCAGGACATTACAATTCGATAATAAAAATTGGTTTCGGTTATTGGCTTTGGCTTTCAAGTTGTTTGACAACATTTATCGGTGGAATAACAATTAGAATATTGAAAATTAGAAATTCATAGTTTGACATTGGAAAATATTTTTGAACCAAAGTTTTAACCGCTCTTCGTGGTGTTAGCTTGCGCATCTTGAAGCATAGATAAAGCAGCTATTTCATCTGCCTTATAAAGTTGCTAAACTAAAGATAGCATCACAGATGCTTTTTATCTGTCGTTCGATGAGTTGTGTGCAATTTTCTAAAACACCCTATTTATTAAAAGGTATTTAACAATTGTAACGAACTTCCATTTTAACATTTACCAATAGTTGGTATTTTTGATAAAAGTCTATAAAATGAAAAATACATCAATTTCACTTGGTAATTATTTTGACAATTTTGTAAGTAGCCAGGTTGCTGTTGGAAGATATAAAAACGTTAGTGAAGTAGTTAGAGCAGGACTTCGACTGTTAGAAGATGAAGAAAGTAAAGTGATTGCATTGAGAAAAGCAATTCAAGAAGGAATTGATAGTGGTTTAGTACACGACTTTAATCCTGACAAACATCTTGAACAGTTAAAGGCCAAAAGAAAAATCAATGGCTAATTATAAACTAACAAACAAAGCTGTTGAAGATTTAGAAAATATTTGGGATTACACTTTTGAAAAATGGTCACTAGAACAAGCTGACAGATACTACTCATTACTAATATCTAATTGCAATTTAATAGGCGAAAACCCTAACATCGGAAAAAATTATTTTGGAGTTAAAACTGAACTATTTGGACTAAAAACTAATAGACACATCATATTTTATCGAATACTTCCTAATAAACCAATTGAGATAACAAGAATTTTACACGAAAGAATGGATTTGCAAAATAGATTACACGATTAAATATAACTGCCCCAACAAACACCAAGCCTTTTTCGTTAGCAGCAAGGCTGGGACGACAAATAATTATTATACCAACTATTTCATAAACAATAATTGAATATGAAAAATAAAATAGGCTTTAACTTGGGCTTTGCATTACTTGCATTTCCACTTGCACTTGCTTTGCTTCGAGAATTTGACTTCCAAACGTTTACATTTAAGAAAACAGCTTTAGGTATTCTTTACCTAATAACATTTATTTTCTGCATAATTTTTATGCTGAAAAAGAAAAAACAATAACCTGAAAAATAAAAAAGCTGCCACTAACAAAAATATTGCTGCAAGTGGGGCTGGACGTTGAAACTTCGGCTTCAAATTGCCTTGTCTTTAAATAGGTTGACACCCAATCAACCCAAAATGGATATACAGCAAGAATAATTAGATTAAACTCTCACGCCGCTGTTGGTGAAAGATGCTGCAACAACACTGATAACGCTCTTTATACTTTTTCATTTGCATCGCACAGAAATTGAAAAAATACCATAAAACCAACCCACACATTTTATCGTATTTTTAACAGAATGAAAAAAGCTTTATCTTATCTGGTGCTGTTTGCTTATGGCACTATTATGCTAATGCCTGTGCTGCCCTATGTTTCTGATAAAGTGGCGCATACATTTTGGTTATACGAACATATTTCTAAGGTACACTATGAGAATGGAAAATACCACACCCATTTTGAGTCTGTTGAAATAAGTAAAAAGGCAGGTGCTGATAAAGCTGCCGATGTTTCAAAACCAATTGTTTTTGCTGCCGAACATTTTATATCCATAGAAACCTATAATTTTTTCTCCCCAACTATACAACAGCAACATTTTGCTGCGTTTTTATTTCAACTTCCCGCTGATTACCAGTTGAACGCTTACCCTCCTCCCAAGGCTTAGATTTTTATTTTGATGATGTGAAAGTATTTTTAGAAAAGCATGCTGTCCGAAGTCTCTGACTTCGGATGCACTATGTTCTTTTAGGTTTCTAACCTATAAAAGTCTTTATCCATTAGTGCATCATCAACCCATTAATAAAACCTATTTCTATGCCCAATTTATTAATTCATGAAACTTTTATATACCCATATCATATTCTTTTTTGCTGCCACAATTTTTCTTTCAACAGGTGATGCAAAAGCCCAAACTATCATCACTGGTAAAGTAGTAGATGCTGTTAGCCGTCAGCCACTTCAGGGTGCTGGTATTCAACAGTTGAATACTAAAACCACTTCTGTTTTAACGGATGATTACGGCAATTTTTTTCTTACTGTAAATAACAATCCATCCAGTATTACAGTTTCTTTTATTGGTTATAAACCTGTAATACTTGAAGTTAAAAATAATGCTGCTGTTAAAATAGAATTACAGCCAGAGGCTGTTAAACTGCAGGATGTAATTGTACTACAGGCCAACAGACAGTCAAACTTTGCGTCGCTTGCAAAAATTGATCTTGATTTAAAGCCTGTAAGAAACACGCAGGAACTACTGCGCGTGGTGCCAGGTTTATTTGTGGCACAACATGCAGGTGGCGGTAAAGCAGAGCAGATTTTTTTACGTGGCTTTGATGTGGATCATGGTACCGATGTACAGGTAAGTGTTGATGGGATGCCTGTAAACATGGTATCTCATGCGCATGGCCAGGGTTATGCAGATGCGCATTTTATTATTCCTGAAACCATTAATAATATTGACTTTGGTGCAGGCCCTTATTACACGCAGCATGGTAATTTAAACACGGCTGGTTATGTAAGTTTTGCCACTTTTAATAACATACCAAAAAGCATGGTACAGGTTGAGGCTGGCCGCTTTAATACGTACCGTGCGCTTGCTATGATTGACCTGCTGAAGAGGAACAAAGACAAACAAAGTGCTTATATAGCAGGTGAGTTTAATTATAGTGATGGGCCAACCATTAACAAACAAAACTTTAACCGATTGAATGTATTTGGCAAGTATAACCTCGCACTTTCATCTGCCACACAGTTAACGGCTTCCTTATCTGCTTTCAGCAGTAAATGGGATGCTTCAGGGCAAATACCTGAAAGGGCTGTTGCCGATGGAACGATTGACAGGTTTGGTGCTATTGATCCCACCGAAGGTGGAAATACGGAGAGGTACAATGCAAATATATTACTGGCACACAAGTTTAAAAACGGAATGCTTTGGGAGAACCAGGCATACTATAGCCGCTACATTTTTAACCTGTACAGCAATTTTACTTTTTATTTAAACGATGCTATAAATGGTGATGGAATACAGCAGGCAGAAAGCAGGAATATATTTGGTTATTCATCAAAAATAAGTCACTCAAAAAGCTATGGTAAGTTTTCTGTACAATCAAATTATGGTGTGGGTGTAAGGTATGATGCCACCAGTAATTCAGCACTTGCCAACGTGGTAAAACGGGTATTTTTAAGTGATACAAAGAAGGGCGATATTAAAGAGATGAACATGTTTGGGTATGCGCAAAAGCAACTGAATATTGGCCGCTGGCTGATTGATGCAGGTGTACGTTTAGACTATCTGCATTTTAATTATATTGATAAGCTTGCTGCAACACAAATGGCATCGCAGGGCAAGGCCATTGTTAACCCCAAGCTGAATGTACAATACACTTTCAACTCAAAACTACAGGCTTATATTAAAACGGGTAAAGGCTTTCATTCAAACGACAGCAGGGTGGTAGTTGCCAATGAAGGAAAAGAAATATTGCCTGCGGCCTATGGTGCAGACTTTGGTATTATTTTAAAACCGATAAAAAATCTGTTTATAAACCTTGCTGCATGGTACTTATATCTTGACCAGGAATTTGTGTATGTGGGCGATGCCGGCATTGTTGAGCCAGGTGGCAAAACACGCAGGCAGGGCATTGATATAGTAGCGCGTTATCAGTTTAACAACCACCTTTTTGCCAATGTAAATATGAACTTTACAAAGCCTCGTGCCATTGGTGAAGCAAAAGGTGCTGATTATATTCCTTTGGCACCAACTGCAACAAGTACAGGCGGTTTATTTTACAGGAATAAGGAAGGTATTAATGGTGGGCTGAGTTACCGCTATATTAAAAACAGACCGGCCAATGAAGACAACAGCATAGTAGCCAAAGGTTATTTTTTACTGGATGCCTCCATCAACTACACTAAACCTAAATACGAGATTGGTTTTGCCATTGAAAACCTTTTAAACGCTGAATGGAACGAGGCACAGTTTGCAACTGAAACAAGATTACAGAATGAGCCTATGGGTTCATCTGTTAATGAGTTGCATTATACACCGGGTGTGCCGTTTTTTATTAAGGCTAAGCTGGCAGTATTTTTTTAGGTGTGAAATGGGAACACGGATGACACAGATACAAAGGATAGAAAGCCAGATGTTGTTTTTTACCGCCTGTATAACAATTACACAAATGCTTTGTTACAGCAAATGCAGTAAGTATATTTATTGCAATTAAAAACGACTTACCATGAAGAAGGTTTATTTGTACCTGTTTGCATCTGTGGCCGGCATCTTACTTATCTCTGCCGTTAGCCTTAAAAAGAGTGTAGACAGCAGTTGTTTTGAAACCGGCACCCCTGCCGTAAAATCTATCAGTTCACTTGCATTTGGGCCTGATGGGGTATTGTTTATCGGCGACTCAAAAAGTGCTACTGTGTTTGCCATCAACACCAAAGACACAAAGAAAAATAAGAAAGCAGAAGCGGTGGAAATGAAAAACATTGACCAGAAAATAGCTGCTGCACTTGGTACCGAAGTTGCCAATATTACCATTACAGATATGGCAGTAAACCCTGTAAGTAAAAAGTTATACCTATCTGTTCAGCATAGTGATGGCACGCCAGTATTGCTTACTATTGAGAAAGATAAAATCAGTTCTTTTCCTTTAAAGGATGTAAGTTTTTCTTCTGTGGTTTTAAACAATGCACCTGCTGAAGATGCCAAAGACCAGCGTGGCCGACCATTGCGTATCTCCACCATTTCAGATATGGGCTTTGCAGATGGGAAGCTTTTGCTAAGCGGCTTATCCAATCACCAGTTCAGTTCTTCTTTTAAAAGTATCCCTTTTCCTTTTACAAATAAGCAGGATGAAGCAACACTTGAAATCTATCATGCAGCACATGGCCGCTACGAAACTTCAGCACCTGTAAGAACATTTACCACCACTGAAATTAATGGCAAAAAATATATTGTGGCAAGTTATACCTGCACGCCTTTAGTGCTTTTTCCTATGGATGAATTGAAAGAAGGTATGCATGTAAAAGGAAGGACTGTTGCAGAAATGGGCAATGGTAATACGCCTATTGATATGGTTACTTTAACTAAGGGAAATGAGTCTTTTTTAGTAATGGCAAATACTGCAAGGGCAGTTTCAAAAGTAGATTATAAAAACATTGCTTCGTTTGAAGGAACACTTGCTGCACCTGTAAAAGGCACTGCTGGCGTAGCTTTTACTTTAATGCCTGATATGACCAAAGTATTGCAGATGGATAAATTGAGTGCTACAGAAGTTGTGGTGTTACAGAAAAAAGCAAATGGCGATACTGATTTATGGACTGCCAATGAAACCAATTTATAGATTTAAAAAACATATACAAATCAGGTTGTACCAATGGTGTAGCCTGATTTTTTTTGCCCTTATCCTGCTTCCTTCCTGTAAACAAAAGCAGCCAAAACAGGTAAGTATTATTTGGGATAAAAGCAAAGCTGTTGCCCTTTTAATTCCTGCTGCATTAATTAATGATGCCGACATAGTTACCGCAAAAGCAGCTTTAAGAATAAGCCTTGCAAAGACCAATAACGGCACTGCCATATTGGGTGATATTGAAGCGCAGGAAGGGGATATTATTTTCAGGCCGCTGGTGCCTTTTACGCATGGCCTGGCGTATGATGTTCTTTACAATGATAAGGTAGTCAGCAGTATTCAAATACCTTCAGTTTCCAATGCTGCTGCGCCTTTGATAAAAGATATTTATCCCACCAGCGATACACTTCCAGAGAACCTTCTTAAATTATACATACAGTTTTCGCAACCCATGCAGGAGGGCATTTCGCTACAGCATATTGCTTTGCTTGATGAACATAAAGACACCATGCAAGCTACTTTTTTAGACCTGCAACCAGAACTGTGGAATGAAGACAGAACCATTCTTACCCTATGGTTAGACCCTGGCAGAATTAAACGCGATTTGATACCCAATAAAAAAATGGGCAACCCTTTAAAAAGCGGCAGCAGTTATACGCTTATTGTGAGTAATAACTGGAAAAGTGCAGCAGGGCTTGCATTACAGCAAACCTTTACCAAACAGTTTGTTGTTACAGAAAGGGATGGCACTTCGCCTGATATTAATCAATGGAAAATACTATTACCTGCAGCAGCAACCAACCAGCCTTTGCAGGTATTTTTTAATGAGCCGCTGGATTATTTTCTGTTGCAGGAAACCATACAGGTAATGGATAATCTTAATAATAAAGTTGCCGGTAAACTGGTAATTGATAAAGAAGAAAAAAGCATCAAATTTATACCTGCTGACAACTGGCATAAAGGTGTTTATACTATACAGGTGCAGTCAATTTTAGAAGATGCCGCAGGCAATAATCTTAACCGCCTTTTTGATCGTGATACCTGGTTAAAAAACGCTAAAAAAGACCAGCAAATATTTATACGCCCTTTTAAAATTCAGTAACGCGCAACTACAAAATCGTGCCACAGCTAAAAAAGTTGTAACTGATTGAGGGATAATACAAAAAAATTTCTTAGTTTTAGTTTAGTTCAACAGTAATATCATTATTTGTTGCACCCATTATCCCTATTATCCTTATACCTATGATGAAACGTTATTTGCCGGCATTGCTGGTATTACTTGCATCGTGCAGTGCATCAAACACACTGTATCCTGAGGTTGATGGGGATACTAACTCAGTAAATAATTCTTCACTAATAGGGGCTGAGGCCGATACCACAGGGCTTTGGACGTCTCCCGTAAAAGTTACCAATATTGCTGTTTTTAAATCTAAAAACCACGACTTTGACCATCCCAATTCCTGCCAGTTAAATGTTTCTTTTACCAATACTTCTGCAAAAATAATTACCAGTATTACGTTTACCTGTTACGGCATTACCAACGATGGCAAATACCGCGGCCTTGACCATTTATTGGATGCTGACCAGGTAATACCTGCCAGCGGAAACCTCTTATTGCCTGGCCAAAGCATTATAAAAAGCTGGACAATTAACAACAGCAGTATTAAAAGGGTAATTAACTTATACCCTGTAAAAGTGAGTTTTAAAGATGATGGGGTGTGGATGCTGAATTAAGTTGTATAACTTAAAAGTTAATGGAAGCACATTGCTTACAATTAAATCAACTATTGGTATTGTTACTTATAGCCTCCAATCAAAATGGTTTGTTTTTTTACAGTTTTTACTTTATTTTTTGCAGCAATTGCTATCATTAGCATAGATGTACTGCCCTGTACTAAAAGAAATCAAATCTGGGAAAACCAATAAAAAATGGAACACAACTGCTTAAACTGCGATCAACAATTAACGGGCAATTACTGCCAGCATTGCGGACAAAAATCAACAACCCATCGTTATTCGCTAAAACACTTTATAGAGCATGATATAATACATGGTGTTTGGCATGTTGACAAAGGAATTTTATTTACAATAAAAGTACTTTTTACAAAACCAGGACATAGCGTACGGGAATTTATTCAAGGCAAAAGGGGTAACCTTTTCAATTTTATTTCTTTAATCGTCCTCATACTTGCTGCATCAAGTTTTTTGTCGCACTATACGCATATTAAGTTAACAGATTTAATGCCAGAAAAGAGCAAAGCTATAGCAGGGCCTATTGAAAAATTTACAACTAATTATCCTAAAATAGTTCTTTTAATCACCATTCCAATTTATTCATTATTTAGCTTTATTTGGTTTAGAAAAGTACAACTTAATTTTACTGAACATTTAGTGCTTAATTCTTATAAAACTTCTGGAGAGTTAATAATTGCATTGCTATTTACAGTTATTACAATATTTTATACCAATATAAAAGTGCTGTTTTTTATCTATTATTTTATTATTCTTCTTAGTTTCATTTATAGTATTTGGTTCTATTATCAATTCTTTTCAAAGTATCAATATTCAAAAAAATCATTGATTTTTAGAGTAATTATGGTTCCTGTATCTTATATGTTGATTTCAACTATTGTAGGAATTGTAACGGCAGTTATTAAAATATTATCACACTAGAGAAAGTTGCAAGATTGCGTGGCTAGTATGGTGGTTGTTCATTAATATGCAGCCTCATGCGAACGATTAAATATTAGTAGCTAATGTTTCATCTCAAAGAACTTTAATAAAAACAATCAAAGGAGCTGTCAGATACAGCGTATAGCAAGGCCCAAAGTGACAAGCCAAAATCTTTCTTTCTCTAATAATTTTTTTAATTATCTGTTTACGCCCACAAAATCTGGTCGTTTAATGTAGGTGCTGTTGTAACGAAAGCGAAGGTCTGTATTAAAAGTAATGTTCCAAACATTCATATTGCCAACGGTGCGTGGGTAGTAGGCTGCGCGAAGTTCCATGGTGCCAAAAACAAGGTTCTCGTTCCTGGTTCGTACACCTGCACCAACAGATGCAAAACCATCACCAGAAAATGCAGGGGCATTTAACGGGCGCAGGTAAGAGAGATTGGTAAAAGCGAAAGGTGCAAAATTAAAACCTGCAACTTTCCAGGTATTGTAAAATACAGAGGTACAACTAATGCTGTAGCGGCTTTGTGAGCGGGTTGCAGTGTCTATACCAAAATCTGACAGGCCGTAATTGCTGCTAATAGTAATGGGTTCATCAAGACTATGACTGAATTGCTGTGCAATACTGCCTGTTAAAAAATGGCGCGTGTACCATTTGCTGCCACCAAGCCTGCGCAGCTTGGTAAATGTTTCAAGGCTTAATAAAAGCCCTACATCTTCAAATTTACCATTGCGCACATAAGCACCAAGTTTAAGATTGTGTGTAAAATAGCTTTTGCGTTTGGTGAAATAATTCTTTTCAAAATCAATACCAATATATGGGCGTGATACCTGCTGCTTACTGGCCCAGCCTGCAATCACAGAATAATTAAATCCTTCAGGAACGTCTTCATTTCTACCAAAACCATATAAAAAAGTAGTGCGGTAATACAGTTGTTTAAATATAGTGTAAGAGGCCAATATGCTTTTTACATCAGCATACTGGTAATTGTAAAAGCTGGCATATACGCCTGGCACTTCATAAAAAGTACGCTGCGATAAACGAAGCCCCACAAACTGTTTTACCTTTCGTATAACAGCTTCATTACTTGTTTTATGGGTAATGTTATAGCCTGCCCATGCATCGTAAATATGGTAGCGGTAATTGAAGTTTATTTTAAACAACGAATCGGTAAAATATTGGTTAGTGGTATAATGCACAGAGGCTTCAATAGTGCCCGTCCATAAACTGTATGGGCTTACAAGGGGCAGTTCAAGCCTGCTGTAAAGGCTGGTTTGGTCTCTTCGCCCTGTGTTAAAAGCGGGCTCAATATTTTTATAACCAACAGTGTAATTAAAAAAAGAGCCTTTAATATTACGTTTGGCATACTCAACACCAAAACCTGTTTTTGTTTTTCTATCAAGATCGAATAGTGCTTTAAAGGCAAGACTTTGACCACGGCCTGCAAGGTTGTCGTCTTTTATTTCGCCAAAATAATTCCTTCCATTTAAAACACCACTGCCACTTATAGAGAACACATCTTTGTAAACAACGGTTACATCAATCAGGCTGGTATCGCTATGTACCGGGGTTACAATAATACGAGCATCCTGCAGGTAAGATTGTTCACGTAAAAAACGTTCGTTGTCTGCTACAAGATTGGGAAAAAATGCTTCACCTACTTTAAAAAAAAGATTGTCGCGAATAATATGTTGGCGGGTGCTTACGTGCATATCATCTGCAAGGCGTAAAAAGAAACTTTTTCTAATGGCAGATGTATCGTTTACTGATCCACCAAACGAAATTTCTTTAATGATAATGCTATGTATTATTTTGTCTTTAAAGGCGATAAAGGGATCAATATTTTTTATAGCAGTACCAAGAGTATCAGTAGGTGTATCAATTGAAATGCTTCTGCCTAATTTGCCCAGCAAGCCTTTCTTTTTTGCAAGAAAAAAGGTATCAGCTTTTGGTACAGTATTAACCTGCTGCGCAAAAATTACCTGCGAAAATGCCAATGCTAATACTGCATAAAAACACCTGTAAAACATATGGTGCAATTGGCTTGACATTGGATGGGGTACGTTTAAAAATAATTATCATCTAAATATAAATATTATACTGCCACAGCAACAGGTGTTGTTTTATTTTTAATAACAATTTCAGTGTTTTGGGCAGCAAGACACAGTTGATGAATAAAACTTAACTTTTCTATCACTTTTTCAGGAATTATAAAAGGGTAGGAGTCTGGTAGCCCCATGCTTCTGTTAAGGCTGTTCATGGTAAACGTAAGTGGCAGCCACATGCTGAAAATCTTTTTAAAATCGTTTAACCTGTAAGGATCTACTTTGATGTCTGTGTTATGGTCTGCAGAGTCTTTAGCAATACCGGGATGTACGCTTAAACCAAACGCATAAGCCGTTTCCAACGTATCCATTATGTGCATGTAGTGTGCCCAGGTTTCAGCCCAATCTTCCCATGGGTGGCAGCCTGCGTAAGAACTTATAAACTGCTGGTTCCAATTTTGTTTAGGACCATTGGTGTAATGATTGTTTAGGGCGGTAGGATAGTCGCAGCTTTCATCTCCAAAAACAGCCCTGAATGCTTCCGTTTTGCCGGCATCAAATATCAGTCTGTCCCAATAATAATGACCAATTTCATGACGAAAATGCCCCAATAAAGTACGGTAGGTTTCAGCCATATTTTTGCGTGTCATTTCACGTTCAATGTCATCTGCTTCAGCAATGTTAATGGTAATTAAACCATTGTCATGACCTGTTAAAACCCTTTCTACAGCCAGCGTGTCGTCCGCTATAAAGTCAAAAGCAATACCTTTTACAGCATCTTTAAGTTTATTGTAAACTGCTAATTTAAGCCGCAGCAAGCTAAATACAAGCCTGTGTTTTGCCATTTCAAGCGCCTTCCAGCGCTGTACATATTCAGGCTTTCTTAAATCAGGAATGGTATGGTTTAAATCGCAGGCTTTACAAAAACGTGTGGTGGCGTTGGCGGCAACAAGCCAGTTACAAACACCGTATTGGTAGTTAAGGCAGTAATTGTAAAGACGGCCATCATTAGCGTGATAGATTTTAAAGCTCTTGCCTTGTGCAACCAGTGGTTGCAGATCAAGCTTTTCAGTATCAAAACCCAATTGATGACCACAATTTTCGCACTTGCTGTTTTCAAAATATATTAACTGGTTGCAATGATTGCAGGTAAAAAGTTTCATAAATCACAAAAGGCAATTTTCTTACCGTATAACTGTAAGCGAATTAAAAACAGGGCTGTAGAAATTAATTCCCGTATTTTTCAGCAATAACATAATTCTATCATAGAAATAGCTTAAATAAAAAAAGCCTACAGTTTAAAACTGTAAACTTTATTGGTTTTGCTCTAATAATTTTAAATAAAATATTATAACAGGCTGGCTGGTATAAATTATGGCTTTCTTATTTGAAGATTGGCACTGTCTTTACCAAAAACAACGGTTGTTTTGCGTGATTTTACATTTAAACCGTCTTTTCCAATTTTTATGGATGTAGAGGGTTCTTCTTCTGGCTGTGTAGCTGTTTTTTCAACCTGTACTTCTTTTTCACGTACAATGGTTTTCTCCTTTTCAATGATAGTTGTATCACTGGTTGTTGCAGAATTTCCATTGTTGTCGCAGGCTGCAATACAAATACTTAATAACAAAGCGGCTGGTAAAAATATTTTTTTCATATTGAGGGTTAATTAATTATACGTATTAAAAAATCGCGCCGCTTAATCTATGTAAATAAAAAACCCACCTCAAATAAATGAAGTGGGTGTATCATTAAGAAGTTGATTTCTAAATTTTAAAACCTGCGCCTCTTGCTTCTGTGCTGTTGAGAAGGTGCATTGATAAAGGTATTTGCAACTGGTGCAAACTGTTCTACCATATAAGGGTGTTCGTTATCAACAGGAATTGTTTTGCCAATTACTTTATGAATATCCCTTAAAAAAATCTTCTCATCAATATCGCAAAAAGAATAAGCCTTGCCACTAAAACCTGCACGGCCCGTTCTGCCAATACGGTGAACATAGGTTTCAGGAATATTTGGCAGCTCAAAATTAATTACGTGAGAAAGCTCATCAATATCAATTCCTCTTGCTGCAATATCGGTGGCAACAAGTACACGATTGGTGCCATTTTTAAAGTTTTGCAAAGCCTGCTGCCTTGCATTTTGAGACTTGTTACCATGAATAGCCTGTGTATCAATACCCACTTTTACAAGATGTTCAGCTATTTTATTAGCACCATGTTTTGTTCTTGTAAAAACAAGCGCACTATTAATAGAAGGATCTTTTAATAAATGAACCAATAAGTTTTTCTTATCGTTTTTATCAACAAAAAATACTTTTTGTTCTACCGTATCTGCTGTTGATGAAACTGGTGAAACCTTTACTGTTGTTGGGTTTTGCAAAATGCTGTTGGCCAATTGCTGTATAATTGCAGGCATTGTAGCAGAGAAAAACAATGTTTGCCTTTTTGCAGGAAGTTTTGTAATAATACGTTTTACATCTTGTACAAAACCCATGTCAAGCATACGGTCAGCCTCATCTAATACAAACGTGTTAATGGTGCTGATGTTTACATAACGCTGGTTCATCAAATCAAGCAAACGGCCTGGGGTTGCAATAACAATATCAACGCCGCTTTGTAATGCTTTTACCTGGTGAAATTGTGATACTCCACCAAAAATTACCACGTGTTTTACATTTAAATGCCTGCCGTAAGCCACAAAGCTTTCGCCAATTTGTATGGCAAGTTCTCTTGTTGGGGTAAGTATCAGGGTTTTAATACCTGGCGTACTACCTGCTTTTTTTCTTTCATCAAGCAATTGTAAAATAGGTATTGCAAAGGCTGCCGTTTTTCCGGTACCTGTTTGCGCACAGCCAAGAATGTCTTTTTCTTCTAAAATTACAGGAATAGCCTGTTGCTGAATAGGTGTGGGGTTAGTGTAGCCTTCTTCGTTTAGGGCTTGTAAAATGGGATTGATAATGCCCATGTTGTTAAATGTCATAATAAAAATTTGTGCAACCGGTATCCTGATTTGGATATGATTGCGAGTGAATCTTTTGCTGAAGATCATTCCTGATTACCGGTGGAAATTGAATTTTCATCAAAATTGCCTGGAGAAGAATAACAATTCGTAATTGATGAAAACCTTCGGTTTGAAAGTAATGCGCCAAAGCGTGCTTAAAATAAAACGCTGTAGAAGACAATTTTATTTCTAAACATAGTAAAGATGCAGTATAAAATCCATTTTACCAAAACATACCGCAAAAAGCAATAATAAGATTGGGCTAAAAACCATTGTTTAACCATCAAATACATTATTTAACATATCTCTACCATTCTTACTTGTATACTACCGTTCATGCCAAAACTATGTACTATGCAATGCAAGGTATATAGTTTCGTGCTGTAATAATCAACAACAAGAACTAAATAAACTAAAATAAACACAATGAAAAAGATGTTTACCATGCTTACAACCTTTGGACTTATTTCCTTAACAATGGTTGGTAATGCACAAGCACAAACTAAAAACGGTAAGGTAAATGGTACCGTTACTGCTTCTGAGAAACCCGTAGATGCTGCAACGGTTAATCTTTTAAAAGCAAAAGACAGCTCTATAGTAAAAATTGCAGTAAGCGCTAAAGACGGAAAGTTTGAACTTGAAAAATTACCCAATGGCAAATACCTTGTTTCTGTAACAAGTGTTGGCCATGCAAAATATTACAGCGAAAAGTTTGAACTGACTGATGCAAATAATTCTTACGCAGTAAAACCTGTTAGCCTTGCTGTTGCAGACAAGCAATTGGGCGATGTAACTGTTACCAGCAAAAAACCTTTGATTGAACAAAAAATAGACAGAACTATTGTAAACGTAGAAGCTTCTGTAACAAGCGTTGGTTCTACTGCTTTGGAGGTGTTAGAAAAATCACCAGGTATTTCAGTTGATAAAGATGGCAACATTAGCCTTAAAGGTAAAAGTGGTGTTGTAGTACTTATTGATGGTAAACCATCTTACTTAGGCGCAGCAGACCTTGCCAATATGCTTAAAAGTATGACTGCAAGTCAACTTGACCAAATTGAGATCATGACCAACCCGCCAGCAAAGTTTGATGCCTCAGGTAATGCAGGTGTTATCAACATCAAAACAAAAAAGACTAAAATAAAAGGTCTTAACGGTTCCATTACTGCTACTTATGGTCAGGGTATTTATCCCAAAGCCAGTCAAAGTGTAAACATGAACTACCGCGATGGCAAATGGAACCTGTTTGGTAACTACAGTTATAACCATAGGCAAGGTTTTCAAAACCTGAGTATTGACAGGAATTTTATTGATAAATCTACCAAGCAACTGGTTTCTCAATTTAGCCAAACAGCTATTATGAACAATGAAAACAACTCACATAGTGGAAAACTGGGTGCCGATTTCTTTGCTACAAAAAATACTACCTATGGTTTTGTGGTAACTGGTTTTCAAAGCGCAAGTAACAGAACATCAGAAAATACAACACTAATTCAAAGAAACACTGGTGAGCTTACCAATATTACCAAGGCTTCTTCACCATCAAGCGACCTTTATAAAAACTTAACTACCAACTTTAACTTTCGCCACCAGTTTGACAGTACAGGTAAAGAATTAACCGCAGACCTTGATTATGCAGGCTACGATGTAAAAAATTATGGCCGCCTGATGAACAGCTACTTCAGCGGTAACAACACACCAATTTTACCAGGCGATACACTTGATAGTAATCTTCCTACAAAAATTTCTATCTACAGCGGTAAACTGGATTATACGCATCCTTTAAAAGGCGGTGCCAAATTTGAAGCAGGTTTTAAAACCAGCTTTGTAGAAACGGATAACAATGCACAGTTTGACAGTCTTTTAAACAATAAATACAAACCAGACTATAACCGTAGCAACCATTTTATTTATAAAGAAAACATCAATGCCGCGTATGTTAACTACAGCAAGCAGCTAAAAAAATGGGGTTTTCAGTTAGGGCTTCGTGTAGAGAATACACATGCTAAAGGCAATCAATTGGGCAACGTTGCAAGACCAGCTTCTTCTTTTGATACAGTGTACACACAATTGTTTCCTACAGCTTATGTAAGCTATAAACTGAATGATAAAAACCAGTTTGTATTAAATTATGGCAGAAGAATTAACAGGCCAGATTACCAGGCATTGAATCCTTTTGTACGATTTATTGACCGTTACACTTTTGAGCAGGGTAACCCTGGTTTAAAACCACAGTTTAGCCATAATATTGAGTTAAGCCACATGTTAATGGGCGGTGCAATTACCACCACACTTAACTATACAAGGGTTACCAATATTATACAAGGTGTAATTGAGCAGAACACAAAAGATACTACCACGTTTGTAAAACAGGCCAATATTGCTCAGCTTGATCAGTTTGGTATTGCAGTATCTGCACAGTTGCCAATAAAAAAATGGTGGACGATGAACTTTTACGCCAATGGTTACAACAACCGCTTTAGGGGTATTGTAAACAATGCACAGGTTGATTTAAGTAACCCAACTTTAATGTTTAACGCAAGCAACACGTTTAAATTAGGTAAAGGATGGACTGCCGAGTTAAGTGGTTTTTACCGCACCAAAGGTTTAGAAGGTGTAATGCTGATTAACCCAATGGGTATGATAAGTTCAGGTGTCTCAAAATCCATATTAAAGAACAAAGGAACTATACGCTTCAATATTCGTGATATGTTCTGGTTACAAAGACCAAATGGTTCTGCCAAGTATGATGATGTGGATGTTAAGTTTCGCCAGTACAGCGATAACAGGGTAGCAAACATCAGCTTCACTTACCGTTTTAGTAAAGGTAAAGTTGGTAACACACAACGCAAACGCAGCAGTGTAGACGAAGCAGACCGCGTAAAATTGGGTGGTAACTAATTACTAACTATAAGCAATTTGTAAAAATGATTTTGTGATTTTATTTCCCGCAGACTGCACAGCTATACGCAGATAATCCTTATTTGATAATCAAATCAGCGAAATTCAGCGAAGTCTGCGGGACAAAATCCTAAACAACAGAATATGAAAAAGAACAACAACATAATAGCCTGCCTGCTTTTATTATTATGCGCCCTTTCGGGCGAAGCCCAAAAAAAAGACGACAGCAAGCCAACAACAAAAGCAACTACACAACAGCAATTGTATAGTGAGATTGCAAGAATGGATAGTATTTTTTTTGATGCCTTTAATAACCATAAAATAGAAGTTGTAAAAACCATCTTCTCAAAAGACCTTGAGTTTTACCACGATAAAGGCGGCTTTGCCAATTACGAGCAAAGTGTAGCCAATACACAATCGCTTTTTGAGCGTAATAAAACCACAGGCTTAACAAGAACACTGGTTAAAGGCAGCCTTGAAGTGTACCCCATAAAAGATTTTGGTGCCATACAAGTTGGCGAACATCGGTTTTGCCATGTTGAGAATGGTAAAGATGACTGCGGCACTTTTAAGTTTACGCATGTTTGGAAAAAGCAGGAAGGCCAATGGAAATTGACAAGGGTAATCAGCTACGACCATTAATTGCAGCTATAACAACTCCACATATATCAAAGAAGCCCTTATTAACAGGGCTTCTTGCATCGCTTTGTTGCAAAACAGTGTTGCCAACCTTCAAAAGGTTGGCAACACTGTTTTATTGCTTTACCACTTCTTCTTATTCTTGCTTTGCCTTGCGGCGAATGCGTACAATACTAAAACATAATATTTTTCTAAGGCTACAGGTTACGCTATGTGCAGCAGTATTAATTTTAAGTACACGAAAAAAATTGCCAACAACTACAATGTATAATTTTTTGTAACGTGTTGAAGCATGTTGCATGTTTTAAACTTAGAATAGAAAAGGTGTTGTAACATGTTGGGGCTTTTAGCTTTAAAACAAGCAACATGTTGTAACATGTAAGGGCTTTTAGCTTTAAAACAAGCAACCTGTTGTAACAGGTAAGGGCATTTAGCTTAAAAATAAGTAACTTGTTGTAACAGGTAAGGGCTTGTCTTATCTTGAAATTGGTTGACACAACACCAACCTGACATGGGCATACAGTAACAAGCGGTGATGAAGTATTTAATAGATGGCATTCCTTACGATACAATGGCAAAGAATGCACCATAAAATCTACCGCCACTAACACAAAGGTTTGTATGTTAGCAGCTATTTTTAGTACAGACTATTTATGAGATCATCAACATACATATTGATAATTTTTGCAGGGCTTATTGGGGCTTGTAACCCAAATGACAGCAGAAAAAGTGCAACTTCCTCAGTTATTTCTGAAACAGACATTCTTGAAAGATTAAAATACCAAAAGGCAAAGATTGATACTGTATTTAATCACAGCAAAAACAAGCTGATTGTTATAGCTAAACTGGTGGATAATGACACCCCAGTTAATATTTTTAATGGTAATTTTCCTGCTAATGTTGAAACTACTTTTAACATTCTTAAAGATAATAAAGGACAAATTATTGCTGTAGCCCAATTTCCGTTTAGTGAAAGCGGTGATTGGGACATTACATACACTCATTACTTTGACAAAGACGGTAAAACATTTGCATTTGAAAGACAAACCAACTTTTTTAATAGCATTTGTACTGATGGGGTTGCTTATGAAACAAGAACAGAATTGTACAATAGTCAATTTAAACGTATAAACAGCACCTATAAATTAGTTGACGAAAAAAAAAATACTGCAAAAAGACAGTTGCCAAATGCCATACAATTATGATTATAAAATTTCGGCAAACATTGGCAAATATTTACAAACCCACAACATTAAAAAAGCGGGTAATGGCGGTTTGCCAAAACAGTAGCGCTGTGCTTATGATGAACATTTTTTGCAGCGTAAAACTTTTAATCAACTTCGTTTTTTAAAAATCATCATAGCTTCTTATCTTCCCACCTCACCACCTAAAGTGGTTTTATCTGTTTTAGTAAAAGAAATACAATGGCTAACTCCTTATTCCGTACAAAAAAAATTGATAAAATTATTGCAGATGCTGCCGCAAATGAAGAAGGCCATTCCTCTGGTTTAAAAAGGGTACTTAACGTGCGCGACCTTACCTTTTTTGGTATTGCAGCCATTTTGGGTGCAGGCAGTTTCAGCAGTTTAGGTGGGGCTGTTTTTAGTGGCGGGCCAGGTGTGGTAATATTATTTATTATAACTGCCATAGCCTGTGCGTTTACTGCTTTTTGTTACAGTGAGTTTGCAAGCCGTATACCTGTTGCAGGTAGTGCGTATACCTATGCTTATGCAAGCTTTGGCGAATTGTTTGCCTGGATAATTGGTTGGGCATTGATAATGGAATATTCCATAGGTAATATTTATGTAGCCTTTAGCTGGAGTGATTATTTTACTTCTTTTTTAAGCAAGTGTAACCTGCATGTGCCTGAATATTTAAGTACCAGTTATATTGAAGCCAAGCACGCATTTGACGATGGCAGCAGTAATAAAGAGTTAATTGCTGCATGGACTAATGCACCCGTTGTTGGTGGGTTGAAGATAATTTTTGACTTACCTGCCCTTGTAATAAATGTTCTTATTACGTATCTCGTTTTTCGTGGTATTAAAGAGAGCAGAAATTTCAGCAACGTAATGGTAATGCTAAAAATGGCGGTGGTTGTACTTGTAATATTGGTGGGTGGATATATGATTTTTACCAATGGCCTTACCGTAAACTGGATGCCTGCAAACGATGCAGGTATTAAGTCTTTTATGCCAAATGGTTTTAGTGGTGTAATGGCTGCAGTTAGCGGGGTGTTTTTTGCTTATATAGGTTTTGATGCAGTAAGTGTTTTGGCAGAAGAAAGTAAAAACCCGCAGCGTGATTTGCCAAAGGGAATGATATTTTCTCTTGTTATTTGTACCGTGATTTATATTTTACTTACGCTTGTTTTAACAGGTGCTGTGAATTATAGAAACTTTGATGGTGTTGGCGATCCTCTGGCTTTTATATTCGAGGCACAAAACCTAAACATAGGTTGGATGCAGTTTTTGGTAGCCCTTTGTGCAGTGGTAGCTATGACAAGCGTTCTGTTGGTTTTTCAAATGGGGCAACCCCGTATTTGGATGAGTATGAGCAGGGATGGATTATTGCCGCCTGTGTTTCAAAAAATACATCCTAGGTATAATACGCCATCATTTTCTACCATAATTACAGGCGTTGTTGTGGGTGTGCCCATATTGTTTACTGATAAAACATTTGTACTCGATTTTACAAGTATTGCTACTTTATTCGCTTTTGTACTTGTGTGTGGCGGCGTATTATTAATTCCACGCAGGCAAAAAGAAGCTGGCAAGTTTCATATCCCTTTTATTAATGCACAATTCATTTTTCCTGCCCTTATTATTATTACCATGGCTGTTATAGCTTTTGGTATGAAAAATAAGTTGGGTAACGGCTATTTTTCTGAATTGCTGAATGGTGATTTTACCAACTACAGCGATGATAAGCTAATGAAAGACCAACTGTATTTTACAACAGATATTGCAAAGCTGTCAACCCTGGTTTTTTGGTTTTCGTGTATAGCATTAAGCGTACTTGCAGTTATAAAAAAGTATTCGCTTTTGCCGTTAATGGGGTTGGTAACCTGTTTATACCTGCTTACGGGAATGACAAAAAGTAACTGGATTTGGTTTCTTAGCTGGTTGGCAATAGGCCTGGTAATTTATTTTTTATACAGTAAAAATAACAGCATACTTGCTAAAGAAGACAAGTAGATAATAACTTAAAATTCGTAGCTGTATTCAATTTTGCCCATAAGCTGCTTTTGTTTGTTGTAACAAACTTCTGTTTGTTTATGGCCTTTATCGTTATAAGTGTAAGTCCAAACAAGATAATTACTGCCACCATTGGTAACCTGTGTCATTTTGATGATGCGGTTTTCAGCATCGTACTCGTATAAAAATTCAGGTAGTAACTGCCTTGCCCTGGTGTTGAATTTTACAATATCTGTAACCAGTTTTTGGTCGTTATAATAGTAGTAATAAGTCTCAGTTTTTTTGCCTTTACGTATCCATTTTTCTTCTGCAATATTTCCTTTATCATCGTATATAAAATCAACAAAAGTAGTATCGGTTTTGTTTTTTATTTTCTGCATTGCAGATGGTATACCTGCTGCATTATAAAACCAGTTATGTACTTCACTCATACCGCCATCTACAGCAGTATCAATGGTTGATGAAGTGATGGTTACAGGCAGGCCTTTATCGTTGTAAGTATAGCTGGTAGTGGTTTCTACGCCGTGGCTATAACCTGTGGTTTTTTTTATACGGTTATTTTCGTATTGTGCAGTAAGGGTAGTTTTGCCGTTATTGGGCAGTTGGGTAGTGGTCATTATTTTCCTGTTATCAGCACTCACTTCCTGCTGTATGCTAAACCCTTCTGTTGCATCACCCATAGGGTCGTAACTGGTGGCTTTTACCTTTTTTATTTTGTTTTGTTTTACCAGTTTGTAGTGCTGGTTGCTTAGGCCGTTGGCAACAATATCATTATAATAATACTGTGCATTAATGTTAATGCAATACAGTGAACATACAACTATCAGTAACCCTTTCATTCAGTCAAATTTTATCAAATGTAGAAGCAAGTTTATCAACAATCCAAAAACATACCAACACATCATTGGCTGTAATGGGCTGGTGATGTATTTTTAGCCAAATCTTAACAGCGTGTCGCATTTAAAAGCAAGAAAGGAGAAAGAGTGTTTAAACTGTAACGCCATTGTTTATGGAAGGTATTGCCATGTATGCGGCCAGGAAAATGTAGAGCCAAAAGAAACATTTCTGCATTTGCTCAGGCATTTTATTGAAGACATTACGCACTTTGATGGTAAGTTTTTTGACACTTTAAAATACCTCCTGCTCAGGCCTGGTTTTTTATCGTACGAGTATATGCGTGGCAGGCGCCACAGCTATTTAAACCCCATAAGAATGTATGTATTTACATCGGCCATATTTTTCCTAATTTATTTTTCTGTTCACAAAACAAATAGCGAAAATGAAACGGATAATAATGGAAAAGGGTTAACCGTTACAGAGCATAAAGAAAATGAGAATGACACTGCAATACATAAAAGTGCTAAAGTTCATGAATCCGAGCAGCCAAAAGATAGCAATGCAGGTAGTGAAAAAGTTGGCCGTTATAGGTACAAATCAAGCAGTAGTTCTTTACCAGAAGAAGAAATCGCCGATACTTTAAATAATATTTATCAAGCAATAAAAGATTCAATCAACACTACAAATGACTTAAAACAGAAGCAGGCATTTGAAAAAAAACTGAAGAGACTCAAATCTATTGAAAAAATTTCCGGTGGCTTTATTCAGTTTGATGACGAGAAGAATGCCGATACGCTGAAGAAGAAAGGCTTTAAGGTTAAAACAAAGAGTCGCAAAAAAGCGAAAGATTTTTTTGAAAACATATTTGGAACCTCTGAAGAAAGAAGCCATACCATTCCTAAGGTAATGTTTGTAACCCTACCACTGATGGCTTTGGTGCTACAGTTTTTATACCGCAAACTAAAACAGTTTTATTACGTAAATCATGCCATTTTTATACTGCATTTGTATGTAGCTATTTACCTTATTTTATTAATAGATATGGGAATGGATTATTTACATGAAAGTACAGGTTGGGGTATATTTTCATTTTTGTCTGGCTTGTCTGGTATTGGCGCATTCTTTTATACCTATAAAGCTATTAGAAATTTTTACCTGCAAGGCAGGGGCAAGTCATTCTTTAAATGTTTTGCTTTATACATCTTTTTCACAATCATAGCTGTACTTAGCTTGTCGGCTGTAAATTATATTTCCTCTTTTAATTCGCAACATTAATGCAAACACTGTCAGATAGTTTTTTAAAACTGGTACAAATAATGGATGACCTGCGGGAAAAATGTCCATGGGATAAAAAACAAACCATTGAAACCCTGCGCCCATTAACGATTGAAGAAACCTACGAACTTGCCGATGCCATAACAGACAATGATTATAAGGGCATAAAAGAAGAATTGGGCGATGTGTTGCTGCATATTTTGTTCTACGCAAAAATTGGTACAGAACAGCAACAGTTTACTTTACAGGAAGTGATAGAAGGTATCAGCGAAAAATTAATTGTTCGGCACCCGCATATTTATGGCGATGTAGTGGTGAATGATGAAGAAGATGTTAAGCGCAACTGGGAACAGATAAAACTAAAAACAGGCAATAAAAAAACAGTGCTTGGCGGCGTGCCCAAGGCCTTACCCGCAGTTGTTAAAGCCACGCGTATACAGGAAAAAGCAAAGCAGGTGGGCTTTGAATGGGAAACTAAAGAAGATGTTTTTAAGAAAGTAGAAGAAGAAATAGGGGAGTTGCAGGAAGCCATTTCTTTAAATGACCAGGATAAAATTGAAGATGAGTTTGGCGATGTAATGTTTAGCCTTATTAATTATGCACGGTTTTTGAACGTTGATGCGGAAGGCGCATTAGAACGGACAAACAGGAAATTTATGTACCGCTTTCAGCAGATAGAAAAAGTAGCGGCAGAACGTGGCAAATCCTTACAGGATATGAGTTTGGAGGAAATGGATGCTATATGGAACGAGGTTAAAAAACAAAACAGCACTACTTGAATCAGGTTTTACGTACAGCATTTTACAAGCATGGTTTTTTATTGATTGCCGCCGCCTGGCTGTACACTATTTCTTTTATTGTAGTTAATTATTGGGCTTACAGTTCATCGCCTGAAAAGGTAAAAGACAGGCTGCAGGCACGCATTACCAAATATGAAGAACGTGCCGCTGAATTAAACAGCGATAATAAACTGCTCTCCAATCTTCTACAGGATAGCGCAGCCAAAGATCCCTCTCTTTTTAAAGAATTACCTTTTGGTTTTTTTGTGCATACCGCAACAAATGAAGAAAGCATTGCACTTGCCTATTGGAGCAGTAACCAGTATTATATTAATCCAGATGACTTGCTGCTGGCAGATGGCAATTATTTTGTTGATTACCAAAACGGCAGTTTTGAACTGATGCGTAAATCACTTGAAATTGGCCGGAAAAAAATTATTACCACAGCACTTATACCCATACAGTGGAAGTACTTTACCGAGAACAAATACCTGCATACATCTTTTGAAGGTTTTCCTGGTTTAAAGGAACAATATGAATTAAGCCATGAGCTGGAAGCTTTACCAATATTGAGTTCAGAGGGAAAGCAGTTATTTAAAATAAAATTGAAACGCGGCCAATCGTTTGTACGTTACGATTGGTTTACCATTTTACTGCGTGTGATAGCAGTGTTTTTACTGATGATTTTTTTAAACGCAACGGCCCTTGAAGTTGCAGAGAAAAAAGGCTTTTTACCAAGTGTCGGTTTTTTGTTACCCGTTATTTTTATCCTGCGTTTTATTACTTACCAGGTACCGTTTCCATTCCAATTTTCAAGGCTTTACCTCTTCGATCCTTCTATTTATGCTTCCAATATGGTACACCCTTCGCTGGGCGATTTACTGATAAATGTTGTGCTGGTATTTTGGGTGGTAAGCTATTGCAAATATGTATCCTTCAAGCAGAATTATAAGTACTTTTTTATCCATCATCCCATACTTAAATTTATTTACCTGGTTTGCTTTGTGGCAGCATCATTTATAGCAGCAAGTATTATACGCAGCCTGGTGCAGGATTCAAAAATATCTTTTGATGTAACCAATTTTTTCAGTCTCAATTTTTATAGTATTATCAGCTTTGCCATACTTTGTTTAATAGCACTTTGCTTTTATCACCTGTCTCATTTTTTACTCAAACCCTTGCTTGATACTGCAACGCCCATTGCCAACCAGGTATTGGTAATTACTGCTACAGGCTTGTTGTATTTAACGTTTACTATTGGGCGTGCCAACACGGTATCTAACCTGCTGGTAGTGGCTTGGCTTATTGTTTATGTTTGGCTGCTTAATAAACGCAAACAGGATATTTATTTACCCATATTACGGTCATCTTTTTTTATCTTTTGGGTGATGTTGCTTGCGGTTTCTGTTACGCTGCTGGTAAGCTATCAAAACAAGGCAGTAGAGTGGGAGCAGCGTAAAAAAATGGCTGAACGATTGTCTACACAAGGCGATCCTGGTGTAGAAAATTTGCTTGGTATTGCACTGAATTTTGACAGTGTTGCCCTTGTAAAAAACTTTCCGCGTTTGTACGATGAATATGCCAATAAGTTTATAAAAGACAGCTTACTGAATGAAAATTTTTCTGGTTATCTCAATAAGTTTGAAGCGCGTTTATACACTTTTGACAGCCTGTACAATCCTTTGTATAATGACGATTCAACCACTTTTGCCACGCTTGAAACCATTATAAACAACAAGGGTAAAAGGGCTGAAAACGGCAACCTGTACAGGTTTCAGAACAGTAACAATAAAATCAATTACCTCTACAAAAAAGAAGTTGTTTCACCACCTTTTCTACACGGTTATTTGTTTGTAGTGGTAGAGGAAAAGCGATTTAAAATTGAAGCGCTTTTTCCTGAATTATTTAAACAGCAGGAACTTACAACAGAGCTGAACCCTGCCTACGGTTATGCAGAATACAGTAACGGCAAAATAGTAAGACGCTCAAATGACTATGATTTTCCATTGCAGATAAAGAGCAATTTTACAGGCAGTTACGAATACAAAGAGATTAAAAATAATGGCTACACAGAACTCTGGTATAACCCAGGCAATAACAAAGAAGTTGTTATTACAAAAGAAGATACCAAGTTTATAGAAGTAGCTACTTTATTTGCCTACCTGTTCTTTACTTTTTTGCTGGTAGTGTGCCTGTTTCATGTGGGTAATTACCTGCTGCAAACCAGGTTTAAAAAGCAGCACCTGCAGCAGTTATTCCGTTTTAATATCCGTTCACAAATACATGGTACCATCATTTTTATCAGTGTATTTTCTTTTATTATTATTGGCTTTGCAACCATCTCATTTTTCATTATGCGTTTCAGCAAAGCCAATGAAGAAAGGCTTTCACGAAGCATACAATTAATGGCAAACGAGGTAGAAGCCAAAATAAGTGCACTGGAACAAAAGACTTTACTGGACGATTTTTTAACGGTGCATGATGAAGGTTACAGTAAGGAACTGAACAAAACCATTACTGAAATTTCAGAAGTACATAATGTAGATGTAAACTATTTTAATACCAATGGTAAACTGGTGTTAACTACGCAGCCTTACATTTATAACAAGTTTTTACTGAGCGATAAAATGCAGCCACAAGCCTACCAGCAACTGCACTATAACAAACGTTCAAGGGTAATACAAAACGAAAAAATAGGAAGCCTTCAGTACGTTAGTATTTATGTTCCTATTATGGATGACCAAGGCAAAACCTATGCGTATCTTAATATTCCATACCTGGGTTCACAGGCAGAATTAAACCAGGAAATTTCTAATTTTATCGCAACGCTTATCAACCTTAACGCCTTTGTGTTTTTACTTGCTGGAGCTATTGCTTTTTTGTTAACAGAAAGAATCGTTTCCTCTTTTAAAGTAATTGGCGATAAGATGCAAGAAGTAAATCTTGGTAAGCAAAACGAGGCCATTGCATGGGATAAAAATGATGAGATTGCAGCCCTTGTTAATGAGTATAACAAAATGGTACGTAAGTTAGAACAAAGTGCTGTAGCCCTTGCTGCCAGTGAACGGGAAGGGGCATGGCGTGAGATGGCAAGGCAGGTTGCCCATGAAATAAAGAACCCTTTAACGCCCATGAAGCTGAGTATTCAATACCTGCAAAGGGCTATTGATAATGATGCTCCAAACACAAAAGAGTTGTCTCAAAAAGTGGCCAATACACTGGTAGAACAAATAGACCAATTGTCAAAAATCGCTGGCGATTTTTCGCAGTTTGCCAACATAAGTAATGTAAATGCAGAGCGGTTTGATATTACAGATGTGCTTGCTTCAATCATTAATTTATACAAGCATGATGAACGCGTAAATATTAGCCTGCACAAGCAGGAAGGAACTTATAAAGTTGAGGCAGACAGAACGCAAATGAACCGCGTGTTTACCAACCTAATAAAAAATGGTATTGAAGCCGCAGGCGAAGGAAAACTTGCTGAAATAAATGTGTACCAGTACCTCAAGAACAATCATATCATTATTAAAATAGCAGATAATGGAACAGGTATTCCTGCTGAAATGACGGATAAAATCTTTACCCCCAACTTTACTACAAAAACATCAGGAACAGGTTTAGGACTTGCTATTTGCAAGGGTATTGTTGAAAATGCGCATGGCACCATACACTTTGTTACAGAAGAAAATACTGGTACTACTTTTATTGTTGAGCTGCCTTTGGCTGTATAGCGTTAAATGTCATTTAGCGTAAATGTTTCCTTCACTTTAAAACCTTTTTCTGTTGCTTGTATAGTACAGCATTCCGTAACAGGATCATGTTCAAAATATAGGATATAATTATTGTCAGCGGCTTCCTGTAAAAAGGCTTTTTTCTCTTCCATAGTAAGCAAAGGTTTCATGTCGTAAGCCATTACATAAGGCATAGGTATATGCCATATAGAAGGTAAAAGGTCTGCCATATAAACAATTGTTCTGCCTTTATATTGTATTTGCGGCAGCATCATAGCCTGCGTGTGGCCATTGGCAAAACGAAAGCTGATATTGGGCGAGATGGCAGAAGCAACTGAAGCAAGCTGCTTGTTTGTAAGTTCTGTGTTGCCACTAGTAAACTGTAGTTTACCACTTTGCTGAATGGGTAAAATATTCTCTTTTAAAAAAGATGCTTTCTCTCTTTGGTTGGGATTTGTTGCCGTTTGCCAATGGGTTTCATTGCTCCAGTAAACCGCATTTTTAAAAGCAGGAATAAAAGCCTCAACGTCTTTTATAATAGCACCACCGCAATGGTCAAAATGAAGGTGGGTAAGTATTACATCTGTAATATCATCTTTACTAAAACCATGCTTTGCAAGCGATTTTTCAAGTGTATCATCGCCGTGCATGTAATAGTGCGAAAAGAATTTTGCATCCTGTTTATCGCCCATGCCAGTATCAATCAAAATCAATTTTCCATCGTCTTCAATCAGCAAACAACGTAAAGCCCAGGTACACATATTATTCTCATCGGCAGGGGCGAGTTTATTCCATATGCTTTTAGGTACAACGCCAAACATGGCACCACCATCCAGTTTAAAATAACCTGCGTTGACTGTGTAAAGTTTCATGAGTTGATTATTTGAAGATGTTTAAAAAATGATTTTTTGATACTGTATTTGCCCGCAGATAGCCCAGATGTACGCAGAGAAACTATATCATTCAGAACAACATCTACGAAATTTTCGGAAAAAATTTTATTCAAATCGAACCTAACCAAACTCAAATGAGTGCTAACAATAAAATTAATCTTATCCCGCAAAGCGGAAAATGAATTAAGAAATAAAGAGTGAAACGAAGTGAGAACAATTAAACCGCTTGTTGTATTTCTTTCTGCTTTTGAAGCGTTAATAGTAAAGCAATAAAGCCAATAGCGAAGAAAATAATAAGTGTAAGAATTGAGTTGCGCATATCGCCCGTTATTTGCTGTACCAGCCCAAAACTTACCATTCCAATAACAATGGCTACTTTTTCAGTCACATCATAAAAACTGAAGAACGACGTAGTTTCATGTGTGTCAGGCATTGTTTTGGCGTAAGTAGAGCGGCTTAAAGATTGTATGCCACCCATCACTAAACCAACAATGGCTGCCAATACATAAAATTGCATTTCATTGGTAACAAAATAGGCGGTAATGCAAATTAAAATCCATGAAAAAACAACAAACATTAGTACCCTGAAATTGCCATATTGATTAGAAAGCTTTGCCATAATATAAGCACCTGCAATAGCAACAATCTGTATCAGTAAAATACAAACAATCAACTTACTGGTTTCCATATTTAATACCTGGCTGCCAAATAAAGTAGCTGCCAGCATTACTGTCTGTACCCCCATACTATAAAAGAAAAAGGCAATCAAAAATCTTTTTAAAACAGGAAGATGGCTTGCCTGCTGCCATACTTTTTTTAACTGAATAAAGCCATTGGTTAAAATGTTTCCTTCCTTTAAACCCGCTATGGCAGTGCCCTTTGGCAAACGGGAAAATGTAATTTGAGAAAATCCCACCCACCATAAACCCACCAGTAAAAAAGAAAGTCTTGGTGCAAAGCTGCCATCCTTAATGCCAAATAATTCAGGCATCAATACAAAAATTAAGCAAATGATTTGCAGCAGTACACTTCCTATATAACCAAAGGCAAAACCTTTGGCACTTACTTTATCCTGGTCTTCATCTGCTGCTATTTCAGGTAAGTACGAATTGTAAAAAACCAGGCTGCCGCAATAGCCAATAGCCGCAAGAATGGCGCAGGTAATGCCAAGCGTTAATGTGTCTCTTGTAAACCAGTAAAGTGTGCAGCAGGCAAAACTGCCCAGGTAACAAAAAAACTGCATAAAGGCTTTTTTATTGCCTTTATTATCTGCAATTGAAGAGAGTATAGGCGAAAGAAAAGCAATAACCAGGTATGCAAATGCAATTGCGTAATTGTACAATGATGCACTTTCTATTTGCGTACCTAAAAAATTGATGGTGTGGCCAGTTACATTTCCTGATGCATCTTTTGTACTTGTAACAGCATCGTAATACGCAGGGAAAATTGTTGATGTAACCACTAAATTATAAGCACTGTTGGCCCAGTCGTACATGGCCCAGCCGTTAATTACTTTTTTAGAAGCAGTTTGCATTTTTTTTAGTTGATGGTTTACAGATGATAATTGACAATGTTATCATTCAATCGTTAATCATTAACTTATTTAATTACACCCTGGTAAAGCAGTATCATTACCACTATGCCCAAAGCAATTCTGTACCAGCCAAATATTTTAAAGCCATTCTTTTGTAAATAGCTAATAAAAAACTTGATGGCCAACAATGCTACAATATAAGCCACTACTGCACCAATACCCAAAGTGGTAAAGTTTTCTTTTACCATTACTTCAGGGTTTTCCTGGTATACATCAAGCAGGCTTTTGGCCGATGCTGCAAACATGGTTGGCACTGCAAGAAAGAAAGAAAACTCTGCCGCCAAACCTCGTGTAAGCTTTTGGCTCATACCACCAATAATGGTTGCAGCACTGCGGCTTAAACCAGGCAACACGATAGATAACACCTGGAAGCAACCTATTATCAACGCCTTGGGGTAAGTGATTTTTTCTTCTTCCTGTATATCGTTTTTTGTAAACAGTTTGTCAATAAAAAGCAGCACCACACCGCCGCCAATCATAACACAGGCAATAAACCAAAGATTGCTTAAAGCATGGTCAATATGCTTTTTAAGCAG
Source organism: Chitinophagales bacterium (assembly GCA_031424995.1). Taxonomy (GTDB): domain Bacteria; phylum Bacteroidota; class Bacteroidia; order Chitinophagales; family Chitinophagaceae; genus Parasediminibacterium. The sequence goes on along the minus strand of JANPIP010000002.1, from coordinate 30,414 downwards.
CGCACCAAATATTAATGCAGGAATAACAGCTATTACCAGTTTTATATAGAAATTGATGCTTTTAACGTTCAGGAATTTTTTCCAATAAATGGTTACAACACTTAGTATGGCTGCAAGTTGTATTACTATTTCAAACATATCTACAAAAGGCCCTGTGGTAATGCCAATCAATGGATTGGTAATTTTCATGTGTGCTGTTGAAGATATTGGCAAGAACTCTGTAAGGCCTTCTACAATAGCGATGACAATTGACTGGATAGTATCCATAAAATGCGAAAGTGATGTTTATAAAAGAATCTATTTATGCTTCGCAATGTATCACATATCACCTATAAAAATTTGATTTTAGTCAAGTGTAATATTATTTTACTATATTATTTCTAATATCCTTTTAATGTTCATTCAACATTTATTCAATTTTATATGTTTAGGTTTACCATCACTTAACCCTTTGCGTCAGAAAAACATGATTAAACGAATAATGCATGCAAGCCACATCTATGCTATTATCATAGGTTCGGATTTTAAAAAAGAAGGAATAGACTTTTTTACTCCAGATGATTTTGCCCAGCAATTAGGTTATATGAACAGGCCTAAAGGCTATCATATACCAGCCCATAAACACAGGGTGTTAACCAGAACTTTGTCTCAAACACAGGAAGTGCTTGTAGTAAAATCGGGTAAGGTTAAAGTGAGCTTTTTTGATGAAGAAGGTGTTTTTTTTGAAGCTGCCATTATTTCTAAAGGGGATGTTATTCTTTTAGCCTATGGCGGTCATGGTTTTGAAATGCTGGAAGATTCTGAAATGATTGAAATAAAACAAGGCCCTTATTTATATGAAGATGATAAAGTTTTACTGAAAACTGTTGTAAAGTAAACAACCGCCAAAACTCTAAACCTGACTGAATGTACAAACAACCTTTTAATATATACAGCACTTATTACGACCTGCTTTACAGCGATAAAGATTACAGGGGTGAGGCCGATTATGTTGCCCAAATACTCCACCGCTTTAATCCCGATATTAAAAATCTTATTGAACTTGGCAGCGGAACAGGAAATTATGCACAGCATTTGTGCAGTAAAGGTTTTGAAATTACCGGTATTGAAAAAAGCGAAGGAATGTTTTTAAAGGCAAACCTTAAAAATATTCCTGGCTTCTCTTGTGTTCATGCAGATATGGTTGATTTTAAACTAAATGAAACATACGATGCTGCTATTTCTCTTTTTCATGTTATCAGTTATCTAACAAAAGACCAGGATATCATTGATTGTTTTAAAAATATTGCAAGCCATTTAAACCAAAATGGCCTGTTTTTTTTTGATATCTGGTACAGCCCTGCGGTTAATTTTTTAAAGCCATCTGCCCGTATAAAACATATGGAAAACAGCGAATTTAGAATTACACGTCATGCGGAACCTATAGTATACGACAATAATATTGTTGAAGTTGATTATGAAGTAATCATTACCAACAAGATAACTTTAGAACCCTACCAAATACATGAAAAGCATGTTGTAAGGCATTTTAACAGCAGCGAAATTGCTGAATTTGCCCAAAAGGCAGGGTTTACTTTACTTCACTCAGAAGAATTTTTAACTGCAAAAAAACCTGGTGTAAACACTTGGGGTGTTTGCTATACCCTAAAAAAGAATGATTAGACCTGTACCTGTTAATGTGCCATTATTTGGGGGCAATGAAAAAAAGTATTTGAATGAGTGTATTGATACAGGGTGGATATCAAGTGAAGGGCCTTTTGTAGAAAAATTTGAGTCTCAATTCAGTGAATATATTGGCAGACAATACGGAGTAGCTGTTACAAGCGGGTCTGCCGCTTTGGATATTGCGATAAAAGCAGTTGGTATTTTGCCGGGTGATGAAGTGATCATGCCAACTTTTACAATCATTTCTCCTGCATTATCTGTTATAAATGCAGGTGGTGTCCCAGTGCTTGTTGACAATGATCCTGTTACATGGAACGTGGATGTTGATAGCATCGCACCACTTCTTACCTCTAAAACCAAGGCTATACTAATAGTGCATATTTATGGATTGCCAGTAGATATGGAGAAGGTTTTACATCTTGCAAAAAAATACAAACTTTTAGTTATTGAGGATGCTGCAGAAATGCACGGACAAACCTGTAATGGTAAAAAATGTGGCTCATTTGGCGATATAAGTATTTTCAGTTTTTATCCCAATAAACATATTACCACAGGCGAAGGTGGTATGATTATGTGTGATGATAAAGAAGTAGCTGAACGCTGCAAAAAGTTACGCAACCTGGCTTTTGAACCTGATAAACCACGTTTTATACATTATGAAAGCGGATGGAATTACAGGATGACTAACTTACAGGCTGCCATTGGCGTTGCTCAACTTGAACAAATTGATGAGTTCTTAAAGAAGAAGCGTTTCATTGGTGAATATTACCAGAACGGATTAAGTTTTTTAAGCAGGTATGGTTACCAGCTTCCGTTAAAAGAAACACCTTACGCCAGCAATATTTACTGGGTTTTTGGATTGATGGCACCATCAAAAAAAGATAAAAACGAGATGCTGAAATATTTAACCGCACAACGTGTTGGAACAAGGCCATTTTTTTGGTGTATGCATGAGCAACCTGTTTTTAAAGATTATTCATTTGCACAACAAAAATTTCCAGTGGCTGAAAATATGGCCCGTTGTGGTTTTTATATACCAAGTGGTTTGGGAATTACTGAAAGCGACCTTTCTCACGTTGTAAAAACAATACAGGAATTTTATGGATAAATTGAGAGTAGGTATTGTTATAAACCCTGATAATATTCCTACAAATGGTGGTGGCTATTCTTATTGTCAGGCCTTAATAAAAGGTATAAATGAATATGAGTTCAATAAATCTATCGAAATAATAAATTTGGTTTTTTATAAAAAGGAGATCCCCAAAGTCCAGTTTAATTATCCCTATCTTCTCATAAAATCCTCTTTAGTTTTTAAAATTAAAAATTCCGTAAGTAAAAGTGCGCCAAGGTTTTTAATTTCTCTTCTCATTCATAACCCAACCTTGAGATATGTTTATGATATTTTAAAGAAAAATAAGTATAAAAAAATCGAAAACGTTTTAAAGGTTAATAAGGTAGATATTCTTTATTACTTAGAACCTGAAGGTATTTTTTTTGATTACCCCTTTATTGCAACGCATTGGGATGTTGGACATAGGTCAATGCTTCCTTTTCCTGAAGTTGTAATGAACGGTAGTTATGAATATAAAGAGCGTTACTATAATTACACTCTTAATAAAGCACATACCATTTTATGTGAATCTGAGGCAGGTAAAAATGAGTTGGAACAGTATTTTACTTTTTATCCCAAAAAAATAAAAGTCCTGCCCATTTTTGCAGGTGATATTATCAAATTGGATATCGCCAAAAATGATCAACAAACAATTTTGGATAGATATAATTTAAATAGCGAGAAATTTTTTGTCTATCCAGCTCAATTTTGGACTCATAAAAACCATTACAACCTGGTAATTGCTTTCAATAAAGTTTTACAAGAAGGATTAAGCGATATTAAACTTGTTTTATGTGGTTCAGATAAAGGCAATATGCCTTATATTAAAGAGTTGATTGAAGCTCTGAATTTAAGTGAAAATATTATTGTTACTGGCTTTGTTTTAGAAGCAGAACTGTTTACCTTTTATAAAAATGCTATAGCTTTAATAATGCCTACTTTTCTTGGGCCTACAAATATGCCATTAATAGAAGCAGCACATTTAAAATGCCCTGTTTTATGTTCTGATTTAGAAGGCCATCGTGAAATAATGGGTAAACATGCACTTTATTTTAATCCTGACAATGCTGAGGAAATGACATTGGCTATGAAGCAGGTTATTGAACTGGAGGATACTACAGCATGGGTTGAGGCGGCAAATGAACACATCGTTAAATCTAAATTTTATCTTTGCAAAAGCCTGCCCCTTTTAAATGACGCCTTGGTTGACATTATTCCTGTGCGAAAAGCATGGGGCATAAGATAAATGCCGCATTATATTTACCTCTTAGAAGTAACAAATGCTTAAAAAAATTGGTTTAGATTCTTCCGTCATCTTTACCATCTTGTCAAAAGCAATACAGGGGCTTGGCGGCGTTGCTATGCTTTTAATGGTTACCAGGTTTTTAGATAAAAACGAGCAGGGCTATTATTATACTTTCGGAAGCATTTTATCTTTACAGATTTTTTTTGAATTGGGTTTAATGGGCATTGTTACGCAGTTTGTAGCCCACGAAGCAGCACATTTATCCTGGAAAAATAAATTAGAGTTAACTGGTGATGAATACCACTTATCAAGGTTAACCTCCATCGTCAGGCTAAGCATACAATGGTTTTTTTTACTTGGTTTTATTATGCTAGCTGCTTTAATAGTAGCAGGCTATTTATTCTTCAACCACTATAACGCGCAGCTAAAAGTAAGCTGGCAATCACCATGGATTGTATTATCGTTTGCCACTGCTTTTATACTTTTGGTAGATGTTATTTTTGCTATTTTAGAAGGACTGGGTAAAATACAGCAAATAGCAAAAATCAGGTTTCTTCAGCAAATTGTTAACCTGTGCTGTGTTACTGTGTTTCTTTTTGGCGGGTTTAAATTACTTTCTAGTGGTATGGCTTTGCTCATATCCACTTTTTCTGTAAGTGTTATTTTAGTATTATCAGGCAATATAAGTATTATAAAAAAATTATGGTCTGCATCTCAAAATGCTAAAGTTGATTATAAAAAAGAAGTAATACCATACCAGTTTAAAATAGCTTTCAGTTATGTTAGCGGTTACTTTATTTACCAATTTTTAAATCCTGTTTTATTTGCTACACAGGGGCCGGTAATTGCCGGAAAGATGGGAGCTACAATGGCTGTATTAAATGGCATTCTCGTAATCTCAATCAGCTTTATGTCAACAAAAGTTGCATTGTTCTCAAATTATGTTGCAAAAAAAAATTATCACTTATTAAATCGAACCTACAATAAAAGCCTTTTTGTTTCTACTTTTTTTTGTGCTTTTGGGTTGCTGATATTTATGGCAATCTTAGCCGTTGCAGATACATACTATCCAAAATTTGGTGACAGATTTTTGAGCTTTTGGCCGGTCTTATTTCTCTGTCTTACACAGGTTACTAATATTATAGGATTTTCGCAAGGGTATTATTTGCGAAGTTTTAAGCAGGAACCTTTTTTTCTTATTTCTATAATAATTGGGTTGCTTTCCGGACTTTCTACTTATTTATGCAGCAAGTACTTTAACGTTACGGGGCTAACCATTGGTTATTTTATCATCAACGGTGTTGTGGGTTTTATTTGGGGATGTATAATTTACAGCAACAAGAAGAAGGAATGGACTAAAATTCCTAAACATTGATTATGAAGGCAGTGTATAATCCCAGTAATCTTTTTTTAACACCCATTGCTGAACTTTTTCATCATTCTGAAAAGCCTTTTGGTGAAACTGATACCCTTCTTTTTCTTTTTCTGCAAAGCGTTGTTTTAAAGCTTTGATTTCATTTGATTCAGGGTAGTTTATTTGTTTCCATACAGATTTTAATCTGCGATATACTTTTCTAAAAAAGGAGAACCTTTGGGCTGTACTAATAATCTTTTCATTTTCAGTAAAATATTTGTTTCTTAAATAAGTAAACGAATTACAAACACCCTGGTAAAATGCTCTTTTCTCAAAATAGTTTATCGTTAATCTTTCTTTCGAAATAAGATGGTACAATTGAATGCCAGGATGATAAATTACTTTATAACATTTTTCAAAGGCTTTCATACTTAAACCCGTTTCACCATCGCCCTGAAACATTTGAAAATCAGCAGGAATACAATCAGGATGAAACCCGCCAAGAGAAAACAAGGTTTCTTTTCGTATGCAAAAGTTCAAGCCAAAAACATAACACGGGTGGATGATTTTTATTTCCTTCCCAAAATCCAAAAGGCTTAACCATGAGCAGAATTTTTCATCTTGTTTTCCATCCCAAAAATAGTTTAACCATTTGGGTGGATTCACCTGGTATTTGGGTAAGCTTGGGCCGGTTGCTAAATGTATATCTTCCTGTTTAAATGCATCTTTTACACCTGGTAGCCAGGATGCGCATAACTCTACATCATCATCAATAAAACATAAAATATCGCCTTTTGCAACTGATGCGCCAAAGTGCCTGCCTGTAAGCAATCCTGGAACAGCATCATAAAAATATTTAAGTCCTGGATTTGCATTCTCAAATTGCCGGCAAATCAATGCTGTTGCATCTGTAGATCCATTATCTACCACAATAACTTCAAAATCCGTCCAGCCTACCTGATTATAGATAGAAGTGAGCGTTTTTTGTAACGACACTGCCCGGTTATAATAAGGTATAATAATTGAAATCATCATTTTGAAATTTGCTGTACTTCTGCTTGCATAAAACAAAAAAAGCGGTCATCACAACCGCTTTAATGATATCAAATAAATAAGCTTACGCTTCTGCTTTTCCTTTTTTAAATATCGCAAAAATCTCAACCATTAAACCCAACATAATAAGTATAGGGGCTACTGTAATGCGGGTAGTGCTATAAACCAATTTGTAGTCAAATGTATTAGGATTTTCGTTTTTGCCGCCGCTCATCAGGAACATTCCCAATGCTATGATAGCACCCCCAATAGCCATCCACATATAATTATCTTTTGTAAAAAGCGGGGTTAAAGCAACGGTCGGTTTTTTTGTATCAGCCATGGTATAAATTTAAAGTGCTGCAATATAGAGGTAAAAGGTGAAAAGTAAAAAGTGAAATGGATGGTCTCTGCCAACTGTCATCCATAAACTGTTTTAATAAAGGTCATCCAGTTTCATCTTCAGGTATTTCAATACACTTCTGTAAGTACTGAAAACAGAGATAGTTACCCCTATAACAAGCATGCTTCCAAACAAAAGCAAGGTAGATTGAGTAGTTTGTACGTCTTTAAGTTCTTCAAATTGGCTCTCAGCCCATTGCATAGCAGAAAACAAGATAGCAATTGCAATCAAGGCACTTATGGTTCCATTTATTAATGCCCTTAATGTCATTGGTTTAGAAATAAAGCCCCTTGTTGCGCCTACCATCTGCATGGTTTTAATTAAAAAACGGTTGCTGAACATGGCCAGCCGTATCGTGTTATCTATACTGAATATTACAATAATGCACAGAACAATACTCAACACCAATGCTATGAGGCCGAACTTTTTTGATTTTTCATCAAGGTTGGTAACAAGGCTTGGCGGGTACTGAATTTCTGTAATTTGACTGCCATAAATCGCCATAATAGAATTTGATATCTTTTTAAGGCTATCTCCATTTACATATTGTTCCTTGGTATTAAAATCAATGCTTTCAGGTAAAGGGTTCTTATCCAGTATCGTAGCCCAATCGTCTTTGTTTTCCTTATTCCATATCACTTTAGCACTTTCTTGGTTAACATAGACTACGTTTTTGGAATATGGCTGTAAGGCTATGTATTGTTGAATCATAGAGATGGTATCCTTGTTCTGTGTACGCAGGTATGCACTCAAACGAATATCTTCTTTAAAATTCGTAGCCACCTGTTTAAAATTGATGAAGAACCATCCCATTATGCCCATCATTAGCAGTACGATACTTACGCCAATAATGCTCATGATATAATTAGGTTTACTGCGTTTTAAACTTGCTTTTCCTGCTGCTGCCATATATTTTCTTTTATAATTCCCCTTATGGGGCAAGGTTTTGATGGTGGTTACAAATGTAGCGCAATCACTTACATTTGCAACCATTTAACGTGTTTGGTAGCTGCTAAAGTATGTGTACCGTTAATTAATACAGCATAAAGTTTTGTTAGTATTTTTTTGGGGACCAGCTTAGGAACATAAATGAAACTTCGTTGCGTCGCACCCTTGTACGCCTTTTACTTTATTCAGCGTTACCAAATGTTCTTAACACATCAAAAATATATTCCCCATTGGGGTTGCGTTATGGAATACAATTTCAGAAAGATTGAAAGTGAATGGCAAAAGAAATGGAAGGATACAAATGCTTACAACGTAAGCAACGATTTTTCCAAACCAAAATACTACGTGCTTGATATGTTCCCTTATCCAAGCGGTGCAGGGTTGCATGTAGGCCATCCATTAGGCTATATTGCCAGCGATATTTACAGCCGCTACAAACGCCTGAAAGGCTTTAACGTGCTGCACCCTATGGGCTTTGACAGCTTTGGCCTGCCGGCAGAACAGTATTCTATTGAAACTGGTCAGCACCCCGCTGAAACCACCAAAAACAATATTGCCACTTTTAAAAGCCAGTTAGATAAAATTGGTTTTTGCTACGATTGGAACCGTGAAGTACAAACCAGCGACCCTAATTATTACAAGTGGACGCAGAAGATTTTCCTTGAACTGTTTAACAGTTATTTCTGCAATAGTTGCAAGCAGACAAAGCCCATTTCAGAACTAATAAAGAAATATGAAACCAAAGGCAGCAGTAAGTTTAGTGCTGAAGCGTGGAATAGTTTTTCAGAAGCCGAAAAATCAGAATGGTTAATGAAACGCCGTTTAGCTTTTTCAAGCTACGGCGAAGTAAACTGGTGCGAAGCCTTGGGAACCGTGCTTGCCAATGATGAAGTAGTAAATGGCGTTAGTGAACGTGGTGGCCATCCTGTGGTAAAGAAAAAAATGAGGCAATGGTACCTGCGTATTACGGCTTATGCTGACAGGCTTTTGCAAGGTTTGGAAACAGTGGATTTCAGCGAAAGTATGAAAGAAATGCAGCGCAACTGGATTGGCAGGAGCGAAGGGGCAGAGATAGATTTTATAGTCGAGGTTGGTGAAGATGAAACAACAGTAACAAAAACAGATTTAGGCAATGGCTTTATTCTTGAAGATATTTCCATCACCAGTACCCAAGCAGATACCTGGTTAAAAGTTTACACTACGCGTCCTGATACAGTTTTTGGGGTTGACTTTATGGTGATAGCACCTGAACATGATATTATTGAAGAAATAACCACGGATGGGCAAAAGCAGGCGGTAGAAGATTATATCACATATGTAAAAAGCCGTAGCGACAGGGAACGCCAGGCTGAAAAAAATATTTCTGGAGTATTTACAGGGGCTTATGCTGTTAATCCTTTCAATGGTGTAAGAATTCCCGTTTGGATAAGTGAATATGTGCTGGCTGGTTATGGCACAGGTGCTATTATGGGCGTGCCTTGCGGCGATGAACGTGATTTTAAATTCGCGAAGCATTTCAATATTCCTGTTACCAATATTATTGGTGAACATTTTAATGGTACAGAAGCCAACCCAACCAAAGAAGCGACATTAGAAAACAGTGGTTTCTTAAATGGATTGTTGATGAAAGATGCCATTGCTGTAGCCAATAACAAGATTGAGGAGATGGGCATCGGCAAGCGTAAGGTAAACTACAAAATGCGTGATGCTGGCTTTAGCCGTCAGCGTTATTGGGGCGAGCCTTTTCCCATAGTTTGGGAAAATGGCATACCAAAACCTTTAAGCGAAACTGAACTGCCGCTTGAATTGCCGTACGTAGAAAAGTATGGCCCAGGGCCAGAAGGCGAAGGCCCTCTTGCAAATATTACTGAATGGATTAACACACCAGAAGGCAGGCGCGAAACAAGCACCATGCCTGGCTATGCAGGAAGCAGTTGGTATTTTTTGCGTTATATGGATCCTCATAATGCAGAGCAGTTTGTAAACAGGGAACTAAGCGATTACTGGAACCAAGTAGACTTATATATTGGCGGAACAGAACATGCAGTTGGGCATTTATTGTACAGCCGTATGTGGACCAAAGTATTGTTTGACCTTGGCTATATCAGTTTTGAAGAACCATTTAAGAAGTTGTTGAACCAGGGGATGATACAGGGGAGTAGTAGGTTTATTCACAGGATCACATTGCGTGCCGATATTACTTCTTTGTTTGATGATACAAAGGATACGCCAGTGATGAGTAGCAACGCAAATGTTTTAGTATCGAAATCAATTTTCGATAAAATAAAGGAAGACAAAGAACTTCTGAAACAAATCTTGGAAAAGCATCTTTCAGAATTTGGAATCAAAGATTTTGAAAAAATAAAAGTAGTTGAAGGACAACCTTCGATTTTTCATGTTGATGTGAATTTTGTTGATGGTCAAGAGTTGGATATTGATGCTTTCAAGAAATGGAGGAATGGAGAATATAGCAAAGCAACATTTATTTTGGAGGATGGATCGATTTACAATTCAAATTCAACTTCCAAATACATATGTAGTTCTGAAACAGAAAAAATGTCAAAGTCGAAATATAACACAGTCAATCCCAATGAACTGTGTGACCAATACGGCGCAGACACTTTCCGCATGTACGAAATGTTTCTGGGCCCTGTAGACCAGAGCAAACCATGGGATACCAAAGGCATAGAAGGTGTTCACCGTTTCCTAAAAAAACTATGGCGTTTGTTTTTTGATGAAACAAAGGGCAAAGTTTGGAACGAAGAAGCACCTAAAGCGGCAGAACTTAAAATCCTGCACCGCACCATCCGTAAAATTGAAGAAGATACAGAGCGTTTTAGTTTCAATACCGCGGTGTCGGCTTTCATGATAAGTGTAAACGACCTTGCAGATGCAAAATGTAACAAACGCGCCATACTTGAGCCATTGCTGATTTTGCTCGTTCCTTATGCACCGCATATTGCAGAAGAATTATGGCATGCATTAGGTAACGAAACTTTAATTATTGATGCCCCTTATCCACTGTACGAATCTAAATACACGGTAGAAAGCAGTAAAGAATATCCTGTAAGCATTAACGGTAAAGTGCGTACCAACATTAATATTGCATTAGATGCAGAAGAGGCCGAAGTGAAGCAAATTGTTCTTGCCAACGAAACCGTACAAAAATGGCTGGAAGGCAAAGCCCCAAACAAATTCATCTTCGTTAAAAACAGGATGATTAATATAGTGCCGTAAATTAAAGTGAGCCACTCTCCAAGAGTGTCTCACTCTAATTTACTACGATGTTGTATATTTATCTCATGTCAATTCCAGCCAAATTAATTGCTGTTTTCGATGAGGAATGTTATTATCATATCGTTTGTAAAACAATTCAAGGCAACCAGCTTTTCAAAACTGATGAAAACAAGCGTTTTTTCCTGCAACGGTATCATTTCTTTTTGGGTCGTTTTATTGAAACTTATGCTTATTGTCTGTTAGATAATCATGTACATTTTTTGGTGAGGATAAAATCTACAGCAAGTATAGAAAAGCTTCTTACCGCACAGCCCCAAACCGGGCGGTCAATTACCCAGCAATATTTTCTTGACAGAAAAGTAACTTTAGATGAACTGCTTGAAAGGCAGTTTAATAGTTTTTTGGTTTCGTACACAAGGTCTTATAATAACTTCCTGCTGCGTAAAGGTCATCTGTTTAACCGGCCTTTTAAAAGAATTGCGGTAACAGACCCCATTCATTTGAGACAGTTAATTATTTATATACATGCCAATCCTGTATAACACAAACTGGTAAAGGATTTCGGCAATTATAAGTGGTCATCTTACCAATCCATATTATCTCAATCGTCCACTAACCTTAAAAGAACAGAAGTGATAGAATTGTTTGAAAGCAGAACACATTTTATTGCAGTTCATCAAGAACAATCTTCCTGGCATTACGAACATAACCTTTCCATAGAGTGAGCCACTCTTGGCGAGTGGCTCACTCTATGGAAAGGACGATAGTTATAAAGAAGGTGCATTTGCAGCCATTTTCTAATGCCTGAGGCGAAACCCATATGGTTATCGAGCCAACGAAGTTGCAGCCATAAAAATGAAAACAATCCATGGAAACCTGCTTTTCAAAAACTGGTGAAACAGGCAGGATGGTATTTAAATAGGTACTTACATTAAAAAATTTAACAATCAATGGTAAGGCTTTTTAGCATAAAACACTACCATATTTTGTTAAAGAAATTACATTTTCGCCCCGCACTAAACACCTTCATTTACCAACAACCAAACTGCATTTCACTTTTTCCACTCAAACAACTATGTTTGCCATCCTCTTAAATTAGTATCTGATGAACTTTACCAGGATTAACAACCTTGTTGGTTGGGCCGTATGCTTGTTAGCTTGCACCGTTTACATTTTAACCGCAGAAGCCGGCGGCAGTTTTTGGGATTGCGGCGAATTTGTGAGCAGTTGTCTTAAAGTACAAATTCCGCACCCGCCGGGGGCGCCTTTATTTGTATTGCTGGGCCGTATTTTTATTGTTTTGTTTGGCGATAATCCTGCCACTGCGGCCAAGGCTGTAAATATCATGAGTGCCCTTGCCAGTGGTTTTACCATCCTTTTTTTATTCTGGACAATTACCCACTTTGCACGCCGCATAGTTAAGGTTAGTGTAACAGAAACCCTTACTGCTGGCCAAACATGGAGCATTATGGGTGCTGGTGTAGTTGGTGCATTGGCTTATACCTTTAGTGACAGCTTTTGGTACAGTGCAGTAGAAGGCGAGGTATATGCCTTGAGTTCTTTCTTTACTGCCATTGTGTTCTGGGCTATTTTAAAATGGGAGCATGAGGCTGATAAACCTGGTGCCGATAAATGGATCGTTCTTATCTTCTTCCTGATGGGTTTATCCATTGGTGTTCACTTATTAAACTTGTTAACCATTCCTGCGATTGTGATGGTTTATTACTATAAAAAACAGCCAGGTCTAAATTATGCTATCATTCGTAAATGGTTTATCCGTTTATTATTAATAGGTGGTGTAGTTGGTTTTATTGGTGCGCTGGTAATGGCCAGTGGTGCAGCAACTGAACGTGCACCAATGGATCCTACCATGGCAGGCCTTGTAATTTTAGGAGCAGCCGCTGCATTTGGTTTCCTTTATTTTGTAGAAGGGCTAAACAATGCAAAAAAAGCTTTGTATGGTGGTGTTTATATCTTCTTTTTGCTAGGATGTGTAATTACAGGTGTAGTTCAGGTGGCTGTGATACAATACAGTGTTGCTTTAGCTGGCGCATTTGACAGAACATTTGTAAACAGTTTCAGCCTGCCTTTCTTCAGTGGCTTTGCTTTCTTCTTTGTACTAGTTGCTGTATTAATCTGGCTGGGTTTACGTTTTGCTGCCAAAAAAGGCTGGGAGTATTTAAGGCTTGGCTTGTGGTGTGTAACTTTTATGTTGATAGGATACAGTACCTACATCACAACCATGATACGAAGCAGCGCCAATCCTTCTGTAGATATGTACAACGTAGATAATCCTTCCAGCCTGGTAGGCTACCTTGGCCGCGACCAGTATGGCGATTTTCCAATTGTTTACGGTCAAAAATTTACTGCACAGCCTGTTGATCTTGCCGAAGGCAAAATGAAATACCAAAAATCGAACAATAAGTATATTGAAATTGGAAAGGACAGGAGCTATGTGTACGGCCCTGAAGATAAAATGGTGTTACCACGTGTTTGGGATGCCAGCAACGATCAAAACCATGCTGACTATTATTCTTACTATTTAGATATTGCCAAAAATAAAGACGGTTCTTACGAGCGTTCACCCAACCAGGCAGACAATATTAAGTTCTTTGCAGGCTACCAGTTTTACTGGATGTATTTCCGCTACTTTATGTGGAACTTTAGTGGTAAGCAAAACGATGTACAGGGCATGTTTGCAGGTAATGTAAGGGATGGCAACTGGATAACAGGCATTGGGTTTATTGATAACATTATGTATGGTAATCAAGCGGCTTTGCCGGATAGTTTGCAGCATAATAAAGCACATAACAAACTTTTCTTATTACCATTTATTTTGGGTTTAATAGGTGTGTTTTACCAGTTTAAACAAAAGGGCGATGATGCTTTTGTTAACCTTCTTTTATTTTTCTTTACAGGTTTTGCAATTGTTATTTATTTAAACCAGGCGGGCTATCAGCCACGTGAACGTGATTATGCTTATGTGGGCAGTTTCTACGCTTTTGCAGTATGGATTGGTCTTGGCGTTTTAAAAGTGAGGGACTGGCTTACAAAGGCTGTTCCACAACCAACTGCTGCTGCACTTGCTACAGTTATTTGTTTGCTTGCAGTTCCTGCAATAATGGCGCAGCAGGAGTGGGACGACCACGACCGCAGTAAAAAAGTACTGGCACGTGATCTTGCTAAAGATTACCTGGAAAGCTGCGCACCAAACGCTATTATTTTCTCATTTGGCGATAACGATACTTACCCGCTTTGGTATGCACAGGAAGTAGAAGGGATTCGTAAAGATGTACGTGTAATTAATAACAGTTTATTGGGTATTGATTGGTACATTAACCAGTTGCGCAATAAAGTAAATGAAAGTGATGCGATTGATGTAATCTGGAGTTCAGATCAGATTGAAGGCCGCAAGCGTGATTATATCCGTTTTAAACCAAATGCTTCTTTACCAGATGACCGTTACTATGATTTGTACGATTTGATGAAGAATTATGTTGGCAGTGATGACCCAGCAAATATGGACAATGATGGTGGCGGCGAAGCAACTCCTTCCTTCCCTGTACATAAAGTTTCTGTGCCTGTAGATAAAGCAGTAGTTACTGCCAACGGTACCGTTAATGCAAAAGATAGTGTGGTTGGTGAGTTAAGGTTTGATATTCCACGCAACGCACTGATGAAGAATGACCTTGCGGTATTAAACATTATTGCAGCCAATAAATGGAAACGTCCTATTTATTTCACAGCAAATTATGGCGAGCTTGGTTTTGGTAAATACATACGTAAAGATGGTTTAAGCTACCGCCTGGTACCAGTTGAAAATGATGAAATGAACGCAGATTGGGCCATGGATAAAATGCTTAACAAATTTGCCTTTGGCAATGCCAATTTAAAAGGCGTTTATTACGATGAAGAAAACCGTCGTCACCTGAATACCATACGTAGTTCTTATGCTGAACTGGCGGCTTATTTGGCTGGCAAAAACCGAAAAGAAGAAGCGCGTAAAGTATTGCACAAAGTAGATGAAGGTATGCTGGAAGAAAACTTTTCGTATGGTATGGTAAGCCGTGGCAACCAGCATAACCGTATAAGTTTAATGTTTTTAGATGCTTGCTATCGTGCAGAAGACAAAGCCCTTATTGCAAAGGTTTCTACTTCAATAAAAAAAGACCTGCAGCAGCAGGTGAAGTATTACAATAGCCTTGAAGGCCGCAACGCAGATAATATGGCTGAAGACAAACGTGCCGCTGAATCTTTCCTTAACTATATTCAGCAAATGGAGCAAACTTATAATGCACCTAAAACGCTGGTACCTGAAACAGGTAAAGTAATGGGTGATTCAGGCAAATAATAAACTGATAGAATCATAAATAAAAAATGGCAGCCCCACAAAAGGCTGCCATTTTTATTTGGTACTTAAATCTATAGCTGAGCATACTTATTAATGCCCCAACGATAGCAAAATGAACTAACACCAACCTTACCATTTGACACGTTAAATTTTTTCGATAAGGTAGCAAATTGATTTTCAATTGTTCGTTCCGATATATTAAGAATAGAAGCTATTGTAGGGTTTTTAATTTGTGGATGGGCTAATGCTATCAATTCTTTCTCCCGTTTAGTAATATTGTACTGTGAGTAAAATTTTTCTTTTTTGCAAATATGATCATCAATCAATTTTTTTCTATCACCAGTATAACCCAACCGAAAATCAACGAATGTTTCATTATTCTTGACGGCCTCTAGAGCATCTTTAAATACAGTTTGGCTAATACACCAATATCTAAACTATAGTTATAGTGTGAACGTTCTGTAGTTATAAAATTAAGCTTGTTTATAAAGCCCAAAGCACCACAACCCATCATGTTATCAATTAAAGGCTTCTCAAAATGGCTACTAATGCCTATTACTTTTATGCTGGCATCAAAAGTATTTATAAAATCCATTGTGCTTATACCATCGTATAACGGCATATCAATATCTAACAAAATAATATCAGGTAATACAGTTTTATGTCTTAAATAATCCAACACCTCAATACCATCTTTCGCAGTAGTTAATACTACAAATTCAGGTATATTCTTTACCTTATCAATTAAGTTTTGTAAATGTTGAATGTTATCATCTACTATCATCACTTTTGTCATTTGTTTACAGTTTAAGAATGGTTATTGATTTATAGAAGTAATATACATTTAAATCTACATTTAAATTAAACATAAATGAAAACTAAAAAAAATATGTGGCAAACCCCTATATATACAAAGAAATAAGACATGTACATTTATTCTGATAAAGCGTGAGTGATCATCACGAGGAATAAAACTTGATGCCTAGCAATTGTACAATTGTATAAGAAAAGTTTCACTAAATCAATAAGTATAGAAAATAATCCAATCTTTAAAACACACTGCACTTTTCCAAGAACTATTTGACAATTATAAAAATTAATAAATTAAAACTTAACATCATGATTTTAGAAAAATGTAAAATTATTCTGGTAAAATACCATTTGGGATTGTTTATGGCAATGACTTTTATGCTATATAGTTTTATGCCACAATCTTCAACTTCAAGTAGCTTAAAGAAAATTAAAGAGAGTAATTTAAAAATTACTACTGAGGAGCTTTTTAAGGGGGTCTTTTTTGCTGATGGTAGAATCGTTGATTTAATTCCAACTCTTAAAGAATTCCAGATTACCAATTTTACCTCTGATACAAAGGTTATTGAAGAATATCGAAAAATGGAAAATGAAGTATTTAAAAATTTCCAAGTTAAAAATTCTGCATTACTTAAAAGTTTTGAAACAAATATAAAAAGTGGAAATCCAATTGAAATACAAGAAACAATTGATCAAATAGCACCTAAAGTAAAAGAAATCATCAATAGTCTTAATAAAAGTTCTTTGGAAAATTCAAATAACATTGATTTAGCCGAAGCTGATTATGCGAATTCATTAGAAAAGAGTGGTGTTGATAAAAATGATGTATATGCTGTCGCAGCCTTTACAAAAAGTTATATTATACAAAAAAAAGCAACTTCCTTAAACAATAAGGTATCATCCAACTATGGATGTGTTATGGGCCTTGTGGTAGCGGTAGTAGCATTGCTTGCTTTTTTGGTAGCAGTAGTTGGCGCATTTGCTCTTTGGCTGGGGGATGATGCAATGGCTGTGAATAATGTGAAATCAAAAAAATCACTTTTTAATACTAAGGTTATCAATGAAATAGCAGATAATCTAGTTACTCTTTAACTTTAATATAAGAGGCTGTCTCATTTTGAGCTAGCCTCTTATAATTTTTTTCTAAATTTTGCTCCATTCCGTTATATTTTGACATAAAATTGATATTTAAAAAAACTTAGTTTAAAAAGTATTGCATCCTCAAATATGAAATTATATTCTAAAAGACTATATGTAACCATATGTTTCATTTCAAGTAGTTATTTATTTTTATCTATTTTTTTAAGCTCAATACCTTTTACTACAGTATCAACAAAGGGTAATTATAAAAAATATTTTAATACATTATTTCCCGAAGGATGGGCTTTTTTTACCATAGATCCACAGCGAGCCAAAACATATATTTATAAGAATAAAGCAGAAGATTTGCGAATCTTGTGTTCATCACAAGAAAATTTTTTTGGAATATCAAGACTGTCTAGAGTAAAAATGATCGAGAGTGAATTTTTATTAAATCAAATTGATAGTACTTCATGGGTTTATTGTAAAAACGAGATTGATTTTAATAAAACTATTAATACTATCCCTTTTATTAAAATATTCAACTCTACGAATATCCAGCGCTTGAAAGGTAATTTAATTATTAAAAAATCTAGCCCTGTCCCATTCGCATGGTCAAAAAATAAAAAAGTTTTTATGCCATGTAGAGTTGTCAAAATAAATGTATTATGAATATAATTTTACCATTTGTCGATAGTTACATTCGTAACATTGAATCGTTTAATATAAAAAAAACTGCTTTAGCAAAGGCTCGTTCACTTTTTGCTTTAGGTGCTTTGTCAACGCTTATTTTTAATAATTCGATTACTTTATTTAACCCTACTAATATACCAAACCCAGGATATGAAACTTTCCACATTTACAAATACTCCATCTTTTATTTGCTTAGTAATCATCTAATTATAGCCAAATCAATCTCAATAATAATATTGATGTCGGTAATAATAGGAATATATCCAAGATATACTTGTATTCTACATTGGTGGGTGAGTTTTAGCATTGTTGCATCAAGCTTTATTATTGAAGGTGGCGACCAAATTACACAAATAATTACTTTTTTATTAATACCAATTTGTCTTAATGATAATAGGAGCAATCATTGGGATGTTTACACTACAAAAAACAGTTTCGATGCTATATCTTTTTTTGCATTGCTTCTCATTAAAGTACAGATAGCCCTATTATATTTTGATTCTACAATTAGTAAATTAAATTGCGAGGACTGGGTTAATGGTACCGCATTATATTATTGGCTAACTGATCCCAATTTTGGTGTGAATGAATTTTTCGAAATGCTGCTCCGACCATTTATTACCAATGATAAAATCTTACCTTTTTTAACATGGTCAATTTTGCTATTTGAATTTTTATTATTTCTATGTTTATTTTCATTCAAAAAATACCATAATGTAATTTTAAAATTTGGCATTTTTTTTCATTTTGCGATATTTATCTTTTTGGGTTTATTCTCTTTCTTTCTAGCCATGAGTGGATGTTTATTTTTATATTTATCAAATTTTAAAAACAATAATTATGACTGAGAAAACAATTTTAGCTACAGCAATTTTTTTGGCTTTAACTTTTTTTTACTTCTTTTTTCCACCCAAAAAAAGAAATTGGTTTTATGGTTATCGAACATTCAAATCAATGGAAAGTGAAGAAACATTTGTAAAAGTCAATAAAAAAGCTTCCTTTTTTTTGTTAGTCTTTGCATTAATTACAACTGTGATTAATTTTATATTTGTTTCATTATGGCATCTTGATTATACAATTTTTTCCATTCTTATGTCTTTAATTTTATGTGTGATAAGTACACAAATTTATATTAAAAAAAACATCTATTAATAATTCAAAAATTAACCAAATGAAAATTAGTTTTTTAACAATAATTGCTTTAATGTCAATAAATATTTCCTTCTCCCAAATTTCTGCTAAAGAAACCGGTGAAAAGTTCATAACATCATTGTTTTCAAAAAATTTTGCAAGTGCAATTGAGTATATTGATGAATCAATATACTATAAAATAAATGAAGATATTCTGCAAAAAACAGTTAACAATATCGAAGGCAAATTAGGTACATTTAGAAAAATTATCTCTTTAAGGGAAGATACAGCTTCGTTTAATAAACCTATTTACTATTATATCAATTTTGAAAATACTAAGATAGATATAAAAGTAAATTTTTCGGATAATAAAAAAATACTTGGCTTTTTTATTCATCCACATGAAGAGCATAAAGTAAAGAATCAATGATAGAGATTTTAAATTTATGCTGCTTTAAGCTACATTTTTTCAGAGTATATAAATTTTGACAATTCCATAGTACATTTTTGGAGTTATGTTTTAGTTGTGAAATAGCATTGCTTATTATTAATATACTTTTTATAAGATTTCAACTGTTTGTACAACAAGTCTCTATATCCAGTTGGCTCACTTCTTAGCAATTACTTACAATTTTTATCGTTTTGTTCAAGTCCTCTGTGGATATCCTTGATGCCGTTGCGGTTTCATATCATTGCTATATACTGGCTTTGTTTGAAGGAAGAGCCTTCTTGTGTGAAGACTCATAATATAATTTTTTTTGCAAATAATGCAATAAAATTGCCTCAAGTCGATGTCTTGCTCTTTTTCTTCACTTTAGAAGTTATTGACATTAGAACCCTACTCAATAAATTAAGAAAGTTCTAAAAGCTGTATCAAGAGCCTGCATTTGCTTCTTTATCAGTTTTATACGCCTTATTGTCAATACCTTTTACGTCTGTTTTATTTTTTAAGCTGTCAGGGCTAAAAGCACCCTGTGGCTCAGAAGTATTCTTTTCGTTATAACCTTTTTGTAATTCTTTTTTGCCATTATGGGTAGTGTCTTTAACGGCTTTTTTTCTTATGGAAGGATTCATATGATGTATATTTTAAACAACTGCTGAAATTGTCATGCCGCAAAGCGGATGACCTGATTAAGCTTCAATGTTGTTTTATCTTAAAAACATTGTTGATTATGTTCCTCAAAGAAAATGCTAACAAGGCGCATAACTTTTGTATTGCTTTTTTGTAAATTAACCACACAATAAAATGAAAAAAGCTGCATCAAAAACCATAATACCAGCACAGGAACATACCGACCATGGCGATGAGCAAAAAATGGATCCACAGCCTGTGTATATCAGGCCCCAAAAAAACAAACGCCTGGATGGTAAAGTAGCTATAATTACGGGTGGTGACAGTGGCATTGGTCGCGCAGTAGCCATTGCGTTTGCACAGGAAGGTGCTACTGTTGTTATCTCTTATCATGCAGATAAAATAGATGCCAATACCACAGCAAAAGAATTGAAAAAGATTGGTACACCGTATTTATTGATTGAAGGTGATATTTCTCAAAGGCAGCATTGTTTTGATATGGTAGCTGCCACCATTAAAAAGTTTAAAAAACTGGATATACTGGTAAACAATGCCGCTATACAAATGCCTGAAAAAGAACTTGGTAAGATAACAGAAGAGAACCTTCGCCTAACTTTTGAGACCAATATTTTTGCACAGTTTTATTTGGCGCAGGCCGCAGAACCTCATTTAAAAGAGGGCGACAGCATTATTAATACCACATCAGTAACAGCTTACAGGGGCAGCCCTGAGTTGCTGGATTATTCATCTACCAAAGGTGCTATTGTAACTTTTACAAGATCGCTTTCTAAATATTTTGCAAGCAAAGGGATAAGGGTAAATGGTGTTGCACCAGGCCCCATCTGGACACCATTGATCCCCACTACTTTTCCTAAAGAAAAAGTAAAAACTTTTGGGCAGGATGTACCCCTTGGCAGGGCAGGGCAACCTGCAGAAGTAGCACCAGCCTATGTTTTTTTAGCCAGTGAAGACAGCAGCTATATGACAGGGCAAGTGCTGCATGTAAATGGCGGGGAACTGATTAACGGGTAACAGAAATTTAATGCTGACAACAGATTCACTAACCGAAATTTATAATCTAAAACACAACAAATGAAAACAGCCTACGCCAGTTTTAACAGCCCTGTCAACAACGTTTATGAAAACGAACTTGATGTACTTACTGTAATGCCTGTAACCAACAGTATTGAAGAAGAGGATGATATGGATGATATTCAGCAGGACGAAGATGAAATTGTTGGTGATACAGATGATTTTGAAGAAGAAAGCCTTGACCTTGATGAAATTGAAGATGCTGAACTTGATGAAGAAGATCTGGAGGATGCTGAACTTGAAAGCGATAGTTTTGATGATGAACCTTTAGATGACGAACCGTTGCTTGATGAAGACGAAGAGGATGAAGAAGACAAAATGTAAAAATAATATTCAGAGAAAAATAAAGGGCAGCAGAAATGTTGCCCCTTTATTTTAGATAGTTAATACGTATCCAATTAAATATAAGTGGTTCTATGTAATAGGAACGAGACATCTAACCGAATTATAGTAAGATTCTTCGTGCCTTGGAATGACGGTAGTAAATAGTTCAGTTATTATAATCAAGATGCTTTTTTTCTAGGTACTTTACTGCCACCAAGGCTCATTTTTAACTGATCCATCAAATCTGTACCGCGGGAATGCACCACTTTCATGGCAGGCTGTTTTACAGGTTTGCCTTTTGCTTTGGCCTGTATCAGCTTTAATAATTCTTCGTTGTAATTATCCTTAAATGCGCTTATGTCAAACTTTTCAGTTAATTGGTCAATCAGGCTTTCTGCCATTTTTATTTCGGCAGGTTTGCTTTTTATTTCTGGTATTTTTAAATCATCTGCCGTTCTTATTTCATCGGCAAAACGCAGTTTATAAAGCATCATTACATTGCCCTGCG
This sequence comes from Chitinophagales bacterium, assembly GCA_031424995.1. Taxonomy (GTDB): domain Bacteria; phylum Bacteroidota; class Bacteroidia; order Chitinophagales; family Chitinophagaceae; genus Parasediminibacterium. The sequence goes on along the minus strand of JANPIP010000002.1, from coordinate 8,357 downwards.
GTTTAATAAGGCCAATGGTTTCCTTGCTTCTTAATACATAAGTGCCAAGTGCTACTTTACCTGTTTTTGCTAGTGCATCGCGCAGCAAAGCATAAGCTCTTGTGCCAGATTTTTCAGGTTCCAGAAAATAAACATTCTCATAATAAACAGTATCAACTTCCTCTTCCATACAAAACTGTTCTATATGGATGGTCTTTGTTTTTTCAGGGCTGGCTTTTGCAAAATCATCATCACTTAATATCACGTAACGGTCATCCAGCATGTAGCCCTTTACAATATTATCCCAGCTTACTTCTTTGCCTGTTTTTTCGTTCACGCGCATAAACTTAATATTGGCATTGTCTTTCTTATCAAGCATGTCAAAATCAAGATTGCTTTCCTGCGTAGCAGAATAAATTTTTATGGGAATATTTACTAACCCAAAACCAATAGAACCTGTCCAGATAGATTTCATAACAAATGATTTTTTAGAGGCGGCCTGCACCGCCTCTAAATATCTATAAAAATCAAACCACGTTCAGCTTGCCTTCAATACCGTCATCATCTTTATTACCTGTAATGGTGGAAGCAGCAATTTTTAAAAGGGCAATCATACTGCCATGTTTGGTATCCCAGTAATAACCATCTGTTGGTTCAACCCTTATTAGTATAATATTGGGATCGTCAATTCCTTTTTCAAACCAGGTGCCTATAAAAGGGTTCCAGAATTCTTTTATTTTGGCATAGTCAATGGTAGGGTAGGCCTTGCCTTTTACAGAAAGATATTCCTGTGCCAAGGTATTAGAATACATCAGTTCTACTGTGTTGTTTACCGCTATCTGGTGCATCTTCTCGCTTAGCTTGTGGCACATGAACCATACGTTACCATCCTCATCAACTTTTTGTGTTGACATGGGTCTTGTTACCAAATCATACACACCCTTATAGGTTCCAAAATGGCATATTTTATCTTCTGCCAGTTCTTTAATTTTTTCAATGGCTTCAATGCCAGCAAGGTTTTTTTTGTCACCGCTGTTTTCCATGATTGATTGTTTTATGTTTTTAATATTAAGGACTGTATTTTTTAAACAAGGGATTTGCTTAAAATTATAAAAGCTGCCTTAAACGCAGCTTTTATACACTAGAAAATGCAATGCTTATGCTTGTGCCTCTTCAGGGTGTAAAGCCCATTCGTTAATGGTTTCAGCCAATTGCGTTAATGTAACGTCTGTGTTTTTTTCTTCGTTCAGCGTTTCTTCAAAAATGGCCGCTGCTTCATCAAAACCAAGTAAAGATGCGTGGGTTCTTAAAGATCCGTAAGTAGCAATTTCGTAGTGTTCTACTTTTTGTGCTGCAACTATTAAAGCGGCATCACGTGCAAAACCTTCTTCGTATTCTTCAATTGCTTCTTCACCTTCTTTTACAAGGCCTTCCATTGCTTCACATTTTTTAGCCTGTGCTTTTTTGCCCAGCATTTCAAATACCTGCTCAAGCCGGGTAACCTGAATTTTAGTTTCTTCCAGGTGTTTTTCAAACCCTGCTTTCAAATTTTCGCCCAGTGCTGCTTTTGCAAGTTTTGGTAACGCCTTTGTAAGATGTTTTTCTGCCCAATAAATGTCTTTTAAAAGATCTTCAAAAATTACTCCCAGGTCTTCGGCATGTTTGCTGCCCTGTGCAATTTTTGCCATTGAAGTTGCTTTTTTTTCTGTGCCGTTTGATGCACTTTTTTCGCTTGATTTTTTCATAGAATGGTCTGTTTATTTGTTATTGAAAAGTATACCCTGTTTAAAATGCTTCCCCTGCTTCTGCCTGCTGTTTTATACGCCTGTTCCTGGTTTCTTCACTTTCAATTTCGTGGTAAGAGGAAGTATGTTTTTTCTTCGCTTTTCCTGCCTTAGCTAACTCTTTTACTTCATTGTTTGAATCACAGTCTTCACACGCACTGTTCCAGGCTGTATTGGTACCCATTTTTAGTTCTTCATCTAAATGTGGTGCATGTTTTTTTTGTGCATCTTTTACAGCAATATTTTCATTTTTTTTATCCTGGTCAGGTTCTTTTTCTTTTTCTAACTGTGTATTAAGATGAGAGGTGTGTTTTAACTGCTGATCGTACAGGTCTGGCTGTGAGTTAACCTTGTCGCCTGTAAGCTGTATCTGACTATTTGAGCTTCCCTTTTGTTTTTGGCTCATTGATTGTTCGCTTTTCATGGCAATACATTTAAGAGTGAATATTGAGTATTGGATTTAAAAAGTTATGCCTGCTTTTAGTATGGGAAATACGATTTTAATGATGATTATAATCTACACTAAACCTTGCCTGAAAATTTTAACTTTTAGCTGTGTTTTGTGCTAAAAAAGGTACGTTTTTTCTGCTTTTTTAAAAGCGCAGCAAGAATCTGATAACGTGGTATTTCAGTGGTATAGCCTAAAAGTTACGCAGTTTTAAAATCTTATAGTGTAGTTAGAAAAGTTATTGGTTCATTTAAGTAATTCTTGTTGTTGTACAAGTTTATTTTAAACACATGTTTGTGCTTATTTTTATCGCGTAAATAATTTCTCTTATAAATTCTTGTTACGTTGATACCATTAGCCATTGGCAGCAATAAAAAGCCTTCAGATAATACCATTGTTTTAGCGGCCGATATGGGCGGTACCAAAGTAAATCTTGCATTATGCAGTTTTAAAAATGGTAAGCCACAAATACTTACCAATGCAAAATTCCGCTCTAAAGATTACGCTTCCATTTACCAGGTAATTGAAGATTTTCTTCATAGTCATCCAACCATACAGCCAACTGCTATTTGCATTGGGGCGGCAGGGCCTGTAAGCAATAACAGGGTTGAGTTTACCAATCTTAGCTGGGTGGTTGATGCCACAGAAATTGCAAACGAAACAGGCATTAAAAAAGTAGCTATTATTAACGATCTGGAAGCCACTGCCTATGGTATTGCCATGCTTGACGATGAAGATTTTTGTACGCTGTACAAAGGCAATGATAACATAAATGGCAATATTGCCATTATTGCACCAGGTACAGGTTTGGGCCAAGCAGGAATGTATTTTGACGGTAAATGTTACAGCCCCTTTGCAAGTGAAGGCGGCCACTGTGAATTTGCGCCGCGTACAGCACTTGATATGGAGTTGCTGCAGTACCTGCACACCAAAAAAACAATTGTTAGCTGGGAGCATGTGGCTTCTGGCCTTGGCATATACAATATCTATAGTTTTTTGCGCGACGTGAAAAAAATGGAAGAACCACAGTGGTTGAAAGAAGCCCTGCAAAGCGGCGATAAAACTGCTGTTATAAGTGTGGCTGCGCAGGAAAATAAAGCTGCCATCTGCGTACAAACTATGCAGTTATTTGTACAATACCTGGCACAGGAAACCACCAATCTTTTACTGAAGTTAAAAGCAACGGGCGGCGTTTTTCTTGGCGGTGGTATACCTCCCAAAATTCTTTCTTTACTGCGGCAGCCTGCCTTTTTAACAATTTATATGCAAAGCGATAGAATGGAAGACCTTACCAATGCCGCTGCGGTAAAAGTGGTACTTAACGACCATGCTGCCCTGCTTGGTGCTGCATATTATGCTTTGTTTGGTATTGATGGCGAATAAGAAAATGGAATACATTATTTTCAGCCTTATAAATTGAATGTTAAGCAATGAAGAGGAAAGTGTTTCTTACCCTTGTTTATGTTTGTTTCTCGATGGTTGTTTTTTCTCAAACAAATATTCCAAAAGCGGTAGCAGATGCATATCTGATAACCCGCATGGCCGAAAAATTTCATGTACAGCCAAAGCCACTGAACGATGCATTTTCGGCAGCAATGTTTGACCTTCTACTAGAAAAACTGGACCCCAACCGTACTTATTTTCTGCTGCCTGACATTACTGCACTACAGGCTTTCAGGTACCAGTTAGATGATGAAATAAAGAACAAAAAATCAGGCTTTTTGCAGCAGCTTACCAGCATTTACAGCCAAAGGGTGCAGCAAAAAGATACCATGTTCGATAATATCTTTAAAACGCCTTTTAACTTCTCAGTAAAAGAAAAATATACCGTTGCCGAAGACACAACTTATGCAAATAGCCTTGCCGCTTTAAGAACAAAAATGCAGCACATGATAAAGATGTTTATGCTGCAGGATATTGTGGCTGATCTGGCAATAGCATCTTCATCTGTAAACCAAAAAAAATATACCGACAGTATTGAACCCATTGAGCGTAAACGGTTGATGCCGCTTGTAAAACGTTCCGTAAAAAGACTGCTGCAAAATTCCAACGAAGTTGAAAAAAGAATAAGTACGGTGTATTGTGAAGCATTGGCAGAATGTTACGATCCGCACACCAATTATTTTTTACCTGGCGTGAAAGAAGATTTCGAAAGTCATCTTGGTAAAAAGCCTTTGCAGCTTGGCTTTGGGCTGGATGAAGATGAGAATGGCCATGCCATTATTAGCGATCTTACACCGGGCAGTCCCGCTTATAAAAGTGGGCAGTTAAATAAAGATGATAAAATACAGTCCATACAATGGGAGGGTAAAGAAAACGTGAACGTGGCAGATAAAGATGTGGCCATAATAAGCGACATGCTTAATGCAAATAATACCAGCAAGGTTGCCATTACCGTAAAAAAAGCAGATGGTACCACAAGGCAGGTAACGCTGCAAAAGCAACAGGTTGATAATGGTGAAGATGATGGTAAGGTAAAGAGTTTTATACTTAAAGGAACGAAATCACTGGGCTATATTTCACTGCCCGCTTTTTACGAAGACTGGGAAGAAAAAAGCAATGGTGTGAATGGCTGCGCCAATGATGTGGCCAAAGAGATTCTAAAGCTGAAGAAAGAAAATATTGACGGGTTAATTATAGATGTGCGGTTTAACGGTGGCGGTTCTATGCAGGAAGCCATTGACCTGGCAGGTATTTTTATAGATGCCGGCCCTGTAGGCCAGGAAAAAAATAAAGAAGGTAAAGCATATACGCTTAAAGATATGAACCGTGGCACTATTTACGATGGTCCCCTTGCTGTGATGGTAAACGGGTACAGTGCCTCTGCTTCTGAAATGTTTGCAGGCACTTTGCAGGATTATAACCGTGCTGTTATTATTGGTACGCCAACCTATGGCAAGGCTACCGCACAGGTAATTTTGCCCATGGATACCACCATAAGTTTTGAAGAGAATTTCCAGAATAAAAAAGCCGGCAGTTATATTAAAATGACCATCTCAAGGTTGTACCGCGTTAATGGATATACGGCACAGGCCACTGGCGTGCAGCCAGATATTGTATTGCCTGATGTATTAAGCGTAAGGGCAAAACGTGAAGCCGATAACCGCCTTGCACTAAATGTACTGCCCATTGAACCCAATAAATATTATCGCCCAAATGCAGCGCTTAACCTTTCGCCTGTTAAAGATGCAGCAGTAAACGAAATCAACAGCTCTGTTGCTTTTGCTGAAATACGCAAACGCATGGAACAGGTAAAAGCTGCAAACCAAAAGAAAGACATTTCCCTGCTTTTGGCTGATGCCATTGCCGAAAGGAAAAACAATAATGTAGCGGTTGATGAAGATGACGACGAAGAAGAAGCCGAAATAAAAGACAGCACCATTGCACCATTCTCTGTAATAAACCATGCTTTTGAAAACAAGCGTATTACGGCAGACAGCAGTCAAAAAGATATGAATGAACTGTGGAAGGGTTTTCTTTTAAAAGATCCTTATATAAAAACGGTGTACAAGCTGATGCTGTTAATGGTGAAGTAACATTCCAGAGGTGTCTTTTTTTGTAAAAGAATATTTATTAGGCAACACAATTCTGCCAGAGAGTGAAATAGTTTCGTTTGCCGGGGTCAATCAATCTGTCATTTTTGCATCCAAAAAAATAAGATACAGTCTAAAAAATGAGTATGGTTATAAGTTTTTTGACCTATTCTATGACTGCAAACAGTTCATCAATTTCCTTTAATTTCTGTTCCCAAATTTCCTTCAATCCTTTCTTTACTGGTTTATTCTAGATGAAGTTTAATTTTCTTACGTCACCTATTGATGCGTTAGGGTTAGCTAACAGTTTTAATAATCCTTTTTTAAATTTTCAGATGGTATACGATTTTAAATATTTATCAACATCAATCTCAATAAAACAGCAGAAGCAATTTTTTACATTGTTTTTAAGGGCAGGAAACCACGATGTTTTTCCAGCAACTGTATAAATAATTGTTTTAAGCGACTGATTTATTTTGGGGGTTGAGCCTATGCCTTTTTTTATTGAAAATATCCGTTTTATAAAATTTAATTTTACCTACGCTACAATTACCGTTTTCAACTACCGGGCTTATTTTTTATTTATTAAGCATAATTGAAAAAGCTAGATGCCAATAGCCAAACACTTGGTTTAAAACACTATTGACACCCAGCTTTTTAATTAATTATGATATAGTTATTCCGAGGAACGAGGAATCTAACCCAATTAAGTAGATGTCTCATTCTTCGACATGACGGCAAAACCTATTCTTTTACAAACTGTTTTTGCTGCAATACTTCGCCATTAACCACTAAAACATAACTGCCTTTTAACAAACCAGTCGTATTAAGGCTTATGCTGGTGTTACCAACTTGTAGTTGCACTTGCTGCTGCTGTAAAATTCTGCCCTGCATATTGGTAATTTGTACAGTGGCTTTATAGGCTTTGGTACTGGTTACTTGTGCAAACAAGGTTTCTTTTACAGGATTAGGATAAATGTTGAATGATGAATAATGAGTTGTAAGTGACACTGAAACCACTTTGCTGTATGTAAAACTGCCATCTTTATCTACCATTTTAAGGCGGTAGTAAATAGTTGGTGGTTGGGTGTTGATGGTTGATAGATCATCGTTATAACTATAATTACCACCACCTGTTGCGGTTACATTACCAAGGTCGGTAAAGTTGCTGCCATTAGTGCTGCGTTGTACGGTAAAGTGGCTAACATTTACCTCGTTGGTGGTTTGCCAGTTAGTAACAATGCTATTGGTTTGTTGGGTAGCGGTAAAGTTTAGTAGTGTTAGGGGAAGGACTACATTTAAGTCTGCAACCCATAATTCCTGGCCATAAATAGGTTTAGGTGCAACTACTAATACCTTATTACCAATAACACTAAAATTATTTAAATTAGCATAAGCATCTGAAAAATTGGCTTCGTTAGCAATTGCATAAGTACCGTTTGCCGTTCCATTGGTTCTCCAAATTTGGTTATTACGTGTGTACACCAAAACATTGTTATCTGCAAATATAAAATTTGCAAAAGTGGTACTTGTTTCAACAATATCTTTTACTAAAGTTGTACCAGAAGTAGTGCCATCACTTGTAAATAACTCTACACCATTAGCAGCAGTAAGCGCTGTAAAATATAACTTATTATTGCGATGGAATAATCGTGGAAAGGCACCACCGTTATATAAAACATTATTTCCGTTTGCATAATTAGCATAGACACCAGGATTAGAGGAACTACTACCTGGGTTTAAGTCGCTTAATAATACCGTACCATTTGTAGTACCATCACTTTTCCATAGTTCATTACCATTAACACCATCGTTGGCACTAAAATATAAGGCACCATTCATATTTGTGATATATAAGGGATTACTATTATTAGTACCAACCAATATATCTTTTAACAAATAAGTGCCAAAAATGCTACCATCACTACGCCACAATTCTAAACCATTTGTAGCTGAATAGCCATTAAAATAAATAGTATTACCTACTGATACAATTTGTTGTGGGTTTAAATCTGTATTGCCTGGCAAAACTGCTACAGTATTTGCAGTTGTACCGTCCGTTCTCCACAGTGTGCCATTATATCTAAAATAAAGGATGTTACTAGTTATAGTAAAATTATCGGGTAATGAAAATACTGGAAAATCAAATACTGAAACTGTGCCAGCATTTGTACCGTCACTTTTATATAATGTATAGCCAGTGTATGAATTGCTAGGAGCATCGTATTTTAGTGTTACAAAAAAAAGTGTACCATTAAAATTTACTAGTCCTCGTGGAGAGCTGGCAACATTACCAGGTACAATATCTTTTACCAAAACTGTTCCAGCAGCTGTACCATCGGTTTTCCAAAGTTCTTGACCCTCGTTTAAACTATTACCATTAAAATAAGTAATATTACCACTAGCATCCTAACATAAGTTGTTCATACTCAATTGATTTGAGTTTAGTTCTTTGAAATTCTGTTGACAGGTTAGCTGAAACAGTTGATTTAACTGAGTTTTATTGAGTAACGTAATGCTCAGGATTTGTAATATTTCGTAATTGGTGTACTTTATTTTCATCCTTTCTTTCATTAGTGCTACTGTTAAATATGTTATTATGGCAGTATAAAT
>JANPIP010000001.1:0-129146 GCA_031424995.1 Chitinophagales bacterium | reverse complement strand
ATAGAACAAAGTTTGAAAGCAAATCACAACCTTCTGTTTGTTTTTTAAATTTTTTTATGGTTGTTATCAAAGATCAATAGAACAAAGTTTGAAAGCAAATCACAACTGCAGTGCCTGTTACCGCAGGTACCGTTGGGTTGTTATCAAAGATCAATAGAACAAAGTTTGAAAGCAAATCACAACAACGCAGTGGAGTGGAACAAAAAGAAAGTAGTTGTTATCAAAGATCAATAGAACAAAGTTTGAAAGCAAATCACAACCTATATCTGCAAACATTGTTTACTTAAGCTGTTGTTATCAAAGATCAATAGAACAAAGTTTGAAAGCAAATCACAACCAAGCAGGTGTTTTTATAACGCAAAAGGATGTTGTTATCAAAGATCAATAGAACAAAGTTTGAAAGCAAATCACAACTTGCAATAGGAATTACCGGAATTTTTATAAGTTGTTATCAAAGATCAATAGAACAAAGTTTGAAAGCAAATCACAACTTACAGGATAAACTATTGGTAACTGCTTAAGTTGTTATCAAAGATCAATAGAACAAAGTTTGAAAGCAAATCACAACTGAACTAAGTAAAGAAGTAAAAGAAATAGGGTTGTTATCAAAGATCAATAGAACAAAGTTTGAAAGCAAATCACAACCTTATGCAACATCTACCTTTTCATCAAAGCGTTGTTATCAAAGATCAATAGAACAAAGTTTGAAAGCAAATCACAACTCTAACTTGAGTGCTGCAATTTGTGCAGCAGTTGTTATCAAAGATCAATAGAACAAAGTTTGAAAGCAAATCACAACTAGCTCAAAGCACTGCTATATGGTTATAGAGTTGTTATCAAAGATCAATAGAACAAAGTTTGAAAGCAAATCACAACCACGTTCAGAAACGACTGATAGTAAAACTGGTTGTTATCAAAGATCAATAGAACAAAGTTTGAAAGCAAATCACAACAAAGATGCTACCTGCTATTTGGGGTCTATGTTGTTATCAAAGATCAATAGAACAAAGTTTGAAAGCAAATCACAACTCGTTACTTGCGAGCCTTTGCATTACCAAAGTTGTTATCAAAGATCAATAGAACAAAGTTTGAAAGCAAATCACAACTTGCTACCAACGGTCAGTTAAGTATAACTGGTTGTTATCAAAGATCAATAGAACAAAGTTTGAAAGCAAATCACAACAAGTACATGGGGGATGATTTGTTCTTTTATGTTGTTATCAAAGATCAATAGAACAAAGTTTGAAAGCAAATCACAACAGCTACTTCTTCGTTCAAAATATCTACAGTGTTGTTATCAAAGATCAATAGAACAAAGTTTGAAAGCAAATCACAACAAGGGCCTGAACGTAAAAGTGAGTGATGGCGTTGTTATCAAAGATCAATAGAACAAAGTTTGAAAGCAAATCACAACTGGGGATACAAAACCAACCTCACCTGAAAGGCATGATTGTAACAGCCAATGCCTGGACAAGTACTGCAGCCCCTGAAATTATTACCCTCAAATGTGGGCCCACCGGGGCATACAAACCGGGAAAAAAAAATGTAAAGCCCAAACAGTAATACTGCAAAACATGTAAACCGCATCCAGTAATAACACTTTCAGGGTGTAAAGTTTTTTCAGGATAAGACAGGATAAAACAAAGTCAGCCTAAAGCATACCAGCAGTATAGGAGGTGTATAGCTGAAGTATACCAGAAGTATAGGAGGTGTATAGATAGTGTATGAATCTTTAGTATTCTTTAGCAAAATAAGCAAAATGATGTTCATCGTTTCGCCACACAACTCACATCTCACCTTTTACAACTTCAACCAGGGGTAACTAATACATCCATGGGCGCTGCCTGTACAACTTTTATAATCAACATCTGTTTACATTTGTTTTAAAGAGGTAAGCAATTGCACTGTAAAACAGCCCCATATGGATTTACGATATTTAAAAAGATAGTGCTGTGGCTGTCTTTTTTTGTTGTCACCCAATCTTCCGCCCAATCACTTCAAAATAATAGTAACACCAAAGGCCAAAGGCCTTTTATTGATATTGATAAAGTTCCTGCATCTGCTTTTGAGCAGGGAATGATTTCTATTAAATTCTTACCCCAATTTGCAGGCAATCCAATTGTACATCAACAGGGTAATATTCATTTTAATATCCCTGTTATTGATTCTTTAAATAAGTTCTTTCATGTGACTTCTGCCAAACAAGTTTTTGCTTCAATATTAAATGATGAGGAAAGAATAGAACAGCACAATGCATGGGGTTTTAATTTATGGTACAGGTTACAATTCCCCTCCTTTATCAATATAAAACAAATAATAAAAGCATATACGGCTACAGGCTTGTTTGAAGTTGTTGAACCCAAATACAAAGCTTCTCTTTTTGTCAAAGCCGCCTATACCCCCAACGATCCGCGCTTTGCAGAACAATGGCATTTTAACAATACAGGCCAGAATGGCGGCAGTGCGGGTAAAGATATTTCACTTGCAAAAGCCTGGGATATTGAGACTGGCAAACCTGATGTTATTGTATCTATACATGACCAGGCTATACAGTTAGACCATGTTGACCTTGCGCAAAATATTGCCGTTGGCAAGAGTTACAATTTTATAGATAACACACCTGCGCTTACATTAAGTTCAAGTCATGGTACACATGTGGCAGGCACTGTTGCTGCGGTAAATAATAATGCTATTGGCGTAAGTGGCATTGCAGGTGGCAACGGCTCCCCATCAAGCGGTGTAAGGTTAATGAGCTGCGAGGTTTTTGGCCCTGCCAATGCCAATAATGGCTTTGCAGAATCGATTGTGTATGCCGCAGATAATGGGGCCTGTATATCTACCAATAGCTGGGGCTTTAGTGCCCCTGATGTGTATGAGGTTTCTGTACTGGACGCCATAGATTATTTCTGTGAATATGGCGGGGGCAATGTATTACAGGGTGGTCTGGTGGTTTGTGCAGGCGGCAATTCAGGTATTATTGGCAAGGTTTTTCCTGGCGCTTATGAACGTGTTATTTGTGTTGCAGCTACCAACTATAAAGATGAAAAATCGCAATACAGTACTTACGGTGACTGGTTTGATATAGCTGCGCCTGGCGGCGATTATAGCGCAGGTGCCGTATCTGCGGTTTTAAGTACGGCATTGAATAATGAGTATATATTTTCTGATGGTACATCAATGTCATGCCCGCATGTTACGGGTGTTGCAGCACTGGTGGCTTCTGTGTTACGGGGTAAAGCAAGTGCCAATGACGTAAGAAATATTTTGCTTACCACCACAGATAATATCAGTGACATTAATCCCAATTATAAAGCACTTTTAGGCAGTGGCAGGTTGAACGCTTACAAGGCGTTGTTGAAAGCAAAAGCCTTTTCAGAAGGGCAGCTAACGCCACCAGTTAAATTATTTAGAGCAACCTATGGTTGCACCCAATTTAACCTAAACTGGGCAACCAATGGCAGCAGCAATAAAGTGGTAGTAGCGGTTAATAATAGCAGTGATTTTGGTAACCCTACAGATGGCAGTTCTTACACTGCAGGCACTATTTTGCCTGGTGGAGGAAAAATAATTTATGCAGGCACCGCAACATTTTTTACACTACCCGTAACAGACACTAACAGCACATTCGTTTTTAAAATATGGAATGCAGACAACAACAATAATTACTCATTTGGCAAAACGATGGAACTGTTTGTAAAGCCCACCGTTATTGCATCTGGCGCAAATGCTTTAGTACAGAATTTTAATTTTCCACCACTCTACCCTACCAAAATATGGCGCAGCAACAATACTAATTTTTTAAGTAGTTGGATACATACTGCAAACGATACGGCAGGTATGGGCGCAGGAGATAATTACAGCATGTGCCGTTATAATTTTAACTACGATACACAGTTGGGCAGTAACGATACTTTAAGCGGACCTTTATTGAAAGTAAACGGTGCTGACAGTATTATTTTATCCTTTTGGCGGGCATATCAATTTTCAAACAATGGACGAACATTTAGTGATACACTTGAGGTGGTTGTTTCTACTGATTGTGGTAATACTTTTTCATCTGTTTGGAAGAAGGGCGGCGCAGAATTAGCCACTGTTACAAGCAACGCCAACATTGAATTACGGCCATTTGGCATTGATAAATGGAAGCAGGAAACAATTGACCTTTCAATATACAAAAACCAAGGCAAAATACTAATTGGCTTCAGGGGATACAATGGCAGGGGCAACAACCTTTTTCTTGATAATATTAATGTTGCTGTAAGGTTTAAAAACGATGCTGGGATTTCAGCCATTGCACAACCAAGTGGCACTACCTGCAATACACAAATAGCACCGCAGGTGAAGATTAAAAACCAAGGAAATAACACCATCACCAGTATAAAACTTTCTTATGTAATTGATGGCGGCAACACCGTTTCTTCAACACTAAATCTTGCGCTTAAAAAAGATGCAGATACATTGGTAACGCTTGCTTTGCAGAATATCGCCGCAGGCAGCCATATTCTAAAACTCTACACCTCATTACCAAATAATATTGCCGATGAATTTGTATTAAATGATACACTTACCACTTCATTTACTATATCCCCATCTTTAAGTCTGCCTTTGGCAGAAAGCTTTGAAAGTGCTGATTTTCCACCTGCCAACTGGGAAATTAATCAGCAGCCTGCAGATAACTATACCTGGCAAAAAACAGCAACGGCTGCAAGCAAAGGCAATGCATCTGCATTTATGCAGAACTACCTTTACCGCTTTAATGAAGCAAGGGATGACCTAATTACTCCATCTTACCAAATAACCCAAAAAACAGACAGTATTTTTTTATTGTTTGATGTTGCTGCCGCAACGAAAGAAAGCCCTTTTACAACCACAAAACCACTGGATACACTTTTTGTAGCAATAAGCAAAGACTGTGGTAACACCTGGACAGACATTTATAAAAAATGGGGCAATACTTTACAAAGCATCAATCAAACACAAGCTTATACTACTCAATTTGTACCTACTGCAAACCAGTGGCGTACAGACAGTTTAAACATCAGCAGCCTGTTGCAACAGGGCGATGTTTTTAAAATAAGGTTCAGCAATATTGAAAACTATGGTAACAATATTTACCTTGACAATGTCAGGCTGTACAGCAAAACACTTCCTGCTGGTTTACTTGAAAAAGGCTACAGTATTTATCCCAATCCTTTTAAGCAGCAACTGGTGGTGCATCATGCAGCGGCCCCATCTACACTAAAAAATATTGTATTGTATAATGCCACTGGTAAACGCATAGCCATGTACACTTACAATGGCGCGGCACCGCAAATAGCAACCATTACTACTGCCCATTTAATAGCTGGTGTTTACAGCGTTCAACTTATTTACAGCGGAAAAACAGTAACTGAAAAACTTATAAAACTGCAATAAAAAACCCTACCTTTTAAGGGGCAGGGAGTTTTTACGTAGCAGCAATCGAAGAGGAAAATTTAATATCGTTATACTTTAGGTGATGCAGAAAGAATTTCTTTATCAAGCGCTGCACTGTATTTTTCAAAATTATTAACAAATTCAAGTGCCAGTTTTTTAGCAGCCACATCATAGGCCGTTCTGTCGGCCCAGGTATAACGTGGATTCAAGATTTCTCTTGGCACTTTGGGGCAATATTTAGGGATTAACATTCCAAAAACAGGATGTTCTTCGTAAGCTACATTATTCAATTCGCCATTTAAAGCCGCTGTTATCATGGCACGGGTATACGACAGTTTCATACGTCTGCCAATGCCGTAACCGCCACCTGTCCAGCCGGTATTAATCATCCAAACATTTACATTATTTTCTTTCATTTTTTCGCCCAGCATTTTTGCATAAAAGCCAGGGTGCAATGGTATAAAGGGCGCACCAAAACATGCACTGAAAGTGCTTTTGGGTTCTGTAACACCAGCTTCTGTACCCGCCACTTTTGCGGTATAACCGCTGATGAACTGGTACATGGCCTGTGCTTTTGTAAGCTTGCTAATGGGCGGCAAAACACCATACGCATCGCAGGTTAAAAAGAATATATTTTTAGGAAGTCCACCCACAGAAGGTTCCTGAGCATTACTGATAAAATGCAGCGGGTAACTTACCCTTGTATTTTCAGTGATTGCTTTGTTGGTAAAATCAATTTCATCGCTATGCGCATAAAAACCAACATTTTCCACCAACGCACCAGCATGTATTGCATGAAAAATTTCAGGTTCTTTTTCTTCGCTCAGATCAATGGTTTTGGCATAGCAGCCACCTTCAAAATTAAAAACAGAATCATGGTCCCAACCATGTTCATCATCGCCAATCAGTTTACGGTTAGGGTCGGCACTAAGGGTTGTTTTTCCTGTACCGCTGAGGCCAAAAAACACAGCAACATCGCCACTTTCGCCCATATTGGCACTGCAATGCATACTTAATACATTGTGCTGATGAGGCAACAAAAAGTTGAGGATGGTAAAAATGCCTTTTTTAATTTCACCTGTATAACCTGTACCGCCAATTAATATGGTTTTATGAGTAAACGATACGATGGCAAAATTGTGCTGTCGGGTACCGTCAACCAAAGGATCTGCTTTAAAACCGGGTGCCTGAATGATATGCCAGTGCGGCGTAAAATGATCCAATTGTTCCTCAGTTGGGTGAAGAAACATATTGTACGCAAAGAGATTGGAAGCTGGTTGTTCATTGATGATGCGGATATTTAAACGATATTGCTCATCTGCGCAGGCATAAGCATCACGTACCCATAGCTCCTCTTTTGTTTCCAGGTAATCCAGCATCTTTTGCTTCAACTGGTGAAAATATATTTCATCTATTGGAATATTAAAGTTGTTCCAGTTAACCGTGTTTTCTGTAATGCTGTCTTTTACTATGAATTTATCCTGCGGGCTACGGCCGGTAAATTCACCAGTATTAATACACAGGGCGCCGGTATCGTTTAAAACGCCTTCGCCGCGTTGTAGTGACTGTTCTGTAAGTTCCTGAGGGGATAATTGGTAATGAATATGAGGTATTTGGCTAAACCCCAACTGCAGCAAAGAGGCTGCATCAAGCTGAATCGTTTGATATGGCATATTAACTAACGTTTGTTAGTTTACAAAACTAAAGGGATTTATTTATAGGAAAGAATAAATTTCACAACTACAATAAATGGCCAAGGAAAAACAAATTCATTTCTACCGCTAAAAGATGGTTGCATAAAAAATCCGAAACTTTTAGTTTTCGGATTTTTATGATTGTATAAATGAAGTTGTACAATTCAATACAAGAAAATAAACCTACTGAAACCACTTCTTTTTCATAGCAATTTTTATGGCAGCGGTTTTATTGCTTACGTGCAGCTTGTCGTAAATATTTGAGATATGCTTGCGCACCGTATGCGGACTAATAAATAACTTTTCAGCAATACCGTTATAGTTTAACCCATCAACAATACCGTTTAAAATTTCCATTTCGCGGGTAGAGAGATAAGCTGGTTCTTCTACTTCAACTATTGTGGCCACAGGCCTTTCGCTAAGTTTAAGCATGGCAAGGGTTTTACGTGCTACCGTTGCAGACATTGGCACAGAACCTTCTTCCACCAGTTCGTACATGGAGCCAATAATTTTATTTACATTTTCATCTTTTAATAAATAACCACTGGCGCCTACGCGTACTGCTTCAAAAATTTTATCGTCTTCGCTAAAAACCGTGAGCATTAAAAACTGTATGTCAGGATAAATTTCTTTAGCTATCAGCACCGTTTCAAGGCCATCCATATTAGGCATTTTAATATCCATTAAAACAACCAATGGCCTTTCGCTTACTGCTTTCTTTTCCAGCTTTTGCAAAAATTCAATACCATCGCCAGCGGTAAACAATACATTTACTTTGCCTGAATAATTAAGTTGCTCTTCCAGTGAACTTCGCAGTAAACGCTTATCGTCAACAATGGCAATGGGTATTTTATTCATAGCGTTGGGTATTAAAGCAAGGGTTTAAGTAAGATGGGTTATTGCTCTACAAATGTACCCGAGAAATCGGTGGTAATTACGGTAGAGGTACCTACTTCCTGCACTTTAATTGCTGGTATGGTACAGGTTATTTTGCCCCCGCTTACTGTTACATCTGCCTCAAGTGTTGAGTTTGTTGATATATAACTTTTATTAGCGGCTTTGCTGGCAGTTACCACCAATACTTCATTAGCTGCTAAAATGGTAGGATCGGCCTTAAACACAATTTTATATTTACCTGCTGCAGTTGGTGCCGATTTAAAAAATAAGCCAAAACTGTTTAACGCTACATTGGTATTTGAATTGGCGGCAGACTCTGCAGAAGTTGGTATTTTATCCCAAGCCATATACTGTGTAAAAACACCCGCAGGAACTTTCATGGCTAGTACTTGTGTAAAACTAGCAGTGCCTATTTTCCAGCCTGCAGCTGCTGCCTGTGGAGTACTTTCATCGTTTTTAGTGCAAGACGTTACAAATAGTGCAGCTGCTATTACTGCCAAGCAAAATAATTTTTTCATGATGTTTTGATTGTTGTTTTTTTTGATTGATTAACAACACAAAACAACACCAGCAAATCATTTTTAACAATAACGCATTTGTAGTATTTTAAGCCAATGGAATATTGATTTTAACAGTTGTGCCGCTTGATTGATTAGGTGTAAAACTGATTGTACCTTTTAAATATTCAATACGTACCAATATGTTTTTTAGCCCCAAACCACCTTTGGCAAGGGCATTTTCGTAGTTAAATCCTTTGCCATTATCTGCCACTTTAACTTGTATGTGTTTATTTGTTTTTTCTAAAGACAATCGTAGTTCATTTGCTTGCGCATGTTTTATCACATTATTAATAAGTTCTTGTATTACACGGTACAAGATTACTTCCTCGTTATATTCTAATTGATCTGAAAAGCCATTGGTTTCAAAAGTAATTTTCAGCTTTTGTTCATCTACTTTTTCTATAAAATTTCTTATATCGGATGCAATGCCAGATTTTAGTAAAAAATTAGGCATCATTTTATGGCTGATGACACGCACTTCTTTACAGCTTTCATCTACCAAAGCCAGTGTTTTTTCTGCCAGAAATCTGTCTTCATCTTTAGGCAAATCAATCCTGCCAATTAAGCCTGCCAGGTTCATTTTTACGGCACTGAACATCTGCCCTACCCCATCGTGCAAATCGCTGGCAATGCGCTTGCGCTCGCTTTCCTCGGCATTTATTATGGCTTTGGTAAGTTGCTGTTGCTGGTAGGTTTCTCCTTTTTTATTTTTAAGATAAATACCCAGCACTCCAACTAGTACTAACATTACTAAACCCAATATTGATAATAGCAAAATTTGTTTCTGCTGTTTTTCTGTTTTCGCATTCGCTTTCGCTAAATCTTTTTCCTGCTCAAGTTCCTTTACTTTAAACTTAGTGGATAGTTCATTTACCTGCTGCTGACTTTGTTTTTTTAAAATTTCGGATTGTAAATTCATTGCTTCCAAGAAAATAGCTGATGATTCTTTAAATCGGCCTATCAATTGAAGTTTTATTGCTAAAAATTTTAAGGAAAAAAGAAAACTATGTTCGTTACGACCTGATTGCAATCGCATCAACATTATGGCTTCCTCTGCATTGGCAATAGCATTTGTAATGTTATTTACTTTCGTATATAGTTCTGCTGAAAAAATTAAATAGCTACAAATTTGTGTTGTATCTTTTAATAGCCTTGCTTCAATAATTCCCTGGTTGTATAGTTGTTGCGATAGTGTATATTTTTTTTCTCTTTCATACAAGGTTGCCAATACGCGAATTGCGGTAAGCCTGCTGGCATTGCACTTTATGCCACAATATTTGCTCAGGCTTAATGACTTGTTGAGAAATATTTTTCCAGAATCGCTTTTTTTGAAATCAATATATACCGCACCTATGTTTTGATAATTGATTGCCTCCAAATACAGAATACCTTTTTCTTTTGCAAGTAAGGCACTCTTTAAAAAATATTCAATTGCTTGTGGAAGTTTATTACTGTAATAGTTGATTGCACCAATTGTTTTATAAAAACTACATTGAGCAGTATCGAATTTATTTTTATCTGCTAATTCTATACCTTCAACTGATAAGATAGTAGCTTTATCAAGCTGCTGCATATTTAAATATAACGTTGATAAACGCAACATCGCTTCTACCCTGGGTTTAACTTGTAAATCAGGCAATTGCAATACTGAGTCTAAAATTGAAATAGCTTTCGTTTTGTCACTTACACTATCTGTTTGCATTATCAATTGCAGCAAATTTTTTTTCGTATTTACTTGTGCTTTTATACAGCAAAAAACAAAAAAACAAAAGCAGAGTAGAAGTATTTTTTTTCTCATTTGAATATTATTACGCAGTAGGTATGTTTATTTTTACAATAACAACTTTAACACTGTTTGGTAAAAAATACCGCAAACTCTTTATTTGTTTGCGTAAGTGTTGGTTTTTCTAAGCAGTTAATAATTTTTTTATTCTGGGCTTTGGTACTAAAAAACAAAAAGCTTAACATCACCAATATGAGGCTGTTTTTTATAAGCATTTAGGTAAGATTTGCAACAAATTAAGTATCAAAACAATCGCATCCAATTTTATTATTTTAATTGAAATAAACCCCAAAAGCCGCCTTATACAAGACAGCTTTTGTTATTTAATCCAATTATGGTTTAGTCCAGTTTCATTTTTATTAACCTAAGTTTTACATCTTTTTTCTCACCTGATGTACCAAAGAAAACTACTTCTTAATTGTTACAAATACCACCTAATTGCAAAGCCCGTTGACCATATTCTAAACACTTGTTTATATTGAAAGAAACGGCGACGCTTGAAGGCTTAAAAAAATATTGGCTTTGTAAATGGTGCTTTTGCTGTTTTAAGCTTGGTTAATAAAGAGTCTTCTTGATTGGCAAAACAAGTTGAAGAAATAGTTGCCGCTAAGACTCTTAATAAATTAAACTCAAAGCTTCAAAAATTATTGTATTTAAACTATTGGGATATTAATTATTACAATAGTGCCCTTAGGTATGTTAGGTGTAAAATTGATTGTACCTTTTAAATATTCAATACGTACCAATATGTTTTTTAGCCCCAGGCCACCTTTGGCAAGGGCATTTTCGTAGTTAAATCCTTTGCCATTATCTGCTACTTTAACTTGTATGTGTTTATTTGTTTTTTCTAAAGACAATCGTAGTTCATTTGCTTGCGCATGTTTTATCACATTATTAATAAGTTCTTGTATTACACGGTACAAGATTACTTCCTCGTTATATTCTAATTGATCTGAGAAGCCATTGGTTTCAAAAGTAATTTTCAGCTTTTGTTCATCAATCTTTTCTATAAAACTTCTAATATCTGATGCAATACCAGATTTTAATAAAAAATTGGGCATCATTTTATGGCTGATGACACGCACTTCTTTACAGCTTTCATCTACCAAAGCCAGTGTTTTTTCTGCCAGAAATCTGTCTTCATCTTTAGGCAAATCAATCCTGCCAATTAAGCCTGCCAGGTTCATTTTTACAGCACTAAACATTTGCCCTACGCCATCGTGCAAATCGCTGGCAATACGCTTGCGTTCACTTTCCTCGGCATTTATTATGGCTTTGGTAAGTTGCTGTTGCTGGTGTGTTTCTCTTTTTTTATTTTTAAGATAAATACCCAGCACTCCAAGTAGTACCAACATCACTAAACCCAATATTGATAATAGCAAAATTTGTTTCTGCTGTTTTTCTGTTTTTACATTCGCTTTCGCTAAATCTTTTTCCTGCTCAAGTTCCTTTACTTTAAACTTTGTTTCTAATTCATTTATTTGAGCTTGATTTTCTGCTTTGTACATGGTTTCCTGCAATTCAATGACCTCAGATTTTAAGGTTGATGCTTCTTTATTTCTACCTGCTTCTTCTCTTCTTTTTGCAAGGTATTTTAACGTTAAAACAAATGTCGCATCATTCCTGCTTTTATATTTACGCATTAAATCAACTGCTTCTTCAGTTTTTTTAATACCAGGTATGCGGTCGCCAACGAGAAATAGGGTATTAGCATGTGCTACTAATACAGTAGCCATTAACATGGTATCTTTAAATGCAGCAGTTTCTATTTCTACCGTTTCATAAAGTTTGTTAGCCTTTGTATAATCTTTTTTCGCATCATATAAACTGGCAAGCAATCTCATAGACATAAGCCGATTTTTTTTGCATTTATCGCCACAAACAGAACTTTTTTGAATTGCCAGGTTTAAATATTTATATGAGGTATCTAATTGATTTTTCTGCGTACTATCGATTAAAAACATATCAAGTGACATGCCCCCAATATTTTGGCAACAAGCGGCTTGTATTTCAATAATATTTTTCTCCGTTGCCATTATTAAAGCCTGTTTTGTAAATGTAATTGCCGCGGGAAGTTTTCTGGTGTAATAACTTTCGCTACCCAATAATTTGTAAAATGCAATATGAAAACTATCTAATTCATTTTTTTTGGCAATGGCTATACCTTCGTAACAAGCAGTTAAGCATTCAGAATACTTTTTAATTCTTAAAGATTCTTTCGCATAATAAATTTTAATGCGAACGCTATTCTCTGGTGTTAAATTTTTTAAACTATTTAAGGAATCCAATTTCTTATACATTTCATCTTTATCATACAAATTGCAAACCTTATTTATATAAATGTTTATTTCTTGATTATTTACTTGAAGTTTTGCTTTTGTTGGTAGTAACATGCTTAAAAAAAGCATTGATAAATATGTAATAATTACCCTCATAAATAGTGGTTAATTGAAAATAAAAATATGCTATATATTTTCTAAGCAACGGGCATTTGATTACCTGCTACCGTTTTGTGTGTATTTATGCTAGAACTTTATTTTATAGCAGGTAATGGAAAATTATATGGTGAAATTTATGTGTGAAAATTTTACAAAAAAAGCCGCCATTTTCAGGCGGCTTTTAGCTATTTAGCTAATTTCTACTTCTTAATTGTAACAAATACTACTTCGCTTTCTTTAGCTTTTTTGGTAATTTTTGCACCGTTCAATACAATTTCTTTATCGCTTTCAAACAGTAATGGCGTACGGTAATTGATGGCCCATTCTTCGTTTACTAAAGATTGATATGGGGCTAACGTTTTACTGTCTAAATTGTATTTTATTATGCCAATCGCTGTAAGTGCAATTTTTGCTTTCTTAGGGTCTAAACTTATTCCGTTGCCCACATCAACCAGTTTATTGTATTCGCTAAAATCTTCCAAAAGCCAATACATGGTTTTTCCATCTTTTGTAAAAAATGTGGTGCCACGGGCAAGCTCTTTTACAGGGTTTACTAAATACGTTTCCAAGTCTCCATTTGTACCAAAAACCATATTAACCATTGTGCCATACTTGCCATCTTTTATTATCTGACCACCATATACAATTTTATCGTTTACAATGTTAGCTGCTACATTATAAATAAGAAAGCTAACATCAGCACTTCCTTTAATGCCATCGGCAATTTTTAAACTTGCTTCTGCTTCTTTATTTGTTATCCCTTTTACATATTCAAGCTTGCCATTTTTAATTTTTGCAACCTGAAAACCTTCCTGTTCTTTTGGCATAACAGAAAAGCCCATATACTCTGTAGCACTGTTGCCACATGCACCCATTAAGTACACTGCTCCATCCTTTTCAACTACTTTATCCAAGGTCCATTTGGTATAAACGCCCGTAAATTTTATTTGCTCTTTTATTTCAAAAGTTTCGCCATTTACTCTAAAATACTCGTACTGATTGGGTGGTGCCAATGCACCTTTTGATTTTTTGTAATTGATGGTATTGGCAACAAAAATATAATCGAAAATACCGGGTGAGGTTTCTATTTCTTTTGCAAAAATCAAGCACTGATAATCGAACGTAAAAGCTTTTTCCAGTGTTACGGCACCTTTATCATCGTACTTGCGAAATACATAATGCCCTTTGGTTTCATCTGGATTTACGCCTGAAGTGCCAAACAAAATATTGCCACCATTAGGCACCGGATTGTTATAAGTAGGTATCCATTGCTGGCCTTTTGCTTCCTTGGCATTTTCAGAGTTTACTTCAGCAATTAAAACAGATTCGTTGCAAGTAGCTACAATTGGTCCACAGCTAATGTAAGAGGTTTTAATTTTAAAGCCACCAAGACTAACAGCTGGAACCACAATATTGGTAAACAAAAATTTATTGCTGATAGGCCTGGGGGGCATTGCCACACCAGACATGATTGATCCCCCAATTCCTTTTGTTGAGAGCGGCATAAATACTTTGCCAAAAACATTTTCATTTTTAAGTACCGCTTCTTCTGATGATGGATAGTTTACACTTTCTGTTTTTACATAGTCAAAAGCATCATTAAAATAAAGTTTGTCAATATCCCATTTAAAGCCTCTATAAGTTCTTGTACCTGTCCAAGCACTCTTGCTCATATCACAAATAGGCTTACCAAACTTTATGTAAATTTCATTGGCAGGTGTTCTTCCTGCTTCAATAACTTTCCACTCTTTGTGTTTGTTTTGCGACTCCAATTCAAAGCTTTTGGTAGTTACTTCTACTTGTGCTTTCGAGGAAAAAGCGTACCCAATAATAGTGTAGCTAAAATAGTTTTTTTCATGGTTGCGGTGTTTTTAATTTAATACAAAGCAACAGTGAACAAAGGGCGTTGTCAATAACGCATTTGTAGTATTTTAAGCTAACTACTGCTTTATAAATAATATATTTTGTGGATTATTACCGGCAATTGACAGTACATAACTACCTCTGGTTAAAGCATTTATAGGTAATATAAATAGATTACTACCTTGTACTGCTGAGAAATTATTTTGATAAACAAGATTTGTTTGTAGGTTATAAATTTTTACAATTATTTTTTCTTGTATAATTGATTGATAGTTAATGTTCAAATTATCTCGTACAGGATTTGGGTAGATTTGAACGGTAACATTATTTTTCTGCAGCCCTACAGTGACTATATAACTATACTGTTTTGAACCGTCATTATTGACAATTTTTAATCGATAAAAGTATTGATTAACACTTGTTGTACTCAAATGGTCAATAGCACTATAATTATTGTTTCCATTTGCTAGTACTGTATCTATTGCAAAAAATTGAGTACCATTAGTGCTACGTTCTACAATGTAGTTTTGTATGTTTATTTCATTTGCTGTAAGCCAATTTAGCCTTACTTCTTGTTCGAAAAGATTGGCTTTAAAACTAATGATATCTACAGGTAGCAACACATTGTTAGTACCAAATTTTATTATAAACCCATCTGTTGCAGATTGTTGCGATAAGTTATCACTTCTATTTAAGGTAAATGTACCAATTGGTAAATTACTTAAATAAGCACCTGCAATAATGGTATTTCCTAGATGGTCAATTGCTAATCCCCAAGGTCTATCCTGATAAGAATTACCTAATTGTACGGCTAACAATAAATTTCCTACTGTAGAATATTTTGCAATAAATATACCTCCTTTGCTAAACTCAATATCTTCAAAACTACCCCCACCGTCGTATAGAGAACCAGTAATATGAATGTTATTGGTATTATCTACTCCAATCCCTGTAGCAATATCAGAAAACTTACCGCCAGCAGTTTTTACCCATTCAATAGTGCCGTTATTATTCATTTTGGCTATAAAAATATCCTCCAGCCCTTTGCTTTTAACAGCGGTAGTGCCAAAGGTTGCATTGTCTAAAAACTGACCAGTTACAAAAATATTTCCAGTAGAATCTATTGTAATAGCACTTGTTTTTATAGTGAAGCCATTTGCTAATGACTTTACCCAAATAACGTTGCCATCTGTATCATATTTTGCAACATAGCTTTCGTAGCCACTGCCAAATGCTGTAATAGTTGTCGTATTAAAAGTAGCACTTTCTCTAAATTCCCCGGTTACATAGCTATTACCATCTTTATCTGTAGTAATACCAACACCAAAGTCATTTGAGTTGCCACCCATTTGTTTAAGCCATTGTATTGTTCCATTTGTATTATACTTTGCAATAAAAGCATTAATACTATTGGCACTTGTAATGTTTAAATTATCGGCAGTAAATGTGCCTGAAAAAAAGCCTGTAACAAAGCAATTACCTGCTGCATCAATACTAATACTTTTACTTTCATCAATATTAGTGCTGCCAGCTTTTTTTGCCCACAGCAAATTACCATTGGTATCGTATTTTGCTATAAAACAATCGTAGCCACCAGTAGAGGTTAAAGTAACAGTTCCAAAATTAAGAGTGCTACTAACAAAAGTACCTGTAATGTAACAGTTGCCCTGTTTGTCAGTTTTAATAGAATAGCCTTTATCAATATTTGTTCCGCCAATTTTTCGCGTCCAAAGCACAGTACCTGTTGGGGTGTATTTAGCAACGCATATATCGTCGGATTCATTTGAAATTAACGACAATGAAGACATATTGAGGGCAAAATCAATTCTTTGAAGAAAATTTCCAATAACATACACGTTGCCTACACTATCTACACTTGTACCCGAAAAGTATTTATTATGGCTACCAGTAATTCTGTTAGCCCCTACCCAGTTGGGGTTACAAACAAAGGATGGATTTAAACTTACCAATGCTGTACTATTTTTACTATCGCAACCATTGCTTGCTATGCATTTATACAGGCCTGTATCTGAGGTAGCATTAACAGGTATTGAGAGTGCTTCATTATTATTAATAAATACATCATTTTTATACCAAGAATAAGTCATCATATTACCAGACGCTGATACAATAAAGTTTAATGTTACATTGCTGCCAATACAAGTTTTTACTGTTTGTAAGTTTTGTAAAATAGTAATGTTAGAAGTAAATGATAAAAGAGCGGATGAACTTACAACAATGCCACAAGTATCGGTTACCTCACATGTATAGGATGCTGCATCAGCGGCAGAAAAATTAGTAATAGTTAATGTATCATTATTACTGCCAATGTTTACTGCACCTTTTTTCCATTGGTAGTTTAATGTACCCGTACCAGAAGCTACTACAGAAAGATGTGTTGTAGTGCCAGCACACACATTTTTTGATAATGGTTGCGTGGTAATAATTGGAGCGATACATTGCTGACTAATAGCTGTAAGAAACACATCAGTACTGCCACTGCTAAGTAAAGAAAATCCGTTAAAAGATGCTGTACCATTAAAAATACCAGTTGTTAGTACTTTTCCATTAGGGGTTACAGTCACACTGTTACCTCTATCAGAGCCAGAACCACCAGCTTTTATTGCCCATAAAAAGTTGCCTGCCGAGTCTATTTTACTGGTATATATGTCTTCTGCACCTATACTTACTAAAGAGGTAGTACCAAATGTAGCAGTACCAGGAAAATAGCCTGTTATATAACTATTTCCATTAGGTTCAACTGCCAAATCATTACAATGATCGTTACTTGCACCGCCTGCTTTTTTAACCCAAATAATATCGCCATTAGTATTATATTTTGCTATAAAAATATCTAGCTGAAAGTTATTGGATGCAAGGGTTAAATTAGAGAATTGGGCATTGCCTACATAAATACCAGAAATATATACATTAGCGTTAGCATCTACACCTATTCCATAGCCTATATCGGTATTATCTCGCCCAGCTTTTTTTGCCCATAAATGAGTGCCTGTACTATTTAATTTGGCTACAAAAATATCTGCATTGCCACTGGTTAGTAAACTTGTAGTGCCAAAGGTAGCTGTCGCAGTAAAATCACCAGTAATATAGCAATTACCATTGTTATCTACAGTAATTCCTCTACCATAATCACTACCTGTACCACCTGCTTTTGTAGTAAAAATAAAATTACCGTTGGTATCTAATTTACTAATAAAAATATCTATGCTACTAGTTCCTTCGCTAATAATATTGGTTGTACCAAAAGCTACTGTTCCTCTAAACTGACCAACAACAAAACAATTACCATTAGCATCAACAGTTATTGCATTGCCCTTATCATCAAAAGTTGATCCTGCTCTTTTCACCCAACTAATTACCCCATTTGCAGTATATTTTGCAATAAAAATATCTGTACCGCCACTACTATTAACGGTTAGGTTACCAAAGGTTGTAGTGCCGCTAAAAGCACCAGTTACATATACATTCTCATTTGCATCAACTGCAATACCTAGCCCTTCTTCTGCTCCATTGCTTCCTGCCCTAACAGCCCATAATACATTGCCACTTGCATCATATTTTGCAATAAAAATATCCTTATTACCAAAGCTTATTAATTGTGCTGTACCTATAGTTAGGCTACCACTAAAAAATCCGGTAACGTACATGTTACCAGTAGCATCTGTTGCAATTTTATTTGCAACATCTTCATTTGCATTACCAATTTTTTTTACTATTTGCCAATTTTGAGCTACTATTTTTTGTGATAATAGATTAAATGTTAGTAGTAATAATAAAAGAGATAAATTTTTTTGCATGATTATTAATTTATCATACAAAATCAGTGTATTTAGTGCGTGTTACCAATAACGCATTTGTAGTATTTTGTAAGTACCCAATTGTTGTAAGCTGAATAAATTTTCATTTAGCTTAGCTTAACGTTAAGGACGCTAAACTAATATATGCAGCAAGTACTGCAGCAAAGTATAAGGTAAGATGGGTAAGAGTAACGCCTGACAGCGAATGGGTTTATTTTGGTGAAGAAAAAGAAGCAAATAAGACATTTGTTGTTGAAAAGATAGAAAACCACTTTTTAGATTCAACACTTTTAATCGCACTGAACAGGCAAGATTCCATCCAGGTAGATAGATCAGAGATTAATAAAAAGATAGAAAAATTATTAGGATTTCATAATTTTTTTATCTGGAATTTACATTTTAAAAAAGTAATTGAATTTAATCGTATTGGTGTCTGAGATGCGGTGAAGTACTTTAAATTTTCAGGGTACAGCTTTTGCAGCCTTTATACAAACCCTTTTTATACATGCCGCAAAACCTGGAAGATTATTTATACAAGCTGCCTGATTATTTATGGAACCTGCTGCTGATGGTAGCGGCTTTTTTGTCGGGTTTGCTCATTAAAGGTCTTTTCAATCTCGTCATCCGATTCTCTAATAAAACAACAGCAGCCTTTTCTTTTATACCTTCTGTTACCAGGCGTTTAAGTGCGCCGTTAACATTGTTTCTGCCCCTTTTTCTGTTCAATATTTTTATTCCTGAATTGCGGCTAAGGCTAAAACTGCTTCAGAACGTTGATAAAACCGTAGAGGTATTGCTCATCATTGCTTTTGCATACTTGCTAATTGGCTTTATTAAAATTTTTACCGATTATTTTATAGATAAATACAATATTAATAAGGTAGACAACCTGGTTGAAAGAAAAGTGCGTACACAATTGCAGTTTATACGCAAAGTGCTGGTGGCTTTTATTATTGTTTGCGCCTGTTGTGCGGTATTACTGAGTTTTGATAATATGCGTAAACTGGGTGCAGGGCTTTTAACAGGCGTTGGTGTGGGCGGCATTATTATTGGTTTTGCTGCGCAGAAATCGCTGGCCAATTTGCTGGCTGGTTTCCAGATTGCTTTTACACAGCCCATACGTATTGATGATGTACTGGTGGTAGAGGGCGAATGGGGCCGTGTAGAAGAAATAACCCTGACCTATGTGGTGTTAAATATCTGGGACAAACGCCGCATGATCTTTCCCATCAATTACTTTATTGAAAAACCTTTTCAAAACTGGACAAGAAACAATTCTGAATTACTTGGTACCGTGCTTTTATATGTAGATTATACCATACCCATTGAAGCCCTGCGGGCAGCGTTTTTAAAACTGGTAAAAGGCCATCCTTTATGGGATGAACAGGTTGCCGTGGTACAGGTAACCAATGCCACTGAAAAGTCAGTAGAAATAAGATTGCTGGTAAGCTCTTTTGATTCAGGCAAAGCTTTTGACCTGCGTTGTTTTCTTCGCGAAAAAATGATTGAATTTATACAAACCAATTACCCCAACAGCTTTCCAAAAACAAGGCTGCAAATAGAGAATGAGAACACGGAGAACACAGGTTTGTTAGCGTAAAGCGAATAAAGAAATAGTGCAAATCCGTTTAATTTATTTATCCTACCTGCGTAAATCTTTTTTATCTGCGCCATACGTATTTCCATAAATCTGTGTTTCTATACATCCGTGTTTCCATCCTGATTACTTTTGCCGCAAATACAAATAACCTGATGACTTTAATAGAAGAACTGCGCTGGCGCGGAATGATACAGGATATGATGCCTGGCACTGAAGATCAACTGAACAAAGAGATGACGAGTGCTTATATTGGTTTTGATCCAACGTCTGATAGTTTGCACATTGGCAGCCTGGTACCTATATTATTACTGAAGCATTTACAACGTGCAGGCCATAAGCCTTTTGCCTTAGTAGGCGGCGCCACTGGTATGGTGGGCGACCCCAGCGGTAAAAGTGAAGAACGCAATTTATTAAGCGACGAAGTTTTACAACATAACCAGGCCGGCGTAAAAAAACAATTGGAACGCTTTTTAGATTTTGATAAAAGCAAGCCCAACTATGCCGAAATGATGAACAATTATGACTGGTTTAAAGAGATAGATTTTTTGAGTTTTATACGTGATGTTGGCAAGCATATTACCGTTAATTACATGATGGCTAAAGACAGCGTGAAGAAACGTATTGAAGGCGATAACGGCATGAGCTTTACTGAATTTACCTACCAGTTAATTCAGGGCTATGATTTTTATTGGCTGTACAAAAACAAGAACTGCAAACTGCAAATGGGCGGCAGCGACCAGTGGGGTAATATTACAACAGGCACTGAACTGATACGCCGTAAAGCTGGCGGTGAAGCATTTGCATTTACTTGTCCGTTGGTTAAAAAAGCCGACGGCGGAAAATTTGGAAAGACGGAAAAAGGAAATGTTTGGCTTGATCCTAAAAAAACAAGTCCTTACCAATTTTACCAGTTTTGGCTAAACGCAAGCGATGATGATGCTGCCAAATGGATAAAGCTATTTACCCTGCTTGACAGGCAAACCATTGAAGCACTAGAAACATTACATGCAGAAGCACCACATTTACGCAGCCTGCAAAAGAAGCTGGCAGAAGAACTTACCATTTTGGTGCACAGCCGTGAGGATTATGATTTTGCTGTAAAGGCAAGTGATATTCTTTTTAGTAATGATACTGCTGATATGCTGCAATCTTTAAATGAAGAACAATTGTTGCAAGTTTTAGAAGGCGTACCATCAGTAGAAGTTTCAAAACAACAAGTAAGCGAAGGTTATGACCTTATAAGTTTTTTAGCCGATAAACAAATTTTTCCAAGTAAAGGTGAGGCTAAAAAAATGTTGCAGGCTGGTGGGGTGAGCATTAATAAAATAAAGGCAGGTGCAGAACTAGTTTCAATTAACAACAGCCATTTATTACAGGATAAATATTTACTGCTGCAAAAAGGTAAAAGAAATTACTACTTTATTAAAGCGGTATAAATAAAGTTTTACAATACGCTAAACGGGCCTGCAAGTTGCTTGCCCGTTTGCTTTTGAAGGAATGGTTATTGCTTAAATCAAAGCAATTTCAACCACCTTTATGCAAGATAAATATCCGTTTTACATTAAAAGTACTGCTATACTGCTGGGATTGTGTTTATTCACTTACATGCTTTTTGTACTTCGTGGCGTAATGGTGCCGCTTTGCTTTGCAGGGCTTCTGGCTATTTTACTTACACCATTGGTAAACCTGTTTTTAAAGTGGAAACTGGGTAACGGACTTAGTATTACACTTGCCATTTTAGTTGCCATTATTGTATTTGTTGGGGTAGGCTATTTTGTGTCATCGCAAATTGCCGGTTTTTCTGATGAACTTCCCAAATTAAAAGAAAAGAGCGAGCAGATGTTCAGGCAATTTCAAAAGATGCTTCGCGTTTCGGCAGGTATGCCCACAAAACAGCAAAACCAATATATTACTGAATTAGAGGGCAAATTAAAACCAATGGTTGGGGAAACTGTGAGTTCAATATTGGGCATATTGGGCGATCTTTTGCTGTTGCCTATTTATACCTTTCTTTTATTGTATTATAGAAACCTGATTGTAAATTTTGTGTACGAAGTTTTTAAAACCGACCCCAAAAAAGTAGGCGGCGTACTTAAAGACACCAACGATGCCATTAAAAGCTATATGGTAGGCCTATTGCTGGAAGCCCTTATAGTTGCTGCATTAAACATAACTGCGTTTTTAATAATTGGTGTAAAGTATGCATTGCTGCTTGGCATTATTGGTGCCATACTAAACATGCTGCCTTATATTGGTGGCCTTGTGGCAATGACTTTGCCTGTAATGATGTCGCTTGTTACAAAAGATGGTTTTTCATCTCCGTTGCTAATTATTTGTGCCTACCTGCTGATACAGTTTATTGATAATAATTTTCTTGTTCCACTGATTGTTTCTTCAAAAGTAAAAATCAATGCCCTTATTTCTATTTTAATTGTATTGCTTGGCGGGGCTTTATGGGGCGTATCTGGCATGTTCCTTTCCATCCCTTTTATTGGCGTTTTAAAAATCATTTTCGACCGTATTGAAGACCTGAAACCCTGGGGCAAATTATTGGGCGATGAAATACCTACAAGGCATAAGGGAATGTTTGCGAATTTTAGAAAAGACAAAAAATCAGTGGCTGAAGAAATAGTAGATTAACGGTTATTCTACCGCAAGCATTTTTAAACAGCTTGGGTTGCCTACTTCAATCTTATTAGCAGTCATGGTCAAAAGCCCTGTTTCTTTATCTCTTTTAAAAACAATAACGCTGTCAGAATTTTGATGTGCTACCAGCAAATAATTGCCAGTGGGGTCAATCATAAAATTACGCGGGGTTTTGCCACCCGTTGGCTGAAGTTCAAGAAGTTCAAGCTTTCCACGCTCATCTACTTTAAACACAGCAATGGTATTGTACTTACCACGATTGGTAGCGTATAAAAATTTACCATCATCACTAAGATGAATATCTGCGCAGCCTTTATCAAGATTATTAGTAGTATCTGTGCTGATGGTTTGCAGCAGTGTCATTCCCTTTTTATTCTCAAAAACATCTATGGTACCTGCAAGTTCATTAATAACATACAATACTTTTTTTGCAGGATGAAAAGCTATATGCCTAGGCCCATTACCTGGTGTTGACGCTATTATAGAATCGTTGGTAACCCTTAAAGGATTGAGTTTTTTGCTGTTAAACTGGTATACATTTATTTTATCAGTACCAAGGTCTGTAGTAAATAATTGCTTTTCATTAGATGAAAAAATAGCAGTGTGGCCATGCGGCCCTTCCTGCCTTTGTTTGTTTATGCTGTTACCCGTATGCTGAATTACTTCTTTCAATGTATCAATAAAACCATCTTTTTTAAGCGTTAAAACTGATACACTTCCGCTGGCATAGTTTGCTGTAAACAACCATTTATTTGCTTTATCAACACTTATATAACATGGGCCATTGGCACCAACAGGTTTATTATTTAGTAGGGATAAGCTGCCGTTTTTTTTATCAAACGAAAAAGCTGTGGCACTACCTGAACGGCCTTTTCCTGTTTCGTTAACACAATACACATAATTACCATTGTTGCTGATTGCGAGATAGGACGGATTGTCTGTTTTTACTTTACTTACAAAACTGGCACTGCCATCTGCAGCATTAAAACGATACACACTGATGCCTTCGCTTTTACCTGTGGTGTAGCCTCCCACAAAAAGAAAAAACTGTTTATCCTGGCCAAAACATATCATATTTAAAAATAGCAGAAAAGCGGACAATAACAATCGCATAGTTGTGTTTTTAGAGCAGGCAAGTTAAAGTTTATACCGTTACTAATTGATCATAATAGCACACAATACCATCCTATAAAATTTAATTTGTTTTTTTGTTGTCACTCCATAATTTGCACTCGTTCCAAGTACATATAATATACCCACCCTCCCTTTTTAAGCTAACGTAAGGCAAATTCTATTGCCCTGATATCACTGTTTTTCAGATAAAATCATGCTGTAAAACTATACCAATGACTGTAATTAAAAGAACAACACTGCCGTTTCTTATTGTTATAACAATTGCCTTTACCTTGCTTAACAGCAAAGCCTTTGGTGAAGCAAGTTTAATTTCATTTTTCCTTTTCAGCATATCAACAGGGATTATTGGGTTACTCATCTTTAAGAAACCTTTATTCCACACCCAGGAAATAAAATATCAGGCACCCATTTATATATGGATATTTCTGCTGTTGGTACTTTATGTTTTTTTGCATGGGCTTATAAATAACCGAATTAGCCTTTCACATCTATATTGGATAGCATGCAGCATTTTTCTTTTTTCCATAAATTATTGGTCAAATAATACAAACAGAAATGAAGACATCCTAGTTAAGAGGCGGTTAATAATGTTTGTGCATCATGGTATTATTTTACTTGCCTTTTTGAAACGTTGGTCGTTTTACTGCAATGCATTTTTATCATCCCTTCTCCAAACAAAAATTTTTTATGCACAGGTACGTGGATTAATCCCAATGTTACAGCAATGTTCCTGGCAATGGCGCTTTTTTCAGTCCTGCTTGTATTCCGTAACGCTAATCATCAATTTGTCAAACGTCTACTTCAAATAGCATTGGCCTCCATTCTTTTAGCGGTTGTATTACTGCAATGCAGGAGTGCATACATCGCCGCTGCCATAATGGTTCTTGTTGAATACAGGCAAAAAATGGTACAGGTGTTCAGGTCTTATTTAAAATTCAATCGCAAAGGTTTCATTGCAATTCTTGTTGGCTATGTTATTA
Source organism: Chitinophagales bacterium (assembly GCA_031424995.1). Taxonomy (GTDB): domain Bacteria; phylum Bacteroidota; class Bacteroidia; order Chitinophagales; family Chitinophagaceae; genus Parasediminibacterium. Next base: position 104,318 of record JANPIP010000001.1, on the reverse strand, counting down.
TACAGCTACTGATTTCAGTTTTCAGCCACAAAGGTGGATCAACAATAAACAGGATAAGTATCGCCCTAAATTCAATTAATCTTATGTTTCAAAAACCCTTGTTTGGACACGGGTTTGGGCTGTTTGAAAAATAGTACAACCTATTTATCACGAAAGTGCCAGATGATAGCAATGACCATATTAATATGCCCTATAACGATTTTTTGGAATTGGGCGTTGAAGGTGGCTTTATCGCTGTTTTTTTATGGCTGCTATTCTTAATTACATTCTTCAGGCATGCATATAAATGGAAAGACGATTCATACAATTTATTATCCCTGATAATTTCCTTCATCGTTATACAACTTACAAATTTTGGTTTTCAGGCAATTCCTGCCATGGTGCTTTTTATGTTGTATTGTGCCGTAACTACTATTCCCCACAGAGGGAATAGTAGTTACAATAATCAAGTTCATAATCTAAGCAAATCGCGTTATGCTACTTTATACTTAAAAAGGTTTGCAGCACTTATTGCAGTTATCGTCTGCTTAATTTTCACCATTACCACATTCAATTTAATGGGTGCATTTTATGATAATTGGATGGTTACTAAAATACCTGAAAGCAGGGTTACCCTAAACACTTATAGCAACTTAAACAAAAGGCTTAACGGCTACCCGATGTACCATGAAAAATTTGGGGATGCACTAATGAATTCAAAGCAGCTTCAAGCGGCAATACAGCAATATAAAACTGCACTTAAAAACACAAGCAATCCTGACGTGTTCTCAAAAACTGGGTTTTGTTACCAACTTTTAGAACAATACGATAGTAGCGAACACTATTACGCTATTGTTCAAAATATGCAGCCATACAAATTTCATCCAAAATTATCGTTGCTAAAACTATACCTGCAAAAAGGGGATACACTAATGGTTAGATCCAAAGCGAATGAAATAAAAAACATGAGGGTAAAAATTAGAAGCCAAAAAGTTCAAGAGATTAAAAAATATGCTGATTCTGTGCTGTACTTACTTAATACCAACGCTTTAGCTTATTCTGTTTATACTAAAAAAAATGACAATTTATTTTCTAACCAAAAACAATAAACATGAAAATGAAAACACGGTTTATTTTTCTTCTTATGATTGCATGTTTAAAGCTGCATGCACAAAGCAATCTTTATGACTCTGTAACAGAAGCCCGGTTAATAGAGGCAAAGAAGTATTTAATGGGAATAGGAATACACAAAGACGAACCCAAAGCCTTTGGTTTGTACACACAATTGGCCGAAGCAGGAAACCCTAAAGCAATGAACATTTTAGGAGGGCTTTATTGCAAAGGCATTGGAACCTTAGCTAATGAAAATGCGGCAATCAACTGGTTTTTAAAAGCTGCCCGAAATGGAAGTATAGAAGGATGGTACAACATAGGCTTACTGTACAAAGATAGACCCGAAGCACCTGATTTTGAAAACGCATATAAGTATTTTGATACTGCTGCCAAACTTGGCGATGCGCAAAGTGTTTACGCCATGGCCTATATGCACTACAAAGGTTTGGGCTGCCAGCAAGATTATAATAAAGCCGCGGCTTTGTTTGCCAAAGGGGCTAATGCCGGTCGTTCCAACAGTATGTACTTTTATGGGCTTTGCCTGCGAAATGGTTATGGAGTAGGCCTTAATAAAGACAGTGCAACTTACTGGCTGCAAAAAGCAGCCAAAAAAGGGTACCGGATGGCTATCAACGAACTTGCATCCACAACAGGTGAGAATAACAATAATGCACAGGCAACAACATTATCTACAGACCTTAAAACAGAATTTTTGTCAAAAAGCAGTGCACTGAACCAGTTCCAAAAAATTGATGGGAGCACCTCTGCAAAAGTTACCACAGGTGAGTATGATGGGTACCTGGTGAGGTACGATTGGAGCGGGCAATATGCTATCAGCACTTCTAAATTAAAATTGAAACTTGTAAATAAAGAGGGCAAGGTTACCGGACAATGGATTGAAAACGATTCTATTGCTATACCATTAAATGCAGACATCAATTCAAGTTCGCTGGTTTTTAGCAATATGAAGTATATACGAAAAGACCATTACAACCCAAATAAGGGGGCCAGTTATATGTTTAAAGATGCCAATTTACAATGGTCGTACAACGGCGATACAATGTACCTGACAGGCAATATCCAAATGTTTTCTGCTAAACATAACGAGCCTGACAAACCAATATTCGTTTCCGTAAAGCGGTATGCAGGCAAAGAGTTTACAGGTAATAATATACAAAGCCTTATACCAGACCAAACAAGCCTGTTAAAAGATGAGGTAAACGCATACCCTAACCCGTTTGTAAATACCATAACCGTTGATTTTAAGCTGAAACAGAAAAGCGAGGTACAAATACAGTTGTTAACATTAGATGGAAAGCAGGTGTACGAAAAAAAATCAGGCATGCTGGAAGCAGGCTCATATACCTTTTTACTGCACCCTAAAAACCTGAATGCGGCAACGTATGTACTTAATGTTTTTTATGGAAAAACATCTCATACAACCAAAATAGTGAGGCTATAATCTAAATGATTTATCAAAACCAACAATATGAAAAAAATCATTCTTTTAATAATTTTTACACTAAGCATTACGCTGCATTTTGGGAATAAGGGCATTACTGTAACCTCTTCTCAAGAATTAAGGGCGCAATGGGCTTGCCCCACAAATACCCAGGGTTCAGGCAATAGCGGTAGCGGCGGCGGTTTTTTTAGTTGGTTGCAAGGTATTGGCGGTAGTGTGGTAGATGCAATAACTAATGTTGCCAATGCAATTTCGGATTTTTTTAGCGATGGCGAAAATGGAGATGATGGGGAAGGGTTTGGCAACGAAAACGAAAATGATGGTTGGGTGGAACCGAGCGGGCCACCTGAGGAACTTTTTAACCCAATGAATGACCCCTGGTTTCAGCCACCTAACTTTGGGCAGGAGGAATGGGATATTATGGCTGATCTTGGTAGTTATTATAGTTTTTACGCATCACATTTTGGAGGTTTAATGCCGCCGCCCCCTGAAAAAGATTGCAAAGGGGTGCTTGGAGGCACGGCATACCGTGATAACTGTGGCTATTGCGTAGGTGGCACTACGGGCAAAGTGCCTTGTGTTTGCCCAACTGATGCCGATTTTAAGGTAACCAAAGAGATGTTACTTTTAATTAATCCTAGCGGTGATAAGGATAAAATGGATAGCGTAGCTAAATACATAAACCTGTATAAGCGAGATACGGATTTTAATATCAATACACGTTTAAGATTAGCGCATCTGTTAGCGCAGATTACAGCCGAAACCGATGGGTTTACAACTTTGACAGAAAGTCACCATTACTCAAAAAAGGCACTTTTAGCAAAAAAAAAGTATTTTGACAGTGCGACCGTAGATACTTATGTTAATTGCATTTGCTTATTCGATAGATGGTACTGCTGTGGCCACCTTGGACTTGGTAATGGTAATGAAGCAAGTAAAGATGGTTCTAAATATCGAGGTCATGGAGCAATTCAATTGACAGGGCGTGGCTCTTACACAAAGTTTACCAGTTACTATCAAAATAAATATAATGATCATTCTGTAAGTTTTGTCGATAACCCAGAATTGTTAGCAACAAATATGAAATATGCTGTATTAGCTGCTTTATGGGAGGCTTGCCACGAAAAAAAACTTAATACCTATGCTGATAATGATGATGTCTCATCATATAGTAAAGCAATAAATCTAGGTAGTGCAAAAAGTAAAGGGACACCCAATGGGATGACAAAAAGAAAAAATAATTTAATTGCTGCTAAAAAGGCACTTTGTATTAATTAAAACACAAAACAATTTTATGAAAAATAAGCAATTTGCATCTATTAAAATCTTACTACTTGTATTGATTATCAGTGGTATTGGCGTAACTTCCTTTAGTAAAAAGAATCAAAAATGTTTCGAACTTTTACCTCCAGGAACCACTTTAGATTCCTTGCAAGGAAAATGGATAAATACCGAAGATTCTCTAAATCAAGTAATAATTAGTGGAAGAAACTGGAATGAAACCTACAATGATGCTACCCAGCTCATTAATGAAAATAATAGGATATTTTTTTCTGACACTATTGTAAGTGTTGAGGATTTTCGACAAGCAAAAATTGATACTACTACGTTAAGTGGAAATTATATTATTAGGGTTGCAATGTCAGATTATTCCATGGATTGCAACGTAATTGATGGGTTTTATCAAGACCAAAGTGACACACTATTTTCTATTGAGCCAGCAATAAAAAGAGGTACATTATCTTCTTTGGTATTTAAAAAAACGAATTAAGTACCATTAAGTTTAACTGGTGTACTTAAATTTTGTTTTACCTGAATCGAAGTTGTAAAGCCGTTGAGCTTTCAATGGCTTTACAATTCTGTTTTGTTCCTCTATATACCTGAAATTTTATGAAATACCCCTAACTGGGCGTATGAATTTGCTAAGCCATTGGTTTTTGTAGCATCCGCCCCTACTACCCTGAAAATTTTTTATCAACTTTTTATGAAAAACAATATAATATTAGTAATCGTGTTTTGTTTTTTGGCATCTTTTATTTTATGCAAGCCAGAAAGTCATAGTAACCTATCAAGAAGCATCCATTTTACTTCTTCAACAACTTTAGATTCATTACAAGGAAAATGGATTGGTGAAATAGATTCAACATATGAAGTAAATATTGCAGACAGGAGTTGGCATCAAAAATATGACAATACTTATATTAATTCTATTTCTGAATCATTTCAAATTTATTTTTCCGATACACTTGTATCAGAAAGTAATTTTTTAAATGCAAATATTAATCTTGGTGCAACTTCTGGCAACTATATCATCCTTGTTGATACTTTAGACAATTATATGGACTGCATTTATTTAAATGGTTTTTACCAAGATGCCACAGATACTACTTTTTCAATACGACCAGCTATTAATTGGACTATGAAATCTATACAGGTATTTAAGAAAACACAATAATTACTAAGCGTTACATTTCTTCAATTTTATTTTACCAGAGTTAAAGTGTAAGGCCGTTGAGCTTTCAACGGCTTTTTACAACTTTGTTTCATACTAAATTTTATGAAATACTGTTTGACCCTGTTATCTTTTCTTTACTTGACAACACTTTCCGCCCAAAAAGAAATAAAACTTCCTGAAGAAGCCGGACATTTTGTTCTTAAAAACTATTCAATGGAGGATTATATAGAAGGTGACTTGAATAGTGATGGTAAAAAGGATGCCATACTTATTTTAAAAAATAATGCTGATAAAGATTCATTACCCAATGGGGAGGTTTTTGATGCCTTTATGATTTTGCTGCGTGATGCAAATGATAAACTTACTCTTGGTCTCAGGAACGATTCTTTACTTATGGCACACAACCATACCGCTTATTATTCGGGAACAGAAATTAAAGGCAGCAATGGTTTCAGCATTTCCTTTTTTGGTGGCAGGCGTTTTAAATGGAACCTGGAACTGACTTTTAAATACTATGCCAATGATAAGGACTGGCAACTTGTTCTTGAGAAAAATGAAGGCTTTGACTCGGGTAAGATGAAAAAGGACGAAACCCTGATTATTAAGGAAGAGGAGTTAAAAGGGATAACAGCTTCGAACTATAAGCATTTTCAGGATGATGATAGCAAAATAAGGTGGAAGGTAATAGCTGAAAAAACATTTTTTTATACAAACCCTGACAAACATTCCAAACCACGAAAAGGCTATTTGGTTAAGGGTAATATTTTAGAACATTACAGAGTGACCACAAACTTTGTACAAGGTGGGTACAATACAACAAGCGGCTTTATCTTAAAAAAAGATCTTCAAAAAATCGATGAACACTAAATGAACAACAGCGGTTATTTTATTTTATTGGTGGCCGCAAGCTCAACTGACGAGTGTTCCGTAAAACAATCACTCGTAACTTTTAATAGTATACATCTGTTTAGTCAGTGTTATCAGTGTTCCCATTCTCATATCAACGTTTTATTCTGCCACTCTACCCCTTCTACTATTTTATAAAACTCTTTAGAACTTACAAATGCTTTGGTGGCATTTAAATGATTGGCGTGGTGCATATCAGTACCAATAAAAGATACCAGGCCGTCTTTTATCAAGCGCAAAGCAATGGCTTTTACTTTGGGGCCGTAGTAACCTGACAGTGATAAAAGGTTTACCTGCATCAGCACATCACGGTCTTTTATTTCGTGGTACTGCTGGTAATTGCGGTGTATGTATTCGTAACGCTCAGGATGTGCGAGAATGGGTTGAATACCCTTCATTCTTAAATCAAAAATAACCTGGTACAAATTGGGCGAAGGGCCCACATAGCTCATCTCAATCAGCATATGATTATTACCAAAAGTGAGCAACTGCTCATTATTTTTTATGTTCAGTTCAAGCGCATCATCAATCATATATTCTGCGGCGGCTTCAATTTCAACCGTTACATTATTTTCCTGCAATGCCTTTCTGGCAACAGCAAGTGCAGCTAAAATTGTTGCAGGAGTATTGTTATGAACACCAGGTAAAATATGTGGGGTGCAGATGAGTTTTTTATAACCCATAGCCTGTAACTCTTTTACATACTCAACAGTTTGTTCCACTTCCTGCAAACCATCATCAATAGCGGGCAATAAATGCGAGTGCATATCAATACCTAAAAAGGAAAGGTCAGGCTGAATTTTTTTCTGTAAAAAAGAAAATAACATAGATGCAAATTAGCGGTTTCCCAAACACAATAACTATTTAACCACGTAGAGCTATAGTTAAGAAATGGTACACAATAAGTATACTTTGTAAAATGCTGGTTGAACTGAATTAGAAAAATAGGGAGGATAATAAACGCATTTAAAAAATGGGTGCATAAATAATTTTCGTAAATAAACAAATCCGGAAATAAGGTTGCCAACCTTTTAAAGGCTGATAAACGTGGGGCAAAACAATTCACCCGCCACACCAAACCCTATCAGGCAACGTAAATAAAAGATTGTTACCCTGCTGTTTTCTAATAAGTATCCAAATAGTATATATTATAATCCATTTAGAGTGTTCATTTAGTCGTTTAGACAGATAAGTCTTCCATATAGAGGTAATAGTCCGCCATTTAGGCGTAGAGTATAACTATTTGGGCGTAGCATACCATCTAAAAGAATAAAAAATATTCCAAAAAGAAGAACAATACATTCTTTTAGAGGTTATTTTTACTAAACCTATTTCTTTTCATCCTTTTATTTAAAGTAACCTTTTTATGAGCATTCTTTTCAATCATATAAATATTAAGCCCAGTCTCGGCCTGCTCAATTTACCTCTCACCGTACGTACAAGGGTTAAAGAAATGAATACAAATCTGCGCCAATTGTCTATAAACATGGGCCGCAGCGTCAATTACCTGCATAAACAACTGCATAACAACGATCAGCCCATTTCTGTTCTTATCCTACTGAGCCTGCACCTGCAAACCAACCTGTTCGAGCCCTATCTTACACTTTTACCCGCTTCTATAAGCGCAACTGCAAAAGAAAGAGAATTGCAAAACCAGGTAATAGCTTTACAAGCAGAGCTTCAGGACGTAAAAAAAGAAAGGGATATATACAAAGCAGTAGTGATGAAATAACTAGGCTGTAGGGGTGCATAAATAATTAATGCATCCAAAAAATCTATGTGCGCTTTGTTTTTACAATATGCAACTATGTTTTTAATTGATTATCTTCTTAACGCACCATATAAAGAACCAGCAGAACGTTGTGCATCAATGGATTCGTAAATGGAGTTATTGCTGATGTATTCAGGAACAATACGTTTCATTTGCCTTACCACTTCTACATCTGCATTTTGTGCAGCAAGTTCAAGCAGGCGTTCAATGCCAGAGTTAACACGATCAAAATCGTATTCAATAACCTTTGCGCGAAGTATCTTTTTATTTTCAGTAGGTATTACTTCTTCTTCTTTATTCAGTAATTCTTCAAATAGTTTTTCACCAGGGCGAAGACCTGTAAACTTCAGTTCAATATCCCTGCCAGGCTCTAAACCAGTAAGGCGAATCATTTTTTTAGCAAGGTCAAGAATCTTGATTGGGTCGCCCATATCAAACAAAAATATCTCACCACCATCACCCAGTGTCATTGCCTCAAGCACCAAAGAACAGGCTTCAGGAATGGTCATGAAATAACGGATGATATCAGGATGTGTAACGGTTACAGGGCCACCATTGGCAATCTGTTCTTTAAACCTTGGAATAACAGAACCATTACTACCCAGCACATTTCCAAAACGGGTGGTAATAAATTTGGTGCGTTTTTGAGCCCCAGGTAAATGAACAATACCATCATCCCAAACAGGCACAACATTTCTGCGTTGTAAGGTTTGGCAATATACTTCTGCAATACGCTTTGAAGCGCCCATTACATTGGTAGGATTGATTGCCTTATCAGTAGAAACGAACACAAATTTCTCAACCCCATATTTCTCTGAAAGATCTGCCAGCGTTTTGGTACCCAATACATTATTACGTATGGCTTCTGATGGGTATTTTTCCATCATTGGCACGTGTTTATATGCCGCTGCATGAAACACCACTTGTGGTTTGTATTGCCTGAACAGGCTTTCCATAGACTGCTCGTCTTTCACATCGCCCAAATACACTTTTAAAACACTGCCGAGTTTAAATTTTTGCTGTAGTTCGTATTCAAGATCGTACAAACCCGTTTCAGTTTGGTCGCAAACAATAAGCGATGTAGGATAAACTACAGATAACTGGCGTGCCAGTTCGCTGCCTATTGAACCTGCCGCACCTGTAATTAACACACGTTTATCACGCAAATGCTCAATTACATGTTCGTTGTATAAATTAATTGGCGGACGGCCAAGCAGTTCTTCAATCTTAACTTCTTTTAACTGGTTAATGTTTAAATGCCCTTGTAACCAATCTTTCATTGGTGGTATGTTCATTACCTTAATACCTGCATTTAAACAGAATTCAACAATGCGGTTCTTTTCAGCAAACTCAAAATCCTGCTTTGCAAAAAACAGGGCATTGATATGCCATTCCTTAAAAACAAATTTTATTTCGTTGAAAGAAAAAATACGAACACCATCAATGGTTTTACCAATCAGTTTTCCATCTTCATCAATAAAAGCTACTACTTTAAAATGCTGACTGGAAGCTTGTTCCAGCGTTTTCTTTAAAAGCGTACCGTTGCTTTCTGCACCATAAATTACCACGTGTTCAATCTCACCAGTATCTGCCGTAAGGCTAAATAAATATTTAACCAGCATACGGTAGCCGAAAAGTAAAAAACTTGCAAGAAAGAAATAAATAAAGAGAACAGATATTGGTGTAATTTGCTGCAGGCCAACCATGTACATGAGTACATTAATTACCAGCATTACAAGAAAGGAATAAAATACGGCAGCGATACTCCTGAAAGCTTCCTGAAAGCCCGAAAAACGAATAATGCCCTGGGCCGTTTTAAATAAAAAGAAGAGCGTGCTGTTGATGAGCGTAACAATAACAACGTTATGCCACAGGTCAACGGTTTTAATTACAGTAAAATCAAAATTGAGACGTAAAAGGTAGGCGTATGTAATAGCAAAGGCTGAAACGATAAGGTCTAACAGGAATATAACCCACTTGGGTGCTATTCTATTGCCTATTAGAAATTTCCTAAAAGTTTTCACTTACAGTTGGTTTGCTTTTTACAGGTTTGGATTATAATATTGATAAAAGTAGGGATTAATAAGCACACTACTACACAAAGTTATTTATAAATACCATAATACATATTGAATACCATCTATTTAATACAGTCTTAATACTGTCGTACCGCTATTATTTTACTACAATGCCCTTTGCCGTAAGCGCAATAATTTTTACATACTCACCAAAAGTTGCGTTGTTTATAAACTTATAATTCAACTCAATTTTTGCAGGCATCACCACATCAATATAGTATTGTTCAGGGTCATCGGCTTTTGCAAGCAATTCATTTTCGTTTCTGAATTCTATTGACGCATAATCTGTAATACCAGGTGGCACATTTAAAACCTTTTGCTGTTCTGCATTATACATATCTACATAGCGCCTTACTTCGGGCCTTGGGCCTACCACGCTCATCTCACCTTTCAATACATTTATTACCTGCGGCAATTCATCCAGTTTAAACTTGCGTATATAATAACCAATGGGTGTAATACGGTTATCCCTTCCACCAACAGTTAATAAGCTTCCTTTATCTGCACCCGTTCTCATACTGCGGAATTTGTACAGCTTAAAATCTTTATTGTCCTTCCCTACCCTTACCTGCTTATAAAATATAGGCCCTTTAGAAGTAAGCTTTATAGCAAGTGCTATCAACAGAAAGAACGGGAACAACACAATGGTAGCGATGAGTGAAAAAAGCACATCAAAAAAACGTATCATAATCAGTTGATGGTTTGGTTTACTGATGCAATAATATTGTCTACAATGTATTGGCACTGCTCAACAGTCAATTGCGGATAAATAGGCAATGAAATTTCTGCCGCGTAATTTTTATACGTTACTGGATAATTAGCAATATCATAACCTCTTTCTTTAAACACAGTAAGCATTGGCATTGGAACAAAATGCACATTCACTGAAATGCCCGCCGCAGCTATCATATCCATAATTACATCGCGCTGATGTTCTGTAATATTTTTTATGCGCAAAGGATACAAATGATAACTTGAGGTTGAACCTTCAACCGTATATGGCGGCAGCCAGCCCCAACCCTGTTTTGCAAAAGCCTCGCTGTAAAAATCAAATACACGTTTACGTTCTATCAATAAATGGCTATGGTATTTTCTTATTTGTGCAAGGCCAATAGCAGCGCACACATCAGGCATATTCATTTTAAAACCCGCATATACAACATCGTATCGCCAGCCACCAGCCTGGCTTTTAGTAAATGCATCTTTGGTTTGCCCGTTCAAGCTCCATAAACGAAGATTTTTATAAACATCTTCATTATTAAACGGCGCAGGCATATTCAGGCAAATAGCACCGCCTTCTGCAGTAGTAAGGTTTTTTACTGCGTGAAATGAAAACACGGTAATATCTGCAAGGCTGCCTGTTGGCCTGCCTTTGTAAAAAGCACCAAAGGAATGTGCAGCATCGCTCATTACCAGTATCCTGCCAAGCTGCTGCTGCTTCTCGCCTTTTGCAATGAATTTCGATATAACATCTGCACGGTTTACCAACGCATTAATACTGTCATAATCACAGGGCCAGCCAGCAAAGTCAACAGGCACAATAGCTTTAGTTTTTGGTGTGATGGCAGCTTCAATAGCAGCCAGGTTGATATTAAAATCTTCACCCGTTTCTACCATTACAGGGGTGGCACCAATATGTAAAACGGCCAGTGCAGTAGCACAATAAGTATAAGCGGGCACAATTACTTCATCGCCCCTGGTAATACCAAACCAATGCAATGCCAGCATCATACCGCTGGTAGCAGAGTTTACGCAAAGTGCTACAGGCACCTGCGATAGTCTCGCCACTTCCATTTCCAAAGCTTTTACTTTAGGGCCAGTAGTTATCCAGCCGCTACGCAAAGATTCAAGTACTTCTGCTTCTACATCAGCATCAATATAGGGTGGTGAAAAGGGTATTTTCATGGATGGGTTTAAGGATATTGTTTTAGAAAGGATTTATGCAAACCTCTGTAAAATATTTTATAAAGATAAAGGGATTTATATTTTGTGTTCATCCCTTATATCAGGGGCAGAAAAATATGTACGCAGTTGGCAGCAAGAAGAAATATTGCTCACAGAATACGCGGAAAACGCAGAAGAATAATTTCACGCAAAGTAACAAAGGAGGCGAAGAAACAAAGGGTTCGTGCAGATGGCGGGGATTGAAAATATGGCTCGCAGAATACGCGGAAAACGCAGAAGAATAATTTCACGCAAAGTAACAAAGGAGGGGAAGAAACAAAGGGTTCGCGCAGATGGCGCGGATGAACGCAAAGAAGATCCCCCGCCCCTAAAGGAGAGTAATGAAAGAAATCTGCGAAAATCTGCGCCATCTGCGGGAGACACAAAAAATCTGCGTACATCCACGAAATCTGCGCGAAACTAATCCTACAATTTCTTCCCCGCAATCAATCCTCTTAGTGTTCCCCAGCCATAACAGAAGTGAAAGCCGAAAAAGATGAATGGAAGGATGATCTTAATATTATCATCCTCATATTTAAGTGATCGCACCGAAGCAAGGATGCCTGCCATAATATGCAGCGTAATACCAAAACCGCAAAGCAGTAAAAAATAGGGGGTGTGAAAAATGGCTGCCTCCAAAAGACCGAGCGTAAAAGTACCCAGTACGGCAAGCACAAAAAAGAAGGGAATAAAATGGTGAAGTCGCATGCTTTTGGGGTGCATGTAATAACTTTTCGCGTTCCAGAAACCACCGCGAAAAGCATAATGAAACAGTTTTTTCAAATTGGATGGCGGACGGTAGAAGGCTTTTGTTTTCCAGGTGCAATACAGCTTGTGGCCCTGGTCAAGCAGGCGCTGATTCATGTCGTTATCCTGGTTGCGTTCCAGGGTTTCATCGTAGCCACCAAGGTCAGTAAGGGCCTGCTTTTTTACTACCGGAAAATTTACAGAATGCACATAACCTTCCTTCATTACACGAAATGAATTGCCTGACACTCCAAATGTGCTTAGCATAACCCATTCGCACAATTTTGCTTCAGGTGTGGGGAAGGCGGCCTGCGTAACCACGCGGCCTGTACAGGCGATGGAACCGCTTGCAATCAACTCATCGTAACAGGCCTGCAAATAATTAGGATCGTAGGCGCTGTGTGCACCAAGTATGGCAACATATTCGCCACGCGCCGCTTTTAAACCAACATTAAATGCAAAAGGTGTTTTGCGTTTAACGTTATCAACCAAACGTATGCTGGGATGTTTGGCAGAATATTCTTTTACCAGCCTTCGTGTATTGTCTGTACTCATACCATCGCAAATCAAAATTTCTAACTCAAAGGAATAATATTCCTGGCGCAGAAAACTGTCAAGCGTGGCTTCTATATACGGTTCTTCGTTATAGGTTGGGCAAATGATGGATAATATCATGGGTTGAAAAATGCCTGGATTTGTTCAGCAATATAATCCATTTGCCCGTGCGAAAGTTCAGGGTACATGGGCAGGGAAAGAATTTCGCTTTTGTATTGATGGCTTACAGGAAAATCCTGCGGTTGATGGCCGAGGTATTGATAAGCCTGCATTTCGGGCAATGGTGTAGGATAATGCACTGCGGTTTCAATGCCTTTTTCTTTCAAAAATTTTGCAAGTGCTTCTCTTTGTTTAGTGCGTATCACGTACAAATGATAAGTGTGTTTTGAAGAAGGACGTACAACAGGCAGCACAATTTCTTTAATACTTGCTAAAACTTTGTTGTAGTAAGCTGCGTTTTCAATACGCTGTTCTGTCCACTGTAAAATATAGGGCAGCTTTGCAGATAAAATAGACGCCTGCAAACCATCCAGTCTAGAGTTGATACCTTCTATTTGATGCTGGTGTTTTACCAGTGCACCATGCCTTGCGTATATCTTACATTTTTCTGCAAGGGCAGCGTCATTGGTAAGTATACAGCCAGCATCGCCATAGGCGCCCAAATTTTTACCGGGATAAAAACTAAAGGATGATGCAATGCCAATAGTGCCTGCTCTTTTATTTTTATACTCACTAAAATGCGACTGTGCACAATCTTCTATTACAAAAAGGTTATGCTTTTCAGCTATAGCCATAATCGCATCCATATCACACACCTGTCCCTGCAAATGCACAGGCATAATGGCTTTTGTTTTTGCGGTGATTTTTGCTTCTATCAAAGTTTCATCTATAGAATAAAAATCGGGATGAATATCTATAAACACAGGTTTAGCGCCTGTTTGTGTAATGGTTTCGCTGCTGCTGATCCAGCTATTGGCAACGGTAATTACTTCATCTCCTGTGCCAATGCCCAGCATCTTCATAATAATATACAGGCTGTCAGTACCATTGGCACAACTGATGCAATGTTTTACACCATACAGCGCCGCAAAGGCTGTTTCAAACTGGTTCACATATTTGCCACCAATAAAAGCGGTCTCTGCAATTACATTGCTGATTGCAGCATCAATATTTTGCTTGATGGATTGGTATTGCGACTGGAGGTCTACGAAGGGAACGTTCATGGAAGTGAGAGGTGAAAAGTGAATGGTGAAAAGTGAATGGTCAAATGTAAATCACCCTGAATACATTTATATGCTTCGTAAAAACTTTGCAGGATTACCAGCATAAATGCCGGGCTTTGTAATATTTTTTGTAACCACTGCGCCTGCACCAATAACAACATGTTCGCAAATAGTTATAGGTAAAATAGTGGCATTACTGCCGATAGATACGTGGTTACCAATGATAGTTTTTTTCCAAAGATCGGTATTGCCCTGTGCAGGGCCGCCAATGCTGAAGAGGTCGTTTACAAACATTACCCCGTGGCCAATAAAACAATTATTACCAATAGTTACCAGCGCACATATAAAACTGTGCGACTGAATTTTGCAATTATCACCAATGGTTACATCGTTCTGTATCTCTGTAAAAGGTCCTACAAAAGTATTGGCACCAATAGTGCAGCCGTAAAGGTTGCAGGGTTCTACCACTGTTACATTATCGCCAAAATTTACATCGCGAATGGCTACAGCAAGTTGTTTGAAGGGCATTTCTTGATTTTAGTAGACGGTTTTGAAAACCGTAAGAACATAAAAAATGCGAAGTGAGAGACTTCGCATAGCTAAGCAGGCTGCTTATTTTTTTGAGTCGTTTTTATCGTTGATTTTTTCTTTTGTTCAAGTTTTCGTTTCTCTTTATCAGCGTGAATAAATGCACTGATGGCAAGTTCTTCGTCTTTGGTTAAAGGCCTTGAATCAACAATAAAATCAACATCCAAAGGTTCTTTGATAAGTTCCATAATTATTCGATTTAAAAATATTTTCCTATCAAATTTAGTGCTGTATTTGTTGTAATGACCATTAAACCACCACCATAATGAACAGCACCTAGTGTTTTTATATAATGGTCAATCAATTTAGTTTTTGCAATAAAAGAAATATACCCTTCGCCACCCCGTTGAAATGAAAGTTTACATGCATAAGCCACTAAATTACCAGGAACACCATAATAAGTTTTGTGCTTGCCAATATTAAAAGGTGCACTTTCAATAAGATGCATACGAACATAGTCTGACTTCACTTCTAAACTTACCAACCCTTGTATAATGTTTGGATTATTAGTAATTGTCAATTTATAAACGTCTCTTTCAGGTTGTTTTAATTCTGCTGACCAATTAAAACGCCAACCATTTTTCTTTGTTAACTTCTTTACTTCTGTGGCTGTTAAGAGAGAAATTTCTGTAATAAAACTATCTCCCGATTGAACATTCTCAATTGAGTTGGTTAATTTATCCACCTCAAAATCAAGCCCCATTTCTGTACGCTTTTTCACAAAATGAATTTACAAAATATGGTGTAAAAAATGTGTTTAAGAAGATTGAAGGTCGGTTTATAAAACCGTAAGAACATAAAGAATGCGAAGTCAGAGACTTCGCACAGCAGTATAATTATTCCTTATTCGCAAGCTTTGCAGCATTATAAATCTTATCAATTATCTCTACTGTTTTCAAAGCTTCAAAAGAATTGGTAGAAATGGCGGAGCCTTTTTGTAAAACCTCTATCAAATTCTCATAAACTTTATCGTGGTTGCTCATGCTGCCCACGTATGTGCCGTAGTTGTTGGCTGTATTGCCTTTGGGAAGGTCTTTAAACTCAAATCCTTCTATGTTTTGGTATTCCAGCTCGTTGAGGTATTGGCCACCAATTTTTACGGTTCCTTTTTCAGCAAAAATGGTAATGGAACCCTCCATATTTTTACCGTAACTGTTAACAGTGTAATTGATAGACCCTATTGCACCATTATAAAATTCAAGCGCTACAACGCCGGTGTCTTCAAATTCTATAATGCCTTTATGTGCGAAGTTGGAAGTGATGGCAAATGCTTTTTTAACATCGCCAACCAGCCAGTATAATAAATCAACAAAGTGACTAAACTGCGTGTACAACGTTCCGCCGTCAAGGTCTTTGGTTCCCTTCCAGCTATTATTATAGTAATCGTTATTACGGTTCCAGAAACAGCTTAATTGCACACTGTAAATTTGCCCAAAAACGCCTTTATCGATAGCATTTTTTACAGCTGCTACGGGTGGATTGAAACGGTTTTGCTTGATGGCAAACAAACGCCTGTTGGCACGTTCTGCCGCTTTTATCATCTCACCGCAGTCATGTACACTTATGGCCATTGGCTTTTCAACAAGTACATGAAAACCTGCATGCAAAGCCTGTATGGAATGTTGTGCATGCAAACCATTGGGCGTACAAATAGCAACAACATCTACTTCTTTTTCTGTAGCTAATAACGAATCAATGCTTGTGTAAGATGTAGCACCATATTGGGTGGCCATTGCCAAGCTTTTTGCTGCTTCAACATCGCAAACGGCTACCAATATTCCCTGCTTATTAATGTGTTCGGCATGGCGTTGTGCAATGCGTCCGCAACCGATGATGGCAAATTTTATTTTGTTCATGTAAGGAAAGTCAATGGATCAAGAAAGTCAGTAGGTCAATTGAGTCAAATCAAAAAACTTTACTGTTGTAAGGATACAGCGAAAGGACTGTAATGAAAAATTTTTGTTCAATAATTTTTCAATATATAAGAGGTACGTATGTTTGGAGTTGAACAAAGAAAACCTGTAGTTGAATAAAGAGAAAGACGCTCCAGTGTGCGACGCAACGATGTTACATTATTGTTCAAAAGCCCGTCACCAAAAAAATTAAAACGCTGCTACCAGCAGCTTTTTAGGTTGCTTATCTTCTGCCTTTACTACCTGTGGCTGTGGCGTATAAGAGTTGATATCGAAATGTGGCTTCTCTGTTTTGTACATCTTTTTTACCAGCCTTGTTACGTTGATATGGGTTTTAATGTGCTGATAAGCAGCCCATATTTGGGTATAGATAAAGTATGTTTTTTTGTCTATGGTACGGGGATATTCTTTGTAAGGGGCGCCAACTGCAAGCATGTAAGCCACTTCTTCCTGTGCACGTTTTTTTATCAACGCTTTTTTGCTGAGTGAACGGTGGTAAGCATAAAAAGAAGGGATGTTTATTTTAACGCTGTAACCGCTTTTCATTACCTGGTAAGCCCAGATTTTATCTTCGCCGCTGCAAACCTGTTCGTTGTATTTATTTTGCTCCCAATTGGTTCTGCGTATAGCAGCACAATGATTTACAGTTGTGTATTGCCAAATCGTTTTTACATTTCCGTTTTCAGATTGCCAGTTCATGATCCTTTCAGAATTGAAGAAAGCACCTTTCAGCAAATCCTGGCTTAAACTATTGGTAAACCTAAGACCTGCAACACTTTTATCTTCGAAATGTATAGGAATATTCTGTAAAAAATTATCGTTCAAAAGGTAAACGTGCGGACTTAAAATAAGAGTGAATTCTCCCTGACATTTTTCCATACCAAAATTGATGGAACTGCCGTAAGTAAAGGCTTTGCGTGGGTAAATGAACGCTTTAGCATTGTGTTTTTTAATAATTTCAAGTGAGTTATCGTCACTTTCGTTATCTATAACTACAACCTCGTAATCGAAAGAGACTTTTTGAGCAGCAATTGATTTTAGACAAACGTCTAATGCAGTAGCTTCGTTCAGGTTTCTAATTAGGATTGAGAGTTTCATTCAGGTTTTTGTATTAGGACATTATATTGACGAAGATAGGGTTTAAATTTTATTTTTTGCGTATTTCTCTGTATAGCCCCTAAACCAAAGGGTGATGAAAAAGAAATTCCTTAAAAGAAGCTCAAGAGATAGGTTGGTTTCTTTTAATTGCTGCGCTTTCAGGGCTTTTATATCAACCAATTTCAGTATCCCCATTTTAAAAAGTTCGCAGTTTTCCATATTGTCCCACTCGTATTTCAGGTATTCATTTGCAAAAATGATCTGAATCCAGGGTACGGAAAAGCCTATTTTTCTAAAGTTTACCACCTCATCGGTAAGCACATTTTTATAAGCTTCTTTTAATATGAATTTACTGCGTTCTCCTGTAAAGAACCATTCATCTGACAGTGTTCCCAATCCTTCAATTATTGTTGGGTCCAAAAACGGGATGCGGCATTCTACAGAGCCGGCCATAGTAGCACGGTCGTTACGGTCGTTGAGCGTGTAGAGATACGTGTGCTGGTCTAAATACATCATTTGCCTGGGATAATTACCAGGGTACAATTCTGCGGCTTCTGCCAACACTTTTTTACGGAAACTATTATTTACATCAACCACATTGGCACCTATCTTTTTAAAATCAGATGGGTAAAAGTTGATGGCATTGGCAAACATAATTTCCTCCTTGCTGTCCATACCAAAATATTGCTGCAGCTTGTTGAGGCGTTTGTTTTTAAAACGTTGCGGTGTAACACCCAGTATAAAAGATACCAGCTTGTGATAAGGTAGATATTTCATGGGCTTGTAGCGCACATAGCCACCCAAAAACTCATCAGAACCTTCGCCAGATAAAAGCACTTTAATATACTGTTTGGCGTATCGTGCAATGGCCACAATATGCGGCTCATTTTGGTGCATAAGCGGTACATCGTTAGTTATATTGGCAACGTTAATATTATCTACCAGTTCACTGCCCTCAAGCAATAAACCATGAAAAGGAAATTTAAAATGATTAGAAAGATTTCTTGCCACACCGCTTTCATCATCTACAAAATCTTTAAAACCCATGTTAAAGGTTTCAATGCCTTTATAACCCTGTTTATACAAAGAGGCAGCAATACTGCTGCTGTCGAGACCACCGCTTAATAAAATTCCTACAGGAACATCAGCAATCATGTGGCGCTTTACCGATGCATCAAAATTGCTTGTAAACCATTCCAGCGGGTCGGTAATTTTATCGTGCTTCTGAATCTTGTCTTTTAAACTCCACCATTGTTTTATGGTAATACTTTTATCTTCTTTTACCAGCATGTAATGGCCGGGTAATAGGTTTTTTACATCTTTAAATAAAGTGCCTTCGCCTGAAACATGCCTGTACACCATCATCTCATTAAAATCATTCTCATCTACTTTGAACGGCACACCATAAGTAAATAAAGCCTTTGCTTCAGAAGCAAAAATAAAACTGTCATCAAAGACTGTATAGCAGAGCGGCTTCATCCCTACCCTGTCCCTTGCTATAAAAAGATCGTGAGTTTCATGATCCCAAATAGCAAAGGCAAACATACCGCTGAGGCTGTCCAGCATCTCCACGCCATACACTTTATACATCGCCAGCAAAACTTCTGTATCGCAGTGCGATTTAAAGCTCAGTCCTTTTTCCACCAGCGTTTTGCGAAGCTCTAGAAAGTTATAAATCTCCCCGTTAAAAACAATGGTGTAACGGCCATCAGGTGTGTGCATGGGCTGGTTGCCATCGGCACTTAAATCCAATATGCTTAAACGCCTGTGAGCCAGTCCCACATTGCCTTTCACGTAGCTGTCGCCAAAGTCTGGCCCGCGGTGAAACATGGCATCGCGTGCTTCGTTCAGCCGTTGTGTATCAACGGTTCTTTCTTTGTTAAAATGTAGTACACCTGCAATGCCGCACATATGGTTAGGGGTTTGTCTGAACTGTGATTTATATGATTAAGGTGATTTTTTGATTTTTGGAGAACAAGCATTTATTCTTTAATTGGCTTCGTTGTCCGGAGGACTCTGCGAGCCTCGCACACTGGGGCGGTTTGTAGGTTGTTGGGCTGTTGGGTTCTATCTCTCAAACGAGTTTTAGTTTTTCAGGGCCTGGATATTTAACAGGAATAAAATTTATTTTAAAAGTGATTTCTTCTAAAGTAACTTCTGAAAGTTTTATGTCCATTAAATTATTTTCAATGCAATACGCTACAGCAAGTTTTAAATAACGTCTTATAATCATTAAAGGCAAAAAATCATCACCTCTACAATTCATCCATTCCATTAAATCTTTTTTCCCTTTTGAACTATTGCATTGTTTACAAGCATAAATTAAATTATCCCCTTCATCTTTCCCACCAAGTTTACGCGCTAAAATGTGGTCTAATGCTAATTGTTCTACCGCATTGCAGTAATTGCATTTACTTCCTAATGACAACTTAATTTTCTCATCATCAAAAAGAGTTCTGATATTCATTGTTCCACTTAAAAGTCCTTTATACAATTTAGCCCGTATCATAAAATTAAAGCGATCATACTTTGTTTGTTGGCGGGTAACTGCTGTATGCGCCATAGCTAAGTTTGCATAAGCCCAAAAAAGATGTTCTTTAACAGTTTTATCTTTATCTGCTTGATTTATAGCCTTCATAATTAGTTTTCTTTGCGCCTATGCCCCTTTGGTTCCTTTGCGTGAAACTTCCTCTTCTTTTGCTTAAATCTTATCCCAACCTTTTCAGCACTTCAGCCCATTTTTTCATTACCGGCTGTTCATCGTATTGCTGCGCTGTTTGCAGGCCGTTTGCAATTAGTTGTTGGGCTTTTGCATCATCCTTCATTAACGAATCAATCGCTCCAAACATTGCTTTATCATCATCAATATCTACCAACAATGCATTGTGTTTGTCTGTAGCCAAATATGGTATACCACCTGCATTGGTACTTACAACAGCAACGCCCAAGCTCATCATTTCAATTAAAGAAACAGGGGCATTGTCAATTATATTGGTGCAGGTATAAATATCATATTCGTTGGCAATCTCGTTTTTATCCTTGTTGGTTACATAGCCAGAAAAACTGATGCTGTCTTTTAATTGTAGTTCATTTACTAGATCATGCGTGGCCTGTAACATTCCAGCATCGCGGCCTGCCATTAACATTTTTGCTTCGGGGTATTTTTCTTTAACCAGCTTAAAAACACGCACTGCCATTAAGGGATTGTACAGGTCTTCAAAAGTGCGCATCCAGAAAATATGCGGACGTAAATTTTGCTTTTGATGAAATTGATATTCTTTAAGATTGAGCACATTCTCAATCAGTTCAATTTGTAAACCATACGGCTTTAATTCTTCTATTAAAAAGTTGGATGGTGCAACCAATACTTTGGCCGTTTTTAGAATAGGGATGTAACGGCTGGCTTTTAATTTCATCCTGTCTGGTATACCGCCGCCATGAATAACCAACACTATTTTTTTACCCAATGCCTTTAACAAATAACAAACCACTGCTTCTAAAACCAGGCTTCTGAAACCACCATAAAAAGGCACAATAGCAATATTATATTCGCTTGCTTTTGCAAAGATTGTTTTGCAGG
This sequence comes from Chitinophagales bacterium, assembly GCA_031424995.1. Classification (GTDB taxonomy): domain Bacteria; phylum Bacteroidota; class Bacteroidia; order Chitinophagales; family Chitinophagaceae; genus Parasediminibacterium. The sequence continues at coordinate 82,906 of JANPIP010000001.1, read as the reverse complement.
TATCTATCAAGCGAGGTATGCGGCCTGGCTTGTAAGAAGTTTTGATGATGGGATAATTGTTTTTCTCCATCAACTCTGCCAACTGGTCGGCAGCAGTGCGGTAAATGATATGTTTGTTCTCTTCGTTAAGAAAGAGGCCGGTAATAAGGATTTTTTTGTTTGTCATAGGTTGAAAGGTTCACGCAGAAAGCGCGGAAAACGCAGAAGGAAATCTATTGCTGAATAAAGAACAAAGCGTACAAGTGTGCGACGCTCACAGAGTCCTGTGGACAACAAAGTTCAATTATGAACAAAAGCTCGTCACCAAAAAATTACAACAATTGCTTACGAAGTACATAGGTATTACCCAATTCTTCTACCACATTCCAATCATATTTTTTATAGGCACCAATAGCCCTTGCATTATTTGTTTTTACAGATAAAGTGGCGGTATCAACTTCGTAAGAGCGTGCTTTATCATCAAAATATTGCATCAAAGTTTTAAACACTTCTGTACCACGAAATTCAGGCTCCACACCAATTACCACAAGCCCTGCACTTATCACATATTTCGCTGGCTCTTTTGGTGCCACCACGGTTGCCTTTGCATCTTTAAATATCTTACGTTTAATATTCCTCCAGATGAAAGGATATACGGCCCTCACCTCTTTATTAAACACCAGCCACGGGCTTTTTAATATTCCTTTCACCGCTTCTTTAAACCCATACTGCAGCATACCACTGCTGCTGCCATCGCCAATGCCTTTGGGTATAAAACCGCCACAATAGCCAGCTATTTTACCATCAACTTCTGCTTGAAATAGGAAACGTTTGGGGTCATCTAAAAACCAGGTGAGTGTTTTTTTCACGTAAGGCTTGCCAAGTTTTGTGGCCAGTGAATCAGGAAAACAATGTACCTGGCAATTGGCAAGACCATCAAGATGGCTGTAACCGCTGTTGACGATTTGAACTTGTAAAGGCATTGGATAGTTGGTTTGATATGCCGCCAGCCAAATCAGGATTGGCAACGGCAAGTAACATAAGCAGTGGTTGAATAGAAACCTTTAAACCATTATGTACCAGTATTAGGCTAAAGAGTAACAAGAAGTAAAATGAAAATTGTTTTTTGGTACCATGCCGTTTTAGCAAAATGTCTTTTGTGGTGACTATAAAAAAGCCCCAGTATAAAAAGATGCCAATAATACCATGCTCGGCAGCCGCACGTACAAACTCGTTGTGTGCAGTAGAAACCTGGTCAAAATATTTACGCTTAACAATCTCTGTATTATAATTGGTGGTACCAACGCCCACAATAGGTTCATCAAGAAAGATTTTAAAACCTGCCTCTACAAGTATATCACGGTTAGACGAACCTTTTTTATTGTATCGTTTTTCAATGGTTCCTTCAGTTTGATTGGTAACAATGTAATAGATTAAAAAGCCAACAGGAATAAACAGTATCAGCCTTATATAACTGCCAATATTGGCACGGTTAAAGAAAAAGTAAACGGCCATTACCATACCCAAAAAATACAATCCGCCACGCGAGAAAGTAAGAATCATTACTGTGGTACAGAGTACAAATAAAACAAGGTTCAGTGGCTGAAATTTTTTCTCATCAGGATTTAAAAATGAAAGCACTAAAAGTATACTGCCCCAGCCTAAATAACCGCTTAACTGCACGGGTGCCATACCATTACTTGAGTTGAAATTACTCTCTGTATTATAACTGATGCGCCCCTGTAAATGCGCCACAAGTACAATACCTGAAAGATAGATGGCTGCTATTTTTACATGCGTTAACAGCTTAACGATTAACTGCGGCGAAAGGGTATTAAATGAACCCCAGGTGATTACAGCAATAAGTGCAAAAGTATTGCCCCAAACGGGCCGTAAATCTTCTGCATTGGCAGGAAAGAACCCGTTTAAAATTTCCATAACACCATAAAACACCATTAACAAATAACCACTGCTATGCGCTTTTTTATCTTTTATATGTTTGAAAATAAGAAAGCCAAAAACGCCTATTAATAAATACTGCAGGCTTAAATAAGGCACAGAACGCACATAGCCACGCATGTAGGGTTCAGTATAGCAAACAAAGGGAAAGAAGACAAAAAATTTGTCCATCTTTTCTTTAAACCCATAAAAAGCACAAAGCCCGCAGGTACCTAAAAAAAGCGTTGCCACCAAGGGGTTTGGCAGCATTTTAAAACCCATCATCATACCAAAACCAAAGGCAATAAGGTACTTCCAGAATATATTTTTATATAACTGTGAAATGTTGGATTTATATGAACCTAAGTCAGCCATTCTATCTTATCTCCCTGCCTTAACATTGCCTTGGCACGGCTTACACTTTTTTGAAATTGAACAAATAACAGCGGCAGTTTTAATACGGTTAATGCGGCGCTTACCAGTATCATTTTATTGCTGCCTTTGCTTTTGAAAGATACGTTGGATAACATTATGCCAAGCGTAACGGTATTGCGGTAAAGCGGATGTGGATAATATTTTTTATACAGGTAAGTAACGCTGGGTACAGGCTTTGGCGCAAAGAGTTTTTTAGGGCGAAATCCATCCCAATGACCAATTTCTCTTAAACCACCTGACCCAACTTTTAAATGTACCCTTTTACCATAAGGGTTTGAGATGGATTTAAAACCATACAAGTAAGCACGCAAACCAAACTCGCTATCGCCCATGCTTTGCTTATTGAACTGCAAATCAAAAAGGCCAATCTTTTCAAATACCGATTTTTTAACAAGCGCATTGCCACTGTCAAACTGGTCGGCCCAACGGAAATAACTATAGTTCTTTGGAACTTTAGAACCAATTACAGATAATGAAACGCCGGCAGAAATATCAGCTTTAAAAAAATCAATGCATTTCACATGCTGTTCAATCCAGTCAGGGTCTACACAGCTGTCATCGTCAAAGAATAAAAAATAAGCTGCTTTGCTTTCTTTAATAGCACGGTTGCGGGCCGTCCACAAAAGCTTTTCTTTCTGATGAATTACTTTACAGTTCAATTTATATGGATGGTAAAACTCAGGCTGAAAAGCTTCTGTTTGGTCTACAACAATCACATCAAAATTTGTCCAGGTCTGCTGTTCCAAATCAGTCATTACATCCTTCAAATATTCATACCTGTTAAGCGTTGGAATAACAACAGTAACCAACGGTTGCTGCTGCACCAATGGCGATTGAAAATTTTTGTATGCCTCTTCCCAATCGTACAAATTATCATATAATGGATACCTTTTTGCTGTTGAAGAATGCAGGAAAGCTGGTATTTCTTTAAAAGGATTTTTAAACGTAAACAGCCTTACCATCAATGCCATTACGGCCCAATGCTTGCCCCAGTATTTAGTAATAAAACGATACTCATCTTTAATAGTTGGCTTTGGCAATTTACAAAGTTGGCTGATGGCTTTTTGGTCTGTCAACGGCATCACTGCTGCATTCCATGCACGGTAGCCAATATCAGCGTATTTGGCAGATTCGGTTTCGTAACCCTCATCAGCAGGTAAATCAATGCCCTGCGGCAGCGGCAATAATTGTGGATGATAATAACAGGTAGAAAAACTTTTGGTAGTTTTTGGAACGAGGTTAAAATACCAGCCGGGTTGTGTATAACGAATGAAAGAGAATGTCAATTTTTCTTAATTTATATAGAAATGCTAAAATGGATGGTTAGCAGTACTTGAATTGCAGGTTACATGTGAGAATAGTCCTCAATCAATCTGTCCTCATTTCGTTTGAGGACAAGTCTCGTGAGGACAACTATGTCCTCAAAGGCATTGTCCTCATTTAATTTGAGGACACCCTTCGTGAGGACAAATTTATTTTTGTTTAAAGCGAGCACTATCATTTATCAGGCTAATATCACCCAAGTAGTTTTTTATAATTCTCTTCAAAAACATTCATCTGCCTTTTAAGCGTAAAATCTTTCAATACTTTTTCACGGGCAGCTATGCCAATTTGTTTGCGCAGTTCTGTATTATCCAATAATGCTGCAACATATTCAGAAAGCTTTGCATGGTCATATACCTCAGCAATAAAACCATCTTTACTGTGTTCAATGGCTTCTTCTACCCCACCACATTTAGTACTTACAACAGGCAACTGCATCGCCATGGCTTCAAGGGCTACATTGGGCAAGCCTTCAAAATAACTGGTGAGTAAAAACACATCAGACTGTTCAATAAAGCTCTTCACTTCATCTCTTGTTTTTTTGCCTAGTATGGTCACATGATTTTCAAGTTTCATTTGCTGAACATGGAACAGTATCTCTTCCATATCAGGACCATCACCAATAATATTCAGATTGATATTATAACCTTTAGCAACCAAATCTTTAACGGTGAGCAAACCAATCACATAACCTTTGGCATAGGTTAAACGGCCTACAGACAATAAGTTGTAACGTGGCTTTTCAGTATAAATAACCTGGCTGTTAGAGAAAAAAGAAATATCAATGGCAGGGCGGTTAATAAAGACTTTTGAAGCATCATTGCAATAAGGCGCAATGGTGCGCTGCATATCTTCTGCTACGCAATGTATCAAATCAACTTTGTTGAACAAACGTGTCAACGCTTCCTTACGTTTTGGCTCTATCAATGGCTTAACTTTTTCAGCAGAGCCACGGCAACTCACTACTTTTTTACCTTTTATCTTATCAATTACATCTAAAAAACTTACACCAACACCAGAGAATTCAAAGTGCAGTACATCGTAATCAATTTTAGAAAAGAAAGACAGGTAATAGTTGGTGAGGTATTTCTTTAAAAAGCCATTTGGACTAAGCGTAAAGGATTTAAACAACAACGAAGGATTTGCAGCTAAGCTTGAAAGCAATTGGCTTATATTTCTTTCTATACGCAAAGTATGTACCGTTATATTGGGTGAATCAAGCCCATACTTTGAAAAGATATCATCGCCTGTTTTTCTATCACTACAAACTACATGTACTGTATGTCCACGTGCAGCCAAACCTTTCACTTTATTAATGATGAAGGTTTCACTTATAACAGGGAATGCATTAACAACGAGGCAGATCTTCATAGGATTGGTTTAACACATAGAGGCAATAGCGAAGAACGAGAACACATAGAAGAATTTAACACATAGGGACATAGTAAAGAAAAGGAAACATAGAGATTTTTTGTCTGTGAACTTTATTTTAAAAGAGGGATTCATAAAATTATCTATGTGGTCTCTTCCTCTTTTCACCTATGTAACTATGTGTTTAAATTATATTTATTTCGGTGAATACTATCCCATTTAACAAGGCTGTAAATAGCCCATAATATCCAGCTATTATCTTCTTTATGGTTCACATGCTGGCTTATCATTTGCCTTAATACACGCTGGTTAAAATACAGCGCAAGATGCGATGGCATATCAAGAATAGTAGTGCAAACTTCATTGTATAATTCAGTGCGTATCCACTGTGCCAAAGGCACTGTAAACCCTTTCTTTGGCCTGAACACAAGGCTATCATTGGTTCTTGACGCAAGTAGTTTCTTCAAATTATACTTGCCCTGCTTATCAACAACACAAGATGTATAATCAACTGTTGCGCTATAATCAAGCATATCATTATCCAGCAAAGGCACACGCACTTCAAGACTATGGTACATGCTGGCACGGTCTACCTTAATTAAAATACGCTGCATATGAATGTCTGTTTCCAGCTTTCGAGTTTTGTTCATAATCGCAGCAGGATCATCCAAGTCTTCTTTTTCTGCAAATACTTGTTGCAGAAAATACGGCTCAATGGCATCTACATTCAACAGCTTGCTCAACCATAATTCTGCACCATTTATAAAAACAGATTTGTAATAATAATTTACGTAATCAGCACTCATTAAATGCCGCCATAGAATACTGCGTTGTTTTGATTTTGTCAGTTTCTCTTTTACAAACTGCAGGTTACGCATTACCAGGTTTTTCCTATAAGGTTGGGCTGCTTTTAGTATTTTTTGATTACGGTTATAGCCCCAGAAAAGTTCATCGCCACCATCACCACTTAAAGCCACCGTAACCTGCTCTCTGGTAATTTTCGACAACAGCAATGTTGGTAAAGAAGAGTAATCAGCAAAAGGCTCAGTGTAAGCTTTAAAGTTATCATCCATAATACCAAGCACTTCCTTCATTGTGATGAAACGGGTGGTATGTTCTGTTTTAAAAATATTGGCAAAAGCCTGTGCAGCTTCACTTTCATCCATTTCTTTATCTTCCAAACCTATGGTAAAAGACTTGAGTGTACTAACTTTTGGTCTTGCGAAAGAAGTAACCAAAGTGCTGTCAACACCGCCACTCATAAATGTTCCCAATGGCACATCGCTTACCAGTTGTTGAGATACCGTTTTATCAATTACCTGCTCTAACGAAAGCCCATTGCTTGATGGTTGTGTTGTTTGAGGATAGGTGTAATATTCTTTTATTTCAATGCTACCACCACTTTTAATAACGCCATAATTACCATGCGGAAAGAACATGGTGTTTTGTATAATGCCTGACTTATCAGGAATAAAACCCAACTGCAAATAAGCCGCTAAAACCTCAGGGCTTATAGAATTGTTTTTACAAAAAGGATGATTAATAATATGGTCGTACTGTGAACTATAAACCAGACCCTCGCTGCTCCAGCCAATGTACAGTGGCTTAATGCCAACACGGTCTCTTGCAATAGTTAATTGTTTTGCCTCCTTATCATAAAAGGCAAAAGCAAACATGCCGTTGAGCTTTGGCAGCAATTCAGCAGGCGACCATTTAATTAGTGCGTATAATAATACTTCTGTATCAGCAGTTGATTTAAATTGTATACCGTCCTTTTCAAGTATCACTTTAAAGTCATCGCTGTTATATAATTCACCGTTAAAACTTAACACATAACGGCCGCATTGTGAGTGCATGGGCTGGTTGCCACATTCAGAAAGGTCGCGAATAGCAAGCCTTACAAAACCTGTATGATAAGCTTCATTGCCCCAAACACCGTTGCTGTCTGGCCCACGGTGGTGCATGGTTTGCAAACACCATTCAATATATTTTTGGTTATTGAATGATGTTGACTGATGCTGTATTAAACCTACGATGCCACACATTTGCTTGTTTTTTTACCACAATAGGCACATAGACACATAGCTAAATTATAGTCTACGCTTATCTTCTATGTGCCTATTTATCTATGTGGTTTATTTAGGGGCTTACTGTTTATAAAACCTTTTAATTGCCTTCATATATACATGGCGGTATTTTTCAGCCACCACATTCCACGTATAATGGGTAAGCATTTTTTGATGTCCATTTTTGCCTAAGCGTAAACGCAAAGCATTGTCTTCTATTAAAGTATTAATAGCTTCAGCAAAACCATTTACGCTATTTGCTTCTACCAGCAATCCATCTTCTTTATCACTCACCAAACTTCTTATAGCACCAATATTTACAGCTATTACGGGCTTTTTACAGGCCCATGCTTCAACGAAAACAATACCAAAACTTTCGCTTGCAGAAGCTGAAGCAAACACATCAATACCATGGTACACATTTACTTTTTCAGCTTCGCTGATATTGGTGAGAAGATGAATAAAAACTTCTTTATTATTGGCTTCGCTGATGATTGTTTTTAACTGCTCTGTGTACCATGAATGGCCGCCAGCAATTAAAAGTTTCACCTTCATATTTTGTTGACGAAGCTGTTGTACAGCTTTAATAAGAACATCAATATTTTTCAAAGGTTCCTGCCTGCCAACAAAGCCAATCAAAAATTCATCGTTGGCAATACTAAGCTGCCTACGAATTGCAGAACCATCGCCGTTGGTATAATCAGCTGGCTCTACACCACAACCAACTACTTCAATACGCTTTGTGTCAACACCTAAATTTACCAGCCGGTCTTTTTCAAACTGTGTATTGGCAATATAAGAGTCAGCGGCTTTAATGGCCTGCAATGTTTTATTGCTTATCACCTGCTGCGCTTCATTTTCAGTGAAATGTATAGCCCCCATACACACATAAGGCTTTGCATTTTTTGCAGTGCCGCTCCATAAAGGATACTGTGTAAAATTGTAGGCAGATGAAGAACTGCACAACACATCGCCATCACTGTTCATCATGGCATTTTTTAGTGCGGATGAATTGGGGCCGTATAAAACTTCCGTGATTTTTTCAGGATGTTTTTTAAGCAGGCGGTAACAAATTTTTAAAGTAAAACGCAATAATCCCAAATGCCATCTCGCAAATGGGTAACGCTGTATCTTAACACCATTCAGTGTTTCAAAAGATGCTTCTATTTTTTTGAAGTTCTTTTTTTCAGGGCCGTAGTAGGAGTTTACAGTAAGAACTGTTACTTCATCGCCGTAGTTTTTAACCAGCCTCTCTGATATATTCTGAAACAGCCACTGTGTGCCGCCAACTGAAGGATAATAATTAAGAACTACGTGGGTAATCTTCATTTTTTAGTTACACGAATTAAAGCGGATGGCACGAATTACACGAAATGGGTTGCAAGGATTGAAGACGATTGCACGAATTACACGAATGTAAATATTGGAAACCTGCGGCTGCATAAAGTACAGAACGTACAAGAGTGCGACGCAACGAAGCTCAATTAAAAACGAAAGCTTGTCACATAAAAAATAAAGTGAGCCACTCTTGAAGAGTGGCTCACTTTATTAACTGGTTAGTTCTTTTCTTAAAACTTCTAGTACCCTTTCAGTACACTTGCCATCCGTATAAGTAATGATGGCTTCAAGAATGTCTTTGCTTTTTGAAATATATTTTGCAGGATGCTTTAATGCATCATTTACATTCTCTAGCAACTCTTCTTTGTTCATGGGATGCAGCAGGCCATTGGTTTTCATGATGGGCTCGTAATATTCCTGCCAGTACATCATGCTCAAATTCCACCGCTGGTTTACATATACATTATCGTAAGCAGGGCCAATTTGCGGCTTGTTGAAAGCACTGCCATCAACGGCCATTGTACTGGCAGTATTAATATGTACATCAGTATGGTACAATGTTGAACAAAGTTTTATGATATCATTCTTTGTAACATTAGCAAGGGTCATTTTTTTGTTACCCGTCCATGATACATCGTAAAAAATATACGGGCTTTCAGGTATTTTTTCTTTCCAACGCTCTACCCTGTCAATGGGGTGACAACGGAATAACACAATTGGATTTCCTTCAACCAAACCTTTATTCAAAGCACTATTTAAATCCTCCAAAAACTGATACTCCTGCGGAAATAAAGACACAGGGCCACCAGCAAAAAGAATGATTTTCCTCTCTGTGTTTTCAGGCAGACCAACCATTTTAAGCCATTCATGTCTTGGTAAGATATAATCAGGCTTTTGATAAAAGTCAAACTGTGCAGCACCAACAATGTTAACATTATCATGGTTGCGCTCTACGGCTTCAAAATAAATGCGCCTTATTTCGCCAGCCATTTGTTTGTTCCAAACCATGTAGCAATCGTAGTTAACAGGCAGCCAGCCACGTTTTATAATATTATCAAAAGACAAGATAGATGCAATCATTTTTTTACCCCTTGCTTCAGCAGCACGCAGAAACACATCTTCCTGAGAATGGAAGGGTGTTATCGCAAAAACAGCATCAATATTCAGCTCATCTACCAACTGCAGCATGGCGTTGTAATTGGTATCGCTTACCAACAACTGCTTTTCAGTTTCAAGTAAAGAGGCTGCATAGCCAGGTACCATTAAACGCATCTGGTTATAATATTCACGCAGGCGGTTAATTAGAACCTTTTTCTTTGGTTTGAATTTCTCTATATAACGTGGTTCAGTTTTGTGTGTAGGGCTTTTTAGGCGATGAAATTTGAACCAGAAATCGAGCTTTACACGATGATTGGAATAGATAGCTTCACGCTGGCTTTCAGGAACAATATGCACTTCAAAACCCTCGCTGCGCAGTTCTTCAATTAAATCTGGCTGATCCCAAAAAATACCAATAACAGGCTCTACAAATTCACGTAACTGGTGAATCATACCTGTACGAATAAGGTAGCGTATGGAAAAACTGAAAGTAATGGTAATAAAAATTCTTTTCTTTTTCATGGGTATCAATCGTTGTTCTCTATTTTCCATTCATGCTGTACCAAAACCCCGTCACGCATAGATTCTATAATTTTCCCTGTGCCATAAAAATCCCCTTTCTCAACATCAACTGTCAGTATATCTTCTACAAAATCGGTCATTTCAAAATCGTACTTTAAACCAGTATCCAAACTATAACGCCCCTGCATTAAAGGGAAGTTTGGAATATGGCAAATGATGCTGCCCTCTTCTTCCAGTTTCATCACACCGTAATGTGCAATGCGTGATAACAGGTTCATCACTTCGTTCTGTAAACTGTTTTTAAAGATGATATTTATAACAGGGTTTACGCCCTTCTCTTTACACTTATAGTTCACACGTATGTTAACATCCATGCCGCTTTCAAGCGACATTACTTTTTCCATTTTGCCATTTAAAAAAGTAAGCCCCGTAATAATAAATTTACCATTGCCTACCCGCCTTGCAACGTTCAGTTGCGAAGACTCATTGAAAGATTTGGTATTCTTTAAATAATAATCAACTACATCTCCAGGCTTGCCTTCGTTCACTATCATACCGCGCTGCAAAAGAATGGCGCGTGTACATAAATTTTTAATGGCAGCCATATCATGGCTCACAAACAATACCGTTCTTCCCTCTTTATCTGCCACGCTTTGTATCTTGCCCAAACACTTCTTTTGAAACTCAGCATCGCCTACAGCAAGCACTTCATCTATAATCAAAATTTCAGGATCAAGGTGTGCAGCAACGGCAAAAGCTAAACGCACTTTCATACCACTGCTGTAACGCTTTACAGGCGTTTCCATAAACTTCTCAATACCACTGAATTCAACTATTTCATCCAGACGCTGGTCAATTTCTTTTCTTGTAAGACCAAGTATGGTACCGTTTAAATAGATGTTTTCTTTGCCTGTTAAATCAGGATTAAACCCTGTGCCAACCTCCAATAAACTTGCTACTTTTCCAGTAATTTCTATACGGCCTTCAGTGGGTTGTGTAATGCGTGAAAGCAGCTTAAGCAAGGTACTTTTACCAGCACCATTTTTGCCAATAATGCCCAGCACTTCACCTTCCCTAACATCGAAACTGATACTGCGGTTGGCCCAGAAAATATTTTCTTCTACCATTTGCCCGCGTAGCCTTTTAAGGTTGCTGATTTCTTTAAAATTCCTCAGCGGTTTAAGTATGGTTTGTATTACAGAACCAACAAAGGTTTCGCTTTTCTTTTCTTTTAAACCAATACGGTAAGCTTTGCCAAGATTGGTAACTTTTATGGCGATGTCGTTAGTCATAGGTAGTTAAAAAACGTTTCCCGCAGAAGGCGCGGAAAACGAAGAATGAAGAATTTTATTGGACGGACTGATGGCTGCTATTGGACTTCGTTGTCCGCAGGACTCTGTGAGCGTCGCACACTGCGGCGCTTTGATACTTTATTGGGCTGTAATTTAATTAAACAAGCTCATCCAGTATCATTTCTATAAACTCCCTCACACACCCTTCGCCACCATTTTTTTGCAAATGAATAATGCCTTCTATGGCTTTTACTTTTGCAACAGCGTTGGCAGGGCAAGCCGCCAAACCCACTGACTGCAACAGTTCTATACAATTCACATCATCACCAATGTAGGCTACTTCTTTTATGCTGATGCCTTCTTTTGCGCAGATATCAAGTGCCGCATTCAGCTTGCCACCAAAGCCATGACCCTGGTATAGATAATCCATTTTAAGTTTGGCGGCACGACGTTCAACCATCTTTGTATTTTCTGTAGTGATGATACCAATTTTAACTCCAGTTTTTTGAATCAGGTTAAAGCCCATACCATCATGCGTGTTGAACTTTTTAAATTCATCGCCGCTTTCGGTATAATACATGCCAGCATCAGTCATTACACCATCTACATCGCTTAAAAAAACTTTTATATTTACCATGCTGTCCATCCTCCATCAACCATTAAAGTGCTGCCTGTCATATAACTACTTGCCTGCGATGCAAGAAAAAGAAAAGGCCCTTCCAGTTCTTCGCGGTTACACATTCGGCCTAATGGACTCATTTTAGAAAAATTATGTAAAAATTCCTGCGGGTGATCGTTATAAATACCGTGTGGTACAATGGCATTACAGCGAATATTATTCACTGCATAGAACGTTGCTATATACCTTGTAAAATTGGGTATGAATGATTTGGAAGCGATATAATCAATTGGCTTAAAATTGCTGATACCTTCGCCAAAATCGTACAGATTTTGGTTAGGTGCTACTACTGAATAAGTTGATGCAACATTGATGATATTACCACTATCCTGTGCCAACATTTGCCTGCAGGCGGCCTGGGTCATAATCACCGTTCCTGTAAGGTTTACATCAACACTTTTGCGCAGCAATTCAACAGGATAATTTTCAAAACGGCTCTTGTTTACTTTACCCATTCCACTTTTATCAAACTTGGCATCTATAGCTGCGTTGTTAATCAAAACATCCAGCTTACCAAACTTTGCAACCGTTGCTGCTACAGCATTTGAAGCACTTTCTTCATTGGTAATATCCAATTCAAGAACTAAAATATCATCAGCAGAAAAAGCTTCTTCAAACTCTTTTTGTATAGCAGGAATAGCGGCTGCATTTACATCTCCCAAAACCACTTTTGCACCTTGCTGTAAAAAGGCTTTGCTTATTTGTTTACCTATTAAGCCAAAGGCGCCTGTTATAAAAATTACCTGATTGGTAACGGCAATAGGATGGTTAGTAGTTGTAACAGTACCCGATGATGTTGTTGGCATTAATAATTTGTTCTTTTGAAAATTCATAAAAATCCCCAGCTTTTATCCGTGCAAAAAAATCTTTTAATTGACTGATGAACAAATCGTTACGGTCAAAGTTTTCAAGTATCTTTTTGGTAACGCCATCCACAGTGGCAATGGTAATAGCGGAAGCAAAATAATCCACATCTATCACAGCATCATCCAACAAAATCTTATACAACCTTTGCGGTACTTTTTGGCAAAAATTGGTATGCACGTGCGCTGTGGCGTTGTTTTTAAATTGCAGTAGTAAATTAAAACAACTGTTGGTATTTACATTAAGTTTTGACGGTTGTGTTTTTGTGCAAAATGAGTTTCCGATTGGTTTGCCGCCCCACCATAATGCCACATCAATATCATGGCTTAATGTTAAAGCGGCACCGCCACCTTCATTGTCTTTAGCGGCGTAAGATTGTGTGTAATCCTCCCAAGGATGCCAATCAGGCAAATACTCGCCCCAATAGGTTTGTATGTTCAGCAAATTGCCGTAGGTTTTTTCTTCAATGATTGTTTTTACCTGTTGCAACAGCGGGTGGTAGCGCAACATATAGCCCACTTGCAGCATGGTTGTTTCTTTCAGGTGGTCTTGAATAAATTCTTCAGGAACACATAGTTCGTGGGCTATAGGTTTTTCTACAAGTACATGCATACCAGCCTGTAAACAATCTACCGTTTGCTGTAAATGTTGGGCAGTTGGTGTGCAAATAATTGCTGCAAAAGGGTTTGCTTTTATAACGTCGTCCCAGGTTAAGACAACCGTTACTTTGGCTGCACCAATATCCCTGAAAGGTAGGTTACGCTGGCGGTAAACGATTATATTTTCATACCCTAAGGCCCATAGGTTTCTTATATGGCGTTCGCCGATGGAACCTGCACCTATGATGAGTATGGGATTGCTTGTAGCCATTTTAATTACGGTAATAAAACTTATTTCAAAACCTATTTTTTCTTGTTACAAATTTTCTGTTACAAAATTTTTGTAACAAGAAATTTGTAACAGGTTTATTTCATCAAAAATTTTCAACTGAATTTTATACAATCCTGTTTTGAAATTACCTCTGCGGCTTTATCAAAACTTCCTATATCATCTATATCTACTGCCAAAGAATTGTCCACAATATGGTGAAGAATGGTGCTGCCACTCATCCTGTTTTGTTCTGTAATTATATTGGTACGAATTACATCAAGCGTTCCTATTTGCCAGTACACTTTTGGTAAGGTTTGGCGCAACTGGTTAAAGGGTTCCTCTACTCCATCTAAATGAAGCAAGGGCTGCATAGGTTTATTCTCATCTTCTACCACCCACATTTTGTAAGGCGTAATTGGTGTTGGTGTAATGATACGCAATGAATCTGCCTGCGGGCTATCTATCAACTTTTGAATACAGGTATCAATCAAACCATTTAAACGCACTGGCGATGTTGGCCTTAGCTGTATTACTATGTCAGGCACGTAAGCTTCGTTTTCTTTTAACCATTGCAGTGCATGGGTAAATACTTCAAGGTCTACGCTCCAGTCTTCTGCAATTGCAGAAGGGCGCATAAATGGCACTTCTGCGCCATATTGTTTGCATACTGATGCTATTTCTTCATCGTCAGTAGATGTGATGATACGTGTAACAAGTTTGCTTTGTTGGGCGGCTAAAACGCTGTAGGCAATTAGTGAATGACCAAGCAAAGGCAGCACATTTTTGCGTGGTAAACCTTTACTGCCGCCGCGTGCAGGTATTATGGCAAGTATTTCCAAGGGAAGTTTTTAGAACGATTCTCGCAGGTTATTTGTTTCTCGCAGAAAGCACGAAAAACACAGAAAAAAGAATTTTAATACATAGGAACATAGTCAGGAAGAGAAAACATAGTTCAATATCTATGTGTACTTTTCTTCCCTATGTGCCTATATGTTGTTTTTTATCTAATGTTTACGGTACTTGAGTTTCTCTCTTTGTACCGCTTCAATGTCAAGTATTTGTTTGTCTTTGTAGTTCAATGCATCGTGGGTGTGTTGAAGGTCACGTACCAATTTTTGCAGGCCTGGAACCTCAAGCGAAGCGGCATGATCTGTACCACGCCAGGTACGGTCTTTTGTAAAATGACGTTCTAACCATGTGGCACCAAGAGCGTAAGCAGCAATATCTATTGAAATACCTAAGTGATGCCCAGAAAAACCAATGTTTTTAACACGGCTCTCGAACTTATCACGTAAACGGGCAATCTCAAGTAAACATACATCCTTAAAAGGCACAGGATACCCTGAAGTACAACTGTACACCACCAATCTATCTTTAGCCTGACCATTCCATTCAAAAAATTTCACAATGGCCTCTTCCTCCTCCTGAGTTGTCATACCAAACGAAACGTGTACTTCTCCATGATATTCATCGCGAAGCAACTGTAGCATTTCAAAATTGTTGTTACATGCAGATGGCACTTTTATAAGATCTGGTATCAGCTCAATAATTTCATTGGCTGAGGTTACATCCCAAACGCTGGTACTGTAGCCTATGCCAATACTTTCTGCATATTGCTTTAGTTCAGCATGTTGTTGTACATCAAACTCTAAAAATTCCCTATGGGCTCCATACGTAGCTCCATAAGCATTATAAGGTACAGGATGAGGTGAATTATACTGCTCTGCTGTAAGCAACTCTTTGTTATGCCTTTTTTGAAATTTGGCATAATCTGCGCCACAATCTTTCGACAACTTGATGAGGTCTTTGGCAATCTCAAAATCGCCCATATGGTTGCAACCAATTTCAGAAATTACTTTCGGGGTTTTGTAGGTGGATATTGACATGGCAATGATTTAGTGAATGGTGAATGGTGAATGGTGAATGGTGAATGGTGAATGGTGAATAGTGAATAGTGAATAGTGAATAGTGAATAGTGAATAGTGAATAGTGAATAGTGAATAGTGAATAGTGAATAGTGAATAGTGAATAGTGAATAGTGAATAGTGGAAAACGTGCGGTTTTTTAGTTTATTATACGACGTCTGCAAAATATCGTTCCATTTTTTTGTAATAGTAAAGCCCGCTTATTAAAATAACCAGGGCACTTGTATAGCTTATGGCTATTAAGTTCCAGGGCATTGGTGTATGTGAAAAACAACCGCGAAAACCTTCTATCACACCTACCAATGGATAGATGGCATACAAGTGATAAACTGTATTACCAAGCTTGTTTAAAATAATGGAAGCAGGAAAAGCAACAGGTGCTAAATACATAAGCAGTGGCATGGTAAATTTCAGCGCAAATTTAAAATCACGATACTGTACTGATAATGCAGAAAACCACAAACCCAAACCTGCTGAAGTAATTATTACAAGTACCAATGGAATCAAAACATACACCACGTTTACTCCTGGCTGATATTTAAAAAAGAACATTAAACCAATAAGGATAACAAAGGAAATAGATAAATCGACAAGCTTTGAGATTACAGGAACGAGAGGGAAAATAAGTCTTGGAAAATAGACTTTAGAAAGAATATGATTAGATGCTATGAGACTAGTAGCAGAATCATTTAAAGAGTTGGAAAAGTAAGTCCATGGAATAATTGCAAGGCAGGAAAAGATTGGGTAAGGCATATTGCCTGCATCAGGATTAACACCAACCAATCTGCCAAATACAAGGCTGAAAACAACAATCTGAAAAAGTGGGTTAATAATGGCCCATGCAAAACCAAGAACAGTTTGTTTGTATAGTACGGTGATGTCCCTCAACACCATAAAATAAAGAAGATCTCTGTACAGCCACAGCTCGCGGAAGTTGAGTATTGATGCAGATTCCTCGGCATCAATGATGGTTTTAATTTTAGGATGTTGAAGCATTGGTTAGTCAGGATTTCAGGATAGATAAGGACAGGGCTGCCAAAGGATGATTGACAGTGAAAATATTAAACAGGCAGCAAATAATCAACAGGAAACTCTACAACCATTACCTGGCCAAGACTTTGTAATTGTACGTACACTTTCTTTTTTCCACCACGTAAAACGGTACCTTCTTTGTCCATAAAAACACCGTGATTTACGCGCACTTTAACATCAGTCTGGAAGCCTTCGGAAGAAATAATTTCTATTTTGGCCTGCTTTTCTGCAAAGTATTTTTTTATATTGTCTACTTCCTCGTTACGTATAATGGCTGGCTTGCCTAAGTAGTACACAAAGTTCAGCACGCCATCAGTCATCAACACCTTCAGCCTTTCTGTTTTAAAATCAATATTTACAAACACATAGCTTTTAAATAAAGGCTCTTCTACTATCTTTTTTCTATCGCTCCATTGTTTTTGTATCTTTTGTAGAGGGCACCAGCTATCAATACCTTTTTTTATAAGTGCGGCATCAATCTTTTTTTCCCAACGGGGTTTTGTGTACAATGCAAACCATTGTTTCTGAAGTTCCTGTTCCATACTGTCGTTCTTTTGTTCTCATTGTTTATAAGGCAATGCCAGCCTCAGTCACATTTTGGGTGCGTTGAGTTTTGTTTCAGATTTTCCTAAAGGGCAAATTAAGCATGTTGCCTTTGAAACAGGCTGAAAAATCTATTAAATATATTTTTTCTTTTTTCATTTAAGTAATATCCATAGTTATTACCTAAACCAAAACTGTAACCATAGGTGCCATCATTTTTTATACCATTTACTACAATGCTAAGGTGCTTGAACTTACCATCAAAAAACAATTTTTGAATATATGGAAGAACAACTTTCATTGTAAACTGGTGGCGCACAATCAGCATGGTCATATCTGTATATTTTTCCAGCAGCAAAGCATCGGCAACCAATCCCAAAGGTGCAGTATCAATAATAATATAATCGTATTCTGCTGCCAATTGCTGCATTAATACGCCCATTCTTTCATCCATTAATAATTCAGCAGGGTTTGGAGGAATTGGCCCAGAACTGATAAAATTAAGTTGTTCTGCACCTGGCACT
Source organism: Chitinophagales bacterium (assembly GCA_031424995.1). GTDB lineage: Bacteria > Bacteroidota > Bacteroidia > Chitinophagales > Chitinophagaceae > Parasediminibacterium. The sequence continues at coordinate 65,107 of JANPIP010000001.1, read as the reverse complement.
TCCTGCACAACACTAAATAATGGCGGCGCTTCTTTAATGTAATTGGTAATGCCTATGCCTGAGGAAAGCCCCAGTAAACGGGACAGTTTTGGCTTGCGCAGATCAAGTTCAAGTATAATAACTTTTGCCCCTGTTAATGATAAACTGCTGGCCAAATTAAGACTTACAAAGCTCTTTCCTTCGCCGCTGATGAACGAAGAAACCATGATGGTTTTTGGCTTACGGTTTTTATTGGCATAATTTAGGTTCGTTCGTAAAATGCGGAATTGCTCAGATAAAGCATTGCGGCTTTTACTGTCAATTTGCAATACTTTTTTACTTTTTACATAGCTTATTTCGCCAATAATACCTACTGTAGTGCCGTTTTCAATCTGCTGCCTTTCTGATATTTTGTTGTTGAAAAAATCTTTTAATAAGATAATAGTTACAGGAAGCAACAGACCTACAAGAAACGATAAAAGCTTTATTTGTGTTCTGTTTGGGGTTTTTGAACCCTGGTCAATAGCGTAGTCAACCACACGGGTGTTGTTGATTTTAGATGCGAGCGAAAGTTCAGCTTCTTCCCTTTTCTGCAATAAATACACGTACAGGTTTTCTTTTACAGTGGCTAAACGTTTAAGACGAAGCACTTCCCTTTCCTTTTCAGGCAAAGCGGCAATTTCACCCTGCAGACTGCCAAAATCGCTTGCATAATCTTTTGTAGTTTGGGCAAATGCTTTTTTAAGTAACCTGATGTTACGCAGGATATTATCCCTGCTAGTATTCACTTCTATTATGGCATCTTTTAATTTGGGATCAAAGGCGGTACTCTTGTTTTGCAGTTGCTGCTTTTGAAACACCAATTCGTTATGCGCTACCATCAAACGCCTTAAAACTTCTTCGCCCACATTCATCGTAGAAGGGATTACATCATCTGGGTTTTTAACAATGTAATCATCCAGTGCTTCCAGTATTTTAAATTGGCCGTACTGGTCAATTTTTTCTTTATTTATCAGCAATGCCTTATCTAAAAACGCGCTACCAGACATGTCGAAGTTGGTAACCAGGTTCTTGCTTTTATAGCGCTGAATCGCATGTTCCAAAGCATCTACTTCTACGCTTACCGTATCAATTCTGTCGTTAAGAAAAAGGATGGTTTTTTTGGTTACTTTATTTTTATCGTTCAGATCCGCCTCATCAAAAACTTCTATCAGTTTGTTCAACACCTGTATAGACCTTTCCGGTATTTCATCCAGCAAAGAAATCTCAATAATTCCACCACCCTTATCGTTCGTCAGGTCAGCCCCCAAAGCACCACGCCAGCTATTTGTTTCGCTATATTTATCAGAAACCTGCATGGTGTAACCCTTGGGATTAATTTTTACCATAGGGTTTCTTTCTAACACAAAACGGCCACATTGGGCCATTACCGTATCACCGTATTTGTAGCTGTTTTTGCCATCTGTGCCTTCTATACTAAAGCCCTCCCTGTCTAGTAACATTTTGTAAGTACAGGGTCGTATAAAATCGTCCTGGTCCAGCATTTTTAAAAAGAAAGGCCGCTCATAACCATATAATTGCGAGCCACTTACACGTCCTTCCTGCCGTATATGAAAATTAAGTTTCAGTGAATCAACCACACGTTCCATTAAAGTATAGGAACGAAAGATGTCAATTTGGTTAAGTACATCTGTATTGGCTTCTACAACATCCAGCGTTTTTAACAACTTATAATCAAGGTGCGCTTCTTCTTCCTTTTTTATGAGAATGTATGCGGCAACTTTATGTTTTGATGGAGTGTAACGTAAGTAGAGTGTAGCAGTTAATGTACTGATGATTACCCCCAAAATAGCCCACGGCAATATAGTTACCACTTTGTGCACAATCTTCTTTGCATCAAACGAGCTACCGCCTGATACAGGCGGCGACTGCACCTGGTAATTTATATCGTTATTGTTATTTCCGATGGGATAACTCATCTATACCGCAGGTAATTAATCTTTAAAAACAATGGTCAATGCCAGCAAACCGCTTAAAATACCCACCACTAAAGAAGCACGGGAAAACTTATCAGTTGCCTCACGGTATCTTGTTAACGACTCAACATAAATAATATCATTTCTTTTCAGGTAATAAAATTTAGAATTGAGTACATTTTTACTTTCAAAATCAAGTATTCCCACCTCTCTTACACCACTACTGTCTCTTATAATTTTTACATTGTTTCTTCTTGAGTAATAGGTCATATCACCTGCATAGCCCAATGCTTCCAATATGTTAAGCCTCTCACTTGGTACAGAATATGAATTAGGGTTTCTTACCTCGCCCAGCACCGTAAACCTGAAGTTTACCAAACGCACATTAACACTGGGTTCCAGCAAGTATTTGGTAACCATCGGCAATATCATCTGCTTCACTTCTTCCACCGTTTTTTCAACTACTTTAAGTTTGCCTATCAGGTAAAATTCAATCATACCTTCTTTATCTACCTGGTAAGTAGGTATTACATTTTGGCCATTACCAAACCCAGGGCCTTTATTGGTAAAATCAAGGGTTGTAAGATCGCTTTTACCAGCAATTTTTATTTCAAGAATATCATCAATCTGAATAACTGTTTTTGGCGGCGGTAAAGGTGGCAGTTTTAAGTGCGAAGAGTCTTTTGGTATATCGTTAAAGTACCTGAACCTTTTAACACTGGTACAAGATGCCATCAGCATAATTACAAGTACAGGTATAAGAAAATTTTGCCGTTGGCAAATATTTTTATTTTTAAACATGGGTTAGTAGCTAATGATAACAAACAAAGCTAAACTAAAGGCAACAGTAAGCACAGGATAATAAAGCCTTAAAACGCCCAACCTGCATTTATGATGAAAACTTGTGGAAAAACTGTGAAACAAATATTTTGCAATTCATCAAGTAAATAAAAATGCACCTGAAAAATTCAGATGCACTTTTAAAAATGACATATTTTATTTTATTTTTTACCTGCAGCTGCAAGAGCAGGTTCGGATGTAATTATATCAGTTACTATTTTTACGGTTTGATTGATATAAATATCTGATTTTATATTTTTCAACCAGGCCTGGTAACCATCCTGTTTTACTTTATAAGGATTGTTATAAAATTTATCATAATCAGGTTTTAAAACAGAAACATCCATTTCTTTTGTCAACTTCATAACGGCGGTTGTTTGGGCCGATGTTGCCCTTAACTGTTTTTGCTGTGCCTTATATTTATCAAGTTTCAAGCTTTTAGGGCTGTCATCGTTTTTAGAAAACCACTCTGTATTTTTCTTAATAATTGCGAAAGCACTGTCTGCTTTCACTTTTTCATTTCCCAGTTTAATAATAGCATCAAAACCATTGTAGCTCTGTATGGGCGCTTTTGTAATTTCATCCCAAGCCAATGAGTTTGGATTGTCTTTTTCACGAATTTTTAAATAATCGTACTGGTCAGGTAAAATAATATCTGGTTCTACACCTTTTAACTGTGTTGAGCCGCCATTAACCCTGTAAAATTTTTGGAATGTAAGTTTTACGGCACCAAATTCTGTACGGCCTGAAAAGAAATCTAATGGTTTACCTAAAGGAACATTACGCTGTACAGTGCCTTTACCATAGGTTGAAGTACCTACAACAACACCTCTTTTATAATCCTGAATGGCGGCTGCAAAAATTTCGCTGGCACTTGCACTTAATTCGTTTACCATAACAGCTAATGGCCCATCATACAAAACGCCAGCATCTTTATCGTCCATTACCATGCTTTTACCATCCCTATCCTTTACCTGAACCACTGGGCCTTGCTTAATAAACAGGCCAACCATTTGTATAACTTCATACAAAGAGCCACCACCATTAAAACGCAAATCCATTACAATACCATCAACCTGTTCTGCTTTTAATTTTACAATTTCTTTGGCTACATCATTACTGCATCTTGCACCATTAGGGTCTTCAAAATTTGCATAGAAATCAGGCAATGAAATAATACCAATTTTCTTATCACCATTTTTCACAACCACACTACGTGCAAAGGTTTCATCCTGCACAATTTCATCTCTTAATATTGATATTGTTTTAAACGTACCATCTGTTTTCTTCAGTGTAAGTTTTACTTCAGTTCCTTTATTTCCTCTTATCAATTTAACTGCATCAGTTACATCGTAACCAGATATATCTATCATTTCATCCTTACCACCCTGCCCCACTTTAGTAATAATATCATTGGCCATTACTTCACCATTTTTCCAGGCAGGACCACCAGGTACAAGACTTGCAATTTTTATGGTACCATCAGGCTGTTCCTGTAACTGGGCGCCAATGCCATAAAAACGACCACTCATTTGCTCATCAAAAGCACGTTTTTCAACAGGTGCAAAATAATCGCTGTGAGGGTCCATTAAATTGGTAATCACGTTAATGAATGTATTAAAACGCTGTTCTTCAGTAAAATGGGTTTTTACTTTCTCATAGGTTCTGTCCATTGTTTTCAACACTTTATTGCGCGCTTCAATTTCAAGTTCTGCATCTGTTCTTTTAGTAATGCTGTCAACTTTACTTTTCTCTCTTTCATCCTGCAGGCCAACAAAACGCTCTAATGTTAAAAACTTTAAGCGTTTGCGCAGCCTGTCTTTGCGCTCTTTTTCATTTATTGAATAATTAAGCTTATCTGTATTAATTGTGATAGTTTCATCAGTTGTAAAGTCAAAAGGTTTGCTCAATATCTCTTTGTAAATTGCAATTACTTCTGCAATGCGTTTTTCATAAACGGCACCAACGGCAGATGCAAATTTCAGTTCAGCAGTTCCTTTTATTTCATCATCAATAGCATTTTCGTATTTTTTCAAAGCCTCCATATCAGACTTCAAAAAAAGACTTTTGTCACCATCAAGATCATCTAAATATTTTTTAAAAACCTGCTTTGAAAACACGTCAGTTAAAGGTTTGGGACTGTAATGCTGTTCTTGTAACAACTGCCCAATTGCTGCTAATAATTTTTGTTTTTGTGAAGTAGGAACTGGGTTTGGATTGATGCTTCTGAACGCGAAGAATGCCCCTGCAAATGCCACTATAATAAATAGCAACCAACCTTTTTTCTTAATCATATATTGAACCGTTTTATTCATAAACAAGATTCCAAATGTAAACTATAAAATATTTAATTAACGTTAAAACAAAAGCGGTGCCGTTAAGTTGTGATAGATGGTAAAAAGCTATAAAAACATCGCTTTAAAACGGTGAGCAAAACAGCATACTGCCAACATTTAAATATTTTTTTGAATGAAATTGAATAAAAAAAGCAATTACCCTATATTTGCACCCCAAACAAAACGGAGGGTGTAGCTCAGTAGGTTAGAGCGACAGATTGTGGTTCTGTAGGTCGTGGGTTCGAGACCCATCATTCTCCCGCTTTAAATTGTATAAACCTTGAAAGTGCAAACTTTCAAGGTTTATTTTTTAAATACTATAGCATCATGAATTTTTCTCTTTTACTCATTCCTGTAATTTCTGCATTTATAGGTTGGTTTACCAACTGGATAGCCATTAAAATGCTTTTTCACCCACGCGAGCCTAAAAAAATATTGGGTATTACCTTTCAGGGTATATTTCCAAAAAATCAAAAACAGTTTGCCTTTAAATTAGGCAAATTGGTGGGCGAAGAATTATTATCGTTTAAAGACATTGCTTCTAAAATAACCAACCCTGAAAACGTTGAGAAGTTAATGCCTTACGCTGAAGAGCATGTTGATAATTTTTTGCGAGTAAAACTGCCCCAGCAAATGCCTGTAATAAGCATGTTTATTGGCGATAAAACCGTTGAACAGCTTAAAGCTGTTTTTATGGATGAGCTAAAAACCCTTTTTCCGCAATTGATGGAAAAATATGTTGACAACTTACAGAATGACCTTGACCTGGAAAAAATTGTAACAGAAAAAGTTTCTGGATTTTCTACAGACAAACTTGAAGAAATTCTCAACAGCATTATGAGCAGAGAATTTCGTTTTGTTGAAATTATTGGTGCTGTTTTAGGCTTTGTTATTGGTCTGTTGCAAATTTTACTAACCTATTTAAACTTCTAACCACCCCGCTTGTAGTAGTATCATATTCACCGACAAAACAAAGACGTTTACTAAATAACTAACTTCTTAAAACATACTTTATCCTTTTAAAATTGTCTTTATACCGCTTGTACAGAAGCAAAAATTAATCTATACCAGCCAACGCAATTTTGCACAATAATCGAAAAATAATTTATGAAAAAACTTTATGCAGCCGGCTTTTTTTTGTTAAGCAGCCTGGTGTCATTTGCTCAAATGCCTGCGGGTGCTAACCGTGGCGGAGCAGGAAGGGCTGGCGGACAAAATATTAATATTGGGCATTTTTACGGAAAAATTGTAGACGCTAAAACAAACAAACCAGTACCTGGGGCTTCTATATTATTGGTGGGCAACAGGTTTGATACTGTTGCAAAACAAATGAAGCAAGCCAATATTAAAACCGTAATTACTGCCACCAATGGCGATTTTAGCATGGATGGCCTTTCTATATTTGGCAACTTTAAATTTAAGGTATCAGCTATAGGTTTTAAAAGCCTTGAGCAACCTTTAAGCTTTGGTATTAAAATGCCACAAGCTGGTGCCCAGCCAGATTTTCAGCAAATTGCTGCGGCCGCAGATAAAGATCTTGGTAATATTAAATTAGAATCTACAGAAACAGATCTTGGCAATGTAACTGTTACCACTGCTGCAAAACCATTTTTTGAAATGGGTGTGGACAGGAAGATTTTTAATGTAGATAAAAACATTACCAGTACTGGCCAAACTGCTACTGAAATAATGAAAAGTATACCATCTGTTAGTGTTGATATTGATGGTAATGTAACTTTAAGAAACGCAGCACCAACTATTTTTGTTGATGGCAGGCCTACTACTTTAACCCTTGACCAAATACCTGCAGACCTTATTGAAAAAGTAGAAATTATTACCAACCCTTCTGCAAAATTTGATGCAAGCGGCGGTGGCGGTGGCATATTAAACATCGTACTAAAAAAGAACAAAAAAACAGGTTATAACGGTGGTGTAAGAACAGGTGTTGATAGCCGTGGTAAGGTAAACGTTGGTGGCGATTTAAATCTTCGCCAGGGCAAAATAAACTTCTTTACAAGTGGCGTTTATAACCAGCGCAAATCAATATCAACAGGCTATACAGACCGTAACACTTTTGGCTCTAAATCAACCAGTGTGTACCAAACTACAGATGGTGAGAATGAAGGTTATTTTGCCTTTATACGCGGTGGCTTTGATTATTTTGTAGATAATAGGAACACTATTACTGTGGCCGCCAATTACAACAAAGGCAAGTTTGATAACACACAGGATCAACGTATTGATTCAACCATTAACAGTGCATATTCCTCGTACGATTTATTTAACACAACAAGTGGTTTTAACTTTAAAAACTTTGGTTCTTCTTTAAGCTTTAAACACAACTTTGAGAAAAACGGTCACAATATTTCTGCTGACGCGAATTATAACGAAAGTGAGAACATCAGCCAATCGCTGATAAACAAGCAAAATTATTTCCAGAACAACGCCGCTTCAAGACCCTTATCAAAACAAAGAAGCGTTGGTGATGGTACCAACAAATTTTTCACAGTACAGGCAGATTATGAAAACCCAATTTCAGAAACTACCAAGCTTGAGCTTGGTGTAAGGGGTGCTTTCAGGGATTATACTAATTCAAACCTTCAGTATATAAGCATTCCTTTTTCTGATAATTTTGAGTACAAACCTTTGTTGAGCTCTAATTACAAGTATAAAGATGAAGTGTATGCAGCATATGGCAACTTTAGCTGGAAAGCAAAAAAATTCAGCTATCAAATAGGCTTACGTGCAGAAAGTTCAACCTACAACGGTACTATTACCAATCTTAGCAAAGGCACTGATTCAGCATTTAAAGTAAGCTTCCCTATCAGCTTTTTCCCAAGTGCATTTATCACGTATAAACTAACTGAAAAACAGGATTTGCAACTGAACTACTCAAGGCGCATTAACCGTCCTAATTTCTTTCAGTTAATACCATTTATTGATTATTCTGACCCGCTTAATCTTAGCAGTGGTAACGCCAACCTTCAACCAGAGTTTACCAACTCTTTTGAGGTGTCTTACAACAATGCTTACAAGCGCAGTGCAAACTTGTTAATTACTGCCTTCTTTAAACAAACTGATAATCTTATTACACGATTTCAATATTTTGATATAAACCCTGACAAACAGGTTGCTTCTGCAGACAGTGTTTGGTTTAATACCTTCATTAATGCCAACAACAGCATTTCTTATGGTCTTGAATTAACCAATAAAATACCTGTAACCAAGATTTGGGAATTGACGCTGAACGCAAATATTTTCAATTCAAGAATCAACTCAAGCAATGTAGTTAATGGTGTTACAAACGAACAGGTAAGCTGGTTTGCAAAAATGAACAACAGTTTTAAATTTAAAAAAGGCTATTCAGTACAGTTAAGCGGCGATTACCGTGGCAGAACTGTAATTGCACCCAATAGTGGTGGTGGCGGTGGCCGTGGCGGCGGTGGTGGTATGTTCTTTGGTGGTGGCCAGCAAAGTGGTGCACAGGGTTATAACTTCCCACGTTATAGTGTTGATCTTGCTTTAAGAAAAGACTGGACATGGAAGAATGGAAAAAGTGGCTCACTTACTTTAAGCATGGATGATATTTTGAGAACGCAAGTAGCAAAATCTTATTCGGAAAATATTGGGCAGTTTAACCAAATTAGTGAAAGAAGAAGAGACTGGCAGGTACTGCGTGTAAACTTCAGCTACCGTTTTGGTAAGTTTGATGTTAGCCTGTTTAAACGTAAAAATACAAAAGCAGACCAGGGTGGTGGAATGGATATGATTGGTGGTGGACAATAATTTTTTTACTTTACTTTGATAAAAAGCCGCAATTTTTGCGGCCTTTTTGTTTGTATAAATTAAGAGGTATTTGCTGGGAACAATGTTTGCTTACCAGCAGTAAACATATATTATGATCGCAGCTACCAACACTTTAATAACAAATATTGCAGAGAAATATTTTGAAGACTTTTCGCTAAAAGAAGTACAGGATTTTTTCAGTATTGCAATTACAGCAAGCCCTTCACTGGAAGATGATGTAAAACAGGCTACTACACCAGGCAAACTGCAAACCGTTTTGGCAGATGCCGTTAAAGCTATTGAAACCCAGGCAGCAGGCACGTATGCTGTAAACACCAACCTTATGAAAGCGATGAACAGCCTCAAATTCAGCGATTAAAAATCAATCATAACAATACATAATTCTACTACATTTGCAGCCACTTCAAAAGTAAAAAATGCGGCGATGGCGAAATTGGTAGACGCACTACTTTGAGGTGGTAGCGCCTGTCATGGGCGTGGGAGTTCGAATCTCCTTTGCCGCACAAACCCTGAACCTGCGTTCAGGGTTTTTTTTATATAAAATGTGGGTGATAAAAAGTGATACCAATTTGTTATTCTAAAACTGTTGTAATGACTTACCTATTATCTCAACACTTTCAAGCACTTGTTCTTTTGTAATAATTAAAGGTGGTGCAAAACGAATTTTATCACCATGTGTTGGTTTTGCCAGCAAGCCATTTTCCTTCATTGCCAAACAAATATCCCATGAAGCTTCAGGATTACTATGTTCAATAACAATAGCATTTAATAATCCTCTTCCGCGAATGGTTTTTATAAAAGGCGAGTTTAGTTTTGCTAATTCTTCTCTTAATATAACACCCATCGCTGTTGCATTCGCAGCCATTTGCTCATCTTTCAAAACCTGCAAAGAAGCCATCGCTACAGCGCAGGCCAAAGGATTACCGCCATAGGTACTGCCATGTTCGCCAGGTTTAATATTCAGCATCACTTCATCATCTGCAAGTATTGCTGCAACAGGCATGGTACCACCGCTTAAAGCCTTGCCAAGTATCAATATATCGGGCCTTACATTTTCATGATCGCAGGCAAGCATTTTGCCTGTACGGCAAAGCCCTGTTTGTATTTCATCGGCAATAAACAGCACATTATATTCCGTACACAGTTCACGCACTTTTTGCAAATAGCCATCATCAGGCAAAACAACACCAGCCTCGCCCTGTATAGGTTCTACCATAAATGCCGCAACATTTTTATCTTGCAAAGCCTTTTCCAAAGCCACAATATCGTTGTAAGGAACAAGTTCAAAACCTGGCATAAAAGGGCCAAAACCTTTGTAACTGCTTGGGTCAGTTGAAGATGAAATAGCAGCCAATGTTCTTCCCCAAAAGTTTCCTTCTGCAAAAATGATCTTGGCCTGGTTTTCAGCAACGCCTTTTGTATCGTAAGCCCAGCGCCTTGCAAGCTTAATGGCAGTCTCGCCACCTTCAACACCCGTATTCATAGGCAGTACTTTATCATACCCAAAATATTCAGTAATATACTTTGAATATTCGCCCAGCAAATTATTATGAAATGCACGGCTGGTAAGGGTTAGCTTTTTTGCCTGCTCAATTAAAGCGGTAATTATTTTAGGATGGCAATGCCCCTGGTTTACAGCAGAATAGCCGCTTAAAAAATCGTAGTAACGTTTGCCATCTACATCGTACAAAAAAATTCCTTCACCCCTGTCTAACACAACTGGCAAAGGGTGATAATTATGGGCGCCAAATTTTTCTTCTAACTGTAAATAATAAGCACTGCGCTCAGAGATGGTTTGAGTTGTCATTTGTATTTGTGATTGAATGTGATAGTTGTGATTGACTAATTTGAATGAAAACAATGATTGATACACCCTGATAATCGTACAAATTGATTACTACGAGCTTACAATACAACAAAAAATAAGAAATAGAAGTGAGGTATGGATGAGAAACAGTAAAAGCTCAGCTAAATCATTATAGAAATTACCTAATGCCTTATTGACCCATGACCTGTTTTAGCAACAGGGATGATCTAAAAAATCTAAATTTTGACGAAGAAATTTCATGGTTGCGATTCTGCTGCAATGATACGAAGTAATGAAATAAGTTTACAGCGTTCACCTAAAAAACCTGTAACACTCGTCCTACTTGCCTTTCAGGTTAACAGAGAGTTGCAAACCGACACTGTACAAAGCAACCTTGCCCATGCCAATACCCGTTAAAGGCACCTTTACAAAAGGCATTAATTGGTACGACCATCGTTTACTGAACTGCCTGCGGTAAGCCACAGCAAGGTTTAATACACCAAACAAATGGTTGTTTTGATTTATAATAGTGCTGTCGTAAACCTTAGTTTGATTGTAATAACGCAGGTTGTAGTTGTAAGCTTCATTCTTCATGAAGTAAGAAGATAAACCAGCCACTGCATACCAACTGTTTTTACCTTTTTCTTTTAACTGGTACTGAATGTTTAGAGGTACTTCGTACACAAGGCAATTGGCATTTACGGTTGATAATTTCCACATGGGATTTGCTGATACATAAGTGTAGCTGGTACTGTCTGCCAGGTATAATTTACGGCTAACTGCAAAGCCCGTTGAAATACTTAATTTTTTAGAAATAGCATATGAAAGTCCAAAGCCATATGCGGAACTTATCTTATCAATATTTTTAAATTTCACAGTGCTGATATCGCCACTAACCAATGCGCTCAGCTCAAATTTTGAAAGAAAAGTTTCCTTTTTCTTTATCTCTTTTGCTATTGCTTTTGTGCTGCTATCTGCCTTACTATTTTGCTTTACTGAATCTGGTTGTTTAAGTTGTTCTGGTTCATTTTCTTTCCTACTAACAACAGCAGTTTCTTTACCCTTATCAGTAACCTTCATCTCTTTTATTTCGGACTGTGCTGATGTGTCCGTATTGTTAATAGCGTTTACATTTTTATCTCCCAGGCTATTATTAATATCACTGTTTGATACCTGTAAGTTGGAATTATTTTTGTCGACAGTATTATTTTTTAAGTGAGTTTCAGTGTTATTCTTGGCTGGCTTTGAGGCTACAAAAACACTCTTGCCGCCATTAATTTCATTACCGCCAATCTTGTTTTTTGTACCTGCTTTTTGGGTTGATGTTTTCCCTGAAACTTTTGCTGCATCTACTACAGTTGTTGCGTTTGGTATTACAGTAAAAGTATTATTACTATAGCTATCATCATTGCTTATATTGATTTTGCTTACTGGCTTTTTGGGTACTTTTTCTGTTGAAACTTTTGATTCACTTATTAATGATGGCGTTGATTTATCACCGTTAACAGGCTCTTTATCTGTTGAAGAAATTTCGGTTATGCTGTTTAATTTGTTGTTACCTGAAGAAGATGTAACTGTAATATTTTCTTTAGAAGATATGTTGTTTAAAGTGCTTTTAGTAAGTGTTTTTTCTTTATTATCTGTGCCGCTATTATAGAAAAAATATCCTCCAATGGCAAGAATAAATAGTACAGGCAGCAGCCACCACCACGCAAAAAACCTGCGCTTTTTATCTTCCGCATCAAGCAGCAAAGCCATCTTACCCCATGCCTCGTTTTTAAAAGGTAAAGGGTTGTGGTCTGCCGCATTCTGGCTTAGATCCTGTAATTTTTTATCGAACCTCTGCTCGTTCATACACGCTGATAATTATGTTTTTTGGCCAGCATTTGCTGCAACTGCTGCCTAGCCTTACTCAGGTTACTTTTTGATGTACCCACTGCTATGCCCAACTGTTTACCAATTTCTTCATGGGTAAAACCATCCAGTATAAATAAACTAAAAACCGTTCTGTAAGCAAATGAAAGCTGCTGCACACAATGTATAATCTCTTTGTAAGACAGTTTATCTAACTGGCTCTCATCTTCATCCTGTATATTATGGTATACTTCATCTACATCTTTATGATGGTTATGCTTATCGTATTTACGGTAATGATCAATACCGGTATAAATAACAATCTGTTTACTCCATGCTTTAAAATCGCCAACGGCACTTTCATGCAGGGCTTTAAATTTACCTATCTCTTTAAAAATTTTCAGGAAGCTATCGTTTAAAATTTCCAGTGCATCATCATTGCTTGCAGCATAGCGTAGGCTGATGCACATAAGATAATCGTAAAAGCTGGTATACAGTTGTTTCTGATACTCTCTTTTAAAAGCAATACAGCCTTGCAGTAAGGTATGGAAGTCAATTTCAGTGATAAGATGGATAGATTTTGGTGTACGATCGTATAAAGTTATAGCATGGTTGCCTGCGGCAGAAAGTTTTTTTTGCCGCCGCGGTAACAAAGTAAAATTATTAGTTGAATACAAAGCCCTTATCAAGGTGTGAGTTTTTGTTTTTTTAGCTTGAAAACACGCGAGATGTTAAAGCCAAAATGAATGTCGCCATTGCTCCACCTGCCTGTAGTTTCGTGGATGAAAGTACGTTCCGTCATACCCGTTGAATTGGTAAAATGCAACTGAAAAACGTGGCCACCTGTTTCAATATCAACACCAATAGCCAGTGAATTATAAGTACCGCTGAACTTGTTGAACTGGTAATAATATTCAGCATTAATACTAATGCGTTTTGATACTTTTTGCCTTGCGCCAATGCCTAAAGAATACAAATCGTTAGGGTCGTTTGCCAATGGAACTATATTGTAATGCACCAATGCAGGCATTAACTGTATAGATGTATTTTTATTTAATTTTCTGGCAATGAGCAACTGGTAAGCATACGAAGTTTTATCGCCGGTACTAAACTGTTTTGTTGGATCAAGATCTTTTAAAGTTTTAATATTTACAGCCACCAAACCTGTAATTGTTACAGGGCTTGCATGGTAACCTGTTGACTGCTGCAGTATTTTGTACTTCACAAAACCATCCATTTGTTTTTGAAAAGTGCTGCGGCCAATACCAATGCCCAGCCTGTTGGTAATACCATAATCAAGCCCCAGCCTTACAGTTGAATTATCAAGCCCAAAAAACTCGTAAGTTCCCGTGTTTACAAACCCAAAACGGTGCGATATCCTGAAATCAAGAAGGCCACCCTTTGTTGTTTCAATTGAGTGACCGTTTATAAGATGTGTACTTTTAAAAGTGGATTCTACAGCCTCACGAATTGTAGAATCTTTATTGTCTTTTGCTTCTTTAAAAAGATCAATTTCCTGTGCTTTTGTTATACAAAAAACGAAAGAAAGTATGGCTATAAATATTATTTTTCTGGTTATCATTCCCTTGTATTTAGTCGTATTTACAATCAACGGTTATTTCAATTTCTTTGGCAATCTTGTCGCCTATTAGTGTGCCTTTGATATTGTAATCAGCAAGTTTAATTTTAAATACACTTTTGGCCGAAACCTTACCAGCCTTAACTTCCAGGGTACCTGTGGCTGTTACATTTTGCTTTGTACCATGAATTTCAAGTGTACCTGCAACTGTAGTTTTATAAATGCCATCTTTCTCAAAATTCACATCAGCCAGGTTACTTATTTTGCCCTGGAAACTGGCTTTGGGATATTTATCGCTTTCCATATAGTTCTCGTTAAAATGCTCTTGCATGGTGGCATTCTCAAAACGAAAACCTTTTATCAAAGCCATAAAAACCATCTGCCCGTTGGTGGCAAGCTTACTATCAACCTGGTTGTTTACAGCTTCTATATTTTCGAGCAAAGCGGCAGAATAAAACTTTATTTTTCCTGCCTTTGTTTGGTAAACTTTCTGTGCCTGAAGCGCATGGCAACCTGCAAGCAGTAAAAGTGTAAAAAGTATTTTTTTCATACATTATTTTAGTGTCATATCGAAGAATGAGACATCTGACTTTACTGGAACAGATTTCCCGTGCCTCGAAAACGTATCAGTAATTAATTATTTGGGGCACCGTTTCTTACCCAGGTTCTTAAAATTGCAATATTGCAATCGCTCAGCTTACCACCACCCTTTGGCATGGGGCTGTAGCCTGGGGCGTGGGTTACTACATTCATTAAATCGCCGCTACTGGCATACGCTTTTATAATATTATACCTGTCAAGGGTTATTCCTGCACCTGCGCCTGCTGAACCTGCATGGCATGAATAGCAGCTTGCAGACAAGATTGCAGTTACCTGTACACTGTATTTAACATTACTGGTATCACATGCAGGTGGGGTAACCGTTACAGGCACCTCATTCACTTCTTTTTTATAGGTACACCCAACCCATACTGCTGTTATTGCAGCAACAGAGAAAATCAACACCTTTCTTTTCATCATTCTTTTTATTAGTAATTCAATGTCTGCAATCAATTAATAAAAGAGCCGGTACCTAAAAACTGTGCGATATTGGATTGTAATTACATTAACCAGCCCTTTATTTTTAACGCAAGCGAAAATTTATTTTTGTACAAGTACCGATACTGTTTGTGTAAAACTGCCTGCACTAAACCTGATAAAATAAGTACCATTCATAAGATTTGCAGGTGGCGTAAAGCGAACGGTATTTTTACCGCTTTCTAAAGTTTTTACTACATACTGCAGCGCTTTGCCACTGGCATTTACCAATAAAATATTTAGTGTTTTAGCCTTGTCGCTGTTTATTACGGCTGTAACCTCACTTGCACGGTTAATGTAAGTTGGATATACATTTTGCACCGCCATTGCACCGCTTTTAAGTTGCACAGTTACCACCTTTGAATACTTGAAAGTATTGTCTTTGTCTACCAGTTTTAAACGGTAATAAACAGGCTTATCAAACCATGAAGGCGAATTGTCACTATAGCTGTAATCTTTTGCTGTAGTTGAGTTTGAGGATGCTTTAACAGTAGCAATTTTATTGTAAAACTGTCCATCTTCGCTTTTCTCAATTTCAAAACGGTCGCTGTTTATCTCGCTGGTGGTTTGCCAGTTTAAAGCAACGGTTGAACCTGAGACTGCGGCTGAAAAATCTTTTAAAGTAACAGGAAGCGGAACGTTGTTGATGGAACCTGCATAAATAAAATCGCCGTTGCTTCCGCTGCCGCCACTTGCAGCATTACCCACATAATAAAAAGTAACGCTTTGGTCTACAGCAGAAGGTGTGGCTGGTGCAACCCACCTAAGGTTATTGTAAGTGTAAGATGATTGGTCTGGTGTGATTACGGCATTGTTATGGCTCAATTCAGAAATATCATCTGTATTTGGCGCAGCATTGGTGTTAGTGCTTGAAAATGTACCAACTGCTTGACCAGAGCTATTAACTGCTTTTATTGAAAAGCCCCAACGCCTCCTATTTGCCGCCCCGTGAGAAATGGTTAAATTAAAATTGTATGCTTGTCCAGCTACATAATTGCCTGTTGGCAATCCATTTACAGCTACACTACCACCGCCGCTGTTCAAAGCAGCGCCTCCATGACAATTGGTACAGTAACCACCCGTAGCACCAGTTAAGCCGCTAGGTGGAACACCGCTAAACTTAGTCCGTTTTACAGACGATTGAAAGAACACAACAATGGTAACCAATGAACAAAGGGTAATAATTTTTTTCATGTAGTGATGGTTTTGTACAGAACATATCGTTACTACTTTTAAAAAGGTTGCCTTGCAAAGAATTTTTTTGTTGTGCCGATGCTTTTATCTTCATCGCATGGAAGAGACCAACATATTTGTGCAACCAATACGTTTTACCATACGTGTGTATGGCATTTTATTAGACAGTAATAAACGATTGCTGGTGAGTGATGAATTTATACGTGGCAGTTATTTTACAAAACTGCCTGGTGGCGGCCTTGAATTTGGTGAAGGCACAAGGGATTGCCTGAAGCGTGAGTTTAAAGAAGAAACAGGGCTTGATGTAGAAATTGGCGACCATATTTATACCACGGATTTTTTTCAGATGTCGGCATTCAATCACCGTGACCAGATTGTTTCTATTTACTATTATGCAACAGCAACAGAGCCTGTTTTACTGGAAACAAAGACAAAAAGGTTTGATTTTGCACCACATCAAATAGCTGACAATACTATTGAAAGCGAGGTTTTCAGGTGGGTTGAGTGGGATGACCTTAATGAAGATTGTATGGATTTACCTATTGATAAAGTGGTGATTGGGATGATAAAGCAATAGGAACACAGATGAGACTGATTGAGTGGATCTACACAGATAAGTAGTCGTTCAAAATTAGGTTGTATTCATTTTCTTCTTAAAGTTAATGCTCAATTCGCTTCCAATAGCATTTAAAACGAGCTTGGTGGCATAAAACAATTGGTCATCAGTTTCATAGGGTCCTTTACTTGTATCCATCTTGCCTTCATTTCGGACACTTGTACTGTTCGTACCCAAAATGGATGATACCTGTAGTAATATATAGCCATCCGATTTTAGTAGAACTATTTTGCACCGTTGCCTAAAGCTATGGCTGCCGCCTTACTTATGGTTCACCTCTAACTGTTGCCTATCCGTTAGGGACAATAATATTTGCTTTGATTTTCTTGTCACATAACAGTAACGTAACTAATGCAACATAATTTTGTTTGACTACTTATTGTACTTATTACTTTTTCTTTTACAGATTTAAGCGGAAGCAAATTAAGACCAGCAGTTGTAACCGTAGAAACAAATGCTGACCTCACCGTTTGTTTTATTACCACCCAAATTACCTGGAAAGAAACAACAGATGTTCTTCTTGTACCAAGTCAACTAAACGGCACAAGAAACCAATCGTTGGTGCGCACGAGTAAAATAGCAACCTTAAATAATTCATTAGCCAAAAGGCTTTTAGGAATATTATCGCCAAATGAATTAACTGACTTAAACACTAAACTCAAATTGCTTTTTCAGTTATAGTAACACGATTAACGGCTTTTTATTCTATTACTTTTTTCGTAACCAACCCTCCTTTATAAGTCACCCAGTCGTCTTTCTCAAAATTAAATATCACTTCATTTTCCAGCAGATCGCTTTCTACAATAATTTTCTCAGGCAGCCAGTCACTGGTAAGTCCATTAGTTGCAAGTTCTAAACTAATGCTTTCAATCTCACCAATATCTTCACCTTCAAGGGTTGCAAAAGTTACGCTGCCACGCTCCATAGCTCCATCAAAACTTGCATCAAACGGAAGCCCTTTCAGCGTTTTACCATTAGTGCCTGTAAGTGTAAAACAAACTTCTGCATTAGTTCCTGCAAGTGGTTCATTACTTGTTGTTACCAAAAGATGATAAGTTGGCAGCAATGGGGCATTAAATGGGTTATGGCCATTTAATGCAAGTTTATACACAGCATTATAACAATCACTTTCTACCAGTTTTTTCAGGTCGCCCACTTTTACCAGATCAACCATAATACCATCAACATAGCTGTTCAGGTATTTACGCATAGAACCTTCCATAAACAATACCCAGGTATAAATAAGTTTATAGCTGTGGGGCTGATTGCGGCTTTTACAATTTTTTGCCTCCTGCATATTCTTAAATACGCCAGGCTTATCAAGCAATGTAAAAATGCCATCTGCGTACACAAAATTTTTAATTCCATGTGCTTTAAAAATCTTTTCAAGTTGCGCAGGTGGCGTATTGCAATCATCTGCACCTACACCAACATTGTCGTACGCATTATTATACCTCAACAAAAAATCAATCTCATTTGGGTTTGTTACCAGTATAGCAACACCATCACAAACACCGCCTGAAAAATGTTGTTTTACTATGGCAATAAAATGGTTAATGTCAAACGTGGTATCCTTACTATCAAATACAATTAAAGCCAGGTTATAATTGTTTGTTTCAATCAATTGCTTCAAATCCTTCAGGTAATCTTCCAGTTTGGGAACATCATTATAAAACAAATGGTGATTGTGACTTACATAAAATTGGTTGTTATGATAAATAATATCCGGCCCAAGGGCATTGGCACCTGAGGCCAAATAATCTTCAGCTTCCTTAACTGAATTTGGGTTATGTGCCATGATATAAAAAGGGCGCTTATGGGTTGCCATTGTGTACAAAATTTCAAAAAAACAAATTAAAAAACTATACCACCCACATATGCCACAGTTATGTATGCCACTATTTTTCATGTTTATTCAGCCGCTCTATCGTTCCTGTTACACTTTCATTTTTTATAATTATTTCTCCGCTTCGCGGTGATGATCCTATTAAACACATTCTTTTTAATTGGTAAAGGAAAGTTTCTCGAAAAACAATTAAGCCAAATTCTTCTGCCGCATTGAGGGGTAAGAAGTGTCATACCATTTTGAAGGCGAAGTTTTTGGGCAAGAAATAAGGCTGTGAAAAGTTGACTTAGATTGCTGAAATTATGAGATTATTTTCCACCATTTAAGGCAAGCAAAAATATTTAGTGCAGAAGAAAAGTAGCTGTTTTTACTTCTGCACAACGCAGGAAGAAAATTACAGAACCTGTAATTTCGCCAGCCTTTATATTTTGTATATGAACGAAATGGTTGTTTACAGTCTTGTGGCTGTTATTATAGTTGTGTTGATTGGTATTTGTTTTATACAAACACTAAAACTTACAAAATTGCGCAGGCAAACCAATGTTTTACTTATTTACAAACAAGAACTTTCAGTAAATATTGAGCAGCATAAGGCTACAATAGTTTTACTGGAGCAAGCTTTTGAAAATGAACAGGGTCTTGTATCCAGCCTTTCTGCCAACCTAAAAACAACTGCAAAACAACTTGCTACCGCAGAAAAAGAATATTTACTGGAAAAAGAAAAACATTGGCAAACCAAAAAAGAAGCTATTCAATTAGAAAATGAATACCTGAGGTTAAAAGCAGCGCTAAGCAGAACTTCATAAAATATTATCGCAAATACAAAGCCCCTGTGCAATTAATGATTGATTGAACAGGGGCTTTAGTAATTATCTTATTTATTGTTTACTTCATACCAATACTATCCCTCACTTCACCGCAGGTAAGCATTTTTTTGGGCAGGTACGGATTTCTTATCTCAGCACTTTTGCTTAACCAGTTGGCACCTACATCGCCAAAAGCCATAGGGCAATTTTGCTGGTACACTCTTTCACCATCGTATTGTACTGTTCTTGCAAGGTCAAATAACTGGTCGCTCACCATTTGAAAAGATTTGCGTTTTGCCTCAAGTCCCTTCTCGCCTGCCAACGCTTTTAATTCGGCTGAAATACTTTCTCTGTAAGATTTTGCTGTGTTAACAATGCTGCTGTCTGCCTTTAGTTCTGCAAGGTTAAGGCTGTCTGCGGCTTCTGTTAATTTCACTGTATAAGCAGCAATCATAGTATCGCTTTCTGTTATAAAATTATCTTTCAGGTGAAAATAATTTTCCATCAGCTTGCCAAACTGTTCATTAAAAGCTGCGCTGTTTTTGCTTTGCGCAAGAGGCCCCTGTTTTACATCTTCCACTTTTACTTTGTCATCACTTCCGCAGGCGGCAAGTAATAGCACTAATCCAATAATTGCGATTGATTTTATTTGCATAATATGATAGTTTACTTTTTTTGTAATCCTTATCAAAAATAAGCAAGAGGGATTGTATGCAAGAAATTTAAACGGAATATAAAAAAGCTGATAGAAACAAGTTACCTGGCAACGACTCATCGAAAATCAAAATTTACTTTTGTGAGAGATTTTTTCGGTGAAATTTAATTCTCACAAAATAATTCTCACATTCATTGAGAAAAATAATCGGTGAAATTAATTTCTCACAAAAAAATTCTCACATAAATATGAGAAAAAAATTCGGTGAAATCGATTTCTCACATTTTATTTCTCACGACCTATTTTCTTTTTCCTTTTTACCTGTAAATAAGTTCCTACAGCTTCAAAACCAAAAAACAACTGTTCTCAGTTACATTTGCAGCTCAAAATTTTGTTTTAGCATGTTATTAGGTTTGCAGAATGTTACGTTTGAGTTTGGTGCAAGGGTTATTGTAGAGGATGCTACGTGGCATATTCACCCAGGCGACAGGGTTGGGTTGATTGGTTATAACGGTACGGGAAAATCTACTTTATTAAAAGTTTTGGTGGGGCAATATTTACCATCAAAAGGTACTATTGAAAAAGGCCGCAACACCAGCATAGGTTATTTGCACCAGGATTTATTAAGTTTTGATACCAACGATTCTATACTTGAAGTGGCCATGGGTGCTTTTGAGCGTGTGCGTGAACTGGAAAAAGAAATTGAAGAACTGGGTAAATTACTGGAAGAAAAAGAGGACGAAAAATTACTGATTGATTATACTGATAAACTGCACGAAATGGATGTACTGGATGGCTATAACATTCAGTATAAAACCGAGGAAGTTTTGCATGGCCTTGGGTTTACCAATGAGCAAATTGTAAAACCTTATAAAGAATTTAGTGGTGGATGGAGGATGAGGGTGCTGCTTGCCAAAATGATATTACAGGCACCAGATGTATTGTTACTGGATGAACCTACCAACCACCTTGACTTACCATCTATTGAGTGGCTGGAAAAATACCTGCTGCATTACCAAGGAAGCGTAGTAATTGTAAGCCACGATAAATACTTTTTAAACAGGATGGTAAATAAGATTGTTGAGATTTACCAGCAGGAATTGCATATTTATAGCGGCAACTACGAATACTACGAAACGGAGAAAGCGATACGCATAGACATGCAGCAAAAGGCTTACGAAAACCAGCAGGATTATATTCGCCAGCAGGAACGTTTTGTGGAGCGTTTTAAAGCAAAAGCCAGTAAAGCCGCTGCTGCGCAGAGTATTGTAAAGCGTTTGGATAAAATTGAACGTATAGAAAATGTAAGCCTTGAAAGGCCGAATATAAAAATCAACTTCCAGGTAAATAACCAGCCAGGCCGTGTGTTGGTAACGCTGAAAGATGTGACCAAAAAATTTGGCGAAAATATTATTGTACAGGGTGCCGTGGCTGAGATTGACAGGGGCGATAAAATTGCCTTAATTGGTGCCAACGGTAAAGGTAAAAGTACCGTGTTGCGCATTATTGCTGGCGCAGAAACTTTTGAAGGCGACCGCGTTTGGGGCCATAATGTTGAAAGCAGTTTCTATGCCCAGCACCAGTTAGAAGCATTGAATTTAAATAACACCATTTTAGATGAAATGAGCGAAACCCGCAGCGGTAAAAGTGAACTTGAACTGCGCAGTTTGTTAGGCTGTTTTTTGTTTAGTGGTGATGATGCTGATAAAAAAATTAAGCTGTTAAGTGGTGGCGAAAAAGCCCGTGTGGCATTGGCAAAAGTAATTGTTAGCAAGAGCAATTTTATGATGCTGGATGAGCCTACCAATCACCTTGACATGCACAGCGTAGAACTTTTGGCCGAAGCCTTAAATAAATACGAAGGCAGCTTGATTCTGGTAAGTCACGATCGTTTCTTTGTATCTAAAACAGCCAATAAAATCTGGGAAATTATTGACCAGGAGATAAAAGAATTTAAGGGCGGTTACACAGAATATTTAGAATGGAAAGAGCGTATGGCAAAGCAGGCAAAAGAAGAAAGCAAAAAGCCTGTTGCTAAAGAAGAACCCAAAGCAAAAGCAGCTGTTGAACCGCCCAAACAAAAGCCGCGTGTTGACAATACAGAACTGAAAAACCTGCAGAAAAAATTCCAAAAGGTAGAACAGGAACTGGAAGTTTTAAAGAAAGAAAAGGTTGGTATTGAAGCAGAACTTGGCAACCCTGACAGTTATAAAGATGCTGCAAAATTTGCGGTGACAGAAAAGAATTACAAAACAGTTCAGCAGAAGGTTAAAGAGGCTGAAACTGAATACGAGCAACTGTTTGAGAAAATAATGGAGTTGGAAACAGCGTAGAATTTCACGCAAAGTCGCAAAGATTATAAGACGCAAAGATTTATACTTGTAATTAGTTTAATCATTTCTACAAAACGTAGTATTACCCCCTTGGCATCCTTTGTTTCTTTGCGTGAAATTCTTTATTCATTGTGCGTAAATGCAAGGCACAGGCTATCAAAAAAGCGGTAATGAATATTTAATTCTTTTGGTTTTTTACACTTAGCAAAGACACCGTTAAAGCTGCCTTTTGACTGAAAATTAAAGGCTGAAAGACGAATATGTTCTTTAAAATCAACTTCCCCGTGGCCCCACCATTTATACACGGTTTCTTTAGCGCACCATAATAAAGTGAGTAGTGAGTGGTGAGTAGTGAGTGGTGAAGAATCAATGCCAGCCCAACGGTTAACGATTGACGGTTGACGGTTGACTTCTTCCCTATTGACCATTGACCATTGACTATTGACTAAATCTTTCTCCTCTTCGTTCAAAAACTTATGGGCAATCCTGGCAACTTTTGGCGTTTCAATTTCAATATCAATCCCTACCCTTTCAGTTTTGCTTACAATGGCTGCTGCATAATCGCCGCAATGCGAAATGGAAAAATGATATTGTTCATCGCGTAAAAAAGGTTTGCGTGTAGAGGCGATCAATATTTCTTCGTTGGGGAAATCAGGAAATAAAAAACGTAATAAATAACGGCCTGCCAAATGTTGTAATCGTTTATGCGGATGCGTAATTTCTTTTTGCAAAGGCACTTTGGCGGTAAAAAAAACTTCCTCTTCTTCTATCTTCCAAACGGCAAGTTTGGTAGTTGCGTTAATATCCTGTTGATAAAATAAAGGCATAAGCAAAATTGAACATTTACTTGTTAGAATTTAGATTTTATTTGCTTGATTAAATACGATAAAATTTAAACACATAGGTACATAGTGAAGAAAAGGTAACATAGCAAAAACTATGTTTCTGGTTTTAAACTATGTCTCTATGTGTTAAAACCTAAACAACCATGATATTATCTGACAAACGCATTCTTGAAGAAATGGCCGCAGGCACTATTAAAATTGAACCTTACCTGCGTGATTGTTTGGGCAGTAACAGTTATGATGTTCATTTGGGTAAATTTTTGGCAACCTATGTTGATGCGGAACTGGACGCCAAAAAGCACAACAAAATAGAATCGTTTGAAATACCTGAGGAGGGCTTTGTTTTACTACCGCATAGTTTTTATTTAGGTGTTACTGCTGAATACACAGAAACACATGCACATGTGCCGTTTTTAGAAGGAAAATCTTCTACAGGGCGCCTGGGTATTGATATTCATGCCACTGCAGGTAAAGGCGATGTTGGGTTTTGTGGCAACTGGACACTTGAAATTTCATGCAAACAGCCTGTAAGAATTTATGCAGGAATGCCCATTGGCCAATTAATTTATTTTCCTGTTGACGGTGAAATTGAAGTGAAATACAACCAAAAAAAGAATGCGAAATATAGTGGGCAACCGAATATGCCAATTGAAAGCATGATGTGGAAGAACAAGTTTTAAATGATGCGCCGTTATTTATTCAAGTTCCAGATAGCGAAATTTAAAACAGAAGCAAAACTTACCCAGCATATATAAGGCACCAGTAACCAGGCTGCTGCCTTTTTTATTTTGCCAAAGGCAAGAATGGTTAGTAGAATAAAAATCCACATCAATACAATTTCAATAAACGCCAATAAAACCTGGTGCTGGTTAAAAAAGATAAAACTCCATGCAATGTTTAATGCAAACTGAATGATGAAAAGTGTAATGGCTGTCTTTTTTTGAGAGCTGGCGGGTTGTTTCCAGATAAGAAATAAGCTGATACCCATAAAAATGTACAGCAGCGTCCAAACAGGGCCAAACAAATAATTGGGTGGATTGAAGGACGGTTTATTTAAAGTGCTGTACCAGTTGGCTATTTCAGGTGCCGTAAAAAAGCCACCAGCACCGCCTAAGCCCACCGTAATAATTACGGAACTGACCAGTTTAATTACATTAGATTTTTCCATACTTTTTGTGGTAAGCAATTAACCAGCCTACTACCTCGTTATAACTGTTAATGCCGCTTCTTTGTTGATTGGCTTTAAGATATTGGTCGTAGAAAATTTTAATAATGGGTTCTACAGGGTTTTGATACGAGGTTTGGTATTTTCTATAAGCTTTTAAATCCTGCTTTACCAAAGTATCCAAGGTAAAATAATTTGCCCTTGCTGCTGTACTGTCTCTCACATACAATTCGCGGTTGGCAAAAGTGTACAAATCAAAATAAGCTGAATAATGAAACAAAGGATCTGTACCAGCCACATCAGCCAAATAACCTACAAAACTTGCTTCACTTTCGCTGGCATAACCTAATTGATGCGCCATTTCGTGGCAACTTACGTATGGCAGTAAAAATTTAGGGCAAGCTGTATTAACCTGGGCTTCGCCCGAAAAAGGATTGTAATAACCTAAAAATCCAACATAATTACCAAGTTTTCCGTAAAGGCTGCTTTTGATAGATTTGTGGCGGTAATGCAGAAAAGGGAATTGTTTTTCAATTACCCTGTAATTTTCAAAAGCAGTGGTATAAATTTCTTTGTTGGATGGATATTGAAAAGTACTGTCGCCCATTTTGCTGCGCGAAGCATTTACTTTTTCTACCAAAATTTTTGTTACTTCTACAAGTTCTTCTTTGGTGTAGCGATTAGCCATTATGCCTAATTGATACGCTATTCCCAAACGGTTGTAATTCAAGCCCCACAGGCAATTGAACCAGATATATATCCACATAAACCGCTTGATGATTTCTAAAAATCTCAGTCCAAAACCAATTAAAGTAAACTTCTTTTTTACAATAACTTTTATGCCTTTTACAGCCCATATCACAATACTTATGGCAGCCCATCCATACAATATATCTCCAAGGCTAAAAAAGAAAATACCTGTAAAAATGCGTTGAAAATTTGCGATGGTGAGATAAATATTGGTGCTATAGTAGTATTCAATCCCTGAAGGAAAAAACTGGATGATATTAATAAGGAGAACAAGTATAACTGGTATAAACCATTTTAACCAAAACTGCCTTTCTTCTAAAACCCCGTTGTTATTAACTTTCATAAATATCCGAAGTAATCAACTTTTTAACAATCAACAAATTTTACTTTTGCTATTCGGGCTGCAAACCTTACCTTTGCCAATCCTAAAAAAACGGACATGAACAACCGGAGAGAATTTGAAATAGCGTTTGTGGGATTGAGACCAGGGGTTCATGAATTTGAATATAAAGTTGAAGATAAGTTCTTTGCACCTTTTGGCGAACAGGAATTCAGAAATTGTACAGCAAATATCAAGTTAACGCTGGACAAAAAAAATGGATTTCTCCAGCTAAAATTTGATGTTGATGGTAAAGCAGAAGTGGATTGTGACAGGTGTGGAAACGTGTTAACCAAACAGCTTTGGGACGAGTTTAATATTATTGTAAAAATGGTAGACAATCCTGAAGTAATGAACGAACAGGAAGAAGACCCTGACATTTACTACATCAGCAGAACAGAAAGCCATTTACGTATTTCAGACTGGATTTATGAATTTGTTAGCTTATCAGTACCTACACAAAAAATGTGTAAAGAAGACGAAATAGGTGGTCCGCAATGCAATAATGAAGTACTGGAAATGCTTAAAAAAATGGAGGCAGAAGTGCAGAAAGAAAGCAACCCTTTGTGGAAGGGTTTAGATAAATTAAAAGGTTTAGAATAAATATTGATTTTTAAGATTTTATAAAATACAGGTTATGCCAAATCCCAAACGCAGACATTCGCAACAACGCAGTGCAAAAAGAAGAACACACTATGTTGCACAGGAAGTAACTTTAAGCAAAGACCCAACAACTGGTGAACTGCATGTACGCCATCGTGCACATGTAAGCGAAGGAAAATTATTTTACAAGGGTAAAGTAGTTTCTGAAAAGGCTCCTTTAAAAGCTTAGTACCTTACATCATCCCCTGAAGGGGGAAAAGATAGGATAGTATTACCCGGTTTTTAACCGGGCTTTGTTATTTTTAACTACTCCCCGCTGCACAGGATTTTTTAGCTCCCTATACAAAAGGGCGGGGTTAAAAAAAGGCACATGAATATTGGATTAGACATGATGGGTGGCGATTTAGCGCCCTTAGAAGCGGTAAAGGGTATTCAACTTTACATGCAGTCCAAATTAATAGATGCAAATTTATATTGCATAGGTGATTCAGCACAGGTAACTCCTTTAATTGAAGAGTACTTTGTAGCCTCACCTTTTTTGCATTTAATACATGCGCCTGAGGTAATTGGTTACCACGAACATCCCACCAAAGCTTTAAAAGAAAAGCAGAAAAGTTCTATTGCCATTGGCTTTCATATGTTGGCAACTGGCAAAATAGATGCTTTTATAAGTGCTGGTAATACAGGTGCCATGCTTGTTGGTGCCATGTTTAGCATTAAAGCTATTGAAGGTGTTTTACGCCCTACTATCTCAACCATTGTTCCTAAACTAAATGGCGACACAGGTTTACTACTTGATGTTGGCTTAAATACTGATTGTAAGCCAGAGCAACTGACTCAGTTTGCCACGCTTGGCAGTTTATATGCACAGTATATTTTAAATGTTATCAATCCAAAAGTTGGGTTAATGAATGTGGGCGAAGAAGAAGGCAAAGGCAACCTTTTGGCGCAGGCCACCTACCCTCTTTTAAAAGAAAATAAAGCCATCAATTTTGTTGGAAATATTGAAGGCCGTGACTTTTTTAACGACAGGGCCGATGTTATGGTTTGTGACGGATTTACAGGTAATATCTTACTTAAAATGGCCGAAACCATTTACAATGTTGCTGAAAGCCGTGGTGTAGGAAACGATGTATATTTTAATCGTTTTCATTACGAGAATTATGGCGGCTCGCCTGTACTTGGCGTTGCCAAACCTGTAATTATTGGACATGGCATAAGCACTGCACGTGCATTTAAACATATGATTGACCTGGCAGAAAAGATGGTGCAAAGTGACCTATGCGGAAAGATGAAGGAAAGTTTTAGCGCAGCGGTGTAAAGTATGCCATGTTAGATAACTGGTCAACTTTATAAGCGATAGTTACAGTTTTACGCGAGGTGATATTTTTATTGTTTTCAATAGCAGGGCTCCATTTGGTGGCACTTTTTTTAATCAGTGATACAACAGCCTCTTTTATGTCCTCCTCTATGTTGGTGTCCGTTTTTATATCGTCAACATTTCCTTTGTCATCTATAAAAAACGAAACATTTAACCTGTAGCCTTTATCAGTAACAATAGTGTTTAGGTTGCCTTTTTTAGCAACCTGCTTTTTTACTGGTTTAAAATTACTCATCACAAATGAACGCCAGGCATCTTTGCCCAGTTCAAATTCAGCTTCTTTTTCAAAGTAATAATTTCTTAGAATATTACCGCTGGTGTCATAGCCTCTTTGTTTTATCATTTCACCATCGTTATTATACACGGCACCACCATTTATTTTACCATCAGGATAATAAAAAAAACTGTTTTTAAGTTTGCCTTCACGATAAATATCGCGGCGGTAAAGCATGCCGCTATCGTAATAATATTTCCGCTCAAGTGCATATAATTTTTCGTTTTCATCCTCACGGTAAGTACACTCATAATATAATCTTCCCGTATTTATCAAGTAATTTTTCCTGTGCCAGGTATCACCATCCTTATAAAATTTGCTCAGGTAAACACCTGAATCCTGGCTACAAATAGACTGGTATTGGTTGAGATAAGTGTACGAAGCACCAGTTTGTGCGAAGGAGACAAAATGCACAGCAAGAATAATAATAGTAAGCAGAATTATCTTTTTCATGGCAGCTTAAACTGGTTAATCGAAAATATTATTTTTTATTGATAAGATAATCCTTTGTCTTTATTTTCATCATAATTATAAGGTTGAAAAGATGGGTCAATTGACTCGCACTGAACATTCATTAAAGTGCAGATGGTATTGCCGAAAATGCTTGCCACTGCGGCATCTGCCGCATCTCTGCCATTGGCAATTTTTACCAATCCATTAATGGGCACCAGCCTTGTAGGATCAAAGAATATCCACTCGCCGCCAATATAGGCTTCAAAGCAGGCATGAAAATCTGGTGGATTTAATTTAAAAGCGTACCCTGTAAAATACCTTGCAGGTATAGATAATGCCCTGCATAAAGCAATACCCAAATGCGCAAAATCTCTGCAAACACCCGACCTTTCTGTAATTGTATCGTAAGCAGAAGTGCTTGAATTGGTACTACCACTCAGGTATTCAACATTGTTATAAATCCAGTCGTTAATAGCAACCACTTTGGTATAAATATCTTCAATCTGCCCAAATTCTTTGTAGGCCAGTTTCTGTAGTTTATCGCTTTGGCAATACCTGCTGGGAAAAAGGTAAGGCAGTACATCAGCATCCATTTTTTCTACTGTAATATCTGCTTTTTTTTCTTCGTTTACAATCCTGTAATTCAAATCAACAGTTGCATTGTAGGTTAGCTTAAAACTGGTTTGATCTTTAACCAATATCCGCAAAAAACGGGTACCGTTAATAGAAGTAAATTCTTCAGGCTGAAAATAAGGGTCTATAGTAAGCGATTCCTCAATTACTGACTGGCTTAATGTTCTTATAACCTGTATGTTAAAAATAAATGTGGTGGGCAGGTTTACCTGGTAAGCGAGTTCGCTGAATACCGTAAATTTCATGGGTTTGTCTACTTCTTTTTAAGTTTTAAAACTAACTGATTTATCAAGCCTTTATTGTTATATTTTATTAAGCACAGCATCCATCCATTCTTCAGGTATTTCATCTAGCGAACGGCGTAATTTTTCTGCCCAAAGCTTGGTGATATGTGCAAGATCTGCATACTCATACCGTTTCTCTACCATATTAAAACTGTCTTTTTTATACAGCACCACATCAATAGGAAATTCCACATCGTTAGAACTTACCCTTGTAGAATCGAAGGAAAGAAACCCTGCTTTTAAAGCCTGTTTCATGGTAGTACCTTCATCCATCACACGGTTAAGAATAGCTTTTCCCTGCCCTGAGTTTCCAATAATTACGTAGGGGCAACCCTGGTCAAGCTCAACCCAATTGCCTTCAGAATACAACTGAAAAAGCCTGTGTTCATCATCGCCATGCAACTGGCCACCAACAATGGCATTAAGATTAAACTTGTACCCCGCTTTTACAAGCGCATCATTATCCTCGTTGTACACACGTTTTATCTGCTCGCCAAAACCATTAACGGCCTTAAACATTTTATCATAAACAATTCCTTCAGCAATAAGTTCCTGAAAATAATGCACTGCTTTATCCCTTACTGAACGCAGGCCGCTGGTCATAATAAATAAACTGGATTTATCACGCTGTTGCACATATACTTTCTTTTTAACGGTGGTACTTGTGCCTGCAGAAATACGGGTATCTGAAATGGCAACAAGCCCTTCCCTGGTCTTAACGCCTAAACAATATGTCATATATTTTTTTTACAAAAGAATTATGCCCTGACAGAAAATAATTTCTGTTGAAATGAATGTAGTACTTTACAACCAGCTTATACCTGAATCTTTAAAAACTGTAGTATGAAAAAAACGGCAACCCTGTTTTTGTTTGGCGTTGGCATTATGTATATGATGGCTGCCTGCGGCGATACGGCAAACAAACCCAATGAAACTGCTAAAACTTACAAACCTGAAGAGAAGACCCTATATGAGTCTATTGTTTTGATGGACAGCATTTTTTTTGAAGCCTACAATACCTGTAACCTTGATAAGCAGGCTACTATTTACTCTGACAGCATAGAATTTTACCACGATAAAGGCGGCCTTATGACAAGCAAACAGAGCATTTTGGATGCTACCAAAAAAAATGTTTGTGGTAAAGTAACCAGGGAATTAATTGCTGGCAGCATTGAAGTGTATCCCATTAAAGGGTTTGGTGCTGTAGAAATGGGTGAACACCGTTTTCATAATAATACAGAAAAAAAAGATGCCCCATCTAGTATTGGGCGGTTTACCATTTTATGGCAAAACGTAAATAATGAATGGAAAATTAAACGTGTGATAAGTTTGCATTAGCTTTTGCCTGTAGAGCATAAACTTTTATGGTAGTTTGCAACCCTCTTAAATTGCGGCAATATTCATTAAGCCGCTGTAATGCCAAGCATTAGTATTGATGGCTGACGTTTCTGTAATACTTAGTTTGTCTTAACAGTTATTAAAAGTTCGCTGTTAAAAATTGACGACGGTGAAATAACAATTTCATTCATAGGAATTTTATCGCCATAGCGTTTTGTCATTATTCTCTTTACTGTTCCGTTTCTCAAGTCAAAGTCGCTAAGTTTTTGAAGTTTGCCAATTTCAAGTGCTGTAGCTCGTTGGTAAACTTTCCAAATTAATTCAGAACAGTAAATTTTGTTATCTGACCACTCAAAAGTCAAGTCATAATCTTTACCTGTAAATTCTTCGCAAATTTGTATCATTTTTTCAAGTGTCGTAGGTGTCAAAACTTGTTCTGCGTTTTTAAGTCGTTTTATTACAAATTTTCCATTTTCCCCACGAGCTATCCATTTATCAAGTAGCGTTCGTTTAACTGGCTGCACTGCTTCAAAAACAAAAAAGTTTTTTCCTTCTTTGTAAATAAGCCCACAATGCGAGTACTTAGAATGTGTTGCAACTTGAATAGCTTTACTCTGACTTGAAAGTGATGTTTGAAAAATCAAGTCACCATTTTTTATTTCCCCTTCGTCAGCAAGTTGTCTTATTTCTGTTTTTGCATTGTCAAGTCTGTGTTTTGGGTCATAAAATTTTCGTTTTGCATAAAGTCCAAATAGCATTGCCATTCCTAAAAGTCCAAATATGAGAAGTGATTTTTTCAAAATCGTTGGATAGTTTGAAGTTGTCCTTTATGCTTGCCGCCACCACATTCATTGATGGTACTGCATGCAATATAAAACACTTCCCCACTATCAAAGATCAATGTTAAAGTAGCCTCCTTTTTTATCGTTGTTGGCACAATACATCCAATTTACTATTTATATGGTCAGTTAATGTATTTATTCTTAGCTAAAGGTCGTCTTCGTTACTACCATTTGTTATTTTAGTTTTTACACAATTACATTTCAGAAAAACAAAGATGAAAAACATTTGTTTGTGATAGAATTATGATGTTACAAGGGCTTATGATTTACAAAACTTAGTGGTTCTTTTGAGAAGAATATAGCTATTTGCCTACTAAATACCTATTACGAGGATACCATTTTTTGCAATTGTTTGTATAGTCTAAAGCCAAAGTAATAGCCATTTAAACCTTATACAACACCAATAAGCATGAGCCAAAAAAACGTTGATATTGTAAACTTTGAGGGATTTGTTTCAGAATATATGGTTAACCCAACGCAATCTTTTGAGTATAACCAAAGCCCTATTCAAGTATATCCTTTAAGTGCGGCTTTGTCTTTTATAAAACCGCCTACGCCTTTGTTTAGAACCAACTATAATTTTTTACTGCTTTTTTTAGATGGTGGTGGTGAACAACAAGTAGATAATGACACGATTGCGTTAAAAGCCAATGATGTGTTGTTTATTAGAGAGGGGCATTTGAATGCCATAAAATCAATTGACCCATTAACTGATGGTTATTATATTTATATAGATAGCCTTTTGCTGTCGCAACTATTTACAGATAAGGCCTCACTAAACCGTTTTACATTTTACCCAAAACACAGTATTTCTAAAGAGGAAATGGAATGGCTTTGCCAATGTTGCGCTTTAATGATGCAGCATAAAACCAAGTTTACTACTGCTAAAGAAGTAGACACTGCTTTACTAAAAGCCATAGTACTCAAACTGGCGCAAACATGGCCTTTGGCATCTCGAAAGGCAAACCGCCAATCGGAAATAGCCATGCTGTTTAAAGCATTGTTGTATGACAATTTTATGCATAAAAGAGAGGTAACATTTTATGCGAATGCATTGGCTGTATCTGAAAACTACCTCAACAGATGCGTAAACCAAATTACTGGCAAAGCACCCAAACAACATATTAATGAAATGGTGATTTATCATAGTAAAGTGCTGTTACAAGACTTTTCAAAAGATATTTCGCAGATAGCATTTGAACTTAATTTTTCAGAGGCGTCATACTTTGGAAGATTGTTTAAGCAATTAACCCAACTAACACCTTCACAATACAGGGCTTCACTTATGCAAGGTTTGTCCGAACATCCGCAAGAATCCTGACAGTAGAAAGGCATTGACTAACTGTAAATTTGCATATTAAGAACGAAGATATTTATCTACAGAGCTACAACCTGTCTAGCTACAAGTTTTATAGGCTCTCAGTTCAAATCATGAATTTTAAAAACAGAAAATGATGCTGCATCAAAAAAATTTACCGTAATGCTTTTACTTACGATAATGCTAATACCTTTCATGTCATTCCAATCTTTTGGGCAAGAGTTGTTGGCCATCAAAATCTCAAACGTAAAGAAGAACAAAGGAAAAATTGTTGTAGAAATATACAATACCAAACAAAGCTGGTTAAAAACTCCTTTTCGCAAGATGGTATTATCAGGTGAACAAGATGTACAAACAGCTTCATTTCAGGTACCATATGGCAAGTATGCAATTACAATTTACCAAGACTTAAATGATAATGGGGAAGCAGATATGAATTTTCTAGGAATTCCTAAAGAACTAATAGGGTTCGGAAACAATTACAAGCCGTTTGGCGAGCCAAAGTTCGAATCTTCATCTATATTGTTTGAAGCAACATCAAAGCCGCAAGAAATAAAACTGTATAAAGTTTTCTAAACTGACCTATCATTTGAATGGTGATCATCCACTTTTGCTTTTACCTTAAAAAATAGAACAGAACCTATGGATAAATGGAATATGGAAGAAGTGCCATTGCAGAAAGGGAAAGTAGCTATTGTTACTGGGGCAAACAGTGGCATAGGATATTACACCACCCTTGCACTGGTTGAAAAGAATATGGAGGTGGTGATGGCATGTAGGAACATGGAAAAAGCAGAAGAAGCCAAAGGTAAAATACTGCAACTGTATCCTAGTGCGAAAATAAAATCCATGATGCTGGACTTAAGCAGCCTCTCAGATGTAAAAAGATTTGCCCACGAATTTCAAGCTCAGTTTGGTAAATTAGACCTGCTCATTAACAATGCGGGAATTATGATGTCGCCATATAAAGTAACCCTAGATGGCTTTGAGAACCAATTGGCAACCAATTATCTTGGCCATTTTGCACTCACGGGATTATTGTTACCAATGCTTGCAGGCGCATCCAAATCACGGGTAGTAACATTAACCAGTATATCTTACAAATGGGCTAAAATTCAATTTGATGATTTACATTTTAAGAATGGGTACAGCCGGAGCAAAGCCTATGGACAAAGCAAGCGGGCTTGCCTGATGTTTGCATTTGAACTACAGCGTAGGTTATCTATGGCTAATTATAACATCCTTTCTGTGCCGGCCCATCCTGGACTTTGCAAAACCAACCTTGACAAGTATTTTCCTGCTTTTATCAGACCACTTGGTAGCCTTTTTTTGCAGCCTGCCCAAAAGGGCGCACTTTCTATTTTATACGCTGCGCTAAGTGAAAATGTAAAGGGCGGCGAGTTTATTGGCCCAAACGGCTTCCAACAGATAAGAGGTTATCCTACCAATGTTGAAGCTGATGAATACGCAAATAATAACGAAGTTGCCAAACATTTGTGGAATGCGAGTGAAGAGATGACAAAGGTTTTTTACCTTAGTGAATAACCTAAAGTGAAAAAATTCTCTAAAAAGCACAAGATACAAATGAATTTTATTTAAATGAATTGTCCTTTCTATTAAAATGATATTGGGGCTTTGATACAATCACAAAAAAACTCTTTCGGTATAAACCTTTCAATTAAAATAAACCAACTAATGAACACAATAAGTATGCTATTACGCAATGCAACTTTCGCACTGATTCTGTTAATCCCAACCTTTTTAAATGCGCAAAACAACGGCAGCATTTCAGGAAAAGTAATAGATAAACTAACGCAAAAACCCGTACCCAATACCAATATAGTGGTAGAAGGCACCACAAAAGGTGCGATTGCAGATTCAAACGGTTTATTTAGAATTACAGGCATTACCCTAAAAACGTATAATATTCTGGTTACCAGCATTGGTTACAAAAGCGAAACGCTATACAATATTGCCATTAACGCAGGTAACGAAAACAATGTAAACATAGAGTTAGAACCAGTGGCAAATACGCTAACAGAAGTGGTATTAAAAGCCAATAAACGTACCGTAAGAGCTGCCACTCTGGAAACACCATTAAGTGTGCAACGATTAACCACCGAAGAAATAAAAGCTAACCCAGGTGGTAATTTTGATATTAGCAAAGTGATTCAAACACTGCCTGGTGTAGGTGGTGGTGCAGGTGGTGGTGGTTTTAGAAACGATATTATTATACGTGGTGGCGGCCCTGGTGAAAATGTGTTTTACTTGGATGGTATAGAAGTGCCTGTGATTAATCACTTTCAAACACAAGGTAGTTCTGGTGGGCCGCAGGGCATTTTAAATGTGTCGTTTATAGAAGATGTAAAATTGAGTTCATCTGCTTTTGATGCTAGATATGACAATGCGTTAAGTTCAGTATTTCAGTTTAGGCAACGTACAGGCAACCCAAATAAAGTGCAGGGCAATGTAAGATTAAGTGCTACAGAATTGGCTGGCACTTTTGAAGGCCCTTTATCTAACAATAAAAAAACAACGTTTTTGGCCTCTGCAAGGCGGTCTTACTTACAACTACTTTTTTCTGCTATTGATTTACCAATTCGTCCCAATTACTGGGACTTTCAAACAAAAATCACCCATCAAATAGATAAAAAAACAACCGTTTCTTTTGTTGGTATTGGCGCATTGGATGAATTTAGTTTTGCGGAAATTAAAAAAGCTACTCCTGAAAAACTGTATATTATTAACTCAAATCCCATTATCGATCAAAAAACGTATACCGTAGGTGTAACGCTGAAACGATTGCTAAATAATGGCTTTTTAAATGTGGCAGTGAGTAGGAATTATTTTAGAAACAATATCAAGCAATTTGAAGACAATAAAACGCAGTTGCCATCACAACAAACATTATTAGTTAACTCAACCGAAGCTGAAAATAAATTAAGAATTGATGTAAATAAAAATAGCAATGGCTGGAAAATTGCTTACGGTGCCATGCTTCAATTGGCAGAATACAAAAACGAAACATTTACCGTTTTAAGAAAAGAAGTTAGAGACGATAATGGCAATATTATTCAGCCAAATGTGTCTATTAATTTTAAAAGTCCATTAAATAACTTTTTAAAATATGGTGCATTTGTACAGTTAAGTAAGCGCTTTTTTGATAACCGCTTGGGCGTAAGTGGTGGCTTACGTACAGATATGAACAGCTTTACAACAGATGGCAACAATCCACTACAAACGCTGTCACCAAGAATTTCATTTAGCTATGTGCTGGCTGATAAATGGACCGCAAATGCATCTATTGGCAGCTACTACAAGTTGGCCCCTTATACCATTTTAGGCTTTGCAGATAACAACAATACTTTAGTAAATAAAAACAGCAAATACCAAAAAAGCGACCATTATGTGGCTGGTGTTGAGTACGTACCAAACGATGGACTACGCTTTACTGCAGAAGCTTTTTATAAAGATTATAGCAATGTACCAGTGTCTGTACGCAATGGTATATCATTGGCAAATCTTGGTAGCGATTTTAATGTTTTGGGCAATGAAGCTGTAATAACCAATGGAAAAGGCAATGCGTATGGCTTTGAATTATTCGCACAAAAGAAATTGACCGACCGGTTTTTTGGAATTGTTTCTTATACTTTTTTTAGAAGCAAATACAGTGGTACTGATGATGTATTGGTCTCTAGCAGTTGGGATAATAAGCATTTGTTAAGTTTTACATGGGGCTACAAATTTCCACGCAATTGGGAGTTAGGTCTAAAGTTCCGTTACCAAGGCGGTGCACCTTTCACACCATTTGATGAGGCAGCATCACGTACCAACTATTTATCGCAAGGGCAGGGAATATTAGATTACGCAAGGCTAAACTCACAACGTTTAACCGCTTTTAATGGTAGCGATGTAAGAATTGATAAGAAATGGAACTTTAGAAAAATAACCCTTGATTTGTTTTTGGATGTAACCAATTGGTACATTGCTAAAAGTACAGCCGTACCTTCTTACACATTTAAAAGAAATGACGATAATACAGCCTTTGTAACCACTAATGGTTTGGCACTAAAAGCCAATGGCAGCAATGCGATACCTATACAATTAAAAAACGACGAGCCTAATGTACAACCAACAATAGGTTTTATTGTAGAGTTTTAAAAAGCTGATTGTTATATAGATAAAGATGGTTGTTTACTTACAAAGCCTATGGTAATTGCGCTGCATTGCCATAGGCTTTGTTTGCATCTTATAGTAATACAAAGGCGAATAGAAAGTATTATCAGCAAAGGTTTAGCGCACTAACCTTTGTAGTTTATTGGCATTTGTACCTTTAATCAGCAGGCTCCCATAATTGAATTTTATTCCCTTCAATATCTAAAATGTGAACAAACCTTCCATAGTCATAGGTCTCAATCTGGTCTATAATAGTTACGTTCTCTTTTTTCAGTTCTTCTACCAAAGCTTGTAAATTCTCAACTCTATAGTTAATCATAAAATCTTTTGTTGAGGGCTCAAAATATTCTGTTTTATCTGTAAAAGGATTCCATTGGGTAAGTCCTTTTTTAGTGCTGTCTTCGCTTTCAAGCCATTCAAAGCTTGTTCCATATTGGCTTGTATCAAATCCAAGATGTGTTTTATACCATTCGTTAATAGCATTGGGATCTTTGCATTTAAAAAAAATGCCGCCTATTCCTGTTACCTTTTTCATTTCTGTAAAATTTATTTCGTTATTAGTTATTGATCTCTGGCAATGTACTAAAATCAGTATTAAATCTTCGATAACCCACTTTATAATAGTTTTGCTAACTAAAGCCTTTGGTTAATAATACATTACGCACTTGGCAAAACCTGCTACTCTTTTGCAGAGATTATAAGAGCAAACTTCCTGCTAAAAATAGTTATTTGTGCTAATAAAAAGCCAGGTACCAATAACTTTACCATAACAAATAATATTATGTTTGAAAGCACTACACAAGTAAGGGTACGCTACGCAGAAACAGACCAGATGAATGTTGTTTATCATGGCAATTATGCCCAGTATTTTGAAGTAGGCCGTGCAGAAGCAATACGCAGCCTGGGTTTTACGTATAAAGACCTGGAAGGCATGGGCATTATAATGCCAATTGTAGAACTGCATAATAAATACATTCGCCCTGCACATTACGATGACCTGCTGACCATCAAAACCATACTAAGGGAACTGCCCGCAGACCACAGGATTGAATTTAACCAGGAAGTATATAATCAACATAATAAACTACTTACAACAGGTAAAGTAGTGTTGTATTTTATAGATGCAAAAACAAAAGAAAAAACGATAATGCCAGCCGCATGGAAGGATGTGTTAGCACCTTATTTTACCATGGAGTAATAAATTGTTGGGATGCTCTATTTCAATACATCAAGCAAAGCAAATATCTTCTTCACAATCTCACTTGCCGAACCTTCAAAATTGTTTATAATAACTGCAATGGTATAGTCAGTACCATCTTTGGCTGTGTGGTAACCTGCAAAGCTTTTGGCTCCACCAACGGTGCCACTTTTTAATTTCATACCATTGTACAATGGCAAGGCATTGTAAAAAGAAGTGAACCAGCTTTTATCGTTTGCATATTGCAAAGCCTTTACCAGCGCATCAGTGGTAATGCGGTTTTGCGGCGATAAGCCACTGCCATCCATAATATGCAGTGCGCCTCTTTCAATACCATGTTCCTGCCAAAACTTCTTTATAACACTTACCCCTTTTTCTGTAGAACCTTCCCCACCCTTTTCATAGCCAATGGTCTTTAACAATGACTCGCCATACAGGTTAATACTTTTTTTAAGAAACCAGTAATTGATACTGTCCAGCATAGGTGATGTGTGTATCTGCAATATAGTGGCAGGCTTGGGCAAACTGCTTTTGTCATCCATCATTGCCACATCCAGCATGCTTTTATACGCAATATTTTCTTTTGCCAAACCATCTTCAAACACTTTCTGCAACTGCCATACAGGGTTGGGCATGGCCCCTGAAATGGTAAATGTTTTTTCGCCCGCTGGCACGGTGCCATCAACAAACCCGTTGGCACTGTTAGGTGGTAAATAAATATAACCGTTATCGCCACTACCCTTCTTGCCTGTTTTTAAAACGGGGTGTAAAAAAGCTTTTTGTAGTTCAGGTTTTGTCTGCAGAATGTAAACCTCATCGCCTTCATTTTCGCCGGGCTGCAATACAAGGTCGTATTGGTTTTCATGCCAGTTCAGACCCCAGGTACCAGCTCCATAATAGTTCCCAATATCATCCCAAATCCACCCACCAGGCAAAGGTTGCACAGAAAACTTACTTCCATTAAAAAAGATATTGCCATCTATCGTTTTTATACCTGCTTTCTTAATAGCCTGCATCCAGTTGGCAGTTATTAAACTATCTTTTGTAGCAGTGTATCTCCAGCTTCCAAGCGTTGGATCGCCACTGCCTGTAAGGTGCAGGTTGCCTTTTAAAATGCCGTTATTAATAACACCATCATAACCCAGTTCTGTTTTATACGTGTATGCATTGCCAAGCAATTCAAAGGCCGTAATACTGGTAATAATTTTCTGGCAACTGGCAGGTGCCAGTCCAAGCTGGCTATGGTAATCAATCACCGTTTCATTGGTCTTGCTGTTTACCACGTACAAACTAAAAGAGGCATGTTTCAAAGCAGTGTCTGCAAGCAGTTGAAGCAGGGCTTTGTCAAGCTTTTTTGTTACAGGCTGCGCCGAAGAAATAAAACCGCAAAACATCAAACCAATAACTATACAAAACGTTTTCATCTTACACATTACTTTGCACTAAAATACAATGTTGGGGTTATGGAAAAATTATTTGCTTCAATTATTACAATAGGTGATGAATTATTAATTGGCCAGGTGGTAGATACCAACAGTGCATGGATGGCGCAGGAGCTGAATAAAAACGGTGTAGCAGTTAAGCACCGCATAGCCGTGGGCGATGTTTGGGATGATATATGGTACGCGCTGGAGGAAGAAAGTAAACACGCTAACATTATACTTATTACAGGCGGTCTTGGGCCTACGGCAGATGATATTACAAAGCCATTACTCTGTGAATATTTTGCCGGGAAGATGGTTATAGATGAAGCCACACTTGCGTATGTAACTCATCTTTTTGAGAATGTATTAAAAAGACCGATGATTGACCGCAACGCCAAACAGGCAATGGTACCTGATGTTTGTACTGTTTTAAAGAACGATGTGGGTACCGCACCTGGAATGCTGTTTGAGCGTGAGGGGAAAATATATATTTCAATGCCGGGCGTACCGCATGAAATGAAGTGGCTTATGACAAACCATGTGCTGCCGCTTATTGCGAAACAATTCAAGACACCATTTATTGAGCACCGTACGTTGCAGACTTTTGGTATTGGCGAAAGTTTTTTGGCTGAGCTGATACAGGAATTTGAGGAAGCACTTCCTTCAGACATAAAACTTGCATACCTGCCAAACTATGGCCTTGTACGCCTGCGGCTTACAAGTTCAGGCTTTGATAAAGAAGTATTGATAACTGCACTTGAGCAACAATTTAACCTTCTTAAAGAAAAGGTGAAAGAATATATAATTACTGATAAAGATGTTACCATGCAGGCACTAATTGGCAATCTTTTAAAAATTAATGGTAAAACTTTAGCAACAGCAGAAAGTTGCACAGGAGGTTACATTGCGCATCTTATTACTTCCATGCCGGGCTCTTCAACTTACTTTACTGGCAGTGTGGTTAGTTACGACAATCGCATTAAGACAGAACTGCTTGGCGTAGCAAATGAAGTGTTACAAACCGTTGGTGCTGTTAGTGAAGATACGGTAACGCTGATGGCGGCCAATGTACGCCAGTTGATGAATACAGATTATTCTGTTGGCGTAAGCGGCATTATGGGGCCGGGTGGTGCTACCCCTGAAAAGCCTGTAGGCCTTGTGTGGATTGCGGTTGCAGACAAAGAGAAAGTAATTGCAAAGCAATTTAACCTTCGTTACGACAGGCAGAGAAATATTGAAATAACAGCCATAAACGCACTCAATTTATTACGAATGTTAATTGTGGATAACCATTGAATAACTTTCATCATGTAAAATTTACTTTTGATACAAGTACAATTGTTTTTACCTGTGTTTAGCTGTAAAAATGTGCTATGCCAACTGATTTTTATTTGATAAATTGATTGCGGTATAAGGTATGTTTTTAATGTTGATAGCAGGTTTGGTTTTTTAAAAGGATGGCGTTAGTAAGGGTATTTAACAACCCGTAAAATCTGCAAGTTTATATGGCAATAGCTGAAGTAATTATGCCCAAAATGGGCGAAAGTATCATGGAAGCCACCATTTTGAAATGGTACAAAAAGGTTGGCGACCATATTAAGCAGGATGAGACATTGCTTGACATTGCAACAGACAAAGTTGACAGTGAAGTACCCTCTTCTGTAGAAGGCACAGTTACCGAATTATTGTACAGTGTAAACGATGTAGTAGCAGTAGGTAGTATAATAGCAAGGATACAAACAGAAGCGGAGAATAATATTACAGCGCAGCCTGCAAGCCAACCACAGCAAAGCTTTCAGCAGGCACCGCCCTCTCCGCCTGTACAGGCACCCGCACCAGTTTATCAACAGCCAGTCGCACCTGTATACCAGCAACCTGTTGCAGAAGCACCGCAGCCGCAGCAATCCTACCAACCTGCGCCACCACAGCCTGTTGTACCTGCTTATCAGCAGCCTGTTACTCAAACTTATCAACCAGTTCAGCATCCAACTTACCATACACCTGCTGAGCAAATGCCTTTTGTACCGCAGGGTGCAGTTTCAAAACCAGGCAATAACCGTTTCTTTTCACCATTGGTATTAAATATTGCCAACAGCGAAGGCCTAAGCCTGAGCGAACTGGAAAGAATACCTGGTACTGGTGCTGATGGACGTGTTTCAAAAAAAGATGTATTACAATATATAGCAGATAAAAAATCTGGTAAGGTTTCTGCATTTGCTGCACCGCAACCACAAATTGTGTATGTGCCGCAGCCCGCACCACCACCACCGCCTCAACCTGCATACGTACCACCGGTTTATAATGAGCCTGTATATGTTCCTGCACCTCAACCCGCTTATGTACCACCGGTTTACAACGAACCAGTATATACACCCGAGCCACAGCCTGTCTATGTTCCGCCTGTTGAGGAGTATGTTGCACCGGCGCCACCAGTAGTAGCTGAAGAGCCTAAAGCAGAACCAGTTGCATTTAAAGCACCGCAAACAGAGCCCGTTGCAATACAGGAAAATCCAAAAGCTGAACCTATTGCAGAACAAAAAGAACAAGAACCTGTATATATACCTGGACCAATGCAAGTTCCTGAACCAGAGCCTGAGCCTGAGGTAATAACTCATGAGCCGCAGGAACCTGTTGCAGCAACTCAGGTTGAAGAAGTAAAAGAAGCGCCAGTACCGGTTGCTGAAGAGCAATTACCGGCTGAACAACATGCTGAAGATATTGTGCCAGAAGAAGCACCAGTTGCTGCAACCGTAATACCAGAACCAAAAGTTGAGGAACAAGCTCCCGCCCCACAACCAGAACCAGTTGTTACACCAATAACAGCACCACCTGTAGTTGAAAAAACGGAACCGATTACAGAACCTGTAATTGTGCCACCAACTGTTGAACAAAAAGTGGAAGCCCCTAAGGTTAGTACACCAGTTGCTGAAGCAGCACCAACCCCTGTTCCACAACCTGTTTATATTGTACCGGCACCAGTAGTGGAAGAAGCTGTTACAGTGCCTGTGCAGGAGGCAGCCAAACCCGCAGCAACTGTTGCGCCTGCGGTGGAACAAAAACAAGTACCCGCGCCAGAACCTGAAATTGTTGCGCCAACTGTTATTGAAGAAAAAACAGTACAACAGCCTGAGCCAGTGTATATGGCACCACCAGCACCCATATACGAAGCACCAAAAGAAACACTCGCACCGCCTGTTATGTCAGAACCCCAGCAGCCGCAGGTAGTTGCAACCTCTATACCTCAAACTTTTATACAACCAATACAGCAGCCCGTGTTTGTAGCCTCACCAAGTTATGCAGAAACGATTCCTTTGGCAACCTTAGCAGAATCATCAACAGGTAAGTATGTTAATCCTTCGTCAGTAATTCCAAGCGGCAATACTGAGATTATTGAAATGGATCGTATGCGCAAAATAATTGCAAAGCATATGGTCGACAGTAAACATACCAGCCCGCACGTAACCAGTTTTGTTGAAGCTGACGTTACCAATATGGTACTTTGGCGCAACCGTGTAAAAGATGATTTTGAAAAGAGAGAAGGCACCAAAATTACTTTTACACCAATGTTTATTGAGTGTTTAGTAAACGTGTTACAACGCTACCCAATCATTAATTCATCAGTAGATGGTGACAGGATTGTGGTGAAGAAAGACTTTAATATTGGCATGGCTACTGCTTTACCAAGTGGCAACCTGATAGTTCCTGTAATTAAGGGTGCTGAGAAACTGAATATAGTTGGTTTGAGTACCGCAGTAAATAATCTGGCCACAGCAGCAAGGAACAGCAAACTAAAACCTGATGAAACCACTGGTGGCACTTTCACGTTTACCAACGTTGGTACTTTTGGTAGCCTGATGGGTACACCAATCATCAATCAACCGCAGGTTGCTATTTTAGCAGTTGGCGCTATAAAGAAAAGGCCTGTAGTTATTGAATCTGCAAGTGGTGACACCATTGGCATACGCCACATGATGTACCTGTCTTTAAGCTATGACCACAGGGTAATTGATGGAAGTGTTGGTGCAAGCTTTTTAACTGCTGTTGCACATGAGTTTGAGAAATGGAATGTGAACAGGACCTGGTACCACTATGTATAGATTGCTGATGTTGAGATTTTAGATTTATGTAAAAAAAGCTCAACAAAGTTTTGAACGTACAAGTGAGTGACACAACAGGCGTTGAAAAGAAATCCAAAAGCCGGTCACATAAAATACACTTAAAAACAGCCATCAATTTGATGGCTGTTTTCTTGAAAAGAAGTTGCATGAACGAGAAGCTTATCATGTTTACCAATCGCTTGCAAAAGGTGTACAAACATCGCAGCAAACAGGCGCAAAGGCAGGGTATTTCGTGCTATCGTGTGTATGACCATGATTTGCCTGAATTCCCTTTCTGTATTGAGTTGTATGGCGATAAAGTTTATCTGGCTGAATACCTGCGCAGGCATGGCATGACGGATGAGGAGCACGAACAATGGCTGGAAGATTGCGTGGCCGTAATTGCTGATTTACTGAAAGTTGACAATGAAAATATTTATATAAAGCAACGCAGGCGCAAAGCCAATAGGCAGGAGCAGTATGAGAAAACGGATGATAAAAAAGAATTCTTTACTGTTGAAGAAAACGACCTAAAGTTTCTGGTAAACCTTACTGACTATTTAGACACAGGGCTATTTTTAGACCACCGCTTAACAAGGCAGATGGTGCAAAAAGAATGCGAGGAAAAACGTGTACTTAACCTGTTTGCGTATACAGGTTCGTTTTCAGTATATGCGGCATCTGGCAAAGCTAAAAGCGTTACTACTGTTGATTTGTCAAAGACTTATCTTACCTGGGCTGAAGATAATTTTAAAGCTAACTCATTCCATTTTGAACAGCAATACCATTTCATTCATGCTGATGTAAAGCAATACCTTAAAACTTTGCAACCCAATAGTTTTGACCTTGTGGTAATTGACCCGCCTACTTTCAGCAACA
Source organism: Chitinophagales bacterium (assembly GCA_031424995.1). Lineage (GTDB taxonomy): Bacteria > Bacteroidota > Bacteroidia > Chitinophagales > Chitinophagaceae > Parasediminibacterium. The sequence goes on along the minus strand of JANPIP010000001.1, from coordinate 20,363 downwards.
GTAAAAGAATGAAAGACATTCTTGATATTCAGCGAGACCATGTGGAACTGCTGAATGATGTACTTGCTGCAACAACCAATGGAGGTGTTGTTTATTTCAGTACTAATTTTACCAAATTCATTCTTGATAAAGAAGCCATTAATGCCACTGAAATAAAAGACATTACCAAAGCCACTACCCCATTTGATTTTGAAGGCAAACTGAAAAGATGGTGCTACAAGCTGGTAAAATAATTACTTCTTAAAAGCAAAATAAACAGCACCAAGAATAAACAAAAAACTTACAAGGTAATTTAACCTGAAAGGCTCACGTAAATAAAGTACCGCAAAAATGGTAAACACAATCAGCGTTATTACCTCCTGTGTTATTTTTAGTTGAAAGCCATTCAACCCATCTTCAAAACCTGCCCTGTTGGCAGGTATCATTAAGCAATATTCAAAAAAAGCAATACCCCAACTAAATAAAATTGCTTTCCACAAAGGCAAGCCTGTTTGTTTTAAAAATCCATACCAGGCAAAAGTCATAAACACGTTAGAGCAGGTTAAAAGGGCTGTTTTTATCATTGGTAATTTTTTGTGTCATTTAATAATATAACAATTGTACCTTAACACTACAATTGACAGTTTGCCACGTGAAAAACCTGCGCACAATAGTTGCATGTTATTTTTTAACGAATAAGAAACACTATGAACAAGTTTCAGGCAATCATCAAATTTACTATGGACGATAACTTTATGACGCTCGTTCCACCTCACCGCACCTACATTAATTTTTTAATGAACAAGGGCATTATAGACAGTTATGCAGTAAGCATGGAAAGCCAAACTGTTTGGATAACCATGAACGTAGAAAGTAAAAGCCAGGCAGATGGACACCTATCAAAAAGCCCCTTATACAAATACTGGACTTATGAAATTGAAGAACTTTTTGTATATGATAGCCAGCAATATCGTTTACCTGCTTTGCAGTTGAACTAATTTTTATGACTTACTATAAGCTATAATATCTATGAGCATTATTTTAATCCCCCAAAGCGGGGATTAATTATTTTTAGCATTCTCTATAAATAAAAGGTGCTTTTTTTGGGGTTTATTATTAAAAGTGCAATCACTTTTGTATAAAGCAACGTATATCACTTCATGTTATACAGTATTTTATCCCAGTAAACAATTTTTCAGACCCTTTATACGTTTTTAAATTTATAGTAGTACATTGCAGCAGCAGTGTCATCTGCAAACCTTAAATCCTATGAAACGCCCAATTTTATTGGCGGCTAGCATCTTGTTAGTCGTTTTCAATATCAATGCCCAGTTTGGCAGCAAACCTTTTAAGTTAACTCCTGCTTACAGCAGTATTAGCAATAAAATAGAATTTGGTTTTGGAATCAGTCATAACAATTTTGTAAGCCTGGCACCAAATAGCTTACGCCCTGTAAGCGCAGATGTTCATATAAGTTATTATCCTGATCGTCTTCCTATTTCATTGGTTGCAAATCTTAATCTTTTTGTAGCAGGCAAAAGCAATGATGGCGGTAATGATGGCCAGCATAAAAGGTTAGAGAAACAGCCTGGTGAATATGCTGCCGTTGCAGGGCTACGTGTGCTTTTGCCTCTTGGTACAGACCCCAGGAAAGAAGGCAGAATATATTGTGGCATTTTTGCTGGATTACAGGCATGGTTTTCAAATCATAATAATAAAACAGTTACCATTATTCCAGGCAGCGGATTAACAGTAAGTTGTAAGCTTACTGATGTTTTTCAGGTGTTTGCAGAAGGTACCATATTTCTTGATGTATGGAACAATACACGTACCCCTTTAAGAGAAATATCAGATGATTCAGTAATACCCAAAAAAATTATTTTTCCCTACACAGTTGAAAGTGGCGGCGGAACCATGCGTATTGGCGGCTACATATCTCTTGCAAACAAAACGATAAAAGATAGTTTTAAGTTTTAAAAATCTTATAAGGCCTATTTTAAATTTTCAGGAGACATAAATGTTTAGTTTAAATTTTAACTACGTGTCATTCATTCATTTAATTCTGCCACAACATATCGTTACCAGCTACACCTTTATAAATATCTCATACTTTTTATGTTGTGTATTACGTTATATGTAACCATAATAGATATTTGTAACTATCAGCGTTGTACCCAATATATTATCCTCGCCCATTGAATACCTGAAAGGTGTTGGCCCACTTCGTGGCGATCTTTTAAAGAAAGAACTAAGCATTTACACTTTTGGTGACTTGCTAGAATTTTTTCCTTTTCGCCATATTGATAAAACGAAAATTACACGCATCACAGATATTCATCCTGATACTGATTTTGTGCAGGTTGCAGGCAAACTGATGTTCATGGAAATCATCGGCGAAAACCGTTCTAAACGTCTTATAGCACAACTGCAGGATGGCACTGGCGTACTTGAGCTGGCATGGTTTCAAGGCATTAATTGGGTTCAGAAAAATCTAATAGTTGGTGGCACTTATCTTGTGTTTGGTAAAGCAGGATTCTTTAACAGCAAACCACAAATTGTTCATCCTGAAATTGAAGTTTTTATACCAGCAGTTACAGGTGCAAAAGCGGTTTTAGAGCCTGTGTATCCATCAACTGAAAAATTAAAAGCAAGAAGCCTGAACGGCCGCCAAATTGCAAAGCTGACACAACAGCTTTTATTGCAGCTTCAGCCACGCGACATTGAAGAAAACATACCAACTTATCTTTTGCAACAGTTGCAATTAATGAACAGGTTTGATGCTTATGTAAAAGCACATTTTCCTGCATCTCAACAGGAATATGACAAAGCCATCCACCGTTTAAAATTTGAAGAGTTTTTTATAGCACAGGTACGTTTAAATCTTGTTCGACTGCAAAGGCACCAAACCAGCCGTGGCGTTGTGTTTGAAAAAGTAGGTGCGTATTTTAATGACTTTTATAATAACCATTTGCCTTTTCAATTAACAGGTGCACAAAAAAGGGTACTGAAAGAAATTAGAAACGATACAGCACGTGGCCACCAGATGAACCGTTTATTACAGGGCGATGTGGGCAGCGGCAAAACGATTGTTGCCCTCTTGAGTATGTTACTGGCAGCAGATAATGGCTACCAGGCCTGCCTGATGGCACCAACAGAAATCCTTGCGCAGCAGCACATGAATGGCTTAAGCGAATTGCTTAAGGAAATGGACGTAAAAATCCGCATTCTCACAGGCAGCACCAAAGCAAAACAGCGGCGAGAAGTTTTAGCTGCGCTAGCTGACGGCTCTTTACATTTTATAGTGGGCACACATGCGTTAATTGAAGACCCTGTAAAATTTAAAAACTTGGGTTTTGTAGTGGTTGATGAACAGCACCGTTTTGGTGTAGCACAGCGGGCTAAACTGTGGCAAAAAGCAGCATTGCCGCCACATGTATTGGTAATGACAGCAACACCCATACCGCGTACTTTGGCAATGACAGCCTATGGCGATCTTGATTACAGCATTATGGATGAATTGCCACCCGGCAGGCAACCAATAACTACTGTACACCGTTTTGAGCAGGCACGTGCCAGTGTAATGGAATTTATAAGAACTGAAGTTGAAAAGGGACGGCAGGCATATATTATCTATCCACTGATTGAAGAAAGTGAGAAGATGAGTTATGAAGATCTGATGCAGGGATATGAACAAGTAAAAAGTTTTTTTCCTGAACCAAAATACCGCATAAGCATGGTACATGGCAGGCAGGAAGCAGCTTTAAAAGAAGCCAATATGCAACGTTTTGTTAGTGGCGATACCAATATCATGGTAAGTACTACCGTTATTGAGGTTGGTGTAAACGTTCCAAATGCGTCAGTAATGGTAATTGAAAGCACTGAAAAATTTGGTTTATCTCAACTGCACCAGTTACGCGGCAGGGTTGGTCGCGGCAGCGAAAAAAGTTTTTGCATTTTATTAACGGGTAGTAAAGTAAGCAAAGAAGGCAGAGAACGTATCTCTATCATGTGCGCCACCAACGATGGTTTTAAAATTGCAGAGAAAGACCTGGAATTGCGTGGACCTGGTGATATAGAAGGCACGAGACAAAGCGGTGCACTGAACTTTAAACTGGCGTCTATTGTTAATGATAAAGAGTTACTTGAAAAGTCAAAAGAAGAAGCTGAAAAATTGCTGGAAAAAGATGTAAATTTAAACCTGCCCGAACACTTATGCCTAAAGGAGTTTTTGCAAAAGCAGAAAGGGAAAACAGGTTGGAGCAAAATTTCCTGATATAGCAACAGAAAGGAACGTTAAAAAACAGGATTGGTGAATTTGCTTTATTGTTTGCATTTTAATTTTGACTACTTGCCTCTCACAACCAATACCAATAAAGCTGAAAGAGAGTCCGTTATCATTTCACTTTAAATTATCTTTCCTTTGAAAGGTCTCAAATTATTAATCCTCATTTTTTTTACACTCTTTGCTGTGATAGCTTCAGCACAGGGTTACCTTGAATTTGTTGAGAACAAAGGCCAGTGGGACAAGGGCATTCTTTACAAAGGTGAACTCGCCGCAGGTGCTTTTGTTTTAAAACCAGATGGTGGTTACAGGATGATGCTTTTTAATCATGAGGACTATGCAGCAATAGGTAATGTAATACATAGTGGTCATGCTAAATCTTCTCCAAACCACTCATCGCAGGATGAAAAAGCCATTACATCAACAGCAGCAAATAAAATTCCCGTACCACAAAATAATGACCAGCTTTTACTAAAGGGGCATGTTTATGAACTAAAGTTTCTTAATGCAAATCCAAATCCTCAAGCCATACCTGATAAGCCTCTTGACTCTTACAACAATTATTTTATTGGAAACGACAAAAGCAAATGGGCGGGCAATTGTAAAATTTTTTATGCCGTTACCTATAAAGATGTTTACCCCAATATTGATGTGCGTTATTACACCAATAACAACCATTTAAAGTATGATATTATTGTGCATCCCGGGGGCGATGCAAGCCGCATAGCGTTATATATTGATGGTGCAGATGATGTAAAATTAAAACAGGAACAGTTAGTAATAAAGACTTCTGTTGATGATATTAAAGAATCCATCCCTTACACTTATGAAAGTGGAAAAGCTGGCCGCAAAGAACTGCATTGCAGGTATGATGTAAAGGGCAATATCATCCGTTTTAAAATTGATGAAACTTTAAATAAACAATCTACTTTAATTATCGATCCTCAACTTGTCTTCTCTACATTTAGCGGAAGCGGCGCAAGTAACTGGGGCTTTACTGCCACTTACGATAAAGGTGGTAATCTGTATGGTGGCGGCATCGTGTTTGGCACTGGCTTTCCCGTTAGCAATGGTGCCTTTCAAACAAATTTTACTGGTGGTGCCACAAACGGTGAAGGAAGTATTGATATAGGCATTATAAAATTTGACAGACGGGGTTCTACCCGCTTATATGGTACTTATATTGGCGGAGATGGTGCCGATTATCCTCATAGCCTTATTGTTGATGCTAATAATAATTTAATAATCGGCGGTAAAACAACATCAGGTAATTATCCTTCTGTTCAGTCAACTTATGGTACTGGTGGTGGCGTTGATATTATTCTTACAAAGCTTAATGCAACAGGCTCTGCTTTAATAGGCTCGAGGCGTATTGGTGGTACAAAAGATGATGGTGTTAATATCAAAAACAATTATCCTGGAAATGACGGTGCCATTTCTTTGAGAAGGAATTATGGTGATGATTCAAGAAGTGAGGTTATTGTTGATGATGCGGGAAATATTTATTTAGCATCAAGTACGCAATCGTTTGATTTTCCGGTAAAAAACGCTGCTCAATCTTCACAGGCAAGCACCAAAGGATATTTTCAGGATGGAGTTGTTATCAAAACCTCGCCCGATTTAGGTACTATTTTATTCAGCACTTACCTAGGCGGCAGCGATGATGATGCTGCATTTGTTGTTGCGTTAAATCCATTAAACAATAATATCTATGTAGCTGGGGCCACCGCCAGTACTGATTTTCCTGGCGACAAATCGGGAGTTAAATATTCATCGTTTCAGGGTAATCTTGCAGACGGCTTCGTTGCTTTATTTACCAACAACGGACAATTAATTAAAACAAGCTATTTCGGCACCTCAGGTATAGATATTATCTACGGCATACAGGTAGACAATAAAGGGTTTCCTTATATTATGGGTACTACAACAGGTAAATGGAATGTTGCCAATTCGCCCTATAATTCAGCCAATCCAATGCAATCAAATGGGCGGCAGTTTATAGCTAAAGTTCAACCTGATTTATCTGAATGGGTTTATTCAGCGGCCTTTGGAACCAAAACTATTGAATCGCCCAGCCCAAATATTTCTCCAACAGCTTTTCTTGTTGACAGGTGTGAGAATGTTTATGTTTCAGGATGGGGTGGATTAGTAAATACTGGTTCAAGTTTTCCATCTTCAGGTACCAAAGATTTGCCTGCGAAAGACGTTCAGTTGATCCCACAAACAGATGGCAGCGATTTCTATTTTTTTGTAATGAAACGTGATGCTGTAGATCAGCTATATGGCAGTTGGTATGGCCAAAATGGTGGCAGAATTGCTGATCATGTTGATGGTGGTACCAGCCGTTTCGATCCTAATGGCATCATATATCAGGCTGTATGTGCAAATTGTAATGGGCCTCAGGGGGCATTTCCAACTTCTGCAAGTGCTTATTCCAGAGCAAATAGAGCTTTAAATAGTGGATTTGGTGGTTGTAACCTCGCCTGTTTTAAAATAGCTTTTAACTTGGCAGGTGTTGGTGCAGAACTTGAATCATCTATTAAAGGCACGCCAGGAAGAAAGAGTGGTTGTGTACCTTTAGATGTTATTTTTTTGGATTCCCTTGCACAGGGTAAATCATATATATGGAATTTTGGCGACGGTTCTCCGCAGCGAACAACCTTATTGCCTACTATTAACCATACCTATACTGAAGTAGGCCGCTATACTGCAATGTTAATTTCTGTTGATTCCTCTACCTGCAACGTTACTGATACTTCATATATAACGATAGTTGTAAAAAATGATGAAGCGAAACTGGGATTTGCATCAAGGAAAATTTCGCCACCATGCGAAGTTTTAAAATATGATTTTACCAATTCTTCTATAGCACCTGCGGGCAGGCCATTTACAGATACAAGTTTCAATTTAATTTTTGGTGATGGCAGGCAAATAAGAACGGGTACAGGTATCTTCAGCCATACATACAATGTACCAGGCACATATGTAGCAAGGCTGGTTTTAACTGATACAAACTATTGCAACTACCCAGATTCTTTAACGCTTAATCTTCGTATAGCGAGTAATATTAAAGCACAGTTTACCACACCACCAACAGGTTGTGCACCATACTATGCAGTTATTAATAATACCACCATGGCAGGGCAGGATTTTATTTGGGATTTTGGTGACGGAACAACATTTGAAGGTGCTGACCCGCCACCACATTTATACCAGAACATTGGCACTTACACCATCAAATTAAATGTTGTGGATTCCAATACCTGTAATAAAGCAGATAGTGCTTTTTTTACAATAACAGTTAATGAAAAACCGACAGCCTTATTTACTTATTCGCCACAGCCACCTTTGGCAAATACTGCAATAGATTTTACCAATAATTCAACAGGTGGTACCAGGTATAAATGGTTTTTTGGTGATGGGGATTCGCTTGCTTACACCAATATTATGCAACCTGTACAGCATTTATACAATGCATCTGAAACTTACACAGCAACATTAATTGCCTATAACGATAAAGGTTGCTCAGATACCGTTTTTGAAAACATAAATGCCATTACAGAACCCCTTATTGATATTGCCAATGCCATATCGCCCAATAACGATGGCGTTAATGATAAAGTGTTCGTTCGCAGTTTTGGCATTACTAAAATGCAATGGAAAATATATAACCGATGGGGGGGCATTGTTTTTGAAACTGCCGATAAAAATGCGGGTTGGGACGGAAGGTATAAAGGTGTACTGCAGGCACAGGATGTGTACACCTACACATTAAATGTAGAATTTAGTGACGGCACAAAATATGTGAAAAAAGGAGACATAACACTACTACGATGAAAATAAAATTGCGCCATATTCTACTCACCATCCTGCTTGCGGCAGCTAACTTTCTGCACGCCCAGGATTTGCATTTCTCACAATATTTTAATGCCCCTTTGCTGGTAAATCCTGCCAATACAGGCTTTAATCCCGATTACGATTTTCGTGTTGGTGGCAATTACCGCAACCAATGGGCCAACGTAATTAATAACCCTTATAAAACCATGAGCTTTTGGGGCGATGTGCAGTTGTTTACCAATCGTTTTGAAAGTGGGTGGGTTGGCCTTGGTGGTGCGCTTTATAAAGACCAGGCAGGCAGTGGCAATTTAACCAGTACGCAAGGCTATGTTTCCGTTGCTTATCACCAGATGCTGGGTTATGAAAGCCTGTTAAGTTTTGGGGCGAATATTGGGGCTGTTAATAAACGTGTAGACATTGGAAAGCTAACTTTCGACAATCAATGGAATGGCAAATTCTTCGACATCAATACACCTTCAGGCGAGACTTTTGCTTACAACAACGTTACTTATTTTGATATGCAGGTGGGTTTAAATTATGCCTGGTTTGCATCAGACAGGGCTTATTTTAACCTGGGCGTTAGTGCTGCACACCTTAACCGCCCAAGAGAAAGTTTTTATGCGGCAAGCAGTGTGGCTGATCAGCAAATACCTGTTCGCTACACTGGTTTTGTAAATGGTAATTTTAAAATTGGTAATGAGTGGATACTGAATCCCAACCTTTATGTAAGTAAGTCTGCTACAAGTTATGAAACCGTTATTGGCATGAACGCTAACCGTAACCTTAGTGGCGAAGGGGGTGCCAAACAATTAATTCTTGGATTGTATTACCGCAATAAAGATGCGTTTATACCAATGGTTGGTTTCCAAGTAAATGATTTAAAAATTACTGTTAACTACGATGCTACCATTTCAGATTTAGGCAGTTATAACAGCAGGCAGGGTGCCTATGAAATATCAATTATAAAAAGCGGCTTGCTAAGCAATTCTATAGGCCGTGGTATTAAATGCCCAACCGTTAAGTTTTAACCTTCGTGCTGGTAACGAAGGTTAAAACAAGTTCTCAAAGTTTTAGCTCTTCATATTATCAAACTGTAACGGAAAGCCAAGGTTGGCGGCACGGCATTGAGCAATTACATCCTGCAGGTCATCAATTTTTTTAGCCGTAACCCGTACTGTATTATCCATAATCGCAGCCTGCACTTTAAGGCCGCTGTCTTTAATCAGCTTTACTATCTTCTTTGCATCGTCCTGCTTTAAACCATTGCGTACACTTACTTCTTTCTTAACTACTTTACCACTTGGATAAGCATCTTTTTCAAAGTCAAATGCTGTAGCATCAATACCCTGTTTCATGCTACGGCTAATAATTACATCAATCACCTGCTTTAGCTTCATATCACTTTCTGCCTCAAGGTTTACGATATAATCTTTCTTATTCAGTTCAATAGAAACATGGCTGTTCTTAAAATCAAAACGGTTCTCAATTTCTTTTTTTACCGTATTAATGGCGTTGTCAAGGGTTTGAAGATCGACTTTGCTGGCAATATCAAATGATGGCATAGAAAAATTATTTCGCCAAAGATAAGAAGCTGTGTAAAAATGAATTTTGTGATTTTGTAATGCTGTAATTGATAAGTATAACCTGTTGCTTGCCGCAAGAAAAAAGAAAGCGGTGAAGAAGGATGAGCCTCCGGCTTAACTGTCATCCTGACGAAGGAGGATCTGCTAAGGTATAAGGTAGATTCTTCGTGCCTCAGAATGACAGTGCATATAGCAACAGTTGCCAACCTTAAAAAGGTTGGCAACTGGTTTTGTCCATTTAACCTTAGCCATGTGTGTTCCAATTCTTTGTGTACACAGGTAGCTGTACAAGGCAGGGCATTATATTTTAAGTGTATTGTGTATGAATAAAACTTTACTTCTCTACTGCTTGCTTTTGGCTGCCTATTCCTGCTCTGGTGATACCGTTGAACATGTACAAGAGGTACCGCCTGCTGATACTTTAAACAAGTACGCTGTTGAAAAATATTCAACCGCCGCTAATGAGGGGGATAATATTAATACAGGTAATACCAATGCCGCAGCAGTCATTGCTTTTGCCCGTACGCTTAGGGGTATACCCTATAAATATGCTTCTGCCGACCCCGCCACGGGCTTTGATTGCTCTGGCTTTATCACTTATGTGTTTAACCATTTTAATATCAGCGTGCCGCGCAGCTCAGTAGATTTTACCCATAAAGGGCGAACGGTGCCACTACATGAATGTAAACCAGGTGACCTTATATTGTTTACAGGCACTGACAGCACCATAAAAACTGTAGGGCATATGGGCATTATTACAAATACTCAAGACAGTATTGTATTTATACATGCTACTTCTGGCAAAGCAAACGCAGTTACAGAGAGTAATCTTAAACCTCATTACCATGGCAGGTTTATGAAAGTAGTGAGGGTGTTTGAACAATAAATTGTTGTACTTTCAAAACTTAAACAAGCAGCACTTATGAGATTTTCTTTATTAATTGTATTTCTTTCTTTATTGGTTCTTTCCTGTTCAACTGCAAAAAAAACAGTAACCGTTATTTTAATCCGCCATGCGGAAAAAGACACAAGTCTCCAGGTAAAAGCAATGATGACGAGTAACCCGCCACTGTCAAAAGAAGGCGAAGCCCGTGCAGTGCGCTTGGTTGATGCTTTAAAATCGTATAATACGGATATGATTTACGCTACCGATTTTTTGCGTACCAAGCAAACCGTTACACCACTTGCATTACAACTACAAAAAGATATTGAAGTGTATGATGCCAATAAAATGGATGCTTTTGCAGAAAAGCTGGTGGCACAAAAAGGAAAAACAATTGTAGTTGCAGGCCATTCAAACACTACACCCGCATTGGTTAACCTGCTTATAAAAGAGAAAAAATACCCATCGCTAAATGATAATGTATATAATAAAATATTTGTTGTTACTTTAACAGACGATAAAACTGAAGTAAAAGAATTTGAATATTAGGTATCATATTTTCTTATGACAAACCAAAGTAAAAAGCCACCTGTTAGTGAATCAGGTGGCTTTTAGTTTATATAATCAGTAATGTTATAGGTATCTTTCTTCCAGTATTTTTTTATGGTGAAGATTATGACCATAAATAATAAAGGCCAAAGCATTAGCAGTAATAGGGTGGCTGCTTGCCACGCCTTTGTACTGCAATTGATCAACAGCTAAAGACAATACAAACAAATCAGTTGATTGGCGCAAAAGCAGGAATTCTTGTTTTAAATCCTTTACATCCCTATGCGCTGCAGTAGCATTATCAGCATACCAATTTTCATCAAAACCAGGCAGGCTTACCTGCTCTTTTCTTGACAGGGATGTAAGCCTGTAAGTGAATACACGCTCAGTATCTATCATGTGTTGTAACAATTGCTTCACTGTCCATTTACCTTCTGCGTAAGCATAATTTGCTTTTTCTTCTGGCAAAGCCTGTACAAAATCAAACAATACCTGTGCATGACTGGCAACCACATCTGCAATGGTTTCGCCTGTTGCGTTGTTAATATAGTTTTGATAGAATGTACTAAAGTCACCCACCTGCGGCCTTGGCATGTTAGTTTATTTTTTTGTTTTTAAAAGTTGATTTTGGAAGCACTTCAGTTTCTTTTTTTGAAGGTGCATTGGTTAATTTATCTGCAGCCTGTACTGCACCAAAAGCATTTAACAAACCACCTGTTTGCGATAAGCTGCTTAAAGACACCGCTTCCTGTGTGCCTGGTTTTAAAGTTTTTGTACTGCCTAAAGAGCTTGCAGAACCATTTATTACCTGCCTTATCTGCTCAGCAGTAAGCTTGGGATAATAAGAACGTATTAAGCCTGCAAGGCCTGCTACTACAGGGCTTGCCATACTGGTACCATCTAAAAAGCCATAAGTATTGCCGCCTGGTAAAGTGCTGTAAATTTGATTGCCTGGTGCGAAAACATCTACGCCAGCTTTACCATAATTGCTAAAGGTTGCAGTGTAGCTTCCTGCAATAAAAGGGTCGCTTCCTGCGCCAACAGTTATTACATTTTTAGCCAGCGAACCATCCAGCATAACAGTACTTGGGTAGTTGTCTGAGCTGTCAATATTTTTTGCATCATTACCTGCGGCATGAATTAACAAAACATCTTTACTGGCTGCATATTTATAAGCATCATCCACCCATTTTTTATCGGGCGAAAAGCTTTTACCAAAGCTCATGTTAATTACTTTGGCACCATTGTCAACTGCATAGCGTATTGCCAGTGCAATATCTTTATCATACTCATCACCGTTGGGCACTGCACGTATTATCATCACTTTTACATTGTCTGCAATACCATCCATACCAACACCATTATTACGGCTTGCACCAATAATGCCTGCAACGTGCGTACCATGCAAACTGCTGGCACCCATTACATCTTTGTTGCCGTAATATTTATCATTAATATCTTTTGGATTGTCTTTTATTATATCAGCGCGTACATCTTCAGGTGCTTTTTCTTTAGCTTCTGCATCATCCTTCATTTTGTCAACCTCTTCACCAATCATGCTAAGCACCATTGTGTTTTTTGCTTCGCTTCCCAAACCCAATAATTTCATCAGGTTAAGAAACTTAGATTTTGCCATTTTACCATCAGAACTTGCCATGCTTGTTTTTTCCAGTTCCTCTGCGGTATATTCTTTTTTATTGCTTTCTTTTATAATGATGGAATCCATTGAAACAAGGCTGGTACGTATTCTTTGCATCATCATTAGCTGACCGCCGTTTTCAGCATTTGGCTCAATTTCAGCAGCAGCTTTTGACCACATCTGGTAGCGGTATTTTTCGTCGGCAGACAGTTTACTTTCATCTATCTTTTTACCTTCATACAAAACCTTGTAAGCATGGTACACACGGGCTTTTTCTGAAGATGCTTTTTCTACATTACGCCCGTCTTTACCACCCAAAAAGTTCCAGCCATAATAGTCATCCACATACCCATTGCCGTCATCATCCACACCATTATTTGGAATTTCTTTGGGATTATGCCACAGTACATTTTTAAGATCCTCGTGAGTAGTATCGACCCCTGAGTCAATTACTGCTACAACAATGGGTGTACTTTTTTTATTTTTTAATAACTGGTAAGCTTTGTTTAAGCTGATACCTGCAAAACCTTCCGTAGTTCTGTCTCTTAAATACCAGCCTTTAAGTGTGTCTTTATTACCTGTAAAAGGCTGCTGGGCCTGCGCAATCATTGCCGTTAGTGAGAGGGCAATCGTACATAAATATCTCATGTTCTAAAATTGTATATGCAAATATGCAAAAAATCAAAAAGGGAAATTAATCAGAAAAGCAGTTTTAATAAAAGTTTGGGATAAATGGGAAGATGACAAATGAATACAAGCCTCAATAATGGTTCCTTTTAGGATTGATTCTTGTGTCGTAGATATTGAGAATTTCAATCCTCTCACTCTTTAACCCGATAATATATTCTTTTGTGTTTCGTTAGCAGAAACGACCTGCTGCCTCTAATTTTTTCTGAAGAAACACCAATAAAAGGTTGCTGGGCGAGAGTATCAAGTCTTTGATCAAGGTGGTTTAACAATTTTTCGGCAACCACTTTCCCCCATTCTCTTTCAATGTATAGCAATGTCTTGTTTAGCTTATTGATAAATCGTTTTTTGAAGATTATTTTATACGCCATCTTTCAGTAGCTTTTTTGTAGTCTTCCATAGTTACAGCATCATGACCAAATGGCTCTTCCATCAAGAGAGACAATTCATTAAAATCGTTTGGCGATAAGCTATCTGTTACATCTTTTTCATGAGTGAAGAAATTATATTCACTGTTTAATAAACTCAACTGGTTTTCGTCAACAGTTGAGTTCATTTTATTGAGTAATTCCTCTTTTAATGCTGACGTCATACAAATGCTTTTATCAAATTTAAGATGTAATCCTTAAGCTACCAATCCTACATTCACTTCAATATCCAGATTGTTCAATAAAAAATCAGCCATTTCCTCGTTCATAGAAAAGCCTTTATCACCTGTATTCATGCTGATTTTAAGATTTTCCCTGGGTTCAATTAAATTAAAGCGTAAGGATGACTTACCTGGATTATTGAGTACATTCTTACTTACAAACTCCACAAACTCTGGTGATATGGCACCAGGATGTGCATTAATATCAATGCTCTTGGTAAGGTTTTGCTTAGCAGTTTCCAGCAAGCTGATACTGGTAACTTTAAACTCATAAGAACCTTCTTTCCATGATGATTTAAAGTGACCATTTACCAGTACACTTTTGCCTTTATCAAGGTAATCTTTAAAGCGCATGTAGTCATCGCTCCACAAAGCAATTTCTGTTTTGCCGCTTAAATCTTCAATGGTAAGTATGCCGAAGTTGCGGCCTGTTTTGGTGGTACGATGTTGCGCATCAATTACCAAACCTGCCAACCTGAAGTTACGGCCTGCATTGGATTGTGTAAGCGTGGCACTGTCTTTCACCTCTATAAAATCGGCCAAAGCAACAATACCATAATATTTCATTTCAAACTTAAAGTGGTCTAAAGGATGCCCGCTCATAAACATGCCCGTTACCTCTTTCTCATAGTTCAGTTTTTCCGTTAAGCTCCAAACTTCGCAGGGTGCTATTTTGGGTGGTGGTACATTCATTTCGGCAGGCATATCACCAAACAAAGTATTGGTACTACCTGTAGTCAGCGTTTGCTGCACCTGCCCATACCCTACTATCTTTTCAAGCCCCGTGCTTCTTTCACCATCAGGAATATGAAAATACTGCGCACGGTGAAATTGCGGAAAACAATCAAACCCACCGCTGTACACAATACTTTCCAGCGATTTTTTATTTACACCACGCGGAACCACGCGTTTTATAAAATCAAATACATCAGTGTACAACCCATTTTTTCTACGCTCTTCAATAAGGTTGTCTACAGCAGCATCACCTGCCCCTTTTAATCCACCCAGGCCAAAACGTATTTCGCCACGGTTATTTACGGCAAAGCCTTTCAGCGATTCATTAACATCAGGACCCAGCACTTTTAAACCCATGCGTTTACACTCTTCCATAAAGAAGGTAATCTTCTCAATACTGCCTGCATGATTCAACACAGCGGCCATATATTCACTTGGGTAATGCGCTTTTAAATAGGCCGTTTGATAAGCCACAAAAGCATAACAGGTACTGTGCGATTTATTAAACGCGTACTGCGCAAATGCTTCCCAATCCGTCCATATTTTCTCCAATTTATCGGCAGGATGGCCTTTTTTAGTGGCACCTTCTACAAACTGCGCCTTCATTTTATTCAGTACCGCAATCTGCTTTTTACCCATCGCTTTACGCAATACGTCAGCATCCCCTTTTGAGAAACCTGCCAGCTTTTGCGACAGCAGCATCACCTGTTCCTGGTAAACGGTGATGCCATAGGTTTCCTGCAGATGCTCTTCCATATCAGGCACATCATATGTAATTTCCTGGCGGCCATGTTTACGTTCAATAAAGTCTGGGATGTAAGCTATAGGGCCTGGCCTGTATAGGGCGTTCATGGCGATAAGGTCACCAAATTTATCAGGCTTCAATTCGCGTAAATACTTCTGCATACCTACACTCTCAAACTGGAAAGTTGCATTGGTTTCTCCACGCTGGTAAAGGTTATAGGTCATTTCATCATCCAGCGGCACATCATCAATAATGATCTCTTCCCCATGGTTTTGCCTGATCAATTCCAGTGCAGTTTTAAGTATGGACAATGTTTTCAAACCCAAAAAGTCCATCTTAATTACACCCGCTTCTTCAATTACATTCCCTGCAATTTGTGTTACCCATAAAGGCGAATCTTTTGCAATGGCAACGGGTATCAGGTCAGTCAAATCTTGCGGTGCAATGATGATACCTGCGGCATGGATGCCAGTATTCCGTACACTGCCTTCCAGCCTTTCAGCTTCCTTCAATACCCTTGCCTGCAGGTCTGTACCTTTATAAATTTCACGCAGTTTCTTAATGTTTTCAATATCATCGCCCTGCAAACCTTCTTTCTCTTCTAAGCTTTTTTCCCCATCCTTTTTCGTCATTGGAGCTTTCAGCACACGGCCAAGGTCAGTACCAGGTTTATCAGGTACCAGCTTGGCCAGGTAGTTACTTTCAGATAATGGCAAATCCATCACACGCGCCACATCTTTAATACTGCTTTTAGCAGCCATGGTACCATAGGTAATAATCTGCGCTACCTGCTCCTTACCATATTTCTGCACTACGTAGTCAATCACACGCTGCCTTCCATCATCATCAAAATCGGTATCAATATCCGGCATTGATTTACGGTCTGGATTCAAAAACCTTTCAAACAGTAAATTATATTTTATGGGGTCGATATTGGTAATACCGATGCAATAAGCCACCACTGAGCCTGCCGCAGAACCACGGCCAGGCCCAACAAATACGCCCATTTTACGGCCTGCATCAATAAAGTCACCAACGATTAAAAAGTAGCCAGCAAAGCCCATGATTTTAATGGTGTTCAGCTCAAAATCTATGCGCTCCTGCGCAGAAGGGCTAATGTCGGTATAGCGGTTTTTTGCACCTTCATACGTAATATGGCGCAGGTATTCCCACTGGTTCAGGGTATCATCGGCATGTACCTTAAATTCTTTTGGGATGGGGAAGTTTGGAAGAAGAATATCCTTCTTCAGGTTCAATACTTCAATCTTATCAACTATGCGGTTGGTATTGTCAATGCTTTCAGGAATGTCGTTGAACAGCTTTGTCATTTCCTCCGGCGACTTAAAATAAAACTGGTCGTTGGGGAATTTAAAACGCTTGTTCTTTACCGCAAGGTCATCATTTACAATATCATCAAAGCCAGGTGTAGCCTGCTTTTCACCAGTATTAATGCATAAGAGAATATCATGCGCATTATAATCTTCCTGGTCAGTATAATGGCTATCGTTGGTAGCAATTACATGCACATTATGTTTCTTCGCAAACTTCAGCAAAGTGGTATTAATAATCTCCTGCTCTTTTATGTTGTGTCGCTGAATCTCAACATAATAATCCTCCCCAAAAAGGTCAAGCCACCATTTAAATTCAGCTTCAGCGGCGGCCTCGTCTTTCTTTAATATTGTTTGAGGTACATAGGCACCAATGCAGCAAGTTGTTGCAATCAGTCCTTCATGGTATTTTTCAATCAATTCTTTATCAATACGCGGGTATTTGCTGTACATGCCTTCAATAAACCCAAGCGAAGTCAGCTTAACCAGGTTTTGGTAACCAACCTTATTCTTTGCCAGCAACACCTGGTGAAAACGCTGGTCTTTTTCACCCTTGGTAAACTGTTTTGCATGACGGTCTGCCACTACATAAAACTCGCAGCCAACAATGGGTTTAACAACGGGTTCAGTAATGTCTTTACCATTGGCATCCTTGCCCACAACTTTTGTGTTTTTCCAGGCATGGGCCACAAATTCAAACGCACCAAACATATTACCATGGTCAGTAATAGCAAGTGCAGGCATATTGTATTTGCCGGCTTTTTTATACAGGTCGCCAATATTGGCAGCACCATCTAACAGTGAATATTGCGTATGAACGTGGAGATGGGAAAATTGCATGGGCGGTACACGGATTTTTTATCGAATGGCACAGATTACACGAATTTTACAGCCGGTAAACCGGTAAAACACAAGGCTTAAATACATGTAATTGTGAACAGGCAAATATCGTTTGTAAAACTGGAAAAGAAAGATTGAAATTCTCCACAGCAGGGGTAGAAAATTTTATTTGGTACAGGCTTTTTGATTCTTAATTGAGCACCGGTTGTGTCACTCCCTTGTACGTTCATAACTTTATTGAGCAAATAAACAAGACAACCTGTTTCTCTTATTTTGCATCAAACCAAACAGAAGCTTTATTATCTGCACCCGCATTGTAATTAATAAACAGTTCTTCACCCTTTTTAACAGGTTTTACAACTGTAATGGTCATAAGGCATTCTCCATAATCCATTTCATACTCACAATTGGCACTGTAGCTATGGTTATACATGCTTATATAATCAAGCCCAAGGGCTGCCTGTTTACGGCTTTTACCCCACTCAAAAATGTAATTGTACAATTTGGTTTGCGCCAGCAAAAGATTGTCTTTCTGGCTCATTACCAGTACAGGCGAAACCTCAATAATGGTACCCACTTTAAAAGCTCTTGTAGTAAAAACACCTTTGCCGCCTTTTCCCCCTTTTTCAGATGGGGCAATTACTAAATCAAGGTAAGATCATGTGGTAAAAATAGGTGATGGAAACATAACAAAATTGGGGCTGCAAAAATGTGCCAACAGCAGTAAATTGCGGCCATGAGTTTAGAAGAAGATATTGAGGACATTCAGGAACAATTTGAGCGCGTTATTGCGACAGAAGACAAGCTGCTGATCTCTGATTTTTTAAACGACCAGAATATAAGCGATGTTGCTGAACTGATAAATGTGTACCCTGAGTACGAAGCGCAGATCATCAGCAATATGGCCATACACCGCGCTGCCAGTGTATTTAAGATTCTTGATATTGCCCAGCAGAAAGATATTGTAAAAGAACTTCCTTCTTTTAAAACGGCTGAACTTTTAAATGAATTACCAGCAGATGACCGTACTGACTTTTTGGAAGAGCTGCCAAAAAATGTTATCCGTGACCTGATAAAACTACTTGATCCTGAAGAAAGAAAAATTACGCTTACCCACCTTGGCTACCCTGAAGACAGTGTTGGCCGTTTAATGACGCCTGAATATGTGTATGTGTACGAACACAATACCATTGAAGAAGTGTTTGTTACCATAAGAAAATATGCCCGTGGCAGTGAGACCATTGATGTTATTTATGTAATAAACGAGGCTGGCGAACTGGTGGATGATATGCGTATCAGGGATGTTATTCTGGCTGCGCCGAATAAACTGGTAAACGAAATTATTGACGACCGCGTGGTTGCTTTAAATGTAAATGACGACCAGGAACATGCCAACCAGGTATTTAAAATGAACAACCGTGTGGCGTTACCAGTAACTGATGATAACAACATCCTTCTTGGTATTGTAACCATTGATGATATGCTTTGGGTGGCCAACGAAGAGTTTAGCGAAGACATACAAAAAATTGGTGGTACCGAAGCTTTGGATGAACCTTATCTGGACATTGCTTTGTCTAAACTGTTCCGCAAAAGGGTTTGGTGGCTGGTAGTTTTATTTATTGGTGAAATGCTTACTGCTACAGCAATGGGCTATTTTCAGGGTGAGATAGAAAAAGCAGTGGTTCTTGCCCTTTTTGTTCCATTAATTATCAGTAGCGGCGGTAACAGCGGCAGCCAGGCAAGCACTTTAATTATACAAGCCATGGCCGTTGGCGATGTTAGCATAAGCGACTGGTGGCGTGTGCTGCGCCGGGAATTGTTAAGCGGCCTTATGCTTGGCGGCGTACTTGGCGTAATTGGTTTTATAAGGGTTGCAGCATGGCATTCCATTTCGCCTGCTATGTATGGGCCACACTGGTTGTTAATTGCATACACCGTTGGCATAAGCCTGTTGGGCGTAGTACTTTGGGGTACATTAAGCGGCTCTATGCTACCCATGGTTTTAAAACGCCTTGGTGCTGACCCTGCCGTTTCTTCTGCGCCTTTTGTAGCTACACTTGTTGATGTTACAGGATTGGTGATTTATTTTACGGTCGCACTGTTATTATTGCAGGGTGCGTTGTTGTAAGAATATATGAGTTTGATTTTATGTAAGTTTAATCAGAAATTAAACAAGTATCACACATTAAAAAGTTCAACTTCATCATTATTCCTAATTGCTTCTTTTGGTAGTGTTGTAATTTAGTTGAAACAATTGTGTTATAAGTAAAACACTTAAAATGCTAACTACCTTACGAGTGTCAGCCTGCGTTTTGCTGCCCATATTTTTGATGTTAGCCATGTCTCTATTTTACGCTGGTTAAAAAAAGGCACAATCGTTGCCTGATTTTAAAAGTATCATTTCGCCAGCAGGAGCGGGTGCGATCGTGGAAGTGGCATGGCATCCTACAAACGGTTATGGCGCAAACTGCCCTTAAATCCTATACACCGATAGCTCCTATGTTTGTTTTTTAGTAATAGTTCTTTGAGATTATGTTTTTAGCTACCAATATTTTTACGTTTAAGTGAAAAAGGGGTGAGAGTACAACCGATAGCAAACAGCCACTATGGCATGTAGTCCGATAGAA